>NZ_JBYTDC010000001.1:0-1198785 GCF_058790875.1 Sphingopyxis sp. EU05-FHT14B03
AATCCCCGGGATGAAGGGGTCCTTTTTGCACGCCGATCACCCCACGAAGGGGGTGCCTATTGCACGCTGATCCTCAGCCTGCACTTGATGGGGCAGACCGATACCGCTCTGGCCTGCTACCGGAAGTCGGCGTCGCTCATCGAGGACGAAAAATCCGCGTTCTTTGAAAATCAGGCCTATATTCGCCAATGGGTGGGCGAATTGTTGCTGACCCGCGGCCACACCAAGTTGGCCCGACAATATTTTGAAGCGGCAATCGTGAAATGGTCCGTCGTCTCGCCGCCTAAGGCAGCAAATCTTCGCGAATATGTCACGGCAACCTTCAGCGATGAGACAAAGCCGGTCGATGCCAAGGCCGCGGAAGCAAGCTTTCTCGCGTGGATGGCGGGCCCGGGCGCGGATCCGGTCACACCGCCCGGCCTTCCGAGCAATGGTCGATAAGGTTGCGAAGCAGTTCGGCCGGTAGGGCTGCGGAGAAGCGCATCCGCTCGCTCGCCGAAGCCGCTGGCACCGCGGCCGCGCATTCGCACGCCTTTTCCTTCTCCTCCCGGTCCTCATCATCGTCCTTTTCCTGACGCGTTTCCTGGACCTTGCGCTCGCCTTCGAGCCAGTTGATCGTCATCCCGACACAGCGTCCGTCGCGCGTCAGAACCGGGCCGCCGCTGCTCCCGGGCGAAACGAGATTCGAGATGATCAGCGCCGGACATCGCTCCTCGTAGAGTTGTGCACGGCCATTCATTTCGCCCCGGTGGCCGAGCAGCAGCGAGTTAGCGCGCGGCACGAGCGGATAGCCGAGCGTGAACAACTCGTCGAACAAGTCTATATTGTCCGAGAGCGCGAAGCAGGGGCCGACGATCGGCTCGGCCAAGGCGGCGACGGCGATATCGTAATCCGGCGACCGGATTATCGGATTGAGGATAAGGCGCGCGCCCGCCTCCGACGTCACTGCCTCGACTACGACATCTTCGTCCGGATCGACATTATGCTTGGCCGTCACGAGATACTGCTGGCCCTCGTGACGCACAACGAAGGCGGTCCCGCGATAGATATCTCCGCCCTTGAGGACGTCCACTGCCGCGATCGCGCCGGCATAACGCTGCGGCAGGCGCGCCGGCGATGCAAAGAGATTGGCGAAACTGTCGTCGTCGATATGGCCATAGAGCACGTGTTCAAGGATCTGATGGTCGGCAAAAACGATCCCCGGCATCGCTGCAAACGTCTTCATGATCACGCCGGACGCAACGAGCCGCTCCCACATAATGATCACAATGACAGGCTTGAACGACTGGCCGCCGCAAATCATCGCCCGAAATAGTTCGAACGAGAACATGCCGAGATGTCGGCTGCATTCGATACGGTTCTCTGCGTAATGATCACCCGCTCCGAACGCAAATCCCGCGCGAAGTCGCTCCTCGAACGCGCCCGTGTCGGTGCGACGGACGCCAAACCAGTGCTGCGCGCGCCGCACATATTCGGCCATGTCGATTTCGATCGAACGGTCAAATAAGCTGGTGCCCATATCGCGTTCTACGCCGCCGGCACCCGTACGACGAATCCCTTCCTGGAAATGGCGCGCATCGAGGTCTCCCACTTTTCCCTGAGTTCAGCGGCGCAAATGAAGCGGACGCTCGCCAGAGCCACTCCGAAGTGAGCGGTTCTATGATTCGGGCCCAACTGCGTTCGCGACCATTCCCGTTGCATCGGGTGGTTTTACAGCCGTTTGCCACTGATCCCTCGATACGTCCCGACATGCCATTCGAGGAATTTGCTTCGCACTTGTTCGTAAATAGCGGTGCGCTTTCTGCGAATTCGTGCTTAGCTGCTTTCAAGCTATGCCGAAAGTTAATCCCGATATCCTGACTTGGGCACGCGAAAGCGCCGGGTTTGACGTCGCCGAAGCCGCGCGAGCAATAGGGCTAACGGGCGCAAACGCCGTGGATGCGCTCTCTGAATTGGAAGCGGGCGAAAGGCAACCGAGCCGCCGGCAGTTGGTCGAAATGGCGAAGAAGTATCGTCGCCCCTTACTCGCGTTCTACCTCGCCGAGCCGCCCAAGCCGGGCCCGAACACGCACGACTTCCGCACGATCCCTGAGCAGCGCCTTGGTAGCGAATCTTTGGTCAATGCGCTTGTACGAGACGTGAAGGCGCGTCAGGCGATTGTCGCCACTGCGCTCGAAGATGCGCAAGAGGCCGAGCCACTCGACATCGTCGGCTCTATGCTGGTTCAGGATGGGCCCGCTCGCCTCGCTGACGTGATGATGCAAACCCTCGGGGTCAGTCGTGAGGACTTCCGCGCAGCGCGAACCAAGGACGACGCTTTTCGGTTGCTTCGAGACGCAACCGAGCGCGCGGGTGTATTTGTCATTCTGATGGGGAATCTTGGCACGTTCCACACGGCCATCGACGCGGAGGTCTTCCGTGGCTTTGCCATGGCTGATCCGGTCGCACCCTTCATCGTCATCAACGAAAATGATGCGCGCGCGGCTTGGCCGTTCACCCTTCTACATGAGCTCGGGCACGTCTTCCTTGGGCAGAGCGGCATCAGCGGCTATCGTGCCGATCTCGAGATTGAACGCCTCTGCGACCGCGCCGCCGCGGCGTATCTGCTTCAGCCGGGCGAATTGGATCAATTACCAGCTGGCGCGCCGATTCCACCCCTAATTGAGGCCATCGGCGAATTCGCACACGCAAGACACCTGAGCCGCAAAATGGTGGCCTATAACCTGCTTCGAGAGGGAATGATCACCTCCAACAAATATCAGGCGATCTGCGCCCAGCTTGACGTCGAGCGAGCCGAAGCGGCGGCGGGACGGGCTAAGGGGCAGCCGAACTATTACGTCGTTCGAGGCCATCGAGTCGGGCAAGGGCTAATTCAGCTCGTAAATAGGATGGTCGCCGGCGGGGCGCTGACATCCACGAAGGCGGGCAAGGTCTTGGGCGTAAAGCCGACGGCAGTCGGCCGCATGACCGAGCGGGCCGCCTGACATGCTCTACCTGCTCGATGCCGATACGCTAATTCGTGGCGATCGCGGGTTCTATCCGCTGAGGCGTTTTCCGGTCTTTTGGCGCTGGCTCCTGCACCAAGGCGAGACTGGCCAAGTCAAGGTCCCGATAGAGCAGTACGAAGAGATTATCGTCGGCAAGGGCGAACTAGTCGATTGGTTGCGTGAGGCCGACGTAAAGGACGCACTCGTCCTCGATGAGGAAGCAGACCCCGACGTCATCGCCGTGGTGCTTTCATTAGGTTACGGAGAAAATCTCAACGAAGACGAAGTTGAGCTTCTCGGCCGAGATCCCTTTTTGATATCTTACGCGCTTACCGACCCGGCGAACCGCACTGTCGTGACATTCGAGGTCGCCGCCCCGAATCAGCGTCGCGGGAAGCGCAAAATACCGGATGCGTGCGCCCCTTTTGATATCCAATGCTGCAATTTAACGGGCCTAATCCACGCACTGGATTTCACAACCGACTGGCGCCCCTAACGCACCGACTTTTAATCGCTGCTTAAACAAACAACTGTTTTCGAGATTTCCGCGCTCGTGCCTGAATGGCCACCAGCAGGCGCGATGTGGCCTCGGCTCGAACATTCGGTGAATGACCGCTTTCGGGCACAGTCCGACGGGTCTCGAAACGGCCGAGATCGGGCGCTGAGCCGCCGGTCGCCGGAGTTGCAATCAGCCCAAAAAAAAAAGGCGGCCGGAAAGGCCGCCAAGTTTTTGTGATGAAGGAGCCCCTTCATCGGGTCGCGGGTGGCACATACTTCAGCGCGAGGAAGACACCATAGGAATTGCCGCACCGGTTCGGCGATTCTTTCCCACTGATGCCGCAGCGCAACACATCGTTTCGTGTGCAACTTATGCGGCGAAATGCAGACGCTCCAAATAGGATGCGGCCAATGCTCGGGTCAGGCGTATAGCGAGAATGTCCAAGGCGATCGAAGCACTTCAGAAAAGAATGCAAGCCGCTGTCGACGCGCTCGACTTCGAAGAGGCACGCCGCTGCCGAGACCAGATCAATCTTTTACGCGGCGGCGCGGCGCCCGAGGCGGTAGAGCGAGCGGACCTGTCCGGCATCGAGCGGCAGCAGCCCGGCGCAATGGGGCTCGGCACGAGCCAGCAACGCATGACGCCGCCTCAGGGATGGAAACCGCCACCGAAACCCGACCCTATGACCAAAGGGCGATCTTCGCGTAGTGCGGGCAAGCGTGGACAATAAAGTACAAGAAGCTGCTCTCGCGCTTCTGGCCGCGCGGACGGCCGATGGATCAGTATGTCCGAGTGAGGTCGCTCGCGCGATAACCCGCGGGCCTAAATGGCGCAGCGCCATGCCCGCCGTCCATGCGGCAATCGACGGCATGCTCGCGAGCAATCTGGTGCAGCTTAGCTGGAAAGGTAAGCCCCTCGCCCGACGCAAGGGACCGTATCGTATCGGGACGGCGATCAAAAACTAAGTTCGCCGACTTAACCTGTGTTTATTGCCACGAACCAGCAGAGCCTTATTGTCGCCGGTCTAATGCTTCCGTGCGACCCCGGAGGCAAAAGGGGCATCTTTCGGCGGGAGACCCTCTGCGCCGAAAGAAGAGAGGGCTCTGCCACGGCAGGGCCCTTTGCTTTTGGAACCTCAGCCAGCGTCGCGCGCGGTCGCCTCCAACAGCGCAATGCGCTCGCGGCACACCAGTTCAACCATGCCTGCCAAGTCAGCAATGCGCTCGCCCAGCCAAGCCAACTCTGCCTCAGAAATGCTGTAGTGCTTCGAGTAGCGCGCCTTGATGTAAGCCTCCTTGAGCTTCTCGAAACGCGAGCGATCGATCTTTTCGAGGCGCGGCCATGCTTTAGCCAAGCGCGGATCGATGCGTTCAGCCTGCGTCCGCAGGAAGGCGAGATTATGCACATGCGGTGTGTAGAAGCTGCAGACGAGTAGCGCACAGTGGTAGTAACGCTCTGTCGCCTGATGAAGATTAAACGCCGCCTCGCGTAGCCCATCTTCAGAGATGAGGAACTCAGCGGCGCGTTTAAACTTGCCAGCGCTCGGAAACCACTCTTCAAAATATTCCCGCGCCATCTCGAGCGCCGCATGCGGCGTCTTCGGCTGCGGCTCGGCAAGCTCGCTGTCCTCGGCTTCGTAAAGCGCGATCCCGTCGCGCGCGACGTCCATGAAAAAATAGCGCCCCTGCGACAGCCCGCTATTCACCTCGTCGAGACTGTGCACGATGAAGTTCACCGGCGTCCGCAGCGTCTTCGTTACCGACAATTCCCGAATGAGCCGGTCGTCGAGCTTCGACCAATAATCGGCCCGATCGGTCAGCCGCTTATCGTTGACGATGATCAGCAGATCATAGTCCGACTGATAGCCCTTGGCGGTGTGCGGCTCGTCGACCCAGCCGCCGCGAGCATAGCTGCCGTAGAGAATGATCTTCGAGATGCGCCCCTTCTTCTTCCAGCCCTGCGTCGCGAGCGCCAGCGCATCCTCGAATTCTTCGAAGATAATCTCGACGACGCGCTCGAGTTCGCGCTGCTTGTGCGGGGGAAGATGGTCGATACCGCTTTTCATCGTCGTCACCCTATCAACGCGGCGCCTCCTGCGCACCAGCTATTGCAGCCAGTGCGAGGATAAACCGCGTGTTTCTCTAACGCCGTCAGTCGGCGGGGTTCCAGAGCAGCGCATAAGCGTCGGGATTGTCCTGCCCCGCCGCGCGGGCAAGGTTCGCATAAAGGCGTCGCTGCCCGAACTCGGGGGCTTCGAGCGCGAGCGACACATAGCGCCGCTCGGACACAGCCGCG
This sequence comes from Sphingopyxis sp. EU05-FHT14B03, assembly GCF_058790875.1. NCBI lineage: Bacteria > Pseudomonadati > Pseudomonadota > Alphaproteobacteria > Sphingomonadales > Sphingopyxidaceae > Sphingopyxis > Sphingopyxis sp. EU05-FHT14B03. The sequence continues at coordinate 5,782 of NZ_JBYTDC010000001.1, forward strand.
AGGCGCACCCATCCCGCGCCGATCTCGACGTCGTCCGAATAGACGCGGTAGTCGGGCTGCACCTCGCTCCCCTTGCCGCGGTTGATGCGAATTTCGATCGGCACCCGGATCGAGAGGGTGCGAAGTTCGCCGACAAAGCCCTTCTCGATCGTGCCGCTGACGAAGCCGATGGCTCCCATGATGTGTCTCCTGCCCTTGCCCGCGAGCCCGTCCCGCGGCGCAGAAAGGCAGCCGGGGCGCCGCCAGGCGCCGGCGCACCCAGAGGGCCGCAACGGCAGTGGAGGACGGGCGAAGCCCGTTGCGCCGGGGCCGCGCCCCGGCAGACGCCTCAAGCGCGGGTCGGGATCGCGGCTGGCCGCAGGGACGCGGCGATGCCCGGTGCGCCTCGCCGTAAGAAGGTGCCGATCGCGCGCTGAACCTCGGAAAAGTTCGAAATCAAACCGACTGCGGCGAAGACGCTCGAGCGTCCCCGAGACAGAATTACGATCTCGAAGCGGACCAATGGTGCGCGCCGCCGTCGCGCCAGCCCAGCGAAATTCCGATCAGCACCAAGATCGCCGCGATCGCTGCAGCCACCGCGACCGCAACGGCCTCCTGCCCGCCGGCTGCAAAGATCGCTGCCAGCGCCCAGAGGAAGACGAGCGCGAAAGGCGGATTGCCCTTGCCCCGCGCAAGGGCCGCGGCCGCGATCAGACCGCCGACGACGATAATCGCGGCGGAGATGAGCGGCGCGACATCGGGCGCAGCGTCGACGCCATAGTAGCGCAAAGTGGCGGCGACATTGACGATCGACGCCGCCGTCAACCAGGAAGCGAGCGCCGACAGCGGCAGGATGGCGCCCCAGCGCTCGGCCGCCGAAAAGGGCGCCGTCCAGGCAGCGATACGGCGATAGGCGATGAGGATCGAGACAAGCGAGCCGAAAATGATGAGGGTCGATACCGCGTCGATGTCGCCTAGCTGCACCCAAGTGGCCCAGAGCGCATTGCCGAGAAAAGCACCGGCTGCCGGCCAGCGCAGCGCGGCGAACAAGGTGCTATCGCGCCCGGCCGACGTAAACTGGAGAAGCGAGAAAACCAGCGATCCCAGATAAAGCGCTCCCCAGATCGAGAAGGCCCAGCCCGCGGGCGTTATCAGCGTCTGCACGGCGTCCGAACGCTCGCCGACCGGCGTGCCGATCCCCATCACGGGCAATAGGGCAGCTCCGATCTGCGCCAGCGCACAGAGAAGGACGACGATACGCGCCGGATCGGCGGCGGGTGCGGGGGTTGCGATGGTCTGGGTCATGCAGCTCTAACCGGCGTCGTACAACTTTGTTCCGCTACTTGGGCCGGTCAAAATTGAGAGGCATCCGGACCGCCTGCGGACATCCGGCTTTACGATCCTCCCACCAGGCGGCTTCGGCCAGTGGCGGCGCGGCTATGCTTCGATCGGCGAGCCGCTGTCCGGAAGAGCACCACCCGCCGCGGTAGCGCCTTCTGGGGCGACGCCGTCGACCTCGACAAGATCGTCGCCGACGAGCGTGCCCGTGATGCGCACGCGCTTCTCGACATGGTCGACGGGGGTGCGGCGAAGGTCGAGCCGCCAGCGGCCGCCGAGGTCGCGGCGAAGCGCGAAGCCGCCTGCCACCCGCAGCAGCATTCCCGACTCGTCGATGCGTGATCCGATTCCCGCCATGGCTACGCCTTAACCGAGCCGCGCCGGACTCGCCAGCCACGAGCAAGGTTTGAGACGCCCGCCCTGCGAACCGCTCCCTTCGACCATCGACCTTCGGCCCGCACCTTCGATCCTCGACCCACGAAGCGCGCGAACCTCGCGCGATCCCGCCGCGCCCAAGATGCTGGTCATGCGGGAAGCTCGAGAGTGCAGCAGACACCCTCGGGCCTGAATTCGATCGCGGCGCTGCCGCCCTGCCCGCGGAGCGCCCGTTCGAGCATCCGCGTGCCGAACCCCGTACGCGCGGGAGGCGCGACGGGGGGACCGCCCTGCTCGCTCCAGCGCAGGCGGAGCCGATCCCGGCCGCTCTCGTTCACCATGTCCCACTCGACCGCGACCGTGCCGGCATCGCCCGACAGCGCTCCATATTTGACCGCATTGGTCCCTAGTTCGTGCAGCACCATCGCCGCGAGCAGCGCCCTTGAAGCCGGCACCTCGGCGTCCGGCCCCGCGAGGCTGATGCGGCCCGGCTTCATCTTGTCGAAAGCGTGGAGCGCGCGCTCGATCATTTCACCGGCCGATACGGTGCCCCAGTGGCGCTCGGTGAGGAGGTCGTGCGCGTCGGAGAGGGCGCGGACGCGCGCCTCGAACGACTGGCGCTCGGCGGCCGGCGTCTCGCGAAACGTCTGCGCGGCGATCGCCTGGACCATCGCGAGCGTGTTCTTCACCCGGTGGCGCATTTCGGCGAGAGTGAGCTGGAGCTCCTCTTCGGCCTTCACGCGCGCCGCGATCTCGACGCGCGCCGCCTCGTGAAGATGGGCGTTGTCCATCGCCACCGCCGCCTGCGCAGCCACGGCCTCGACAAGCTCCTCGACCTCGGCATTGAACATGGCGGGCTCGTCATGGCCAAAGAAAAGCCCGCCGAGCACCGCGCCCGAGCGCGAGATGACGGGAACCGCGAGATAGCTCACGACGGGCAGATGCCCCTCCGGCATGCCGTGGTGCGGCGCGCTCAGGCCGTAGCGCGGATCCTTGCGGATATCGTCCGACCGGATCGTCCCCGCTCCGCGGAACGTCGGGTCGAAGACGGCGGTATTGCGCGGCATGCCGAAGCGCTCGAACGCCTCGCGCGGGGCGCCGGATAGCGAGAAGAGCAGGTAACTTTCGCCCTCGTCGCCCAGCACATTGTAAAAGAAGGCGCCGAAGCGCGCACCGCTGAGCTCCGTCGCGATATCGGTCACCGCCTGGACGATCCGTTCGAGGTCGAGATCCTGCGATACGAGGAGGGCGGCGCGATTGAGGTGGGTCAGCCGCTCGGCCTGGCGGGCGAGCTGCGCCTCGACCGCCTTTCGTTCCGAGATGTCGCGCGCGATCTTCGAAGCGCCGATGATCGTGCCGTCGGCGCGGCGCACCGGCGACACGGTGATCGAGAGGTCGACGAGGCTGCCGTCCTTGCGCCGACGGACCGTCTCGAAAGGCGGAACGCGCTCGCCGGCGCGCACACGCTCGATGATCGCGGTTTCTTCGCTGCGGCGTTCCTCGGGGATGAGGGTGAGGATCGAGCGGCCGACGATCTCGTCGGCACGATAACCGAACATGCGTTCGGCCGCGGGATTCCAGCTGGTGATGGTTCCATCGAGCGTTTTACTGATGATCGCATCGTCCGAGCCCTCGACGAGCGCCGCGAGGTGCGCGGCACTTTCGCGAACGGCTAAGCCCCCTTGCGCCGCTTCGTCCTCGACCAGCGTCTCACGCATATGTCATGGTCCCTGCCCCTCCGATGGCCCCTGCGTTCCCGAAACGGGAATTCGCTATGGCAAAGAAACCCTTGAGTGGTTGATGCGTTCCGCCGAGACTGCCATGCGCCCAGCCGTGACGCCGAGCGACCTCTCAACTTCGATCCATGTTTCAGGGCGAAAGTCATCAGCGTGCCAAACCCGTCCCCCGCCCCTCTCTGCACGGCCATCGTCGCCGAAGACGAATGGCTCGTCCGCATCGACATCGTCGAGGCGCTCGAGGCAGCCGGGTTCGCGGTTCGCGAGGTCGAAACCGCCGAGGACGCACTACTCCTGATCGGCGAGGAGCGACCGCATATCCTCGTGACCGATATCCGGCTTGCCGGCGCTCTCGACGGATGGAGCCTCGCGGAAGCCTATCGCGACGCTCATCCGGGCGGCGGCGTCGTCTATGCCTCGGCCAATGTGCCGCTTGCCGACCGCCAGGTCGAGGGCAGCTTCTTCTTCTCGAAACCCGTGCTGATGAGCGCGCTCGTCGATGCATGCCTCGGCCTCTGCGCCGGGCAAGACGGCCGGCCCGCCTGAGGCGGGCAAGCGGGCGTGATCCACCTGTCACGCGTCCATCGCGCGCCCGTCACCTCCGCAGCGCGGGTCAGGCGGCGGCCGCCCCTGCCTGAGCAGAGGGCCCCGCGGTGCCTTGGGATGGGGGGAGGCCGTGCAGCTTCCAGAGATTGGCTTCGGTCTTGCTCATGCGAACGAGAAGCTGCTCGCCGTCCCATAGTTCGACCTCGGCACTGCCGCGATCGTTGAGCGCGAACTGGAACGCCTGATAGGCGTCGGGCGCGCGAAATTCGACGCGGCGCGGCTCGCGCGCATCCTCGCCATGAAAAAGAAGATGAAAAAGGCGCATGACATGCTCCATTCCTGTTCCGGAGCAAGCGCGACCCTGCTCTCAGCACCGATCGGAACGCCTCAGGCAAAGGGCGGACTGCAAAATCAGGCAGCCGCAAGAGACGCCGATGAGGGTGGGACTCAGCCACTTCTGCATAGCAGATTTGGGACCCCAAGGCGCGAAAATCGTGATGATCGAGATCAATCCTGCACGCGCTGCGGCGGGTAGCGCCCCATCCGCCCGTCGCGTCGCCAGATCCATCGAGGCAGGTTTTGCCCAACGACCATGTGGGCCGAACGCGCCCGGCCGAGCAGCTTTCGTGCATCCGTCGAAGCGATAGCCTGCCCCTTGCCTTTCAGTGCTGGTCCGCCATTACATGCCCTTCGACACGGCGCAGCCAGTTGTGAAGCCGCGTCGCAGCCGCCGCGCCATGGCCCGTCGCGGTGCTGATCTGGTCGAGCCCGGCGAGAACATCGCCGGCGCCGTAGACGCCGGGCATCAAGGGCTCGGCAAAGGCATCGGCGGGCAGGCAGCGATTGGCGTCGCCTTGGAGACCGAGCCCCGCCAGCAATTCGCTGCGCGGTTCGGATCCGAGCGCCGGATAGAGGGTATCGAAAAAAAGTGGCTCATCCGCACCCTCCAGCTGCACCGCTATGCGTCTGTCCCGGTGCGCGAGGCGAAGCAGCTGCCGCTCCTCGATCCGCACGTCGCTGGCCGCGAGTTCGGCACGCTGCGCGGGCGTGAGCTCGACCTGCCACTTGGGGATGAGGGTCACATCGTCGGTATATTGCCTCAGGAACATCGCCTCGGCGGCGCCATGAAGGTCCGACCCGAGTACGGCGATCTTGCGCCCGCGATGCTCAAATCCGTCGCAGATCGGGCAGTAGCGCAGCGCGCCGCTCCGGACGGCGGCGTCATGGTCGCCGCTAGCGAGCACCGCCTCGTTGGTGATGACGCCGGTCGCGAGAATGAGCCCGCGCGCCGACAGGCGGCGGCCGTCCTCGAGCCGCGCCGCGAAGGGGGCACCGCCGGCGCCTGCGGACAGACAGTCGACGCGCGCCAATTCGATTTCGGCACCGTATCGCCCTGCCTGATCGGTGAGCCGCGCGACGAGATCGGCTCCCGATATTCCGTCGGGAAAGCCGGGCACGTTCCAGGCCATCGGCGCGCCAAGCGCGCGCGAACGTCCGTCGTGGAGCACGAGGGTGCGGCGGCGATAGCGCGCAAGATAGAGAGCGGCGGTGAGCCCTGCGGGTCCCGCGCCGATGACGAGCGCATCATAAGCGGGCTCGCCCGAAGGGTCGCGGCCAGCGGGCATGCGCGCTCCCGTTCCGGCCCCACCCTTCATCCCTGCTGCGGCCTGATGTCGAAGGCGGCGATGCGATCGTCCCCGCTGAGCGCCGCCGCCAGCGCATCGGCACATTCCTCGCCATAGCCTGCGGCGATCGCGGTAAAGCCGGGTGCGCCGCCGGCGCGGCGCTGTTCGACGGTGATCGCCTTGAGGCCATGTTCCCCGAGCAAGGCGATGACCTCGGCCGAGGCGATGCTCGTGCCCGCCCGATAATCGAGCGTGACATGCGCGATACGCCGCTGCGGCGCGTGGCGCTCGGTCCAGGTGACGGCAGCGAGCACGAGGAAGGTCGCGACGCCGCCGAAGATGGCGAGTTCGTAGAAGCCTACGCCGAACAGGATGCCGAGCGTCGCGGTCATCCAGAGCGATGCAGCGGTGGTGAGCCCGCGCACATTGAGCCCCTCGCGAAAGATCACGCCGCCGCACAGGAAACCGATGCCGGTGAGCACGCCATGCGCCATGCGCACGGGATCGATGCGCACGACCTCGGTCGGCGTGTCGGTGAGCCATTCCATCTGGTGAACGGCCGACAGCATGAGGAGACAGCAGGACAGCGCGACGAGGATATGGGTGCGCAGGCCCGCCGGGCTCGCGCGATATTCGCGCTCGCCGCCGATAATCGCGCCGGCGATGACCGCCCCCGCAATCGGCAGCAGGAGATCGGGGTCGAGGAGATCGAGCTCAGACACCGCGCATCAGCCCCGGGACGAGCGGCAGCAGCTCGCGCGCAAGATAGCCGAGCGGCCCCATGGTTTCGCCGAGCCGCCGCCCCGCTTCGCCGTGCAGCCAGATGCCCCAGGCGGACGCCTGCAGGGGCGAGAGGGCTTGCGCGCCGAGCCCGGCGATGAGGCCCGCCAGCACGTCGCCCGAGCCGCTGACGGCAAGGCCGAGCCCGCCGCCCGCATACGCCAGGCAGCTCCCCTCGGCGATGAGATGGCTCGTCGCGCCCTTGACCATCACCGCCGCGCCGAACCGGTCGGCGGCCTTGCCGAGCGACGCGAGCGGGTCGCTCGCGACCTCCTCCTTCGCTACATCGAGCATCGCGGCAAGTTCGCCTTCGTGTGGGGTGAGGATTGTGTGCGCGGCGCGCGCCCGGATCGCATCCGAATGCGCGGCCGCCGCGCGCAGCGCGACGGCATCGAGGAGGAGGAAGATGTCCTCGGGCAGCGCCGGCAGCAGGGCTTCGAGCAGGGTCCGGACGATGTCGGCGTCGATCATCGCGGGTCCAAAGACGATGGCGTCGTGCAGCGCCACCTCGGCGAGCAGCAGTTCGGCCGCCTCGGGCGCAATCTCGCCCGCTTCGGTTTCGGGGAGCGCGACGACGGCGCAGGCCGGAAAGGCGATGCCGATCGGGATCGCGGCCGAGGCGATCGTCGCGATCGTCACCTTGCCCGCCCCGGCGCGGAACGCCGCCTCGGCGGTCAGCAGCATGCCGCCGGGCACCCGGCGGCAACCGCCGATCACGAGCACCCGGCCGCGTCCGTTCTTGTCGACATTGTCATGATGATCGGGAAGCGGATGCGCCTTGAGCCAGGCGGTGTCGAGCGGGGTTGCCTCAGCCACGCGCGGCCACCATCGCATCGGGTTCGCGGGTGACGGGGACTTCGCCCTCCATTGGCGCAGTCACATTGTAGCGCGACAGGACGAGGTTGCCGTCGCGGCCCACGTCAGCGTCGAAGCGATATTCGGTGATCGCGCAATTGGCGACGTCGCCTTCGCTGTCGATTGCCAATATCTCGGCCTCTCCCAGATTTTCGATGATGGTGCGCAGGCAAAGGACGACCACCTGGTGCGCGACGATCATCACGCGCCGCCCGCCATAATGGAGCGAGACGGTGTCGAGCAGTGAGCGGAGGCGCAGGATCACGTCGCACCAGCTTTCGCCGCCCGGCGGGCGGTGATAGAATTTACCGAGCGCCAGCCGGAATTCGGCCTGATCGGGATGCGCCGCCTCGATGCCGCGGCGCGTGAGGCCATCGAGGATGCCGAACTCCTTCTCGCGCAGCCGCTCGTCGATGCAGATTTTCTCGTCGGCCGCGCAGCCTCCTGCGCCGCGGAAGATTTCGGCGGTCTGCACGGCCCGCACATAGGGCGAGGCGAGCATGATCTCGGGGCGGCCGTCTTCCTCGCCCGCGGCGAACCAGGCGCCGAGCGCCCGTGCCTGTTGCTCGCCCAGCGCCGAGAGGGGCACGTCGACATCGCGGTGGTCGAGCGCGATGCGCAGGTCACCCGCCGCGTCGGCGGCATCGCGCGCGACATTGCCCGCGCTCTGGCCGTGGCGAACCACCCAGAGCACCGAAGGCCAGCGCGGGGTCATCGAATGGCTTTCCTCGTCATCGACACGCTAACGCCTCCAAAGCCGAACTCGTTGCGTTAGGCTCGCGGGTCGCCCAGCGAGCGGCCCCGACCTTGCCGCGGCCGCGGCATGCCGACAACGACGGCCCGCCATCCGTCCCCGCCACGCCCGCTCCCGCCGTGCTCGTAGCCCCGTCTTTGACATTTTGCCCGCGAGGTAGGTCGGGGCGAGGTGCCCGCAGGAACTTCGGAAGGCCTCAGGCGATTGGGATGCTTTGTCGGCTCAGCGTCGGCGACAGCGAACAGAGGAGACAATCATGAAGAAACTCGTCGCCTTCGATCTCGATGGAACCCTGGCGGAAAGCAAGCAGCCGCTCGCCCCGGAGATGGGCACGGCGATCGCGAAGCTCCTGGGCGTCGCCGAGGTCGCGGTGATTTCGGGCGGCGACTGGCCGCAGTTCGACAAGCAGGTCGCGAGCCGGCTTCCGGCAGACGCCGATCGGGGTCGGCTCTGGCTGATGCCGACGACGGGCACGAAGCTTTTCGTCCACCGCGGCGGCGGCTGGACGCCGCTTTATGCCGAGCTGTTCAGCGACGAGGAAAAGGCGCGCATCCTCGCCGCCTTCGACGCGTCGCTCGAGGCGACGGGGTTCGTTCCCGAGGAAGTCTGGGGCGATCGCATCGAGGACCGCGGCAGCCAGATCACTTTCTCGGCGCTCGGCCAGCAGGCGCCGATCGCCGCCAAGGAAGTCTGGGATCCCGACTTCGCGAAGCGGCGGATCATCCAGGCGGATCTCGGCGAGCGGCTCCCGGGCCTGTCGATCAACATGGGCGGCGCGACCTCGATCGACGTCACGCGCGAGGGCGTCGACAAGGGCTATGGGCTCAAGAAGCTGAGCGCCGAGAGCGGAATCGCGCTCGGCGACATGATCTTCATCGGCGACGCTATCTTTCCGGGCGGCAACGACTATCCGGCGAAGTTGCTAGGACTCGACACGGTGCGCGTGCGCGACCCCAGGGAGACGATCGCGGTGATCGAGGCGATCGTCGCCTGCCTCGGTTGAAGGTGCGTCAGGCGACTGCGAGCCGCGCCGCGCGCCGAGCCCTTTTTGGCCGCACCGGCGCCGCGCCGCCGCCCTCCCGCACGCATGATAAGTCTGGCGAAGCGCCGAACGCGCCTGCCCGCCTCGCCCCACCGCCACGCGGCCGCGCCGTCGCGAAAGGCGGCCGGAACACGCACGGCGTCCCGGACCGTTGCCGCACGCCAAAAGCGTATAACTTCGATCAACCCGGCTCCTCTTTCACGCAACAAGCCGGACAAGCGCGGGGTTTCCATATTGGCCCGCCTCGGGCCGCATGGAAAGGATGCGTCATGGCACAGAATGAGAAGAAAGACGGCAAGCAGCAGGGTAGCTCGTCCGGCAAGGGCAGCCAGCAGCAGCAGGACGGCAGCAAGAGCCAGTCGGGAGCCGACAAGCAGTCGGGAAGCAAGGACCAGGGCAAACAGCGCAGCTGACCTCCGCCCCCGCATTCCGGGTGAAAGACCGGGCCGCGCGCGCTGCGACCCGGTCTTGCATGCGGAAAAGCCGAGAGGCCAAGGCGCAGAAGATCATTTGAGGAGAGACGAGATGAAGACATGGATTGGAGCCGCGGCGGTCGCCGCGATCGTCGCGGGATGCGGCGGACCCGATACGCGCGACGAGGAGCAAGCCGCCGCGTCTGCTGACACGGCCGTTGTGGCATCCGAGCCCGGTCCGGCCGCCGCAACGCCGGCGCAAGCAGTCAGCACGGCCGATTATGTCGCGCAGGCGGGTGCCGGCGACCTCTGGGCGGTCGAATCGTCGAAAGCCCTGCTCGCCAAATCGAAAGATGCAAAGGTCAGGGCCTTTGCCGAGATGATGATCGACAATCACGGAAAATCGACCGCGAAAGTGAAGGCGGCCGCCGCGAGCGCCGGGGTCGAGGCGCCGGCACCGACACTTGCTCCCGACCAGGAGAAGATGCTGGCGGACATCAAGGCCGCCGATGCCGCGGGTATCGACAAAATCTATCTCGACCACCAGAAGACCGCGCATGGTGCGGCACTGGCGCTGCACCAAGGCTATGCTGCCTCGGGCGAGGCGGTCGCACTCAAGCAGGCGGCAGCAGAGATTGTGCCGGTGGTGGAAGCGCACCGCGCCGAACTCGGCAAGCTGGCCCCCTGACAGAGGCTCGGAACCGGCGTCTCAAAGCCGCCGCGCGATTAGCGCGGCGGCTTTCGCTCGCCGCATTTCGTCCTCCTCCCGGCAACCGCTTCATGACATCTTAGTTCATTCCCGCCGCACCTTCTCAGTTCAGGAGCATTCATGACCGACCGGATCGCGCCCCGCAGCGGCGTCGCCTTCACGCTTCCCAAGGACAAGATTCTCTGCGTGACCGACCCCGATGGCGGCCAGGTCGGCGACCTTCTTGCGTTTCGTGCGGCGGATCCCCGCGAAGCGATCTCGAACGGGCGAACGTTCGACTATGAAGAGACGATCCGGCTGACGACCGGCAACCGCTTGTGGTCGAACCGGTCAAACGCATTGCTCGAGATCGTCGAGGACAGCTGCGGGGTGCATGATTTTCTGCTGACGCCATGCAGCGAGGCGACCTTTCGCCATTTCTACGCCGACAAGCCCGTTCATCGCGGCTGCTTCGGCAATCTGGCCGAAGCGCTCGAGCCATATGGGATTGCTGCCGACGCCATTCCCGTCGCGTTCAACCTGTTCATGAATGTGCCGGTCGGCAGCGAAGGCAAGATCCGCGTCCTTCCGCCGACGACGAAGGCCGGTGACTTCATACGGCTTCGCGCGCTCGACGACCTGATCGTCGGGCTCACCGCCTGCTCGGCCTACGACAGCTGCGGCGGCAGCTTCAAGCCGATCGACTACCGGATCGAGTGAACGGCCGGGTACAGCGCTGCCAGAGCGATTGCGCCGCGCCGCCCGACCACCGCGAGGGCCTAACGGCTCCCGCCAACCGGCGCGTCCGCCCCCTTGCCGGGCGGGGGCGTATCGGGTTCGGCGGCGCGCCCGCCGCCGCCTTGCGGGTCGCTGTCATAATCCTCCGCATTGCCTTTGCCGCCGGCACCCGCGCCGCTTCCGCTGACAGGACCGCTGCCGGTGCTGCGCCGATGGCCGCGGTTGGCGGCGCCCGATACGTCGCCGGCCTCGCGCTCCCCGGCGGGATAGCGGTCGGGCGTCGTCTTTCCGACATTCTCCCGGCGTTCCATGGGCTCTTGCGGCAGCGACCCGTCCCCGGCGGAGCCCCCATCCCTGCTGTCATTGCGATTGTTCATGATCGTCTCCTCTTCACCAAATGATGCCGGATCGGCCAGATCAGCCTTGCGTCCCCGACCCCGGCTCGGCCAGCTTTCGGTGCATCTCGGCTGTCGCCGCTTCGCTGAGAACGCCCGATACGAGGACCTGCGCCTTGTTCTTGAGCCCGTGAACGACCGCATGCTCTCCTGCGAGGAGCGCGTCCCATCCGGTTTTCGCCACATCGGCGGGATCGTCTTTTTCCGATTGCCCGACCTTGGTGTCGAGCATGCCGGCCCGCTCGAAAAAGCGCGTCTCGGTCGCGCCGGGTTTGAGACAGGTGATGGTGACGCCGCTGTCCTTCAATTCATTGCCAATCGCCGCGGCGAAACTGTCGACGAAGGCCTTGGTGCCGTTGTACACCGCCTGGAAGGAGCCGGCGAGATGCCCGGCGATCGAGCCGGTGATCAGTACCTTGCCTTCGCCGCGCGCGACCATCGCCTTCAGGACCGGCTGAAGCAGCAACAGCGTGCCGGTGATATTGGTGTCGATGACGTGACGCCACGCGTCGACGGGCTGGTCGAGAAAACCGTGGCCGAGGCCATGACCCGCGTTGGCGACGAGAATGTCGATCGGCCTGCCGCCCGCAGCGGCAAGAAGACGTTCGACCCCGGCAGCAGTCGCGAGGTCGGCTTCCACCGCCTCGACCTCGACGCCCTTGGCAAGGAGGCCCGCGGCAGCATCGACGAGCGGCTCGTCGGCCGCGACGATGAGGTCGTAACCATCCTTCGCGGCGAGTAGGGCGATCTCGCGGCCGATACCGCTCGAGGCGCCGGTGACGACAGCGAGTTTGCGATCAAGCATGTTCCATCTCCTGCCGGGCCGAGACGGCCCCTTTTGCGAGGCCGGGCTTGAGTACGATCTTCGTGTAGAGGTCCTGCTCGTCGTGCCAGTGCCGGTACATCTCGGCCGCGTCCTCGAGCGATGCGTGATGCGAGATGAGCGAGACGGTGTCGAACTTGCCGCCCTGGATCATATCGAGAAGCTCGCCTGAATAGCGCTGGACATGCGTCTGTCCGCTCTTGACAGTGAGGCCCTTCTCCATGAGCTGACCGAGCGGGAATTTGTCGGCGAAACCGCCGTAAACCCCGGGAATCGAAAGACGGCCGCCCTTGCGGCACGCAAGGATCGCCTGGCGCAAGGCGTGGATGCGCTCGGTGGACGAGAGCAGTTTGACCTTCACCTGGTCGAGAATGTCGTCGACCGTGAACCCGTGACTCTCCATGCCGACGCAGTCGATGCACGCATCGGGGCCCACGCCGCCGGTTATTTCGGCCAGCGCCTCGCGGACATCGACCTTCGTATAGTCGAGGATCTCTGCACCATATTTCTTCGCGAGCGCGAGGCGCGTCGGAAAGTGATCGATCGCGATCACGCGCCCGGCGCCCAGCAGCAGCGCCGACTGGATCGTGAACAGGCCGACGGGGCCGCAGCCCCACACCGCGACGGTGTCGCCGGGCTCGATGTCGGCGTTGACCGCCGCCTGCCAACCCGTCGGCAAGATGTCCGAGAGGAAGAGCACGTCGTCGTCGGCAAGGCCGTCGGGAATGACCACCGGCCCGACATCCGAATAGGGAATGCGGACATATTCGGCCTGCCCGCCGGCGTAGCCGCCGGTGAGATGCGCATATCCGAACGCCCCGCCCATCGCATGACCCATCATCAGCTCGGATGCATCCCGCGTCTCGGACGGGTTGCTGTTGTCGCAGGCGCTATATTGCTGCTTCTCGCAGAAGAAGCATTGCCCGCAGCTGATCGTGAAAGGCACGACGACGCGCTGGCCCCGCTGCAGCGTCGAGGATGCGCCGGTCTCGACCACTTCACCCATGAATTCGTGGCCGACGATATCGCCCGCGCGCATGCCCGGAATATAGCCGTCGTAAAGATGAAGGTCCGAGCCGCAGATCGCGGTCGAGGTCACGCGAATGATCGCATCGCGCGGGTTGACGATTTCGGGATCGGGAACGGTTTCGACACTGATCTTGTGGCGTCCCTGCCAGGTAACGGCGCGCATGGCCTTCTCCTTGATGTGATTGTGCTGCGGTTCGGCGTTCAGATGTGCGGCTCGGCAGGGCTCTCGGCGCCTCGCGCGGAGGGCGAGGCATTGGTCGTCACTTCGCCCGTTTCCATAAGCTGCTTGAAACGGTGAAGGTCGCGCCGCGCCTGCACTTCGGGCTCGCGCTGAAGGAGCTTGGCGGCGAGGCGCCCGACCTTCCCGGCGGGCGGGTCATAGGCGAGGATCAGGCTGACATAGGTGCCTCGCCCCGCCGGCGCGTCGGTGAAGCGCACCTCGCCGCTGTTCGCGATGTCGGAGGCCGGCGTACTTTGCCAGTAGATCGATGTGTCCTCGACGCGCTCGGTGATGCGGTTGACCAGTGTCACCTCGCGCCCGGCGGGCGCCTTGATCGTCCACTGCGAGACATCGTCGCCGAGGTCGTCGACCGCGACCACATTCTCCATGAAGTCGGGAAAGCGTTCGGGCGTCCATGCCGCATAGAGCTCGGCGCGGGGGCGATTGATCAGCACCGACTTGCCGAACATCGTGCGGGAGGAGGCTTTGTCGAGCGTCCAATGCGGCGCGTCGGTCGCGATTGTTTCTTCCTGCCCTCGGCTCTCGCGGTGCCGACGGCGCTGCCAGAGCGACGCGACGGTTGCGAGCACGGCGATGCCCGCGCCAGCGGCGGCGAGAATCAGCGGATCGGGAAGGTCATTCTTGGATCTGGACATGGATCATCTCCCGCCCGGGCAGAGGCCGGGCGTCATCTGGGGAGCGTCGGCGGGGCCGGCGCCGGTCGGGGGAAGCGGCCCCGACTTCGGGGCGATGAACGACTGACGCCCGTCCGCTGCGATCGTTCCGCGGTTCGAGGATTAAATCGGCGCTCCGAGCGCCCAGCGAGACAGGCACCGGGGCAGCGGGGCCGTAACGCCCACGCCGGTTCGCTCGGCCATTCGCCGTCACGATCCCGTCTCCGCGTGCGGAGCGGCGACGGGCTTCGATTCGGGCGACTCTTTCTGACGAAGGAAGATCGACAAGAGCACCAGAACGGCGGTCGACAGAAATTCGCTCTGCCAATTCTGGAAGGATTCGAACCAGAGGCCGGGGTCGCCGAGATAGGCGAAGGTGGAAAGGGCGATTTCGCCATGCTCGCGCGCGTCCTCGGCGGCCGCGCGCGCGCTCTGCGTCCAGTGGAGGATGAAGGAGGCAAGAAACAGCATCGCGAGCACCAGCCCCAGCGACCGAGCATAGAGAGCGCGCGCGAGACGACCCTTGCGCAGCACCGCAGGGGCACCGGGCTTGCGCGCCTGCGCGGCAAGATCGGCGTCGCGTAGCGGCGCGTCGGGACCCCGCGATTCCGACGAGCCACGCTGAACGAGCATCGCCGTCAGCACGACATAGGCCGACATCTGGAGAAACTCGCTCTCCCAGTTTTCGAACACCGAGGACAGGAATTGCGGACTGCCGCCATAGGCCCAGAGCGAGAGACCGGGCTGATGGTGCCGCGCAGCGTCCGCGAGCGCGACGTGCCACCCCGTTACCCAATGGCCGACGATCGACGCTGCGAACAGCAGCAGAAGCACGATGGTGAGACCATTATCCTTGAGCCGCGTCATGGGCCCCTTCCTTTCTGGTACCCCTCGGCCCATCGCCCGCCGCCGCCGCGGGGGCGAGCGACGCCTCCGTGGCTATCTGTCCGCGTGGGGGCCGCGCAGGCCAGGCGGCGCCGTCGAGCGTATCGCGCTTCTCATATTCCGCCGCGCTCATCAGCAGCACGAGCCCGTCGGCATGACAGTCGAGCATCGCCGCCGGTACCGCGCGCAGCGTCTCGTCGATGGCGCCGAGCCCGCCGCTCGCGACGACGACATAAGAGAGGCATCCGCTTTCGCATTCGATCATCGCATCGACCGCCTGGCCGACAACTTCGCCGCGGATATCGCTCACCGGAAGACCGCCTAGCGCACTCGCGGCGAAGAGCGAGGGCGAGGCCGCGATCCGGCTTCGCTTCGCGGCACGCCGCGCGCCATCCTCATAGCCGCGCTGGCGGCCGAGCCATCGCCATATTCCGACGAGATTGACGAGCGTCAGGAACAGGTTCGTCGCAAGAAGATTGGTCTGGCCCGATGTGAACCCGACGACCGACCAGGCGAGCGAGCCCAAAGTGAACACGACGAAGCCCGAGCCGGTCACGCGCGCGCCGAGATTGGCTGCCGTCATCATCGCCGCGATCATCGTCGCGGCAGGCGCAATCAGTCCGGCGGCCTCTTCCACGTGCGGCTCTCCTCGGTCGGCGGCACCCGCTGGCGCCGCTCCCGGGCAGAACCCGCCGCCGTATCACTGCGTTCCCCCGGACGGCGGCGATGCAACATCGATCAATGCATTTATCGGCGCCGCGCGCTGTGCGTCGGCTCCCTGGCGCCAAATCGGCGACGGCCCCGTCGCCCCCGTACGGGCGCGATCAGGCGATCCTTCAGGACCGCCTGGCCGCGAGCTGTGCTTCCGCGCGCCTCGCCGCCTCGATAAGGCTTTCGCCGGTACTGCGCGCCGCCGCCGAGGTCATCGTCACCGCGACACCGTCGGGGCCATCGAGCAGGACAACGCCATCTTCGGCGGTGGCGACCCCCGCTTCCGTCTCGGGCGGCTGGGGGGAAGACAAATCGTCGGTCATCGGCGGGGCCTCTGGTCTGGGGGCGGCGGAGATGCGGGATCGTCGATATAAAGATAGGCGGGATCGAACTGGCCGCGTCGCGCCAGCTTCGCGGCATCGAGAATCTCGACCTTGCCGTTGCGGAACGTACAAAGCCCTTCCTCGCGAAGATGGCGTACGACCCGGTTCACATGCACGGTCGTCAGGCCGCAGATCTCGGCGACGTCGGCCTGCGTCAGTCCGAGCGTGAACTGGCGCCCGTCGCTCAGCCCCGCCGACTGGAGACGCACATTGGTTTCGCAGAAGAAATGCGCGACGCGGCCGATGGCGTCGAGGCGGCCAAGCCGGAAGAGCCAGGCGCGGTGGATCGCGGCGTCGAGCAAGGTCGCGAACCAGAGCTTGCGCGTGAGCTCGGGCATCTCCTCGGTGATCGCGTCGAGCTCGACATGCGGGACGATCGCGATCGTCGCCGGGGTCATCGTACCGACATCATGGTCGAGGTGTTTCAGCGGGTAGGCGTGGAGGTCGACAAAGTCGCCCGGCAGGTGGATCGCGACAAGCTGGCGAAGACCGTCCCGGTCGTCGAGATAGCGCGACATGATGCCCTCGACGAGGAGCGTGCTCTGGTCGAGCCACTGGCCGGCGCGCGCGATGATCTTGCGGGCCTCGACGGTCGAAGTGGTGCTGATGGCGGCTTCGAGGCGCGCGCGCTCGCCGGCGTCGAGGCTTACCCCGCGACGGTCTCTCAAGAAGCGATCGGTTAACATCACTGACGTTCCCTGTTTCGTCCGAAATGCATGAGCGGGCCTGCTCGACTGCGAACATTCCGAAAGCCCGGCAACCCCTCACAAGGGAAGCGGAATCGTCATGATCGAGGTTAATCGCAAACCCGGTGCAGCAACTTTCAAAGCGCGAACTCGTTCCATCGCCGGGTCCGGAGGGCGTGCTTGCACGCCCTCCGGACCGCGTTCCGCCCAACTGCTGCGCCCCTTCAGACAAAGCGAGATCCGACATGGCCAAATCCCCCACCGCCCCCTCTTCCACCCGCGCGGACGCCGCGAAGCCGAAGCCGCGCCGTGGGCAGAGCGCCGCTGCGATCGCGGGCAAGGACATGGGCGGGGAATCGGTTCGTAAAGCGCCGGTCTTTCCGGCCGATGCGCCGATCATGCAGAGCTATGGCGAGGATCGTGGCACCGGCGGCGAGACGCATCAGGCGGGCGCCGGCCATGCGCCGCTCACCACCCAGCATGGCGTGCCGGTCGCCGACGACCAGAACAGCCTCAAGCAGGGCGCGCGCGGCCCGACGCTGCTCGAGGATTTCCATTTCCGCGAGAAAATCTTTCACTTCGACCATGAGCGCATCCCCGAGCGCGTCGTTCATGCACGCGGCTATGGCGCGCACGGCTATTTCGAGCTTACCGACAGCCTCGCCGACGTCAGCCGCGCCGACATCTTCCAGCGCGTCGGCGAGCGCACGCCCGCCTTCGTGCGCTTCTCGACCGTCGCGGGTTCGAAAGGCTCGTTCGACCTCGCACGCGACGTGCGCGGCTTCGCGGTGAAGCTCTACACCAAGGAAGGCAATTGGGATCTCGTCGGCAACAATATCCCGGTCTTCTTCATCCAGGATGCGATGAAATTCCCCGACCTCGTCCATTCGGTGAAGCCCGAGCCCGATCGGGCCTTCCCGCAGGCGCAATCGGCCCACGACAATTTCTGGGATTTCGTGAGCCTGATGCCCGAGAGCTTCCACATGATCATGTGGGTGATGTCGGACCGCGCGATCCCCCGCTCGTTTCGCACGATGGAAGGCTTCGGCGTCCACACCTTCCGCCTCGTCGACGCGAAGGGCAAATCGACCTTCGTCAAATTCCACTGGAAGCCCAAGCAGGGCCTCCAGTCGGTGGTGTGGAACGAGGCGGTCAAGATCAACGGCGCCGACCCCGATTTCCATCGCCGCGACCTCTGGGATGCGATCAACAGCGGCGATTTTCCCGAATGGGAACTCGGCGTTCAGCTGTTCGACGACGCCTTCGCGGACAAGTTCGAATTCGACGTGCTCGATGCGACCAAACTCATCCCCGAGGAGCAGGTACCGATCCGCACCGTCGGCCGCCTCGTTCTCGACCGCGTCGTCGACAATTTCTTCGCCGAGACCGAGCAGGTCGCCTTCTGCACGCAGAACATCGTCCCCGGCATCGACTTCTCGAACGATCCGCTGCTCCAGGGCCGCAATTTCTCCTATCTCGACACGCAGATCAAAAGGCTCGGCGGCCCCAATTTCACCCATATCCCGATCAATGCGCCCAAATGCCCGATGGCGCATTTCCAGCAGGACGGTCATATGGCGATGCGAAACCCCGTCGGCCGCGCCAATTACGAGCCGAACAGCTGGGGACCGACGGACGGCGGCCCGCGCGAGGATCCCGCGCGCGGCTTTGCGAGCTTCCCCGAAGAGGCCGAAGGCGCCAAGCGGCGCATCCGCCCCGAGAGCTTCGCCGACCACTATAGCCAGGCGCGGCAATTCTTCGTGAGCCAGACCCCGATCGAGCAGAAGCATATCGGCGACGCGCTTGTCTTCGAGCTGTCGAAGGTCGAACGCCCCGACATTCGCGCCCGCACCGTATCGCATCTCCTCCATATCGACCGCGGCCTCGCAGCCACGGTTGCCGATGGCCTGGGGCTGCCGCTTCCGGCGCCCGCCAAGGCCGCAACAAAGCCGCTCGCCGACCTTCCCCCTTCCCGGCCGCTCAGTATCCTGCTCAACGGCCCGGCGAGCTTCGCCGGACGCAAGCTCGGAATCCTCGCGACCGACGGCGCGGATGCGCGGGTCTTCAAGGCGCTGACCAAGGCGGTCGACGCCGCCGGCGCTGTCTGGGAACTGGTTGCACCGAAGATCGGCGGGATCACGCTCTCGGACGGCACGAGCGTCGCGGGCCGGCACAAGATCGACGGCGGGCCGTCGGTGCTGTTCGACGCGGTCGCGCTTCTCCCGAGCGACGACGGGGCGGCACTGCTCGCAGGCGATGCGGCGGCCAAGGACTTCGTCAGCGACGCCTTCGCGCATTGCAAATTTATCGGACATGGCGCCGAAGCGGCGCCGCTCTTCGCGGCCGCCGGCCTCGCCGACAAGCTCGACGACGCCTGCATCGCGCTGGCCAAACCTGGCGATGTCACCGCCTTCCTCGATGCCTGCGTAACGCTTCGGCACTGGCCGCGTGAAGCCGGCGTCGACCTCGACGCAAAAAGCGGAACGAAGGAGGCGGCCGAGACATCGGCATCGCGCAAGGCGGTATCCGCTCCGGCAGCGAAACCGGCTTCCAAGCCGGCACACTGACCGGCCTGGGCGAAGGAGCGGTACCCATGCAATTCGCGACCGATCGGCTGGTCTTCGGCCCCGACGATGTCGATCTGTCGCGCTCGCCGCTCGCGGGTCAGCTCGGCCGCGAGACCTATGTGCTCGGGGCCTTCAACCCGGGCCTGCTGCGCCTCGCCTCGGGCAATCTCCTGATGATGGTGCGCGTCGCCGAGGCGCTCCGGGTCCCGATCGAGGATGGTCATGTCCATTCGATCCGGTGGGAGGCTGGGCGCTACAAGGTCGATAGCTGGCCGCTCGAGCTGTGCGATACGTCGGATCCCAGAAAGTTCATGGTGCACGGCGGTAGCTGGCGGATCATGGCACTAACCTCGCTTTCGTGGCTGCTTCCCGTCGAGCTCTCGCCCGACGGGCTCGAGATCGTTGCCGTCCATTACGACAAGGCTGTCGATCCGGGCGCGGATTTCCAATGCTATGGCGTCGAGGACGCGCGCATCAGCCGGGTCGGAAGGCGCTGGTTGATGACCACCTGTTCGGTGAGCCCCGAGCGCCACTCGACGACGCTCTACAGTTCGGCGAACGGCCTTGACTGGGTCTTCGAGGGGATCGTTCTCGATCATCAGAACAAGGACATGCTGATCTTCGAGGGCCTGATCGACGGCCGCTATTGGGCGCAGACGCGGCCGCTCGGCGATCTCTATTTCGCCTATCCGCCGGGATCGAAGTGGCGCGCGGGCCCCTCGATCAACCTCGCGACCTCGCCCGATGCGCTGCACTGGAAGCCTCATGAGGCCCCCGGCATCCGTCCGCATGCCGACACGGTGGCGACCGCGCGCATCGGCGGCGGCACCCCGCCGATCCGTACCGACGCGGGATGGCTCACGCTCTGGCATGGGGTCGAGCCGAAAGAGATCGTCGGCATTTACCGCACCTACTGGTCGCTACTCGATCTCGACGATCCCTCGGTCGTCCTCCGCACCGATCACCGGCCGCTCCTCGAGGCGAACCCCGAGCTTACGCGTCCGCTCGAAGACAAGCTCTATATACGCGATGTCGTCTTCACGACGGGCATCGCCGATGGCGGCGATCATTATATCGTCGCGTCGGGGGAAGCCGATCTTGCCTGTCGGATCACCCATGTTCCCAAGGCCTGTTTCGGTGACTGACCAACGCGTGGAGACGCGCCACGACACGCCGCTGACGCCCGATCTCGTTCGCGTTCGCGGCGAGCTCGCGGTCGCTACTCCGATCGTCTCGCAGAGGCTCGACGACCTCTCCGTCGAACTTGCTGCGGGCGGCGAAGCGCTCTGGCTGTTCGTCCGGCGCGCCGACAGCGGCGGCGTCGCCCTCCGCGCGGCCTCGTGGCCCGGCGCGGCGAAGGTCCGCCGCGTCAAGCGCGCGGGCGGCGAGCTCGCCCGCGTGCATGTCGAAAGTGCGATCGGCGCGCATGAGGTCGCGCTCGAGGCGCGACCCGGGCCGCTCCCCTGCCTCCGCCTTGTCTCGACACTCCGCCCCTCGGCGCCGCTGCTCCTTCCGCCCGGAGCGCGCGATCTCTTTCCGTTCGACGCCCAGGACGATCCGATGGGGACCCGCGGAACCGTCGAGGCGGTGCAACGCGGTCTCAACGCCGGGCTCCTCTATGGCGAACTTACCGACCCCGCCTTCGGTACCTTTTTCTATTTCCAGGATTTCACCGCGCTCAATCCCTATTTCCAGGCGACTGGCACCAATCCGGATGCCGCGGTGGGAGGCATCTGGCCGGGGCTGGGCTTCCGCCTTCCCGGCCAGACGCTCCACACGGCCGGCGAAGCCGCGCCGCTGGCGCCCGGGATCACTTATACGCTGAGCGATGCGAGGCTCGTCGTCCGCGACGGCTCTCCGGCAGACGAGCGCGACAGCGCGCGGCGATTTCTCCAGATGCTGGGCGCCGCCTATCGTTCGCTGTCTCTGCCGCCGACCGACTATCGCGACTGGCGGCAGCGGGCCGCGCGGACGGCGCGACATCTCGGCGCCGCGCCGGAGGCGACCGTGCGCCATTATGGTCATCGTTACATCCACCCCTATACGGATGCCGAATATCCGGACGCCATGGTCCAGATGTCGATCGTGCAGGCACTGCACGACTGGGGGAAATGGCGCGGCGAGATTCATCCCCTCGAGGAAGAGTTCAAGGCCGGCCTCGGCAAATTCTACGACCGGAAGCTCGAGACGCTGCGCCGCTATCTGCCCAATGTCGGTGACGACAAGGATGCCGATGCCGTCGACAGCTGGTATCTCTACCACCCGCTGCTGAACCTCGGAAAACTCGCTCTCGATGGCGACGCGAAGGCGCGGCGGCTGTTTCTGAAATCGCTTCCTTATGCCATCCGCGCAGCGCGGCATTTCACTTACAAATGGCCGATCCAGTACAAGATCACCGATTTCTCGGTCATCACCGAGACCGCCGGAGCCGACGGGCGCGGCCAGACCGATGTCGGCGGCATCTATGCCTGGGTGATGCTCGAGGCGTTCGAGCTCACCGACGAGAAGCTGTATCTCGACGAGGCGTGCGCCGCGATCGACACCGCGGTCGGTCTGGGTTTCGACATCAATTATCAAGCCAACCTCACCGCCTGGGGGGCTGCCGCCTGCATGCGCTTGTGGCGGGTCACCGGCCGCGACGTCTACCGCGAGCAGAGCTATGTCTATCTCGCGAGCTTCTTTCGTCACACCGAGATCTGGGAAAGCGAGATCGGCCTCGCCGTTCATCACCGCAACTTTCTGGGCGCCACCTGTCTGCAGGACGCACCCTATATGGCGATCTACGAATGTTTCGACAGCTTCGCCGCTTTCGAACATTATCTTGCCGACAGCGGACCCGACCTCGAGCCTGCGGCGCGCATGCTGATTTCGGAATATTGCCGCTATGCGCTCGATCGGGCCTGGTTTTATTATCCCGACGCCCTGCCCGCCGAGGCCGTCTCGGACGAACAGCGCCCCGGTAACGGGCGCATCGACCCCGCCCTCTCCTTTCCCGTCGAGGATCTTTATGCCGACGGTCAGCCCGCGGGCCAGGTGGGGCAGGAAGTCTATGGCGCCGGGGCCGCATTCATCTTCGCGACCCGCGCCTTTCACCGCGTCGACGGCGCGCCGTTCGACCTTTATTGCGATCATTTCGTCCGTGCCCTCGAGCGCATGGCGCCAGCGCGGCTCTCGCTTCGCCTCGACGGCGGCGAAGGCTGCACGGCCCGGCTCAGCTTCGTCCGGAAGAGCCAAGGCGAGCTTCCCGCGATACGCGTCGCCGCGGCGGACGGCGATGCGATCCGGCCCGATGGGAACAGCGGCGACCGCCTCGATTTCCTCGTTCCGGCGAACGGCAGCCTCCTTCTCAGCTGGAACTGAGGCGTCCGCCACGCACGCCCGGTACAAACAGCGCAACATTTGTTAATCGGTGCGGCGCCGCGGCAACTTTGAGGCCGCCCCCCCGTTGCCCTTTCAGCCTCCCGGATTTTTTCTCAAGCTGGAGACAGACATGGCACACGCAATGACGGCGCCCCGCCGTTCGTCGGGGTTCGGAAAAATTCTCGGTATCGGCGTCCTCGGGGCGCTGTTCTGGTTCACGCGCAAGCAGGCGCCGGCCGATGTGAAGGACGACGGCCATTCGGCGGCCTTCGCCGACGGCGAGACACATCCCGAAAATTTCGATCAGACCCGCTCGGCGGGACCGGACGGCATGCGCGACGAGGTAAGGCGTAAGTGGGACCGCGTCGACCAGGCCGCCGACGAATCCTTCCCGAGCAGCGATCCGCCAGCTTACTGAGGGACTGACGATGAACGCTCCCGTCACCGGCCAAGTCGCGGCAGTAACATCGGACGACCCGGCGCCCGCACGCAAGCCGACGCTCATGCTGCACTATGCCGAGGATCATATCGGCCTCGAGAAGCGCCTCCTCTTCGAGGCGGCGAGCCCCGCAAGCGCGCTCGATATCGCCGCCGGCGAAGCGGCCGGCCGCTCCGCACGGCTGTTCGTCGACGGCGCGCCGCTCTGCAGCCTGCTCAAGGCCGACGATGACAATCCCTACTGGGTCGTCGCCGCGCCGTCATTGCGAACGAGAGATGAGCCCACCACGACGTTCGAGGAAATGCCATGATCGACGAAGCCGACGCGCATACCGAGGCTCCCGACATCAAGGGCCGGCGCGCGATCATAACCGGGGGCACGACCGGGATCGGCCGCGCGATCGCGGTCCTCTTGGCAAGTTACGGCGTCAAAGTGTTCATCTGCGGCCGTACCCCCGAACATCTGGAGGATGCGCTGCAGCGCGTCCGCGAAGTGGGCGAAGGCGACGGGATCAATGTGGATCTTTCGGTGGCGGAAGACGTCGACCGGTTTTTCGAGGCAGCGCGAGACTTTCTCGGCGAAATCGACATTGCGGTAATCAACGCCGCCGTCCCGGCGGCGGCGCTTGCCGACGCAGGCGAGAGTGAGGCGCGCTACCAGCTCGAGACCGACTTCACCGCCTATCTCGTCTGCGCCCAGGAAGCGGCGCGCTGCATGTCGGCGGGCAGCGACATCATTATGATCGGATCGATGACCGCGGTGTCGCGCGGTCCGGGCAGCTCGATCTACGTCGCGGCGAAAAGCGGCATACAGGGCTTCGTCCAGTCGTTCCGCAAGGAGCTGGCGGAGCAGGATATCAAGGTCGGACTGATCGAGCCCGGGTTTACCGGTGCCGACTTCCAGTATCCCGAATTCCCGCCCGAAAAGCAGAAGGAACTGATCGGCAAGCATCAGATGCTTCGCGCCGAGGACATCGCGGTCGCGGCCCACTTCATGCTCGTTCAGCCGCGACGCACGGCGGTATCGCTCATCCGCGTCGAGACCCGCCTCGACCATCCCTGACCTTCCGAAGGAGCCTTCCATGTCCCTCAACATTTTCGCCAACGCGCGCCAGCCGCTGGGCAACCCGGCCTTCCTGCTCGGTGCGGCCGCGGCGGGGTTTGCCGTCGGCCTCGTCGCCAACCTCGGCCGAAAGGCCGCGGTGCAGAGCCTCACCGCGCTCAAGGGACAGTGGGACGAGGGCCTCAAGGCCGAACACCGGTTGACGATGACGCTGTTCGACGCACTCGAGGCGACCGACGAAAGCGACGTCAAAAAGCGAAAGGCGCTGCTCGTCCAGCTCCAGCACGCGCTCGCCAAACATGCGTTCGAAGAGGAGAATGTCGTCTATCCGGCGATGCGCGACCATGGCCAGATCGAGGACGCCGACAAGCTCGTTCACGACCATGGCTATGTGAAGCAATATCTTTTCGACCTCTCGGAAATGGACGCCGCCGACCCCGCCTGGATCGCCAAGGTCCGCGAATTTCGCAGCCAGATCGAGGCGCATGTCGAGGAAGAGGAACAGCGCCTTTTCCCCCGTCTCAGGGCTGCGCTCGGCGACGACGGCAACAAACATGTGACCGCAGTGATGAACAAGGCTGGATTTGCCGCCGCCTGAGCGCCATAGGCGGGTATGAGGCCCCCCCGATCGGCATGTGTCGTGGTGCAGTGACGAAGGGGCGGTGGCCGGATCGAAACCCTAGGCAGACTTGTGAGTTGCCGAAGGTGGGAGAAGTTGGATGCCCCGTTATTATTTCCACAGCAGCAGCGGCCAGCGCGAGCTCGACGATGAAGGCGTCGATCTGCCCGACACGGCCGCAGCCCGGGTCGAGGCGGCCCGCTATGCGGGGCACCTCCTCGGGGACAATCCCGAACTCATCAACGATGTCGATACGCTCCGGATCGAGGTGACCGACGAGGATGGCTGCCTGTGTTGCGCCGTGCTCGTCGCATCGGTCGATGCCAGGCGGAAGATCGAGCGTCCCGCGCCCTTTAAATAAGGCGCCCGGCCTCTAACGCATGCTCGCGAGCAGCCGCTCGATCGGCGTCGTCGCAAAACCGATCGCGCTGTCCGAAATCCCGTAAGGTATGAACAGGTCCCCGCCGACGCGCATCGCGCCGCAGGTATAGACCACATTCGGAACATAACCTTCGCGGTCGCTCTCGGCGGCCGATAGGATCGGGCACTCGGTGCGCGCGATGAGTTTGGTCGGATCGTCGCGGTCGAGCAAGGCCGCGCCAAGGCTGTATTTGCGCATCGCACCGACGCCGTGCGTGAGAAGGATCCAGCCCTCGTCGCATTCGATCGGGCTGCCGCAATTGCCCATCTGGATGAGCTCCCACGCATAGGCGGGACGCATGAGGATCTGTCCCTCGTCGTCCCAGTCGGTGAGACTGTCCGACGCGATGATGGTGATGTTCTTGCCGTCCTGCCGCGCGATCATGAGATAGCGGCCGCCGACCTTGCGCGGAAACAGCGCCATGCCCTTGTGGCGCGCGGCGCGCCCCGACAATGGTTCGAGCGAGAAGCCCGAGAAATCGGTCGTGCGCAGGAGCTCCGAGCGGATCGCCTGCCCCGAATAAGCGGTATAGGTGCCGATATATTCGGTGCGACCGTCGTCGTGCACGAAGGGCACCAGACGCAGATCCTCGATGCCGCCGCGCTGCGCCTCGGTCATCGGAAAGAGAACGCTGTTCGAGATCGCACTGTCGGGCTGGCGGTGGACATTCACTTTGCCGTCATCGCCAAGCCGATGGCGGTCGTCGGCAACCGCCGCCATCGCGGGCCCCGACTGGGGCCAAAGCGTGAAGTCGCCGCCCTCGCCGATGATTCCCTCGCGGAAGGCGACCGAGCTGATATGGCCCTCGCCCACCGCGCGCATCGACATGAGAAAGCGTTGCTGGTCGGCGGCAAGCCCGCTCTGGTCGGGATGCGGGACGACGCTCGGGTTCATGAGCGCGGCGGCGGCATAGCTATATTCGTGACAGAAATAGGCGCCGATCAGCCGCCGCTTGACGGGCGAGACGATGGCGGGATCGAGCTCCAGATCTTCCGCGACCTCGGCGAAGCGTTCGTCGAAGATCCGCCCGATCTGCCAGTGGCGCTCGGAAAAATCCTTCCACACGAGGCCGAGCTGTGCCTCGGCCTCCTCCTCGTCCATCGCCAATATGTCGGCGGCGAGCTGCGCCGCCCGCGATGGTTCGGACACATTGGACTGCCAGGCGAGGTGGAAGGGCCTCAGCACGACCCGCGCAGGGTCGGCCGCAAGCTTGTCATGAAGAATGTGCAGCGGCGTGTGGTTCGGATTGCAGATCAACATCGCTGGCGCTGGTGTCCTTCGCTATCCCCCGCGTCCAGAATGTATCGGCCATCGCGCGGTGCGCAAGGTGAAAAGCCAGCGCGGACTCGGCCCCGACATTCGAATTGACCCCGTGACGGGTCAGCCCGTCGCAGCAGCGCCCCGTTGCCGAGCTCGCGATCACCGCACCGCGGTCGTTCGCGCCGAGAAACCAGCCATAGGCCCGCTCGGCCCGGTCATGCCAGCGCAGCTTGCCCGTCAAGCGGTAGGCGGCGGCGGCGGCATCGACCGTCGCCCAAGCTTCGAGCGGCTGTTGGTCGAACGGAAAAAGCTCACCCTCGGCGCCGAAGCCCTCGCAGCCCATCGGGCGGAAATGCCCCTCGCTGCTCGTCTGGATATCGCAGAGCCAGTCGAGCGCCCCGATGCCAGCCTCTTCCATCGGAACCGAATCCGTCCGCCGCCCGGCGCGCAGGAGCGCCTCGGCGAGACGCGCATTGTCATAGGCGAGAGCGGGTTCGAACCACTCCCAGCCGCTCCGCCGCGCGCTGCGCCAGAGCGCGTGCAGGAAGGCGCCGCCGCGCTCGACGATCGCGCCTGCCGCGGCATGCCCCGGCTCGCGCGCCAGGAGTTCGTCGGCTCCGAGAAGTGCGAACGCGATCGCGCGCGGACTTTTGAGGTCGGCCGCCAAAGGGGCGGTGCGCGCAAATAGTCCCGCGCACCAGGCGCGGAGTTCCGGCGTGCGCGCGTGCGCTGCGCCATGGCCGAGCGCCCAGAGCGTGCGCCCGTTGCTGTCTTCGGACCCTTCATCCTCGAGCCAGCGCCGGTCATAGGCCATGAAGTTGCGGAAGCGCCCGCGATCGGGGTTCCAACCATGGTGAAGGAAGGCGGCGTAGCGCGCGAAGAGCAGGCCATATTCCTCCTCGCCGAGCGACGGGCTCGCATTGACGAGCATCAGCGCGCGCGCATTGTCGTCGATGCAATAGCCGTGATTCCGGTCGGGAATGAGCCTCGTCCCGTGCTGCAATATGCCGACATCGTCCGAGAGCGCGCGGATCGCGGCGAAGGAGGGGAACATCCGCCGGGGCTCGCGCCGCGCCGGCACGGCCGCGACGTTTTCGATCAGCGATGCAAAGCGCGCCGCGATGACCGGCCAGGCGGTAGACCGGCCGCGCGCATAGGCGCGCTCCTGGAGCGCGCGCCGTTCGCCGGGGTGCGCGAGCAACAGCAACACCGCCTCGGCGATCGCGTCGCTGTCGGCCCCGCCGAGCAGGATGCCCACGTCATCGGCGAGCAGTTCGCGTGCATGCACGAAGGGCGTCGATACGACCGCGCGGCCGAGCGCCACCGCATAGGCGAGCGTACCCGAAGTGATCTGCGCGAGATTGGGATAAGGCGCGAGATAGATGTCGCAAAGTTCGATCTGCTCGAGGAGTTCGGGCAGGTCGAGAAAGCGGTTTTCCCAAGCGATATTGTCCGCGACGCCGAGCTCCTCGGCGAGATCGGCAAGGCTCTGCCGATAGGCTTCGCCCTCGGCAGCGACGAGATTGGGATGGGTGGCGCCGACGATCCGATAGAGAATGTCGGGATATTGGGCGGCGATCGCCGGCAGCGCGCGGATGGCCGCTTCGAGCCCCTTGCCCGGGCCGAGGAGGCCGAAGGTCGAGACGACCGGACGGCCCGCAAGGCCGAACCGCTCGCGAAGCGGCGAACATCCCTCGAAGGCCCGGTCGGGGGTGCCATGCTCGATGAGCTCGATGCGCTCGGCCTTCGCGCCATAAACGCGGATCAGCGTCTCGCGGCCGAAGGCGCTCATCACGACGAGCTTCGCCGCCTTCGCGACGAGATGCTCCATCACGCGCCGCTGGTCGGCGCTCGGCTCGGCGAGGATGGTATGGAAGGTGACGATCAGCGGCGCCGCAACGCGGTCGACGAGCCCCAGTATCATGTCGCCTGCGGGACCCCCGAAAATCCCGAACTCATGCTGGAGCCAGACCGCGTCGGCGCCGCTCGCGTTAATCGCCTCCGCGGCAGCGCGATATCCATCGGCATCTTTCTCATAGATGCCAGCAACGGCTGCGGAATCGCTCGCATCGCCCGGCCTGGCTGCCATCGCATAGACATCGATCGCCATGTCGGGACGCGCGGTCGTCAGATGGTCGTAAATGTCGGCGGTGAAGGTCGCGATCCCGCACTGGCGCGGCCGGAAACAGCCGATGAGCGCGAGGCGCCGGGCGCGCGCGGCAATACCGGCAACGGGCCCGCCGTGGCGGCTCTCTTCATTGTCGAATGCGGTAAGGAAGCTGGTCTCGCTGTCGAATTTCATCGTTGTGCCTTCTGTCCGGTCCCCCCGAATGAAGAACAGGCGCGCGCATCGACCTTGCCATTCCTTCCCCTCGAGACGGGATTCAGAGGAGAACGGTCGAGCCCGAAGGGCGCGCCCCGCTCTGGCAGGAGATGCGTCATCGCCTGCTTCCCCAACGCGCCTCCGCGCGTGCAGTTGCCGACCCGCCGGCAACAATCGCCATGATCCAGGTTAACCCCGGCAACCGCGCCCAGCCGCTCGCGTTGGCAGCTGCAGGACCCAACCCAAGGACAAGCATGCCGCCCTTCCCCCTCTCCCCTCCCGGCTCCGACTTTTCGCGCGCCCCGGCTCGAACCGCGCCCCTCGACCGCGGCAACCGGTCGCTGCCCCCTGCAAGGCCGGCGCATTGAGCTTCGCCCAGCTGCGCGTGCTCGAACGCTCGGTCTATAACGGCCCCAACCTCTACAGCCGGCGTCCGATGATCCGGATCCGCGTCGATCTCGGGATCCTCGACGATTATCCGAGCGACCGCCTCCCGGGTTTCGACAATGCCCTGCAATCGCTGCTTCCCGGCCTCGCGGACCATGGGTGCAGCTATGGCGCGCCTGGCGGTTTCTTGCGCCGGCTCGCCGACGGAACCCGGCTCGGCCATATCATCGAACATGTGGCGATCGAGCTGCAGACCAGCGCCGGGGCCGCGGTCACGAGGGGCAAGACGCGCAGGGTGCGCGGCAAGCCGGGCCAATATGATATTCTCTACTGCTACGCCGATGCGCCGAGCGGCCTAGCCGCCGGGCGGGCAGCCATAGAACTCGTGAACGCGCTGCTTCCCGCTGCGATGCAGGGTGCCGAAGGTCTCGATCGTATCGCCCCGGAATTGGACGGCAGAGCGACCGATACAGACACGAGGGTGGGCGCGCTTCGAGCGATCGTCCGCAAGAACGGGCTCGGCCCCAGCACCGCGGCGCTTGTCGCCGAAGCGCGGCGCCGGCATATCCCCGTCTTGCGGCTCGACAAGGCAAGCCTCATCCAGCTCGGCACCGGCCACCGCCAGCGCCGCATCCGCGCGAGCGTGACAGGCGCGACATCGCTGATCGGCGCCGAACTCGCCACCAACAAGCAGGCGGCGAAAGAGATGCTCGCGAGCATCGGTATCCCCGTACCGCGCGGCGAACTCGTGCGAACGGTGTCGGAGGCGGAACGCGCTGCCGCGAAGCTCGGCTGGCCGGTCGTCGTAAAACCGCTCGACGGCAATCAGGGCCGCGGTGTCACCACGAGCGTCACCGACGATGGAGCTCTTTGCGACGCCTTCGAGCGAGCGCAAGCCATCGCACCGCGCGTCATCGTCGAGCAGCAGCTCGTCGGAGCCGATCACCGCATTCTCGTTGTCGGCACATCCGTGGTCGCGGTCGCCGAGCGTGTCGCCGCGCATGTGGCCGGCGATGGCTGGAACAGCGTCGCGGATCTGATCGAGGCGGTTAACAACGATCCACGCCGCGGTGTCGGGCATGAGGCCGTTCTCACCCGGATCCGCATCGACGCCGCGCTCGAGGCCTTTCTCGCCGAGGCGAAGTTCACTCTCGCGAGCGTGCCCAAGGCAGGCGAGATCGTGACGCTCCGCGGCGCCGCCAACCTCTCGACCGGCGGGAGCGCGATTGACCGGACCGATGTCATTCATCCCGAAAATGCGGCGATCGCGATCGACGCCGCCGCCGCGCTCGGTCTCGACGTCGCCGGCATCGACATGATCGTCCCCGATATCGCACAAAGCATTCGTGCGTCGGGGGGCGGCATCGTCGAAGTCAACGCCGCGCCCGGGCTTCGCATGCATCTTGCTCCATCGGAAGGGACGCCGCGCGATGTTGCGCGGCCGATCATCGCCTCGCTCTTTCCGAAGGGCCAAAAGAGCCGCATCCCCGTCTTCGCGGTGACCGGAACGAACGGCAAGACGACGACGGTGCGCATGCTCGCGCGGATCCTCGAACACCATGGCCTCACCACCGGCTTCACCTGTACCTCGTGCGTCTATGTCGGCGGGACCCGCAGCGCCGGGGGCGACGCGAGCGGCCCCAAGAGCGCGCGCATGCTGCTGCGCCACCCCCGCGTCGAAGCGGCGGTTCTCGAGACCGCGCGCGGCGGGATGTTGCGCGAGGGGCTCGCCTTCGACGCGTGCGACGTGGGGGCAGTCCTTAATGTCACGCCCGACCATCTCGGCCTCAAGGGCGTCGAGACGCTCGCCGACCTGGCGCGCGTCAAAGCGACCGTTGCCCGCAACGTCAAGAAGAGCGGCGCCTGCGTTCTCAACGCCTCCGACCCGCTAACCGTGCGGATGGCACGCCGCGCCCGCGGACGGATCGTCTGGTTCACCGGCGGAGCGTTAGCGGATGCGTTGGCACCGATCGAAGCGCATCTCGAGAGCGGCGGACTGGCGATAAGCTGCGAGCGCCGAACGCTCATGCTGCATCGGGGCAGCGAATCCATGCCGATCATTCCCATCGCGAATATTCCCGTGACGCTGAACGGGACGGCCCGGTTCAATGTCGGGAATGCCGCCGCGGCCGCCGCGATGGCCGCCGCCTATGGGATTGCTCCGGGTATGATCGCCTCGGGCCTCGCATCCTTTCGTCCAAACTACGAGGATTCGCCGGGGCGTCTCAGCCTTGCCGAGGCGCACGGGGTAAGGATCGTCGTCGATTATGCCCATAACCGCGCCGCGCTCACCGCGCTCGCCGAGTTGCTCGGCTCGATGCGCGGCGACAGCGACGCCCGTGTGATCGGAATGATCGGCATCCCGGGGGACCGGCGCGATTGCGATCTCGTCGATATCGGCGCACTCTCGGGCGGGATGTTCGACGTCCTGATGCTGCGCGAGAATGTTGACCTCAGGGGACGCCCACCCGGCGAAGCCAATGCCCTGATGCGCAAGGGCGCCCTCGCTGCGGGGCTCGATGCGGCCGCGATCGGTATGCACGATGGTGAGTATGACGCTGCCTCCGCTTGCCTTGCGGCCGCGCGCCCGGGCGATATCGTCGTGCTCACGCCGACCGACGTCGACGGAATATGGAGGATCGTCGAAGCCTGGGCGGCGGGCGCCGGTCCTGAGGACGCCCGGTTGCTGGAGGCGGCGCATGGCTGACGGTCGTTGGGCGATCGCGGTCCACGGCGGAGCGTGCCGGATCCCGCCAGCGCTGCAGGCGCCGCGCCGCGAGGGGTGCGCGGCAGCGTTGGAAGCCGGCAGGATGATATTGGAGCGCGGCGGCAGCGCGCTCGAGGCGGTCAAGACCGCGGTCTGCCTGCTCGAGGATGATCCGCTGTTCAACGCGGGCCGGGGATCGGTGGCGAATGCCGACGGCGAGGTCGAGATGGACGCGGGTATCATGGATGGCGCCACGCTCGACGTCGGGGCGGTCGCTTGCGTGCGGCTCCTCTACAATCCCGTCGAAGCGGCGCATGCCATGCTTCGCGAGCCGCCCGTGCTCCTCGTCGGTGCCGGCGCCGAGGCGTTCGCACGAGCGAGTGGTATCGCGGAATCCATGGAAGCCATGCGCCCGGCGACAGCGGGCGAGAGCGACCATGATACGGTCGGCTGCGTTGCGCGCGACCGGGCGGGACATGTTGCCGCGGCGACATCGACCGGCGGACTGGCGGGCACGCTCGCCGGGCGCGTCGGCGACGCACCGCTTCCCGGCTGCGGCTTCTATGCCGAGGACGGCATCGGCGCGGTGTCGCTTTCGGGAGACGGCGAGGCGATCGCACGGACGCTGCTTGCCGCGCGCGTGATGCGCGCGCTCGAGACAACGGGCGCCAGCGCGGCGGCTACAACGATTTACGAGCCTATGGCGCGCCTCGGAGCCGAGGCGGGCGTCATCCTTCTCAACCGCGACGGCGCGATCGGCATCGCGCACAACAGTCCGCATTTCGCCGCCGCCTATGCCCGCGAGGGAATGTCCGCGGTTTCCGACATCGTCTGGAAGGATCACCATGCCCATTAATCGCGGCCCCCTTTTCCTAATCGGCGGCCATGAAGACAAGGATGGCAGCCGCAAGATACTCAGTGCAATCGCTGCTGAGCTGGGCCAAGGCACGCTCGTCATCGCCACCATCGCCAGCGCGAAGCGCGACGGATATTTCGAGGCCTATTGCGAGGGCTTTGCGCCGCTTGGGATCGGCCGGCTCGTCGAGCTTTACCTCGATGATCGGGATCAAGCCCGGGATCCGGCGCGTCTACGGATGATCGACCAAGCCGACGGTATTTTCTTCACCGGCGGCGACCAGTCGCGCCTCATGAGCCTGACCGGAGATACGCCGATTGAGGCGGCCATTCACGCGCTGCACGATCGCGGGGGACTTATCGCGGGAACGTCGGCGGGAGCCTCGGCGCAGGGCGAAACGATGCTCGTCGGCGGAAGCGGTGAAGAGACGCCGCGCATCGACGACATCGAACTGGCGCCGGGGCTTGGCCTCATCCCCGACTGCATCATCGACCAGCATTTCGCGGAGCGCGGGCGCATCGGGCGGCTTCTCGGCGCGGTCAGCCGTCGTCCCGACTGTCTCGGAATCGGGATCGATGAGGACACCGCGCTCCGGATCGAGGCCGGCACCGCGCGGGTGATCGGAAGCGGCGGCGTCACGATCGTCGACGCGTCGCGGGCGAGCCATTCCGCCGCCGCGGGCGCCTCGTCCGGCGGCATCGTATCGCTTCACGGCGCGACGCTTCACGCGCTGCGCGATGGGGAGAGTTTCGACCTGGCGCCGCGCCGCCCGGCAAAATAGGCTGCGCACCGGCGCTCAGGGCGCCGCGTTACGTCCGGAGAAGGGACACCGCCAATCGGGTCCGACAGCCCGCCCCGAATATTGCCGTGCCTCCGACACGTCGCCGTGACGGGCAAGCATGGGGTTCGCGCTTCCGGCCAAGGCGATGTCGCGCGCGATGATCTTTCCGCGCATCGTCTCATAGACGTCAGCCTCGCGCAGTTTCTCGAACTGGTCGTGGAGGTTGAACACCAGTGCGGGGCGTTCGAAGCGGCGAGCGGGACGGCTTGCTTGGGGGTGGAGACCGACGACGAAAAAGGCCTCGCCGCCGAAGCTCAGCGAAAAGTGCGGATCATCGGGGCTGTGACTGACGCGCGGATCGGGCGGCTGGCCCGCCCAGTCGTCCTTCCGGCTCAGCGAGTCGATACGCTCCCACAGGCATGTCTCGAACGCTTGCTCGTCGAGCCCACCATCCTCCTCGAAGATCACCACGAGCGAATGGAAGAGGCTCGGCGAACGCGCATAACTCCAGGCGAGATCGAGGAGATTGGGGTAGATGCGTAAATCGTCCCATGCCGAGCGCATGTCGCGGCCGACGACGAAGCGGATCTGGCCCCGCGCAAGCGCAGACTTGGCTCCGACACAAGGAAAATCCGCGGCGCGAATGAAGTGCTGGAAGCGTTGAGCCAGCGGATGGGAGCTGTCGTCGGTTGGCGGTAGCATGCTGCTGAAACCGCCCCCTCTCGTCGCAGTTGCAGCGAGTTAACTTGGGTTGCGTCGATTTTTCGGTCGCCTCGTCTCCGCTCATTTTCGATCGGTGGCCTGCAGCCGTAGTGTACAGCTTAGCCCCCTCCAAGTATCTCGAAGCCCGGTTATTCCACCCAATCAAGGGGGCGCTCAGAAACACAACTTCTGACCCCAGAAATTTCAGCTCTCGTCCTGCAGCGCCTCTATGATCGCGTCGCAAAATGCAGGCAAATCGTCGGGGCAGCGGCTGGTAATGATGTTGCCGTCGATCACGACCGCCTCGTCGACCACCTCGGCACCCGCGTTCGCGACGTCGGTCCGTATCGACTTATAGCAGGTCAAGCGCCGCCCCTTTGCCAGCCCCGCTTCGATCAGAAGCCATGGCGCTTGGCAGATGGCCGCAACCGGTTTGCCGGTCGCGGCAAAGTCACGAATCAACGCCACCGCGTCGTCATCGACGCGCAGAAGATCCGGATTGATCTGACCGCCCGGCAGTATGAGCGCGTCGTAATTGTCGATATGGACATCGGATATCTTGAGGTCGACCTCGATCTCGTCGCCCCAGTCATCTTCGTCCCAGCCGGTAATATCGCCCATCTCGAGGGACGCGATATCGATCTTGGCTCCAGCGTCCTGAAGACGCTCAAGCGGGACCTCAAGTTCGGATTGTTCGAAGCCGTCGGCGGCCATGATGAGGATACGCCGGGACGATAGGGGTTCGGTAGTTGCCATGAGGGGAGCTCCTTTGCCTGTTATCCAGACAAATGCGCCGCGCCTTCATATGTTGCCTGCCTCGGCCCATGCCTGCCATGCGAAGCTACAAATGAAAAAGGCGGCCCCGAGGGGCCGCCAAGTCAGTGAATGAAGGGAGCCCTCCATTCGGGTCGCGAGCCGGCGGATAGACGATCGCGCAAAACAGGCGAGCAAAATCTACCATGCCGTAGCGTTATGCGGCGGCGATGATGCATCTCGGCAACAGTTTGCAATGGCTCGGGTCCGATCCTGCAAGGACCTGGTAAGCCGAAGCGGTTATCCTCGGTGACATGAGACATATCATCGCCGCCTCGCTGCTGCTGCTCGCAGTCCCTGCTCTCGCCCAGGATATCAGTGGAGTGGCACGCGCCGCCGACGGAGATTCGCTCGACTTCGGCGGGATCGCGGTCCGGCTTCACGGCATTGATGCACCCGAACTGTCGCAGACTTGCGAAAGGGCGGATAGAAATTGGGCCTGCGGCAAAGCTGCTGCGGCCAAGCTGGCCGCGCTCGTCGGTGGACAGCAGATCATTTGCGAACAGCACGACATCGATGCTCATGGACGCACCGTCGCCGCCTGCCGCGCCGGGGCCACCGACCTTGCCGGCGCGTTGGTCGACGCCGGGCTTGCGGTAGCCCTCGCGGACTTCTCGGACCGTTATGTCGCGCATGAGGCCCGGGCCAAGGCTGCGCGCCTTGGTCTTTGGGCCGGGACATTCCAAATGCCCGCAGACTACCGCGCCGCGCACTCTCACACGGTCGCCCGCGACGCCCAACGGCGCCGGGAATCAATCCCCTCACCCGCTCCGCGCGCGGGGCCTACGACCACATATTATAGCAACTGCAAGGAGGCCTGGGCGTCCGGCGCTGCCCCCCTCCGCCGCGGGCAGCCGGGCTATCGTCTCGAGATGGACGGCGACGGAGACGGGATCGCCTGCGAGCCCTATCGGCGCCGCTGACAAGCGAGGGTTCAAAGGAAGAATCCGATTCGATTTGGATGCAATTGCTCCGGGGACTCTTGCCCTGACGCACCGTCGGGCTATGCTTGCCCTGCATCGGGCAAGAAGGCGCGCGGTGCCGGGTCGTAAGAAGCCTCGTCGGAAAGCCTTGTGAAATTTCCATCCGCTGCCGGGTGGCCGACGCGTATGTCCAGGCCCTCGGGCTAAAGGCGGCGGCGCATATTTCCGAATATGTTCTTACCACTCCGGCAGACTCGCTTTCCGGCTCGACCGGTAGGCGATATGGAATGGACTATGACGACGCCCCCTCGGCAGGCCGCGGCCTCCCGTCGGGAACTCCCCTTCCCCCCGACGACTGGGCCGGTCATGGCCATGACGCTCGGATGGAGAATCTCTACGCTTCGCACCATGCACGGGTCGCCGGAATCTTCCGACGCAATGTGCCGCCGCAGGAGGTGCCGGATCTTGTCCAGGAGACGTTCCGCCGGCTCATGTCCGCTAAGGGGTATGGCGCCGGATTTCTGGAAGCGCCCGCCGCCTATCTGGCATCCGCCGCGCGCAGCATTCTCAAGAACCGTGCGCGTTCGGGCGTGCGCAGTCATGTACAGGCCCATGACAGTTTCGAGGACCAGCAACTCGCCGGTCCCGATCCCCACGCCGTTCTCGAACAACGCGACCTTCTGCGCCGCGCCGAGGATGCGATCGCTGCGCTGAATCCCACCACACGGGATGTATTCCTGATGCACAGGCTCGATGATCTGAGCTATTCCGAAATTTCACGAATCAAAGGCATGAGTCTGAAACGCGTGGAAAAACATATCGCCAAGGCCCTCAAAGCGATCCGCAAGGCGCGAGACGCACAGCTGTGAGGCGGGCGGACAGCGAGGCGGCCGACTGGGCCGCCAAGATGCACGGCTCGCCCACCGAAGCCGAACGGGCCGCATTCGCCGCGTGGCACGCGAAGCCCGGCCATGCGGACGCCTATGCCGAGGCAGAGGAACATTATATGCTGGGTGCTAGCATGTCGCGTCAACGCATCGGCGCCCAGGCACGTCCGTCGCAAAGCGCACCGCGCCAGCTTCGCTGGGCGGTCGCCGCGGTCGCGGCTGTGAGCATCGCGATCGGCTTTGCCTGGCACCTCGGTAAGCCTGTCGACGTCGAACAGATTGCCGCCGGGCCAATGTTGCCCGGCCAACTTCGCCTTGCCGACGGGTCGACGGTGACGCTGGTGGACGGCGCATGGGCTGAACCGCAGTTCACGACAAGCGAGCGGCGCGTCCGCCTGCACGGCGGGCGCGCCCGCTTCGAGGTCGCCCATGATGCCGGCCGGCCATTCATTGTCATCGCAGGGCGATCCGAGACCATCGCGCTCGGCACGGTGTTCGAGGTTGATGCCCGCGCGTCCAGCCCGAAGATCAAGCTGGTCTCGGGCTCGGTCGAGGTTCGGCTCGGCGGCACCGCGAAAGCAATCCGGCTCGCTCCGGGCGAAAAGGCGGAAGTGTCCGAGACCGGCCCGCGCCTTCTTCCCGAGATGACGCCCCCCCTGCCGTCGACGATGCTCGCGGCCAATAATCTGCCGCTCGGCGCGGTTCTCGACGCGGCGAACAAGACCGGCGGCAAGCCCATCCGTCTTGACGATCCCGCCCTTGCCTCGCTTCCCGTCACCGGCCGGTTCGACGTCGCCGACGGCGACAGCCTCGCGCGCAAGCTTGCCGCTGCGCTCGGCCTTACGGCCGAGGACAAAGGCAACGAAATCATCCTCCGGAAAAAATAGTTCGATCGGGAGGGGGGATCATCCTCTCCCGGTGTTTTGCACCCCAGACGGCCAACAGTGGCCGCTTGGGGAGGTATCATGAAGACCAAGTTTATTGCGGCGATGCTCGCATCGGGCACTGCGGCCATCGCGATCCAGGTGCCGAGCGCGCAGGCCCAAATTCAGGCTCGGGTGGGACAGCAAAGCTACAACCTCCCGGCGCAGGATCTTGCCACCGCACTCCAGCGATACTCCGAAATCTCCGGCCGCGAGGTCATCGCCTCCGGCACGATCACACACGGCAAGCGCAGTTCTCGCGTGACCGGCCGCCTGAACGCTGACGCTGCCCTATCCCGCCTCCTCTCCGGCACCGGTCTCATCGGAGAACTCATCGACGGCGCCCTGGTACTGCGCGAGGGAAACGACGGTGCCGCGGCAGCGCAATCGATTGATGGCCGTGACGAGGCGATCGTCGTAACCGGAACCCGTATCCGTGGAACGGGCCCCGTCGGCTCGGCCGTCGCCACCATCGATCGCGATGCGCTCGATCGCAGTGGGCGAGCAACGCTCGCCGATTTCATCCAGACGATCCCCCAGAACTTCTCGGGTGGTCCCGCCGAGGCCAATGTCGGGTTCAGCAATCGCGGCAAAGCCTCATCGAATATCGCCTATGGGAGCGGCTTCAACCTGCGCGGCCTCGGGCCCGGCGCCACGCTCACGCTGTTCGATGGCGCGCGGCCCGCGCTGGGCGGCGGGTCGGGCGCCTATGCCGATGTATCGCTCGTGCCCTCCGTCGCCATCGACCGGGTCGAGATTCTCACCGACGGCGCGTCCGCAATCTATGGTTCGGATGCGGTCGCGGGGGTGGTGAACATCCGCTTTCGCAACCGCTTCGAGGGCGCCGAGACACGGCTGCGTGCCGGGACCGCCGATGGCGATTATGGCGAGGTCCAGATCAGCCAGATTTTCGGTACGGGCTGGTCTGCGGGCCACCTCGTCGTCGCAGGGGAATATAGCAAGCGTGGCAATCTTGAGGCGACAAAGCGACCTTTTGCTACCGAGGATCTTCGAGCCTTCGGTGGCCCCGATCTGCGCTCGAACTATAACAGCCCCGGGACCATCGTGGCCGCAAACGGCCAGCGTTTCCTCATTCCGCGGGGCCAGAATGGTCGCGGGCTGACGGCAGCCCAACTGACGCCGAGCGCGGATTTCAACCGCGGCGACGCGCGGCGTCACACCGACATTCTGCCCGAGCAGGAGACAGGGAGCCTCTATGGAAGCGTCGAGCAATCGCTCGGCTCGCACGTCACATTATTCTCGCGCGCCCTGTATTCGGAGCGGCGTTTCGAGGCACGACGCCGCGTCAGCGGCCCGACGCCGGTCCGCGTTACAAGTGCGAATCCCTTTTATGTCGACCCGATCGGAACGGGTCAGCCGATCAACGTCTATTATGATCCGGCAGCGGACTTCGGCCCGGAAAGCCTGCGCGGCACGGCAAAGGCCTTCAACAGCCTCGTTGGCGCACGCGCCGACATCGGGACCTGGTCGATCGAACTGACCGGCGGGTTCGGACGCCAGAAGGAGCGTTATGACAGCTTCAATCTGGTCCACAGCCTGCGCTTCTCGCGCGCGGTCGCCTCGACGAACGCCCCGCAGGCGATCAATGTCTTCGGCGATGGCGCGGTCAACGACCCGGCGCTGATCGACAGCCTGCGTGGTACCATCACCGCCAAAACCCGGTTCGAGGTTTGGACGGGAGCCCTCCGTGCCGACGGCACCTTGTTCGCGCTGCCCGCGGGCGACCTCAAAATGGCGGTGGGCGCCGAGTATCGCCGCGACCGCTTCACCTTCGAGCAGGTGCTCGACCTCGTCACCGACACGCCGCTGGTCATCGGCATCCCGGGTCTGCCAGACAAGCGCGTCGTCAAGGCCCTCTACGGCGAACTGGTCGCCCCAATCTTCGACAGCGGCGCCAGCTTTCCCGGCGCGCTCACCGTGTCGGCTGCCGGACGCTATGAGGATTATTCGGACTTTGGCGACACCGCCAATCCAAAGTTCGGCGCACGTTGGACGCCGCTCCCTGGGCTGGCGTTCCGCGCTTCCTATGGAAAGTCGTTCCGCGCGCCTTTCTTCGACGAACTGGTAGGCACCGCCAACGCGCTCTACCAGACGCTCCGGGTCGCCGATCCCTCGTCGCCGACCGGGCAAACCGTTGTCCTCGCACTCTTCGGCTTTCGTCCCGACCTGCAGCCCGAGCGCGCCGAGACCTGGACCGCCGGCATTGACTTCGAGCCTCGAGCGATCCCGGGCACGAAGCTGTCGCTAACCTATTTCGATATCCGCTACCGCGACCGAATTGCGTCGGCATCGAGCGATAGCCGGAATATCCTGAACCGGCGCGATCTTTATGCGTCCATCATTCAGGACAATCCGGACCTCGCGACGGTGAACGGCTATTTCACTGGGCCGAACTTCTCGAATGGACTCGGCGTAACCCCAGCCGACGTCCGCGCCATCATCGATCTCAGGACCCGCAACCTATCAACTTCGGCGATCCGAGGTCTGGATTTCGACCTTGGCTACAGCCGCCCGGTTGGCGGCGGGAGCATCTCGCTCAGCCTCGGGGGTACCAGACTATTCGCGATCGACAACCAGATCACCGAAAGCGCGCCGCGCGAGCATGTGGTCGGAACCCTCGGTAGTCCGGTGAAGCTTCGTCTTCGCGCGCGGGCTGGCCTAACGCTCGGAGCCTTCGATGGTGGCCTCGCGGTGAACCACGTGGGCTCCTACCGCAACCTCACGGTCACGCCCGTAGAGCGCGTCAGGAGCTGGACGACCTTCGATCTCCAGCTCGGCGCGCGGATCGGCGATCCCGATCGACGCTCGCTGCGGATTGGTTTCAGCGTCAACAATCTTTTCGACAAGGATCCGCCCTATGTGCAGTTCCGTGGGCCGAGCTATGCGATGGGCTATGACCCCGAACAGGCTAGCGCGATCGGCAGGAACATGGCGCTTCAGGCGGTCATTACATGGTGATTGCCGCCGCGTTACTGGCCGCCGCTAATCCGATAGCGGCGGCCCACCGCAAACCTGTCGCGGCTACTGACCTCGTCGAAGTCGCAGAGATCGGCGGCCCGACGATTTCGCCCGATGGGACGCATATCGTCTTCCGTGTCAGTCGGCCCTCGCTCGAAACCAACGAAACGAGCCTCACATGGTATATCGGCGCGGTCGACGGGTCCGAGCCGGAGTTCGCGGCGGACGGCGGCCTCGCTCGCATCGACGGCGCGGGCCTCGTCGCCGACCAGACCCCGGTCTGGGACCCCGACAGTCGCGGATTTCGGTTCCTTGCGTACCACGCCGGGGCGATCTCGCTTTGGCACTGGAGAAAGGGTGCCGGCGCGCGCGAAGAAATCCGCGAGGATGCAGATATAGTCGAGTTTGCGCTGTCAGCGGACGGCAAGAGCCTTCGCTATACGGTCGGCGCGACACGGGCGCAGATCGAGCAGGCGGAGATGAAGGCCTATGAGGAGGGTGTGCTGGTCGACGCCGCCGTCGATCTCAACCAGGCGATCGCCGGCGGCGTCATCGACGATGGCAAAAGGATCATGCAGCGCTTCACCGGCCCCTGGTTCGACCGTCGACGGATATTGTGGGATGCGCCGCGCCGCGAGAAAGCCGTGCAACTACAACCGGCCGCCACCCCTCTCTCCGGCTCGCTCAAAACGGAGACCCGTACCCCATCGCAAGGGGTCTCGGTCGCCTCGGACGACGGAAGCGTTGCGACCGTAAAACGCGCGGCGAAGCGCACGACCTTGACCGTCACCCGCAAAAATGGGGCGACAATCCTCTGTGCCGCTCCCATCTGCCAATCGCCAGGATTACTGGTGACGGCGTGGAGGCCAGGCCGGGACGCCTTGCTGCTCTTCCATGATGCCGGCAGCGCGCGCGAGGATGTGTGGGAGTGGAGCGTCGGCTCTCGCACAGCACGGAAGATCGTGACGACCGATGGTGCGCTTCGCCTGACCGACCGCCCGCTTCGCTGCGCCGTGGCGCGCGACGCACTCCTCTGCGCCGAAAGTCAGCCCCTCATTCCGCCGCGCCTTGTCCGCATCGCCCTCGCGGGGGCGAAGCATAGCGTCGTTTTCGAACCCAATGCCGCACTTGCGAGGCGCGTACGCGCCGAGGCCATTCCGCTCGCCCTCCCGGGCAATCGCTCAGCCATCCTGCTGAGGCCTGCCGGGACGAAAACTCCGACACCGGTCGTCGTCCAGAATTATCATTGCGCCGGGTTCCTGAAAGGCGGCACTGGCGACGAGCTTCCGATGCTGCCGCTCGTTGAACATGGCATCGCCGTCCTGTGCATCGATCCGTTTCGCGGACCACCGCGTGGTGGGCAGGAAGGCACCTACGAACTAGCCCGGACCGTCATCGCCGCCGCAATCGAGGATCTTGCCAAGGAGGGCCTCGTCGACCCGAACAAAGTGGGGATTGCGGGGTTCAGCCATAGTTCGGGCGTCGCGCTCTGGGCTCTCCGCCATAGCAAAGCATTTGCAGCAGCGACGATCGGGACCGGCCAAATTTCGCCCCATTACTTCTGGACCAATGCCGTCCCTGACCGCGGCTTTGCGGCAACGCTGGAGGATTATTGGCGCATGGGCGATCCGGACAGCGACCCGGCGCGCTGGAAGATCGCGTCGGCGGTTTACGACATCGCCGCGATCGACACGCCGATTTTGATGCAGTTGCCCGATGCGGAAGCCCCTTGGACCGCGGAGTTTCACACCAAGCTCAAGCGCGCCGGAAAGCCGGCGGAGATGATCGTCTATGCAGATGAGCTCCACAATAAATATCAGCCGCGACACAAGCGCGCCGTCTATGACCGCAATCTCGACTGGTTCCGGTTCTGGCTGACCGGTGAGGAGGACCCGGCTCCGGAGAAATCCGCTCAGTATGAGCGCTGGCGCCATTATCGCGCCGGAGGTCCACAGGAGCCCTTGCCCGTGCCTGCGCGATAGGTTCGTGTCGGGCGGGCCTCCCCCGGGGACCGCCCGGCACGACATCGCAGTCAAAGCATCAATCGCATTCGATGACGAACATCCTCTGCTATTCTCCTCCAGAATGCGGATGTGCGACCGAACGCGCCCATCGCTCGATATCCGCGAAGCTCAATATCCGGGTCACCATGACCGGATCGGGCCTTGTGTCGTCGGCGAAGAGCGCTGCGACCGCATCGAGATCGAGGAGTCCGGCTCCAGCCAGCCATCCGTCCAGCAGAAACGAGCGAAGGCGCTGGCGATGGGTTTCAAAGGCAGGAAGGAATACCGACAATATGCGCCCCTTCCCCAGACGTTCGATCACCATCTCGGGCAGGTCCTGCCGGAACGCCTTGCGCGCAAGCGCGCGGTTCTGGCCGCCCTCTCCCCACTGCCAGCTCGGGACGCCGAGCGTATATTCGATGATCGGTTGCGACAGCAGCGGCGCGATCATCGGCATGGATACTGCGCGGTCGTAGCCATCGAGAAATGGCTGCACGATGAGGAGTTTTATCGCGTAGACCTGCTGGCCCGGCGAGGCGCGATGTGCCTCGACCATCCAGGGATGCTCGGGATGATCGCGTGCGAACCGCCGCGAGAGCAGGCTATGATCGACTGGCCAGAGCGGCGGCGGCTTCAGCAAGCGCTTCATGGCATAGCCCAGCGCGCGCCACATATTGTCGTTTGCGAGTTGCGCGAGATCTCCCGCCGCGCGCCATCCCGAAATCGGCCCTTCGTAGCGCAGGGCATCGAGCACCGGCGCGGCCGAGGTAAGATAGCCGAACACATTGTCGCCGCCGGTACCAGTGAAGATCGCGTCGGCCTTGAACTCGCGCGCACCTTCCAGATAGGCGCCGTCGCTCGGACCGAGCAGGCCAAAGCCCCCTGGCCTCGCGCGGAGTGTCTGGGGCGGGGCCATCGGGTCGCCAAAGGACGGACGCTGCCACTCGGCCAGCGGCGCGCCGACATGTTCGGCAACCGCTCGGGCATAGGGCCGCTCGTCACCGTCGGGGTCGGTCGTCGCCATCGTGAGCCCGCGCCAAGGCCGACGGCGTCCGCTGAGGCAGGCCGCCATAATGCTGCTGTC
Organism: Sphingopyxis sp. EU05-FHT14B03; assembly: GCF_058790875.1. Classification (NCBI taxonomy): domain Bacteria; kingdom Pseudomonadati; phylum Pseudomonadota; class Alphaproteobacteria; order Sphingomonadales; family Sphingopyxidaceae; genus Sphingopyxis; species Sphingopyxis sp. EU05-FHT14B03. The sequence goes on from NZ_JBYTDC010000001.1 coordinate 49,553, forward strand.
GATCCCTCCGGAGAGCTCTAGCTGCACGCGCTCGAACCGCATGCTCCAGGCCGACACTGTACGGCTGACCTTGTCGCGAAGCTCCTCAGGATCGATCCGCTCGGGAGGTCTTTGCGTATAATCCCATGGCGACCAGCTCGCCGGCCGCGTCATGTCCTCGCCAAGGACTGCGATCTCGCCGGGCAATAACTCGCGGACACCGCGAATCTCGCCTGCTGCCCCGCGAAGCAGGGGAAAGCGCATCCAGGCATCGATGCGTTCGGGGTCGAGCGTGTCGAGCGCGAAGCCCAGCGCGCGCGCGAGCGGCAAATCGGTGAAGGCAGTACGAACCAGCCCTCCAGACCCATCCTGGGTGAAGCAGAAAAGTGGAGGGCCGCTCATAGGGGATCGCAGGAGAAAAGTGCTGCCGTCCTCTCCGGCCCAGAAGAGAAGAAAATTACCCCAAAGCTGGCTGATCGCCCAAGCTCCCTCGCTCGCTACGATGCGCTCGACCTCGGGGGGCGTCAGCGCCTCGCAGGGAGCATATCCCTGGCGATGAAAAGCCCAGCCGACCAGCGCCACGCCGTGACTAATCCAGGCGGTCGTGCGGGCATCGACGATCAACCTGGCCCGCCCGATGCTGCCGGCGTCGTGGAACCCGCCCGGCAAAACCGGGGTATGAGGCCCCGCGACAAGAGCGCAGCGGATCGTCACAACCGGAAAACCGGCGTATAGTCCGCCACGGCATTGATATTGTCGGAAAGTAGCAGCTCTCCCTTTTGGACCCAGGCATGGGCAGCAAAGGGATCGATGCGCACGCCGAAGAGGACGTCGCAATCGACGTCGCGCTTCCAAAGAAATCGCGCAAGCGCCAGACTGTCGGGCACGCAGAGGCGGCGCCAGGGTAGCTGCACCCGCGCTGCCGCATAGCCGCGAGCCATTGCTCCCGGATCCGTGGCCCGGTCGGCGCGGCCGCGAAGGTGTCGTGCTTTCAGGGCACGCCAGCGGGCAACCGTTGCACCAATCCCCTGGAAGCGAAGGCGCAGCGAGGCTCCGGCGCGATATCGACCGATTTCGAGCGCGCTGGCGCGCTCGGCCTTGCCCGCAAGCTCCAGCGCGCTTGCCGTCGGTGCCGGCACCGATATGGGCAAAACGGCTGCGCCGGGTCCCTTCGCAAGGAGTCCCCTTGCCGTGAGACGGTCAAGGGCCGGGTCCGCGCCAGACCTTGGTGCTCCGCTGGTGCCGAGAGCGGCAAGCGCTCCGGCTTCGGCGCCGCGAAGCATCAGGTAGCGGTCGGCCTCAATATCGAGGAGCACCGCGCCTCCGCCGACGAAGCCGAAGCTGACATGGGATGGAAGATGATAGCTCATGGCGATACGGACGCGGCGCCGCGCGCCGCGTCCGCCATCCCGTCAGTCGGCGGTGATCGCGCCGTCCGGCTTGAAGTGGATGACCGAGCCATCCTCGGGATAGGGCAGAAGCCCGCCGAGCGTTTCGACGCTGGCGATGCCCAGTTCTTCGATTTCGGCGTTGTCGATGCGGTCCATGGGACCCTCCTTTGCTGACGCCGCGGAATTGCGGCATCATTAAAGCTACGCCCTTGAATCGGTATAGGAATTTTATAATTCTCGAATATGTCGAATATTATCTGAGCGGGTCCGAACGCGGCTTGAGTTCCGCGACGACGCGGCCCGCCTGGGCCATGCGGCGCCGGTGAAAGGTCGTGATCTTGCTGCGCAATGCCGTCCAGCGGCCGAAGCGATAATCGTCCTCCATCGCCGCGAGCACGACCCTCAAGCCGCCATCGATCCGCGCTTCGGCCACGCGAAATCGCTGACAACGCTCGACCACATTGATGATCGCGTAGCGCAGCTCGCGGTTCGGGCTCCCCATCGCGATTGCACGGAACAGCGAATCGACGGCTTCCGGATAGGCCGACACATGCGCGAGCTCGACGAGCATTCCGGGCGGATCGGGGCGCGGCGACTGCCCCTTCAACGCGATGCCGAGGAGCGATCCCGCCCACGCATACAGATCGTGAAGATCGGCCTCGGCGAGGAGCGGCTGGCGGAACCCCTCCTGATGCCAGCTTTCGACGATCCTCTCGCCCGACAGGCGGTGCAACGCATCGCGAACTGGGGTCGCGCTGGCGTCGAAGGACTTCGCCAACTGCGTCGGATCGAGGCGCGTGCCCGGTGGATAGCTCCCTGACAATATGCGCGCCTTCAGCTCCAGGTAGACGCGCTCCATGGTCGTGCCCGGGCTCACGTCGCCAGTGCCCCGCCCTCAGCCCGCTGCGCCGCGACATGTTCGGCGAGCAGTGCCTGCTGATCGGGCCGGAGCGCGTCGATCGCGGCAATCGGATCTTGCGGATAGCCATCGAACAGGACCGACGGGCACTGACCCTCGAAATTGCCGAGATTGGGCCGGTGCTGGGCATATCCCGCAAGCGCCGCCACGCCGGGCGAGAATGCCCGCGCAATCTCAGGCGGATAGGCCAGCCACTGATTTTCATAGGGCTTGAGCCAACCGAGGCAGTAGCTGACGATAATCCCGCGGCGGACGTCGCAGCTCCGGTTTCCGCCGGCGCCGTGCAGCGTCGAGCCGAGGAAGACGATCGCGTCGCCGGGCTCGGCCTCCGCAATAATCGGGGCCTCTTTGGGCTCCTCGACCAAGGCTTCGACGCCATGGCTGCCGGGCCAGATGATCGTCGCGCCATTCTCCTCGGTGAAGGGTGTCAGCGGCCACATGACATTCACCAGATATTCGACCTCGCCCAGCGCACCTTGCCACATATCCTGGTCTCGGTGCGGGAATTGCGCGAGCGCGCCGGGATGCAGCTCGATCGCCTGCGCGAGATTGAGCTGGATCCGCTCGCACCAGTTTCCGAGCGCAGTCTCAGCCAATTCGAGGATCGCCGGGTTCATCACGAGATCGGCCATATGCCGCGAGCGGATCAGGAGGCGGCCGAACCGCTTGGTCCGCTCGCCGTAGAAACCGCCCTCGCAGAAGGGCGTCGCCTCGTAGCGTGGTCCGAGATCCGCGGCGATCGCTTCGATAAGCAATGTCGGAGCGGCGCCCTGCAGAACCGCATAGCCGCGGTCCATGAGGGCATTTGCGGCAGGGGATCGATGAGATCGCTCGTCGAGGGCGGCGTGGTTGATCAGCATCTTACCCTCCTTAGGCTGCGCAGGCGGCCGAGGCCGCGATTGCATTGCTGACGATGCCTGCGGCCGCGAGTTTTGCGACGGTGGAGGCATCGATATCGATGCGGAGGCCAACGAGCGCCTGCCCACGGTGGAGGAGCGGCTCGCCGAGTGAGTGACAGTCCCAGCCGAAGGTCTGGATCTGACGGAACCAGGGCAGTTCGGCAACGCCGGTATAGGTGCTGACCTCGTTGGCGAGCGCGAACTCTGCAAGCCCGACCAGCAGCGCGTCGCGCGCGATCCGCCGCTGCCGCGCGCCGATGCCCGGCGATAGGCAAAAGCGGGTGATTTCGAGGACGTTGGGGCCCTGCGGCACGTCCCCTGCGACCAGCCCCGGGAAGAGGCTGTCGAGGAGGGCAGGCCGGGTGGTGAGTAGCAACCGCGCCGAGGCGAGATGCTCGCCGTCCGGATCGGTCACGATCAGATAGGTGGCATCGACGTTATCGAACTGGTCCAGCTCGAAGCGATCGGCCAGCGCAGGAATATCCCATTTCAGAAGATCGATGAAAACGCGCTTGCGCGCCTCGAACATCGTGCGCATCGCCTTGTGCTCGAGCGCCCGGTTGGTGGAATCGACAATTAGCAGCATGGATTTGCCTCCGTTTGAAAAGAGGCGTTCCAATTGAAGGGCTTTTCGCCGCTGCACCATAGCATGATCGGGGGGTGTCCCCAATTTTTCTCAGCGCTTGGCGATGTCCTCGAAACTTATGTCGCCGTCGTACAGCGCGCGCACGGTAAGCGTGATACCGCCATTCGCCTCGTAGCGCTGGCGGGCATTGCGCAGATGTTCGCGCACCGTGTCCGGACTGAGACCAAGTCTCAGCCCTATTCTGGGCACGGACTCGCCCTTGGCTGCCCATATCAGCACCTCGCGCTGCCGACGGGTAAGGCGTGGCCCGATGTGCGCGAGATCCGGATAGGCGATAAGGCGCGCCGCATCGAAAGCGGGACCGCCAATCATCCGCGCAAATTGCAGCGCGTCGGCACTCGCAGAACTACCCGGCTTCCACGCAAACGAAACAGAGCCATGCGCATGGCCGGGAAGATGCGCCGGCACGGTGAGACCGTCACCGATGCCGTGCCGCCGCGCCTCGGCAAGAATGACTTCGTCTTCGGGCCGCTCGGTCTTCATATCGTGCCACAGGAAACCCGACATACTGCGCTGGCTCTCGCGGTGAACGGGATCTGTTACACCCAGACGTTGCTCGTCGAACCAGAGAGCCCATTCTTCCGGATAATTGTGGACGCGCACGCCCCGATCCGGAGCCGCCAGGAAGTCGATATGGTGACTAAGTGCGAACCACGAGCAGCCCATTCGCGAACACGCTTCCTGCAACAGGTCGGCGAGACCCGCCTTGTCCTTCACCCGGCTGACGTCGAGCGCAAATGCATGCGCGGCGTCCATCGTCGGCATTATGACCCTTGGCGCGCCGACCGGCGTTTCCGACCTGCCGGGTCCGCGAGCCCCTCGTCAGTGCGTGCGGCCTTGCCCTCTTACAAGGCTGGCCGGCCCGCGACGGCCGATCACCGCTGGTCCAGGCGATCTTGGGAGAATCTGAAAGTGCGGGCTAACCCCATATTATTCAAATATATTCCAGAGATAGAACCAGATTGAGGCAATTTACGCAAAGCCGCGGAAATCCGCGGCTCAGCCACCGCCCTTGCGGAAGTCCCACAGCGGAATGCCCATTTTCATCGCCTTGTCGGCGAGATTGTCCTGAATTCCAGTTCCCGGAAAGACGATAAGCCCCACGGGTAGCGCCTCGAGCATCCGGTCGTTGCGTTTGAACGGCGCCGCCTTGCCGTGCTTGTTCCAATCGGGCCTGAACGCCACCTGCGCGACACCACGGTTGTCGGCCCAGCAGGCTGCCGCTCGCTCGGCGCCGGTCGGCGTTGCGCCGTGGAGGAGGATCATATCGGCATGCCGCACGCGAGCCTTGTCGAGTGCAGCCCAGATCGCGTTATGATCGTCGCTATCGCTCCCGCCGGTAAAGGCGATCCGCGTTCCTTCGGGCAGCAAGGTCGCCGCCTTTTCGCGAAGGCGCGCGTCGAGGAAGTCCCGGCTGTCGACGACCGATGCCGTCAGCGCTCTGTGATGCGCGCGGGAACCGGTGCGGGGCATCCAAGCCTTGCGCATGTGAGTGCGGAATTGATCGGCGGCGGCCTCGCGGAAGAATTCCATGGCGTCGCGCCTCTCGATGAGCGAGATGCCTTGAAGGGTCGCGCGTTCGAGCTCGACCGAGCGGATCTCACTGCCATCCTGTTCGCGTTGCAGCTTGCGCTGGAGCTGCTCATTTTCGTCGAGCCGGCGCTCGATCCGATCGCCGGCGCGGTGGAAGAGGTTGACCAGATTCCAGAGCAGGTCTTCGAGATCGGGTTCGATACGGGTCTCGGCGAGGCAGCCCGTGAGCCCGTCGAACATATCGGCGATGGCGCCTCCGGCAAGCCGGGCATCCGGTAGAGGCCGCGGGTCGGGTTCATCCTCATAGGGCCGGTAGCCGAAGAGCTGCATTTCCTGGAGGAGATAGGCAGTCGAGCCGGGTTCGGCAGAAGCTGAGGCGGGATGGTCGTTTGGAACGGTCATTTCGGGTCTCCTGGCCTGGCCGCGCCCGCGCGGCCTTCGCGGCGATGAGGTGCGGCATGCGGGACGGGACCGCACCCCGCCGGCGGGCGGGGCCGAAGCGAAGCGGAGGATGGCGCGCTCGCGGCTATTTTGCTTCGCGATGCAAAGGGGCCGACGGCCCCGGCGGAAAATAGCCGCTTGCGCCGCCATTGCGGCTCCCGCCCCGCCTGCCGCAGTCGCCCTCTTGCGAAGGCCGGGGCACGGCCCCGACGGGCGTCCGCGATCCGGTTTCATGTCCTCCCTTTCGCTTCCCTTCTCCGGTTCATCTCTGGCCTCAGAGAAAGAACTGACGGTCCGACGGGTGAAGCTGGCGCTCAAGAGACCGGACGAGGCGATCGCGGCCAAGAAGCATAAGATCGGAGTTGAAATCGCCGCGCTCGGGTTCGAGCGAGATGATTTCGATCCCGACCGGATCGGCGCGCTCTGCCAGTGCTGCGGCCGCTCCGGCCCCCGCGGGATCGTCGTCGCGCGCGACGTATAGGCGACGCAAGACGGGCGGAAAGGCGATCGCCGCGAGATGCGCGGCCGACGTTGCGGCAATCAGGGACATGGTCGGCATCGGCTGGCGGAGCGATAGCAGGGTCTCTATCCCCTCGCCCGCTGCCATGACCGGCGATGCCGGCCCGAAGCGGACGCCATGACCGAGAAGCAAGCCCATGGCGCGGCGAGGATAGGTAACCGGCGCCTTGTCGGCGCCCCCCTTATCGAGCCAGGTCCGATGGACGCCGGTGACATGGCCGTCCTCGTCGGTCACTGCCGCGATCATCGCAGGCCATGCGGACCGACCTCCGGGCTCATCGTCCTTCGAGGGACGATAGAAGCAGCGCGGATGAAAGCGCAGCGGATCGCACTCGCGCACGTCGTTAATCGCCCGGGCAGCGAGATAGTCCCGGACCAAAGTGCCGGCTGTCGGTCGACAACTCGCCCAAAGCCGCTGTGCCGCTTCGGGCGACCCTTGCGCCCCTTTTCTGGCTTTCGGTCCCGCAGGCGTCATCTCCGGCATCGGCAGGCTCAGGAAATGCCGCGCTTCATTAAGCGTGTCGCGAAACCCCATGTGTGCACAACTCGCAGCAATGACGTCGAGAAGATCGCCATGGTCTCCGGTCGCGGCATCGGTCCACTTGCCTGCCGCCCCGCCGCCCGCGGCGCGCGTGGCGAGCCGGACATAGAGACTTCGGCCCGGACTATTGCTTATGTCGCCAACCATCCAGTAATTGCCTTCGCGGCGGCCGTTGGAGAGATAGCGGCGGCACACCGCTTCGGCATTGTCGGCAAGTCGGCGCGCGATATCAGCGGCGGAACTGGTCATGCGGGGCTCCTTCAGGCGGCCTTGCATTCGAGGGCTCGCGCGATCGGAAATCGATCGACGAGCGCCAAGAACACTTCGGCGCCAGCAGCCCCTGCCGGCACGTAGAACTTCAATTTTCACGAGACGATCTCCAAAATCAAGCCCCCAGCGCTCTGCCGATAAGAATCAGCGCGGTCCGGCCCAATATCGGTGAGCCCGACTATCATGCTGCGCTCCACCTGATCGCTGACGAGAGGCACCAAAGCGATATCAAGACGACACCAGCGGACGATAAGGCCCGCCCTCGTCCATATCCTCCGCCCAAACTTCCATTTGGAAGTCGTCGAGAGTGACACCGCACTGCTCAAGCATCCAGGCTGCGAGGGCCGGATGGTCGGCAACGGCCTCGGCGAACGCGTCGCCATGGCTGCGGCGATCGAACCACCAGCGATCATCTTCGACAATGGACGGATCGCGTTCGATCACGAGCTTCGACGCATCGATTTCGAGCATGGCGGCGAGCAGTTTCTCGCAGTGGACGACATCCAGCGTCTCGCGAGGACCGTGCTGGCGTTCATAGCCGACCGAGAGGTTTGTGCATTCGGGAATGATCCCGGCATATTCATTGGTGTCGGTATAGACGCCCGTATTGTCGGGCCTGTAACCGAAGTCCCGGTTGAGCCCATTGAGCTCCAGTGCGAGGCTCGATGCGAAGGCGTCGGAGCATGTTCGACCAAAGCTTTGATGGGTGATCACGTCATCCACTCCGGCACGATCGAATGCGATGGCCGCTTCGATGCCGCAAAGCAGGTCCGGGCTGTTCCGCTCGATCCAGCGAGATCCCAGGCAGCCCTGCTCCTCTCCGCGATGGAAAAGATATCGTCCAGGGCGGGCCGCAGCGATCATGTTGATCATGATCCATAATCCGGCCCCGTCGTCGGCGCCCAGCGACATGCCGGCCTTGCCGTCACACAATGACGCGACGCCATTCTCATCGATCCCGACAGCCTGCTGCCCGCCTTTGGCAGCTACGGTATCGACGTGGCAGCTCCACAGGACGTGGGGCCGGTCACCGACGGTCAGCATTCTATTTCCGAAGGCATCTGAGCGCATGCCGGTAATTCGGTCGAGATATTCGCGGCAGAAGGCGCGTTCGGTGGCGCTGTCATGGGGGCGAGCCCATGAGAGGATTTCTAGCAGGCCCGCTCGGCCCGACAGGTCATAGGTCATGGAATCAAACTCCTGCGAAGAGTGGAAGTGCGGCAGCAGCCAATTGCGGTGCAGGGACGCGTGACGGATGACCGTCGCCCCGAGACACTTCGAGGTTGGCGGAGACGCAATCGTAGCCGGACCGTTCATGCGATGCACAGCAGGGCGCGTTTTGAAGAGGCTGCTCCCCAGGGTGCTGCGCACGCCGGAGCCACTCTGCGCGCGCCCGATCGCCGGCCGCCTGCCATTTGGCGACCTCAGCCGCGATGCCCGCCATATCCTCTTGGAACTGGCGGAAGGTCAGGACATGAGCGTTGAGCAGGAACGCGTCGTCGTCGGCGAATGCCACGGGAAGATGGTCGTCGCAGAGCCATTCGCCATGATACTCGGTAAGGTCGTCGGCATGGTACCAGTCGCCGCTGGCGTCGCATTGTCGGCAGCAGGTCGCGAGCCACCAATCACCACGATCTTCGACATAGACAGCCCCGAAAGCGTCGACATCCTCCTCGAGCACATCATGCTCGTCGCCATCGGCGAACACGGTGATGAAGGTTTCCGCGTCGCTGTATGGGCGCTCATTGTGGGCGCAGAAGACCGTGTGATCGGTGAAGCAGTGATAGCACCACTCCTCCGACGATCCGTCCCTAAAATAGACGATGTCGTGCTCGCTGCCATCTTGCTCGCAGCGCGGGCAGTACCAGATTCTATCGCCTAGGCCGTTGGTGTTTTCCGACGGAATGCTTCCATGTCCGACAATGAGGAATTTGCCGTCATCGGCCAGATCGTCTCCAGCATCGATGTAGGGGACGACGAAACTGTCGCCGTCCACGATACGCCGAATGCGTGCGCCATTCAGGCTGCCTTTGGAGTACCCCGCATTTTCTAGAAGCAGCTTGAGGCGAGATACGTCACCATAGATGCTGGTATAGATTTTCAGCTCAGGCCAGACCACGCTGCGAGCTCGCGCATCCGCCCGTGAGCCGATGTAGGCGATGGCGGTATCCGGACCGGCATAAACCCTCGTCGGATGGCAGAAGCTGTCGAACTCGTTCGTCTCATGCGCCATGCAGCTCGACGGTCCGCCGACATAAACATCTTCTATTTCGTCAGCATCTTGCGTGATTTTGAGCGTGTCTTCATCGAGCTGCACCGAGAGCCGCGCGCACCAGCCCTCAATTGCGTTATTGTCGAGGTCTGAGGAGAAAAAGCGGTGAAGATAGCGCCCGGGCGACATAACTAGCTGGCGATCGACCTGCCCCTTGGCCGCATTTTCCGTGAAAGCAATTTTCCCGAGCTGTTCAGTTGAAACGTGGCAAAAATGCTCTTCATGCCTTGCTTGGTACCAGGCCTCTTCGTGCCAGGGCGTCGGCGCATAGGTGCCATCGGCAAATCTTAGCTTTTCTCGAGTGGGCCAATCGACGTCGCCGATGTCGGCACCCGCAAGTGCGATCCGAAGCTGGGCGCCCGGCGAATTTGCAAGCAATTGGCGCCGGGCCGCCTCAGCCTCCTCGAAGGAGGGCCAAAGATATTGCTGATCGCCTGTCGGAGCGAAACGGAAATCGATGGTTATCGGCCGCCACTCGTTTTCCGAGTGGGGGCACAGGATTTGAAACTGGGCCATGGACGTGACTCCGCGCAGCCGCGCGCATCAAGGCGCGGGCTGGTCTGATGTGTGAGATTTCGGAATGGTGCGGCGGCGCGAGATCAGCCCGCCGGCGGCGACCGCTGGATCTTGCGGGGTGGGCTCAATCGCTCGATAGGAGCGTCAGGAGGCGGACGCGGGGTGAAGTTTGATACCGAGTGAACCATGGGTTTTCTCCATGGCGAACCGCCACAAGACTCTCTCTTGGCCTCAGGCTCGCCACGAGAATCCCCGTCTTCTCTCACTCTCGGCCTCGCAGCGCGGGGCCGGCGGCGGGGAGGCACGGCTTCTCGCGGCGGGGAAGGGCTGAATGTGATTACGCGGCCAGCGGCAAACCTCGCCACTGGCCGCCGAACTGACAGGCTGCCGGGGGTGTCGCGGCGGGGCACAGATTACTTGAGAAACAGCATTCGCTTTGAATTCAGCTTCCCGCGAAATGCTTCGGCGCGGATCGCCGGCGCGGCAACGAGCTTCGCCCGGCGGTCACGCTGCCTTACGGCGCAGCCGGATCGGAGCGGGCCAAATAAAGCTGTTGCAGGACCCGCACGACCAACCTTTATCGGGCAGTGGCATGGCGCCAAAACGTTCTACGCGATGCCGCGTGTCTGGATCACCGAGCAGTTCCTACACTCAGGTTTCTCTGGAGCATTGAAGTGAATTGGCTCGCCGCTTGCGATCCAAGCGTCGATGAGAGCGCGGTTCGAATACAAAGAGGACGGGCTAGGCTTCCACCATTAGCTGCTGCGCTTCGACACTTTTCCCACACTAGCCGTTTTCGTCGCCCGCCCCACGAGCGAGGCAATAATTTCCCCATGCGCGCATGAGATCGATACGAGCTCCCGGTTTGTCAGCAGTGCCAAGATATGTTGTGCGGCGATAGGCCGCTTGCACGGCATCGGGGGTCTTGTGGGCGAGCGCCGCTTCCACAACAGCATCGGGAAAACCCTCGTTCGCCGCCCAATCGGTGAATGTCGAGCGAAAGCCATGGACATGAAATGGCTCAGCCATGTCACGTAGCACCTTGAGCAGCGTCATATCGGACATCGTCTTCCCACTCGCACCGGGGAAAATCACGTCTGTGTCCGGGAGCCTGAAAGCATGCGCTTTTGCAATCACTTCCAGCGCGGCATCGGACAGCGGCACGATATGCGACTTGCCACGCTTCATATGATCGGCGGGCACAGTCCATAGCCGCGCTTCGATGTCGAGTTCGTCCCAGGTCGCCAGACGCACCTCCTGGCTGCGCGCACCGGTCAGGATGAGTAGTTCCAGCGCAAGCCTGCTGTAGGATGGCTTGCGCTGCAGTGCAGTGATGAAACCGGGCAAAGCCGCATATGGCATAGCCTTGCGATTCTCGGTCTTCTTGAGTTGCCGCGGCAAGCCACGCCCCGCTTTCAGGCTGCTATTACCTGAGGGAGCCTCGCGTGAACGCCAGCCCTTTGCATGCGCATAATCCAGCACGGTGCAGATCCGGTTGCGCACCTGACGGGCGGTGTCGGGTATCTCCTGCCAGATCGGCGTGAGCACGTTTATGATGTCAGCCGCGACAATCGCACCGGTCTGCTCGTCGCCCAGTTTCGGGAAGGCGTAATTCTCAAGGCTGGAAAGCCATTGGCGGGCGTAGATCTCGCTCTTCCATCCCGCCTCGTTCTCGGCGTGATATTGCCTCGCCGCCTCGCGAAACGTCACCTTGGCAGACGCCTCGTCCTTCCGCTCAGCCAATATGTCGCGCCGGTCGACCTTGACCGCCTTGCGAAGCTCACCGGCCTTCTCGCGGACCTGCGCCAAAGTGAACAACTTCGCGCTGCCCAGCCCGATGTCCTGACGCTTGCCGTCGCGCTGCAGGCGAAGGGTCCAAGACGCCCCTCCCCGCTTGTCGACCTTCAAAAACAAGCCGTCACCATCCTGATAGGTGCCCGGATTCGCAAGAGCGGCCTTAACCGCAACCGCCGTGAGTTTGCCCATGGGAATCTTCCCCCACACTTTCTCCCCACATTCTGGGGAACACGAGTGTGGGGGAAAGACAATCTTCCCCCACACTTCCCCCACACTACGCTCCGGCTGCAGGCAAATTGCCCCGGACGCATGCGGACGATGCGTGGATGATACGCTAGGTTTTCCGGGATTTCTAGGGGGTTCGGCGGACACCCTCGGATGGGAGGATGGTGGACAGGGCTGGATTCGAACCAGCGTACGGAAACCCGGGCAGATTTACAGTCTGCTGCCTTTAACCACTCGGCCACCTGTCCATGGGGTCCGCTTTGGGAAGTGGCCCAATGGCGAAACGAGGCTTGCCTGTCAATGGCAGTCATGGGAAAGGCGCGGCCATGAGACAATTTTCCCGTCATCGCCGTACGCAGGGCCCGAGCACGCGCGGCCAGCCCATCCGTTTCTGGGGCCGCCACGCCGTCCTCGCCGCGCTCGCCAACCCCGAACGCACCGTCAAGCGCATCTGGGGCACCCGCGAAGCGCTGGGGCAGCTCGACCTGCCGCCGGTGATTCCAATCAGCTATGCCGAGGTCACCGACCTTGCGCGACTCGTCGCGCGCGATGCGCCGCACCAGGGGCTGGTGATCGAGGTCGACCCGCTCGAGAGCATCTATCTTGGCGACCTGCTGCAGGAAGAGATCGATTCGGACAGCCGCCGTCCGATCATCGTCCTCGACCAGGTCACCGACCCGCATAATATCGGCGCGGTGCTGCGTTCGGCCGCCGCCTTCGATGCCGCAGCGATCGTCACGCAGGACCGCCACAGCCCGCCCGAAAGCGGCGTCATCGCGCGCTCGGCGTCGGGCGCGCTCGAAATCGTGCCGTGGATTCGCGTCGTCAACCTGTCGCGCGCGCTGGAGGAGATCGCCGAAGCGCAATATTGGCGCATCGGCCTGATGGGCGACACCGACACGACGCTGGGGTCGGTCTTGGACGGCAGCAAGGTCGCGCTCGTCCTCGGCTCCGAAGGCGACGGCATGCGCCACAATGTCATGGAGCATTGCGACGTGCTGGCAAAACTGCCGATCTCGCCGCGCATGGAAAGCCTGAACATCTCGAACGCCGCGGCGGTCGCGCTCTACGCGGTCGCGACGGCGGGAGCGTAGCACCGGTAAACCCCGTCATTGCGAGGAGCGAAGCGACGCGGCAATCCAGAGCAGGCGGTAACCGCCCTAGATTGCTTCGCTTCGCTCGCAATGACGAGCGGTTTGATGGAAGGTCAGTCTTCCGCCGCGATTCGCACCTTCAGCCCGTCCATCGCCTCGGTGAAGGGCAGCTGGCACGACAGACGCGATGTGTCGTCGCGGTCGGTGGTCGAATCGAGCAGGTCGTTCTCGTCCTCGCTCATCGCGGGCAGCTGGTCGGTCGCGCCAGCCTCGACATGAACGTGGCAGGTCGCGCACGAACAGCAACCGCCGCACAGCGCGAGCAGTTCGTCGAACCCCGCGTCGCGGATATTTTCCATCACGGTCAGGCCGGTGTCGCCTTCGATCTCATGTTCGGTCCCGTCGCGCGTCACGACAATCAGCTTGGCCATGTGCATCCCCATATCGTTCGATTCGAGTGCGCTATGTCGCGCGTTGCGCGGCAAATCAAGCGCTGCTAGTTAGACAACTCGGAACAAAAGGAGAATATCGGCATGGGCCTGACCCAGCAGCAGCTAAACGCCGGAATCGACGCGCTCGCCGGGATCGAGCCGGGATTCGCGCGCGCGCTCGGCCATGCCGGCTATCCCGAGCCGCGCATCCGCGCCCCCGGCTACACCACCCTGCTGCGCACGATCGTCGGCCAGCAGGTCAGCGTCGCCGCCGCGAACTCGATCTGGAACAAGCTCGAGGCGGCGTTCGGCGAGGGTTGTCCGGTCGAGGTGATGGCGGCGGCCGAATATGACGCGCTGCGCGCTTGCGGCCTGTCGGGACAGAAACAGGGCTATGCGAAAAGCCTCGCGCAACTGATCCTCGACGGCGAGCTGCAATTCGACGCGCTCCCCACCGACGACGAGGAGGCGATCGCCTTGCTTACCAAGGTCAAGGGCATCGGGCGCTGGTCGGCCGAAATCTACCTGCTCTTTGCCGAGGGACGCCCCGACATCTGGCCCGCGGGCGACCTCGCGGTGCAGGAAGCCGTGGGTCGCATCATGCAGCACGAAACCCGCCCGAGCGAAAAGGCGATCCGCGAGATCGCCGAAGCCTGGCGCCCCCACCGCGGCGCCGCCGCGATCTTCAGCTGGCATTGCTATAATATGGCGGTGATTTAGCGCCGAAATATCACAAACTTCGTCATTGCGAGGACCCCGGACTTGATCCGGGGGACGCGGCAATCCAGCGTTCCCTGGCACCGCCCTGGATTGCTTCGCTTCGCTCGCAATGACGAGCTTGAAATTGGGACCGAATAGCCATGACCACAACCCGCGACATCGTCACCGCTTATTATGCCGCCTTCAACGCGGGCGACACCGACGCGATGCTCGCGCTCGTCGCCGACGATCTGCGCCACGACGTCAACCAGGGCGAACCGCGCCACGGCAAGGCGCTGTTCGCTGACTTCAACGCGCATATGACGCGCTGCTATCGCGAACGGCTCACCGACATCCTGATCCTTGCCGAGGGCGAGCGCGCCGCCGCCGAGTTCATAGTCAATGGCACCTATCTCGCCACCGACGACGGCCTGCCCGAAGCGACGGGCCAGACCTACCGCCTGCCCGCCGGCGCCTTCCTGTCGGTGAATGCCGAGGGGCGGATCGATCGCGTCACCACCTATTATAATCTCTCCGACTGGCTGAAACAGGTCGGCGCATGACGGTCACCGTCGCGCCGGTCACGGGCGGCGCCCTCGCCGACGTGCTGCCCGCGCTCGCGCGTCTGCGCATCACGGTGTTCCGCGACTTCCCGTATCTCTACGATGGCGACCCCGCCTATGAAGCCGCCTATCTCGCCGATTTCGCGGCCGCCGCGGGCGCCGTGATCGTCGTCGCGCGCGACGGCAGCGAAATCGTCGGCGCCGCCACCGCGGCCCCGCTGGCGACGCAGGACACCGCCTGGCGCGCGCCGCTCGCCGCCGCCGGCTTCGACATCGCCCGCACCTTCCATTTCGGCGAATCGGTGCTGCGCGGCGAATATCGCGGCCAGGGCATCGGCCACGCCTTCTTCGACCATCGCGAGGCGCAGGCCCGCGCGTGCGGCGCCACCCACGCCGCCTTCTGCAGCGTCATCCGCGCCGCGGATCACCCTGCCCGCCCCGCCGATCACCGCCCGCTCGACACCTTCTGGCACCGCCGCGGCTATGCGCCGCTGGCGGGCGTCACGGCGTGGTTCGACTGGAAGACCGTCGGAGGCGGAGAAGAGCGGCACGAATTGCAATATTGGACGCGTCAACTCTGACAGCGGGCGATCAATCCCACCAGAAATACCACCAGTCCGACGCCATCAATCCCGCCGCGAGCGTCGCAATGTCCTCGACACCCTGATCGACGATGTCGGCGCAATAGGCATATTGTTCGCGCGCCAGTGAAATCGCTTCTTCGCGGGTCGCGGGGCGGCGCTTCACCCGCACGTTGATGACGTCGCCGGTGATCCCGACGATCTCCGCGCCATAATCCTCGCCCCAGCGCCGCATCGCCGCGACATGGATTTCGGGCGGCGGGCAAGCGTTCCATCCACCCCATTTCAGATAGGCGGGCACTTCGAAGGACTGCACGGTGGGCAGGAGCAGGATATGCGCGTGCGGATAAGGGCGCCGGGTCAATATGTCCTCGGCAACGGTGAGCCCCGTTTCCTGCGGCGGCACCGCAGGCCAGTCGCCCAGGTCGGCGACATAGTCCTCATCTTCGGGGCCGAGTTCGGGATGCGCCTTCAGATAGCCGTGCCAGTCGGCCTTCTCCTTGTCTCGCAGGTCCCACAAACTCTTGGGATGCGCGAGCTTCGCCGCCGCCGCCAGCGTGGTCGCGGCCGGTGGCAGGTCGGTCATCGCCATCTGGTCCGCGATGCGGGCCAGATCCTCGTCCCCGCCGACGATTACTGGCCAGACGTCGGGCCGCGCCGTGCGCAGGGCGTCCCAGCGCGCCATCGCCTGCGCCCCGGGCACCTCGATCCGTTCATAGGGTATCGCTTCGATCGCCTTCGCCTCCTCGGGCTGCCAGCGCGGCGCGGGCGCGGGTTCGGCGGCGCGCGTACAGGCGGGCAGAAGCGCCAGCAAAGCGGCCCCCTGTGCGATCATCGCGCGGCGCGAAAGCTCTGATCGCTCGATCCCCATCTCGCATCCCCCGAATTCCGGACACGAAAAAGGCCGGCAGGACCCTGTCCTACCGGCCTTTTTCAGCGACGGCCAGACCGTCTTATTTCTTCGCCGGAGCCTTCTTCGCGGCCGGCTTCTTGGCAGCCGGCTTTTCCTCGGCTTCGTCGGCCTTCGGAGCAGCCGCCTTCTTCGCCGGAGCCTTCTTCGCCGGCGCCTCGGCAGCGGCTTCTTCGGTCACCGCGTCCTTCTTGGCGGCGGGCTTTTTCGCCGCCGCCTTCTTGGCCGGCTTGGCGTCGTGGTCATGATCGTGACCGCAGCCCGGGCCGTGAACGTGGCCGCCGTCGTCGTCGGCTTCGATCGCCGCTTCGATTTCTTCGCGGGTCACTTCGCGATCGCTGATCTCTGCCTTTTCGAACAGGAAGTCGACGACCTTGTCCTCATAGAGCGGAGCGCGGAGCTGGGCCGCGGCGAGCGCGTCCTGCTGGACATATTCCAGGAAGCGCTGGCGGTCTTCGGGGCGATACTGCTGCGCCGCCTGCGAAACGAGACGCTGCATTTCCTGCTGCGACACCTGCACACCATGCGCCTGGCCGATTTCCGAGAGGAGCAGGCCGAGGCGGACGCGGCGGACGGCGATCGAACGATATTCGTCCTTGTCCTTTTCGAGCTCGGCCTTCGCCGCCTCGACGTCTTCCTCGTGGCTCGCTTCATGCTCGAGCTGCTGCCAGATCTGGCCGAACTCGGCCTCGACCATCGTCGGCGGCACTTCGAAGTCATGGCTCGCGGCGAGCTGGTCGAGCAGCTTGCGCTTCATATGGGTCCGGGTCAGGCCGTTCAGTTCCTGCTCGACCTGGTCCTTCATGATCTCCTTGAGCTTGTCGAGGCTCTCGAGACCCAGCGTTTTGGCGAACTCGTCGTCGATCTTCGACGCGGCGGGAACCTTCACTTCCTTCACCGTGACGGCGAATTCGGCGTTGGCGCCCTTGAGGTCCGCGACCGGATAATCGGCGGGGAAAGTCACCTTGACGATCTTGTCGTCGCCGACCTTCACGCCGACCAGCTGGTCTTCGAAGCCGGGGATGAGCTGGCCCGAACCGATTTCGACCGCCATGTCCTCACCGGTGCCGCCGTCGAAGGCGACGCCGTCGACCGACCCTGCGAAGTCGATGATGACCTGGTCGCCGGTTGCGGCCTTCTTGGTATTCGGCGCCTCTTCGAAGCGCTTCATCTGGGTGGCGAATTCCTCGATCTTGGCCATGACCGCGGCATCATCGGCGGGCACCGTCAGGCGCTCGAGCTTCAGCCCGTCGATCGACGGGGTCTCGATGACCGGCAGCACTTCGAGCGCGACGGTGATCTCGGCGTCCTTGCCGGTCTCATACCCCTCGTCGAGCGTGACCGCGGGCTGCAGCGCGGGGCGCAGCTTTTCGCTGGTCATCAGGTCGCGAACGCCGGCTTCGATCGCCTTGTTCAGCGCGTCGGCCGACAGTGCGGCGCCGTGCATCTTGCGGATCAGGTTCGCCGGCACCTTGCCGGGGCGAAAGCCGGGCATGCGCACCGTCGGGGCAATGCTCTTCACTTCGTCATCGACGCGGGCATCGATATCCTTGGCGGTGATGGTCACGCGATATTCGCGCTTCAGGCCTTCGTTCAGCGTTTCGACGGTCTTCATTGCCTTGGTCTTATCCTTGCTCAAAATCTCTATCCGAACCCCGTCTCGACGACGGCGTTCCCCATTTCCGTGCCTCTGCTCGCGAAGATGGTGCGGGCGAAGGGACTCGAACCCCCACATCTTGCGATACTGGTACCTAAAACCAGCGCGTCTACCAATTCCGCCACGCCCGCTTGAGAAGCTTCGGCCGGATGCACGAATACGCGCGAAAAAGCCGCGCACGCCCGTGCGGGCCGCGCGGCGCTATAGCAGACGGACGGATGAGGGCAAGGCCCGCAACGCAGCCGGAACGTCGGGGCGTGCCGGACGTTGGTCGGCTAAGGAGACGAATGATGACAAGCTATAGCGCCAGCCTGCACGTCCATGCGGCCGACCCGCTGCCGAAGCCCAAGCCCGACACGATCGAACCGATGGCGCCACCCGAACATCCGGTCCAGCCGACCCCGCAGGAGGACCCCGCCGGCCAGCCGCTCGAAATCCCCGGGAGCCCCGGCGGCGGCGGCATCGACCAGCCGGGGCGCGGCCCCAGCGAAGTGCCGCCGCAGCAGATATAGAGGCCACCCCCGCCTGTTGCACAGCGATCGGGCGGAGAGAAAATTAGCAAACGAACCACTTGACCCACTCCCTCTCCCGCCGCCACGATGCGGGCGGGGAGAGACGATGATGAAAATATCGACCGGGGCATTTGCCCTGATGCTCGCGGCGCTGGCCGCACCCGCCATTGCGCAGGACGCCACGATTTACTGTGGCGGCCCGATCGTGACGATGGACGGCGATACACCGCAGACGGTGGAGGCCGTCGTGACCAAAGACGGCAAGATCGCCTTTGCCGGGTCGGAGGCGGAAGCGCGCCAGGTCGCCGGGCCTGCTCCCGCGATCCATGACCTCAACGGCGCGACCATGCTCCCGGGCTTCGTCGACGCCCATTCGCATTTCACGGCGGCGACGATGAGCGCGGGCGGGCTCGACCTGCGCGACAAGGCGCACGCGGGCGTCACCGACATTCCCGCATTGCAGGCCGCGATACGCGACTATGCGAAATCGTTTCCCGCCGACCGATGGATCGTCGTCTGGCAATATGATCATGAAACCCTCGCCGAAAAGCGCCACATTACCCGCGCCGAACTCGACGCGGTCGCCGCCGACCGGCCGATCGTCGTGCTCCATGTCTCACTCCATGGCGCCGTGGCGAACAGCGCCGCGCTCAAGGCTGCGGGGATCGACGAAGCGACCCCCGTCCCGCCAGGCGGCATCATGCTCCGCGACGACGCGGGCAAGCTCAACGGCGTTCTCCTCGAAAAGGCGATGTATCTGCTGTTCGCCAAAATGCCGCAGCCGACGGCGGAACAGAAGCTCGCGGCGCTCGACGCCGCGCAAAATGCCTATTTCGCTGAAGGCTATACCCATGCGCAGGACGGCGCGACCCAGCCCCCCGACATCGCCTTCCTGACCAGCCCCGCCGCGCGCGAGCGGCTGAAAATCGACCTTGCCCTCCTGCCCTTCTCGACCGGCCTCGATGCGCTGCTAGCCGATCCGGCGGTCAAATTCGGCGTCTATCAGGACCATGTGAAGCTGCAGGGGATCAAATTCGTCCTCGACGGATCGGTCCAGGCGCGCACCGGCTATTTCACCCGCGACTATCAGCGCGGCAGCCCCGACGGTTCACACCCCTGGCACGGCCAGCCCGTCCTTTCCGAGGAGGAATTCTGCACCCAGGCGCGCAAGGTCCACGATCGCGGCTGGCAGATCTTCGCCCATGCCAATGGCGACGCGGCGATCGACATGGCGATCCGCTGTTTCGACGCGCTCGGGATCAAGGCCGCCGACGATCGCCGCCCGATCGTCATCCACTCGCAGTTCCAGCGTCCCGACCAGCTCGCCGCCTACAAGCGCATCGGCGTCGGTCCCGCCTATTTCTCGAACCACACCTGGTATTGGGCCGATGTCCACCGCACCAATTTCCCGAAAGAGGTCGTCGATTTCATCAGCCCCTTCCGCTCGGCGCGTGCGGCGGGCCTGACGCCATCGAACCACAGCGACTACAGCGTCACCCCGCTCGACACGCGCTTCATGCTCTGGACCTCGATGGCGCGCGTCTCACCGACCGGCGTCGTCAGCGGCCCCGACGAGCGGCTGGGCGCCTATGAAGCGCTGCAGGCGCTCACCACCGCTCCCGCCTGGCAGGTCTTCGAGGAGAAGCGCAAGGGTCGCATCAAAGCCGGCCTGCTCGCCGACTTCGTCGTCCTCGATCGCAACCCGCTGACCACGCCGGTGGACGGCATCAAAGCCATCAAGGTCCTGGAAACCATCAAGGAAGGCCGCAGCGTGTGGAAGGCGGAAAAATGATGCCAGAACGGGAGTTTAATTTCGGCATAGCCGCTCGGGCTTGATTGGAGCTGGCGCCGGTTTCTGATAGGATCGGGGCATCTCGCGACTGGAGAGTCCCTATGCGTTTCCCGCTCGCTATCCTCCTCCTCGCTTCCGCCGCCGTCCCGCTCGCCGCCTCGGCCCAGCCGGCATCCGATGTCGCCGACCTCATCGGCGCGCGCGCCGCGGGCGGCGAAACCCAGTTGCTCGCGCGCGGTTATGAATCGCGCCATTCGACGACCGTCGGCGAACAGCGCTACACCTTCTGGTGGAACCAGCGCACCGGCCGCTGCCTGTCGGTATCGACCGTCGACGGCCGCTATGGCGCGCTGATCGCGGTGCCCCCCGAAAATTGCGATAACGGCCCGCCGCGCGATGCCCATATGCCTCAACCGCACGCCTATGACCGGCCCGCCGAAAGCGGCTATCGCGACCCCGGCTCGCTCGTCCTCGTCTGTTACGGCGCCGGCACCCGTCCCACCGTCGATGTCAAACCGACCTACAAGTGGAACCCGTGGGATCATAAGTGGGAGTGGAGCAACCAGGTCGGCAATAGCGCGCAGGGCTTCACCAGCGACGTCCAGATCGAACTCTACGGCGATCAGGGGCGTATCCACCTCGGCCCGAAGCTCGTCGCGCCGATCCACAGCGGCGACGATCATGGCTGGTGGGACCTCGACAACCTCGTCCTCACCCCCGACCGCATCACCGCCAGCTATCGCATCAACGGGCTCAACAAGCCGAAGCTGACCGTCGACCGCCGCTCGGGCCGGATCACGATCGACGCGATCACCAATTTTTCGGGCCAGTGCAACAGCGGCGACTGGGGCGCGGGCCAGCGGCGTTTCTGAGGCCCAAGCCCCCTTGGCCGCTTAGCCTTCGGTACCCGTCGCCGCGACGGGTGTCGTTTCGACCGCTCCGGCATCCGGCGTCGCGGCGGCGGCCGCCTCGGCCTGCGCCTTCAGGTCGATCACCTTGTCGCGGTCATAGGCGAGGATGCCGGCAACCCGTGGCATGCGTCCGATGGCAAGGCCGAAAAAATTGTCGAGTTTCCCATGGGCGCGAAAATCCGCCTGTTCGTTGGGATAGGATTGCAGGGAAGCGGGCAGGCCAAAGGCGAGCATCCCACCGGGAAAAAATTTCCCGGTGTCGGTGATCCTTCCCGCCTTCACCTCGAACGAAACCGTGCCCATGCAATAGCAGGTTCCGCTCAAGCCGCCCGGTTTCTTGGAAATCGGACCGTAATAGGCATAGCGCCCCGGCTCCAAGCGCAACAAATAGCTGTAGCTCTGCGGGCTTTCGGTCGAGGCCGAGATATGCAGACCATAGAATACCGGATTGCGTTCTTCGATGGGCCCGATCGAGAAATTCTCCGGCGTCGGCTCGATCGGCTTTTCCGGCAACTTTTGCCCCTTGCCGTGGGCGAGGCGGGTGCGAAACTCCCAATCCTCCAGCTTGGCGGGATATTTCTGCTGAACAACCGCCAGCGCCGCCGTCCATTCCGCTTCGTATCGGGCGATCGCCGCCTCATCGGGCAAAAGCAGCAGTACGCCGCCTTGCGGAATCGGACTGCGAATATAGACATAACCGCTCTCCGGCTCGATCTTTTCCTTGCCCGACAACAGGTCCCGCTCCTGGATCGTGTCGGCATAGCCGGCCGGCTTCGCGCAGGCGATCGACGAGACGGCGACCGCCACAAACGCCAGCGCGGGCGTCACCATACGGATCATCGTATCAGAACCTCCGCCGTCGGCTTGGGACCGGACGCCACCCGCGCCTGTTTCATCAGATAGGCGGTACGCTTGTCGTCATCGACGCGATTGAAGCCTTCCTCGAAATGAAAGGCTTGCCAGCGCTCCCTTTCCAGGCCGTAGCGGTCATATCCCTTATATCCCATGCAGTTGCGCATATTGAGCCGCCGAATCTTGCGACGCTCGGTCGACCCAAGGATCGCATCGTCGATTGGCGCGGTGATCACGTTGCTCAAAGCCCCGGCAAGTCCATATTGTGTGGCATAATAACTCGCCAGGACCGGATCACGCCCCGCATAATAGATAAGCCCGCTGGCCAGCGCATCGCATTCGCTCAGATCGTTGAAGGCGGCATCGAAATCCGTGCCGTCGCGATGGAAATAGAAATATTTGTCATATGTCTTGATATCGTCGGGCGTTGCCGCGAACGCGGTGTCCGGCATGGCGACCGCCGCGACTTCCTCGGCGGAGAAGGCCCGCATCGGGGGCGGCGGCTTGATCGCCTGCGCGAAACCCACCGATGGCGTTATCGCCAGACAGATCGCCGCGATCGCGACCGATAGATGGAAATTCCGCATTTCACCCCCACATGCGCACCGATCATCGACCCCCACCGGTCCGCTGAGCGCCTTCCCGGCCTCATCGACCAACTGCAAAGGCCTTGGCTATTTGGCCGCCGCTGCCGACGCAGCCTTCTGCGCGGCGCGTTTGCGCGCCGCTTCCACCCGGTCGGGCGGGTTCATCTTGTCGATGGCGGCCAGGGCTTCGGCTTGCGTCATCGGCGGCGCGCTTTCCATCGGGGGCAGGCTTGCCGCACGATTGATCAAGCCCTGGCACCGGTTTTCCATGCGGAAATCGGGTGAGAGCGCCGCCTTGGACACCGGAAAACTGGCGAGTTCGGCGGGCAGCGCCGGCGTGCCGTCGGCGGGCGCGGCGAACAGCGCGGTCGACATGACGATATTCATCATCGTCCCGAATTCGACGAGATCCTGAGACAATGTGACGCCGGCAAGTTGCGGAACGGCGGACTTTCCATCTTCGCGAGCCGTCCACAGGCTCCCGATATCGGCGACTTCGCCCTGCTTGACCTCGAATTGATAGGTGCCGAGTGACAGGCAGGTTTCGCCGACGTTCGAAATGATCCACTGACCGGGATAGGCCGACAGCAAATAAACCGACTGGCCATCGACTTCCCCGAAACTGCGTCCGGCGTTCACGACAACCAGCACCGTCCGGTCGAAATTGGGCACGGCGGCTTCTTCGTCGCCCGGTTCGAACGGCTTGCCGGTGGCGGCGTTGATCCGGACGAACGCGACGGGAGTGGGCTTTTCGCTGGCGTTGCTCGGACCCATGCGAACCAGGATATAGCCCAATCGCGGATCGAGCTTGATCTTTCCGGGCTTCAGCGGCTCCAGCTTGATCTTCGGAACCTTCGCCGGCTTCTCGGCGGCGGAGGCCGTCGTCACCAGCGGACCAAATAGCATCGCGGCGACGGCGAGGCCGATTGCACTTTTCCTGATCATCGCGACAATTTCTCCGTCGCGGGCACCGGCCCGCTGGCATAGGCGGCCATGCGCTCGACGACTTCGGCGCTCACCAGCCCATCATTGTCGAGGACGATATCGCCCTCGTTGACGAGCGTTTTCCACTGTTCCTGCGGCATGGCGTAACGATCGTAATTCATCATCCCCATGCATTTACGCATGGCGGCATTGCGCATCCGGAACCGGTCGATCTCCGCCATCCGGCCATTGATCATCGCGCCCAACAGCCCGCCGCTGCCGCCGTAACGGTCACGGAACGACAGGATCGGTCGCGCCTGACCGATGCAATAGATCAGGTCGCCTCGCGCCTGATCGATGGAAACCCCGGCCTTGTGAAACAGAAAGAATTTCGCGCCATCGTCGCCCGCATCCGCTTGCTCGGCCTCGGACTCAGGCGCGGCGGCCAGGGCCACCCCCGACCACGCCGGACATGACGATAAAAGCAGCAGCAACGCTGCCGCACCCGTTTTGCGACCCACTGAAAACCCCCGTTTTTCCCCAATAACGGCTTGCTATGACAGTTTTTGCGGGGAGACAAGGGCCTTTGCGGCCACTTTACAACGAACCCTGGACCCTCGCGTCAGCCGAGCGCTTTTTTCAGCAACTCGTTGACGACCTGCGGGTTCGCCTTGCCCTGCATCGCCTTCATCGTCTGCCCGACGAAGAAGCCGAACAAGGCTTCCTTGCCGCCCTTATACTGCTCGACCTTGTCGGCGTTGGCGGCCAGGATTTTGGCGATCTCGGCCTCGATCGCGCCGGTGTCGCTCGTCTGCTTCAGCCCGTCGCGCTCGACGATCGCGCCCGCACCGTCGCCGCTTTCGAGCATCTTCTCGAACACCGTCTTGGCGATCGTCCCCGAAATCGTGCCGTCGGCGACCAGGCCGAGCAATTCGCCCGCCTGCGCCGGGCCGACCGGGCAATCCTCGAAGCTCTTGCCGAGCCGATTGAGCGCCCCGAACAATTCGCTCGTCACCCAATTCGCCGCCGGGGCCGGCTTCGCGCCGGTCGCCAGCAGCGTATCGAACCACAGTGCGCTCTCGACCTCGGCGGTCAGCACATCGGCATTATACGGCGAAATCCCGGCCGCCAGATAGCGTGCGCGCTTGGCGTCGGGCAGTTCGGGCAGGCTGTCGCGGCACTCGGTCAGGAAATCCTCGTCGAGGATCAGCGGCAACAGGTCGGGATCGGGGAAGTAGCGGTAATCATGCGCATCTTCCTTCGACCGCATCGAGCGCGTCTCGTTGCGGTCGGGATCGTAGAGCCGCGTTTCCTGCACCACCGTGCCGCCGCTTTCGATCAGCGCGACCTGGCGCTTCGCCTCGCCCTCGATCACCGCCATCACGAAACGCACCGAATTGACGTTCTTCGTCTCGGTCCGCGTCCCGAATTCGTCGCCAGGCTTGCGCACGCTGACGTTGACGTCGGCGCGCATCGAGCCTTCCTCCATATTGCCGTCGCACGACCCGACATAGCGCAGGATCGAACGCAGCTTGCGCACATAGGCCCCCGCCTCGGCGGGCGAGCGCATATCGGGGCGCGAGACGATCTCCATCAGCGCGACGCCCGAGCGGTTGAGGTCGACATAGGACATCGTCGGATGCTGGTCGTGCATCAGCTTGCCGGCGTCCTGCTCGACATGGATACGCTCGACCCCGATCACCTTGGGTTCGGGGATGCCCGCCTTTTCATCGGCCTCGATCGTCAGCAAACCTTCGCCGACAATCGGATGATAAAGCTGCGAAATCTGGTAACCCTGCGGCAGATCGGCATAGAAATAATTCTTGCGGTCGAACCGCGAATATTTGTTGATCTGCGCCTCGATCGCCATGCCGGTGCGCACCGCCTGGCGGATGCACTCGCGGTTCGGCACCGGCAGCATGCCGGGCATCGCGGCGTCGACCAGCGACACCTGCGTGTTCGGCTCGGCCCCAAACGCCGTCGCGGCGCCCGAGAACAGCTTGGCGTTGGTGGTGATCTGGGCGTGGACCTCAAGGCCGATCACGACCTCCCATTCGCCGGTTTCACCCTTGATGCGATAATCGCTCATCTCTCGTCTCTTCGATTTGAACGGATAATCTCGCGCCAAACCTTCCGCTTGTGCCGGGCACAATCCTGGTCGGTTAGCTGAGAATCCTTCTTTCCAGGTCCCGATAGGAGTTCGCCAATGGCCTGAATAGCCGCTTCGACGATTTCTCCTAATGCGCTCACCACCACTTCTCCGCCCGCGCTGTAAACCCAGCCCGCTCTTCGATCGCCAGCCCGGCGTTCAGCACGCCCTGCTCGTCGAAAGCCTTGCCGATGATCTGCAGCCCCAGCGGCAGCCCTTCACGGTTCAGCGCTGCGGGGACCGACATCGCGGGCAGCCCCGCGAGGCTCGCGGGCACCGCGAACACGTCGTTGAGGTACATCGCCAGCGGATCGGCCATCTTCTCGCCCAGACCGAACGCCGCCGACGGCGCGGTCGGCGCGAGGATCACGTCGCACGCCGCAAACGCCGCGTCGAAATCGCGCGCGATCAGCGTCCGCACCTTCTGCGCCTGCGTGTAGTACGCGTCGTAGAAACCCGCCGACAGCACATAGGTACCGATCATGATGCGGCGCTTCACTTCCGGGCCAAAGCCGTCGGCGCGCGTCGCGGCGTACATATCCTGCAACCCCGCGCCCTCAGGCAAGTCGCGCAAACCATAACGCACGCCGTCATAGCGCGCGAGGTTCGACGACGCCTCGGCGGGCGCGATGATATAATAGGCGGGCAGCGCGTACTTCGTGTGCGGCAGGCTGATCTCGACGACCTCGGCCCCCGCATCCTTCAGCATCGCGATGCCCGCGTCCCACATCGCGTCGATCTCGGGATCGATGCCCTCGAGACGATATTCCTTGGGAATACCGACCGTCTTGCCCTTGAGATCGCTCGACAAGGCCGCTTCCCAATTTGGCACCGGCAGGTCGAGGCTCGTCGCATCCTTCGGATCGAAGCCCGCCATATTTTCGAGCATGATCGCGCAGTCGCGCACATCGCGCGCCATCGGCCCCGCCTGGTCGAGCGAACTCGCGAACGCCACGATGCCCCAGCGCGAGCAGCGGCCATAGGTCGGCTTGATCCCCGAAATGCCGGTGAAGGCCGCGGGCTGGCGGATCGAGCCGCCGGTGTCGGTCCCCGTCGCCGCGGGGCACAGCCGCGCCGCGATCGCGGTCGAGCTGCCGCCCGACGACCCGCCCGGCGCGAGTGCGGCATTGCCGCCATCCTTGCGCTTCCACGGGCTGATGACATTGCCAAAGTAAGAGGTTTCGTTCGACGACCCCATCGCAAACTGGTCGAGGTTCAGCTTGCCGAGCATCCCCGCCCCCGCGTCCCACAATTTCGCCGAGACGGTCGATTCATAGCGGGGCACAAAGCCTTCGAGCATATGGCTCGCGGCGGTCGTCTGGACGCCATCGGTGCAGAACAAATCCTTCATCCCGATCGGCACGCCCGACAAGGGCTTCAGCGTCCCCGCCGCGCGATCGGCATCGGCCGCCTTCGCCGCCGCCAACGCATGCTCGGGGGTCTCGACGATAAACGCATTCAATGCCTTCGCGCCCGCCACATTGGCGCTGAACGCCTCGGCGACCTCGACGGCGCTGAAATCGCCCGCGCGATGCCCGTCGCGGATCTGCGCTACTGTTAGATTCGTAAGATCAGTCATTTATCTCACCGTTCCCCGGCGAAGGCCGGGGTCCAGAGCGTCACAGCGCCCAATTTTTCGTTTCTGGATCCCGGATCGGTCGCGGCTACGCCGCTGTCCGGGATGATCGAATGATGGACCATCATTCGATCACCTTGGGCACGCCGAAAAAGCCGTGCATCGCCGCCGGCGCGTTCGCCAGCACATCGTCGCGGCGGTTGCCGCCGGTCAGCGGGTCGGCGTCGATCACATCGTCGCGCAACCTGAGCGTGTTCGGGATCACCGCGGTCATCGGCTCGACCCCGGTCACATCGACCTCGCCGAGTTGCTCGACCCAGCCGAGGATGCCGTTCAATTCGCCTTCCATCGCGGCGGCTTCCGCATCGCTGATCGCGATGCGCGCCAGCGACGCGATTTTCCTTACCGTTGCCTGATCGATTGCCATTCATCTTGCCTTTGCGGGAGAAGCTGCGCCGCTAGCATCACCGCCGAAATGCTTCAACCATGATCCTCCCTGTGGCGAAGCCATGGGGAGGTGGCAGCGCGAAGCGCTGACGGAGGGGCATTGGCGCGACGTTGCGGCCCCTCCACCATCCGCTTCGCGGACGGTCCCCCTCCCCATCGCTGCGCGACAGGGAGGATCAGATCACTCGAAATCCTCACCGACCGGCTTGCCGTCGACAAAGACCTGCTGCCGCGTCACCGGCCGCACCTCGACCACCGCCTTCTCCAGTTCGTCGATCGTCAACCCCCGCGTCATGTCCCCCGACCGGAACGCGTCATAATTCTCGGACCATTGCTGCGTCTTCGCATCGCGCACCAGCAGCCCGACATTGCCGCCGCGGCTGACCACCGCGATGCGGCTGTCGCCCAGCACATAGGCGATGCACGGCGCGGTCTTGCACTGGCCCTGCGCCGCCAACGCGGCATAGGCCTCCGCCGGCAAGCTACGGCCCGCGGGGAAAATCCGGATCTTCTGCTCGATCGGCTTCGCGCCATAGACCATGTCGCTTTCGTCGATCGCACCACCCGATCCGTTCAATTCCCAGCGATCCTTCGCCTTCAGCGCCCATTCGGCGAGGCCGGCGCGCGTCTTGTCGACCGACTTCGCCAGATCCTTCAGCGCCGCGCGCCCATCGGGTCCGAAATCGAACGCCAGCGCCGCCCAGTCGAATTTTTCCGACGCCACCGCGCCCGATTTCAACCGCGCCACCTGGTCGCGCGTCGAAATCGCGCCGAAATCGACGATCGGCAGCGCGAGGAACAGCGCGAGCAACGTCAGCCCGATCGCCAGCTTCTGTTGCAACGGCCGCAGCACATCGTCGAAGCCCCGGCGCCCCTTCGCCACCGACCACAATCCCGCGACGCCATAAGCCAGCGCGATCATCGCCGCGACGACGCCCCAGATCCGCTCGGGGGTCCAGCCGTACTGGATCACCCGCAAATGCATCGAATAATAAGCAATCACCGCGAGCGGCAGCACCGCGACGACCAGCACCGCCGCCGCCACGCGCAACAGGCTATTGTTCGCGCGGTCGTCGGTGCCATTGCCGATCACCGCATTGGCGAGCAGCACCGCGAACGCCGCCACCGCCATCATCAGCGCCGCGGTCGAGAACCCCGAATCCCACAGCTTGGTCAGCCCGGTGCCGAGCAGCGACAACAGGAAGATCACGAGCGCCGCCGCCAGCACCGGCGCGAGCACCGCCAGCACGATCATCACCAGCCGCTGGAGCGTCGACACCAGCCTGTCGCGCTCGCGCAGCAAACCCACCGCGCCACCGAACGCCGCCCCCGCCAGCATCCACGGGAACCAGCCCTTTTCGAACAGCGTCATGACCAGGTCGATCCCGATCAGCTGGAACATCTGCCCGATCAGCAGCACCAGCAGGAAGGTCAGCCCGGTGAACGCCAGCGCCGCGGCGCCGATCACCGCGTCGGTCCACGCATGACTGTGCAGCCGCTCGTAAGGCATCGCCCACAATTTCCAGAACCGCCAGTCGGGCGCGACGTCGCGCCGCGTCTGGAACAACGGCGTCGCGATCAGCACCGCGAGCAGCCCCGACCAGAAGGGCCATTCGAACACCGACGCGTTCACATTATAGCCGATCGACGTCCACACGATCAGCGCGATCACCGCGCCCCACAACAACGAAAAGCCCAGCGCCCAGTGCCAGCGACGCAGCTCGACCCCGAGCACGAAGACCAGCGTCGAAACCGTGAGGAACGCCGCGAACGCGTTGCGCCCCGGATCGAGGTTGGGTTCGTACCGCCAGTCGATCGTCAGGTGAAAGGCCAGACCGGCGACCGCGCAGATCGCCGCCATGATCCACGGCCGCTGCGGCCAGGGCGCGTCGCTGTCGTCCAGGCGGTGCGACGGATGCGGCGAATCGGGCGCGGGCGCGCTTGCGGGGATGTCGGTCATTCCCCACATCTGGGCTTGTTTAAGCCGCGCGCGCAAGCCAGATAGCACGCGATGGCGCCGGACGACCGGACTGTTGTTTCCGTTCGTGTCGAGCGAAGTCGAGGTACCCCGCAGGCATGCGTCGCCGAGGGGCGGCTCGACTTCAAGCGATCCGAACGGGTAAAGAGGCGCCGAACCCCATCTCTCCCCGTCCCCAATGGAGCCCAAATGGCCCGCAAGTTCCTCTACCTCATCGCCGCCGTCATCTTCCTCATCCTCGGCGTCGGTCTTGCCTATCAATTCGCGCCGGGCTGGTTCGCGCGCACCGCGCTGGTGCCCAGCGCCGAATTCGTCGAACAGACCGCGGCGGCGCCCAATGCCTATGACGATCCGAAAATGTGGTTCTCGCGCCCCGGTCTCGAAAACGACCCGTCGGACTGGCGCCCGCCCGCCGAAGGCGACGAAGCCCGCGCCCCCGACAGCGCCAAGGCGGCGACCGACAAGCTGATCCCGCCCGCGAGGGCCGCCACCGCGGCCACACCGGCCGAAACCGCATCGGCGGACATCGCCCCGCCAAAGGGCGACGCCGCGATCTTCTTTGTCCACCCGACCAGCTATTACAGCCGGTCGAGCTGGAACGCCCCGCTCGACGACCGCGACGCCAATTACCGCGCGACTTTGTTCATGCAGGGCATGGCGAGCGCATTCGGCGATGCCGGCGAAGTCTGGGCTCCGCGTTATCGCCAGGCGACGCTCGGCGCCTTCCTCGCCGAGGACCGCGTCACCGCGGGCAAGGCGATCGATGCCGCCTATCGCGACGTCGAACAGGCGTTCGACGCGTTTCTGGAAAACATCCCCAAGAACAAGCCGATCATCCTCGCGGGCCACAGCCAGGGCGCGCTGCACCTCACCACCCTGCTCAAGAACCGCATCGCGGGCACCCCGCTCGCCAAGCGCATCGTCGCCGCCTACATCATCGGCTGGCCGGTCAGCGTCGACACCGACCTCGCCGGGCTCGGCCTGCCCGCCTGCGAGACCCCCGAACAAAAGGGCTGTATCCTCAGCTGGGCGAGCTTCGCCGAACCCGCCGATCCGTCGATGGTGCTGGGCGCCTATGACGGCACCGTCGGCTTCGACGGCCGCCCGCGCCGCGACACGCGCATGCTCTGCACCAACCCGATCACCGGCATCCCCGACACGACGGCGAAAGCAAAGGCCAACATCGGCACGCTCAAGCCGATCGACGGGTTCAAGGGTGGCTCGCTGATCGCGGGCAAGATCGGTGCCCGATGCGACGACACGCGCGGCCTGCTGATGGTCGGCAACGCCGATATCGCCAAGGACTATGCGCCGAGCTATGTGCTGCCGGGCAACAACTACCACGTCTTCGACATCACCCTGTTCTGGGCGAATGTCCGCGCCGATGTGCTGCGGCGGCTGGCGACCTATGAAGGCAAACCCTCGCCGGTGCCGCCGGCGGCGGAGCCGGTAGCGGTGCCCGCGGCGGCGACGCCAACGCCCAAAACCCCTACCTCTCCGACCTCGTCATCCCGGACTTGATCCGGGATCCATGGCCCGATCTCGCGACCTCGGGCCATGGATGCTGAAACAAGTTCAGCATGACGAAAATAGGGGATAGAGGCAGGTCGATGATCACCACCGCCGCCCCCGATTTCGCCGCCACGCTGCCGAACGGCGGCCGCCTGATGGGCCTCGACGTCGGCACCAAGACCATCGGCGTCGCCGTCTGCGACGCCGGCTGGTCCTTCGCGACCCCCGACAAGACGATCATCCGCAAGAAATTCACCGCCGACCTCGCGACGATCCGGGCCTTCGTCACTACGCAATCGGTCGTCGGCCTCGTCGTCGGCCTGCCGCTCAACATGGACGGCAGCGACAGCCCGCGCACCCAGTCGACCCGCGCCTTCGCGCGCAACCTCCTCCCCCTCGCCCTGCCGATCCTGCTCTGGGACGAACGCTGGTCGACCGCCGCGGTCGAACGCGCGATGATCGCCGCCGACGTCAGCCGCGCCAAGCGCGCCGAACGCGTCGACAGCGCCGCCGCCGCCTTCATCCTGCAGGGCGCGATCGACGCGCTCACGCGCGGATGACCCCATATATCGTCTACTGGCTGATCGCGGCCAACCTTATCGCCTTTGTCCTGATGGTGCTCGACAAGCAGAAGGCAGAGGCCGGCGACCGGCGCATTCCCGAAGCGACGCTCCTCCTCTGGGCCTTCCTTGGCGGGGCGTTCGGCACCGTCCTTGCCGCGCGCCTCGTGCGCCACAAGACGCGCAAACAGCCCTTCGCGACCTGGATGCTGATCTGGCTCTGGCTCGAGATCATCCTGATCCTCGCCTGGTGGCTCGGGCTTCTCGATCAATTGATCCTCCCTGTCGCGCAGCGATGGGGAGGGGGACCGCTCGCATAGCGAGTGGTGGAGGGGCCAGCAGCGCCGCGCCATAGCCCCTCCGTCAGCGCTTCGCGCTGCCACCTCCCCATGGCTTCGCCACAGGGAGGATCACGACTTGCGATTCTCGCAACTCCTGCGTAGACGCTCGGCTTTAATGACAACCTCCACCACCCGACCCGCCAGCGACTATCCGCCCGGCGGCGATGCCTTTCGCCATCGCCACCTGATCGGCATCGCGCAGCTGACCCCGTGGGAGATCAGCTATGTCCTCGACGCCGCCGAGCAATGGGTCGAACTCAATCGCAGCGGCGCCGCGAAGCACGACGACCGGCTCGCGGGCCTCACGATTATCAACGCCTTTTTCGAGAACTCCACGCGCACCCTGCTGTCGTTCGAAATCGCCGGCAAACGCCTCGGCGCCGACGTCGTCAACATGCACGCCGCGCAGTCGAGTGTGAAAAAGGGCGAGACGCTGATCGACACCGCGATGACGCTGAACGCGATGCGCGCCGACGCGATGGTGATCCGTCATGCGTCATCGGGCGCGGTCCAACTCATCGCCGACAAGGTCGACTGCCCCGTCCTCAACGCCGGTGACGGCCGCCACGAGCATCCGACCCAGGCTTTGCTCGACGCGCTCACCATCCGCCGCCGCAAGGGCAAGGTCGAGGGGCTGACGATCGCGATCTGCGGCGACGTGCTGCACAGCCGCGTCGCGCGCTCGAACATCCTCGCGCTCACCCTGCTCGGCAACGAGGTGCGCATCGTCGCGCCGCCGACGCTGACCCCGCCCGCGATCGAGCGCATGCATGTGACCAGCTTCACCGACATGGACGAAGGCATAAGGGACGCCGACGTCGTGATGATGCTCCGCCTCCAGAACGAGCGCATGGACGGCGCCTATTTGCCGTCGCCACGCGAATATCACGCGCTCTACGGCCTCACCCCCAAACGCCTCGAAAAAGCCAAACCCGATGCGATCGTCATGCACCCCGGCCCGATGAACCGCGGGGTCGAGATCGACAGCAGCGTCGCCGACGATCCCGTCCGCTCGACGATCACCGAACAGGTCGAAATGGGGGTCGCGGTGCGCATGGCGTGCCTCGACATCCTCACGCGCCGCAAGCGGGGAGTAGCAGGATGGGCGTGACCCCGCTTCACATCGTCAACGCGCTGCTGGTCGACGGCGACACGCCGCGCCCGGGCAGCCTGCTCGCGGCGGGTGGCCGCATCGCCGCGATCGACCCGACCGAGCTTCCCGATGGCACCGAAACCGTCGATGCCAGGGGCCAGTGGCTCGCCCCCGGGATCATCGACCTCGGCGTCTTCGCGACCGACAAGCCCGCCTTCCATTTCGGCGGCATCACCCGCGCCGCGCTGATGCCCGACAGCGGCCCGCTCGACGGTGCCGGCCTTGTCGAGCGCGCCGCCAAGGGCGGCAAGCCCGACCTGTGGGTCCATCCGATCGCCGCCGCGACCAAGGGCCTCGAAGGCCGGGAACTCGCCGAAATCGGACTGATGAAACAGGCCGGCGCGCGCGCCATCGCCACCGGCCGCGCCCGCATCGCCGACAGCGGCGTCATGCGCCGCGTGCTGAGCTATGCCGCCGCGCTCGGTCTCGTCACGATCATCCACGCCGAGGACGAGGGCCTCACCGCCGGCGCCGTCGCGACCGATGGCGAGATGGCGACCCGCCTCGGCCTCGCCTCCGCCCCCGCCATCGCCGAGGCGATCGCGATCGCCCGCGACCTCGCGCTCGTCGAGGAAACCGGCGCCCCCGTCCATTTCCGCCAGGTCACCACCGCGCGCGGGCTCGACCTGATCCGCGCCGCCAAGGCGAAGGGCCTGCCCGTCCTCTGCGGCATCACCCCGGCGCACCTGCTGCTGTCCGACACCGCGATCGGCGATTTCCGCACCTTCGCGCGCCTCTCGCCGCCGCTCCGGTCGGAGGATGATCGCCACGCGTGCCTCGCCGCGATCGCCGACGGCACGATCGACGTCCTCGCCTCGGGCCACGACCCGCGCGGCCCCGAGGACAAGCGCCTCCCCTTCGCCGAAGCTTTGCCCGGCATGGCCGGCGCCGAAACGCTGCTCGCGCTCGGCCTGAATCTCGTCCGCGACGGTCATGTCACGCCCGGCCGCCTGTTCGAACTGCTCGCGGCCACCCCCGCCGGCCTGCTCGGCGTCGAAGCCGGAAAACTCGCGACGGGCAAGGAGGCCGACCTCATCCTCATCGACGCCGACACGCCCTGGCAGGTCGATGCGAAAAAGATGGCGGCATGGGCCGGCAACACCCCCTTCGACGGCATGCCGGTCCAGGGCCGCGCGACCGCACTCTGGAAGGGTGGCCAAAGAATTCGCTGACGCACTGACGATAGGAAGCGCCCTCTTTCCGCTCGTGTCGAGCGAAGTCGAGACACCCATCGGGGCAGCGCAAGGCCTAGGGGCATCTCGACTTCGCTCGATGCGAACGGGACCGGGGTGCGCGCGCTGAAATGCGCGGCCCGCTCACCCACAAAAAGAAGCCCGCCGGGAAACCGACGGGCTTCAAGAAAAACAGGATGGCCGTTTCCGGCCATCCTGTGCTTGGGTCGCCCCCATGGAATGACCCATTTGACCCCCGCTCGCGCTACCCATATGGGTAGGATCGAAACTTTTTTGCAGGATATGATTATCCGCTGATAAATGGGGACATTCTTCCCCATCCGACCGTCCCGCCCACCGCTGTCGTCTTTTGGGGAAGCCGATGCCGAACGATCAGGTCCAGATTGCGCCGTCCGGCCATAATGCGTCGGCCGAATGGGAGGTCCTCAACGGGCTGATCGGCGAGATTTACGATTCGGTGCTGCACCCCGAACGCTGGAACGAAACCCTCGCCAACATCAGCAACGCGCTCTGCCCGCTGAGCTGGGACGCCGCCTTCATCCTGTGGGAAAGCAGCAATCCGCCCGGCGCCCGTTTCGTCGCGGCGACCGGGCTCGCCGCCGGGGTGCAGGAAATCTATGCCGCGGTCTATGCCGGGCGCCATGAATGGTCGCACAAGATGATGCGCTACGGCAA
Organism: Sphingopyxis sp. EU05-FHT14B03; assembly: GCF_058790875.1. Taxonomy (NCBI): domain Bacteria; kingdom Pseudomonadati; phylum Pseudomonadota; class Alphaproteobacteria; order Sphingomonadales; family Sphingopyxidaceae; genus Sphingopyxis; species Sphingopyxis sp. EU05-FHT14B03. The sequence continues at coordinate 84,598 of NZ_JBYTDC010000001.1, forward strand.
TGGCAGCGTCATCGACAGCAACGACATCATGACCCGCGAAGAGTTTGCCGAGACCGAATTTTCGCGCAATTTCCTGGCCCCCTGGGGGATCGACCGCCTGATCGCGGTGCTGCTCGACCGTCGGGGCGGCGAGCGTCTGGGGCTATTGCTCCCCGGCCCCGGCGACCGCGATGTCGACCGGCTGAAGCGCGGTCTGCGCACGCTCGCGCCGCACATCCAGCGCGCGATGCGGATCAGCGACCGCCTCGCCACGCTCGAACTCGCCGCCGGCGCCGCACGCGCGGCCGCCGACGCCGCGCCCTTCGCGATCTTCAGCCTCGACGACCAGCTCAACATCCTCGCCGCCAATAGCCGCGCCGGGCAATATGAAAAGGCGGGCTTCATCCACATCGCGGGCGACCGCTTCGCCTTCGCCCATCCCGCCAGCCAGAAACGGCTGCACGACCTCTTGCGCAGCCCCAATCCGGCCGGGCTCGCCTTTCAGGCGCTCGGCAAGGACGACCGCGAATGCCCCGTGCTCGTCGCGCGCATCACCCGGCAATCGGCGCCGCAGATCGGCGGCGTCGTGCTCGGCGCGTCGCTGATCGTCACGTTGGGCAGCGCGCCCGGCGAGACCCCGGTGGTCGAGGTCGACCGCGTCGCGCAATGGTTCGGCCTCACCCCGTCCGAAGCGCGCCTCGCGGTCGCGCTCGTTGCCGGCCAGTCGGTGCAGGACTATGCCGCGCGGCGCGCGATCAGCGTCAACGCCGCGCGCTTCCTGCTCAAAGGCGTGTTCCGCAAGACCGGCGCGACCAGCCAGGCCCAGCTCGTCGCCACCCTCGCGCGGCTGCCGGCGGCGAAGGACGGGTAATCCAAATCCTCCCTGTCGCGTAGCGATGGGGAGGGGGACCGCCGCGAAGCGGTGGTGGAGGGGCCGAAACCTTGCACGACGCCTGACGGCGTCGGCCCCTCCGTCAGCGCTTCGCGCTGCCACCTCCCCATGGCTTCGCCACAGGGAGGATGATCAAAAGCAAAAGGGGCGCAGCCTCGCGGCCACGCCCCCTCGTCTCTCCCAAAACCGGAAAGCGCTATATCAGCGCGACGCCAGCCGCACCGGGGTGCCGCGCGCGGCCCACTGGATGCTCTCGCTGCCGCCCATCTGGCGGATGAAACATTTCTGGCCGTCCGCGCGCAACTGGCCGCACAGCCTGTCGGCGTCGGCGCGCGTCTTGATGCCGTTGACGGTCAGACGATAGAAGGTGCGGCCCTTCACGGTCGCGGCGTGGCTCGACGCCGGGAAATTCGCCAGCATCGCGTTGCGCGACTTCAGCGAACCCCATTTTTCCTTGGCGATGCCCAAGCTGTCATAGGCGCCCAGCTGCACCGCCCAGCCCGCGGGCTTTTTGGCGTCGAAGGCCAGCTGCGGCAGGAATTTGGTCGCCAGCGCGCGCGCTTCTTCGTGGAACGGACGCGCGGCGGCGGCTTCGCCCGCGACGCGCGGCGCGGCGCGATAGGGCGCGGCGTTGGCCATGATCACGGGGGCGGCGGCGGGCACCGGCAGTTCGGTGACCGGCACGACGCCATTGGCATCGCGCTGCGGCATCGGCAGTTCGACAGTACGGATCGCGGCGGCTTCGACCGCCGGCGGCGGCGGCGCGAAGCTGTCGACCGGCGCCGGATCGGCGCTCGCCAGCACCATCGGCGCGTCGGCGGCGGCCATCTGCGTGCCGGTGAAATTGCTGAGCGCGAGGCGCACCGGCATCCCGCCATCGGCCTGCGCGGTCACGCCGATCAGGCTCGCGACGCGCAACGCACTGTTGTTGTCATTGGCGAGCTTCGACCATTCGGCCATCCGCCCCTCGACCTTGTCGAGCGACAGGTCCTGCGACGCCAAGATGCGCGCCTGCGCCCAGCGGCCCGACAGCGCGAGCGCGAGCGCGAGATTCTGGCGCGTGCGCGCGGTGGCGCCTTCGGCGCGGGCCGCTTCGCTCAGCACATAGATCGCCGACTCGCTGTCGCCCGCGAGCGCCAGCGCCAGCCCCATGTCGGGTGCGGGCAAGATATCGCGATGCGCGTTGAGCAGCGCCATCGCTTCGCTCGTCTTGTTCTGCGCGAGGTTGGCGAGGGTCAGCGCGATCACCGTATTGGCATCGGTGGTGCCCAATTCCATCGCTTCGGTCAGCGCGGCGGAGGCCGAGGCGAACCGTCCGTCGCTGAGGTAAGCCTGGCCGAGCAGCGCGCGATAGGCGCCGTCGCGCGGGCTCGCCGCGACCGCGGCTTCGGCGTAGGCGACAGCCTTGCTGACCTTGCCGTCGGTAAGCGCGTCGCGCGCCTTGTCGGCGGACTTCACTGCGGTTTCGGGTTTGCCGAGTGCGTTCGACGGCGCATTCGCCATCTTGTTCATGCTGCAGCCGGTGGTCGTGAGGCCGAGCACAAAGCCCGACACGGCAAGCTTCATCAGCATATTGCGGTTCATGACAGGTCCCCCTTGTTCACTTAGGACTGCATCGTCCGGCGCGACGGGCGCGTGGCCGGCAGGCGGCTCGCCATCGCGTCGATTTCGGGCAGCGTTGACAGAAATTCGTCGAGCAGATCGGTCAGGATCACCTGCGAAGAGCGGTTGGTCACCGCGCTCGCCAGCCGCAGCCGCAGATGGCGTTCGGCGTCGAGGCGCAGCGTGAACGCGGCCTTGTCGCGGGCGCGCAGGGCGCGCGACGCGCGCGGCGCCTTCGGCTCGGCGGGCCGCGCTTCGACCTTGCGCGCTACCGCGGCGACGCGGTCGCTCAGCGATTCCTGCTGGCGGACGATTTCGGGAATGACCGGCAACGGCGCGGGGACGAATTCCTCGGCGGCTTCGCTTTCGCCGAGCCAATCGACGACCTCGTGGCCGGCGCTGTCCTCGACCGCATGTTCGGCCTCCAGATTATGTTCGGGCACCGATCCGCTGAGCAAAGGCTTCAGGTCGACCATATGCGTCGGTTCGCTCGACTGTACCGGGTCGACGTCATAGCCCATGTCGTTCCAGCCCAGGTCGTCGTAACCGACCGTGTTGACCGGAACCGGGCCGCTGCCGAGCGGCTGGCGGCGCATCGCGGGGCGCGCGGCGCCCTTGCGGGCGAGCAGGCCGGCGTTCAGCGATGCGAGGGGTTTGGGTTCGCCCATGGCTTCCATCTCCCCTTACTGACCGGCGATGCGGCGGCCGAAACCACCGCCCATCGGACGGACGGCGCCATAGCCGCCTTGCGACGGCATCGGCGCACCGCTGAACACGGTGCGGCGGAAATTCTTTTCCAGCCGGTCGTTCATATAGGACCAGAGCTGGCGGATCTCGTCGGCCGAGCGGCCGTTGGGGTCGACCTCCATCACCGTGCGGCCGTCGATCATCGACGCGGCATAATCGGTGCGGTGGTGCAAGGTGATCGGGGCAACGGTGCCATGCTGCGACAGCGCGACCGCGGCCTCACTGGTGATCTTGGCTTTCGGCGTCGCGCCGTTGACGACGAACACCAGCGGTTTGCCGGCGCGTTCGCATAGGTCGACGGTGGCGCCGACGGCGCGCAAATCGTGCGGGCTGGGGCGTGTCGGGACGACGATCAGCTCGGCAACCCCGATGACGCTCTGGATCGCCATGGTGATCGCCGGCGGCGTATCGATGACCGCGAGCTTGAAGCCCTGCTGGCGCAGGATTTCGAGGTCCGAGGCGAGCCGTGCGACCGTGGTCTGGGCAAAGGCCGGAAGGTCGGTTTCGCGCTCGTTCCACCAGTCGGCGAGCGAACCCTGCGGATCGATATCGATCAGGACAACGGGCCCTGCTCCGGCGAGTTGGGCCTGCACCGCAAGGTGCCCCGACAATGTCGTCTTACCCGACCCGCCCTTTTGTGAAGCCAATGCCAAAACGCGCACAGCTGTCCCCCTAATGTGACCACGAATTGGCGGTGGAATGCCACGCGGGGGCCTAAGATTGGGTTAACGATGTGAAAATGACGGTAAACGGTCCGTTGGACATCATGGTAAACAGCGACTTAAGATAAAACTGTGCCGTATCGGATCAGAAACACTCTGGTCGACGCGTCGCTAACGGGGTGTTAGCCATTACCCCCTAGCGCCGGGCCGGGGACTGTCGCCGCCCGGGTCCGGGCTGCTGACGTCAGTGGAGATTGTCATGCGTCTATTCCGCACCATCGCCTTGCTTCCGTTGCTGTCGGTTGCGATGTCCGCCGCACCCGCCATCGCGGCGCCCGCGACGCCCGCGGCGAGCAAGCCCGCCGCCGCGACGCCCAGCGTCAAGGACGGCGTCGATCAATGGGAGGCCGGCAACGCCCAGCAGGCGGTGTCGATCTGGCGCCCGCTCGCGCTCGCTGGCGATCCCGATGCGCAATTCAATCTCGGCCAGGCGTACAAGCTCGGCCGCGGAGTCCCCGCCGACCTCGCGCAGGCCGAAAGCTGGTACCGCCGCGCCGCCAAACAGGGGCATCTTCAGGCCGAGGACAATCTCGGCCTCGTGCTCTTCACCGCCAACCGCCGCGAAGAGGCGATGCCGATGATCGTCCGCTCGGCGGCGCGCGGAGAGCCCCGCGCGCAATATGTCCTCGGCACCGCGCACTTCAACGGCGACCTCGCCGCGCAGGACTGGCCGCGCGCCTATGCGCTCACCAAGCGCGCCAGCGACGCCGGGCTCGGCATCGCCTCGGCGCGCCTCGCCCAGCTCGACAGCCTGATCCCGCTCGAACAGCGCCAGGCGGGGCTCGCGATGCTGCCCGAGATGGAAAAGGCCGAACAGCGCGAACGCCTCGCCGCGGTCAACGCCGCCGCGCCGCCGCCGCCCAGGCCCGCCGCCTCGCCGGTCAAGACCGCCAGCCTGCCCGTTTCGGTCCCCGGCACCAGCTACACGCCGCCGCCGGTGATCAAGGCCGACCCGGGTCCGCCGCCGCCCCGCGCGCCCGACCACCTGCCCGCGCCGCCGCCGCCCGAGCCGCGTCCCGCGGTGCCGCAACCGATCAAGACCGCCGAGCTGCCGCCGTCGGCCGCCGCCAACGCCGCGGCAAACGCCGCCGCCGAAGCTGCCGCTGCCGCCACCGACGCGAAGGCGGCGCCCGGCACCAGCTACGCCGCGCCGCCCGAAAGCGGCGACCTGCCCCCCGCCGCGCCGCCGAAACGCGCGGCGCCGAAACCCGTGCCCACTCCGGTGAAGGCCGCCCCGCCCAAACCGCAACCCGCCCCGCCCGCTGCTGCGGTTCACGCCGCCGGCGCGGACAATTGGCGCGCCCAGCTCGGCGCCTTTTCGCAGGACGGCAACGCCCGCAATCTGTGGGCCGCGCTCGAACGCAAATATCCCGGCCTCGCCGACCGCCAGCCCTATCTCGTCAAGAACGGCAAGCTCACCCGCCTCCAGGCCGGAAATTTCGCGACCAAGGCCGAAGCCGACAAATTCTGCGCGACCGTCGGATCGGCGAGCCAGCCCTGCGTGGTGATGCGCGGCAAATAGGCGAAACCAATCCTCCCTGTCGCGAAGCGATGGGGAGGTGGCAGCGCGAAGCGCTGACGGAGGGGCCGACGCCGTCAAAAGCTGGCGCAAGGCCGCGCCCCTCCACCACCGCTTCGCGGCGGTCCCCCTCCCCACGGCTTCGCCGCAGGGAGGAATTTCTACCCCCGCAGGATCTTCGCCATCGCCTTGCCCTTGGCAAGCTCGTCGATCAGCTTGTCGAGATAGCGGATTTCGCGCATCAGCGGCTCCTCGACAGTCTCGACCCGCACCCCGCAAACCACCCCGGTGATCAGCGACCGCGACGGGTTCAACGCCGGGGTCCGATCGAAGAAATCCTCGAAATTCGTGCCTTTCGCCAGTTCGGCTTCGAGCGCCGTCTGGCTATATCCGGTCAACCAGCGGAAAATCTCGTCGACCTCGGCCTTGGTGCGCCCCTTCTTCTCCGCCTTGGCGATATAATGCGGGTACACGCTCGCGACGCTGATCGAATAGATGCGGTGCTGGGTCATGCGATCCTCCGACCCGCACGATACCCCCCTTGCCCATCCCCGTCACCCCGGACCTGATCCGGGACCCGCCGTCATATGTCGGATTTGGGGGTGGGGAGCGGCCGTCGCCGATCGCCCCTACCCCATCACCCACTGCCGCCGCGGATAACCCTGCGCCCACAGCAATGCCGTCAGATCATGGTGCCGGATCACCGCCGCCGCCGCCGCGCCCGCCGACGGGTGCGGATAATAGCCCACGCCCAGTCCCGCCGCGGTGATCATCGGGATGTCGTTGGCGCCGTCGCCTACCGCCAGCGTCTCGGCGAGCGGCAGGCCGTGCTTCGCGGCCTCGGCCTTCAGTGTTTCCAGCTTCGCGGCGCTGTCGATAATCGGTTCGAGCACCCGCCCCGACAATTTGCCGCCCGAAATCTCCAGATGGTTGGCGACCACCTTGTCGAAGCCGATCGCCTCGCCCACCGGGTCGGCGAAGGCGGTGAAGCCCCCCGACACCAGCACCGAATAGGCGCCATGCGCCTTCATCGTCTGGATCAGCGTCCGGGCGCCGCGGGTCAGCCGCACCCGCTCCATCCGGCATTCGGCGAGCACGCCTTCGGCGAGGCCGCCGAGCAGCCCGACGCGCTCGAACAGCGCGGCGCGGAAATCGAGTTCGCCGCGCATCGCGCGCGCCGTGATCGCCGCGATCTGGTCCTTGATCCCGGCATAATCGGCGAGTTCGTCGATGCATTCGACGGTGATCATCGTCGAATCCATGTCGGCGACGATCAATTTCTTGGTCCGGTCGCCCAGCGGCTGCACCACGACGTCGAGCGCGCCATGGTCCATCTTCGCCAATTCGGCGCGCGCGCTGACCAGGCTGCCCTGGAACACGATATCGGCGGCGTCGCCGACGTCGAGCCAATGCGGCGCGCCGACCTCGTGCCCCGTCGCGTCGAGCCGGTCGATGCCTTCGCGAACCACCTCGTCGGTCAGCTTCCCGGCTGCTATCAGCGTCGCTACGAACATGGCATCTCCTTCACTCTCTTCGGCCGCGAGGCCGCCCATCGCGCTTATCGCCGGACCGACCGCCAGCGGCAAGAGCGCTTTGGCGGTGGCCCTTGCCGAGGCGCTTGGCAACGGCGTCGTGATCAACGCCGACGCCAGCCAGGTCTATGCCGACCTCGCCATCCTCTCGGCGCGTCCCTCGACCGAAGAGATGGCGGGGATTCCCCACCGCCTCTTCGGCCATATCGACGGCGCCGAGGCGCATAACGCCGCACGCTGGGCCGGCGAGGCGCGCGCGGCCATCTCGGACGCCCAAGCCGCGGATATGGTTCCCATCCTCGTCGGCGGCACCGGCCTTTATCTGCGCAGCCTGCTCTACGGCATCGCTCCCGTCCCCGAAATCGACCCCACGGTGCGCGACGCGGTGCGCGCGATGGACGTCGCCGACGCCCACGCCGCGCTCGCCGCCGCCGACCCCGCCGCCGCCGCGCGCCTCAATCCCGCCGATCGCACCCGCGTCGCCCGCGCGCTCGAGGTCGTCCGCTCGACCGGCCGCACCCTCGCCGACTGGCAGGCGGCGCAGGAGGGCGGCATCGCGGGCGACATCGCGCTCGCCCCCCTCCTCCTGCTGCCGCCGCGCGACTGGCTGCGCGCGCGCTGCGACCTGCGGCTCGAGGCGATGTTCGACGACGGCGCGATGGCCGAGGTCGAGGCTTTGCTGGCGCGCCGCCTCGACCCCGACCTCCCCGTCATGCGCGCGATCGGCGTGCCCCAGATCGCGCGATATCTGCGCGGCGCGATCGACCGCGCCGAAGCCCTCACCCTCGCCCAGGCCGCCACCCGCCAATATGCCAAGCGCCAGTTTACGTGGTTCCGCCACCAGCCACCCGCCGACTGGCCACGCCATGCGGAATCATTAAACAAGGATTCTATCAACAAAATGGCAATAATATTACGTGATATGATGTTGACAGGATAGAATCATACACCTATTGCCCGCCGACCTGTTGCAGCGCACAAGCCTCGCCTTTGTGCGCAACGATCGAGAAACGAGGAGTATAGTCGTGACGGAAATGAGTGGTGCCGACATGGTGGTTCAGGCGCTGGTCGACCTCGGGGTCGATACAGTGTTCGGCTATCCGGGCGGCGCGGTCCTTCCCATCTATGACGCGCTCTACAAGCACCCCACGATCAAGCACATCCTCGTCCGCCACGAACAGGCGGCGACCCATGCGGCGGAGGGTTATGCGCGCTCGACCGGCAAGCCCGGCGTCGTGCTCGTCACCTCGGGACCCGGCGCGACCAACGCCGTCACCGGCATCACCGACGCGCTGATGGATTCGATCCCGATGATCGTGCTCACCGGCCAGGTGTCGACCGCGCTGATCGGCACCGACGCCTTCCAGGAATGCGACACCGTCGGCATCACCCGCCACTGCACCAAGCATAATTATCTGGTGATGGACCCCGAACGCCTCGGCCCGATCCTGCACGAGGCTTTCCATATCGCGACCCACGGCCGCCCCGGCCCGGTGGTGATCGACATCCCCAAGAATGTGCAGGTCGCGACGGGCAATTATGTCATCCCCGAAAAGATCGCGCACAAAAGCTATCGCCCGCAGGTCGAGCCCGACGCCGCGGCCATCGCCGAAGCCGTCGCGCTGATCGCCGCGGCAGAACGCCCGATCTTCTACACCGGCGGCGGCGTCATCAACGCCGGCCCCGATGCCAGCGCGGCGCTGCGCCAGCTGGCGTCGCTCACCGGCGCGCCGGTCACCTCGACCCTCATGGGCCTCGGCGCCTTCCCGTGCGACGATCCCAAATGGCTCGGCATGCTCGGCATGCACGGCACCTATGAATCGAACATGGCGATGAACCGCGCCGACCTGATCATCGCGGTCGGCGCGCGCTTCGACGACCGCGTCACCGGCCGCCTCGACGCCTTCGCGCCCGAAGCCAAGAAGATCCACATCGACATCGACCGCAGCTCGATCAACAAGATCGTCGCCGTGGACCTCGCGATCGTCGGCGACGCCGGCCGCGCGCTCGACGCGATCATCGCCGGCTGGCAGGAGGCGGGCCACAAGGCGCGCGACCTCGGCGAATGGTGGCGTCGCATCGACGGCTGGCGCGCGACGCGCTGCCTCGACTTCCCCGAAAAGAAAGAGGACGCCGCCGAAATCATGCCGCAGCGCGCGGTCCGCGCGCTGTTCGACGCGACCCGCGGCCGCGACCCGATCATCACCACCGAGGTCGGCCAGCACCAGATGTGGGCGGCGCAACATTTCGGCTTTTCGGCCCCCAACCGCTGGCTCACCAGCGGCGGGCTCGGCACGATGGGCTATGGCTTTCCCGCCGCGGTCGGCGCGCAGATCGCGCACCCGAACCGCCTCGTCATCTGCGTCGCGGGCGAAGCCAGCATCCAGATGAACATCCAGGAAATGAGCACGGTCAGCCAGTACCGGCTGCCGGTGAAAATCTTCATCCTCAACAATGAATATATGGGCATGGTCCGCCAGTGGCAGGAACTGACCTATGAAAGCCGCTATTCGAACAGCTATTCGGACAGCCTGCCCGATTTCGTGAAGCTCGCCGAAGCCTATGGCTGGACGGGCCTGCGCATCGACACGCTCGGCGACCTCGAGGACGGCATCGCGAAGATGATCGACACCCCGGGACCGGTGATCGTCGACTGCCGCGTCGCCAAGCTCGCCAACTGCTTCCCGATGATCCCGTCGGGCGCCGCCCACACCGAAATGCTCCTCCAGCCGAGCGACGTCACCGGCACGATGGACGACGAAGCCAAGGCGCTGGTGTGATGCAGCAGAGCGACAATATTCTCCCCTCCCGCTTGCGGGAGGGGTCGGGGGAGGGCCTGTTGGCCAGCCCCATCCCTCAGACACGCCCTCCCCTAGCCCCTCCCGCAAGCGGGAGGGGGAAAGAACCGACATGAAAATCAAAACCGAAGCGGGCGAGCGTCACGTTCTCGCCGTCACCGTCGACAACGAGGCGGGCATTCTCGCCAAGATCACCGGGCTGTTCTCGGCGCGCGGCTATAATATCGAAAGCCTGACCGTCGCCGACATCAGCGCCGATCATGCGCTGTCGCGGATCACCATCGTCACCTCGGGTCCGCCCGCGGTGATCGACCAGATCATCGCCCAGCTCGATCGCCTCGTGCCCGTCCACAATGTCGTCGACCTCGCCGACCAGGGCGCGCATGTCGAACGCGAGATCGCGCTCGTGAAGGTCGCCGGCACCGGCGAAAAACGCATCGAGGCGCTGCGCCTCGCCGACGTTTTTCGCGCCAAGGTCGTCGACACGACGCTGACCAGCTTCATCTTCGAAATCACCGGGAACAGCGACAAGGTCGACCGCTTCATCGCGCTGATGCGCGAATGCGGGCTGGTCGAAGTCGGCCGCACCGGCGTCGTCGCCATCGCCCGCGGGGCGGAGGCGGTTTAGGAATAATTCCAACCATTGTCATTCCCGCGAAAGCGGGAACCCAGGGCGGGGTCAGCCGACGCAAGCTCTGGGTCCCCGCTTTCGCGGGGATGACGAATAGATGAATATATGAAGGGACTTATCCAATGCAGGTTTATTACGATCGCGACGCCGACCAGGATCTGATCAAGAACAAGAAGGTCGCCGTCGTCGGCTACGGCAGCCAGGGCCACGCCCATGCGCAGAACATGCGCGACAGCGGCGTCAAGGAGGTCGCGATCGCGCTCCGTCCCGGTTCGGCGACCGCCAAAAAGGCCGAAGCCGCGGGCTTCAAGGTGCTGACCAACAAGGAAGCCGCCGAATGGGCGGACGTGATCATGATCGCCGCTCCTGACGAGCATCAGGCGAAAATCTACGCCGACGACATCGGCCCGAACATGAAGCCCGGCGCCGCGCTCGCCTTCGCGCACGGCCTCAACATTCACTTCGGCCTGATCGAAGCGCGCCCCGACATCGACGTCTTCATGGTCGCTCCCAAGGGCCCCGGCCACACCGTGCGCAGCGAATATCAGAAGGGCGGCGGCGTCCCCTGCCTGATCGCGGTCGCACAGGAAGCGCAGGGCGCGGGTTCGTCGGGCAACGGCTTCGCCAAGGCGCTCGCCCTCTCCTACGCCTCGGCGGTCGGCGGCGGTCGCAGCGGCATCATCGAAACCAGCTTCAAGGAAGAGTGCGAAACCGACCTCTTCGGCGAACAGGCCGTGCTCTGCGGCGGCATCACCCATCTGATCCAGGCGGGTTTCGAAACGCTCGTCGAGGCGGGCTACGCCCCCGAAATGGCCTATTTCGAATGCCTCCACGAAACCAAGCTGATCGTCGACCTCCTCTATGAAGGCGGCATCGCGAACATGCGCTACTCGATCTCGAACACCGCCGAATATGGCGACATCAAGACCGGCCCGCGCATCATCACCGCCGAGACCAAGGCCGAAATGAAGCGCGTGCTGCAGGACATCCAGTCGGGCCGCTTCGTCAAGGATTTCGTCCTCGACAACCAGGCCGGCCAGCCCGAGCTGAAGGCGAGCCGCAAGGCCGCCGCCGCGCACCCGATCGAACAGGTTGGCGGCGAACTGCGCGCGATGATGCCGTGGATCGCCAAGAACCAGCTCGTCGACAAGTCGAAGAACTGACGGAAAATCCTCCCTGTCGCGAAGCGATGGGGAGGGGGACCGTTCGCGAAGCGAATGGTGGAGGGGCCAGCGACCTCGGCGTCATCGCCCCTCCGTCAGCGCTCCGCGCTGCCACCTCCCCATCGCTCCGCGACAGGGAGGATCGCACGGCCTTCCGCATTCGCAGGCAAAGAGCTAGGACCGCGGCATGTCCTCCGACCTCGCCTTCGCCTGCCAATGCGGCACCGTTTCCGGCACCCTCCTCAACGTCGGTCCGGACCAGGGCGACCATGTCATATGCCATTGCACCGACTGCCAGGACCTGACGCGCCACCTCGGCCACGCGAACCGCGTGCTCGACGCGCACGGCGGCAGCGCGCTCTACCAGTCGCGCTGCGCAAAAATGCGCCTCGACACCGGCCGCGAGCGGCTCGCCTCTGTCCATCTGACCGACAAGCCGACGCTGCGCTGGTATGCGACCTGCTGCGGCATGCCCTTGTTCAACAGCTATGCGAACGGCAAAATCCCCTACATCACGACCCAGCTCGCCGCCTGCGACCCCGCGACGCGCGACACGCTGGCCGGCCCGCCGCGCGGCCACCTCTTCACGCACGACGGCATCGGCGACACCAGCGCGCTGCCCAGGATGAGCATGGGCCGGCTGATGCGCCGCTTCTTCCCGCGGATGATCAAGGACATGCTCTCGGGCGATCGCCGCCGCTGCGAACTGTTCGACGCCCGGACGCTCGAACCGATCGCCACGCCACACCGCCTGACCGGCGAAGAGCGGCGGGCCTTGCGCCGCTAAACTTCGTCATTGCGAGCGAAGCGAAGCAATCCAGAGCGGATTACGCGACTCTGGATTGCTTCGCTTCGCTCGCAATGACGAATGAGGATTAGGATGCCAAACGCCCCCTTCGCCGCCCACCACGCCGACCTCGCCGCACTCGCGGCGGACGACCGCCGCCGCACCCTCGTGCCGCGCGCCGGCATCGACTTCGCCTCGAACGATTATCTCGCCCTCGCCGGCTCCTACGTCCTCAACGAAGCCGTCGCGCGGGGCCTCCAGCGCGGTCTGCCCGCCGGCTCGGGCGGCTCGCGCCTGCTGCGCGGCAACCACGAAGAGCATGAAGCATTGGAGGCCCACGCCGCGCGCCACTACGGCAGCCAGGCGGCGCTCTTCTTCCCCACCGGCTTCGCCGCCAACGCCGCGCTCTTCGCGACGCTGCCGCAGCGCGGCGACCTCATCGTCCACGACGAGCTCATCCACGCCAGCGCGCACGACGGCATGAAACTCGGCCGCGCCGACCGCGCCGCCGCCGCGCACAACGACCCGCAGGGCTTCGACGACGCGATCACCGGCTGGCGCGCCAAGGGCGGCACCGGTACCCCGTGGATCGCGGTCGAAAGCCTCTATTCGATGGACGGCGACCGCGCCCCGCTGGCCGACCTCGCCGCGGTCGCCGACCGCCATGACGCGGTGCTGATCGTCGACGAAGCGCACGCCACCGGCGTCTACGGCCCCGCCGGCGCCGGCCTCGCCCACGCGCTGGCGCCGCGCGACAATCTCATCACCCTCCACACCTGCGGCAAGGCGCTCGGTTGCGAAGGCGCCCTGCTCTGCGGTCCCGCGATCGTGCGCGATTTCATCGTCAACCGCGGCCGCCCCTTCATCTTCTCGACCGCCCCTTCGCCGCTGATGGCATGGCTCGTTCGCCAGGCGCTCGAAATCGTCGCGGGCGAACCCGAACGCGCCGCGCGCCTCCACGACCTCGTTGCCCACGCCGAAACCCGCCTCGCCGCGCTCGGCCTGCCCGCCAGCGGCAGCCAGATCATTCCGGTCGTCATCGGCGACAACGCGCGCACGATGCGCATCGCCGGCGCGCTGCAGCAAGCCGGCTTCGACGTCCGCGGCATCCGCCCCCCCACCGTCCCGCACGGCACCGCCCGCCTGCGCATCGCGATCACCCTCAACGTCGGCGAGGCCGACATCGACCGGATGACCGACACCCTCGCCGCCGCGATGGCCGACGCCTGATGCCGCGCTTCGTCGTCACCGGCACCGACACCGGCATCGGCAAGACCGTCTTTGCAGCCGCGCTCGCGGGGGCGACCGGCGCCCCCTATTGGAAACCGGTACAGGCTGGCCTCGACGACGAAACCGACAGCGAGGTCGTCGCCCGCCTCGCCAACGTCGCGGTAGTGCCCGAGGCCTACCGCCTCGTCACCCCCGCCTCCCCGCACCTCGCCGCCGCGATCGACGGCGTGACCATCGACCCCGACCAGCTCACGCCTCCCGAGGGCGACCTGATCGTCGAAGGCGCCGGCGGCGCCCTCGTCCCGCTCACCCGCACCCTGCTCTACGCCGACATGTTCGCGCGCTGGCGGATCCCGGTGATTATCTGCGCGCGGACCAGCCTCGGCACGATCAACCACAGCCTGCTGACGATCGAGGCCTTGCGCGCCCGCGGCGTCCCGATCCACGGCCTCGCCTTCCTCGGCGACGCGGTCGAAGACAGCGAGGCGATCATCGCCCAGATTTCGGGCGTGCGCCGCTTAGGCCGTCTGCCGATCATCGATCCGTTGACGCCGCAAAAGCTGGCGGCGGCGTTCAGCGCGAATTTCGATCTCGCGGACTTTCAATAGATACTCGTCATCCCGGCGAAGGCCGGGATCCCGCCCTCGCATCCTTTCGCACCGGTGAGATCCCGGCCTTCGCCGGGATGGCGGACTAGTATAAGGCGCGCGAATGACCACCCCCCCTTCCCCCATCTGGCACCCCTTCACCCAGCACGGCCTCGGCGACCCGATCCCGCTGATCGCCCGCGGCGAAGGCGCGCGCCTCTACGATGCCGACGGCCGATACTGGATCGACGCCATCTCCAGCTGGTGGGTCAACACCCACGGCCACGCCCACCCGCGCATCATGGCCGCGATCCGCGCCCAGTCCGAAAGGCTCGACCAGCTCATCTTCGCCGGCTGGACCCACGAACCCGCCGAGACGCTCGCGGCCGAACTGATCCGCATCACCCCCGCCCCGCTCACCCGCGTCTTCTTCTCGGACTCGGGCTCGACCAGCGTCGAGGTCGCGCTCAAGATGGCGCTCGGCTACTGGTACAACATCGGCGAGCCGCGCAGCCGCATCCTCGTCCTCGAACACAGCTATCATGGCGACACGATCGGCACGATGTCGGTCGGCGAGCGCGGCGTCTACAACCGCGCCTGGCAGCCGCTTCTCTTCGACGTCGATACCATCCCCTTCCCCCACGAAGGCCGCGAACAGGCCACGCTCGACGCGCTCGAAGCCGCCTGCGCCCAAAAGCCCGCCGCCTTCATCGTCGAACCGCTCATCCTCGGCGCCGGCGGCATGCTGATCTATCCCGCGTGGGTGCTCGCCGAGATGCGCGCCATCTGCGCCCGCCACAAAATCCTCTTCATCGCCGACGAGGTGATGACCGGCTGGGGCCGCACCGGCACCCGCTTCGCCTGCGACCAGGCCGGCGTCATCCCCGACATCGTCTGCCTGTCGAAGGGGCTGACCGGCGGGAGCCTGCCGCTCGCGGTCACCCTCTGCATCGAACCGATTTTCGAGGCGCACTGGTCGACCGACCGCGCCAAGACCTTCTATCATTCGTCGAGCTACACCGCGAACCCGATCGCCTGCGCCGCCGCCAACGCCAACCTCGAAATCTGGCGCGACGAGCCGGTGCAGCAGCGCATCGACACCCTCGCCGACGCACAGGCCGCGCACCTCGCGATGCTCGGCCACGACCCGCGCGTCGAAAACCCCCGCCGCCTCGGCACCATCGCCGCCTTCGACATCGCCCAGCCCGACGGCGGCTATCTCTCGGCCCTCGCCCCGCGCCTGATCGCCTTCTACCGCGACCGCGGCGTCCTCCTCCGCCCGCTCGGCAACACGCTGTACGTCATGCCCACCTATTGCATCACCCCCGAAGACCTGGCGCAGGTGTGGACCAGCATCGCCGCCTCGCTCGACGCCTTGTAAAACGATCCTCCCTGTGGCGAAGCCATGGGGAGGGGGACCGCTCGCAAAGCGAGTGGTGGAGGGGCCGCGGCCTTGCGCCAACGCCTGCCGCCTTCATCAGCCGGAACCGAACCGCTATCGCCCCGATCCCGCGGGCGTGACTTGCCCGCGGGTTAGGCTTAGGTTCATCTCGCCCGCCTATCGTCGCCACAGGACGGGGACGGTTCGAGGGAATGACGCCAGAATGACCACGCCTGCCCGCCTCCTGCTCCCGCTGCTCGCCGCGCTGGCGCCGATGACGCTCGCCTTCGCCGTACCCGCGCAGGCGCAAGCGCAGGACGACAGCCTCGCCATGTCGTCGCAGCCGCCCGAAAAATTCTCCTTCCTCATCGCCTATGGCAAGGACGAATGCCCCGAGGCCCAGGGCGACGAGATCGTCGTCTGCGCGCAGGAGCCCGAGGCCGACCGCTATCGCGTGCCCAAGGAATTGCGCGAGGAACTGCGCGAAGAGGACAATGTCGGCGGCGGCAGCTGGGCGTCGAAGGTCGAGGGTTACGACGACATCGCCCGCCTCAGCCGACCGAACAGCTGCTCGGTGGTCGGCACCTACGGCTTCACCGGCTGCACCAGCGCGATGCTGCGCCAGTGGTTCGCCGAGCGCCGCTCCACGCCCTAGCGGATCAGCGAAGCGCCGGCATAAGGATCGTTGGGCTGATAGGGCGGCGGTGCGGGCACCGGTGCCGCGGGCGGCACGCTCGCCGCGAACTGCGCCCCGGAGTCGCCCCCCGCCCCCGCCCATTGCATGAACGCCCCCGCGATCGTCGGCGCGCCAAAGACGATGAAACAGCCCAGCACCACCACCGCCCCGCGCCGCACATCGATCCGCCCCGCGAGCATCGCAAAGCCGACCGCGGCGATCGCGATCGTCGCGACGCCGGTGGCGACGGGCCCGGTCGCGACCGCGGCCACCCACTGGCCCGCGGCGACAAGGGCGCTGTCCGGAGCCGGACTCATCGGGATGCTGTTTTCCTGCCGCTTGTCATGACGACGGGACATTAGCCCCGATCGCCCCGATCACATAGCGGATGATGACGCGCGGCCCGATCGAGCCGAATGCCCCGTCGCGCGCGGCCACGCGTTGATGAAGCCCGTATAGTGCCGGTGAACGTGGCGAAAAGTCTGGCGCAATCCATCCTCGTCGGACGGCACGGCGACGATGTGCACATGGTTGGGCATCAGGCAATAGGACCATATCTCCACGCTGGCCCGACGCGACGCATCCGACAGCAGGTCGAGATAAAGTTCATAGCCCCATCTTCAAAGAAGGTCCGCTCGCGCCGATTGCCGCGCTGCGTCACATGATGCGGAACGCCGGGAAGAACGAAGCGAGGAAGCCGGGCCATGACCGCATAATGCGGACGCCGCCCCACCGGCGTCAATGCCATGCGCCCTCAGATGGCGTCACAATGGATCAATTGGGGTTGTTGCACCTGTCACCGTAATTCCGCTCTCACCGCGACTCCGACGCGACAACGAACTTTGAGTTATTGTGGATCAATAATTCGCCATCCTCGCCTTTCACCTCCCAAGATTCGCCATCTTCCGGCCACCTAGGGAACGAAACTCGATCAAAAGCAACCGCCCTTACAGTGAGCCCGGCCCTTTCCCTAGCAACAACAGAAAAAACTGGATAACCGTTTCTTTTATCTTTCAGAATGCGAATGGGAAGAACAACTCTATTTATCAAACCCAGTTCTGTTAATTCACCATTTTTTTCAGAAACTATAGATAATTTACACCCCCCCGATCCACATATGTCCTCACTCATGTAATATATTACAAATATATTGAAATCTTCAACGTACTTATAACTAAATTTAATTCTATCTCTGTAATCATGCCCTCTATACTTATTTAATAAGTATTCCGAAATTTTTAATTCTATTTCAATTTTTGGAAGATGATATTTATTTTCAATGCTTTCATTGACCGTCAATTCATCGCTATTATTTATCTCTTGGCCGCAAGAGCAAATGAGGCCCGCTGAAAGTATAACAGATAGGCGAACTAAAGCCCTCCTCATGTCGGATATGGCATTCAAATGAAACATGACATTATGCCGACAACGCTTGCACCGTAATCCCCGCCGGTAGTGCCCTCATCGATCTTGCTTACATCCCCCGAAAAACTTCCGGCACCAAAATTATAAGCTGCCGCAGCCGCTTGATTCATTACGCCCGCTTGCACGAAATTAGGGTGAGATTACGGTGACAGGTGCAATAACCCCTGAATTGATTTCGGCTTCGGCCCCCGCTTTTGCGGTCGGAGGGTCAGGCCGGTTCTGGCCTCCATATGCTCCAGCCATTCAAGAGAACCGACGGGCCGGCCGATGCTTTCCGCCTTGCGCAGCGCGGCATAACTGAAGGCTTCGTCAAACGCTTCATCCAGAAAGGCCGCAAAATCGCCCACGCGCTCCAAGGCCGGCGCGACCGTGACCACGCCATCGTCGGCACCTTTGCAGAGCGCCCGCACGCTCGACCAATTCCAGTCGATCGCCCGCTTGACGAGCCGGGCACGAACGGGGTTGAGTGCGATATAGCGCAATGCCGCTACCAGATGCGCCTCATCCATCGCCACCGAACTGAACCGTCCCTGCCAGAGGTGGCCCGTGGTGCGCATGCGGGCGTTGATGAAGCCGGTATAGTGCCGGTGGACGTGGCGAAAGGTCCGGCGCAATCCATCCTCGTCGGACGGCACGGCACGGCAACGATGTGCACATGGTTGGGCATCAGGCAATAGGACCATATCTCCACGCTGGCCCGACGCGACGCATCCGACAGCAGGTCGAGATAAAGTTGATAGTCCCCATCTTCAAAGAAGGTCCGCTCGCGCCGATTGCCGCGCTGCGTGATATGATGCGGAACGCCGGGAAGAACGAAGCGAGGAAGCCGGGCCATGACCGCATAATGCGGACGACGCCCCACCGGCGTCAATGCCATGCGCCCTCAGATGGCGTCACAATGGATCAATTGGGGATTGTTGCACCTGTCACCGTAATTCCGGGGATTGTTGCACCTGTCACCGTAATTCCCGTAATTCACCGTAATTCTGTCACCGTAATTCACGCTCATGATCCGCAGGTTGGCTCGATCAGCGAGAGTTTCGAAACCGACTCTTAGCATCATAACTGTAGGTGATCGTCTCGGTCGCCGAAGCCGACACGGAAAGAAGCGGCAGCGCAGCAAAAACCAAAGCGAAACTGCGATATTTATAGACCCCCATCAAATTCGCTCCCGGACGAATCAAACAATGTTCTGCACCGGCTATGCTGCCCCGGTGTCTTGACACCCGTCAATCTGTTCTTTTTGAAAATTCATATCTTTTCTGTTCAATAGCTTGCCAGCCACGCGCATTTGTCGAACCTGGCCATCGGCATGGCATCGGCATCGTCTTCGACCTGCCCCGGAAACGCTGCGTTTCCGCCGCACCGATTGACGCCGCCCCTGCCGCTGGCCTAGCCTGAGCCTCCCCACACAGGAGCTTCCTCATGCGTTACGCCCTCCCCCTCGCCGCCATCGCCGCGATCATCGCGGTTCCCGTCATCGCGCAGCAGAGCGGCCCGCCGGGCGCGCCCGACAAGGCGCGCGTCACCGCGGGCACCTATGCCGCCGACCCCGGCCACACGATGGTCGTGTGGGAAGTCGATCATTTCGGCTTCAGCAAATATTCGGGCCTCTTCGGCGACGTCACCGGCACTTTGGTGCTCGATCCCGCCAATCCCACGGCGTCGAAGGTCGAGGTGACGATCCCCGTCGCCAAGGTCACCACCGCCAGCGCCGGCCTCACCGGCCACCTGCTGCGCGCGGGCAAGGACGGCGGCAAGCCCGACTTCTTCGGCGCCGCCCCCGCCGACGCCAAATTCGTCTCGACCCGCGTCGTCCTCGACGACGACGGCGACGAGGCCAAGGTCACCGGCAACCTCACCCTCAACGGCGTCACCAAACCCGTGACCCTCGACGTCGATTTCCACGGCGCCGGCACCAACCCGTACAACAAGAAGGCGACCGTCGGCTTCAATGCCGAGGCGACGATCAAGCGCAGCGACTTCGGCATCGCCTTCGGCATCCCCGCGGTCAGCGATACGGTCGACCTCGAAATCCACGCGGCGTTCGAGAAACAGTAAGCGGAGCACAGGTGCAACGAAGCGGCGGACGCGTTGGACGGCCTTTTGGCCATCTGACCATCGAACAATTGGAAGCAACCGTCCGATCTGGCGCGGGCGAGGGTACCGAGTTGCTGAGCGTGCTCGGCGAACTCGGCTACCGCAAGACGCCCCGCGCATTGGAACTGAAATCGTTGGTCCAGCGGCTTCTGCGTGCACTCGAGAGCGATCGCCCCGACTGAAAACACACGATCCCGGGCCGCGCCGCCGCGGTCCGGGACGCGTCATTCATCGCCCATCCAGCCCCTCGCGCATAAGCTTCCCGCATCCAAGGGAGGATCCTCATGCGCAAAACCCTGCTGCTCGCCGCCATTCTCGCCGCCACGCCCGCGCTGGCGCAGACCAATCCGCTGATCGACTATCCCGGCTTCCAGGCGCTCACCGCCGAAGTCGGGCCGCAGCGCGCCGAACGCCTGCTCCCCATCGCGCAGTTCAAGGCCGAGGCCGCGAAGCCCGAGGTCCTGCTCCTCGACGCCCGCTCGAAAGACGCCTTCGCGCGCGGCCATATCGCGGGCGCGGTCAACCTGCCCTTCACCGATTTCACCGCCGACAGCCTCGCCGCGGTCGTCGGCGCCAATCCGGACCGCCCCATCCTCATCTATTGCAACAATAATTTCGCGAACGACCGCGCCCCGGTGCCGACCAAGGCGCGCCCGCTGGCGCTCAATATCCAGACCTTCATCAACCTCGTCGGCTATGGCTATGCCAATGTCTGGGAACTCGGCGACGTCGTCGACTTCGACGATCCCGCGGTCGGCTGGGTGAAGGGCTAGCTCCACCCCCCAATCTGTCACACGCGCCCGCTATGCCCGGACGCGGGGCCATCCCCGCCCCGCCCATTGCGCAAGGAGCGTATGTGATGAGCGAACTGGTACGCGAAATCGTCGAAGTGAACGCCTTCATCGAAGGCGATGAGGACAATCCGCTGCTCACCGTCGAGGCCGAGGGTCTGGCCGCGACGACCGGCTGGACCGCCGTCCGGCTCGACGCGCATGTCTATATCACCCCGCCCGAGGACGGCTATCAGGACTTCGACCTCGTCGGCGACCGTCCGGCGGAAGCATCCGCCGACGCCCTGACCCCGGTCGAGGCCGCATGGGAAGGCCCGCTCGACGACTGGGTCGTCGGCGTCCGCGTCCACGCCATCGACAATCTGGTCGAGGACGAGATTTTCGAATTCGAGGAAGAGGATGACGCCGACAGCGAGGCCGCCTGACGCCCGCCGCCGCCGCATCCCCCCTGCGCCGGACCGCGAACGCCGTATCGCGGTCCGGCGACATTTTGCGCCCCTCCCCCTTGCCAAGCGCGACATTTTGCATCATTGGGTCGCCCATGCGCGGCAACGCCCTCCTTCTTCTGCGACTTACACGCCCTTGGGCGTGACGATGACGCTGCGCCCAAGGTGGCGCGCGACCGCCCAAGGGTAATTCGACACCAACTCCCTTCTCGCAGAAGAACCCAGACCCATGACCATGCTCCGCGACCCTTCGGTCAAATATACCGCTTTCCCGCAGGTTCCCCTGGCGACCCGCGACTGGCCCAGCCGCGTCACCACCAAAGCGCCGATCTGGCTGTCGACCGACATGCGCGACGGCAATCAGGCGCTGATCGACCCGATGGATGCCGAAAAGAAAGCGCGTTTCTTCGACCTGCTCGTTCGCGTCGGCCTCAAGGAAATCGAGGTCGGCTTCCCCAGCGCCGGCGCCACCGAGTTCGACTTCATCTCGGGCCTCGTCCGGGGTGGCCGCATCCCCGACGACGTCACCCCGCAGGTGCTGACGCAAAGCCGCGCCGACCTCATCCGCACCAGCTTCGACAGCCTCGCCGGCGCCAAGACCGCGATCGTCCATGTCTATAATGCGGTCAGCCCCGCCTGGCGCCAGATCGTCTTCGGTTTGGAAATGCCCGAGATCAAACAAATCGCGATCGAAGGCGCCAAGCAGCTGCGCGACAACGCCGCGCGCCTGCCGCAGACCAACTGGCGCTTCGAGTACAGCCCCGAGACCTTCTCGACCGCCGAGCTCGATTTCAGCCTCGAATGCTGCGCCGCGGTGATGGACATCCTCCAGCCGACCGCCGAAAACCCGATCATCCTCAACCTGCCCGCGACGGTCGAGGCGGCGACCCCCAATATCTACGCCGACCAGATCGAATATTTCGCCAAGAACCTGCCGAACCGCGACCGCGCGCTGATCAGCCTGCACACCCACAACGACCGCGGCACCGGCGTCGCGGCGGCCGAGCTCGGCCTGCTCGCGGGCGCCGACCGCGTCGAGGGCTGCCTGTTCGGCAATGGCGAGCGCACCGGCAACTCGTGCCTCGTCACCATCGCGCTCAACATGTACACGCAGGGCATCGACCCCGAACTCGACTTCTCGAACATCGACGAGGTCATCGCGACGGTCGAATATTGCAACCAGCTCCCCGTCCACCCGCGCCACCCCTATGGCGGCGAACTCGTCTACACCGCCTTTTCGGGCAGCCATCAGGACGCGATCAAGAAGGGCTTCGCCGCGCGCGAACGCCAGAATGACGAACGCTGGCACGTCCCCTATCTGCCCATCGACCCCGCCGATTTGGGCCGCAGCTATGAAGCGGTGATCCGCGTCAACAGCCAGTCGGGCAAGGGCGGCGTCGCCTGGGTGCTCGAACAGGACAAGGGTCTCAAGCTCCCCAAGAAGATGCAGGCAAGTTTCAGCCACATCGTCCAGGCGCTCGCCGACGAGACGAGCCGCGAACTCGGCGCCGAGGACATCTGGGGCGCCTTCGAAACCGCCTATCTCAAGGTCGAAAACAAGCGCTTCCAGCTCGTCGACTGGTCCGAGAGCCATGCCGGAACCGACCGCATCTTCGCCGGCAAGCTGATGATCGAAGGCACCCCCCGCACCGTCAGCGGCCGCGGCAACGGCCTGATGTCGAGCGTCATCGCGGCGCTGGCTGAGTCAGGCGGCCCGATCATGGACATCGTCGATTACAGCGAACACGCGATCGGCCAGGGCAGCGGCGTACAGGCCGCGGCCTATGTCGAATGCCGCACCGCCGACGGGCGCAGCCTGTTCGGCTGCGGGCTCGACACCGACGTCGCGACGGCGAGCGTTAGGGCGATCTTGTCGGCCGCCAACGGCGCGTAACCCGAGAGGTCGCTGCCCCTCCACCACTGCGTGGTCCCCCTCCCCATGCCTCCGGCCCAGGGAGGATTTGGGCACGCCAATCCTCCCTGTCGCGAAGCGATGGGGAGGGGGACCGCCCGAAGGGTGGTGGAGGGGCACCCGCGCCTTAAGCAATTGAAAAGCACGCCATGCGATCTTCCGCTCTCCGGGGGAGAATTGCCATGCGCCAATGCACCATCGTCATCCTGATCGCAGCGGGCCTTGCCCTGACCGGTTGCGCCAAGCCGTGGGAACCCGAACGCGGCCCCGGGCCGCTCAAATTTGTGGACGCCTGCCCCGGCCGCAAAGCGCCCGTCGTCGCCGACTTCGGTCCGCAAGGTGTCACCGCCGCCTATCATTTCGTCGTGACGGGCGCGTCGGAAAAGGAGATCGCCGCCCTGATCGACCGCGCCGAAAAGGCCGGGCTGGAGGTCCATCTCGCCTCGCTGACGATCGTCATGAACGGCACCGACGCGCTGTTCGCCAGCAGCAAGGCGCCGCTGCTCGACCAGCCCGCGGTCGACGCCGAATTCGCGGCGATCTGCGCGATCAAGGTCCGGAGCACCCACCTGACCAACGTCCAGTACAACCGCGTGGGTATCGAGGATCAGTGGATCCGGATTCGCTGAGCGAAGCACCCGGCCCCTCTACCGCCTCGAGGCCCGCTCCCTTTCGCTTCGCGACAGGGAGGATTTGGCGCCGTCCTCAAAAATCCTCCCTGTGCCGAAGGCATGGGGAGGGGGACCGCCGCGAAGCGGTGGTGGAGGGGCGATAGCGCCGCCCCGTCGCCTCAACGCGACGTCACCAGCGCAACCACCCCCGCCACAACCCCATCCACGTCGCGCAACACATCCGCCGCCGCAACCCGAACCACAACAAACCCCTGCCCGCGCAACCAGTCGTCGCGCACCGCATCGCGCGCCACCCGAAAATCATGCGCCAACCCATCCACCTCAACGATCATCCGCCCCTCGGGCGCATAAAAATCCGCCACATAGACCCCCACCGGATGCTGCCGCCGAAACTTCACCCCACCCGGCCGCCCCCGCAACCGCTGCCACAACAAAACCTCGGGCGGCGACATAACCCGCCGCAACCCCCGCGCCGTCTTGACGGTAGCCTTGGAAGTCTGCCGCAACACGTCCTCCCACAAATCCTCCCTGTGGCCGAAGGCCATGGGGAGGTGGCAGCGCGAAGCGCTGACGGAGGGGCAATGCCGCAACGTCGCCGCCCCTCCACCAACGCCTGCGGCGTCGGTCCCCCTCCCCATGCCTACGGCACAGGGAGGAAGTCAGAAACCCAAATCCGCGCCACCCCGGACCAAACAAATCCTCCCTGTCGCGAAGCGATGGGGAGGGGGACCGCTCGCGAAGCGAGTGGTGGAGGGGCGATGCGACCGCGCAACAATCACCCAACATTAGCTGGACTGAATTTACTTGTCGTCCTAGCCTCCCAATTCTGCACGTCGGAGTTGGGAGGGAACTATGTCGGTCGCAGTAAAAATCCCGAAGAAGGTTCAAGACCGTCTTCTGGCAGGTATCAAGAAGTATCAGCCGATCGTTCGCAAGCTTGTCGCTCGCGATATTTCAGAGGCGGACACCGTCACTGTCATCAAGGACATGCTCAACGACATATTCGGCTACGACAAATATGCCGAGGTAACGAGCGAGCAACAGATCAGGGGCACCTTCTGCGATCTCGCCATCAAGATCGAAGGCAAAATCCAGTATCTGTGCGAAGTGAAATCAGCAGGCACGACGCTGAACGACAACCACCTTCGACAAGCTGTCAACTACGGCGCCCACCAAGGCATCGAATGGGTCATCCTGTCGAACGCCATCGTCTGGAAAATCTATCGGATCAAATTCGCCCAGCCCATCGAATGGGAAGAAGTGCTGTGTTTCGATTTCTCGCAGATCACCAGATCGGCCGACGACATCGCCAAGCTGTTCATGCTGTGCCGCGAGAGTATCAACAGCGAAACGCTCGACGCGTTTCACCGGCAGGCTCAGATCGTAAATCGTTACGTCATTGCTGCGACATTGCTCTCCGACGCCGTAATCGGCTCGATCAGGAAAGAGTTTCGGCGAATTTTTGACGGTTTAAAGGTCACTGATGCCGATCTCCGGGTGATCTTGGCCAACGAAGTCATCAAACGCGATGCGCTAGATGGCGACGGCGCAACGGCAGCCAAAAATGTGATTAAGAAGGCTGAAAGCACGCAGCGTCGACGCGCCGCGAAAGCGGCAAAATCTATGACAACGGATTGATGCAGCAGTCGGCAAGGATGGTCGGATGAACGAGTTTTGGGCTGCCATTGCAGGCGCTATTGTCGGCTCCATTTCGAGCGGCGGTGTGACTTGGTTCTTGCAGCGAGGGCAACTTCAGCAGCAAAGCTCCGAACGAAATGAGGGCCTAGCACGCTCCCTTCTATTCAAAGTCATTAAAATACATTCCGACCTATACAATCTTCGTGATCTAATTTTGGAATGCAAAAATAATGCAAAAGACCGAGGATTGCCGATAGGCTGGCAATCAATCCAGCCCCCGTCAAGCCTTCCTGCAAATATTACATTTGAAGCTGATGAAATGGGGTTTTTCTTGTCTTTAAAGAAGGATGATCTTTTCAACAGACTCATGTCCCTAGACAACACTCACTCGTCAATTCTAGAAAATTTTTCCTTATACTCTCAGAGACGAATGGCGCTGACCGACATGCTACCGGCTGTTATGCAGGGAACGATCGGCGAAGCGGTGTTGAACGACCAGCAATTGGCAATGGTTGCCCCCCGCGCCGCTGAGCTAAGCCAATTGATCGAGGACATCGATGGCCAGCTCGAGAAGTACGTCCCTCAGGCCAAATCCACGCTAGTTGGAGTAAACCAAGCGATTGGCGACACCATTGGACGCGGGATAGATATTCGGTTTGACGACGATATCGCGCACTAACGCCGAGTAAAAATACCTTTCCTAAAAAACACCTATATGGTTCATTCTATCAGTTTCACCTAACCAAAGGAGCGACTCGATGGAAAACCTTGCCCACGAACCCGCCGACATCCCCGCCCCCGCCAGCTACCACTGGACGCCCGGGCTCCAACGCGACTTTCTCGAACATGTCGCCACCACCGGAACGGTGACGATCTCGGCGGCGCGCGTCGGCATGTCGCCCGCCGCCGCCTACCAGCTCAAGCAGCGGCCCGCGGGCGCGGCGTTCCGGCTCGGCTGAGCGGCGGCGGTGCTGATCGCGCGGGGACGGCTCGCCGACGAACTGCTCGACCGCGCGATCTGGGGGCATGAGGAGACGACCACCATCATGCGCGAAGAGGACCGCAGCTTCGTCAAGCGCCGCCGCACCGACGCACGCCTCGGCCTCGCGATGCTCGCGCGGCTCGACCGCATGATCGAAACCCGCGCCCGCGCCGGCGAGGAGATGCTGGCGCAGGTCATCGCCGGCGACTGGACGGGCTTCCTGACGCTGTTCGACGCCGCCGAGGCCGCGCGCACCGCCGCTCCCGCCGGGGACGCGTCCGAAACCGCCCCTGACAGCGCCGGCGCCGCCCGGCCGGAGGGCATGGCCGCCGCCCTCGCGCTCTGGCTCGCCGGGCGCGACAACCGGACCAACCCGCTCGCGGCGCTGTGGCGCGGCAGTGCGATCGCGGATGAAGTTGCGCTATTTTCCGACGATTTCGACGACGACATCGACGTCGAACAAACCCCCGAGGAGGAGGCTGCGGAGATGACCGTCTGGCACGACGACGAACGCGGCGAATGGCGCACCAACTTCCCGCCGCCCGAAGACTTTCTCGGTATCGAGGAAGGCCAGTTCGGCGATGAGACCTATGAGCGCACCCTCGACACCGACGAAGAGGAGGCAATGGAAGCCGCGCGCGCCGCCGAAACCGCCCCGCTGCGCACCGCCGGCGAAGCCGCCCGCCGCGCCTTCTTCGGCCTGCCGGTGCCCGCCAACGACACGGAAAAGAAGGACGAACAGGATGTTTCGCGCAAAGACGCGAAGACGCGAAAGCGTTGAGACCTGAAGGGCGGTGTTCGGGCGATGGCGGACGCAAATATCCTCCCTGTGGCGAAGCCATGGGGAGGGGGACCGCGCCCAAAGGGCGTGGTGGAGGGGCCGAAAACTTGCACGACGCCCGAAGGCGTCGGCCCCTCCGTCAGCGGCTTTGCCGCTGCCACCTCCCCATCGCTGCGCGACAGGGAGGATTTAGGGACCGCCCGCCCCGCACCTTACAATCGCGCCCCCGCATCCCCATATCTCTTCCATCGCGGCACGCCTTTCCGTAAGCCGCCGCGACTGAGAGACAGGCGTGCGCTCCCGCTTACCGACAGGAGCCGTCCCATGGACCAGCCACCCGCCAGCCCCGCCGTCACGCGCCGCACCAACAGTCCGTTCCGCAAGCGCGGCACCCCGCTGCCGTCCGCCGACGCACGGCGCCAGGGCGACATCAGCCAGCTCGCCTATCTCCAGATGGGCGGGCGCGATCCCGCCATCGCCTTCCTCAACACCGATCATGACGCGCTCGGCGGCCGCCCGCTCGCGATCGCCACCGCCAGCGCCGAGGGTTATGCCCGCGTCGCCGGGGTCATCCGCGCCTGGACCGCACCGGCGGACGCGGCATGAGCCGCGCGATGCCAGGGAACGCGGCATGAGCCGCGCCATGAACGTCACCCTCGACGAAGCCGGGGTCACCGACATGTGCCGCACCGCGGGCGTCGCGATCAGCGCGATCGAGCCGCTGCCGAACGGCGGCACCCGCCTCGTCTGCGTCTCGCCCGACGGCGCCGACCAGATGCGGCGCAAGCTCAAGAAACATCTGATCGACGGCGAGGTCGCGCGCCACCGCTTCTACCGCGCCCCCGGCGCACCCGGCGGCTATTGACCGCGCGGTTGACGCAGGCGCGGCGGGCGCGGCATGGCGGGCCATGTTCACCCACCGCCCCTTTACCAGCCGTCTGGCCACCCCCGCCGACCTCGATGCTCTCCGCACCGTCATGGCCCTCGCCATCGCCGAACTGCAAAAGGGCTTCCTCACCCCCGACCAGATCGCCGCCAGCAACGCGGTGATGGGCCTCGATACCCAGTTGATTGCCGACGCGACCTATTTCGTCATCGAGGATGCCGACGGCGCGATCGCCGGCTGCGGCGGCTGGTCGCGGCGCGCCACCCTCTATGGCGGCGACCACAGCAAGGATCTGCGCGACCCCGCGCTGCTCGATCCGCGCGTCGACGCCGCGCGCATCCGCGCCATGTACACCCACCCCGATTTCGCAAGGCGGGGCGTCGGCCGGCTGGTCATGGCGCTCTGCGAAGACGCCGCCCGCGCCGCCGGCTTTGCCCGTGCCGAAATGATGGCGACCTTGTCGGGTGAACCGCTCTACCGCGCTTGCGGCTATACCCCGATCGAGCATGTCGCGGCGCCGGGGCCCGATGGGGTCACCGTACCGCTGATCCGCATGGGCAAGCCGCTCCGACCGGCGCGCTAATCCGCGACCCAATAAGCGGCGGCGCCATCGGGCTCGCCGCCGCGGCGGCAGACGATCTCGCCGTCCAGCGACAGCTCGGCCCAGCCGCCGATCGGCTCAAGCTCCATCATCGCCAGCGCCGCCGCCACATCGGGCGCCTCGAACGCGACACGCTTTTCCATCCCGAACCACCGGTCCTCATA
The DNA here is from genome assembly GCF_058790875.1 of Sphingopyxis sp. EU05-FHT14B03. Classification (NCBI taxonomy): domain Bacteria; kingdom Pseudomonadati; phylum Pseudomonadota; class Alphaproteobacteria; order Sphingomonadales; family Sphingopyxidaceae; genus Sphingopyxis; species Sphingopyxis sp. EU05-FHT14B03. The sequence goes on from NZ_JBYTDC010000001.1 coordinate 113,202, forward strand.
GCGCAGCACATAGGTCGTCGCCGCGCTCGCTTCGACGGGCGGCGGCGCGGCATCGGGAGCCTGGGCGGCGGGACGCGGCAGGCAGTCGCAGCCGCCGTCGCGGCCTTTCGGATTTTGCTGGGGGAGCTTCAAGGGGGCAAAACCTTCGTGGGGGGATCGAAGGGGCGGCATGCGCGACGGGTCGCACGCACCACCGGGCGGACAGGATCAAACGGCTATGGCATCTCCACTGGGGGCCGGTCGCGGCGCGCGCAGGCGCGGCGATGCCCTTGAAAATCTATGCTATTCCATCGCCGTAAAAGGGAAGCATTCTATGCTTCATCGACGGGTGGCCCCTCCGGATCGACCAACGACCGGCATCGGTCGGGTGGGGGCTGTCGTTTCCGGATCGGGAGCATCGGGCATTTTCTCTGGTTCAGGCGGCGGGGGAGCAGCACTGGCCGACGGCTTGTCGCGCTGCCATGGCGTCGCCGCAAGGATGTTACGGTGTACTCTCCGCGACATGGCGATTTCGTCCGCCCGTGTCGGTGCGGGCGTCGCCCCCTCGCCCCGGATCGACACCACGACAAAAATCGCCGCAGACCAACAAACTGCACAATTTGACGAAACAAATACCCATGTCCGACATGGCCTTTTCGGGAAATATTTCGTATTGGTATAGTGTAGAAACACGAGTCGCCTGACTGGGGGAAGGGCTTATGAAACTCTGGTTTGCTCTAATCGTCATCGCCGCATCTTTTTCCATGCTGCATTTTATCATCGCACCCGCCCTGGAAAAAAGCTGGAAGACCAGCGGGAATATCGGCAAATTCGCCAAATTGGGGACGATCGCCGCAACGAAGACGCTCGCCGACTTCCTGAAAATTGCCCTGATCGTCTTTGGCATTGCCTTCCTGATCTTGACCATCCTGTCGTTGATAGCCCCCGTTTTCGGCGCCGGGCTGCTCGATGCCAGCTACGGATTTGTCGCCTGGCTCCACGCGCTCACCGAACCGGTACGCACCTTCCTCGGTGGCGCGATCTTCTGGATCGCCTTGCTGGGACTATTCTGGTGGGCGTGGCGGATGAAGAAGGGCGATCTGACCAAAGCGCTCGAAACCGAGCGGCGGCGACAGATCGACGTCCTGCTGGCCGAAAATGCGACCCTCGCGGACCTGCCGCCGACCGCGGACATGGACAAGCTGGCACAGAATATCGCGACCTGTGACATGCTCGCCGCCGACCTCGCCGGCACCCCGGATGCGGGCGCGCAATCCAAGTTGAAGCAACTCCTCGAATTGCGCGACGCGTTGGTTTCACAATATGCCTTTCTCGATGTCGATCGCCGGATCGACCTGTCCGACGTGTCGATCGCCGACCCCGCGCCGGCAAAAGAGGGTTTCTGGTCCCGGTTGCGCCTCGGGCTTTTCAGCAAGGGCATGCAGAAAAGCCTCTCGGCGTCGGACAAGTTGCTGAGACGCGGCGGCATCGCGGCCGCCTGCCTCCTCGTCATCGGGGTCGGCTCGCCCGTGCTCGCCAATGCCGGGCTTGCCCCTACGCTCGGTTCGATCAACGACATTCAAGTCTATCGATCGCAGCAAGCGGCTCAGGATAGCCTCAAAAAGATCACCAGGGCCGCGGTGCAGGAGCCGGCCGATGCCTTGCCGGCCGCCAGTTCACCGGTACCGAATTATCGTCTGGCGGCCGAGCAGTTCGCCCGCGCCCTTATCGCCTCGTCCGACTGGCGTTCGTCGGTGGCGCGGGCTCAGCCGGACCTTGCGGCGACCACGGCGCGACGGGTGGACCTGCTGGTCGAAGAAGTCGCGATCCGCGACAATATCTTGCGCCAATTCTCGTCCAATGCGGCCGAGCGCGCGATCCCGATCCGGGGGGTCGGCTTTGCCGAAGCCGACGCCATGCCCGAAAGCGCGCGCCGACAATATGGCGAGTTTCGCGATTTTGTCGCTCGCAACGCGGCCGCGCCGCAGGGCAGCCCGCTCGTCGACCGTATCGAACGGTGGATGCGGGCGAAGGCGGGGGCGTCGCCCGCCTTTCGCGAGCGGCTTGCGGCCGGAATGGCGTCTTTTCGACAGCCCGCGACGCTCGGCGACATGTTCGGGACCGTACTCGAGGAAACGCTGTCGTCCTCGCTCGACGCGGCGCTGCCCGATCCTGCGGACCGTGGGCTCTTCGCGGGTCAAGCGGACGACGTAGCGCGCAAGGGCTTGCAGGACCCCGCATCGCGCATGGTGCAGGTCAAATTGACCGAGTTTCTGGCCGATATCGAATCGGGCCGTGGCTACGCCGATGCGATGGCGCGCGTTCAGGCCCGTGGAAACGTCCCCGCTCTGTTCACGCAGGCCGACGCCGTGCGTGCGCGCGCCGCGGTGGTCGATGGTGATCTCAACATGGCACGCGTGGCCGCCACCGCGGATGATCTTCATCCCAGTCTGGAGAAGAGGAATTCGCCGAAAGCCACGACGCGTGTCGAACGGGCCGTGTCGCAACTGCGTCCGGTCGTCAGCGGCGGCGACGACCTGCGGCGGGCGATTGAAGGCTCGGCCGGTTCCTATGAGGATCTCTTTCCCGGACGCGCACAGGCGCATGCCGAATCACCGCTTGGGCGCGCGCTTGCGCGAATTTACGGCTCGACGACCGAACTTCCTGCCGCGGTCACCGAGGCTGCCAGTGGCGGTTTTGGCGGCGGTGGCGGTGGCGGCGGAAGCGCGGCGTCCGGCGACCGCCCCGGCAACACGCGCATGGCATCGCGCAGCTTCACCAGGTTACGCGGTTCGGTCCGCGTGGGCGGGGTCCTGATCGGTGCCGATCCGACCGCCGGCGCGCCCCTCGACGTTCGTGACATCGGCTGGCGTGTCGACGGCGCCACGCTCGCCCTGACGCTCAAACTCGCGGACCGGACAATCGATGTCGGGCGCTTCGACGGCGAGACGATCCAGCAGGCGCTCGCTTATGCCGCCGACGAGCGCCCGACGACGGTGACCATGACCTCGGGGCCGCTGATGCCCAAAATCCTCCGTGTCCACCTGCATCCGAGCCTCGTTGATACCGAACTCGGTTGCCACATGATCGAACTCGATCGCTTCGTCGACACCGCCACCGGCGACTGGTCCGAACGGTCGCTCTGGTCGAATATGGTGAACACCCAGTTGGCCGTCTACAACGCGGCCGCCGGCGACCGCGGCGCACTTGGCATGTTCGATGGGGCCGAAACGCAGTTGTTCGCGGCGGCGATAAACGATGCTTTTCCTGATAGTTGGCGACAATCCGACGCCGCCCAATCGGTGTTCGCGCACGACCCCCAGCGCTTCGACATGGACCTCGTGGGCCAGATGAAACAATGTCGACCGAAGGCCGCCGACGGACGCGAAGCGTATATGCGCTCCGCCGCTGAAAGCTTCACGACGAAGCCGCCGCAGCCTTTTGCGATTTGGAGCGGCGTCCGCGAAGCCGCCTATCCGTTGACCGTCGCCGGTCTGACGCCGACCCAGGCGTCAGCCGACGGCGATCCCGTGCTGCGTTTCATGCTCCAGGTCGCCTTCGAGAACGAGGTCGAGTGCGAAGACGGCGACTGCCCGGAAGCTGGCGGAGTGCCTTGGGAGTTTCCCGTCATTGCCAAGGGGGTCGGCGACCGCACCATGGCCTTCGCCCAAGGCAATCCCGTAGCGGCGCGGATTCTCGGCAAGGCCGAACAATTCACCGCCTTGCAGCGACTGTTTCGCGCCGCGCTCTCCGGAGCGCTCGGCCCGAATTTCCCCCGTCACAAATTGATCGCACTGATGCGCGACGCCGCAAAGGCCGACCCGATCGATCGCGTGCCGACGCCAGACTGGAATCAGTCACGCGAAAGCGCGACGATGCTGCTGGCGTTGCTCAAAGCGGAACCCCGCCGGACCCCCGATGAAAGCGCCCTTGCCGATACGCAGATCGATTTCGTCGGCAGCGTCCTCGAACCCGCCAGCGGCGAACGCTTTTCGGGGACCGAAACGTGCCGCGGCGGCGCCCTCGCCTTGCGTTAGCCGAGCACCCGTTCGCGGTCGGCACCCCGGCTGGTCAGCGCGTCGCCGGGCCCGCGTTGAGCGCTGCCGCCGCCGCGAACAGCGCCTTCAGCCCCGCCTCGTCGATCGGATCGCCCGCGCCGAAATCGATCGCGCGGCGAGCGTTGCCATCCAGGCTCGCGTTGAACAGTCCCTTCGGATCACTCAGCGCCGCGCCTTTGGCAAAGGTCAGCTTGACCTTGTCCTTATATGTCTCGCCGGTGCACACGATCTTGCCGCCCGCATACCAGGTCGGCACCCCGCGCCATTTCCATTCCTCGACCAGGTCGGGGATTGCCGCCTTGATCAGCGCCCTGACCTTCGCCAGCACCTCGCCGCGCCAGTCGCCGAGTTCGGTGATGCGCGCGTCGATCAGCTCCGCCGGGGTTCTGTCTGGGGTCATCCTGCCTTGTCCTTCGCATGCGAAATCCAGCCGGGCAGCGCCGCCGCCTGGCGGATCCAGCTCACCAACAACGCCTCGTCGATCGCCTCATCCTCATGGATATGGAAATAGCGCGCATCGGGGTCCTTCGACCCGACCGGCGGCACCGGGTCAAGTTGCTGGCCGCGAAACCAGGTCAGCTTGATGTAGCGGTTGAAGCAATGAAAGCACAGGAACCACCCCTGCCCCGGCACTCCGTAAAAGGGCGAGTTCCAGCGCACCGCTTTCTCGACCCCCGGCACCGTCCGTTCGATCAGCGCGTCGAGATTCTTCCCCGCCACGCTTTTCCACCCCGGCATCGCGGCGATATAGGCCTGCACCGGCGCGTCGCCGTCGCCCTTGGCGATCTGCGGATTGCCGCCCGACAGCAGCACGACCTCCTTCTTGCTCGCCATGGCTCAGCCTTTCACCCGCCGCCGCGCGGCATATGGCAATGCAAAGAGATACAGCCCGCTTGCCAGCATCAGGAACAAGGGCGGCAGCGGCGAATAGACGAGCCACATCGGCGGCGCTCCCATCGCCATCGCGGCGAAATTGGCTATCACGGTAAGCGTGAACAGGATCGACAGCCAGCGATGGCCCTGCCGCATAAATTGGCTGAAATTCATGAGCCGCTCCTCCAATCGAGGCGTTCGAGCAATTGCTCGAGCTTGCCGAAAAATTGCTGCCACCCCATGCGTGCGCCGCCGAACGCCTGCTTCTGCTCGGGTCGGAAACCGGTCTGCTCCATACGCAGCAAGGTGCCCTTGCCGACCGGGGTCAGCGTGAAGGTCACCACGCTTTCGAGGTTGAACGCCGCATCGGCACTGGCGTGATTCCAAGTGTAGGAGAGCGTCTCGCCCGGCTCGACCTCGAGCACCTCGCAATCGAGCACCCCGCCCCACTCGCCGCGCAACTGAAAGCGGTGGCCGACGTCGGGTACGAAATCATTGGCCATCAGCCATTCGGCGATCAAATGCGGCCGGGTCAGCGCGCGCCACAATTTTTCAGGCGGATGCGCGATCTCGCGCTCGACCACGACGGTGCGAATGTCGCTTGTGCTCATTGATCCATCCTCGCCAGCAAATCCTCCAGCTTGTCGAACCGGCTCTCCCAGAAACCCGCCATCCGGCTCGTCCAGTCGACCAGCGGGGCCAGCGCGCTGCGCCGCGCGCTATAATGGGTCAGCCGCCCCTCGGGCCGATCGACGACCAGCCCCGCAGCTTTCAGCACCGCCAGATGCTTCGACACTGCGGGCTGCGACACCCCGGCCAGCGCGGTCAGCGCCACCACCGTCTGCTCGCCGTCGCGGCACAACCGCTCGAACAGCGCGCGCCGGGTCGGATCGGCGAGGGTCTTGAACAGAATATTCTGGCGATCGGGCATGAAACGGATAACTCACTGGCTATGGGTCCATTTCATAACCAATGAGTTATGAATAAGTCAAGTACCGCGTGACGCGCCATCGACCAGCAAGCCGCGCACGATCAGCTCGGCGGCCTCCATCGCATGGTCGAAAGGTGGCGGCGTCCCTTCCCCGCCCGTCGCCTCGACCAGCGGGCGCAAGGCGATCAGCGCCCCCGCGCCATGCGCCAGCAGGGTGAAGGGCACCGCGACCGCGACCGGCCGGAACAGGCCCTGCGCCTGGCCCGCCTCAAGCAGGCTCTGGATCGGCCAGGTCCTGCTGCGGAAGAAACGGTCGGCAATGAAGGCCAGCCGGTCGCCGGGCGTTGCCCCCTCGACGTTCATCAGTTGGATGATCGCGGGCACCTCGGCCAGCCCGACGACGAAGTTGCGGCACGCGAGCCGCATCCGCCCGACGATGTCGTCGTCGCCCGCGCGGTCGTCCGCGAGCGTCGACATATGCGTGTGGAGCCGGTCCATGCCATAACCCACCGCCGCCTCCCATAGCGCCCGTTTCGATCCGAATTTGGCGTTGAGCAGCCCGTGGCTGACCCCCAGCGTCCGCGCGACCTCGCGCACCGAGGTGCCGTCATAGCCTCTGTCGGCGAAGGCGGTCAGCGCGGCGTTCAGGCACGCCGCGTCATCGACCGTCATCTCGCCGATCGCCGGTCGCCCGCGCTTGCGCACCCCCTGCTGTCCCGTCCCGTTCATCGCCGCTTCCTAGCATCGAAACGCCGGGCTTCAAATTTAATTAGACAGATGGTCATTTAATGCTTAGCCTTCTAATTAATAGAGGGAGAGATTCGATGCCGACCACCAGCGACCAGCTCCGCGAACGCGCCCGCGCGCTCGCACCCGCCATTGCTGCCCGCGCGCCGGACGCCGAGCGACAACGCAAGCCGCACGACGAAACCATCGCCGCGCTGGTCGAGGCGGAAATCCTCCAGATGCTCGTCCCCGCACGCTGGGGCGCCCCCGAATCCAACCTGCCAACGATGTTCGCGGTGGTCGAGGAGATCAGCGCCGCCTGCGTTTCGACCGGCTGGATCGCCTCCTTCTACATCAACCACAATGTCTATGCCGCGAAGTTCAGCGAGGCCTTGCAGCAGGAGATTTTCGGCACGCGCGGCTTCACGCTGATGCCCGGCGCCAATTCGCCGACGATGAACGCGGTGCGCGTCGAGGGCGGCTGGCGCGTCAGCGGTCGCGCCTCATGGGGTTCGGGCGTCATGCACGCCGACTGGGTCTATGTCAGCGGGCTGTCCGCCGAAGGGCCGCGCGCCTTCGCTCTGCCCGTCGCCGACGTCCGGGTCGAGGATGTGTGGCACATGACCGGCATGGCGGGCACGGGCAGCAACGACATCGTGATCGACGATGCCTTCGTCCCCGACCACCGCGTCACCAATGGCGTCGAGTTCCGCGCCGGCCCCACCGCGGGCTCGGCGCTCTACGCCAATCCGCTCTATTCGATGCCGCAACTCCCGCTCGCCTATTGCACCGTCGTCGGCGTCCTCTCGGGTGGCCTGGCCGGCATGATGCGCGCCTACCGCGACATCGTGACCAAGCGCGTGCGCAATTTCAGCGGCTCCGTCGTCAAGGACCAGCAGCACGCGCATGTCGCGCTCGGCGATCTCGAACTGCGCACCATGATCGCACATGATCTCGCGCGCGGCCTGATCGAAAAGGTCGAGTCGATCCTCCACAGCCGCCCCTTCACGCTCGACGACCGCGTCGCGCTCAAGGGCCATCTCGCCTTCGTCTCGCAGCATGTGCGCGACAGCGCCAATGCGATCATGGCCGCCGCCGGGGCGTCGAGCTTCCATGTCGACCAGCCGCTCCAGCGTTTCTGGCGCGACCTCAACACCGTCTGCTCGCACGCCTTCTGGGACTGGGACACCACCCGCGAACTCGTCGGGCGCCAGCAACTGGGACTGGAGCCCAACCACCCGCTGGTCTGAGCCCTTCCCTCAGTAACGCGCACGCACCCCCAGGAAAAAGCTGCGCCCGGGTTCGGGAAAACCGTCGGTCAGCGCATAATTGGCGTCGAACAGGTTGCGCCCGCCGATACCGAGCGTGATCCGGTCGGTGACGTCGAAATCGACACGCAGCGACGCCGTGACATAGCCTTCGGTCTTGTAATAGACCGGCGCCAGCCCGTTCGCCGACGCCGGGGTCACCGTCGTCCGCCCCGACGCAAACTCCAGGCTCGGCACCACCTCCAGCGCCGCGACCGGCTTCCACGCCACATAGGCAAAGCCCTTGTGCGCGGGCACGTCGGTCAGTTCGAACGGGCGGATCAACCCGCCCGGCGGCGGCGTCCCGATGTCGAAGCTGCGATGGATATAGCTGTAGTTGATCCCTGCGTTCAGCGTCCCGCCGAGCCGCAGGTCGACCGCGATCTCGGCGCCATAATAATCCGCCGACCCGATATTCTCGCGCCGGTTCAAATTCTGCGGCGTCCGCACCGACACCAAGGCATCGTCGATCCAGCTATAGAAGACCGCACCCGACACGGTCACCGCGCCCATCGCGCTGCTGGCCCCGATCTCGACATTGGTGGCGCGCTCGGGTTTCAGGTCGGGATTGGCGACGGCGGTCCCGAACTGGCTCGAAAAGCGCTCGAACAAAGTCGGGAAGCGCGCCCGCGACGACAGACTGGCATGGACCTCGGTGCCATTCTCGCCGCGCCAGTCGATTCGCCCCTGCGCATTCCACGCGCTGGCGTTGCGCAGCGGGTAACTGAACAGCCGGTTCGCCCCGGTCGCGCCCGGCGGCAGGCCGAATTCGTCGGCGCGTGCCAGTTCGCGCCAGTCGAAACTGCCGCCGGCGGCAAAGGTCAGCCGCGGCGCCAGCGCCAGCCTGTTCTCGGCGGCGATGCTCCACGTCCGCTCGATGCTGCGCTGGTTGGGTTCGGCGACGCTCGTCGGCAATCCCGGCCGGCTCGTCTGCGCCTCATTATGTTCGTCGCGGCGATAGTGGAGCGCGAGCGCCAGCCGGTCGTCCTCGCCAAAGGTGCGCAGCGCCAGTTCGGCCGACCCGCCATAGGCTTCATCGTCATAGGGGCTGTCGAACGCGCGGTTCAGTATCTGCGTCGTCTGCGTGCGGTCGTCGAACGACTGCAACAGGTTCGCCAGCCGGTTGTAATAGGCGCGCGTCTTCAACGTCGCCCGGTCGCCGAGCGCGGTGGTCGACAGGAAATAGACGCTTTCGACATTCCATTCGGGCCATTTCCAGTTGCGCAGCGACACATTGCTGGTGTCGGTGATGTGCAGCGGCGCATTCTTCCGCCCCTCCTGCCGCGTGTAACTCAGCACATATTCGTCGCTGTCATTGGGCGCAAAGCCGATTTTGGCATTGACGCGCCAGTCGCGCGCATTCGAAAAATCGCGCGCGCCGCCATCCTCATTGACTGTCGGCGCGAAACCGCCCGGCAGATCCCAATGGTCGGTGATGTTGATCGCGTAGCTCGCCTGCGCATAAAATTTGTCCTGCCGCGTGCCGACAAGCCCGAATCCGGTGAAGCCGCCATAATCGAGGTCGGAATCGAGATTGAGCTGCGCCCGCCCCTCGATCTCCAGCGCCTTGGTCGGCGAGCGCGTCACCAGATTAACCGCGCCGCCCATCGCGCCCGGTCCGTCGAGCACCGAGGCATAGCCTTTCGCGACCTGGATCTCGGCCACGTCAGGAGTCAGGAAGCGCCCATAATCGAGCCGGTTGTCGGCGGGCAGGTAGACGCGGATGCCGTCGATCGACAGCGGCACCTGGAACCGGTCGAACCCGCGCACGAACAACAGCCGCTCGTTGCGCGACCCGCCCGAATTGCTCGCCACCACGCCCGGGATCAGGCTCGCGGCATCGTCGAGCGTGCGGCGGTCGAAGCGATAGATCGCCTCCTGCCCGACGCGGTCGCTCTCGATCGCCGCATCGACGCTGCGATAGCCGGTGACGACGATTTTCCCCAGCTCGAAGGCGCTGTCGTCAGCGCCGCTTTTGGATGGAGCCGGCGCGACGTCCTGCGCCCAGGCGGGCACAGCGATCAGGCAGGCGGCATTGAGAAGAATCCGGCGCATCATATCCCCTTTATGCGGTCGCAGGCGGTAGTTGCCGCCGCGAATCTATATATAGCGGTATATAGGTCGTCGGACGGGAGCAAGCCGGAAACGCGGCGATCGCCATCGCCTCTGCACGTACCGCACCCCTCTTAACCACCGCCCGCCAACCGCCACCTTGCGACCTGACAAAGGATCGCTGGCAGCGAACGCGGTCCAAAACCTTGACTTTTTGCAGCACGCCTGCCATATCGGCTCCGCTAACGTCGCCTGCGACGGAAAATAGATGCCCCCTCGGGGTGGATACTTCCCTTCACTCGCTACCAGCCCTGCCGGTGCATTTGCCGGTGGGTTATTTATGTTTTCGTGAAAGGAAACTCCCATGCCGACCGGCACCGTCAAATTCTTCAACACCGACAAGGGCTATGGCTTCATCTCGAATGAAGATGGTTCGGGCGACGCGTTCGTCCACATCACCGCCGTCGAGCGTTCGGGTCTCGCGACCCTGAACAAGGACCAGCGCATCACCTATGAGCTGGAAACCGACAACCGCGGCAAGACCTCGGCCGTGAATCTTCAGTCGGCCTGATTTTGGCCAAAGAAGAAATCATCACCTTCGATGGTGTGATCGACGAAATCCTGCCCGACGCCCGTTTCGGCGTCATGCTTGAAAATGGTCATCGCATCATCGCCTATACCGCTGGCCGGATGCGACGCTTTCGCATCCGGTCGGTCGTCGGCGATGCCGTGAAGATCGAAATGACCCCCTATGACCTCAGCAAGGGGCGCCTCGTCTATCGCGAGCGCGGACCCGGAGGTCCCGGCGGCGGCGCACAACGACGCCGCTGATTTCCCCAAAAAATGACCTGAATATCACGTCAACGACAACAGAAACTACGAGAGACTATGTTTAATCATTCCAATGCCTTTCCGCATGTCGCGGTTCTTTCTTCGCCCAAGGCCCCGCAGCGGGCTCAGGCATCGCGTCGCTCGCCGACGCTCTCGCGCAGCGAGTTGCGACGGCTGATCGCCGACATGATCGACTGATCGACATACACCCCGGCGGCGGCCCTCCCGGCCGTCGCACAAGGAGAAAACGGCCGTGTCCACCACCAGCGACTTCTATCTGGCCCAGGCCGACAAATGCGCCAGCGACGCGGCCGCCACCTCGCTCACCCAGGTCCGCGACCGCAATCTGCGCGCCGAGGCCGCGTGGCGCTCGATGGCCGAAAAAATCCTCCTGACCGAACAGACCCGCGCCCGCCGTGACGCGGCGAAGGACGAAGCGGCCGCCTAATCGGCGCACGCCGCGGCGCGTGCCTGCAGCCATTCGCGCTCGCGCGTATTGCCCGACAGGGCCGCGGCATCTTCGAACGCCGCCCTCGCCTCGCTCCACCGCCCCGCGCGAAACAGGAAATCGCCGCGCGCCGCCGGCAAGGGCGCGTAATTGCGCAGTGCCGCCGTGCCGGCGATCGCATCGACCAGCCGCAACCCCGCCTCGGGCCCGAACGCCATACTGTGTGCCACCGCGCGGTTGAGCTCGACGACGGGCGACGGCATCACCGTGCCCAGCCGGTCATAGAGCCACGCGATCCGGACCCAATCGGTATCCTCGGCCCGCCGCGCCCGCGCGTGACAGGCCGCCAGCGCCGCCTGCAGCGCATAGGGTCCATCGGCGCCGCCCAGCGCCTCGACCTTCGCCAGCGCCGTCAGTCCGCGGTGGATCAGCAACTGGTCCCAGCGCGCGCGATTCTGCTCGGTCAGCGGGACAAAGCCGCCACCGGGTCCCGATCGTGCGGTCAGCCGCGACGCCTGGATTTCCATCAGTGCGAGCAGCGCCAGAACCTCGGGTTCCGCGGGCATCAGCGCGGCCAATATCCGCCCCAGCCGCTGCGCCTCGGCGCAGAGCGGCGGCCGCACAAGCGCCTCGCCTGCGGTCGCGGCATAGCCTTCGTTGAAGATCAGGTAGATCACTTCGAGCACCGAGGCGAGCCGCGCCGCGAGGTCCGCGCCGCGCGGCACTTCGAACGCCACCCCGGCCCTGGCGATCGCCTTTTTCGCCCGCGTGATCCGCGCCGCGATCGTGGCCTCGTTCGACAGGAAGGCGCGCGCGATCTCCCCGACCGTCAGCCCGCCAATCAGCCGCAAGGTCAGCGCCGCCCGCGCTTCGGGCGCGATCACCGGATGGCACGCCGCAAAGATCAGCCCGAGCAGTTCGTCGCCGAGCAGATCGTCGATCGCCGCTTCGACCGCGTCGATGCTCATGTCGCCTTCCCTGTCCAGCTCGCGGGCGATTTCGGCATGCTTGCGCTCCCGCATCGCAGCGCGGCGCATCGCGTCGATCGCGCGCCGCTTCGCCGCCGCCATCAGCCAGGCGCCCGGCCGGTCGGGCACGCCCGATTTCGGCCATTCGGTCAGCGCGATCAGCAGCGCGTCCTGCGCCAGTTCCTCGGCGCGGTCGACATCGCGCGTCATCCGCGCCAGCCCGGCGATCAGACTTGCCCGCTCGATACGGAACACCGCCGCGATCGCCCGATGGGTTTCGTCCTGCGCCATGCCCGCCTTCTCGGCCAGACGTTCCGGGGAGGCAAGCATGGCGGCAAGGCGCGTTATTCGCCCGCCATCCGGTCGCGCAATTTCTGTTCCTGTTCGATGATCTCGGGGGTCAGCGCCTCGCCGAAATCCTCCATTTCATAGAAGGGCCGGATTTCGAGCTCGCTGGGCCCCGGCATCGGGTTCGGACAGCGCTTGGCCCAGGCGACCGCCTCGTCCATGTCCTTGACCTCCCAGACCCAGTAACCCGCGACCAGTTCGCGCGTCTCGGCGAACGGCCCATCGATCACGCTGCGGTTCGGCCCGTCAAAGGCAATCCGCTTGCCCGCCGACGAAGGCTTCAGCCCGTCGCCGTCGACCATTACGCCGGCGTTGACCAGTTCCTCGTTGAACTTGCCCATCGCCTCGAACATCGCGGTCATTTCGGGCGTCGGGTCGATACCCCGCTCGCTATCCTCGGTCGCTTTCACGAACACCATTACACGCATTTTCCGTCTCCTTTTCGCCGGGGCCGGCATGGCCTCCTGCCTAGACGACGAACGGGCGGTTGCGGAATCGACAGGTCACGAATTTTTTTCGTCATGCCGCTATACCGAAGAGCGTTATATGGTGAACCGCGCTTAATCATCTTCACGCGCCGCCGTTAATCGTCGCATGACCACCATTGCACCTTCTTCAGGCGAGCCGGTAGGGCGGCTCCTCGGATGGCTCGGGCTTCGCTCCCCCCGGAACGGCGAATCCCAACCGGCGGCCGAGCCGGGAGGAGTACGCGACCTTGCCCGCCTCACGCGGCGCGACCTTGTCGAGGCGATCGGCACTTTCCTGATCGACAATGATCTCGACGTCACCCCGGCAAACCTGATCCTCGCGCACAGTGCCTTTTCGGGCAAGAACCCGCGCCTCGCCCGCCAGATCACCGCACGCACCGGCAACGGCGGGCTCACGCAGGTATGGCTCGACGAACTGACCGATGAAGTCGCCGACACTTCGGCGCAAGCCGAACTCGAACGGCTCATGGCGCGGCTGGAAACCAATCTCGACGCCTTCCAGGCGCAGAGCAAGACGGCACACAAGCAAGCCGTGGATTATGGCAGTGAGCTCGAACAGCATGTGAGCGATCTCGAACAGCTGCAGAAGACCGGCCAGATCGTATCGAACCTCGCCGACCTCGCCAAGACGATGCTCGAACGCACCCGCAAGGCCGAGGACGATATGCGCAAGAGCGAAGAGGAAGCCAAATTGCTCCGCCGCAGCCTCGAACGCGCCAAGCGCGATGCCGAGATCGACTATCTCACCGGCCTGCCCAACCGCCGTGCCTTCGAGGAACTGCTCGAAGTCCAGTATCGCGAAGCACAGATGGCGATGGAGCCGCTCAGCGTCGCCTTTTGCGACATTGACAATTTCAAGGCGATCAACGACGCCCACGGCCATGAGGCCGGCGACCGGGTGCTCAAGACGATCGCCGACACGCTGTCGCAAATCAGCGACGACCAGTGCCATGTCGCGCGCCACGGCGGCGAGGAATTCGTCATGCTGTTCCGTGGCAAGAATCCGGCTGCGGCCGCCGAACGGCTCGACCAGGCCCGCGAGCATCTCGCGGCGCGCCGCCTGATCAATCGCAAGACCGACGAACCCTTCGGTCAGATCACCTTCTCTGGTGGAGTCGCCGACATCTTCGGCTTCGGCGACGCGCGCGCGGCGCTCAAGGCGGCCGACGACGCGCTCTACCTTGCCAAGCAGAACGGGCGGAATCGCATCGAGATTGCCGCATCGGTCTAAGGCGTAGTGAACCAATCCCCGCGCCGCCCGTTGGACAGCCTGCCCTCCCCTTCTATATGCAGGCTCCATGGACTCCACCAAAGCCAAGCTCGTCATCCGCAACAGTGCTCCCCGTGACGCCGCCGCGATCGCGCGCCTGACCGCCAAGGTCTATGGCCGCGGCGAAGGCTATTCGGCGGCGCAAATCCGCGGCCAGATCAACAATTTCCCCGAAGGTCAGTTCGTCGCCGAATATGAAGGCGCGATCGTCGGCCTCTGCGCGACGCTCATCGTGCCGCAGGCGGCGGTGTTCACCGATCATCGCTGGGGCGCGATCAGCGGCGGCGGTTTCGGCACCAGCCACGATCCCGACGGCGACGTGCTTTATGGCATGGAGGTGTGCGTCGACCCCGATTACCGCCGCCTGCGCATCGGCCAGCGCTTCTATCGCAAGCGCCAGGAACTGTGCCAATCCTACGAGCTGAAGGGCATCGCCTTTGGCGGCCGTATGCCGGGTTACGCCCGCCGCCGCCGCAAATATCCCGACCCGCAGGATTATCTCGACGCCGTCATCGAGAAGCAACTGCGCGACCCGGTGATCAATTTCCAGATCGCGCAAGGGTTCGAGCCGCGCTCGGTGCTCCATCATTACGACCGCCGCGACCTCGACAGCGGCGGCCATGCCGTGTTGATGTATTGGGAAAACCCGCTCGAGCCACAGGACGCCGCGAATCCCAAGGCGCGCGGCGCGGTCCCCGATCGCCTGCCCGCCTCGGTCCGCGTCGCGACCGTCCAATTCCAGATGCGCGGTATCTCGAAGATCGAGGAGTTCGAGGAACAGGTCGAATATTTCGTCGACGTCGCCGCCGACTACAAGGCCGATTTTGTCGTCTTTCCCGAACTTTACACGCTCGAATTGCTGTCGATCGAAAAGAAGAAGCTCGAACCGCAAGCGGCGATCGAAAAGATCGCCGACTATACCGAACGCTATGTCGCCTTCATGGAAAAGCTCGCGGTCAGCTATAATATCAACATCATCGGCGGATCGCACCCGACCCGCGCCGCCAATGGCGACATCCTCAACATCGCCTATGTCTTCCTGCGCGACGGGTCGGTGCACACCCAGCAGAAACTCCACCCGACCCCGTCCGAGCGCCGGTGGTGGAACATCAAGGGCGGCCACGGTGCCGACGCGATCAACACCGATTGCGGGCCGATCGGGGTGATGATCTGTTACGACAGCGAATTCCCCGAACTCGCGCGCCATCTCGTCAACCAGGGCGCGATGATGCTGTTCGTCCCCTTCTGCACCGACGAGCGCCGCGGCTATCTGCGCGTCCGCTATTGCTGCCACGCGCGGGCGGTCGAAAATCAATGCTATGTCATCACCTCGGGGGTCGTCGGCAATCTGCCGAACGTCGAGAATATGGACATCCATTATGCCGAAAGCGCGATCCTGACCCCGTCGGACTTCGCCTTCGCGCGCGACGGCGTCGCCGCCGACACCGCGCCGAACACCGAGACCATTGCGATCGCCGACCTCAGCCTCGCCGACCTGCTCACCAGCCGCCAGAGCGGCGCGGTGCAGAATTTGCGCGACCGCCGCTTCGACCTCTACCGCGTCGACTGGAAGGACGCCCCGACCCCGGGGATAGGGTCGCGCTGAAGCGATGAACGAGAATATCCACGCCGACCGCCCGACATTTGTCACCCATCTCGAATGTTCACTGACCGGCGAGATTTACCCGCCGGACCAGCTTCACGGCCTGTCCGCCGCAGGCCGGCCGCTGCTCGTCCGCTACGATCTCGACGCCATCGGCGCCGCGCTGACCCGCGACACGCTGACGGCACGCCCGACCGATATGTGGCGCTGGCGCGAAATGCTCCCGGTTCGGCACACCGAAAATATCGTTTCACTCGGCGAAATCGAAACCCCGCTCGTCCCGATTCCGCGCTCGGGCGGACCCAACGTGCTGGTCAAGGACGAAGGCCGCCTGCCGACCGGATCGTTCAAGGCGCGCGGCCTTGTGATGGCGGTCGCGATGGCGCGCGAACTCGGCGTCACCAAAATCGCGATGCCCACAAACGGCAACGCCGGCGCCGCGCTCGCCGCTTATGCCACGCGCTGCGGGATCGAGGCGATCGTCCTCGCGCCTGAGGAAACGCCCGAGATCAATGTCCGCGAAATCGCCGCGCAGGGCGCGCGCGTCTGGCGCGTCAACGGCCAGATCGACGATTGCGGCGCGATCGTCGCACGCGGTGCCGCCGAGGGCCGCTGGTTCGACTTCTCGACGCTGAAAGAACCCTATCGGATCGAGGGCAAGAAAACGATGGGGCTCGAACTCGCGGCGCAATTCGGCTGGGAATTGCCCGACGCGATCTTCTATCCCACCGGCGGCGGCACCGGGCTGATCGGCATGTGGAAAGCCTTCGACGAACTCGAAGCGCTCGGCTGGATCGGTCCGAAGCGTCCGCGCATGTACGCGGTGCAGGCATCGGGCTGCGCCCCGATCGTCCGCGCCTATGAGGCGGGCGAGGAGCATGCCGAACGCTGGGAGGATGCCGCGACCGTCGCCGCGGGCATCCGCGTGCCGCGCGCGGTCGGCGATTTCTTGATCCTCCGCGCCGTCCGCGCGTCAGGCGGCGCCGCGCTCGCGGTCGGCGACCCCGCGATCCTCGCCGCGGTCGACGCAGCGGCGCGTCAGGACGGTCTGCTGCTCTGCCCCGAAGGCGGCGCGACGCTCGCCGCCTATCACCAGGCGATCAGGGACGGCCATGTCGATCCCGACGAACGCGTCGTGCTGTTCAACTGCGCGACCGGCCTCAAATATCCGATGCCCGAGGCGCCGCAGTGGCTCGACCGGCACGGGGATATCGATCTCTCGGCGCTCTGATTCCAGCACAGACGGTCCCGTTGATCACATCGTCATTGCGAGCGCAGCGAAGCAATGCAGAGTGGTATACGCTACTCTGGATTGCTTCGCTGCGCTCGCAATGACGAGTTCCCTTTTTTGACAATGGCCGGCTCATCGTTCCCCCTTGCCTCGCTTTCCGTTTACGTTAAGGTCAGTTGCAAAGAGCAACCAACCGGAGTGCGTGATTCATGGCCCTTCCCCCGATCTTCGACCGCCTGCGCCTGCCCGTTATCGGTTCGCCCCTGTTCATCGTCTCGGGGCCCGAACTCGTCATCGCGCAGTGCAAGGCAGGCGTCGTCGGCAGCTTCCCGGCGCTCAACGCCCGGCCGCAGGCGCTGCTCGACGAATGGCTCCACCAGATCACCGAAGAACTGGCGGCATGGGATCGCGACAATCCCGACCGCCTGTCGGCGCCCTATGCGGTCAACCAGATCGTCCACAAATCGAACGACCGGCTCGAAGCCGACATCGCGACCTGCGCCAAGTGGAAGGTGCCGATCACCATCACCTCGCTGGGCGCGCGCGAGGAACTCAATCAGGCGGTGCATGGTTGGGGCGGCATCACCCTCCACGACGTCATCGACGACCGTTTCGCGCGCAAGGCGGTCGAAAAGGGCGCCGACGGCCTGATCCCCGTCGCCGCGGGCGCGGGCGGCCACGCCGGCGTCCAGTCGCCCTTCGCGCTGGTGCAGGAAATCCGCGAATGGTTCGACGGCCCCGTCGCGCTGTCGGGCGCGATCGGCCACGGCCGCTCGATCCTCGCCGCGCAGGCGTGCGGCGCCGACCTCGCCTATATCGGCAGCGCCTTCATCGCGACTGCCGAAGCCAATGCCGATCCGGGCTACAAGAACGGCATCGTCGAGGGCCGCGCCGCCGACATCGTCTATTCGAACCTGTTCACCGGGGTGCACGGCAATTATCTGCGCGGCTCGATCGTCGCATCGGGCATGGACCCAGACAATCTCCCCGAAGGCGACCTCAAGACGATGAACTTCGGCTCGGGCGGCAACACCAAGGTCAAGGCTTGGAAGGACATCTGGGGCTCGGGCCAGGGCATCAGCCCGGTGCGTAGCGTGCTGCCCGTGGCCGACTTCGTCGCCCAGCTCGAAGACCAATATCTTGCCGCGCGCCGCGAGTTGGAGGCGAAAGTTCGGCTTTAAAGGCAGACCGGCGCCTCGATGCCTAAAAGTGATCCTGCGCCCATTTGAGGCTTTCGGGATAGAAGCGCTCGAGCACCTCCCGGCATTCGCTGACGACGTAGCGGACAACCTCGGCGGGCAGTTCGGTCTTCCACGCATCGACATCGCCCGAACGATAATGGGATCCGTCATCGATTTCGCCGGCTCTCCTGCCGACGGAGAGCTTTTCGAAGGTGAAGTTCGCCTGGTCCGGCCATTTCAGCGACCCCGATGCTTCCCCCAGCGCCGCGCGCAAAAAATCGGTAAATTTGTCGAAGCCATCTTCGATGCGCAGGGTTTTGATCGCGGGATCGTCGTAATTCCAGTTTCGTATCGCATATAAGGGTCCGGCCGTTTCCGGATAAAATTCCTCACTGTTACAGAAGGTCGCGGTCATCAGCATGCCGCGCGTTTTGTCGACGCTTTTCAGCATCTCCCTCTGCGCGGCCAGTTGCGGCCATCCATCCAGGCTATGCGTGTGCCTGTGCGAATAATAGGCAGACTGAACGATGTTAAGCGGGTTCCTGACGAGGTGCAGCGCAAAACCCGGAACATGGCCTTTAACCACATCATATTGGGCATTCGACAAGCAGCAGATGCCATCGCCCGTCGGCGGCCGCGTGGATCCCAGATGCGACAGGAACAATGGCTGCCCGCTACCGTCACTCAATTGCCCCAAAAAGGAAACAAGCGCGCTCGACCCACTTTTATGGTGCGTGAAAAAGCTGATCATGCTCCCTCTTTACGGATGTTTGGGAGCAGGCATAGCCCGGCCTCGGCAACCACGTCCTACCCGGCAAACAACCGGTCGATCGCATCGTCGAGATAGGGTCGGTCGGCGAACAACCGCATCGGGTCGCGACGGTTGAGCCAGAAGGTTGTGCCGTGTCGGTCGGTCAGCGACCGCCGGAGGACGTCCTGCAACAACCGCAACCGCATCGCCGCGACGCGCGCTGCCGCGACCGGATCGCGCGCCGCCTGCAACGCATGATATGCGCGCACCTGTTCTACCCGTGCCGCAACGACGTCGCTATACGCGTGATGCGGCCCGCGGTGCAGTGCGTGTCCCGACACCAGCGCCAGCCGCTCGTTGCCCGGCAGCAACAGCCCGTTGCGATCGAAGCGCTGCAGCGCGAAGCCCGCACCGTGCAATTGCGCAAACATCGCCGCCATCTGCGGTCGCTGTAACAGCACGACGGGGATCAGGTGGTGGCGCTGATATCCCGTTTCGGCGGGCGCGGCGCAGGACCAGCGGCATCGGGGCGGATCGGGCGCAGCGCCCCCGCCCATCACCGATCGAAACTGAACTCGACCAGCACCGCCGCCGGCCCGTCGCGCGCGCCGCCCTGCGGGGTCAGTGCGACCCACTCCCCGGCCTGCAGCCCCGGCGTCTGCTGCGGCTGCACGACCGGCCCGTGGAGCATGATGTCGAGCGCCAGGCGCGCCAGCCGCTTGACCATCGCTGCCATGTCCCACCCCGGCGGAACCGCCGCGTCCAGTTCCTGCCCGGCAAAGGCCGCCAGCCCGCGCGTCGCGACATGCGGGTCCGCGGCGCCGTCGCGGCGGCGAAAGGCGATCAGGTGCAGCACCGGCGGCATGCCGCTCGTCTGCATCTCGGCGATCGCGCCGCGAAACTGCCTTGCGTCGGTCCACAACCGCGCCGGCGACCAGAAGATGTGGTCCGCGTCGAAGGCGTCGATCAGCAGCACGATCATCTGGAACAAGGTGTCGAACGGCGCCGCCGCGATCCCGTCGCCCCGCGCCGACCGCACGATCCAGCTCCCCCCGGCATCGCGCCAATCCGCGGGCAGCGGCGTCCCCAGGCTGCTCGTCGCGACATCGCCCGGATTCGCCAGCGCGAAGTCGTCCGGCGCCGCGCGATCGATCGTCACGGTCAGCCCTCCCAGCGTCAGCTGCAACGGCAATCCGCCCGCCCGCGCAGCGTCGGGCCGGAGCCCCATGCGCCGCATCACGCCTTCGAGCGCATCGTCGGCCACCGCTTTCCCTACGATCAACGCAAAGGGCGCGTGCACCTCCGGCCGGGTCGTCGGGTCGCGGCGGGTCAATATCATGGCATCACGCTCTGGGGTCCTGACCCGCTGGCCTCGGTTCGCGGCAGCATCGCAAGACTGCCCGCCTTGTTCAAACGCTTATTGCGACGATACGTCCGAAACGGAGGTGCGTCAGATCGCGACCTGGCTGCCCAGTTCGACGACGCGGTTGGTCGGCAGGCGAAAATATTCCATCGCGCTTTCCGAATTGCGCAGCATCCACGCAAACAGCCGTTCGCGCCAGATCGGCATGCCCGGCGTGCTCGCCGCGATCAGCGTCTGGCGCGACAGGAAAAAGCTCGTCTCGAGCATCTTGAAATCGCCGCCGCATCCGGTGACGCGGTGCAGCGCCGCGGGCACGTCGACCGGCTGCATGAACCCGTAATGCAGGATCAGCCGATGGAATCCCTGCCCCAGATCGTCGAGCGTGCAGAATTTCGCCTCGGGGACGAAGGGCACGTCGGCGATCTTGATCGTCAGCAGGATGATCCGCTCGTGCAGCACCTTGTTGTGCTTGAGGTTGTGGAGCAGCGCGTGCGGCACTCCGTCGGCGCTCGACGTCATGAACACCGCGGTGCCCGGCACCCGCGTCGCGCTGTTCGCCGCCGACTTGACGAACACCGGGATCGGCATCGCGCCGTCGGCCATTTCCTGCTGCATCAGCTTGCGGCCGCGCGACCAGGTGGTGAGCATCGTGAAGATGATCAGCCCGATCGCCAGCGGCACCCAACCACCGTCGGGCACCTTGATCAGATTCGCGCCGAAATAGGCGATGTCGACGATGAAGAAGACCGCCAGCACCGGCAGCGCCTTCCACGCCGGCCACTTCCACAGCGTGAACAGCACGACGCTCAGCAAACAGGTGTCGATGAACATCGCCCCCGTCACCGCGATGCCATAGGCTGCGGCAAGGTTGCTCGACGATCCGAAGAAGAGGACGAGGATGATGACCATCGTCATCAGGAACCAGTTCACCACCGGGATATAGATCTGCCCCGCCGCCGACGCACTGGTATGCTCGACGCGCAGGCGCGGGATGAAGCCGAGCTGGATCGCCTGCTGAGTCAGCGAGAAGGCGCCCGAGATCACCGCCTGGCTGGCGATGATCGTCGCCAGCAGCGCCAGGATCACCACCGGCACCTGCCACGCCTCGGGCATCATCAGGAAGAAGGGATCCTGGATCAGCCCCAGCCGCTGCCCGACGTCGGCCTCGAGCACCATCGCGCCCTGCCCCATATAGTTGAGCATCAGCGCCGGCAGCACAAAGGCGAGCCAGCTGAGCCCGATCGGCCCGCGCCCGAAATGGCCCATGTCGGCGTAGAGCGCCTCCGCCCCGGTCACCGCAAGCACCACCGCGCCCAGCGCGATGAAGGCGGTGAAGCCGTCGACATAGAAGAAGTTCAGCGCATTCAGCGGGTTGAGCGTCGCGATGATAATCGACGGATGGTCGACGATATGCATCACCCCCAGCGTCGCGAGCATCAGGAAATAGCAAAGCATGATCGGCCCGAACAGCATCCCGACCTTTGCCGTCCCACGCGACTGGATCGCGAACAGCCCGATCAGGATCGCGAGCGCGATCGGCACGATATAGGGATCGAAGCCTTGGTTGATATAGCTCAGCCCCTCGGTCGCCGACAGCACCGACATGGCGGGCGTGATCATGCTGTCGCCATAGAAGAGCGCGGTCGCGAACACCCCGAGCAGGATGATCGGCCAGGTCCAGCGCTTCTCACCCGACGACCGGCTGATCAGCGCGAGCAGCGCCAGGCTGCCCCCCTCGCCCTTGTTGTCGGCCTTCATGATCGTCAGCACATATTTGAAGGTGACGACGAGCATCATCGACCAGAAGACGAGGCTCAGCACGCCATAGATGTGCAATCGGTCGGCATCGATCGAATGATGGCCGGCAAAGGTCTCGCGGAACGCGTAGAGCGGGCTGGTGCCGATGTCGCCGAACACGACGCCGACGGCGCCGACCGCAAGCTTCAGCTTGCCGTCACCGTGATGGCCGTGACCGGGTTGGCCGGTTTCGGCGGCGTCGGGCGCGGCGCCGTCGGCGCCGCCTGCCGCCATGTGCGACTCAGCAGTCATCGGGCGCCTTTAGCCCAGCCGTGGGAAAAGGCCAGTGGTAGAAAATGGACCGTGCGCGCGTCACGGCGCCCCGGTGGTCTCGGGGGCCGCGCCGCCCGGCACCCCAGCCGGTGTTTCGGGTGGCAGCTGCGGCCCCATCGCCTGGCGAAGCTGCGCGAGCCGCATCTCGAGGTCGGGGCGCCACGGCGCATCGGAGGGGCTGCGCCGCAGCAATTCGCCCCACACCGCCTCGGCGCCTTTCAGATCGCCGCCCTGCGCCAGCGCGAGTCCGGCGAAGAACGGCGGCGCCGGGTGCGTTGGGTCGCGCCGCGCCGCTTCGTCGAACGCCAGCGCCGACGCCGGCGACATCACCCCGCCGCCATGCGCGACGAGCGCGTTGCCAAGGCCGACCCACAGATCGACATTATCCGGATATTTTTCGAGTCCCTTTTCCAGCGTCTGCGCCGCAAGCTGGGTCCTGCCGGTGCGCGCAAAGCCATCGGACATGCCCAGCCATTGGGCGGCGGGGCCGAACCGGTCGGCCATGCCTTGCCGCGGATCGGTCAGCGCCTGACCGAAACCGGAGTCGTCGGCCGCCGCCGCTACGGGCTTGCCGGGCAGCGCCGGACTGCCCTGCAGCGCATAGCCCGCAAGCCCCAGCATCACCGCCGCCCCCGCGAGCGGCCGCGCCGCCGGCGGCAGCTTGCCCAGCCACATCATCGCACCGATCGTCAGCGCCGCGGCGAGCAATATCCACAGCCAGATCATGCCGCATCCTCCCCCTCGGCATCGCCGCGCCGGAAGCGCCCGAAGGCGAGCCAGCCGCCAAGCGCAAGGAACAGCAGCGGCCCGAGCCACAGGAAGGCGGTCGCCATGTCGAACGGCGGATCGTAGCTCACCCAATTGCCATAGCGCGCGATCAGCCAGTCGCGGATCGCATCGGGGCTTTCGCCCGCGGCGATCTTGCCGCGCACCTCGTTGCGCATGTCGCCCGCCAGCGGCGCGTCACTGTCGGCGATCGACTGGCCCTGGCAAACGAGGCAGCGCAGCGTGTCCATCAGCGCCTTGGCCTTCGCCTCCTGCGCCGGATCGGCGAGCTGCTGATAGGCATAGGGCGCGGGCGGCAACCGGTCCTGCGCCGCGACAGGCGCCGCGACCAGCGTCAGCAGCGCGAGCAGGACGAGGCGCGGCCTCACTTCATCGCCTCCAGCTTGGCGACGATCTCGGGCACCTGTTCGGCGAGGATCACGCCCTGAATCTGTTCGCGAATAATGCCCTTGCCATCGATCAGGAAGGTTTCGGGCACACCGGACGATCCCAGCGCGATCTGCACGCTGCTCTGCACGTCGGACCCGATGCGGTCGAACGGATTGCCCACGTCAGCCAAGAACTGCGCGACATCCTGCGGCCGGTCGCGGATCGCGATGCCGTCGATCGGGACCCCGGCGGCCTTCAATGCCTCGAGCTGCGGCGCTTCGGCGCGGCACGGGATGCACCAGCTGGCAAAGACGTTGACCAGCCGCGGCCGCCCGTCGGCAAGTTGGCTGCTCTTCAATCCCTCGACCCCCGCGGTCGCGGGCGGCAGGTCGAACAGCGGCATCGGCTTGTTGATCCACTGCGACTCGATCAGCTTCTCGCCCGGCACCGTCAGCCGATAGACAAAGGCACCGAACAGCAATCCCATGATCGCCAACGGCACGAACAGGACCCAGCGCGACTTCATTTCCAACGGCCCTCATCCTTGCGCGCGCGCCGTGCCCGCCACAGCGCCAACAATTGCGCGCGGCCAAGCATCGAAAGCGCCGCGCCGAGCGCGATCAGCCCGCCGCCCAGCCATATCCACCACACCAGCGGTTTCCACCATAGCCGCAGCTGGTACCGGTCGGCGGCGCCATCGGCGCCCGGCACCGGCTGGCCGAGCACGACATACAGCTGCCCGCCCGGCCGCGTCAGCAGTGCGGCTTCGTTGGTCTCGGTCGGCGCGGTGCCCATCAGCCCGGGGAACATCCGCGATTCGGGCTTCAGCACATGCGACCCGCCGCCCGACGTCGCGATCAGCGTGCCTTCGATCGCGGTATAATTCGGCCCCGCGACCGGCTGCACACCCTTGAATAATACGTCGAAATCGCCGACCCGCACCGTCTCGCCCGGCGCCGCAGCGACCAGCCGTTCCTTGATGAAGGCGCTCTCGGCGCCCATCCCGGCGAGCGTCACCGCGACCCCGAAATGCGCGATCACCATGCCCCAGGTCGGCAGCGGCGTGCGGCGAAGATTGCGGCCCCACAAGGGTGCGAGGCTGGCAACTGCGACGACGCCCGCAACGGACATGCCGAGCAGCGGCAGAATCCCGACCTTGCCGCCAAAAATCACCAGCAGAACCAGCACCAGCGCCCCGGCAAACGCCGCCATCGGCAGCCGCGACCGCAGTTTCCGGCCATCGTCCTTGCGCCATGCCAGCAACGGCCCCGCGACCATGACGAGGCACAGGATCAGCGCAAGCGGCCCCGCTACCTTGTTATAATAGGGCGGCCCGACCGAAATCTTCTCGCCCATCGCCTCGGCGACGATCGGATAGAGGGTGCCGAGCAGCACCAGCGCGAGGATCGTCGTCAGCAGGAGGTTGTTGATCACCAGCGATCCCTCGCGGCTCAGCAGCGCGAATTTCTTGCCCTCGGCGACCGTCCCGGCACGCAGCGCGAACAAAGTCAGCGCGCCGCCAATATAGATCGCCATCAGCGCGAGCAGGAAGGTCCCGCGCTCGGGATCGACCGCGAAACTGTGCACGCTGGTCAGCAGCCCCGACCGGACGATGAAGGTCCCCACCATCGACATCGAAAAGCCGATCACCGCGAGCATCACCGTCCACGCGCGCAACGCGTTGCGCGTCGCGGTCACCGCAACCGAATGGAGCAGCGCAGCCCCCGCGAGCCAGGGGATCAGCGAGACATTCTCGACCGGATCCCAGAACCACCAGCCGCCCCAGCCGAGTTCATAATAGGCCCAATAGCTGCCGGCGGTGATGCCCAGCGTCAGGAAAATCCAGCTTCCGAGTACCCACGGCCGCATCGCGCGCGCGAACGCCGGGCCGATCTCGCGGGTAATCAGCGCACCGACCGCGAAGCTGAACGCCACCGACAGCCCGACATAACCGACGTAAAGCGTCGGCGGGTGAAAGGCGAGGCCGGGGTCCTGGAGCAGCGGGTTGAGCCCCTGCCCGTCGGGCGGTGCGACCGGCAAACGGTTGAACGGGTTGGACGAAAAGATCAGGAAGGCAAAGAAGCCGAGGCTCAGCGCCGCTTGCGCCGCAAGCGTCGCGATCAGCGTATCCTCGCGCAATCGCCGCTCGAAAATCGCAACCAGCGCGCCGGAAATCCCCAGGATCGTCAGCCACAGCAGCATCGACCCTTCGTGATTGCCCCACGCGCCGGCAACCTTGAACAGCATCGGTTTCAAACTGTTGCTGTTGCGCGCGACCAGCTCGACCGACATGTCCGACCGCACGAACAGCGCGATCAGCAGGCCGAAGGCCGCAGCGGTCAGCACGCCCTGCGCGACGCTCGCCGGCCGCACCAGCGCCGCCAGATCCTTCTGCCCACCACGAAGATACAGCGTCCCCGCGACGAGCGAGAGACAGGCGAGCGCCGCCGCGATCCACAACAGGGCAAGGCCAAGTTCGGCGATCATCTATCCAGCGCCCCCTCCGGCCCACCAAAAAACCTCGTTATTGCGAGCGAAGCGAAGCAATCCAGGGGCGGCCTTGCACCGCTCTGGATTGCTTCGTCGCTTCGCTCCTCGCAATGACGAGTAAAAATAACACTCATGTCTTGGGCGCCGCCTTGGCCACGGCCTTGTCCATGCCTTCCATCTGCGGTGGCATATATTTCTCGTCATGTTTGGCCAGAATCTTGTCGGCCACAAATGTGCCATCGGCACGCATCCGGCCGTCGGCGACCATGCCGCTCTCCTCGGCGAACAGGTCCGGGACGATCCCGGTGAACTGCACCGGCACCGATGCCTTGCCGTCGGTCGCGACGAAGCGGATCGTCACCCCGTCGCCCTGCCGTTCGATGCTGCCCTTGGCAACCATGCCGCCGAGCCGCATCGGCTCGCCGATGATCGCCTTGCCGGCCTTGATCTCCTCCGGCGTGCGAAAATAGGCGGCCTCGTCGCGGAGCGCGCTTGCGCCGAGCACGCCCGCGCCCGCGACGCCCGCGAGCGCCACGACGGCGAGGATCAGTCTTTGATGCTTGGCTTTCATTTCGGGTCCCCGCGCGGCGTCTCGCCGCGCCGATTATTGGCGCGCAGCGCATCGCTGCGCTTCTCAGCCTTCACCATAGCGTGCCAGCTGGACCACAGCACGATGCCGGTCAGCACGGCGGTCAGCCCATAGGCCGCCGCGACAAAGGCCCATTGGCCGCCCCCGCTGATCACCCCGGTCACGCGTCAATTCCCCTCATCGTCGGCGAGCCGCCGCAATCGCGCGGCGACGCGGTTGTCGGCGATGATCCGCCGCATCCGCATCAGCACGATGGCGCCGAACAGCAGCGAGAAACCCGATACAGTCAAACCCAGCGGCCAAAGCAACGCGCCGTCGATGCTCGATCCGCGCAGCGTGATGCTCGGCCCCTGATGCAGGCTGTTCCACCACACGACGCTGCGGTTGATGATCGGGATGTTGATCGCGCCCACCAGCGCATAGATAGCGGCGCCACGCGACAGCGATCCGCCCTGCTTCTGCCCCTCGTCGCCATTGGTCAGCGCGATGAAGCCGGCATAAAGAAAGAGCAGGACGAGCATCGACGTCATCCGGCCGTCCCATTCCCACCAGGTCCCCCATGTCGGCCGCCCCCAGATCGACCCGGTGGCGAGGCACAGCGCCGTGAACAACATCCCCGGCACCGCGATCGCGCGCGCCGCGATCCCCGACAGCGGATGGCGCCAGACGAGCTGGATCAGCCCGGCGATCGCAAGGCTCGTCCAGCCGCCCATGCCGAGCCAGGCCGACGGGACATGGACATATAATATCCGCGCGGTTTCGCCCTGCTTGTAATCGCCCGGCACCACGGCGAGCCCCGCCCAGCTGCCCGCGAGCAGCAACAGCAGCCCGACGCCGAGCAGCCACGGTGTCAGCGGTTTGGCGATTGCCAGGAAACGGGTCGGATTCGCATAGGCGTGCATCGGTTCGCGTCGTCTTTAGGTGAGGCCGATATATCGGTCCAGTGAATTGCCCGGCGCGACCCGGCGGCGCTTCTCTCGCCCGCCCCGCGAACAAGGTCAAGCGCCGCGCTTCGGCGCCCCGCATCGTCTATCGCATTGAGCGAGGTCAAAATTGCCTCACCCCTCGGGCCGCGTCCAGATCCAGCTCCCGGTCACCGCCGCCACGACGATCGGCACCATCATCCACGGCCAGGGCGAAAAGAGCAAAGCGAGCAGGATGCTGAAAGCGAAGGCGGCCGTCGCCGCGACCTTGCCCTTGCGGCTGATCGCCCCCTTCTCACGCCAGGCGAGAATATGGTGCCCGAAATGCGGATGATTGACCAACCACGCCTCAAGCCGCGGCGACGAGCGGGCGAAACAAAAGGCCGCGAGGATAACAAACGGTACCGTTGGCAACAGCGGCAGGAACGCCCCGATCGCGCCGAGCGCGAGCGACAGCCAGCCACAGACGAGGTAGAAATGCCGCTTCATCACGGGCGGGCTTAGCGGAAATTGAGCGGTCCGCCATCCCCGACGCTCGCGCTTTGCCGCTCTGGATTGCTTCGCTTCGCTCGCAATGACGAAGCGTATCAAAATCTCGTCATTGCGAGGAGCGAAGCGACGCGGCAATCCAGAGCATCACCACGCGATGCTCCGTTGCCCCGAAATCACCCGCGCCCGATCAGCTTCTGCGCCATCCGGTCGGCGACGACCGACGCCGGGGTACCGCTCGCCTTGCTCTCGGCCCAGATGTCGGCCAGCCGGCCGGGGATCTGGCGGATGCGGCTCTCGACTTCCTCGGCATTGCCCTGCCCCAGATATTCGAGCGCGACATTGATGATGCCGCCCGCGTTGATCACATAATCGGGGGCATAGGTGATGCCGCAGTCGTGGATGCGCTGGCCGTCGGCGGCGGTCGCGAGCTGGTTGTTCGCGCCGCCCGACACGATCGGCACGCGCAGCTTCGCGATACTCTCTTCGGTCAGGATCGCGCCGAGCGCATTGGGGCTAAGAACGTCCGCCTCAATCTCCATGATCGCCGCCGAATCGGCCAGATCGGCACCCAGTTCGTCCGCCAGCGCCTTGGCGCGCGCCAGATTGACGTCGGCGAGCGTCAGGATCGCGCCATCGGCCGCAAGCCGCCGCGCGACCCCGCCGCCGACGCTGCCGACGCCCTGGATCGCGACGCGCACGCCCTTGGCGCTGTCGGTGCCGAGACCGTTCTTGATCGCGGCGAGTATCCCCAGATAGACGCCCAGCGCGGTCTGCGGACCCGGATCGCCGCCCACTTCGCCGCTCGCCACGGGCAGCCCGCTGACATGCTTGGTCTGATGCGAAATCGCGACGATGTCGGCGACCGACATGCCGACATCCTCGGCGGTAACATAGGCACCGCCCAGCGAATCGACCGCGCGCCCGAAGGCCGCAAGCATCTCGGGCGTCTTCTCGGCGCCCTCGTCGGCCAGGATCACGCCCTTTGCGCCGCCCATCGGCAGGCCCGCCATGGCGTTCTTGTAGCTCATGCCCCGCGACAGGCGCAGCGCATCGGTGATCGCCGCCTTGCGCTGCGGATAATGCCAATAGCGCACCCCGCCCGCGCCGGGGCCGAGGTGGGTCGAATGCACCGCGATGACCGCGGTCAGCCCGCTGGCGCGATCGCGGAACATGTGGACATGCTCATGATCGTCGAAATCGGCGAAATCCCAGACAGCAGACATGCGCGACTCCTCGCGTTAGAAAATTACGTTGATACGTAATAATCCAATAGCGACGATGAGTCACCCCAAATCCCGCATATGCGCGATGATTGAGAAAATGGGGCGACCAACGGGGCTCGAACCCGCGACCTCCGGTACCACAAACCGGCGCTCTAACCAACTGAGCTATGGTCGCCACATAAGCGAAGAGGGCGCGCTAAGCGGCCTCGACAGCGCGCGGCGATAGGCGCGGGAGGCCCCGTTCGTCAAGCATTGTTCGTGAAACATATGCCCCCTAAAAGCGCGGCATGACCGACAGGATCGTCGATATGGCCACTTCGGGCGCCGACCGCACAGCCGATCGCCTCGCCGCCGTGCCTGGCATCCGCCGCGCGCCGACGCCCAAGCTGCAGCAATATATGCTCTCGCGCTTCCTCGACGCCGATACCTGCGCCGCGCTGATCGAGCGCATCGATCGCGACGTGCGCCCCTCGACGATCGCCGATCCCAACGGCGACGAAGCCTTCCGCACCAGCGCGACCTGCGACCTCGACCATCGTGACCCTGTCGTCCGCGCCGTGAATGACAGGCTCCACGCGCTCACCGGCATTCCCCTGCCCTATGGCGAGCCGCTGCAGGGCCAGCGCTATGACGTCGGACAGGAATTTAAGGCGCACACCGATTTTTTCGATCCGCGTGGCTCCGATTGGGAGCAATATTGCGCGATCCCCGGTCAGCGCAGCTGGACGCTGATGATCTACCTCAACGAACCGCCCGCGGGCGGCGCGACGCGTTTCCTCGCGACCGGCAAGATGCACCAGCCCGAGGCCGGAAAGCTGCTCGCCTGGAACAATGTCCGCCCCGACGGCACGACGAACGACGACACGCTCCACCACGGGATGAAGGTGCGCAAGGGACGCAAATATATCATCACAAAATGGTTCCGCGAACGGCCCTGGCCGTGGGCGGAGGGGGAGCTGGACTAGCCAGCTCCCGACCCGAATTACCGCACCAACCGATACTCGAAACTCAGCGTCAGCGTGTTCGCGACCTGGCCCGGCTCGACCGGGGTCGCCTTGGCGTCCATCGCCTGCAGGCGCACCATCGGCATCGGCGGCTGCGGGCCACCAAAGCTGCCTTCGCTGATCGACACCAGCTCGGCACCGCGATATCCCGCGAGCTTGGCATAGTCTGCCGCCTTCGCCTCGGCCGCCTTGATCGCCGTGCCGCGCACACCGACGAGCTGCGCATCGGGGTCCTTCATGGAAAAATAGGGACCGTCGATGTTCGTCCCGCCCGCGGCGACCAGCGCGTCGAGCAGCGGGCCGATGTCGTCGATCTTCGGCGTGGTCGCGCGCACCGTGTTCGACACCTGATAGCCGATGAAGCGCGGCGGCTGGCCCGCCACCTGATTGTTATAGTCATATTGCGGCGACAGGTTGATGCCGCTCGTCTGGATATCCTCGGCCTTGATCCCGCGCGCTTTCGCTGCGGCGATCAGCTTGTCCATCGCGGCGGCATTCTGGCGCATCGCCTCGACCGCGGTCGGCGCGGTCGTCGTCACCCCGGCGCCGACGGTCGCCTGGTCGGGGCGCGAGCGCACTTCCTCGCTGACGCTGAAGGTCAGGATCGGGCCCTGCGTCGTCGCTGTCGTCACCGTCGTTCCCCCTTGCTGTGCAAGCGCGGGCGTTGCCGCCATCAGCGCCAGTCCACTGGCCATAGCGGTGAGCATATGCTTCGTCATGTTCTTCTCCTGTCGGCCGGACCCCCGGCCAGTTCCGGGTCGTGCCCCCCGAACGCAGACGGAGGCGACCCGTTCCGGCCTTTGCCTCCACGGCGCTTGCATGATGCTGAACACCTCAGTAGCGAGCCGTTCATCATGGCAGCCCCGATTTTATCATATGAAGGCCTCGGCCTTGTGCAGGGCAGCGGCTGGCTGTTTCAGAATCTCGACATCTATGTCGGCGAGCGCGACCGCCTCGCGCTGATCGGCCGCAACGGAGCGGGCAAGACGACCCTGCTCAAATTGCTCGCCGGACAGATCGACGCCGACAAAGGCAAGCGCGTGATCGTGCCCGGCACCCATGTCGTGATGCTCGAACAGGAACCCGATTTCCGACCTTTCGATACCCTCATGGATTTCGCCGTCGCCGCGCCCAACGCGCCCGAGGCCTATGAGGTCGCGGCGATCGCCGACCAACTCGGCATCGACATGAGCCGCGCCGCCGCCAGCGCCTCGGGCGGCGAGCGCCGCCGTGCCGCACTGGCAAGGGCATTGGCCCAAAACCCCGACGTGCTGTTGCTCGACGAGCCGACCAACCATCTCGACCTCGCCGCGATCGACTGGCTCGAGAGCTGGCTCGCGCGCTACACCGGCGCCTTTGTCGCGATCAGCCACGACCGTACCTTCCTCACCCGCCTGACGCGCCAGACGCTGTGGCTCGACCGCGGCAGCATCCGGCGCAAGGAAATCGGCTTCGGCGGCTTCGAGGAATGGAGTGATTCGGTCGCGGCGGAGGAAGCCCGCGCCGCACAGCGCCTCGACTCCAAGCTCCGCTTGGAAGCGCACTGGCTTGAGCGCGGCGTCACCGCGCGCCGCAAGCGCAATCAGGGGCGCCTCGAAAAGCTCAAGGAAATGCGCGCCACCCGCGCCGCGATGATCGGCGGTCCCGGCGTCGCCAGGCTCGGCCTCGCCAACGATGATGTCCGCTCCAAATCGGTGATCGTCGCCGAAAATGTCAGCAAAAGCTTCGGCGACCGCCCGATCATCAAGAATTTCGATTTCCGCGTCCAGCGCGGCGACCGCATCGGCATCGTCGGCGCCAATGGCGCGGGCAAGTCGACCTTGCTCAAACTGCTCACCGGCGAAATCGCGCCCGACAGCGGCAAGATCACCCTCGCCCCGACCCTCGACGGCATCGTCATCGACCAGCAGCGCAGCCTGATGTCGCCCGAAAAGCGCGTCCGCGATATCCTCGCCGACGGCGGCGACTGGGTCGAGGTGCGCGGGGTCAAGAAGCACATTCAGGGTTATCTCAAGGAATTCCTCTTCGACCCCGGCGTCGTCGAGGCGAGCGTCGGCGCGCTGTCGGGCGGCGAACGCTCGCGGCTCTTGCTCGCGCGCGAATTCGCCCGCGAATCGAACCTGCTCGTGCTCGACGAGCCGACCAACGACCTCGACCTCGAAACGCTCGACCTGTTGCAGGAAGTCATCGCCGACTATGCCGGCACCGTGCTGCTCGTCAGCCACGATCGCGATTTCCTCGACCGCACCGTCACCGTCACCCTCGGCCTCGACGGAACGGGCAAGGTCGACATCGTCGCCGGCGGCTATGCCGACTGGGAAGCCAAGCGGGTCAAGCCGAACGCGGTAAAAGCGAAGTCCGCATCCACCGGCGCGACGCCTCCCCCGCCGCAGGCGCGCAAAAAACTCAGCTACAAGGACCAACGCGACTATGATCTGCTGCCTGCGCGGATCGAGGCGATCGAAAGAGAAATGGCCGGAATCGAAAGCGACCTGTCCGACGGTGGTCTCTTCACCCGCGACAACGCGCGCTTCAATGCGCTGACCGGCAAGCTCGAAACGCTGCGCGACGAAAAGGCCGCAGCGGAAGATCGCTGGCTCGAACTGGCGGAGGCGGTCGAAGCGCTCGGCTAATGCCCTTGCTCCGAAACGCGCCTTCTCACACAAGGGCCGTTCAGGAACACGGGGGGACTATATTGTGACCGACTATTCGGATCAGCCGGAGTTGAAGGGCGTCGGCGGATGGCTTCTGACCTTCATCATCATCCTGTCGGTTATCTCGCCGATCCGTATCCTTCTCGAAACCGCAAAGATGCTAGAGCTTGATGCGCAGACGGAGGCGCAACTCGGCTCAAGCTGGCAGACCTATTCACTTTTCAGTTGGGTGCTGGCATCTGCAACAATCGCGCTTGCGTGGTTCCTGGCTTACAGACTCGCGCGCGTGCACACCCGGGCATCGGTTCGTCTGGTGGTTCGGGGGTTGTGGGTGCTCGCCTTCGGCCCCCTGATTCTTGATCTGATCGTTGCGTGGACGCTATGGCCCGACCTGATGGCCGCGGGACTCGATGCGACCTATTTCGTCGGAATTTTCCAGGCCGCCGTCTTTGCAACCATCTGGTCGCTCTACCTCACCAAGTCTAAACGCGTCGAGAACACGTTCGTTGAGGACGAAACCGAAGCGAGAAAAATCTTCGGCTGACCTCACCCCGTCCCGTAAAACCGCGCCAGCCGGTCGAGCGCTAGCCCCAGCACCAATTTCCCCGACCGCGCCGGCCAGCCCAGCCCCTTTTCGGCGCAACCGATCCCCTCGCCCGCGCAGATCACCCGCCAGCAAATGTCGGCCAGCCCCGGCCCCACCGCGTCGAGCGCGGCATGGAAGCGCCGGTGCGCGTCGATCCGCGCCAATGATGCGTCCGCCACGCGCGCGCCGCCGCGTGTCTTTGCCGGCGCGGCGGCGTCCCAGCGCATCGTCACCCGCGCCGACAGTCCCGCGCGCTCATAATCGCCGCGCAGCCGCTCGCCTGCATCAAGCTGCGCGGCCGTGAGATGCCCGCGCGCCGCGAGCCATGCGATCGGACTCTCGCCCAAATTGACCGTCACATGCCGCATCACTTGTGGCCCGGCCTTGCCCGGATCGAGCCGGTCGTCGGGATGGATTCGGGTTTCAAGGCGGCGTGCAGGCATGCGAGTCTCCTTCATCGAAACCCCGGCTTGACAATGGAATGTTTTTTAGGAAAGAAGAAACCGATTTGGTTATCAACAAATTTCAACAATGAGGTCGCCATGATCAACAGCATCCGCGCCGTCCGCCGCGCCAAGGGTCTGACACTCGAAGAGGTCGGGCAGCGCTGCAACCCGCCGACCACGGCGCAGACGATCGGCCGCCTCGAAACCGGCACCCGCACCCTGTCGCTCGGCTGGATGAACCGCATCGCCAAGGCGCTCGGGGTCGAAGCGGCGGAGCTTGTGCAACTGCCGCAGGACACCCAGCTCACGGTCACCGCGCTGCTCGGTCCCGACGGCGCGATCGCCCCGACACGCGTCGAACGGGCACTCACCGCACGTCCGGGCGAGGATATGGTCGCGGTGCGCGTGTCTGCGTCGATCGGCGACTATCGCGCCGGCGACGAAATCTGGTGCCGCAAGATCGAGGGCGACTGGGCTGGCGCGCTCAACCGCGACCTGCTCGTCCCGCGCCCCGCCGGCCGCTTCTTCTTCGCCCGCCTGCTCAACGTCGACGGCGAAAAGCTCCATTTGCTCCCGCTCGGCATCGGCCAGCGCCAACAGGTCGTCAGCAACCCGCCCTGGGCGGCGGTCGCGGCCCGGCTGATCCGCAGCCTGTGATCAAAACACTCGTCCTTGCGAGCGAAGCAAAGCAATGACGAATTGATGGGACCTGCGACATGACTCCCCTCCGCATCCTGTCGATCGCGACGCTTTTTCCCGATGCCGCGCGCCCCAACTTCGGGCTGTTCGTCGAAAAAAGCCTGCGCGCCCTCACGGCGCAACCCGGCATCGACCTCACCATCGTCGCCCCAGTTGGCCTGCCGCCCTTCCCGCTGTCGCTCCATCCACGCTACCGCGCGCTGCGCGACCTGCCGCTTCACGAAGACTGGAACGGCCTCACCGTCCGCCGCCCGCGCTTCACGCTGCTCCCAAAAGTCGGTTCGCGCTTCAACCCCGCGAAGATCGCGCGTGCGGTGCTTCGCGCCACCGGCGACCAGTCCTTCGACGTTGTCGATGCGCAATTCTTCTACCCCGACGGCCCCGCAGCCATGCGCGTGGCCGACGCGCTCGACCTGCCCTTTTCGGTGAAGGCGCGGGGTGCCGATATCAGCCATTTCGGCCATGACCCGGTGACCACGCCGCAACTGATCGAGGCCGCCGACAAGGCCGCTGGCCTGCTCGCCGTCTCCGACGCGATGCGCCGCGACATGGCTGCGATCGGAATCGACCCAGCCAAGATCGCCGTCCACTATACCGGCATCGACACCGCCCGCTTCGCGCCCGGCGACCGCGTCGCCACGCGCGCCGCGTTCGGCATGGACGACGCCCCCGTCATCCTCACCGTCGGCGCGCTGATCCCGCGCAAGGGGCAAGCGCTGGTAATCGACGCCCTGCCCAGGCTGCCCGGGATCCATTATTGGCTCGTCGGTGCGGGAGAAGAGGAAGCGCGCTATCGCGCGCTGGCCCAGCGGCTCGGCGTCGCCGACCGCGTCCATTTCCGCGGCCCCATCGCCAATGCTGACCTGCCGGGGCTCTACCGCGCCGCCGACATCGTGGTCATGCCCTCGGCCAGCGAGGGCCTCGCCAACGCATGGGTCGAGGCGCTCGCCTGCGGCACGCCGATCGTCATCAGCGACGCCGGCGGCGCCGGCGAACTCGTCACCTCGCCGGTCGCGGGTCGCATCGTCGCGCGCACGCCTGCGGCCATCGCGGAAGCCGTAAAGGCGATCCTCGCCGCCCCGCCGACTCCGCAGAACGTCGCCGCGACGCTTGCAGGCCGCTTCGACTGGGACCGCAACGGCCGCGAACTCGCCGACCACCTGCGCCGCTGCACCCAAAAATAAGGGGGGCCGAAGCCCCCCTCTGGTTCCCTCGGGACGAGCGATACTCAGACGACCGCGCCGTCGTCCTTGCGCTCGATACGCTCGCCGCCGCCAATGCCCGACGTGGTGCGCGGCACGAAGCTGTCGGGGCCGACCTTCAGCCACACCAGCACCGGAGTCGACATCAGGACCGACGAATAGCCGCCGATGAATACGCCGAACAGCATCGCCGCGGTGAAGCCGAAGATCACGTCGGGACCGAAGATCAGCAACATGCCGAGCGCCAGCACCATCGCCAACGTGGTCATCACCGTGCGCGACAGCGTTTCGTTGATGCTGAGGTTCAGAAGCGGAATGATCTCCATCTTCCGGTACTTCTTCAGATTTTCGCGGATACGGTCATAGACGACGATGGTGTCGTTGAGCGAATAGCCGACGATGGTCAGCAGCGCCGCGACGCTGTTCAGGTCGAACTGCATCTGCGTCACCGCGAACAAACCGAAGGTCAGCGACACCTCGTGGAACAGGCGGCCGAGCGCGCCGACCCCGAACTGCCATTCGAAGCGGATCCAGATGTAGATCGAGATGCCCAGCACCGCGAGCGCCAGGCTCATCGCGCCGGTCCGCAGCAATTCCCCCGACACCTTGCCCGACACGGTTTCGACCGCACCCGTCTTGGCGGTGGGAAAGGCCTTCGCAATTCCTGCGACAAGCTGTTCGCCCGCGCGGTCGGCTGTCGCCTTGTCGCCCTCGGGCAGCGCGGTGCGGATCGATATCGCCTTGTCCGACCCGAATTGCTGGATCGTCGGCTCGCCAAGGCCGATCGTAGCGACCTTCTCGCGAATTTCGTCGATCGGCGGCATTTCCTGCTTGAATTCGACGCGGACCGACTGGCCGCCGACAAAGTCGACCCCGAGGTTCAGGCCTTTGACCGCGACCAGCGCGATCGACACGACCACCAGGAAAAAGCTCATGAAGGAGGCGACTTTCCGCCACTGCAGGAAGTCGATGTTGGTGTCGTCGGGGACGAGTTTGAGCAAGCGCATCGTTTTCGCTCCCTTAAATGTTGATCGACGTCGGACGCGCCGACCGCAGCCAATGGGCGACGAACATGCGGGTGACGGTGACGGCGGTGAAGACGCTGGTGACGATGCCGATCGTCAGCACGACCGCGAAGCCCTTGATCGGACCCGTGCCGAACCAGAACATCAGCGCCGCGGCGATGACGTTGGTGACGTTGGCGTCGAAAATCGCGCGGCTCGCCTCGGTATAGCCCAACTCGACCGCCTGGAAGGTCCGTCGCCCGCGTTTCAACTCCTCGCGTATTCGCTCGTTGATCAAAACGTTGGCATCGACCGCGGCGCCGATCGTCAACACGAAACCGGCGATGCCGGGCAAGGTCAGCGTCGCATTGAACGCAGCCATGATGGCGATGATCAGGAACACGTTGAACGCGAGCGCGATGTTCGCATAAACGCCGAAGCGGCCATAGACGACGAGCATCAGCACCAGCACCGAAACGGTCGCGATGATCCCGGCGATGGCGCCCTTGCGGATCGAATCGGCGCCCAGTTCGGGCGTGACCGTGCGTTCCTCGACGACGTCGAGCTTGACCGGCAGCGAACCCGAACTCAGCGCGATCGCGAGCTGGTTCGCCGACTGTACGGTGAAATTGCCTGAAATCTGCGCGCTGCCGCCCAGAATCGGTTCGTTGATCGACGGTGCCGACAGCACCTTGCCGTCGAGTACCATCGCAAAGCGCTTGCCGACATTCTGGCCGGTGACGCGCGCGAAGGTATTGGACCCCGCCGAATCGAAGCGCAGCGACACCGCCGGCATCTGCTGCTGGTTGAAATCCTGCTTGGCGCTGATCAACTGGTCGCCGCTGATCATCACCTGGCGACGCAGCACCTCACCCGGGGCACCGCCGCCCTCGCCGGGCGCATAGGGAACGAGCTCGCTGCCGACCGGGACATTTGCCGCGCCATTTGGACCGACACCGCCATTCGGATCGACCATGCGGAACTCGAGCCGCGCGGTCTGCCCGAGCAGGTCCTTGAGCGCCTTCGGGTCCTGCAGGCCGGGGACCTGCACCACGATGCGGTCGTTGCCTTCGCGAATGATCGTCGGTTCGCGCGTGCCCAGTTCGTTGACGCGCTTGTCGACGATGTCGCGCGCCGATTCCATCGCGCGGGCGACCGCCTGGTCGCGCCCGGCCGCGGTCATCGTCATGACGATTCGCGTCGTGTCGACGACATCGACGCGCCAGTCGCGCTGGCCGGTCATGCCCGCGCCCTGCGTTTCCTTGGCCAGCCGGTCGCGCGCGTCGTCGAGCTGCTTCTGGTCGCGGATCAGGAAACTGATCGTGCTGCCCGACGCCTTGAAATCGCCGATCGCGATATCGTCGTCGGGGCCGCGCTCGCCGCGCATCGCCGCACGCACCGTCTTTTCCATGTTGGCGAGCTGCGTTTTGTTGAGGTCAGCAAGGTCGGCTTCGAGCAACAAGTGGCTGCCACCGGCAAGGTCGAGGCCCAGATTGACCTTGATCTGCGCAAAGCCGGGCAACTGGTCGACGGTCTTTTGCGGCAGAAAGCTGGGAATGGAGAACAGGATGCCGAGCAGCAGGATGATACTGATGCCGACGGTCTTCCAGCGCGGGAAATCGAGCATGTTTTTGGTCCGATAACTTGGGTGCGGGGTCGCGCGGCGCGCAACCCGCCGGATCAATCGTTGGCGGGTTTGCCGCCGGGCTGCAGGACGTCGGACAGGGTCGCCTTGACGACCTTGATCTTCACCCCTTGCGCGATTTCCACGTCGGCGAAGTCATCGTCCACGCGCGTCACCTTGCCGACGATGCCGCCGCCGGTCACCACCTGGTCGCGCGGCTTCACCGCCGCGATCTTCGCACGATGATCCTTCATCCGCACCTGTTGCGGGCGGATCAGGAAGAACCAGAACACGACGAAGATCAGGACCATCGGGATAAGCTGTGCGAAGGGGAAGGCGGCTCCCCCGGTTCCGGCCGCCTGGGACAGAAGCAATGTCGTCGACATGAATGAAAAACTTTCCGTTCGATGCAGCGCCATCCCCACCCGGGACAGGCGCGCAAGATAATGGCGCGGCGCCTATCACGCGGGGGCGCGGCGTGCAACCGGCGCCGCAAGCCGTCCCCCCCGGCAAGCAGGGCGGAAATGGGGCGCCGCCAAGCGAGTTCAAGGCGCGCCGCGACGATATTGCATTGCCCTCGCCTCTCCGCTTGCATCGCCGACCAAGCCGCGCTAGGGGCCTCGCCTGCCCAATCGGGCCGGTCGGGACGTAGCGCAGCCTGGTAGCGCATCACACTGGGGGTGTGGGGGTCGGAGGTTCGAATCCTCTCGTCCCGACCAATTTATCAAGTATTTTCAGATACTTACGAGGCGCCTGCGGGTCGGTCGATAAGGGGTCAAGCCCCTTTTTGCCCTCTGGTGGTGCACTGGTGGTGCAAGCAAGCCAGAACCTTCTGGAAACAAAAGCGACAGAACGCATCCATTTTGAACGTGCAGGAGGCGTCATTCCGAATTGCAGAGGCGCGTCACCGCACCTAAGATTCGGTTGGCATGCAGCAGCAATTGCCTCTCCGCCCGTCCGATCTGGTCAGAGTTTGGGACGGCTATATCGCGTTCCTGAAGCAGCCTGCCGGAACCGCAATCGACGCGGTGATCCCGCCCCACGCGTTGGCGGCGATGACAGATGCAGCGCGCAGGGGCCGCAAGCGCCGCAGGTTGCTCAATGTCTTACGGATCGCTTCGGCCATCGTCGCCTCGGTTGGCGCGATCGTCAGCGTGGCAGTGAACCCCATGATCATCGGCATTGGCATGTTGTTGATCGGTGGTGTGGGATTTATCGGAGCGCACAACCGGTCCAAAATAAGAGACGAACCGGAGATCGACGAAGTCGTTGCTGGGCCGGACGCGACCCTCGAACGCAATTTGCGTGCTCTCGACGATTTCCGCAATCTGATCGCCAGCGGCGACATTCCGTGCGCGGAGCGATTGCCCGATGGCACTCTCAAACCCGTCGCGCCAACGGCTCTTAGCGCCTTTGCCGCCGACCACGGCACGCTCCTCATCTTGAGCCGTGACCAAACCCTCTGGCAATGCATCCCGCGCCGACCGATCCCGATGAGTTCCTTATGGGTTCGCATGGGCGGACGGGTAGCCCCGGCCTTGGTCACTTCACGCGTTTTGCTGGACACGCCCGACCGGGAACTGTTCGACCGACGCATCGAGTGGTTGCTCTCGCACGCCCAGCAGCCCACTCCCCGAGCCCGTTCGTTTTGCGAGGCGGTCCAGATTATCGTCGCGTTGCGACGTCCCGAGTTCGACGGGCTGACATTCGAAAGGAAGAAGGAACTGCTCCGCGGCGAGGGCTTCGGCGAGAGCCGCATCGAGAAAATACATGCCGGGATATATCCCGCATTCAACAATTTCCTGCGCACCCTGCCGATGCATGAATTTCCGTGAATGTGGAACTGAATAGCTTCCAACGCCCCTCACCGCCACGTCCTGCATTCCCACGAATGAAAGGACGCCTAAATGCCTCCCGATCGAGACCAGCTCCTCACCGTCGCTGAGGTGCTCAGAATCACCGGCTTCAAGTCCCGCACCACTCTCTATCGCCGCGCCCGAAACGGTCGCTTCCCCTGCCCCTGCCATATCGGCGCAGGCAAAATTCGCTGGCGCTCGGGCGACGTTGAGGACTGGCTGAGCAGCCTCCAGCCCCGCCGCTACTGACCTTCCCGACAATTCACAAAGGCACTTCGCCGCAAGGAGGAATCATGCGCGTTTTCTCTCGCCCCAATCTCACATTCTCTGCCCCCGATAATATCGCCGACGAAATGCGCCCGCTGGTCGCGGGCCTTGTCGCCGACGATGCCGACGGCCGTGCTTATCGCTCAGCCATCCGTCATTGGCTTTGGTCGGAGCGTCCGGTCATCGAGACCTTCGCCGGTCGCCGGGTGGCGCTTCAAGTCGAAGGCCCGGAGATGATCGCCGGTCAGCACCGCTTTCCGATGGGCGGAGTGATCAGCGGAATTTGCGGCTGGCGTCGGCTTGGACCGGTTGAGACCAAAGAGCTTCTGTTCGACCTTCGCGCCGAGATCGATGTCACCATCAATCGCTGGCTATTCAAACATGCATTGACCGACGTTCCCGACTTCCAGCGTCCATCGGTCAATCGCGCCAGAGATGACGCGGAAGCCATCGCATCGATGGAAGCCTGGGTCCGCCGTAATAGCCAGATCGAAGCCCTTCATGCTTCGCGATGAGAGCGCCCGCCATCACGGGCGGAGGGGCTGCGATGCTACGCATCGAGCCGACAATTTGGATACACACCTCACGCACGGGTGCATCCAGCTTTTCCGCCATTTCTGGCGGCAGCGTTCCGGCGGCGCGCAGTTTGGACGGCCCGCAAAGAGCGCATTTCTGGTACTTTCGGAGGCAGCGGATCGGCATCGCCGGGGAGACGAACGATGACTCTCGCCCGCTACAACATCCGCCTGCCCGCCGCGCTCGATAAGAGCCTCCGAACGCTCGCCGAACGGGAGGGGATCAGCGCCTACGCGACGCTTCAGCGCTGCGTAAAAACCGGGATCGCGGCGCAATCGAACCCGCCAGCGAGGGACGTGGATTTTGGCGAGATCGTGTCCGAACTGGCATCGGTCAGCACCCGCATGGTCGGTGTCGAACGACTCCTCGACCGGGCGCTGTTCACCGCCTGTGCCGCATATTGTTATGCACGCAGCGCGGCGCTCGGATCAGAAGAATCCGACGAGGACATCACCGCCGACATCAACGCAGCTTACGATCGACAGCGACGGCGCGCGCAGGAGGATCGGTGATGACCGAACGCCCGGATCGCCGCATTCATGCCGATGCCTTGCGTCGTCACAATCGGATCAATCGTGCAGCACGCTTCAAACGGCAGTTTGCCATCATGATGGCAACGGTCGGCCTGGGTGCCCTCTCAATGCCCTACATGATGCAAAGCGAAAACGAGCGATGGGCGGTCGGCGTTTACGCCTATGCCCGTGGCGCGCTCTGGATCGCCTCAGGCACTGAGACCGAACCGGAAATTACTGTGACCTATGAGGGATCGCGATATCTGGTGCCCGCCCGCGATGTCGTCGCCAGTCCACATTATAGCGGTGCCGTTTCGAGCTTGCTGAGCCAACTGCGCAGCGGAGCCTTGCTCGGTTTTGCCGGATGGCTGTCCGGGCTGATCTTACTGAGAGGTGTTAGGGCGCAGCGCCGGGAACGCGCCCTCAGGGATCGCGTCATCGCCGGAACACAGGTCACAACCGAAAAGAAGCTCGCCAAACTGACCCGCGCAGAAGCCGGGACCAACGCGCTCGCAATCGGCACGGTCCCAATACCGGCGCGACTGGAAACCCGGCACATGGCGATGATCGGCACGACAGGTAGCGGCAAGACCACCGCGCTACGGCAGATGCTCGACGGCATAGAGGCGCGCGGCGAAGCCGCCTTGGTCTATGACACCAGCGGCGAATTCATCGCCCATTATTACCAGCCCGAGCGCGGCGACATCATCCTCAATCCGTTCGATGCCCGCTGCGCCTATTGGTCGCCCTTTGCCGAGATAGCGCATCCGGCCGACGCCGACCGCATTGCGAACCAGTTGATTACCGAGACCGGCCAGCACGACCGCGATGTTTGGCTGGAAACCAGCCGCATCCTTGTCGCCAACATGATCCGGGCGTTGTGGCGCGAGGGCAAAGGCACGCTGCCCGACCTCCTTCATGCGCTGCAAACGCGGGAGAAGGATGACCTCAAGACATGGCTCGGCAGCAGCTCGTCGGCCCGAACCTTTGCCGAGGACGCAGACCGGGCGACCGGCAGCGTCCTGTTCATGCTCGCCAAGGCAGCAAACCTCATCCAGTTCCTGCGGACCGACGGTGGCGAAGGGGCGCCCTTTGCGTTTCGCGATTTCATCCAGAAACTGGACGCCTGCGAGGGTCCGAAGCCGTGGATATTTGTGCCGCGCAAGGAGGATTATTTCGATGCGTCGAAACCCTTGCTCGCGTGTTGGCTCGAATGCGCGGCGAGCGCGGTGCTCGGACTGTCCCCATCCTCCGACCGGCGCATCTGGTTCGTCCTAGACGAACTTGCCGATTTGCCGCGCGTCGATAATTTGGCGCGGTTGCTTCCCGAAGGCCGCAAGTTCGGCGCCGCCGTCGTTCTGACCTTTCAGGCGCTCGGCCAGATGCAGCATCGCTACGGGTCCCAACTCGCCGAATCCATGCTTGGCTGTTGCAACACCAAGCTGTTCCTCCAGCTTGGCGACGGCGAAACCCGGCGCTGGGCAAGTCAGGCGGTCGGCGAGTGCGAGGTCGAAATCCACACGATGACCGACGCATTGGCCGCAGGTGACGACAGGCCGCGAACGACCTTGAGCAAGACGCGCACACGGCGGCCCGCCATTTTGGAAAGCGAATTCCGCCTGCCCAAATATAAGGGCTTTCTCTTGTTCCCCGATGGCCTGCCGGTCGCGCCGATTGCCCTCACCGCCGATCATCTCGCGCGCCGCGGCATGGCAGGCCAGCCGGGATTTGTCGCGGGCGATCCGAAAAACAGTCTGTGGGAGCAGGCAAAGCCGCCCCCGCAGGCCGATGTTGCGCCCATGCCAACGCCCACGCCTTCGCCGCCCGCTCGTCATCGTAAGCGTCAGGGGCCGGTTTGATGGTCGCGTCGGTATCGGCACTGACCAGCTCAGCGCAGGCCAGCAGCTATTACGAAGCCGACGATTATTATGCCGAGGGCGGCCTATCGCCGTCCACATGGCAAGGCAAAGGTGCCGAGGAACTGGGCCTGTCGGGTGAAGTGGACCGCAATGCCTTTCGCGAATTGCTCGACGGCGAGGTCGGCGACCAGCAACTCGGCACGATCCGTGAGGGCCAGCTTGAACATCGACCGGGATGGGACGTCACCCTGAGCGCGCCCAAGTCGGTGTCGATCATGGCGGAGGTAGCAGGAGACCGGCGGTTGATCGAGGCGCATGGGCAGGCGGTGAAGACCGCGCTCGCCCATGTCGAAACACATATGGCGGCGACCCGCGTCCGACATGGCGGCACCGTGGCCCGCGAATCAACCGGCAATCTCATTGTCGCCAGCTTTCAGCATGGCACCAGCCGCGCGCAAGACCCGCAGCTTCATACCCATAACGTCATCATGAACGCCACGCGGGGCGAGGATGACACATGGCGCAGCCTTGAGCCGCGCGCGATCTACCAGCTTCAGAAACAGATTGGTGCGATTTACCGGCAGGAACTTGCCCTGAAGGTGCGAGAACTCGGTTACGAG
This sequence comes from Sphingopyxis sp. EU05-FHT14B03, assembly GCF_058790875.1. Lineage (NCBI taxonomy): Bacteria > Pseudomonadati > Pseudomonadota > Alphaproteobacteria > Sphingomonadales > Sphingopyxidaceae > Sphingopyxis > Sphingopyxis sp. EU05-FHT14B03. Next base: position 157,461 of record NZ_JBYTDC010000001.1, read on the forward strand.
ATCGACACGAGCAAGGAGTCGATGTTCGAGATCAGAGGCGTTTCCGCCGACGTGTTGAAGGCGTTCAGCACCCGCAGCGCGGAAATCGAGGCCGCGCTAGAAGAGCGCGGAACATCGCGTGATGCGGCCAGCTCCACCGAGAAGCAGGTCGCAGCGCTCGACACCCGGCAGGCGAAGGTCGCGGTCGAACAATCGTCGCTCGTCGCCGATTGGCGAGAAACTGCCGATCGTGCTGGCTTCGGTTCGGAAGCCCGCATTGCGATGATCAAGGAAGCCCAATCCGTCGCGACCAGCCGCGCTGTGCTTTCTGATCCATCATCACAAGCGCTCATCGCCGTGGCCTTCGCAGCTGACAAGCTAGGCGAACGGCAGTCGGTGTTTTCTGCCGCCGCATTGCAGGAAGAAGCCGGGCGCCTTGCATTGGGTAAGGCCAGCTATGCGCAGATTGCGATAGCCCTGGACGCGGCGACAAAACAGGGCGAACTGATCGACCGCACATATCTGGATCGGCGTGGCGCTGCGTTTGCAGGGTTCACAACCCGCCAGAATGTCGAAGCTGAAAGGACTCTGCTCGGGATCGAGGGACGCGGGCGCGGCGCAATGGCTCCTATTGCCTCGCCAATGGTTGCCGCGAAGGCTGTCGCACGTGCCGCCGCGCAATCTGAGCAGTCCGGCTTTGCGTGGAACGCCGATCAGCGAGTAGATATTCGCGCTGCGCTCGCCAGATCGGGCGCGCTTACCGGTCCCGCCGCCACCGTGACGGCACTTGCCAACAAGGGACTCAGCCGCGCCGAGGCACGCGATCCAATGAGCTATGACGAGGGGGATGTGGTCCGCTTCACCCGGGACTATAGCGACAAGGGTGTGACGCGCGGCGAAGCCTATCGCGTCGAAAGCATCGACCGCGCCAAATCCGCCATCGCCCTGAAATCAGAGGATGGGCGCGAGGTCGATTGGCGGCTTCGCCAATGGGGTGCGGGAAATGTGCAGGCATTTTCACCGCAGTCGATCGAGCTCAGAACCGGCGACCGCATACGGTTTACGCGCAACGATCGCGCAGAGGGTCGGATCAACGGCGCGCGTGCGATAGTAACCGCGATTGATGAGCAATCCCGCACCGCCACCGTTCGCAGCGCGCGGGGTAAGATCGAGACCCTCCATTTTGATGCAGCCCGCGACCAGCACATCGCCCACGCCTACGTCGATACAGCCTTCGCCGCCCAAGGCCGGACAGCCGACCATGTGATTATCCACGCCGACAGCCGCGCCACCAATCTGGTCGATCAAAAATCCTTCTATGTCGGGATTTCACGCGCGAAACAGTCGGCGACGATTTTTACGAATGATCGGGGGAAACTCGTATCGGCTATCAATGAACGAGCCGGGTCGGTCCAAACGGCGCTTGCGCAGGCGACCCTAAATGCGCCTGCAGCCAGCAAGCCGACCGCTTCGGGGCTTTCTAGGACATTGTCGTCTATATCCGGATTGGGGCTTTCTTGAAAACCGTTGGTCCGAAACTCTTCTAGGTGTTGGTGCCGTCACAAGGATAGAGCGCCCTGATTGGCACCGAAATGTCCAATGTAGGCTCGTTGCTCCACTTCATCCGGTCACTGCGAACAAACTCAGCGAGTTGATCGACGAACTCGATTTCATCCTTGGAAAGATTCTCACCTTGTCCAATCGCGGGCCCTCCGCAAGCTTGGCCGTCGTTTCGCAGAATATCCATCGCCTGAAGGGATAGCCCAGCGAACTCGGTGGCGCCGGTCTTTTCGGCGTCCGTCGGCTCGATTGGCCAGAATATGAGCCCCTTGATCCAGCCACCGCGACGGGTCCGCGTGTGCATAAAATCGTCATGCCGTACAAATTTCTCCATGGCGGCGGCCCGCTGGCTGATCCCCTCCCTGCTGTCAAAGGGGGATGACACATCCACAGCGCTGAATATTCGGATTCCGAAATAGGCAACGATGCACGCGATCGCGAATGCCCAAGGCATGATCTTGATGGCTCGGCGTAGCTCCGGGCTCTTAAGAGATTCCTTGGTGAGATGGGGTATCAGGTTCTCAATAGTATAATCGGTCGCACGATTCCAACTCGCGTGAGACTTGCTTCTGAATTCTGCAAGCTCGCGCTGAGCGGTTTCGACGGCATCGCTTCCGGGCCGCTCTCGAAGCATCATGTCAACATACACATTGCGTTCCTTCGCGAAGCGTTCCTCTTCGGCTGGCAATGCGGCCTTCACCTTTTTCCACTCACGCGGGTCCTCTTCTGTGTCCATCAGATCGCGTAGATGACCGATATTGCTCGCTATCTGAATTAGTTCAGCAAGTTTCACACTGCTCATATGCCTATCGCCCCTAACGTCTGGCACCAACGGTAGCAGCGCGACTTTAGCAATGATCGATACCAAAACAGTAAACGGTTCTGGGCTGGTCCGGTCGCTGATGACGGCACCAACGGCCTCGATACTTTTGATCACAGGCCTGAACCTGCGCGATTGATTGTTCTTGCCAAACAGGGCGATATTCCCGAAGATTCATGGTGATGCGCACTGATCTCGATCATCTACCAGCGACCAAACAGCGCGAGCTTGAGCGCATCGTGGAGATATTGTTCGACGAGTTTGGTCAGTTCACTGAGAATGCGACTGGACGCCGCAAGGGCGCCCGAATTCTCAAAATTATCCTGTTCGGCAGTCACGCGCGCGGCGATTGGGTCGATGCGCCGCTGTCCGCGAACCAGTATAAATCCGACTACGACATTCTCGTTGTCGTCAGCCAGAAGGAACTGACCGACCGCGCCGCCTATTGGGCGAAGGCGGAGGAGCGGCTGATCCGCGCCTATACGATCGAGAAGACGCTGCGCACGCCGGTGAATTTCATCGTGCATTCTCTGCACGAGGTGAACGACGGGCTGGCGCATGGCCGGGTATTCTTCATGGAGGTCGCGAAAGACGGAGTTGCGCTTTACGAGGCCGACGACCGGGACCTTGCAACGCCGAAGCCGAAGACGCCAGAACAAGCTTTGGCAGCTGCGAAGGAATATTTTGAAGAAGGCATGGCTGGTGCGATGTCTCGGCAAAAGCTAGCGAAGTACGCGCTGGGAGAGGGATTGCTGAAGGATGCGGCATTCGATTTTCATCAGACGACGGAGCGCCTCTATTCCTGCATGCTTTTGACGCTAACCTATTACACGCCCTACAATCACAACATTGCCTTCCTTCGGTCGCTCGCCGAAGGGCTTGATCGTCGTGTTCACGGCGTTTGGCCGGAAACCAATCGCAGCGAACGGACAATGTTCCAAAAGCTCAAAGAAGCGTACACCAAGGCCCGTTATTCAAAACATTACCGGATCAGCGAAGTGGAACTGACCTGGCTCGACGAGCGAGTGGAGGAGTTGGGCCGCATCGTCCATCAGGTCTGCACCGACAGGATCTCCGAACTCGAACGCGCGACATGCGAATGTCCGCCAGGTGGCTGATGCAGAACCGCAGGGCTCGACTGAGGTCGTAACGCTCGACGATTTGAGAAGCGCCAATATCAACGCGCTTCTAGCTGACAACGATGGGAGTGATGCTTTTGCCCTCACAAAACCACTTCGGGTAGCGCGCACGGAAGCCGAAGAACGCGGCGACAAAAGACGATGCAAGGTGCTCGGCTTCCTCCATGATATCCTCAATATCCATCTGAGGGTCGACGACAGGGCAGAGCCATTTGGTCCTATGTTCCAGTCGTCGCAGGGACGTACCTGTACAGCGAGTGATTTTCGCGGCGAGCAAAATGAAATTTTGGCCGAGTTCGCGGTCGAGATTGAGCATCCCGTCCTGAAAGCGCGTCTTGCCGACATTTCTTGGTACAATGACCGGAAGCTTGGCGATGCAGGAAGACTCGCAGTTAGCGCGTATGCGGAGACGATTGACAGACGGCTGTCCGGCGAATTGCACCGCACTCACGGCGATGATGGTCATCTTCTCGATCTGGCAGATATTGCGCAACGAATGATGAGCGTTGCCGCGCGTCTTTACAAGATCAGCGCATTTCCCGAGTCGGTGACGGATATCCTGACTTGCCTATTCGCCGCCTGCATCGCAGCCCGCTCCTATGTCGCGTTCATCAAAGTTTCAGAGATCGGCCTCGCGTTCAGGATCTTCGAATGGGACAAGGTTCTGATCGGTGCCGAGGAAATTGCCAAGCATTCGGAAAAACAAGATTATCCAATGGCTGTGCAAGGCGTATGGGAGCTTGCAGCTCGCGGCTACGGCGTCCTAGGCGACACCGACAATAAAAAGCGGTGTCAGCGCGAAATTGTCGCGCAGGACCTCAAGATGCGCGATCAAGTATCCCAAGCGTCAGCCGAAGCGCATTGGGTGCGCATGGCGATCGACAAGCTGCGCCAGTTTGGCGGCAACAAAGAATGGATTGCCGAACTTCGCAAAGAGCTACGCGATCTTGAAGAAGCATCGCTTGACGATTTTGGGGGCATCCCGTTTGAACTGGATGTTACCGACTTGGCCACCGGCACGATAGCAGTCTTCGAGAAGCTTACCTTGCCCGACATTCTCCTGCAATTCGCCTTGCTCAATCAGCCTCAATCCAAGGCAGCGCTGGAACAGGCAGTCGATGAATCTTCCGAAAAATTCGTGATGAGTTCTCTGTTCGGCGGAAGTTATGCTGATCGCGACGGCAAGGTCTATGCACAAACCGGAGCGAAGCCGGAAGGCGACGAGGGCAAGGAAGATTGGTATAAAGCCCAATCCTTGATGCATTTGGAAATCCACCGCCGGTTCGTCGTCTCAGGACGGATAGAGCCGGCACGACAGACGGTGATGGCCAACTTCCCGCTTGAGCAGCGTCATTTCCTCCCCATCGTCCACCACAGCCCATTTGTGCAAAACGGGTATCACCTGACATTCTCACTTGGCTTCGCTCGGCTCTGGCAGGGCGATTTTGTCTCGGCATCGAATTTGCTCATCCCTCAACTCGAAAATGCGATCCGTTACGTCCTCAAGAATGCCAACGCTCATAGCGCCAAGATGATGTCGGACCTCACTCAGGACGACCGTTCGTTGAGCAGCCTTCTCGATAATATGCGCAAAGAGATGGAACAGGTCTTCGGCGTAGATCTCGTTCACGAAATTGATCTGTTGTTCAATTATCGGCCCGGTCCTGCCCTACGGCATCAGGCCGCGCACGGAAAAATGATGGACGGACAATGCTATAGTTCCGATGCGATTTACGGCTGTTGGCTGATCTATCACATGACCTGCTTGCCCCTCATAAGTCATTGGAAAGAATTGATCGGTCCAGAGATTGAAGCGCAGACCTTTTGATCTGCTCCGCCTAATAAATTGGCAGAGATTGCCGACTTCAGAAGGTAATTTTTGCAGGAATCCTACCCCTCGCTCGACTTGCCCCAACTTCGAAATACTGGCATAACTGCCCTCACGGGATGGAGTGGCTGGCGGCCATCCCGAGGATAATCCTGCCAGGCATCATTTAGGTTCGGCCACCACGGTCGGGCAGTTGCTGAACGCCGCATCAACGGCCCAGCGGACACCGCTTGCACATCCGCGCGCCAATGCGCGGACCGCCGCTGTGCGAGCTTACCATGACCACCTCAACGAACGACGTTTACGCGCGCGAAGTCGTAATGGCACGCGTCGGCCATCTTGTCCGCCGCAAGCAACGCGAGATCGAGCGGATCACGCGCATCTTGCGCGGATGTTTCGATCCTGATCGGATGCAGGCGCCCGAGCCGGGTGCCATCAAACGGATCATCCTGATCGGTCCCTATGCGCGGCGAAGTTGGTACGAAGACAGCCGGACGATCGACTTTTCCGATTATGAATTCTGGGTCATCGTCAATCATCCGCTGTTCGTGGACGAATGCTGCTGGCGGCGCGCCCGCGATGTCATCCGGCGCGAGCTTGGCGACCGCTGCGCGGTCGATGTCCAAATCTACTCCAAATCCGATATCCGCACTGCCAAGGCCGAACGCGACACCTTCATTCTCGACCGGATCGAGGCCGGTATCACGCTCTACCGCGCCTCGCGGGACGCGCCGCTCCCCACCCGAGATCGTCGGGAGGCGCGGCCATGACCAGCACCGGCTCGTTCGCCTCATTCGACGAATTCTATCGGTCCCAGAACCGCCGTCTGTTCCACTATTTCAGGAGGAGGGTCGGTCGCGAGGAAGCGCCCGATCTCGTCCAGCAAGCCTTTACCGGGATGCTGCGCTGCGGAGCATTCGAGAGAGTGGAAAACCCCGAAGCCTACTTGTTCCGCGCTGCCCGCAATCTCGTCATCAATCAGGCCAGAGAGAAGAAACGGCGTCCGAGCGTTGTCTATCCCTTCGACGACGAGCGCGATTGCCCAGTCCTCCCGGAACAGGAACGGCGGATCGAGGCCGCCGAACTACGACGTATATTTCGTCGAACGCTTCGCGCGATGCCACGCAGAACCCGGCGCGTCTTCTTGATGCACCGTCTGCGAGGCATGACCTATCGCCAAATCTCGGAGCGGCTGGGTATCGGTGAGAAGGGCGTCGAATATCACATGATGCGCGCGTTGGCTCGATGTCGCCGGGCGACGATCCCGCCAGAGTAGATGGCAACATCTGCACTCTCCGGGAGTTTCAGTTTTTGTAGCCCGTATTGCAATATGGATGGCTGAGCTGGCCATTGTCCAAATCGCCGAGACCGCCATCTTCTTTTCGCTCGATATGATCGAAGCTATGCGACAGTGCAGGTTCAAGCCGTCCGTTGCATATTGGGCATTTCATTGCAGCACTTAGGGACTGACGGATAACGATTGCAGATTTCGTGGTCTCGCTGAACGACTTGCCCTCGACCTTTTCACGGAGGTCTACGATACTTCCCTTGAGCCGCGCGGAAGATGCGACGCCGTCGATCGAGAGTTCGTTTCCGGGCGTCTTGACGAGATAATCGAGAATCTCGGCAACGCGCTCGGTCCGGACGCGGCTACTGATTTGTTGCAGGATTTGCGAGATCAACGGCTTATTGGCGATAAGAAAGTCTTCGATGCCTCCTCGCCGTTCGGTGAATTTCTGAAAGAAGGCACTGTCGTTGTTGAGCAATTTCCCTTTGATGAGATAGACCATTCCCAGGAACAGATCGGGTAGATATTTCCCTCGATCCGAATAGAAATAAACTGCGGGATGCAAGCCCAAGCTCTCCCCGCTATTCCCGGAAATGCGCCGGAGAATTGCGATGCAATTCTGCAATGTCGCGACGGTGAGCGTCCCGTCATCATCGGGAACGGCCGATGCCAACGCCGGCTTGCGCAAGGTCTGCGTTCCGTCAGTGATGGAAAGGAAGCGGATCAGCAAAGACAATGCGTCAAGCGTTGAAGCAGAACCGCCCAGCGGCAATTGCATCGTCGTTATGGGGGTGCTCAGTTCGGGCTGAAATAGGAGCTGATTGGCCTCCGAAGCGAGCTTTTCAATGCGCTTCCTCGTCGGTTCGTCGAACTTAGACCAATATTTATGACCGGTCGCAGCGCGCACGATGGACCGGGCTGCAATTGCAGGCGCGCGGCTCCTGTTGCGAAGCAATTCCTCTTCGGTTTTGTCGAGCGGGGTTCCTTGCGTGTTGATTTTAAAGAACGATGCTTCAGCAACTTCAGCATCACCGGTGACCCATTGCAGATCGAGCTGGCGCGAACCCAAATGTTTCAACCGCTTGGTAGTCTTCACATCGTACTCGATATCAGGCTGATTTGCGCGGGCGGCGAGTTTGTCCATGAGCGACTTGTAACTGCCCACCTGTTTCTCGACGGCGGTACGCATCGCTTTGGCCGTCTTTTTCTGTTCCTCCGGGATTTCTCCCGCAAAGAAGGAAATCGATCGCGCACCATCACCATAGTCATCTTCGATCCAAGCGCGCAGGGCGCTAAGCCGGTGTGCGCCGTCGATTGCGAAAATGTAGCCTTCGTCAGACTGCCACAAAATCACTGACGGGACCAGGTCCCCGTCGATGAAGCTCTGGATGAAGGTCACGGCCTGCGCAGGCGACCACTGATTAGTCTCACGCTGGAAATCAGGCTTGCGTAGCGAGAGAACAAATGCCGACTCTGATCTCAGATTTTCAAAGGTGATCGAGCTTGCGAGCCGGGCGCTCGCCGAATTTCCGACGTTTTGATCTGTACCCCTCTGCCAGAAATCAGCACGAAGAATCATTGCGTCCATAACGAGCCGTTTGGCCATTAAAATCTCCGGTCTCTCGAGTTTACGTGAATCCGTCTTTATTCAGTAGTGGTAACTGGCAAGACAAATAGGATCCAATCAGGATCGTTCTTTTATCAGATCTACGAAGTCACGCACTGCCATGAGCCATTCACGCTGTTCAGCATGATAGGATTCGTGGATGCCGGCCGGCACTACGAGCTGCAACAGCTGAGATTTCATCTCGTCCGTCTGCGCCCGCGATATTGACGGCTCAAGCGTAAGTAGATGCTTCAGGGGGATGCGGTACGCTTCGGCAAGCACCTGACGCCACCGGTCTTTGCAGGTGGTTTTCACCGCGAGCATACGGAGTTTCTCGGGAGCGAAAGCAAGGTCAGCATATTCGGCTTCGCCAGGAAACAAAAAGTCCGCTGCATTGCGCTTTTCAGTGGTCGCTTCGCGCTTGTAGCGAACGTCACATGCGACAAGCAGAGCTTCTACATGGTGGGCGAAGGCATATCCCGCCCGCGACTTACGGCGATTTTGAACGCTCAGCGAGAAGGACAGAAATCCGTCAACATCAGCCTTGTCACCTTCGAAAAAGCCATCTTTGAGGCGATCGGCTACAACAAGCCGCTCCATATGCCGGAACAACGCCTCTTCATGTTCCATCCAAGCGACGAGCGCGCGGTCAGGGTCTTCGCGGGGTTCAATCCCCGGAAGAGTTCGCCGTGCAAACTCGGAGAATTTAGCGGTGCCGGGGAAAGTGCCGCCGAATTTATCGATCAGGCGGCTGAGCGCATCGGGCTCGGTTTCCTCAGGCTCGATCCCGAGTTCCTCCAGTATGTAGCGTGCAGCGAGGTTGAGATCACCACCTTGCTCAGCCCCGAAATCACGCTGGCTAAGTTCAAAATCATCGGTCAGCTGTAACCCAAAAAGCCACAGCAATTTTTGCTCGGCCGAACTGCGTGCGGGACAAAGGATCGCGAGAACCCGGCGTGCTGCTGTCATGCAAAGGAACAGCGTGTCTCCAGCCTTGGCGCGGTAAACCACGCTTTCGGAGGCCGCTGGATAATAGAGCCGATACTCGGGATCACGATGCTCTTGCCGTTTCCGGCTATCATACCAGGTTCCGCTGAGCTCAAGGCGAAGAGGTGCCTCCTGCTCATCATCCATCCAGATGTAGGTCACCGGAATCTTTTCTTTGTCCGCCGGTGTCCCAAGGAAGGCTCGAAAGATATCGACGCCCTGAAATTCATGCCCTCGGGAAATCGCCGGGTCTACCTCGGTGCCCCTGAGAACCTTAGCCCCCGCACCGGCAAAATAGCCCGCCAAGTACCCCTTCGCAGTCACCTATTCGTCCCCCGATGTATTTGCCAATTCTACATTGCATAGCGTCAACTCGGTGTCACCTGAGCGAAGCCAGGTGGCAATCCGGTTGACCACCTCATCGACACCTAGCCGGTGTCGGCCTTTCAGGGCGCATTCCCAGACTATGCAAACTCGCCAGCCCCTATCCATAAGGGCCTCAACATTCGCGTGATCCCGGTTAACAGTAGCCGAAATTTTCTCCCGCCAGAACTGCTCCCGCGTCGCTGGCCACCGGAACAGATGACAGGCATGGCCATGCCAGAAACAACCATTTACAAATACAGCCGCACGAAACTTGGGAAAAACAATATCTGGTCGGCCTGGAAGCGCCCGCTCGTGCAGTCTGAAACGAAATCCCCGGCGATGCAGAGCCGATCGCAGCTGCATTTCCGGCCGGGTGTCCGTGCCGCGAATAGCCGCCATATTGCGGCTTCGAGTAGCAGGGTTGTGGACGTCAGCCAAAATTGCGCGCAGCCATTCCCTCGCACGCCATGATGTTAAGGATATGTGGCTGCATAACCCTCGCCACTTCAGCAAAGACAGGCACAACGACTGAGTTCCCGAATTGTCGGTAGGCCTGGGTGTCCGAAACCGGCAGTCGGAAACTGTCACTATACCCCATCAGGCGCGCGCACTCGCGAGGTGTGAGTCTGCGCGGATTCTTTCCGTGGCCCCGGCTGACGAGAATTTCAGAGCCGTCCTTATGATACCGAGCCGAGAGCGTTCGGCTGATGTCATCCACACCCACCAGCCCGAAACCAAAGCCGTTACCTTTAGCCCGATGCTTATCTGCGTAGCCCTGCAGATATGCCCAGAGCTTGTCCGAGAGTACGTACTTGTCATCAACCCGCGCATCGGGGCCCACCGTGAAGGGAGTTTCGGCCACCTCGCTACCGTCCTCCGGATGGAGAATCGAACCAAGCCGCCTCGAACCATAAGCTGGCAGATCGAGTGCGTCGAAAGAGAAAGGCACCGGGTCGCGGAAGCCCACGATAACAATGCGCTCGCGGTGCTGTGGGACGAAATGACCCGCGTCAATTATCCGCGTATGAATCTTGTAACCGAGCTCTTCCTCCAGCTTTCGACGGATCACAGCAAATGTCCGCCCCTGGTCGTGACCCTTGAGATTCTTGACGTTCTCCAGAAGGAACGCCGCTGGGCGGTGAAACTTGAGAATTCTCAGAACATCGAAAAACAACGTGCCCTGAGTTTCATCCTGGAACCCGTGAAGACGGCCGAGAGAATTTTTCTTGGACACGCCCGCAATTGAAAAAGGCTGGCACGGAAATCCCGCGACCAGAACATCATGTGCCGGAATGTCCGCTTCGCTAACCTCGCGGATATCTCCCGCAATCGGCCGATTATCAGGATAATTCGCTACATAGGTACTCTGCGCAAATCTGTCCCACTCCGAAGTAAAAATGCAGCGTCCGCCAGCAGACTCCATGGCCTGCCGCAGCCCGCCGATCCCGGCAAAAAGATCGATAAACGTGAAGTCAGCGTTCTGTACCGGTCGGGCGCGGCGACTGACTTCGGCGCGAAGAACGCTGAGAACTGCCTCACGGGGGCTATCCTCGCCCCTTTTCCATCGGTAGATGTGCCCTTCCGAATAGCCGAGCACAGCCGATGCTTCGGATACGGAGAATCCCGTCTGTTGCAGAAGATGATCGAACTCTGACTGCACACGCCTTCTCCCTGGGAACATTTTTGTCACCTTGCAATCATAGCTCCCGATTAGCAAGAACATAATGCGTACAACGCCATAGGCGGAATAATTTATCCGGTTCTGAGCTGCCAAAGGCAACCTGCTCTATCCGCTACGCGGACCGAGCCTATAGTCTCGGCCCGTTCGGGCAACGATCAGGAGCAGGACATGATGAGCGGGAGGTTCTGCGGTCGCACTCTTTTCCGCTTCGCTCCTTGAGGGTGCGGCCCTTTTGGACTGACCCGCTGGCGCTCTTGCCTCTCTCCTTGCCGGACACCCGCTGGCCCACAGGCCCGCGCGCAGGGCGCCCGGCTGGCGTCGCGCCGTGCAAGGGCGCCGTCGTTTTCCGCACTGCGGGGTGCGAGAGGCTGATCGCCTCTGTTTGCATGTGCGCGGGAACGCCAAGGGCTTTGCCCTCTCATTTCCCGAAGCGGAATAGTCGCCCCCGTGTGGCGGGCTTCGCCCGCTGGCCCGCGCCAGAGCGTCGATTTCGCTTACCCTCCCCCTCCCATCCTCGCCGGAAGGCAGGCCGCATAGCCGCAGGCAGTGCGGCTTCCAGCCGGAGAAAGGATGTTGGAGATGATCGATTTGCTATTGCAGTATCGCGCTTGCGGGGCGGAATGCCGGGAAGATTATCTGCGTAAGGTTGCACATGAGAACGGCCTGCCGCTGGCCTACGTTTGCCAGCTTGCCGACAGGCTGGGCGAGCGCGAGGATTTCGGGGCACTTGTCCTGATCTGCGAAGGTGGCCAAGTGGCCTAATGCGGACCAGCCCTCCTCCTTTTGGAGAGAAATACCGCCGCGCTATGCCGCGCGTTCTGTGACGGCCTGAAACCACCCAAGGATTTCGTCGCCGCCATCAACTTCGCGAAGCTGTGCGAGTGTCATGCTTGACGCGACGGCATTGTTGAGGCGGATTTTAGCGCGCGACTCTTTCTCGCTCTGTTTTACGGGGTCAAGCTGATCCCAGGGACTCGGCGCACCGCTGGTGTTGTGAACGTGCGCAGCGACCAAGGCAGGCACATCGCACCAGTCCGTAAATGCCGGCGCTGCGGGATACTGAAACTCTGCTCCGATACACGCAGGATGAAGATAGTTCTCCATTTCCTTGCGTTGCGTGAGGAAAGCCACATCCCGCGTGCCCCGTCCATTCACCGCGTCCACGTGTGCGCCATACTTCGGATCGTTCGGAGTATCGCGATCGTAAATATGGACCTCGATCATTCCAGCATTCTGCAAATATTGCTTCTCGACCCAATGCTTGAGGTTGCCGCCACCCGTAGGGATGAATGCGACCCGATGATCGGTTGTCAGGTCAACGAGCGCTGGATCGTGAGTGCAATAGAGCCTGGAAGCATGTCCGAGGAAGCTGACATCATGCGGGCCCTCCACATAGACGGCAACCTTCGCCCGCTTGTCTGGATAGACACCTAGGCTAGCAGCCACTCTTTCAAGGACCCCATCGGCACCTTCCTCAACTTGCGGCTGACCTGCTTCCGTGCGTGTAACCAAGCGGACAGAGTGGATCGGCACCAAGCCAGCAATGGCAGGCACGTGGGTTGTCATCATGACTTGGGTATGCGGATCATCGGCCAATGCGATCAGAGCGTTCACCAGCATAATCTGGTTCTCGGGATGCTGTGAACTTTCCGGCTCTTCCACCGCATAGATAACGCGTTGCGTAATGCTGTTTTCACGTTTTCGCTCCGCTTCCGCTCGAAAGAAATTGAGCAGAATCAGGCGACGCACACCGCTGCCGCGTTTGTTAATCGGGATTTGGTCGTCGCCCGTAAGACTCAGCTTGAAGCCATCCCATTTTGGCTCGGCCTTGAAAGATGGTGTTAGCTGGCGAGCCAAGTTGGGATCCATCTCTTGTAATTTCGCAAGGGTGCGCTGCGCCACTTCCATAGCGCTACGTTGAACGCGCGCTTTGATTGCCTCCAAATCGGCTTCAACCTCACGCACCGCGGCTGCGACGGCGATTTTCATTGGATCCGCGATTTCGGGATCGTCATCCTTACTTGGCCGGTCCGCTTGAAACAGGGCAAATGCAGGTAAGTTCTTCTGAAGCTGGTCCCAGACCTTCTTCCCATCCTCATCTGAAAGTGGGATCAATCTCTCGGTGCGATCCAAGTCCCCCACAGTTTCGCGGATTGCGGCCCGCAGAGAGGCGTTGGAACGCTGGTCCACCCCGGCAGCAAGGTCGACATTCACTTCCCGCGCCCGCGTTTTCAGCGCGTCGTTCTTCAGCTGGAGCAGGTCGGAAAGCTGCTCCGCAGTGGGATGGTTCGCCCGCGCAAAAACCTCTTCCTTTGGAGTCTTTGTGCGGCAATCAAAGCTTTTGACGATTTCGAGGTACCCTTGCGCGTTCAATAGATGCTCGGCTTCCAGCGTCGTTACAGATCGCGCATCGAGGGTCAGTGATTCCGGATAAAGATCGAAAACGCAGCCGATTTCGATCACCTTGCCGTCATTGTGAACACAAGGGTCAGACTGGTCGACCTTGATGAGCTGGTTGTTGAAGAACACTTCCAGCGCCTCGAGGATGGTGCTCTTGCCGACATCGTTGCGGCCCATCAGCGCGGTGAAATCCCCGACATTGACCGTAACGCGGTCTTTGTAGGAGCGGAAGTTTTCGATACTGACTGACAGCAGCCTCATGGTGTCCCCCTGTATTTGCTTATTTGACCGCAATTTAGGGCATCGATGTCTAACCCGCCAGCAATTGATCGCGCAGCACCGATGCCCGGAATCGGCGGCCATTTTTCCCGAAACCATATTATCAGTGCAGCTTGGTTGACTTGCAGCAGTGAGACGACATGCACGAAATTTCATGCCAGCGCTGGCTTCGCGGTCTATTTTGGCCTAAGATAAGCCTCGCAACACCGTCATTTGACGATTGTTCGAGGGTCCGGGGAGGCAGGCGGGCCTCCATCGGTAGGCGCCACCGCCTCGTTCCCGAGACCACCGTGCACCCCTGGGGCGACGGGTCCGCCGCACGAAGCAGGACACGTGCACATATTCCAGTGTCGCATATTCCCCACGGCATCATGCCGATACGAAGTTGGACCGAGCGGCCCCTGTGCCTCGGGGGGTCATTTGGAAAACTCGGCAAAGCGTGAGATATTCTTTTCAACGAAAGGAATACCCCCGTGGCTAAAGAAAAACCGAAGACGAGCGACGACCTCAAAGTTCTGGAGCAGAAATGGTCTCCAGAGCTGATTGAGGCCGGTTGGACCGTTCTGCCAGCTGCGCTGATCGAACATCAGCGCGCGCTGGGGCTCGACGCGATCGACATCAATATCATCCTCCACCTCGCCAATCGCTGGTGGACGGCTGACAATCGCCCGATGCCTTCCAAGAACTCGATTGCCGAGGCCATGCACATCGACCCCAGCACGGTGCGGCGGCGTATCCAAGCCATGGAGAAAGCGAACTTTGTTCGCCGCGAAGAACGTCGCGTTTCAAAGGTCGGCAGCAAGACCAACATATATCATCTCGACGGCCTGATCGAGGCGCTCAAGCCCTTCGCGGCGGAGATGGTGGTGAAGAAGAAGGAGCGCATGGCCGAGCGCGAGGCACGCTTTGCGAAGCGCGGCCGTCCGAAACTGGCTCTCGTGAAGAATGACGACGATATTTAGGAATTAACTTTGGCGGCGTAGCTCAACGGATAGAGCCCCCGGTTTCTAGTGACGCTTCAGCACGTGTGCGTCACGCTGGGAAGGTTGGAGGTTCAAGTCCTCCCGCTGCCCACTACCTTTTCAGCCGGACCAATTGACAGAGTGGATGAATTCCTCGCGCGTCCAACGGCTCAGGGCATATTCTCCCTTTTTGAGAGGCAGCCCACCCGTCATGCGTCGCGAGAGGTCATCGCCCGCGAGATGAAAAATATGGCCTTGGCATTCGAAGAACACGTAGGCCGTAGCGCGCTTCCATTTTTCTATAAACTGGTTGCTGCGCCCGACCCATCGCATGATCGCATATTCACGGCCATCGACGGTGTGAACGCGCGATCCCCAATTCATCGACGCTGCAAAGCTCCAGCCGGTGAAGCTCGACGGCCCATCATGGATATGCACAAGCCAGTACATCCGGTGCGAGCGCTGGTAAAAGGCTTCCCGCGCGATGCGCTCGTCCTCGGGCATCGGTGAATATTGTAGTTCCAATACGGTCGCCTGCGGCGCGCCCAGATTGCAAAGGACATCGGCGCGATGACGCTCGCCACTGACGGGATCTGTCAGACAGACTTCGCGGCAACTCAAATCGAACTGCTCTTTCCATTCCAGATGCCACAGGCCTTCAGGTTCGCTCCAGCGATCACAATCACCGGCTTTGTGCCGCCAGTGCCGAACATTTTCCACCGGCATGACTGCCGTCAGCAGCCCGCCACAATCGCGGCAAGTTGTTCGCTCTCCCTTTTCTAGAGGGGGTCGTTTCGCACCCTCGATCCACGCGTACAACATATCATCGCCCCCTTCCGAGCCGCCTTTGGCGCTAGGGTCTGCCTAGCGAACGAGGGCAACCACTTTAGTGCTGCTTCTCGATGCCTCGCGGGCCTGATCCAAAACTTCTACCGCTTTCAACTTAAATTCGGGAGCAAGATGGGCATAGCGCAGCGTCATCGCATAATCACTATGCCCAAGTAGTTCGCGGATCGTGTTTAGATCGACGCCGCCCATTGCGAGGCGCGACGCAAAATGGTGGCGCATGTCATGCCAGCGGAATTCCGAAATCTCCGCGTCCTTCAGAAGACGACGCCATGAGGAATTTACGCGGTCGAACCGCTCTCCCTGTTCATTCACGAAGACTAGGCTGAAGGTATCTTCGCATTGCGCTCGCCAGTTGAGCAGCACAGAAGTTGCTTCGCGGTTGAGGGGTATATGCCGCGTGCGTCTCGATTTCGCGGTTGCCCCGGTCACCGTCAGAATGCGCCGGTCCAGATTGACGTTCGACCATGTGAGATCGAAAAGTTCCCCGCGCCTGCATCCAGTGTTGATCGACAGCAGGATCAGGGGTTTTACATGATCGGTGAACACGACGTCACGCAGGCTGGGTAGAAGGACGTAGCCGCGCTCGGCGCGCCAACGATTGGCGGAATCGCGCTCGACGCGTCGACGCTCTTCACGGGCCTCAATTGCTGCGCGAAGCCGCCGTTCTTCGGCCTCGCTCAGAAAGCGCACCTTCATGCAATCATCGACGCGAGACTTTTTGATCTTGGCTAGCGGATTGGCGGTTAGCAGTCCCCAATCGACCGCACGGTTGAAGCTCGCCTTAATCGAGGCGAGATCGCGGTTGATCGTCTGATTGCTCAAGCCGCGTTCGACCTGGACCGCCCGCCACCGCTCGATATCTAGACCTGTTATTTTATCGAGTGGCCTGTCGAGAAGCGTTTTAAACGCCGTGGCGAGGCGCTTGAGATTTTGTTCATGTCCCTTCTGGTTGGACTTGGCCCATGCCCCATAATCGCCATCGAGAAATTTCCGATAGGTCGGAATGACAGCCTTCGGCTTGCGCGCTTCGACGGGATCGATGCCACGATAGAAATCCGCGAGAATAGCTCTCGCGCTCTCGCGTGCTTCGCTCACGCCGAGCACGTCGGCGCGGCCAAGCCATACCCGCTTGCCGCGCGCATATTCGCAGTAGTAAGACTTGGTCCCACTGGGCATCACGCGAAGAACAAGCCCTTTCAGTCGGGTATCGCGATAATCGATTTTGGTGGTCGGGGTGGTCAATTTATCGACCGCCATTTGGGTTAATGCTGTTTGCATGATTTACCGCTCCCGCATGTCCAAATTTCGATCTGGTGGTGCACTGGTGGTGCAACCTGACGAATTAGAACGGAACAAAGGGGCACCAGACGCAACGTCGATGACACCTAAAAAATGGCAGAAAACGGCGGTAAAATCAACAATTTTTGGGTGCATCAGGATGCAACGCGACCACGCGAAAATACGGTCTGGGGGTGTGGGGGTCGGAGGTTCGAATCCTCTCGTCCCGACCAATTCAATCCGCAACCAAGGCGGGACTTTCCGGAAACGACGGCTTGATTGCCGCGAAACGCTTGCGCATCGGCTCCTGTCGATGGCAAGCTGGCTTCGGCCGGTCTGAAACAGCACCGCTTTATTGGCGGGGGAGCCAGCAGGAGCGTGCGATGGGATATTTCCAGTCCATAATCCGGGAAGCGGGTCCCGGAGCGAGCCTGTGACGGAGCCATCGAGCGCCGCACGTCGATCTCTGATCGGGCGCGCGTTCGCCGGCTGGTTGAAGCTCGTCCGGCACATGGCGCCGCCGACGCTGTTCTTCTTCGTCGGCTTCAACCTGATTTTAGGAACCACGCGGCTCGCGCTCGCCGAACATGGCATCGACGTGAAGGGATTTGCCACCGCGACCATCGCCGCTCTGCTTGTGGGCAAGGCGGTGCTGGTCACCGACAGCATCCGTTTCATGGCGCGCTTCGACGGCGCGCCGCTGATCCAGCCGATCCTTTTCAAAAGCGCAATCTACTGGCTGTGCGTCTTCCTCGTTCGCCTGGCCGAAGCGCTGGTCCATTATGTGATCGAGCACGGGACCCCCGGCGGCTTCCTGCCCTATCTCGTCGATCATTTCAGCTGGAGCCGTTTCCTGTTCATCCAGGTCTGGCTGATGCTGCTCTTCCTGCTTTATGTCACGATCCACGAACTCGACAATCTGTTCGGGCATGGCGAACTGCGCCGGATATTCTTTCGCTGGAATACGACAGAGACCAAGCTGACCCGGCGCCGACGCGTCCGGTTGCTCGCCCGGCTCAACCGCTTGACCGAGGCCAATTCGGTCGCCGCGATGAGCGCGCCCGGTTCGCGACCGCACGACGAACTGGTGACGATATTGAACGAACTCGCGGACCATCCCAAAGGAAAGCCGCGCAAATAGGACGGGCGGCGCCGTCCCCTCAGGGCCGGCGCCGCCTTTCCATCGTCAGTGCTTCGCTTCGCCGTCGGCGGCATGCGCCTTGCGCATCGCGTCCATCTCCGCCTTGTCGACGGCGCCATCGCCGTTGGTGTCGATCCGCTTGATCATTTCGTCGATCTTCGCGGTGTCGACCGGCGCGGTGTCGCCCTTCTTCGCGGCCTGCGCTTCGGCCGCCTTCGTCAGTTCGGCCTTGTCGATCTTGCCGTCGCCATTGGCATCCATCCTGGCGAACAGGGCGTCGCCACTGGGAGCCGGTTCCGCCGCATAGGCGGCCGGGATGGCCAGCGCCAGCGGTGCGGCGATCATAAGCAATGTCTTCACGTCATTTCCTCTCGGATAGGTAGCGGCGTTTCCGCCGGAGAGCCCCGGCGCCGCTATGACGGTCGGATCGCCGCAAGACCATATCGCAAGGATTCGGGCCGCCGCGATTGCACGGCGATTCGGCGGTCAGGCGTTAGGGGATCAGGACGACCTTCCCCACCACCGCGCGCCGTTCGAGCATCGCAAAGCCCTCGCGCCAGTCAGCGAGGGTCAGCGCGGCATGGACATGCGGCCGGATTCGTCCCTCGGCGGCCAGCGCATCGATCGCCGCGATATTCTCGGCACCGCGCGCCGGGAACCGGCGGCCATATTCGCCCGCACGCACCCCGACGACCGAAAAGCCCTTGATCAACGGCATATTGACCGACACCTCGGGGATGCGTCCCGATGCGAAGCCGATCACCAGCAGCCGCCCGCCGAACGCGATGCAGCGGGTCGATTCGTCGAATATATCGCCCCCCACGGGATCGAAGATCACGTCGGCGCCGCGCCCGCCGGTCAGCGCCTTGACCTCGTCGCGAAAGCCCGGATCGGCCGCGATCACCGCGTCGGGCGCATAATATTCGGCCAGCGCCGCGCGCTTCTCCGCGCTGCTCGCCGCCGCGATCACCTGCGCGCCCAGCGCCTTGCCCAAATCGACAGTCGCCAGACCGACCCCGCCCGCCGCGCCGTGCACCAGCACTGTTTCGCCCGCTTCTACCCGCGCGCAGCGAACGAGCGCGACATAGGCGGTCAGATACGCCACGCCATAGGCTGCGGCCTCCTCCCACGACAGCCGCCCGGGTTTGGCGCGCAGGGCCGCCGCCGGAACCACGACATAGTCTGCCATCGCCCCGAAACGGTTGCCGCCGATCACCGCGTCGCCGACCGACCAGCGCAAAACCCCCTCGCCCAGCGCGTCGACTTCGCCGGCGAATTCCAGCCCCGGCACGAACGGCAGGTCGGGTTTCAACTGATACGCCCCGCGCGTCATCAGCAGGTCGGGGAAATTCACCGCCGCAGCGCGCACCCGCACCCGCACCTCACCCGGCCCCGGTTCGGGGACGGCCAGGTCGACCAGCCCACAGCCACCATGATTCTCCACCAATTCCCTGACCTGTAACGCCTGCATGGAGAAAAGCCTTTCCTAATTTATTCCAATATGGTTCGTTTTGTCCGTTCAACAAACCGGAGATGAGACTCATGCCCAGACCACAAAGATCGTCTTTCGACGCCGACGCGATGATTGATGCCGTCATCGACCGCGAAGGCGCTTATGTAAACTACTCCGCCGATCGCGGCGGCGCGACGTGTTGGGGAATCACCGAAGCCGTCGCCCGCGCGCAGGGTTATGGCGGCGACATGCGCGGCCTGCCGCGCGAGGAGGCCGTGTCGATCTACCGCCGCCTCTATTGGCAGCGCCCCGCTTATGGCCGGGTCGCCCACCGCGCGCCTGCGATCGCCGCCGAATTGTTCGATACCGACGTCAACATGGGCACGGCGACTGCGACCGGCTTTCTGCAGCGCGCGCTCAACGCCTTGAACCGCTCGGCGCGCGACTATCCCGACGTTGCGGTCGATCGCGAGATCGGCGCGCGCACCCTCGCCGCGCTCGATGCCTTCCTGCGGGCGCGCGGCGCGGGCGGTGAGACGGTGCTGCTACGCGCGATGGAGGCGTTGCAGGGCGAACGCTACATCGCGCTCGCCGAACGCCGCCCCAGCCAGGAGGCGTTCCTCTACGGCTGGCTCGCGAACCGTATCGGGCCGGACTGACCCTTCGAAAACATGTCGATTCAGTGTGAAGTTGTGAGGATTCTCTAGCAAAAAGGAAATGACGTCATGAGCATCATCGAAGGCCTGATCGGCCCGATCGCCAAGTTGATCGACAAGATCATCCCCGACCCCGAAGCCCGCGACCGCGCCAAGCTCGAACTGCTCAAGCTCGAGGGCACACAGGAAATGGAAGCGATCCGCACCCAGATGACCGCGATCGTCGCCGAGGCGAACAGCGCCGACCCGTGGACCAGCCGCGCGCGGCCGAGTTTCCTCTATGTCATGTATGCGCTGTTGCTGTGGGCGATCCCGATGGGCCTGATCGCCGCGGCGCGGCCCGAGATGGCAAAGGGCATCGCCGAAGGCATGAACGCCTATCTCGCCGGCATCCCCGAACCGCTCTACGCGCTCTTCGGCACGGGCTATCTGGGATATACGGCGGCAAGAGCGTGGGGGAAGGCGAGAGGGGTGGAGAGCTAAAAACGGCAAAGCCAGCCTCAAATCCCGTTCGTGTCGAGCGAAGTCGAGACACCCGTCGGGTGCCGCGCTTTCGAGGCGTCTCGACTTCACTCGATGCGAACGGGATTTCTATGGTGTCGTTATCCCTCGACCACTCGCGCCAGATTCGCCAGCGACGAATTCAGCCCCTCCAGATGGTCTTTCGCAGAAATCCCCGGCGGCACATGATGCGCGTCGATCGTGACAAGCGTGCCACCGCTCTGTCGCGACAAATACCAGTGCATCGACATCGTGCCCGAAAAGCGCGGATCGTCCGACACGAACTCGACCTCCCACACGACGAGCCGCCCGTCGTCGAGCACCGGAATATAGACTTCAACGACATCGCTCTCGTCGTCGCTCTTGGTCTCGACATCGGCGTCGTCGAACGTCAGCCGCATCAGAAAGCCGCCGCCGGCGCTCAAGTCGATATGCTCGAACGTCCCCGTCGCGCCCTCGGGCGGCAACCAGCGCGCCAGCTTCGCCTCGCTGGTGAAGGCGGCAAACACATCGACCAACGGCGCGGCGATCAGCCGTTCGGCATGATCGGTACGCCGCGTCTTCTTGGTCGGTTTCAAGCGAGCGCGGCTTTAACGGCCGCGACCGCGGCATCGGCGGCCGCGCCGTCGGGACCGCCGCCCTGCGCCATGTCGGGCCGCCCGCCTCCGCCCTGCCCGCCCAGCGCAGCGACCGCGAGCTTGACCAGATCGACGGCATTGTGGACTACGCCCTCAGTCACGCCCACCGCAACCGAAGCGCGCCCGTCGTTAACCGCAACCAGCATCGCCACACCACTGCCGACCTGCTTCTTCAAGCCATCGACCGTACCGCGCAGTTCCTTGGGATCGAGCCCCTCGACGACCTGCGCGAGGAAGGCGGTATCACCGATTTGCTCGACTGCCGGCCCCGCCGCGGCACCGCCGCCGCCAGAACCGCCAAGGGCGAGCGCCTTCTTCGCGTCGGCCAGTTCGCGCTCGGCCTTCTTCAATTGCTCGGCGAGCGCCGCAACGCGCGCCGGCACATCGTCGGGCGAGGTCTTGAGCGCCGCTGCCGCCGCCTTCAGCGCCTCGTCGCGGCCGTTCAGCCAGACACGCGCGGCATCGCCCGTCAGCGCCTCGATGCGCCGCACGCCCGACGACACCGCCGATTCGCCGACGATCTTGAGCAAAGCGATATCGCCCAGCGCCCGCACATGCGTCCCGCCGCACAGCTCGACCGAATAATGATGATCGTCCGCCGCACCCATGCTGAGCACGCGCACCTCGTCGCCATATTTCTCGCCGAACAGCGCCAGCGCCCCCGCCGCGACCGCATCGTCGGGGGTCATCAACCGCGTCGTCACCGCCTCGTTGCCGCGAATCTGCGCGTTCACATCCGCCTCGACGTCGGCGATCTCGTCCGCCGTCAGCGCCTTGGGGTGCGAAAAGTCGAAACGGAAACGGTCTTCGGCGACCAGGCTGCCCTTTTGCGTCACATGCCCGCCCAGCCGATTGCGCAGCGCCGCGTGCAGCAGGTGCGTCGCGCTGTGATTGGCGCGAATCCGGTCGCGCCGCGCGGCATCGACGGTCAACTGCACGGTGTCGCCGACCTTCAGCGTCCCGCTCTCCAGCTTTGCCTGATGCGCGTGCAAGCGCCCGAGCGGCTTGCTCGTATCGCTCACCGTCGCCGCCGCGCCGCCGAGCGTCGCGATCGTGCCGCTGTCGCCCATCTGGCCGCCGCTCTCGCCATAAAAAGGCGTTTGGTTGGTCAGCACGACCAGTTCGTCGCCCGCCTTCGCCTCATTGACCTGCACGCCATCCTTGACGAGCGCGATCACCTCGCCCTCGCCGACCGTCGCGCCATAACCGGTGAATTCGGTGCTGCCGTTGCTCTCGGCCAGATCGAACCAGATTTCTTCCGACGCCTTCTGCCCGCTGCCCTTCCACGCCGCGCGCGCCGCCGCCTTCTGCTGCGCCATTGCCGCGTCGAAGCCCGCGCGATCGACCGTGATATCCTGCGTGCGCAGCGCATCCTCGGTCAGATCATAAGGGAAGCCGAACGTGTCATAGAGCTTGAACGCGACATCACCGGGCAAAGTCGCGCCGGCGGCCATGCCGACCGTCGCCTCGTCGAGCAGCCGCAACCCCTTGTCGAGCGTCTGGCGAAACTTGGTCTCCTCGCGCTCCAATGTCTCGGCGATCAGCGGCTGGGCGCGGATCAGCTCGGGATAGGCCGCGCCCATTTCGGCGGTCAGCGACGGCAGAAGCCGGTACATCAGCGGATCTTTCGCGCCGAGCAGATGCGCGTGGCGCATCGCGCGCCGCATGATCCGGCGCAGCACATAACCGCGCCCCTCGGCCGACGGCAGCACCCCGTCGGCGATCAGGAAACTCGATGCGCGCAGATGATCGGCGATCACTCGGTGGCTCGCCTGCGTCCCGCCCTCGGCGGGAACGCCGGTCAGATCGACCGACGCCGCGATCAGCGCCTTGAAGGTGTCGGTGTCATAATTGTCGGTGACGCCCTGCAGCACCGCCGCGACGCGCTCCAGCCCCATGCCGGTGTCGATGCTCGGCCGCGGCAGATCGACGCGGTCGCCCGGCGCCCGCTGGTCGTACTGCATGAACACCAGGTTCCAGATCTCGACGAAACGGTCGCCGTCTTCCTCCGCCGATCCCGGCGGGCCGCCCCAGATATGGTCGCCATGGTCGTAAAAGATTTCGCTGCACGGCCCGCACGGTCCGGTATCGCCCATCGACCAGAAATTGTCGTTGGTCGCGATGCGGATGATGCGATCCTCGGGCAGCCCTGCGATCTTGCGCCACAGGTCATAGGCTTCGTCGTCGGTGTGATAGACCGTCGCGGTCAACTTCTCGGGTGCGAGGCCCCAAGTTTTGGTGATCAGCGTCCAGGCATGGTGGATCGCCTGTTCCTTGAAATAGTCGCCGAACGAGAAATTTCCCAGCATTTCAAAGAAGGTGTGATGCCGCGCGGTGAAGCCGACATTGTCGAGATCATTATGCTTGCCGCCGGCGCGGACGCATTTCTGGGACGAGGCCGCGGTGCTGTACGGCCGCTTCTCCAGCCCCGTGAAGACATTCTTGAACGGCACCATCCCGGCGTTGACAAACATCAACGTCGGGTCGTTGTACGGCACCAGCGGCGCCGACGGTTCGATATGGTGGCCGGTCCCCGCGAAATAGTCGAGGAACGAGCGGCGAATGTCGTTGGTCGATGTCATCCGCGCGATCTAGTGCGCTACGCCGCGTTTCTCAAGCATGATGCTTGGTTTGCCGCCAACCTATCGCTGGCAAAGTCGATTAAGCTCCTCATCGGAATATCCCGCTTCGTCGATCAATGCCTGCGAGACGTAGCGCACGTCGTATTGCGATACATTATAAACGCCGGTGCGAACGCGATAGAGAAGCAGCCCGCCACAGGTTCCGGCGATCCCGGGATGCGAGCTCAGAACCGCGAAATAGGCATAGGCACCGGGATAGGCCGCGTCCTCGGGGTTGTTGAGCCAGCCGTCGAGCCGCGCCGTGAACTGTCCCGCGCCCGTCTGGTGCATCTTCGCTTCCTTGCTGAAGCGGGCCATTTCGTCCGGGGTCGCCTCAAGTGCCGGGTCCATCATGCCCGCCAGCGTCGCGCTATTCCCTCGGTCGAGATTGTTCAGAAAGCGCGTCGCAAATTGTGTGGCCGCCCCGATCTCGGCAGCATTCGCCGTCCAGTCGATGGGCACGGGCTTATAGGGATCGGTCGCCGGATCGTAGCAGGAGAAGTTCTGACGGAAATCCTTGATCACCGTCACACCGCGATCGACGTCGATCTGGTTGTCGAAATAATAGCGGCCAAACCGGACCTTGAGTGCCCCGCAGCGTTGAGTGGCCAGCACCTTGATGCGATCAATGACGGGATCATACTGATCGGCGTCGATCACCGCGACGGTCGCGACAAAGCCCTTCCCGGGCACCGGCGCGACCTTGATTTCAGGCTGGCCGGCCGCAGCCGCCAGCAACGCAAGAGCCATCACCGCCATGATCATTCCCCCACCGGAAACCGCCGGACGGCGGCGCGCGAAGCTTGCCGCGCGCGATATCGCACCGCAAGCCGAATTTGCTTGGGTTTCAGACCTGTACCGTCAAAAGGCGGTCGCGATCCCCTTACCAAGATAACAGGGCAGCTGGCGCAGGACTTCGGCCTTGGGGATGCCATCCTCCATCATCTCGATCGGCACCTCGGACGTGTCGGTGCGTACGATGGTGAAGCCCGATCCCGGGGCCGCGCGGTGGACGACGACATAGCCGCAATCCATCGTACCGTCGGCGCGATCGCCGCGAAAATCGAAGGCGGCGTAAAGCCCCGGCGGCTGCCCGGCCGGATCCTGGTACCAGCTCAGCCGCAGGACGCGGATGATGCCGTCGGCCCAAAGCGTCTCGCGCTTGCGCAAATTGGTTTCCCATTCTAGCCGCGGGTTCGACGCCTGAAACGACAGCCGCAACATCGCATAGGCCGACGCAAAATCGCGCCGCGCGAGCGCCATCGTATAGGATGCGACACGGCCCATCGCGTCACTCTCGTCGGCGGCGTCCGGCACGAAGCTTGCCCCTTCGGGGGCGTTGACGACGCGCTCGACCTCGGGACCGAGCAGCGGCGATTGCGCCGCCGCCGGAACCGCGAGGCCGAGCAGGACGGCGGTGGCAATAATGCGCAGGCGGTCAGAAGACAAAATAAGCCCCGCCCTTCGCACGCGCCGCCTGCCACGTCGGGCGTGCGTGCATCGCGGCCACGAAGGCCGCCAGCTTGGGATATCGGTCGGCGCCGCCCATCGCGGCAACCTCTGCCGGGAAGCTGAGCATGATGTCGGCCGCCGACAGCCCGTCGCCGATGAAATGGCCGGCGTCGTTCACTTCATTGTCGAGATAGCGGAAATGCGCGTCGAGTTGCTCGTCGATCCGCGGCTTCACCGGCGCCGCGGCGTCGCCGAGCCGGCCAAGGTAGATGTTGAGCAGGATCGGGGTCATCGCCGATCCTTCGGCGAAGTGGATAAGTTCGAGGTGGCGGACATGGTCGTCGGTGCCGCGCGCTGGAACGAGCGCCTCACCGCCATAATTGTCGCACAGATATTCAGCGATCGCGCCCGATTCCTGGATCACCCGCCCCGCATCTTCAAGCAACGGCGATTTGCCGAGGGGATGAATGGCCTTCAATTCGGGCGGCGCGAGGTTGGTGACGGCGTCGCGCTGGTAGTGCTTGATTTCATAGGGCACACCCAGTTCCTCGAGCAGCCACAGGATGCGCTGCGAGCGGCTGTTGTTCAGGTGGTGGACGATCAGGCTCATGTCGCTCTCCTCTTATGGTGTGTAGGTCCCGTTGCGATCGATCAGCGCCGCGATCTCGCGCACCAGCTTGGCGCCGAGGATCGCGGTGACCTCGCCGGTATCGCGGCCGGGATGATGTTCGACGATATCGGCGCCGATAATCGGCGCGGTCTGTTTGTGCAGGACGGCGAGCAGTTCGCGCACCGTCAGTCCGCCAGGCTCGGGATGCGCGACGCCGGGCGCCGCCGACGGGTCGATGCCGTCCATGTCGATCGAGATGTAGAGCGGGCCTTCGAGTACCGGCACCGCATCGGGGGTGAAACCCGCCATCGGCACGATCTCGACCCCGAAGCGGTCGGCCTGCTCGCGGCAGTGTCGGTTCAGCGTGCGGATGCCGACCTGCACCAGCCGCGCGGCATGGCCGCCATCGTAGATGCGGGCGAAGGGCGACGCGTGGCTGCGCGGATTGCCCTCGAAATCGTCGTAGAGGTCGGGATGCGCGTCGATATGGAGGATGTTGACCGGCCCGAAACAGGCCGCCGCCGCCTCGACGAGCGGAAGAGTCACGGCATGGTCGCCGCCGAGGGCGAGTGGAATTTCACCATCTTCGCGCACAAGCGCGACGTGGCGGCGGATCATCGCGTCGTCGCGCGCGGTGTCCTCGGTCAGCGCGAGGTCGCCGTCGTCGGCGAAGGCGATGTCGGTGCCGAGTTCGGGGCCGAGTTCGCTCGCCATATTGCCGCGCTCGCTCCAGAGCTGGGCGCGGATCGCGGCGGGCCCGGCGGCGGCGCCGCGTTCGAAGCTGCTGTTGACGTCGGTGGGCAGGCCAAAGAGGCGGATCGCGGGCATGGCGTGCTTGTAGCCGCTCGAAGGGGCCGCGCAAGGCCAACGGCGGGCGGGCCGGTCCGCGAGAGGGTTGCGAACCTGAGGGGCAAGGAACCCGCCGCCGTTGGACGGCCGGTCCGCAGGAACGGACCGACCGGATTCCTATCAGTCGTCGGTGTCGTCGTCGGGGCCGACCATCATTTCCTCGGCGACCTGGTCTGTCTTGCCGCGGATCGCGGTTTCCAGCCGTTCCATCAGTTCGGGGTTATCCTTGAGGAAGGTCTTGGAATTCTCGCGGCCCTGTCCGATGCGGATCGAATCATAGCTGAACCAGGCGCCCGATTTCTCGACGATGCCCGCCTTGACGCCGAGATCGAGAATCTCGCCGATCTTGGAGATGCCCTGGCCATACATGATGTCGAATTCGACCTGCTTGAACGGCGGCGCGACCTTGTTCTTGACGACCTTGACGCGAGTGGTGTTGCCGACGATTTCGTCGCCATTCTTGATCTGGCCGGTGCGGCGGATGTCGAGGCGAACCGAAGCGTAGAATTTCAGCGCGTTGCCGCCCGTCGTTGTCTCGGGGTTGCCGTACATCACGCCGATCTTCATGCGCAGCTGGTTGATGAAGATCACCATGCAGCGCGAACGGCTGATCGAGCCGGTGAGCTTGCGCAGCGACTGCGACATCAAGCGCGCCTGCAGGCCGACATGGCTGTCGCCCATCTCGCCCTCGATTTCGGCGCGCGGAACGAGCGCGGCGACCGAGTCGACGACGAGCACGTCGATCGCGTTCGAGCGCACCAGCGTGTCGACGATTTCGAGCGCCTGTTCGCCGGTGTCGGGCTGCGACACGATCAGTTCGTCGATATTGACGCCAAGTTTCCTGGCGTAGACCGGGTCGAGCGCATGTTCGGCGTCGACGAAAGCGACGGTGCCGCCGCCCTTCTGCGCCTCGGCAAGGACGTGGAGTGCGAGGGTCGTCTTGCCCGAGCTTTCGGGGCCGTAGATTTCGATGACGCGCCCGCGCGGCAGGCCGCCGACGCCGAGGGCGATGTCGAGTCCGAGCGATCCGGTCGAAATCGCTTCGACCTGCATCGTCTCCTTCGAACCCAATTTCATCACCGAGCCCTTGCCGAAGGCGCGATCGATTTGTGCCAAGGCGGCGTCGAGCGCCTTCTGCCTGTCCGTGCTGTTCACTGATTTCCCCGATTCGACGAGTGACAATTGACCGGCCATGACCGTCCCTTTCCTGCTCTATCGCGAAGGCAGAAGCATCGCAACGCCGGACCTGTGTACGGTATTTGTTCTAAAGGAACAAGAGTAGAACAAAATTTATTGCGACGGCGCAAACCGCACGCTTATCCGTCGAAAAATTCGTTGAGAACGGTTTCGATTTCGCTGAGCCGGAACGGCTTCGATACCAGTTTGCGGTGGGCGTGCGCCGGCGGAATCGCGTCGCCACCACCCGACGTGAAGGCGAAGGGAATATCCTTCGCCGCGAGCGCATCGGCGACCGGCCAGCCCTTCGCCTCGCCGAGATTGATGTCGACCAGCGCCGCGTCGACCGGCTGCGCCGCGATGATCGCCAGAGCATCCTCGACGCTCGCCGCCTGTGCGGGTTCGGGGAAGCCCAGCGCGTCAAACATGTCGACCAGCATCATGCCGATCAACACATCGTCCTCGACGAGCAGGATGTTGCGATTCGCCGTCATCAGCCGGCCCGCTGCGCCGCGGCATCGAGCGCCGCCGAGGTCGCCTCGGTCAATTGCGCGACCGAAAAGGGTTTGGGAAGGAAGGACACATGATCAATATCGATCGACTGGCGCAATTGTTCCTCGGCATAGCCCGACATGAACAAAACGGGCAGGTCGGGACGCTTGGCGCGCAACGCGCGGACCATCGCCGGCCCGTCCATCGTCGGCATCATCACGTCGGTCAGGATCAGGTCGACCTTGTCCATCTGGCCGAAGCGTTCGAGCCCTTCCTCGCCCTGCGACGCGGTGACGACGGTGTAGCCGGCGCGGGTCAGCGCGCGTTCGGCGACCGCACGCACCATATCCTCATCCTCGACGAGAAGGATCGTGCCGGTGCCCCACTGGCTCTTCTTGGGTTTGGGGGGCGGCGGCGCGACGGCGGGCGCATCCTTGCCGGCGCGATGGACCGGCAGGTAGATGGTGAAGCTCGCGCCTTCGCCCGGCTTGCTGTCGGCGAAGATGAAGCCCGCCGACTGCTTGATGATGCCATAGACGGTCGAGAGGCCGAGTCCGGTTCCCTTGCCGACATCCTTGGTGGTGAAAAAGGGTTCGAAAATCTTGGGCAGCACGTCGGCGGGAATGCCGCCGCCGGTGTCGCTGACCTTGAGCGCGCTATAATCGGCGGGCGGCATCACGTCGCTGCCCATCGCGCGCACCTCGGCGGCAGTGACCGGATAGGTTTCCATCGTCAGCGTGCCCTGCCCCGCCATCGCATCGCGCGCATTGACCGCAAGGTTGATGATGACCTGTTCGAGTTGCCCCGGGTCGGCACGCACCGCGCCCAGTCCGCGCCCGTGGCGCACCGACAATTGCACCGTCTCACCGATCAGCCGCTTGAGCAGATGCGACACCTCCGAAATCACGTCGGGCAGCTGCAGGATTTGCGGACGCAGTGTCTGTTGCCGCGAGAAAGCGAGCAATTGCCGCGTCAGGCTGGCGGCGCGATTGGCGTTGCTGCGAATTTGCTGGATATCGTCATAATCGCTGTCGCCGGGCGTATGCCGCATGAGCATCAGGTCGCAGCTGCCGAGCACCGCGGTCAATATGTTATTGAAATCATGCGCCACGCCGCCCGCGAGCTGGCCGACCGCCTGCATCTTCGATGCCTGCGCGACCTGGCGCTTGAGCCGCGATTCTTCGCTCGAATCCTTGAGGCTCAGCAGTACCGCCGCCTCGCCGAGCCCGCGCACCCCGACGACGCGCATCGACACCGGCTCGTCGCCCTGCCCGGCGAGCCGGATCGACAGGTCGCCGCCGACCTGTTGTCCGCTGCTGTGGCGGCGAATCATGTCGGCGAGCGGCCCCTTGTCCTCGCTGACCACGATATCGCCGGGGTAACGCGGCATCTTCGCCTCGGACAATCCGGCGGCGCGGACGAAGGCACGATTCATGTAGAGGAAGCGTCCGTCGCGATCGACCATCGCGAGGCCGAAGGGCAGCAGGGACAGCAAGGTCTCGACATAAGTTTGCGCGGTGCCGCGATCGGCCGCGCCGACCTCCTCGTCGATCAGCGCCAGCAGCATCGGACCATGGCTGTCGGCAGGGATCAACGGGATCTGGAGCAAGCGGACCGGCGTCGCGCGTTCGCCCTCGCGCCCGAAATAGAGCGTCCCGGCATCGTCGAGCCGGAGCAGCGGCGCGACGTCGCGGCCCGCATAATGGGTCGCGTCGCTCTCCCCCAGCGCGCGCAGCAGGAAGGCGTGATTGGCAACGCGCAGCCGTCCCTCGGCGTTGACCAGCGCCGCCATGATCCCCGCCTGGCCGAGCGTGCGGCCCGCCGGGCCATCGAGATGACGGCTGATTTCGGAGACGAGATCGAGCCGTTCGACCGCCGAAAAACGCCACACCAGATAATCTTCGGACAGGCCGGTGCGGATCACCTGTGCGCGCAGGTGGAGGGTGCCGACCGTCAGGTCTTCGACCTCCCCCTGGCCGTCGCGCCAGGCAGTGCGCCCGGCGTTCTTGAGCAGTTCGGCGCCGCGTCCTTCGAGCGGCAGGCCGGGCGGGGTCACGAAGCCGCCCATCCAGGTCGCGAACAGGTCGTTGGCGCAGACGAGTCGTCCGGCGCGGTCGGTCACCGCGATACCGACATCGTCATGATCGACCGCAGCGCGCAGCATCGTCCAGTCGGGCAACGCCGCCTCGCCGCCGACGGCCGCAGGAAAAAGTCGGCGCAGCAGGATCACCGCGCCGCCGGTAACCGCCAGCCCGGCGAGGAAACCCGCCGCCAGCACCGCGTCGCGCGTCGCCCAGAACAACAGCGCCATCGACATGATCGCCAACCCGCCGAGCAGCGCCGCGTCGAACCGCGACAGGCCGCCGGCAAGCTCCGGCGACACCCCCGGGCCTGCCCCCCTGCTGAAGTCGTTTTCAGCGGAAGGCAGGCTCGTGGTGGTCAATGAGATGTCCCTTTAAGGCGTTACCAGATGCGGACGCGGTCCGCCGGCGCCAGATACAGCTTCTGGCCTTCCTTGATCTGATAGGCCTTATACCAAGGGTCAAGGTTGCGCGAGACCCAAGTCCGCTGGATCGAGGGCGAATGCGGATCGGTGGTGATACGCTGCGCCAGATTCTGCTCGCGATAGTTGCGCCGCCACACCTGCGCCCAGCCGAGGAAGAAGCGCTGGTCGCCGGTCAGTCCGTCGATCACCGGCGCCGGCTTGCCGCCCAGCGACTTCTGATAGGCGTCATAGGCGATCGTCAGACCCGCGAGATCGCCGATATTCTCGCCCAGCGTGAACGTGCCGTCGAGATGTTCGCCGGGCAGCACTTCATAGGCGTCATATTGCGCGACCAGCGCCTTGCCGGCGGCTTCGAACGCCGCGACGTCGGCGGGGGTCCACCAGTCGGCGAGCTTGCCGGTCTCGTCATATTTCGCGCCCTGATCGTCGAAATGATGGCTGATCTCGTGCCCGATCACCGCACCGATGCCGCCATAGTTGACCGCCGCATCGGCGTGCGGGTCAAAGAAGGGCGGCTGCAGGATCGCGGCCGGGAAGACGATCTCGTTCATGCCGAAATTGGCGTAAGCGTTGACCTCCATCGGGGTCATCCCCCATTCCCAGCGACGGATCGGACCGCCGAGGCGGCTGACATTGTCGTCATGTGCGAACTGGTTCGACCGCAACGCATTGCCGAACAGGTCGTCGGCCTTGATCTCGAGCTTGCCATAATCCTTCCACCGGTCGGGATAGCCGATCTTGGTGGTGAAATTCGCAAGCTTCTTCTTCGCCTTCACCTTGGTTTCAGGCTGCATCCATTCGAGGTTGCCGATGCGGGTGTCGAGCGCGGCGAGCACATTCTTGACCAGCCCGTCCATCGCCGCCTTGGTTTCGGGCGGGAAATATTTCGCGACATAATCCTGCCCGACGGCCTCGCCCATATTGTTGGTGGTGAAATCGACCGCGCGCTTCCAGCGCTCCTGCATCTGCGGCGTGCCCGACAGCGCGGTGCCATAGAAGGAGAAGGCTTCCTTGGCGACGGCATCGGGCAGCACGCCCGAGAAGGCGTCGAGGCTGCGCACGATCAGCGCGTCGCGGATCACGCCGATCGGCGCGTCGGCGAGCAGCTTGGCCTCGCCGGTGAAGGCGGTCGGCTGCGCCACGATCAGCGAGGTTTCGTTGATGCCGATGCCCTTGACGAAGGCCGCCCAGTCGAAGCCGGGAGCCGCCTGCGTCAGTTCACCTATCGTCATCTTGTTATAGGTCTTGGTCGCGTCGCTGCTGTCGTTCTTGTCCCAATGGACCGTCGCGACCTGCTTTTCGAAGTCATAGATCGCCTGCGCGCGCGCCGCGGCGTTGGTTTCGCCCGCCAGCAGCAGCACATTTTCCAGATGCTTGAGGTAGGCCGCCTGCAGCTTGGCGTTACGCTCGCCGTCCTTCAGATAGAAGTCGCGGTCGGGCATGCCGATGCCGCCCTGGAACACCGAATAGATGTAGACGTCGGGGTTCTTGTCGTCCTGCCCGACATAGCCGCCGAAGAAATGCTGGACGCCGCTGCGGTCGGCTTCGGCGAGCAGCTTGGCGAGGCCCGCCTTGTCGACGGCGCGAATCTTGGCCAGCCAGGGCTGGATCGGCGCTAGGCCCTTGGCCTCGACCGCCGCACCGTCGAGATAGGAGGCGTAAGCGCGGCCGATCATGCTGTTCGGGTCGCTCTTCGCCACGTCGAGGATTTCGCGGGTGCGCGTCTGCGACAGGTCCGCGAGCGCGGTGAACATGCCGTAATTGGACTTGTCATCGGGGATGAGGGTCTTCTTGGCCCAGGCGCCATTGGCATAGGCATAGAAATCGTCGCCGGGCTGGACGCTCTTGTCCATGCCGGTCGCGTCGAAACCGAAATCGCCGATCTCGGGCTTGGCTGCGGGTTTCGCGGCGGCCTCGGTCGTCGCCGCCTTTTCCTTGGCGATGGCGGGCACGGCGGCAAAGAGCAGGGCGCCAAGCGCCGCGGTCGCCAGAAGGCGAGGATGCTGTGTCGGACGAGTCATGATATTCCCCAGTGGTATATGGCTCCGCGATGTATGCGGGGCGATCTTGCGATGGGAAAATCTATACGCCGCCGCGCGGGCGGTTCAACCGACGACCGTGTCGCTCGTCGATGCCTCAAG
Organism: Sphingopyxis sp. EU05-FHT14B03; assembly: GCF_058790875.1. NCBI lineage: Bacteria > Pseudomonadati > Pseudomonadota > Alphaproteobacteria > Sphingomonadales > Sphingopyxidaceae > Sphingopyxis > Sphingopyxis sp. EU05-FHT14B03. The sequence goes on from NZ_JBYTDC010000001.1 coordinate 190,719, forward strand.
TCGTTTGTCGCGCGCGCGGCTGATTTTGCGGCGCCAGCGGAGGCGAATCCAATTGTCCCAGATCACCGACGCGAGCACATAGCCAACGACCGCCGACACCGCCGAGATCACGAACAACCCCGCCAGTCCGCCGAGCAGCGCGGTGCCGGCATTCGCGGTGAACCAGTCCCACCATTCGACGAGCGAGGCACCCTCATCATAGAGAATGTAGAGGTTCGAGACATTGGTGTGCAGCCCGAACAGGAAGCTGCCGAGCCACACCGACGCCGCGAGGATCAGCGGCGTGGTCACCGGGTTGGACAGGAAAGTCATCGCAGCGCCGATCGGGATATTGGCGCGAAAGGGCAGCGCGAGCAGCGCGACGCCAAGGATCTGGACGCCGGGGATGAGGAAGAAGATACCGACGAACAGCCCGAGCGCGGTGCCGCGCCGCACCGAAGTGCGCGTGAAGCGCCACAAATGGCTGTGGGCGACGCGGTGCGCGAACGGCTTGATAAAGCGGCTTTCCAGCAACTCCTCGCGCGAGGGCGAGTTGCGGCGGATCCAGTTCATCACCGCCGCCTTGTCGCGCACCTTTTTCTCCGGCCCGCTCATCCGCGGTCCTTCATCAGGCGCTGCTTGTCGCGCTTCCAGTCGCGTTCCTTGATCGATTCGCGCTTGTCATGCGCCTTCTTGCCCTTGGCGAGCGCGAGTTCGACCTTGGCGCGGCCGCGGCTGTTGAAATAGACCGAGAGCGGCACGAGCGTCATGCCCTGCCGCGCGACGCCGGCGTGCATCTTGTTGACCTCGCGCCAGTTGAGCAACAGCTTACGCGGCCTTTTCGGTTCATGGTTCAACCGGTTGCCGTGGCTATATTCGGGAATGTTGGCGTTGATCAGCCACACTTCACCGCCTTTTACCTCGGCATAGCTTTCGGCGATCGTGCCCTCGCCGAAGCGCAGCGCCTTAACCTCGGTCCCTTGCAGCGCGATTCCCGCCTCGAACACCTGCTCGATGGCAAAGTCGAAGCGTGCGCGCCGGTTCTCGGCGACGATCTTTTTCTTGTCGAATTCGGCGGCAGACTGCGGGCGGGCCATTTTGAACCTAGATCACTCCGGCCGCGGACAATGCGGCATCGACGGCCTTGCACGATGCATCGGACGCCGGGATGATAGGTAGGCGCACTTCGGGCGAAAACCAGTCGTGGAGGCGCGACAGCGCATATTTTGCCGGCGCGGGCGAGCTGTCGCTGAACATCGCCCGGTGCAGATCGAACAAGCGGTCGTGCAGCGCCAGCGCCTTGGCCCAGTCGCCCGCGGCGCAGGCGGCGGCGAACTCGGCACACAGGCGCGGCGCGACATTGGCGGTGACCGAGATGCAGCCGACGCCGCCCATCGCGGCGTGCGGCAGCCATAGATCGTCGTTGCCGCTGAGCTGGCAGAAATCCTTGCCCGCCCCCGCCCGGTGCATCGTCACGCGGGCGAGGTCGCCGCTGGCATCCTTGACCGCGACGATGCTGGGAATTTCGGCGAGCTTGTTCATCGTCTCGGCGCCGATGTCGGCGACGGTGCGGCCGGGAACGTTATAGACGACGATCGGCAGGTCGCTCGCATCGGCGAGCGCTTGATAATGGGCGAGGATGCCCGCCTGGCTCGGCTTGTTGTAATAGGGCGCGACGATCAGCGCCGCGGCGGCGCCGGCGGCCTGCGCATGGCGCATGTGGCGGATCGCGGTGGCGGTGTCGTTCGACCCGCAGCCGGCGATCACCGGTACGCGGCCCGCAGCGGCATCGAGGCAGCAATCGATGACCTGATAATGTTCTTCGAAACCGAGTGTCGGACTTTCGCCCGTCGTCCCGCACGGCACCAGCGCGCTCGTCCCCTCGCCGATCTGCCAGTCGACCAGCCGCGCGAACGCCGGAGCGTCGAACGCCCCGTCGCGAAACGGCGTCACCAAGGCGGGAATCGAACCCGAAAACATGCCGGACTCCTTTACAAAAACGGCGCCGCGACCGATAGCTGGCCAAAGCGCGCCCGCTCATGGACGCCTATTCAGCGCCCCGCAAGGAGTTTGCCACTAGCATGGCCCTTATGAATTCGCTGCTACCCGTTTCCCGCCTCGCGCTCGCCGCGGCCCTCTTTCTTCCCACCATCGCGCACGCCAGCGAGCTCACCCCCGAACAAATGGCCTGGTACCGGGCGCAGATGGGGCTCGCCACGGCGTCGGCGTCGCCACCGGTCAGCACCAACTCGGTCGGCGATGCGGTGATGGAATGGCGGCGGCTGACCGCCAACAGCGGCGCCTCGTTCGACCAGCTGTCGCGCTTCCTGCTCGCCAACAAGGGCTGGCCCGATTCCGACAAGATGCGCGCGCGCGCCGAAAAGGCGATCGCGATCGACAGCTATGACCCCGCGCGCACCCTCGCCTATTTCCAGGCCTATCCGCCGCAGACCGCGAGCGGCCATTTGCGTTACGCGCTCGCTCTCAACGCCTCGGGCCGCCGCGACGAAGCCAATGCCGCGGTGCGCCGCGCCTGGACCGGCGGCACGCTCGACGAGGTCGAGACGAGCCGGGCGCTGTCCTTCTTCCCCGGCGCGCTGACGCTGGCCGACCATGACGCGCGCATGGACCGCCTGCTGTGGTCGGGCGCGACCGGCGCCGCGAGCCGCCAGCTGGCTTTCGTCTCTCCCGACCGGCGCGCGATCTTTGCCGCGCGGCTCGCGATGCGCAGCAATGCCGTCGACGCCGCGCTGCAAGCCGCCGCGGTCGAAAGCGCCAACCCGGCGCTGACCCGTAGCGATGCGGGCTATATCACCGACAAGGCGACCTGGCTGCGCAAGGCGAACCGCGTCGTCGAGGCGCGCGCGCTGCTCGCGGCGCCGCGCACGCTGACCCGCGCGCCGACCGATGCCGAGGAATGGCTCGAGACCCTGCTCACCAACGCGCGCGCGGCCGACAGCGCGGGCGACAAGCTCACCGCCTACAACATCGCGCGCCAGCTCAGCGACACCTTCCCGCCGGGCACCGTCGTCCGCGAAACCCCGCTCAGCGTGCGCGACGATTATACCTCGCTGGCATGGCTCGCGGGCCAGCTCGCCTTCAGGGATTTGCGGCGCCCGGCCGAAGCCGTGCAGTTGTACCGCACCTATGGCGAGGCGGCGCGGTCGGCGCAGACGCGGACCAAGGGCTTCTACTGGGCCGGGCGCGCCGCGCTCGCGGCGGGCGACAGCGCCACGGCCAACGCCCATTTCGCCGATGCCGCGCAGCATTATGACCAATATTACGGCCAGTTGTCGCTCGAGCGGCTGAGCCGGCCGCAGCCGCGCCCTGTGCCCGTGCCGTCGATCCAGATCAGCCAGGCCGAAAAGGCCGCGTTCGAGGACGACCGCCTCGTTCGCGCCGCCCGGGCGCTCGGCGAGATCGGCGCGTGGCGCGAACAGTCGCTGTTCCTGCGCGCGCTCGCCAACCGCGCGACAACGCCGTCCGACCATGTCCTCGCGGGCCAGCTGGCGTCGTCGATCGGGCGCCTCGACCTTGGCGTGATGATCGGGCGCAGCGCGCAGGCGAACAGCCTCGACGCGGTCGAGGTGTCGGGCTTCCCGACCGTTCGCGTTCCTGCGGGTCATGAGGGCAACTGGACCTTCATCCACGCGATCACGCGGCAGGAAAGCCAGTTCGACCGGCAAGCGATCAGCCACGCCGGGGCGCGCGGGATGATGCAGCTGATGCCAGGCACGGCGCGCGAGGTCGCGGGCAAGCTCGGCCTGAACTACGACGCCGGGTCGCTGACCGTCGATACCAATTACAACATGACTTTGGGGTCGACCTATTTCCAGCAGATGCTCAGCTATTTCGGCGGCAGCTATCCGCTCGCGGTCGCGGCGTACAATGCCGGGCCGGGCAATGTGAACAAATGGCTGCGCGCCAACGGCGACCCGCGCGGCGGCGGAATCGAGATGGTCGACTGGATCGAGGCGATCCCGATTTTCGAGACGCGCAACTATGTCCAGCGGGTGCTCGAAAATGCCGTCGTCTATGACACGCTGCGCGACGGCAACCGCGCACTGCCGAACGCGCCGCTGAGCTTCTATCTCGGCAAGCGCACCCCCGGCTGATCGTCCATGGCGGGGGACAAGGCGAACATCATCAGCCCGGCGGGCTTCGCCGCGCTGCGCGCCGAATATGACGCGCTGCTCGGCGGCGAACGCCCGAAGCTGGTCGAGGTGATCAGCTGGGCGGCGGGCAACGGCGACCGCAGCGAGAATGGCGATTATATCTATGGCCGCAAACGGCTGCGCGAGATCGACCGGCGGCTGTCCTTCCTCGCCCGGCGGATGAAGGCGGCACGCGTCGTCGATCCGGCGGAACAGCCCGACAAGAGCCGCATCTGGTTCGGCGCCACCGCCGAACTCGCCGACGACGACGATGCGCGGCGCACCGTGACGCTGGTCGGCGACGACGAGGCCGAGGCGGGCGACGGCCGGATCGGCTGGAACAGCCCGCTCGCCCGTGCGCTGCGCGGCGCCGGGGTCGGCGATTTGCGCACCGTGCAATTGCCGGCGGGACCCAAGGAATGGGAAATCGTCGCCGTCCGCTATCCCTCACGGCGCGTCATTCCCCGACTCCGGCGATCAGGTCGCGCTGGTCCTTCCTGAGTTCGGGAAGGTCGCGCGCCAGCTTGGCCCAGAAGGCCGCCTCCTTCGCGTCGACCGGCACACCGTCGCCCTTCGCATAGGCGTCGGCGAGAATGGCGCGCGAGCCGGCGAAGCCCGCGCGGGCACCGACACCGCAATCCTCGATCGCGTCCCTTCGCGTCTTGTCGGCGAAATGCGCCTCGCACAGCCAGTGATTGCCCTCGGGATTGCCGCCGTCGGCGAGCGTCCGCAGTCGGGCCATGTTCGCGGCGCGCGTGTCGGGAAAATAGGTGAGCGCGAAAATCGCCGCCGGATGCCCTTTCGCCGCGGCCTCGGCGTAGAGCGCCTGCGACCGGACGAAATCGGCGGGGCCAAAGGTGCCCACCGCGAGACGATAGGCCAGATGCGTCTTGGCCTTGGAAAATCCGGCGTTCGACGAGGCGAGATAGAGGTCGTAGGCACGCGTCACATCGTCCGGCGACGGATCATTCTCGAGCAGCAGATAAGCGAGTTCCTGCTGCCCGGCCGCGAACCCCTGCGCCGCCGATTGTTCGAGGTAGGCGCGAGCGCGCGGCAGGTCCTTCTTCACCCCGACGCCCAGCGAGAACATATAACCCGCGAGATGCTGCGCGAGCGGGTGGCCATCGTCGGCGAGTGCGACCAGTTGGGCGGCGGGATGATGCGCCAGGACGTCGGCGACGAGCAGCGGTTCGTCCTCGATCGCCAGCCGGTCGAGCGAAATGTCCGCGAGCGGATCGGCCGCCGGTTTCGCCGGCCCGCGCGTTGCGCCCGCGGTCGGCGCCGCCGCCGCCGTGACTGGCAACGCCGCGGCGGCGGCGCGCGCCTGCGGGACCTCGACCGGCGCGACGAGATAATAATCGTCGAACCAGCTGCCATAGTGAAAGGGCTGCTGCGGCCCGAGCTGCATGCCGAAGGTCGCCTTGTAGACGTCGCGCGACACGATCTTGAAATAGTCCGAAATTTCGAGGCCCGGGATCGCCAGCTGGTGCACCACCGCGGCGGCGAAGGGGCTGACCGGCGAGCCCACCGGTGCAAAATCGAGCGCGGGGCGGCCTTTCGCGGTCGAATAGAAGACCGCACCCTGCCCGATGTCGAGCAGACCGAGCGGCGCCGACCCCGCCACCCCCGCCGCGACATCGACATCCTCGACCCGCACCACGGGTTCGGTGGTGCGGCAGGCGTCAACGAACAACAGGGTGAAGGCGCCTTTGGGAACGACATGCTTCACCAGCGCCTCGATCGACAGATAGCGTTTTTCGACATCGGCGCGGCGCGTCGCGGGCGGTGCGTCCATCGGCACCAGCCAGTTGCGCCCGCCATATTCGAAGCCATGCCCGGCATAATAGATCAGCACCGATTTGGCGCCCCTGGCCTCGGCGGCAAAATCGTCGAGCGCCTTGTCGAGCGCCGCCTTGTCGGCGTTGCGGACGATCCGCGGCGCCATGCCGGCGCGTTCGAAGGCCTCGCAGACATAGTCGATGTCGTTGACCGCGTTCTTCAGCGACGGCCATTCGAAGTCGTTATAGGCGCTGTTGCCGATGAGCAGCGCCACCCGCTCGCCCTTGAGCGGCGCGGTGCCGCAGGATTGCGCCGCAGCCGCCGGCGCGAGGCCGCCCAGCGCGAGAAGTCCGGCGACGAGCGCGATGATCCGCCTGACCTGTTTCATTCTGCCCCCTGCCCCGAGTCGCGGCGATCGATACCGCCGCACCGAAACCCCGGAAAACTTCCCAACTTCACACGCGATCGCATGTTCGGCGGCAACCCCGCGCCCCCGCTTCATGCCGCCGCGAGGGTAAGCCAGCGGGATATTGTAGGAAAGCGCTAACTGCCCTGTGTGCCGCATCACCCCATCGACTGGACGATCGGCTAACAGCTGATACTCTGATCGGGTTGGAGGGAGTGACGATGATGCGAAGCCTGGCGATTGCCGCCGCCCTGTTGCTCTGCGGCACCGCGCACGCCGCGCCGGCCCGCACCCCGATGCCGCCGATCACCGACGCCCTGCTTCTCGACGGGCTGGAACTCGGGGAAGAGATCGAGGGCCGGGTCGATGGCGATCTCAATGGCGACGGCGATGCCGATACGGTGTTCGTGGTGGCGAGCCCCGACGCGCGGACGCTGTATGTCGTCCTGAGCTATCGCGGCGAGGTCGACATGGGGCATGAACCCGCAGGCAATTTCCGCCTGGGTCCCGACCCGCTGGGGCCGGCGACGCTGTCGATCGACAAGGGCGTGCTGGTGGTCGAGGATCTGACCGGCGGCACCACCGCACTGTCGGCGACCTATCGCTATCGCGCGGACAAGAGCCGGCCGAAGATGCGGCTGATCGGGCTCGACACGACGGTGTACAGCCGCACTTACGCCCATGACGGCAACGCGATGAGCTGGAACCTCGTCACCGGCGACGTCGAAACCAAGATGCTGAAACTGACGGGCGAAGGAGAAAATGCCTCCTATGAGGACGCGTTCGTCCAGCGCTTCAAAAGGCCGAGCAAGCCGGTCTTCATGGAGGATACGCCCGACCCCGAGGGGCAGCTGATCGCCTTTACGAGGGCGAAATAGGCCGTCCGCCCGGCGCTATTTGAGCAGCGCGGGAACGATCCACGCAACGGACATTACGACGATCGCCGCGATCAGCGAAAAGGCCAGCACGTAGCGGACATTGTGCCCCTTCACCCCGCCGCTGGCTTCCTCATCGGTCACTTCGATATGTTCATCGACGACTTTCATGGTTTTCCCTTTCGTCCGATTGCGGATCAAACGCGGGAGCCGCCGACGCGGTTCCCGCACCGCTGGCGGGGAGAGGATGCCAGAGGGTCTGTAAGCCGGGTTCTGTCCACCCCTTGCGGGGATAGGCGATCATTCCTCTAGGCCGGCGGTTACCCGACGGCTCAAGCAGTCAACCCGGATGGCGAGACCGGAACCGGTCCTGAGTAACCTCGTGCCATCCCTATTCGACCTTGCTCCCGGTGGGGTTTGCCGTGCCGCGTCCGTTACCGTCCGCGCGGTGCGCTCTTACCGCACCCTTTCACCTTTCGCCGGGCCGAAGCCTTGGGCGGTCTCTTCTCTGTGGCACTTTCCCTGAACCTGTCCGAAGACAGGCCCGCCGGACGTTATCCGGCACCGTGGTTTCCGTGGAGCCCGGACTTTCCTCCCCCGGCGGGATACCCCACCGGCGGCGATCGCCCGACCCTCTGGCGGGAACGAGCATAGCGCGAACGAAATCCATTTACGAGCGATTGTATGATACGGGCGCGCTAAGATGGGAGGTCTGCCGAGCCCACTCCAATCTTATGTCGCACAGACTAGTGCCCGCTGCGGTGTACTGCATTGAGTAGCGCCGAGTACGCGAAATAAATCAGCCCCCCCGCTGCCCCGACCAGCGCTGCAGCCGCAGCGTCATGATCGCTCACGCCTAGATCGATACCAAACACCTGCTTGATGGAGTAGGCTAGCAGAGCAGAAACACAAACTGCCTCAAGCAATATCAAGGTCAGTTTCGCGTCTTTCCGCATCCAATCTGCATCGAAGCGTGCCACTGTCGCCCTCAATCCCCCTCGGGCTGGGGCAGCAGCAGCGCCAACAGGATCGCGCGGCATTCGCCATCGATCGTGCCGTCGATCAGTTCGGGCCGGAAACGGCGCTGGAACGCCACCGTCGCGGCAAAACCGTCGGTGACGTCATAGCCGAACCGTTCCAGCGCGAGCAAAAACCCCGCGTCGGTCCACAGCGGATCGGTCAGCTTCTTGGTCGGGCGCGGCAGCGCGAGACGGCGGCGCGCGAGCTCGTGCCATGGGAAGAGCTCGCCCGGATCCTGCTTGCGCGTCGGCGCGATGTCCGAATGGCCGACGACATTGCCGCGGGTGACCTCGTGCCGGTCCTTGATCATATGGACGAGGCGGACGACCGAGGCGACCTGCGGGTCGGGAAAGGGCACATAGCCATGCTCATGCCCCGGGTTGACGATCTCGATCCCGACGCTCGCCGAATTGATGTCGCTCGTCCCGCGCCAATGCGCGCGCCCGGCGTGCCAGGCGCGCTTGTCCTCGGGCACCATATGGGTGATCTGGCCATCCTCGCTGACGACATAGTGCGCCGACACTTTTGACGCAGGATCGGCAAGCCAATCAATGGCTTCGGCACCGCTCTTCATACCGGTATAATGGAGTATGATCATCGAGACCGGCAGCATGCGCTCGTCGAAATTGGGAGACCAGCGTTCGATAAAATCGCTCATGCGTGTCGCGGCCCAATCGTTGCAAACCCGCCCTCACCTGCGCCAGGCCCGCGCAAATTGCAAGGCGGGTTCAGGCGGCGGCCACGCGCCGCACCTGCTGGTCGGCGGGTTCGTAGAGGCCGCGCAGCCGCGGGCTCGCGACATATTGGTCGGTCTGGCCCAGCACCGTCTCACCCGCGCCAAGCACGAGGAAACTCTGCGGCGCCGCCATCGCGCGCATCCGCGCAAAGGCTTTCTGCCGCATCGGCAGCGCGAAGTAGAGCAGCAGGTTGCGGCAGAAGATGAGGTCGGCGGGACTCGCGAGCGGCGGCCGGTCGGTGAGCATGTTCTGCACCGAAAAATCGATCCGGCGGCGCAGATCGGCCTTCGCCAGCCAGCCCCCCTCGGTCTGGTCGAACCAGCGCACCATGCGCTGCACCGGCAGCCCGCGCTGGATCTCGAACTGGCTGTACAGCCCGACGCGCGCGCGGCTGATCGCGTGATAGCTGACGTCGGTGCCGACGATGTCGACCTGCCACCCCGCCCATTTCGCTTCCTGCTCGGCGAGCAGCATCGCCAGCGAATAGGCCTCCTGCCCCGTCGATACGCCGCAATGCCAGATGGTGATGCGCCGCTTATCGGCGTTTATGACGCGAAGTTGTTCAAGCGCCGTCTTCGCAATGTCATCGAACACGCTGTGTTCGCGATAGAAAAATGTCTCGTTGTTGAGCATCGCGTCGACCGTATCGTCGAGCAACTGGCGGCTGTTCGAGGTCACCAGCGCCGCGACCAGCGCGTCGAGATCGGCGATGCCATGGCGCTGCATCACCGGTTTCAGCGACATTTCGATGCGCCAGATACGGCTCGGCGACAATGTCTGGCCGGTGCGCGATTCGAGCACTCCCATCAGGATGCGATAGGCCGATTCGCTCGCCGTCCCGCCCATCATGACCGGACCCGCCCTTTCAGGAAGCTGCCGAGCATCAGCGCGATCGCATCGGGATTGAGCGTCGCGGCGGCGATCCCCGCCTTGGCGACCGCGCCGGGCATGCCCCAGATGACGCAGCTTTCGGGCGCCTGCGCAAAGATCGTCCCGCCCGCCGCCTTCAGCCGCGCCGCACCGTCGGCGCCGTCGCGGCCCATGCCGCTGAGCACCACCGCCGCCGCGCGTCCGCCATAGACGTCGGCGAGCGAATCGAACATCGGGTCGGCCGAGGGACAGCAACCATTAGCGACCGGACGCCGGTCGAGCGCGATTTCACGGCGGCGCCCGCTGGCGACGACGATCAGATGCGCGTCGCCCGGCGCGAGGTAGATATGATTTTTTTCCACCACCATGCCCGCCGCCGCGACGACGACCTTGCGCGTCGTCATCGTCGCGATCTGTTTGGCGTAAAATTCCATGAAGGCGTCGGGCAGATGCTGGGTGAGCAGGATCGGCGCGGTGATGCGCGGGTCGAGATGTTTCAGGAAGCTGGTGAAGGCGGGAATGCCGCCGGTCGAGGCGGCGACCGCGATGCATTCGAGCGGCTGGTCGGTCTCGATCGCGATCGGCACGGGCGCCGGCACCGGGCGCGCCGCGGCGCGGATCTCGATGGGGGCGATCGACGGCAGATGGCCCAGCGTGCGGATACGGTCGGTCAGCACTTCGGCGAACCGTCCCGAAAAACTGCCGCGGCCGGGCTTGGCGAGCGTGTCGCTCGCACCGAGCGACAACGCCTCGATCGCCGCGGGTCCGCCCTCGATGCAGTTCGACGAGAGGATCAGCACGCGCGCCTTTTCGGCGCGTTCGAGCATCAGCGGCAGCGCGGTGATGCCGTTCATTCCCGGCATTTCGATGTCGAGCACGACGACATCGACGGGTTCGCGGGCCAGAAAAGCGAGCGCGTCCTGCGCCGAGGCGATCGACGCGCAAACGGTCAGGCCGTCGGTCTGGTCGATGATCCGTTCGAGGATGCTGCGTACGACAAGGCTGTCGTCGACGAGCATGACGCGGACGTTGCGCGCCGCCGGCATCGGCGCATCCGCGGCGCCTTCGCGCGCCAGGGGTCGGGAAACCGCCACCCGCCGCGCCTCAGGCGACGCCGACGAGCTGCAATTTTCCTTCGAGCGTTTCGCGGTCGAACGGCTTCATCACATATTCGTCGGCCCCGGCCTCGATCGCGGCACGGATATGGTCGATGCTGTTTTCGGTGGTGCAGAATACGACACGGGGGCGTTCTTCGCGCCCATAGTCGAGATCGTTGAACGCCCCCAGAAATTCCATGCCGCTCATCACGGGCATGTTCCAGTCGAGCAGGATCACGTCAGGACGATTGGCGCGGCAAAAGGTCAGCGCCTCCTGCCCGTCCGCGGCCTCGTCGACTGAAAAGGCCATGCCTTCGAGAATGTGGCGTGCAACCTTGCGGATCACTTTGCTGTCATCGACTACCAGACAGGATTTCGACATAAATTTACTCCGACCCCCGGGTGATGGAACCACCCTAAAGGCAAAGGGGTGTTCAGCCCGTTAATGTCAGGCCGCCCTGGCGACCGGCAACGTGATGAAATGCGACGGGTCGACGACGAGCAGCGAGGCGCCCTCATGCTCGATCATCGCATCGGCGACGCGCGCCCAGCCGGGCAGCAGCCGTCCGGTGACCCGCGTCTCGGGCGCGTCGATGAAACAGACATCCTCGATGGCGTCGGCGAGCAGCGCATAACCATGGTCGGCGACATCGACGACGATCACCCGCTGCCCCGGCGCGACGGCCGTCGGCGGCAGGCCGATCACGACATGCGGATCGATGAGCGTGAAGACGCGGCTGCGCAGCGCGAACAGGCCCGCGACATGCGGCGGTGCCGCGGGGACATGAACGGGAGTTCCCACCGTCACCACCGAATTGATCGCGCGGCTGCGCAGCGCGACGCGCGTGTCGGCGATGCGCGCGATCAAATAGAGTTTTTCCATCATGAACCGGCTCCTGCGACGCGGGTGCGCAGCGCTTCGAGCAGCGCGCCGCGGTCGTAACGATAGATGCTGTCGTCGTCGGGGCCCGTCGCCGCAACCGACGACCGCAGGCGGACGAGCGGGACGTCGGCGGCAACCGGCGCCGACTGTTCGTCGACGAGGCAAAGCTGAACGTCGGGGCGTTCGCCGTCGGCGGTCTCGTCACCGCTGACGACGCGGTAGCCCGCGCCGCGCAGGATCGGCGCGAGGAAGTTCGTCGCCCAGCCGTCGGCATCGTCGGACAGGCGGCAAAGCGGCTGACGGAGCAGCGGCGCGGCCTGGCCGGTACCATATTGCGCCATCAGCCAGAAAGGATCGATCAGTTCGACCGGCTCACCGCCGATCAGCACGACCCCGGCGATCAGCCCCGGCGCCGTCGCGGGCTGGACCGCATCGGGCAGGCGAACGATGTCGATCACCGCCGCGATCGGATAGCAGAGCACCGATCGACCGTCGTGGAGGCGGAGAAGCTTGACCGCTTCGGGGCCGACGGGAACCACGGCGGCGTGGACCGGGAATATCTCGGTACCGATCTGCGCCTTTACCGCGCCCGCGCTTTCGAACAGCGCCGACGCCGGCACTTCCTCGACGCGTTCGATCACCGACAGGCGAACTCCGCGCGTGCGGCCGCCGGCCTCGCGGAACAGCAGCAATTGCGCCGCATCGCGCGCGGCGGCGGCTTCGGCCGCAGCCTCGGCGCTCGCATCGTGGATGCGGCCCGCTTCGGACGCGTCGACCCCGGCGGCCGCGAGCAGCCCCTGGACATCGAGCAGCAGCACCGGGCGGCCATTATCGGGGAGGGTCGTCCCGGCATAGAGTCCGGTCGCCATGATCATCGGCGCGGCGGGCTTGATCACCAGTTCCTCATGATCGTGGATCGCCGCGACGCTCAGCGCATAGCTGTGCCCCTGCCCCGGCCGGACGAGGATGATCGCGCGGTCGTCCTGATCCTCGCTGTCGTCGACGGTGCAGCCAAGGACATGTTCGAGCCGCAGGAGCGGAAATTGCTCGCCGCGCACGGTGGCCAGTTCGCCGCCGCCAACACGGTCGATGCGGACCGAATCGCTCGTTTCGAGCAGGATTTCGCGCACCGATCCGCGCGGAATCGCAAAATATTGGCCCGACGCGCGAACCATCAGGCCGGAGATGATCGTGAGGGTCATCGGGACGCGCAGCACGATGGTCAGGCCGCGGCCCTCCTCGTTGCGCAGTTCGACAACGCCGCCGATCTTCTCGAGGTTCGCCTTGACGATATCCATGCCGACGCCGCGGCCCGAGATCGCGGTAATTTTGGCCGCGGTCGAGAAACCGGGGCGGAAGATGAGTTCGAGCTTTTCGCGCGGGGTCAGCGTCTTGGCCTCGGCGGCGCCGATGACCCGCGCCGAAATCGCCTTGGCGACCAGCGCGTCTGGGGACAGCCCGCGGCCGTCGTCGCGCACCACGATCTCGATCTGGTTGCCCGACTGGCGCGCCGACACGTCGATGCTTGCGTGGATGCCCTTGCCCGCGGCGACGCGCTCGTCGAGCGGCTCGATGCCATGGTCGATCGCGTTGCGGACGATGTGGATCAACGGATCACGGATATTCTCCATCATCTCGCGGTCGAGTTCGACCTCGCCGCCGCTGGTCGAGAAACGCACCTTCTTGCCGAAATCCTGCGCGAGGTCGCGGACGATGCGCGGCAAGGGCGAAAAGAGCTTGTCGATGCGCTGCATGCGCATCTGGCTGACCGACTGGCGCATGCCGGCGATCGAATCGGACAGGCGGTCGAAGGAGGCGATCACCGACGCGTCGGCGCCCGATTCGCGCAGCAGGCGCGCAAATTCGTTGCGCGCGAGCACGATGTCGGTGACCCCGGTCATCAGGCTGTCGAGCAAAGGCAGCGGCACCCGGATCGAACGCCAGCTCTGCAGTTCGGCGTTGATGTCTTCGTCGGTCAGCGCGGCGACGGGTTCGGAGGGCACGGCCGGTGCGGCAGGGCCTTGGTCGACAGCCGCCAGTGCGCCGATCACATCGCTATCGTCGCCCTGCGGTTCCTTGCCGCTGTTGCCGAGCGCCGCGCAAAGGCTCGACAGGCGGTCGACGATCGCGAGCACCGCGGTGACGAGCGCGGCGTCGGCGGCACGATTGCCACGGCGGACCTGATCGAGCGCATCCTCGGCGGCGTGCGACAGCGCGGTGACGCGCGGCAATGACAGGAAACCCGAGCTGCCCTTGATCGTATGGACAAGGCGAAAAATCGCGTCGAGTCCGGCGCGATCGGCGGGGTCGGCTTCCCAGGCGACGAGCGCGCCGCCGGCCTCGGCCAATATTTCTGCCGTTTCGGCGAGAAAATCGTTGAGCAGATCGTCCATCACTTTGTCGGTGCGCCCCAAAATTCTGAGGCTTCACCATGAAGGACAATGGTTAAGGAGGGCTTTACTCGCGCCCGCGCAGCACCGCGCCGACGAGCAGCGAGGTCGGCGTTTCGCGGGCCAGCATCACGGTGCCGCCATTCTGCGCCGCGACCGCCTGGACGAGGATCGCGGGGGCGGTGCGCGACGTCATCGGGCTTGCGCCTTCGCCGTCCTTCAGGATGCGTTCGACATCGGCGTCGAGGAAGATGCGCTCGGCCTCGACGTGCAGCGCGATTTCGATGCCCCCGCCCTGATTCTCGCACCCGATGTCGAGCCGCCCGCCGCGCACCAGCGCGTCGACCAGCAGCAGCGCGAGGTTGAGGACGATCTTCACCGCGGGCTTGGGCAGCGGCTCGGCGCCGATCATCCAGTTGAGGTCGATCGCGCGGTCGCCGATGATCCCCTGGATCGCCGACTTGGCCTCGTCGGCGGGCACCAGTTCGCCGAAACCGCCCGCCGATCCGAAGGCGAGACGAAAGAATTTCAGCTTGTTCGCCGACGTCCGCGCGCTCTGTTCGAGCAGTTCGGTGACGCGCGCGCGCATTTCGGGATCGCGTTCATCGGCGAGCAGTTCGAGGCCGTTGGCGAAAGCCCCGACCGGGCTGAGAAGGTCGTGACACAGGCGCGATGCCAGCATCGAGGCGAAATCGACGCGATCGTCGGACATGGATGGCTATGCTCCCCGCGGATCCGGCAGTTTCCGGCTGGCTGCTCCTAGGGCAGGCATAGCGACCAGTGCAAGGCTTGTGCGTCGTGCGGGGCTTGCGGAGCGATGCGAGCGATGCAAGACAGGGCCATGTTCAAGCTCGGCCTCATCGATCGCACGCGCAGGATGTTTGCGGAGCAATTCGAGGCCGACGGCGACGGCTTTTTGTATCGAAAATACCGCAAGGGCGCCCCTATTCGCGTGACCCCTCGGGAGCGCGATGATTTCGTATCTGCCTTCGAACGCGACTATCCGCGCGCCTATCTTGCCATGATCGCCGGCGCCGTCGTTACATTGCTAGGGCTGGTGACGATCGCGGTCGTCATCGAACGCGATCTCTCGAAGCCGGTCATCTACGCAGCGGTGGGAAGCGTGTCGGCGCTCTTCCTGATCGCCCATCTTCGGGTCTGGAGCGCACCCGCCCGGGCGCTGGAACGCCGGCCAGCAGTGGGCCAGGAACGATCGCGCGCCGAAATGCGCGACATCATGACCGCCGGCACCAGCTATCGCTATTATGTCATGATGCTGACGCTGTTCCTCCTGTTGCTCTTCAGTTTCAGCTTTCGGACCGAGGCTTTCAGCGGCGAGGACATGTTCCTGATCGCCTTCTACGTCTTTGCGTCGGCAATGATCGCGTCTTTGATCCTCCGAAAATGGCGCTTCGACCGGCGAAACCGCACTTCCTGAAGCCTCCCCCGCCCCCTTGAATTTCGGCGCCCCGAAACCACATTCGAACCAATGCAGGGGGACGACCAAGTTTTGACCGTGGCGCTCGGCGATAGCGCCGCCGGGCTGCGGCTCGACCGGGCGCTGGCGGAGGCCTTGCCGGACCTTTCGCGCGAGCGGCTGAAGTCGCTGATCAAGGGCGGCCGCGTCGCCCGCGGCGACGGCACGATCCTCTGGGACCCCTCGGCGAAGGCCGTGCCGGCGACGCTCGAACTGCGGCTGCCCAAACCCGCGCCGGCGCATAATGTCGCGCAGGACCTGGGCCTCGTCATCGCCTATGAGGACGAGCATCTGATCGTCGTCGACAAGCCCGCGGGACTCGTCGTCCATCCGGCGGCAGGCAATTTCGACGGCACGCTGGTCAACGCCCTGCTCCACCATTGCGCCGGGCAGTTGTCGGGCGTTGGCGGGGTCGCGCGGCCGGGGATCGTCCACCGCATCGACAAGGACACCAGCGGGCTGATCGTCGCCGCCAAGCACGACAAGGCGCACGAAGGCCTGGCGAAGCAATTCGCCGCGCACAGCATCGACCGGCGTTATCTGGCGCTCGCCACCGGCCGCCCGATGCCGGCGAACGGCACCGTCAACGCCGCGCTCGGGCGTTCAGCGACCAACCGCAAGAAGATGGCGGTGGTCGCCGAGGACCGCGGCAAGCATGCGATCACCCATTATCGCACGGTCGAACCGCTGAAGGGCGCGACGCTCGTCGAATGCCGGCTGGAGACCGGACGCACCCACCAGGTGCGCGTCCATATGATGCATATCGGTCACCCGCTGGTCGGAGACCCGGTCTATGGCCGCGCCAAAAAGCCGCTGTCGGACGTACTGAAAGCGCGGAATTTCACGCGCCAGGCATTGCACGCCGCCCATTTGGGCTTTATTCATCCGGTGACCGGTAACGTCATCGCGCTCGACAGCGAAATACCCCCCGATATGCGGGAACTGATCGACATATTGCGCGTTTAGGTTTCGAATGAAAATCTATTTTGACCGCGGGACCCAACTGCGGCATTCATGGTTCAAGGATTTTAGGGAAGACGCTCTCCAATGGCTAACAAAAGCAATGTTCCCGCGACGGTGCCGGCGCTTGGCGGCGAAGCCAGCCTCAACCGGTATTTGTCCGAGATTCGCAAATTCCCGCTGCTCACCCCCGAGCAGGAGTTCATGCTCGCCAAACGTTTCCAGGAACATGGCGACAATGAAGCCGCGGCGCAGCTCGTCACCAGCCATCTGCGGCTCGTGGCGAAGATCGCCATGGGCTATCGCGGCTATGGCCTGCCGGTCAGCGAGCTGATCAGCGAAGGCAATATCGGCCTGATGCAGGGGGTGAAGAAGTTCGACCCCGATCGCGGCTTCCGCCTCGCCACCTACGCGATGTGGTGGATCCGCGCCTCGATCCAGGAATTCATCCTGCGCTCGTGGAGCCTCGTCAAAATGGGCACCACCGCGGCGCAGAAGAAGCTGTTCTTCAACCTCCGCCGGATGAAGAACCAGCTCGAAGCGTTCGAGGACGGCGACCTGACGCCCGAACATCTGACCAAGATCGCGACCGACCTCGGCGTTACCGAGGACGAGGTCACCAGCATGAACCGCCGCATGGCGATGGGCGGCGACACGTCGCTTAACGTGCCGATGGGCGAGGATGGCGACAGCCAGTGGCAGGACCTGCTCGGCGATGAAGGCCCGTTGCAGGACGAGCGCGTTGCCGAAGCGCAGGAGCGCGACGTGCGCCACTCGTTGCTCAACGAGGCGCTCGACACGCTGGGTGAACGCGAACGCCATATCCTGACCGAGCGCCGCCTGACCGACGATCCCAAGACGCTCGAGGATCTGAGCCAGGTCTATGACGTGAGCCGCGAACGCGTCCGCCAGATCGAGGTGCGCGCGTTCGAAAAGCTGCAGAAGGCGATGCTCAAGCTCGCGGGCGACCGGCGGTTGGTCGGCGCCTGACCGGGCGCAGGAAATCGGGGCGACACGACCGGGCTTTTCCGGATGAAGGAGTGTTTGCCATGCGTTTCCTGACCCTCGCCGCCGCGGCCCTCGCCATCGCCCTGCCCGTCACCGCCGCCGAAGCTCCGGCGAAGGTGACGGTCGAGATGGCGAATTTCAGCTACACCCCCGCCGACCTGCATCTGCACGCCGGACACAGCGTGACGATCCATTTCGTCAACACCGGATCGGGCGGGCACGACTTCACCGCCGAAGAATTTTTCGCGGCGGCAACGATGGACGCCGCCAATCGCGCGTACGTCGGCGGCGCCAAGGGCCGCGTCTCGCTCGGCAAGGGAGAAAGCGCCGATGTGACGCTGGTCCCGAAGGCCGGCACCTACAAGGTCCATTGCTCGCACTTCATGCATTCGACGATGGGCATGACGGGCAAGA
The DNA here is from genome assembly GCF_058790875.1 of Sphingopyxis sp. EU05-FHT14B03. NCBI lineage: Bacteria > Pseudomonadati > Pseudomonadota > Alphaproteobacteria > Sphingomonadales > Sphingopyxidaceae > Sphingopyxis > Sphingopyxis sp. EU05-FHT14B03. The sequence goes on from NZ_JBYTDC010000001.1 coordinate 208,768, forward strand.
TCATCGTCGACTGACCGCCCCCATCAAAACCACCACCGTCAAAAACGCCGGACATAACCCGCATAGAGTTCGACATCGGGGCTGTCGCGATTGAGGCCCGCGTTGACGCCGACATCCCACTGGCTCTCGGCGTCGGGCTGCCAGCCCAGCGACAGGCCCGCGAGCGCCTCGGTGCTGCGCCCGCCGGGGTCGTCGTCGCGCGCAAGGGATAGTTCGGCGGCCGCCGACACATCGTCCGACACACCGAAACCCAGCCCGACCACCGTGCCATAGGCCAGATGGCGGCCGTCGCCATCGGCATCGACCGCCGCGTCGACATGCGGCGTCAGTCCGAGCGAGATCGCCCCCAGGTCGAAGCTGGCGGGAACGAGCAGCCCCGCGCCCCAATCGCCCGAGCCGACACCCGCGCCGCCCACCGGCAGGGTCGCATAGGGAATGACCGCGATCGAGAACCCCGAACCATCGGGATTGCGCAAGTTCTGGCGTAGCGCGAGCGTGACGTCCCCGGTTCGTGTCGTGCTGCTGGTGTGGCCCGTCGCCCGATCGCGCTCGCGCACATGGCCGAGCATCGTCCAGCCGACCTGCAACTCCAGCGACGGGGTGAGGCCCGCGCGAAGCAATGCATCGCCGAACACCCAGCTGTCGGTCCGGCTATCTGCGCCGCGATCGAGCGTCCAGTCGGCGAGACCGATCTCCAGCATTGTCCGGCCCTCATCGACCGTGCAGGCCGGCGTGCCAAGCCCCGGGCGGTCGGGACAAAGCTCGCGTGCCTCCGCCGCAAAAGCCGGCGCACTCAACGCGACGGCGGCGAACAGCATGATCTGCCGCAGTGGCATCCTATTCCCCTTCGTGTCCGGCCGGTCTTTCTTGTCCCGGAAAGCGCGATTGCAATCAAGCCCGCTTGCCTCGCCGCGACGAGCGGCTAGTTTGCCGCGCATGGCAACGAAGACCCGCGCGTCGAAGCGCAAACTCCCCTGGTATCTGCGGCCGTTCAAATGGTTGCTGTGGTTCGTCATCCTGTCGGCCCTGTGGGTGCTGGTCTATGCCGTCGTGCCGCCGCCGGTGACGGTGACGATGCTGACCGACGGCAATGGCATCACCAAGGACTGGACCAGCCTGTCGAACATCGACCGCAACATGGTCGGCGCCGCGATCGCCGCCGAGGACGGGAAATTCTGCAGCCATGACGGCTTCGACCGCGACGCGATCGAACAGGCGATCGAGCGCAACGCCAAGGGCAAGCGCCTGCGCGGCGGATCGACGATCAGCCAGCAGACCGCGAAGAATGTCTTTCTGTGGCAGGGCAGCGGCTGGACGCGCTACGTCCGCAAGGTTCCCGAAATCTGGTTCACCTTCCTGATCGAAAAACTGTGGAGCAAGCGGCGGATCATGGAGGTCTATCTCAACGTCGCTGAAACCGGCCTCGGCACCTATGGCGTCGAAGCCGGGGCGCAGCGCTATTTCAAGCATGGCGCGAGCAAGCTGACCCCCTCGGAGGCCGCGCGCATCGCCGCGATCCTGCCCTTGCCCAAGAAGCGCGAGGCGATCAGCCCGTCGGGCTTCACCCGCCGTTACGGCAACACGATCCGCGCGCGCATCGGGGTTGTCCGGCGCGAGGGGCTGGATGCCTGCATCTACAAATAGACGCCACTCACCACCTGGAGATCGATGGCGGCGTTGGGGTGGGGAGCGGACGTTCCTTAAATCCTCCCAGTCGCGCAGCGATGGGGAGGTGGCAGCGGCAAAGCCGCTGACGGAGGGGCCGACGCCGTCAGGCGTCGTGCAACGTTTCAGCCCCTCCACCACGCCCTTCGGGCGGGGTCCCCCTCCCCATGGCTTCGCCACAGGGAGGATTTTACGTCCGTTCCCGCCCGAAACCAGCCATTCCCTTCTCGTCTAGGTCGCCTGCGGCGGCCCTATTCCGACGCGTCGCGCGCCGCGTCGGCGACCAACAGTCCGCCGATCACGAGGACCGCGACGACACCGATCGCGATCCCCACCTCGGTCGAGAGATTGTTCCGCTGTTTCCGCTCGAGCGGTCGACCATTGAGGAGGAGGCTCTGTTCGCCGTCGAGCGCGATGCCGATCCGGCTTTCAAAGCGCCGCACTTCGCGATCCGACTGGCGGCTGCCGTCGATGTTGATGGTGTCGCGCGCGAGACGCAGTTCGAGGCGCGGTGCCTCCTTATGCCGGCCGCCGCCCAAAGGCAGCGTGAAGCCGACACCGACGATGCCATCGGAACGACCGAGCCCCTGATCTCGAAAACCCCCGGACTGGGCCAAGGCAGGCGTCGTCAGCGCCGCGGTGAGCAGCATCGCGACTATCGTCCGCATATCATCCGTCCCCCATGTTCGCCCTGATTCACTCTATGTTAGAAATATATAACATTGAGTCAATTGGAATTTACATTGTTGGCGCTTGCACGCCCCGCCTACGCCGGTTTCCAGCTCTTTCGCTCTTCGGCCTGTTTGAGCACTTCGAACGCCGCCTGCCCCGCCGCGAAGCGCTTCGCGGCTTCGGCGTCGCCGGGCTTGACGTCGGGATGGCATTCCTTGGCGAGGCCCCGCCACGCCTTCTTCGTCGCCTCGAAATCGGCGTCGGGTTCGAGGTCCAATATTTCGAGCGCGCGCATCTCGTCGGCGCTGCGGCTGCCGTCGCCCGACCCGCCCCATTCATAATGCTGGGCGCGGGCATAGCTGCGCGCGCCGCGCGCTTCGTCGGCGGCGCGTTCGGCGGCATCCTCGGCGCTCAGGCCTTCGAAATAGTCCCAGCCGCGATTATATTCGGCGGCGTGGGTTTCACAGAAATACCAGCGATCGGGGCTGTTCGGCGATTTGGGCGCGGGGCAGTTGCCGGGGTTGGTGCAACCGTGACGGTCGCAAAGCCGCACCTTCTGCGCTTCGCTCGACGATCCATAGGGGCGCCAGCGGGGAAAACCCCAGTCGTCGGTTCTTTTGGCGCGGCTCATCCGACCCCATGTAGCGACGAGGGCCGGAAATGGCTAGCCGAGCGCGCCGAATCGCGCCGAAAAAAGCGCTTTCCTAAAAAAGATCGCTGTGCGAGCATCCGCTGCCTGGCTCTTTCGATCGTGCATATCCCGGTGATTTGTCACGCGTCGCCCATCACCGCTTAAAGCGACAAAGGAGACAGTTTCGATGCGCACATGCGTATCTTTTGTCGCTTTAGGACTTCAATCCTTCGGTTCGTAACCGAACGCCTTGTGCGCCAGTTTGACCGTCGCGGGGTCGAGGTCGGGCGGCGTCATCGGCACCGCGGCCTCGAGCGTGTCGGCGATGTGGGTCAATGCGGCGATCCGCCCCGCCTTCTTGTTGTTGCCGTCGATCACCGTCCACGGCGCCCAACGTGTGTTGGTCTGCGCAAACATGTCGTGCATCGCGGCGAGATAGTCGGCGCGGCGCGCGCGGTTGCGATAATCGTCGGCGCCGGTCTTCCACCGCTTCCACGGATCGTCGAGCCGATCGGCGAAGCGCTTGTCCTGTTCGTCCTGCGTGATGTGGACGAACAGCTTGACCAGATGCGTCTTCGACCCGGTCAGCTGCGCCTCGAACTCGTTGATCTCGTCGTAACCCTTGCGCCATTCGCCTTCGCTCGCATAACCCTCGACGCGCTCGACGAGGACGCGGCCGTACCAGCTGCGGTCGAAGATCGACAATTCGCGGTTTCCCGGTAGCCGCTTCCAGAAACGCCAGAGGAAATGGCGCGATTTTTCCTCGTCGGTCGGCGCGCTGATCGGCCAGACTTCGAAATATCGCGGGTCGAGCTGCGCCGCGAGGCGGGTGATGATCCCGCCCTTGCCCGCCGCATCCCAGCCTTCGAACATGATGACGCTGCGCTGGCCGTGGGTGATATGCGCCGCCTGGATGCGTTCGAGCCGCCCCTGCAGCGCGGCGAGATCCTCGCCATAATCGCCATCATATTTGGCACCGGATTCGAAGTCGGACAGGTCGATGGTCATCGCGCGACCTTAGCCCGGTCGATGCGCGATCACCAAGCGCCCGTTGCACCGCTGTCGCCCTTTGGCACAGCGCAGCGAGCGTTTGTTACTGCCCGGCCATATAGGCTTGCCGCGCGTCCCAGTCGGCAAGCGCGCGGCGATGGCGGTCGATACGCGCCAGCCCCTCGCCGATATCGCGATTCTTCGACCCCAGGCGCTGCGCCTGCCCGTACCAGTCGATCGCCGCGGTGAAATCGCGTCGCGCCTCGGCGCAGAGGCCGAGGTTGAAGGCGAGCGCCGCGGTCGGCTCGACATCGCGTCCGATCGCCGCCCAACTGTCGCAGGCGCCCGCTTCGTCGCTCTTGGTCTGGCGGATCGCGTTCTTGAACGCGTCCGCGGCGGCTTTGGGCAGGCCCTTGCGGTTCTCGTCGACGCGGACGTCTTCGGAAAAGCCGCTCGGCGCGAAGTCGCGGCGGATGGTCCCGACCTGCGCCTTCAACGTCGTTTCAACGAATGCATCGACGGTGCGGCTCGCTTTGCGGTCGGGGCAATAGACGAGTTCGTCGCGCGCACTCAGCGGCCTTGTGTAGCGCACGCTGCCGTCGCCCATCGCCACCAACCGGACATTGGTGCTGACGGTCGCGACGCGGCGACGACAGCGGAGGTCATATTCCTCTTCCTTCAGGCATTTATTCTTGTCGGCGGGGTCCTGCTCGATGCAGCGCTTGCGCTTCTCGGTCGTGGCGGTTTCGTCGACCCCGACGCGAACATTGCCGGTGACCAGCGCATCGGTCGGCACCCCCGATTCGGGCGCGACCACCCGGAAATAGGGCCGGCCGCCAAAGCGAACGCCCGCGAGTTCGCTTTCCAGCGCCTGTGACAGGACGCTGCCGTCCTCGCCCTCGAAGCGGTCGACCGCGATGCTGACCAGATCGTTGACGTTGGGGCTTCCGGCCGGGTTGGCACCCGCGATCGTCAGCGTCTCCGCCGTTGCGGGAACCGCACTGCAGACCAGCGCACCGGCCAGTATCCATCGCGAATGGCTCATCATTTCCCCCCGACGCCCATCGACCCGCTGCCGGGCTATCGCAGCCCGCCAAGCGAGTCAAAGTTCGGTGGCGATGAAGTCGGCCAGGCGCTCGGGCGCTTCCATCGGGATGAAATGGCTGAGTTCGGCCCAATGCTCGTCGCGCACTGCGCCGAGCGAAGCGCCCAGGCCGGGCCATGTCGGGCTGACGGAAAAATCGAGAGTGCCTGCGCGCTCGCCGGTCTTGGCACGGATCACGCTGATCGGCGCCGAAATCCCACCAAACCAGCGATAGGGGTCGGTACGCAGCGCGTTGAGATAGACCGACGCCTCCAACGCGGGCGGGCAAGCCAGTTCCCACCCCTCGCCATCCGCAGCGGGAAGCAATCCAAAGCGGCAATAATCGGCGAGCGCTTCGGCCCGCCAATGCGCATAGGGCGGACGCGTAGCGAAGTGCGCGGCCATCGCCTCCCAGCCATCCCAGCGATTCCGCCGCCGCGCCACCGGATGCTCGGCGGGGTCGGGAACGGGTTGCCCGACTGCTTCGGCATAAAATTCGGGCGGCATGATCACGGGATCGACCAGAATCAGGTGACGGAAAGCCTGCGGCCGCTCGGCGGCCAGCCGTGTGAGCAGGTAACCGCCCATGCTGTGCCCGCAGCCGACGAACGTCGTTCCCGCAAAACGGTCGATCAGCGGCAACAGGAAATCGGTCGTTGCCGCCCAGTCGGACAGCGAAGTCGGCTTTGCGCTGCGCCCGTGACCGCGGCTGTCAGGCGCCACCACATGCGTCCCGGCCGGGAGCGCCGCAACGACCTGATCCCACAACCGGGCGTGAAAGCCCGTCGCATGAAGCAGCAACACCGACGGCCGGTTGGTGGGCTCGCCCCATTCGAACCAGCAAATCTCGCCATCCGGCGTCGACAGCCGGTGCTCCCGCGCCGTCGACGTCATGGTCAGCCCTTCGGCCCGTCCACGATGCGGATGCCGAGTTCCTTGAGCTGCTTGTCGCTGACCGGCGCCGGGGCCTGCATCATCAGGTCCTCGGCCTTCTGCGTCATCGGGAAGACGATGACTTCGCGGATGTTGGGCTCGTCCGCGAGCAGCATGACGATGCGGTCGACGCCCGGCGCCGAGCCACCGTGCGGCGGCGCGCCGAATTTGAACGCGTTGATCATGCCGGCGAAATTGGTGTCGACATCGGCCTGGCTATATCCGGCGATTTCAAATGCCTTATACATGATGTCCGGCCGATGGTTCCGGATCGCGCCCGACGACAGCTCGACGCCGTTGCACACGATGTCATACTGATACGCCAATATGTCGAGCGGGTCCTTCGAGGTCAGTGCCTCCAACTCGCCCTGCGGCATGCTGAAGGGATTGTGGCTGAAGTCGATCTTGCCGGTTTCCTCGTCAGCCTCGAACATCGGGAAGTCGACGATCCAGCAGAATTCGAAGCGCGACTGGTCGATCAGTTCCAGCTGCTCGGCGACACGCGTGCGGGCGAGTCCGGCGAGCTTCGTGGCCTGCGCCTCCTTGCCGGCCGAGAAGAAGATGCCGTCGTTCGGGCCAAGACCGAGCGCGTCGGCGATCGCCTTCATGCCCTCCTGCCCGTGATTGTTCGCGATCGGCCCGCCGAACACGCCGTCCTTCTGCGTCGCATAGCCAAGGCCGGGGAAACCTTCGGATTGCGCCCACGAGTTCATTTCGTCGAAGAACTTACGGCTCTTTTCAGCCGTGTTCGGCGCGGGCACCGCGCGGACGACGTCGCCCGCCTCGACCATCGACGCAAAGCGGCCGAAACCCGACCCCTTGAACAGGTCGGACACGTCGGTGATCAGCAACGGGTTACGCAGATCGGGCTTGTCGTTGCCGTATTTCGCCATCGATTCCCGGTATGGGATGCGCTTGAACGGCAGCGGCGACACGGTGCGCCCCTTGCCCTGCCAGTCGGCGAATTCTTCGAACACGCCATGCAGCACGGGCTCGATCGCGGCGAACACGTCGTCCTGGGTGACGTAGCTCATCTCGAAATCGAGCTGGTAGAATTCGCCGGGCGAACGGTCGGCGCGCGCATCCTCGTCGCGGAAGCAGGGGGCGATCTGAAAATATCTGTCGAACCCGGCGACCATCAGCAGCTGCTTGAACATCTGCGGGGCCTGCGGGAGGGCATAGAATTTGCCCGGATGGACCCGCGACGGGACCAGATAGTCGCGCGCGCCCTCCGGAGATGACGCCGTCAGGATCGGCGTCTGGAATTCGGTAAAGCCCTGCCCAATCATTCGGCGGCGAAGGCTGGAAATCACGTTCGAGCGCAGCATAATGTTGGCGTGAAGTCGCTCGCGCCGCAAATCGAGGTAGCGGTAGCGCAGGCGGATATCCTCGGGATATTCGGTATCGCCGAACACCGGCAGCGGCAGCTTGTCGGCCGACGACTGGACGACGATCTCGCTGGGATAGATTTCGATCTCGCCGGTCGGCAGCTTCGGATTGATCGTCTCGGGCGAGCGTGCGGAAACCTTGCCCGTCACCGTCAGCACCGACTCCGGTCCGGCCGCATCGACGATCGGGAACAGCTTCGACCCGGTCTCGACGATGATCTGGGTCACGCCGTAATGGTCGCGCAGATCGACGAACAGCACGTTCGCATGTTCACGCGTGCGATGGATCCAGCCCGACAGGCGGACCTCTTGCCCGACTTCGGCGGCGGTCAAGGCGGCACAGGTGTGCGTACGATAGGCGTGCATTTTTTCGTCTTTCAATCGTCGGGGAGCGCGGGCGAAAGCCGCACCGATATGGCCGCGCCTAAGGCAGGGCGACGCGCCATTTGTCAAGGGTAGAAGGGCGATTCAGCCAGTCAGCCCCAGCCCGTCGAGCACCGGGCTGCCGAAGATCGCGCGATGCGTGGGATCGGGGATCAGACGGTTGCGGGCGGCGCGCCAGCGTTGCAAATCCTCGCCATAATCGGCTGCGACGCGTGCCCCATCGAGGTGACAGCTTTTCGCCCAGTGGCGCGTGAAGTCCACCCCCTCGCGGTCGAGCAGTTCGACGACGCGCGCATAGGCTTCGGCGGTCCGCGGGCTGCGCGGACCGTCGAAGTCGATCACTGCATTGTGGGTGAAACGCGCAGGTGCGAGCAGCCCCTGCGCGCGTTCCATGAAGCGCACTGTCACCGCGGTCGAACCGCCGTGGCGCGTGTAGACGCCGCAGATCAGCTCAAACACATGCGCCAAATCGCTGCGGTCGATCGTCACCGAGGCGTTGAACAGATCGGCGAGCGGCCGGTGGGTGTCGAGCCCCTCCCCCCAGGTGCCATGCACCGGCGGGTCATCGACGTCGGGACCTGCCGCATAGCCCATCTTCATCGCGAACTGGAGCAGCGCGCCGCGCGCCCAAGGATAATCGTCGAGCAGCCGTCCGAGCAGGCTGAGCGCGTCGTAACCCGCGCCCATTTCCCCCGGCGTCGCCTGGTCGTAATTAGCGCGCCAGGGCTCGGCATAGAGGAAACGCAGCATCGCGGGGCGTTTGAACGGCTTGTACGGATTGACGATCATCTGGACGAAATCGGGATCGCGATCGAGCGCATAGGCGGCCGAAAAGCGACGGAAGTCGCCGACCGCGAGCCAGTCGAGCGCGGCGCAGTCAACCTTGCGCAGATTCTGGATCGGGCGGACGAGGAATTTGGGGACGCTATCGACGACGAGCGCGGTGACGATGCCGAGCGCGCCGACGGGCAACTGGACCGCGGCGAAGACGTCGTCGTCGCGCAGGACCGTCGACCCGGTCGCGGCGATGAAGGCGTCGCTCATCACCCCGGCCGCGGGTTCGACCCAATGGACGCCCGCAGGTGTCACCAGTTGCAGCGCGCGGATATGATCCTGGATGCCGCCGCGCGCGACCATCGAGCCGTGCGTCCCTGTCGCCGCTGCGCCCGCGAAGGTCTGGCCGTTGCCCGCGCCGCTCGTCCACAGCGAGCGGCCTTCCGCCTCAAGCTTGTCGGACACCTCGTCGACGAGCGTCCCGGCCTCGACGAGCATCAGCCCGGCGGCATCGACACCGGGCAGGACGTCACTTGCGGCGATGCGGAAACAGCGGTTGAAGCGGCGGGTGTGGAGCAGCCAGGCGTCCGAACAGATATTGACGTTCGATGGCGACCAGCCTGCGCCGAGCGGCCGCACGCGCTTCCCCTTCGCCAGCGCTTCGCCAAGCCATTCGCGTACCGCCGCCGCCGCGATCGCGATCTCGTCGCGCCCGCGCGCCGCATCGCCGCTGCGCAACGCGAAACGCGTCGCATCCTCGCACACGCCGGTGCCGTGATAATTGGTCCAGCGACCCGACTCGCCGATCGGAACAATGGGCATCACGCGTCTCCCAGCGGCTGAATACCGGCATGGGCGCGCCAGGCGACGGTCACCGGGCGGATCAAGCCAAGCGTCGCGATAGCAACCAGGGCCTGTCGGCGCGTCGCATAGACTCGCAGGTCGCACAGCCCGTGATCGGCCTCCGGCGTTACGAAGGGTTGGCGCGCCGCGGCGGCGAGTCCCCAATATCTCAGCGTCACGACCATCGATTCCTCGTCGAGTGGCCGCGGATTGGCGATCGACACGAAGATGTCGCCCTGCCCCGCCATATATTGCCCGAAAAGCAGCGCAAAACCGATCGCCGCCAGCGTCCAGCCGACCCACATCATGTGCCGATACCCCTTCGCGTTTCAACATGCCGATGTTCCGGCTTCGCGACCCGAAGAGCGTGGGCAATTTTTCCTGCCCGTCTGCATCAACTAGCTGTATAGGCGCGGCATGCAAGTCCATCCGCTCATCGAAACCAGCGCCGCGCTCGTCGAATTCTGTGATCTCATCAAGAACAGCGATTTCATCGCGGTCGACACCGAGTTCATGCGCGAGAACACCTTCTGGCCCGAACTCTGCCTGATCCAGGTCGCCAACAGCGAGCACGCCGCAGGCATCGACCCGTTGGCAAAGGACATGGACCTGAAACCGCTGCTTGATCTGATGGTCGACAACGAGGACATGCTGAAGGTCTTCCACGCCGGCGGGCAGGATGTCGAAATCATCTTCAACCTGACCGGCAAGACCCCGCACCCGATCTTCGACACCCAGATCGGGCAGATGGCGCTCGGTCAGGCCGAACAGGTCGGCTATTCGAACCTCGTCGAGGCGTGGCTGGGTATCCAGCTCGACAAGGGCGCGCGCTTTACCGACTGGAGCCGCCGCCCGCTCGACAAGCGCCAGATCGACTATGCGATCGGCGACGTCACCCATTTGGCCAAAATTTTTCCGATGATGCTCAAAAAGCTCGTCAAGACCGGGCGCGGCCATTGGCTCGACGAGGAGATGGAAAAGCTAGCCGATCCGTCGAACTACAGCGTCGACCCCGATCAGGCGTGGCACCGGATCAAGATTCCGTCGCGCAAACCCGACGTGCTCGGCCGCTTGCAATCGCTGGCGGCGTGGCGCGAGCGCGAGGCGCGTTCGAAGAATCTGCCGCGCGGCCGAATCGTCAAGGACGAAACGCTCGCCGACCTCGCCGCGCATCCGCCGAAGGATCAGGACGGTCTGGGCCGCGTACGCGGGCTGTCAGCGACCTGGCGCTCGAACGACATCGGCGGGCGACTGATGGATGCACTCGACAACGCCAAGCCGCTCGACCGCGACGACATGCCCGACCGCGCCCCGCGCGGGCCGGGGCTGGGCAAGGAAGGCGTGCTCGTCGCCGATTTGCTCAAGCTGCTGCTCAAGATTCGCGGACGCGAGCTTAATGTCGCGGCGCGGCTGATCGCGCGCAGCGACGAACTCGAGGCGCTTGCTGCCGGGCGCCGCGACAATATTCCGATGCTGCAGGGCTGGCGCTACGACGTGTTCGGCCATGCCGCGCTCGACCTAGTCGAGGGGCGGATGGGCTTTGCCGTCCAGCACGGCAAGCTGGTGATGAGCAAGATCGAGGCCCCGACCCCGATCGACGCGGCCCCGATCGACGCGGCCCCGATCGACGCGACCGAAGCTTAAAGAAGCACGAGTTCAGGCTTGGCGTCGAGCGCTTGCGCGAGCGAGCGCAGGCGGCGGTCGACCGATTCGCCGGCGAGGTGGTGCCAGCCCGCTTCGAGGCTGAGGACCAGCTTGCCCTTTTCGAGTGCAATGCGGCTCGCCTTTAGCGGCGCTTCGACCCCGCCGGTCAGGCGCTGCGCCAGCCGGATCGCGAGCCCCCATTGCCGCGCCCGCGCCAGCCGTTCGGCCGCGACGAGCGATCCCATCGCCGGAAAATCGCCGTCGGCGCCGCCGAAGCCGGCGTGGAGCGCGCGCGCGAGCAGGATGCGGCCCGGAATGTCGATGCCGCGCCAGTTGCCATGAAGACCGATTTCGGTGCCGCGATCGGCGCGGAAATCGGGGTTCGCCGACCAGGCGACATCGCTGAGCAGGCTCGCCGCGAGACGGACGCGGCTGTCGGCGGCGTCTTCGCTGGCGAAGAGCGGTGCGATCCATTCGGCGAGCGCGGGACCGTGCGGGGCAAAGCGCGCGAGGCGACGGCCTTCGAATTCGGCGGCGACGATCAGCGGATCCTGCGCCCGCGTCCCGGCGTCGAGCGCCTGATAGAGCAGCCCTTCGCGGAGGCCCGACGACGAGACCGTCATGTCGGGAACGTCGATGATGTTGGCGAGCGCGGCAAGCAGGGCCGCGGCGTCAGGCAACGATGCGGCGCGGTTCGACGCCATGCCGGGAATCGCCTTCAGCTCCTCGAAGCTCAACCTCTGGGTCGCGCGGAGCAGCCGGCGCAGCGCGGTGCGCGGCAGGCTGTGCTGGTCGAGCACCGCGAGCGGGTCGTGGGTGAGTTCGAGGTCGAGACGCGCCAGCGCGCGCCACGAGCCGCCGACGAGATAAAGCGGCAGCCCGGCGCAATCGCCCGGCCAGTCCTTGGCGCGCAGCATCTTGCGGATCGCGCGCTCGAACGCCTGCGGGCCGTCCCTGCGCAGCGCGGGAAGCCGCAGCACGCCGAGCGGAAAGCTGTTGCGGCGGCCCACCTGGCCGTTCGACACCGCCGCGAGTTCGAGGCTGCCGCCGCCGAGATCGACCGCGATGCCGTGCGCGTCGGGGATGGCGGCGATGACGCCATAGCCCGCCGCCTCGGCCTCTTCCTGACCCGACAGCAGGCGGATCTGGAGTCCGGCCTCGGCGGCGCCGGCGATGAAGTCGGGGCCGTTGGACGCATCGCGCACCGCGGCGGTGGCGACGCATTGCAGGTCCTTGACCTCCATGTGCCGGGCCAGCAACGCGTAGCGGCGCAGGGCATAAAGGCCGCGCTTGGCGTCTTCGGAGGCGATACGACCGTCGATCGACAGGCCGCGGCCGAGGCCGGCGGCGACCTTTTCGTTGAAGATCACCGCCGGCGCACGCGGCGGGCCTTCATAAACGACGAGGCGGACCGAGTTCGAACCGATGTCGATAACCGCGGAGCGGTGGAGTTTGGACTGGGGACGCAACTTTTCAATCATCGCGCATATTGAGGATGAGCGTGGGGACGTCCTGGCGCTGGTGGAGCGCGGTACCGCGGCCCGAAAGCGACGGGTTTGTCATGAAATAATGATGCAAGTTGAATGGCTTATCGTCCGATGTTAAGCGCGCATAGGTGCCGTCGGGCAACAGCACCCAGCTTTGTTCATTGTCGATGAGGTTCGCGACGAGCACCTGGTCCAGAATCTGGTCGTGGACGGTCGGATTTTCGATCGGGATCATATATTCGACGCGGCGGTCGAAGTTGCGCGGCATCCAGTCGGCGCTGGAGATGTAGAGCTTGGCATTGCGGTGCGGCAGCGACGCGCCGTTGGCGAAGGCCCAGATGCGGCTATGCTCGAGAAAGCGGCCGACGACCGATTTGACGCGGATCGTTTCGGACAGGCCCGGAACCCCGGGGCGCAGGCAGCAGATGCCGCGCACGACGAGTTCGACCGGCACCCCGGCGACGCTCGCTTCATAGAGCTTGTCGATGATGCCGGGGTCGACGAGGCTGTTCATCTTGGCCCAGACGCCCGAGGGCGCCCCCGCCCGCGCCGCGGCGATCTCGGCATCGATGAGCTGACAGAGATGCGCGCGCATGTTGAGCGGCGACATGGTGATCATGTCGAGCCGTTCGGGTTCGACATAGCCGGTGATGTAATTGAACAATTGCGCCGCATCGCGGCCGGCGCGCGGGTCGGCGGTGAAGAAGCTGAGGTCGGTGTAGATGCGCGCGGTCACCGGGTGGTAGTTGCCGGTGCCGAAGTGGCAGTAGGTTTTATACCCCTGCCCCTCGCGGCGGACGACCATCGAAATCTTGGCGTGGGTCTTCCATTCGATGAAGCCATAGACGACCTGCACCCCGGCGCGTTCGAGCTGGTTCGCCCAGAGCAGATTCTGTTCCTCGTCGAAGCGTGCCTTGAGCTCGACGACCGCGGTCACCGACTTGCCCGCCTCGGCCGCCTCGATCAGCGCGCGGATCACCGGCGACTGGTCGCCGGCGCGGTAGAGCGTCTGCTTGATCGCAACGACGTCGGGATCGGCCGCCGCCTGTCGCAGGAAGGCGAGAACGACCTCGAAGCTTTCATAGGGATGGTGGACGAGGATGTCCTTGCTGCGGATCGCCGCGAAGCAATCGCCGCCATGTTCGCGAATGCGTTCGGGAAAACGCGCCGAGAAGGCGGGGAATTTGAGGTCGGGGCGGTCGACGTCGACGAGCGCCGACAGCGCCGCGAGACCGACGAAGCCGTCGATCTTGGCGACGATCGCTTCATGCCCCTGGATATCGGCGTTGAGCACCGCGGCGAGTTCGCCGGGCATGTCGGCCTCAAGCTCCAAAAGGATGACGCGGCCGCGACGGCGGCGGCGGATCGCGGTGCGAAACAGCCGGACGAGATCCTCGGCCTCTTCCTCCAGCTCGATGTCGCTGTCGCGGATGATGCGAAAGACGCCGCGCGCGCGGATACGGTAGCCGGGGAAAATGATGTCGCCGAACAATTCGATCAGAAATTCGATCGGGACGAAATTCGACGCCTCGCCGGGCACCGGCACGAAACGCGGGAGCGAGCCCGGTATCATCACCAGTTCGCGGATCGTCTCGCCCGTCGCCTTGCGCTCGAGGTCAAGAATCACCCCGAGCCCGCGGTTGGGGATGAAGGGAAAGGGATGCGCCGGATCGAGCACCTGCGGGGTGAGGATCGGAAAAATCTGGTCGATGAAATATTGGCGCAGCAGCGTCCGGAGCTTTCCGGCGTCCGAATGGTCGCCATGGACGACGATGCCCTGTTCGCCGAGTTGCCGGTGGAGCAATTGCCATTCGCTCTGCTGCTGGTCGACGAGGCGGTTCACCTCGGCCTCGATCTCGGCGAGCTGTTGGCCGGGCGAGCGGCCGTCGGCGCTGGGATCATCGATCCCCTGCAACTGCTGGCCCTTGAGCCCCGCGACGCGGACCATGAAGAATTCGTCGAGGTTGCTGCCCGAAATCGACAGGAAGCGCAGCCGTTCGAGCAGCGGATGCGCGGGATTGCGCGCCTCCTCCATCACCCGCCGGTTGAAGGCGAGCCAGCTGAGTTCGCGGTTGAAGAAGCGTTCGGGGCCGAAGGATGGCCGCGCCGTGTCGGCATCATTGTCTGCGCGTAGGGGGCCGCCAGCTATCGACATGTGTCTTCATCCTGCCTTTCAAGGAGATCGGGATCGATCAGCCCCTGTGACAGTAATGTTTCACGCGTAAGACGAACCCCGACGCGCCGCCCCTGTTCGAGCGAGGCGGCGTCGAGCGCGGCGACGATGCGGTGGAGCGTCGCATAGCTGCGCTCCATGCGCGGGACGACATAGGAGGCAACCTCGGGCGCGAGCGCCATGCCGCGCTGCGCGAACAGCGCCTCGATCAGGTCGCGGGCGAGGCAATCGTCGGGTTCGCCGATCGCCAGCACGGGCACCGCACGCAGGCGCGAAGCGAGATCGGGAAGCCGGATATTCCAGTCGGCGGGCGGCGCGTCGGCGATGACGAGAAGCGGGTCGCCGCTCGACTGCGCGGCGTTCCACGCATGGAACATCGCTTCTTCGGAAACGCTGTCATGGCCGTCGATGACGCGGCCGCCGGTTTCGCGCGCGAAGAGCCGGCCGATCAAACTGCGCCCCGACCCGCGCGGGCCGGTGAGGACCGCGGTGCGGACCGGCCATGTTCCGACATGGCGCAGGTAGCGCACGGCGTCGGCGTTGCTGGTGCCGACGATCAGCGGGCCGTCATTGCTACCCCCCGCGCTCCAGTCGAGCGGGAGCGCGATCTGTCCCGAAGGGCCGGCCATCAGCGGCTGATCCGGAGCGTACTCCCGCTCGCCTGTACCTTGTAGCCGCGCGCTTCGAGCGCGGCTTTCAAAGCGGCGATGTCGCCGCGGAAGGTCACGCGCATCACCGACGTGCCGCCGAGCGCGAGGCTGGTGGTCGAGGCCGACTGGACACCAGACACCCCACCGACGCTGCGCTCGGTCGCCGAGACCGATTCGACGTCGGGCGAGCTATATTGGACGGTGAAGCTGGCGACGCCGACGGTCGGCGCGGTCGGCACGCTGGCATCGGTTTCGGTGGGCAGTGCGTCGGTGTCGGTTTCCGCCACGTCGGGCAGTTCCTCGACCTTCACCGGCTTTTCGAGCACCAGATAGGTGTCGGTGCGCAGCACCCCGGCGGCAAGCGCGTCGGTGTAGAGCCGGTCCATCCGCGCGACCGCCTTTTCCATCATGTCGGGCAGCGCGCGCGGGGTCGGGCCGGTCATGGTGAAACCACCGATCAGCTTGTTGTCGGGGCCGAAGCGCGCGGTGAAATGACCGGTGATCGGCCCGCCGGGATAGCTATATTCGACACGCGCGATCGGGGTCAGCACGTCGGCGGCGCCATATTGGTCGAGGATCACCCGCCACCAGACGCGGCCGCGGCGGCCGACCTGCCCCGAATTGAGCAGCAGGGTGTCGGCACCGGTGCCCGCGGTGCGGACATAGTCGATCGCGCTCTGCCCCGTATTATATTCGGCCCAGGCGCGCTGCCAGGCGCTGCGCTGTTCGAACACCTGCGGCATGCCGTCGATCGAATAGACGGGGATGACGAGCAGCGGCGGCGACCGCAAGGTGCGGCCGCTGACGCCAAGGATCTGTCCGGCGCGGACGCGGTCGAACTGGACGCCGAGCCGTGCGACATAGCGGCGGGGGCCGATCTGTTCATCCTCGACGACGATCGCGGTGACGATGCCGTCGAGCACCGAATCATTGAGCGCCGGCCCGTCGCTGCCGTTGGTCTTGCGATAAAGCTGGGCCCAGCCCTGGCGCTGCGCCTCGCGCCAGCCCTTGGTCCGCGCGTCGTCGGCATTGTCGCCGGTGACGTCGACGAGGATGCCGCTGGTCAGGAAATCGCCGCTGCTGTTGATCGGGGTGATGCCGCGATCGCCGCGCGTAATCTGGCCATCGACGACACCGACGACGAGAATCGCGAAGAAGAGACCGAAAAGCGCGGCCCAGCGCCAGTCGCGCGGACGAATGGCATCGAGGGTCAGGCGGGGCGCGAAGCGAGGGAAAGCAGCCGAAATCATATAGTTCTTACGCTTCGTTCCCAACCTTAGGGGCGACAGATCCTTTTTCGTCATTCCGGCGAAGGCCGGAATCTCAATCGTCGCATTCTGACGCGATGTCGAGATCCCGGCCTTCGCCGGGATGACGATTTCAGCATGCCCTACGCCAAAGCCGATGTCGCCGACAAGGAAATCATGGCATTTCGTAGCCAGAGTCGTTAGTCGCGCGTGCCATGGATTCCAAGCAGAACAAATCGGACGGGCAGCCCGCCGGATACACTTATGCCCAGGCGGGCGTATCGATCGATGCCGGCAATGCGCTGGTCCGTGCCATTGCTCCGCTCGCCCGTGCGACGCGCCGCCCCGGCGCCGATGCCGACCTGGGCGGCTTCGGCGGCTTTTTCGACCTGAAGGCAGCGGGGTTCAACGATCCCTTGCTCGTCGCGGCGAACGACGGGGTCGGCACCAAGCTGAAGCTCGCGATCGAATCGGGACGCCACGACGGGGTCGGAATCGACCTGGTCGCGATGTGCGTCAACGACCTGATCGTGCAGGGTGCCGAGCCGCTGTTCTTCCTCGATTATTATGCGACCGCGAAACTCGACAATGACGTCGCGACCGCCGTCGTCGCCAGCATCGCCGAAGGGTGCAAGCAGGCCGGATGCGCGCTGATCGGCGGCGAGACCGCCGAAATGCCGGGCATGTACAGCGAGGGCGATTACGACCTGGCCGGGTTCTGCGTCGGCGCGGTCGAGCGGCACGAAGTGCTGACCGCCGACAAGGTCGCGGCGGGTGATGTCATCCTCGGCCTCGCCTCGTCGGGGGTGCATTCGAACGGTTTCTCGCTCGTCCGGCGGCTCGCGGCGGACAAGGGCTGGAAGCTCGATCGCCCGGCGCTGTTCGACCAGGAGGTGCTGCTGATCGACGCGCTGATGGCGCCGACGCGCATCTATGTGAAGAGCCTGTTGCCGCTGGTGAAGACCGGCAAGGTCCACGCGCTGGCGCATATCACCGGCGGCGGGTTGCTCGAGAATATCCCGCGCATCCTGCCCGTGAACCTGCACGCGCATGTCGATGCCGATGCATGGGAGCAGCCGCGGTTGATGGCCTTCCTTCAGGCGCAGGGCAATATCGAGCCCGAAGAGATGGCGCGCACCTTCAACTGCGGGATCGGCATGGCCGTCGTCGTCGCGGAAGGCGATGTTGACGCGGTTACCGCGGCGCTGACCGATGCGGGCGAGACAGTGCTGCGGATCGGGCATATCGCCGACGGCGCGAAGGGCTGCACCGTGACCGGGAGCGCCGAAACGTGGAGCGCGATGGGCGATTGGAGCGCAACGCATAATGCCTAAGGCGGCAAAGTCCCCCTCCCGCTTGCGGGAGGGGATAGGGGAGGGCCTGTTTCAGCGCACCTCCAATCGACAAGCCCTCCCCCGGCCCCTCCCGCAAGCGGGAGGGGAGAAATGAAAGCCCGCGTCGCCGTCCTGATCTCGGGCGCCGGGACCAATATGGCGGCGCTGCTCTATGCGGCGAAAGCCGCCGACTGTCCCTATGAGCTGGTGCTGGTTGCCAGCAACAATCCCGATGCACCGGGGCTGGCGATCGCCGAAGCCGAGGGCGTCGCGACCTGGAGCCTTTCGCACAAAGGACTCGACCGCGATGCGTTCGACGCACTGGTCGATACGCAATTGCGCGCGGCGAAAGCCGACTTCGTCGCGCTGGCCGGCTATATGCGAATCCTGAGCGACGATTTCGTCGGCCGCTGGGCGGGCCGGATGGTCAATATCCACCCGAGCCTGCTGCCGCTCTACAAGGGGCTGAACACCCACCAACAGGCGATCGACGCCGGCGACCGCTTCGGCGGGTGCAGCGTGCATATCGTGACCCCGGGGGTCGACGACGGGCCGGTGCTGGCGCAGACCGCGGTGGCGATCGTCGCGGGCGACAGCGTCGACAGCCTGAGCGCGCGGGTGCGGATCGCCGAGCATCAGCTTTATCCGCCGACGCTGGCCGCGTTTGTGAGCCGCGAGCGCAATCCCGATTATCTGCTCGGCCGGGTGCGCGACCTGGCGATGGCATTGCCCGAGGCCGACGAGGTCAGCTCGCACGGCATGCCATGTTTCGGAATACTGAAGGGCAAGAAATTCGCCTATTTTACGCAGGACCATCATGGCGACGGCAAGATCGCGCTGTTGGTGAAGATCAGCGGCGCCGACGAGCAGGCGGCGTTGATCGAGATGGATGAAGCGCGCTATTATCGCCCCGCCTATTTCGGCGACGGCTGGGTTGGTATCCGGCTCGACCTGGGCGATACCGACTGGGATGCGATCGGCGAATGGCTGCGCAAGAGCTGGCTTTCGGTGGCGCCGAAGAAGCTGGCGGGATTGATGGGCGTGGCGGACGAGTTCTGATGAAGCAAGCCGCAGTCGGTTTGCTCAAGACCGCGCTGGCCGCCGTCATCGTCATTCCGTTCGGCGTCGGGATCGGCAAGGCGATCGAATATGGCACGGTCGATCTGCTCGGCGACCGGCTGGGCTTCGATGGAGCGGCGCTGCTCGGAACCGCGGTGTTCGTTGCCCTCGCGCTTATGGTATCGAAACGCTGGACACGGTGGCAGGCACGAAAAAGGCCGCCGGATCGCTCCGGCGGCCCTTCGCTGCCCTAGGGCAAATGGCGATCAGCCGACGATTTCTTCGGGCTTGAAGAAATAGGCGATTTCGATCGCCGCATTCTCGTCGCTGTCCGACCCGTGGACGCTGTTCGCTTCGATGCTCTCGGCGAGTTCCTTGCGGATCGTGCCGGGGGCGGCGTCCTTGGGGTTGGTGGCGCCCATGATGTCGCGGTTCGCCTGCATGGCGTTTTCGCCTTCGAGGACCTGGACGACGACCGGGCCGCTGATCATGAAATCGACGAGTTCGCCGAAGAAGGGGCGTTCCTTGTGAACGGCATAAAAGCCTTCGGCCTGGTCGCGGCTCATGTGGATGCGCTTCGACGCGACGACGCGCAGGCCGGCGTCTTCCAGCATCTTGGTGACCGCGCCGGTCAGGTTGCGACGCGTGGCGTCGGGCTTGATGATCGAAAAGGTGCGGGTGACCGCCATGGGAAAGCTCCTGCGTGGGTGTGTTTTATGATCGGCGCGCGTCTAGCCGCGCTTTTGCCGCACTGCAAGGCAGGAAGGAGGCGGACACCCCGCTTCGGGGTCAACCGCCGTAGGTGACGGTGCCGTTGACCATGGCGCCGGCCTGGGTCGCGGTGACCTGTACCCCGCCCTTGCCGCCTTCGCCCTTCTCGGCGCTGAACATCATCATGTCGCCAGCCTTGACCTCGCTCGACACCTTCAGCCCCGCGGCCTCGGCCTGCTTGCGGAAATGGGCGATGACGTCGGCGGCCTGTCCCTTGACCTCGAAGCTCGCCATGCCGCTTTCGCCATCCTTGCCCGACGCCGACATGCCACCGGTCATCCTGGCGCCGGGATAGGCGGTGAAACCCGCGGGCAGCTTGGCATTGGCGACGCCGCCGCCGAAGCTCACCTCGCCGTCGGCGGTCTTGATGCTGACCGCGCCGTCCTCGCCGTCGGCGCTCTTGGTGACCTTATAGTCGGCGGTCTTGCCGGTGTCGGGATCGGTGTAGGTGCCGCTCGCGACCTCCTGCTCCGATTTCGAGCTGCAGGCGGCGAGGAGAAGCGCGGCGGCGGTGGCGGCGAGGATCAGCGTCGGGCGGTTGGTCATGATAAGCTCCTGTGGCGGTTCGCGATTTTCATAGCATCGGACGCGGACCGCGCGGTGACGCCGGTCACAGTCACGGCCCCTCCGACCAGCGGCCGTTTTCATCCTGTTTCCAGAAGCGGTTGTCGACATCGTCGCGCGCGGCGAGGCCGCGCCACAGCGCGCGGGCGTCGTCGATGCGGCTGTTGTCGAAGAGCAGGAAGACGCGCGCGAAACCGAGCGCCTCCTCGCGCCATTCGCCATCGGCGAGCGCGAGATGCGTCGCGCCATTGGGGGGTGGTGCGGCGAGCGTGCCCGCGATCAGGATCGGCTCGATCGCCTCGTCGGGCGAACCGGCGGCACCGTGCGGCAGGAAGCTCACGGGCTGGAGCGTCCACAGCGCCTCGTCGATCGCCTGGCGCTGCATCGCGGGACCCGCGACGACCAGCAGGCGGTCGCCGTTGCCCAATATGCGCGACGCGAGCGCGGGGAGCACCCGTTCGACGGGGTCGCGGGTCAGCCGGTAAAAGTCGACGCGGGGCATGGATTACAAGACCATCGTCATTGCGAGCGTAGCGAAGCAATCCAGAGCGGTTTACGCACATTCTGGATTGCCGCGTCGCCTTCGGCTCCTCGCAATGACGAGGTCGGGTGCGTCACCCTTCGAAATTGTCGGCGATGAAGCGGTCGAGCAGGCGTACGCCATAGCCGGTCGCGCCCTTGGCGTAGACCGGGCCGTCCTTGTCGTGCCACGCCATGCCCGCGATATCGAGATGCGCCCATTTGACGCCCTCATCGACGAAGCGCTTGATAAACTGCGCCGCGGTGATCGAGCCGCCCTCACGCGGGCCGATGTTCTTCATGTCGGCGATCGGGCTGTCGATCAGCTTGTCATAGGCGGCCGACAGCGGGAAGCGCCACAGCTTGTTGTTGCTGGCTTCGCCCGCGGCGATCAGCTGGTCGGCGAGGCCATCGTCGTTGGCGAAGATGCCGGCATATTCATGGCCGAGCGAGATCACCATCGCGCCGGTCAGCGTCGCGAGATCGACGATCACCGCGGGGTCATAGATTTTTTGCGCCCAGGTGACGGCGTCGCACAGGACAAGCCGCCCCTCGGCGTCGGTGTTGAGCACCTCGACCGTCTGACCCGACATGGTGGTGACGATGTCGCCGGGGCGCATCGCATTGCCGTCGGGCATATTCTCGACAAGGCCGACGATGCCGACGACATTCGCCTTGGCCTTGCGACCGGCGATCGCCTTCATCGCACCGGCGACCGCGCCCGCGCCGCCCATGTCCCATTTCATCATGTCCATGCCCGCAGCGGGCTTGATGCTGATGCCGCCGGTGTCGAAGGTGACGCCCTTGCCGACGAAAGCGACGGGCTTCGCGCCCGGCTCGCCGCCGTTCCAGCGCATCGCGAGCAGCCGCGGCGGGCGCGTCGAGCCCTGCGCAACGCCGAGCAGCGCGCCCATGCCGAGCGCCTTCATCTGGCGTTCGTCGAGAACTTCGAGTTCGACGCCCAAGTCGGCGAGATGCTGGCAGCGTTCGACGAAGCTTTCGGGATAGAGGATGTTCGGCGGCTCGGCGACGAGCGTCTGGGTGAAGGCGACGCCGTCGGCGATCGCCTGCGCCTCGGCCCAGCCCGCGGGCGCCCCGCCGGGCGCCGCGATCACGATCGACTGGAGACTCGGCCGGGCATTGTCGGCGAGACGGGTGCGATAGGTATCGATGCGCCAGTTGCGCAGCGTCGCGCCGGTGGCGAAAGCGAGGATATCGTCGGCATCGACGGGCCCGGCGCTGACAAAATCGACATGGACGGTGACGACGCCGCTCGTCTGCAGCCGGGCGGTCAGCGCCGCGCCGGCGCGTTCGAGGTCGTGGACGCCGCCTTCGCCGATGCCGATAAGCAGCAGCCGCTTCGCACGGTCGCCATCGATCGCCGCGGTTTCGGCCACCGTGCCCGCCGCACCGTCGAAGCGCGCCTGCGCCGCCGCGGCGCCAAGCAACGCGCCGAGCGCGGCGGCACCGCCCTTACGGACCGGAAAGGCGACGACGTCGGCAGACGCATCGATTTGCGCGACAAACTGAATGTCCATCCTGTGACTTTCTTATGCGATGATTGATTGGAACGTGCCGGACCGATAGGGGTTTCGCTTGCGAGTTGCAAAAACAAAGCTGCGGGTTCAAGCGAGCCGCAGGCTCCAGGTGACGGGACAAAGGGATTCAATGACGGGGACTTTGTTCCAAGGGGGCGACCGGCCGCTGTGGCTCGCGACAGCCAGCGCGCTGGCGTTGCTGGCGGTGCCGGCCGCGGCGCAGACCGGTGCTGAACCGCCGGTCGTGCCCGCGCCGCAGGGCGAACCCGACCTCCAGACCCCCGATGTATCGACCGGGAAGATCGATGCGCCCGATGTCGCGGGCGAACAGCAGGTCGGTTTTGCCGCCGACAATCTGAATTACGACAGCGATACCGAGATCGTCGTCGCCGACGGCAATGTCCAGATGAACCGCGAAGCGATCCAGATGCGCGCCGACAAGGTGACGTGGAACCGCAAGACCGGCGAAGTCGTCGCCGAGGGCGACGTCGCGATCACCAACCCCGAGGGCGACACCGCCTATGGCGACCGGATCGTCCTGACCGACACCCTGCGCGACGGGATCGTCGACGACATGCTGGTGGTGCTCGACAATGGATCGCGGCTTGCCGCAGTGCGCGGAAAGCGGTTCGAGAACGGCAATATCGAACTGGAGAATGCCGCCTACACCCCCTGCCCCGTCGAGGATAATGCGGGCTGCGCCAAGAATCCGAGCTGGCAGGTCCGCGCCGTCAAGGTGCTGTACGACAAGGCCAAGAACAAGGTCCGCTACAAGGGCGCGCGGATCGAGATATTCGGCCTGCCGCTGATCCCGCTGCCCGGTCTCAGCCACCCGCTCGACAGTTCGCCGAGCAGCGGGCTGCTGGTTCCCGAAATCCGGCTCGACCGGACCAATGGTTTCGAAATCGCGGTCCCCTATTATCTGCGGATCGCGCCCGACCGCGACGTCACGATCACCCCGCACCTCTACACCGGCGCGGCGCCGATGATCGAGGGCGAGTTTCGCGCGCTGACCGACGTCGGGTCGTTCCGCATCAACGGGTATGGCACCTATAGTTCGGTGGTCCCGCTCAACGGCACGCCGAGCACGGGCAACAACGAGCTGCGCGGCTATCTGGAGAGTGCGGGCAAGTTTCAGCTCAGCCCGCACTGGAGCGTCACTTACTCCGGCCGCATCGCGAGCGACCGCACCTTCCTGCGCCGGTACGACATCACCCGCGACGACCGGCTGCGGTCGACCTTCGAAGTCGAGCGGATCGGCGGACAAAGCTATTTGTCGATCGCCGGCTGGGCGACGCAGACGTTGCGCGCCGGCGACAAGCAGGGGCAGCAGCCGATCGCGCTGCCGATCCTCGATTATCGTCAGCGGCTGACTGACCCGCTGTTCGGCGGCCAGTTCGAGTTGCAGCTCAACACGCTGGCGATCGGCCGCACCGCGGGGCAGGACACGCAGCGCGCCTTTGCCGGGGTGCGCTGGGACCTGCGCCGCCTGACCTCGCTGGGGCAGGAAGTGACCTTTACCGCGATGGTACGCGGCGACGTCTATCACAGCGACGAGAATCTGCTCACCGCGATTCCCGGCTATCGCGGCAAGTCGGGCTGGGAAGGCCGCGGCATCGCCGCCTTCGCCGCCGACATGCGCTGGCCGTTCGTCGGCGAATTCATGGGCGGGACGCAGACGCTGACCCCGCGCGTCCAGCTCGTCGCGACGCCGAAGCTGAAAAACCTCGACATTCCGAACGAGGATAGCCGCGCCTTCGACCTCGAGGACAGCAACCTGTTCGCGATCAACCGCTTCAGCGGCTACGACCGGTTCGAGGACGGCGCGCGCATCACCTATGGCGCCGAATGGAATTACAGCCGGCCGGGTTTCAACATCAACAGCATCGTCGGGCAAAGTTACCGCCTGTCGGACAAGCCGAGCCTGTTCCCCGACGGCACCGGGCTGACCGACCGGACGTCGGACGTCGTCGGCCGCACCACCGTCGCGTACAAGGATTTCCTGCGGCTGACCCATCGTTTCCGGCTCGACAAGGACAATCTGGCGATCCGGCGCAACGAGTTCGACGCGACGATCGGCACCCGTGCGACCTATGCCGTGCTCGGGTACTCGCGGCTCAACCGCGACATCACGACGGTCGCCGAGGATCTGCAGGACCGCGAGGAAGCCCGCGTCGGCGGCCGCGTCGCCTTTGCCCGCAACTGGTCGGTCTTCGGTTCGGCGATCATCGACCTGACCAGCAAGGCCGATGATCCGCTGAGCCTGTCGGACGGCTTCGAGCCGATCCGCCACCGGCTCGGCGTCGCCTATGACGACGAATGCCTGTCGATCGCGCTGACCTGGCGCCGCGACTATATCGACACCGGCGACGCGCGGCGCGGCAACAGCTTCTCGTTCCGCGTGGCATTGAGAAACCTGGGGTTCTGAGGCGGGTTTCGAGCGGTAGCGGCCTTGAAAATCCTCCCTGTGGCGAAGCCATGAGGAGGTGGCAGCGCGAAACGCTGACGGAGGGGCTATAGCGCGACGTCGCCGCCCCGCCACCACCGCCTACGGCGGCGGTCCCCCTCCCCATCGCTGCGCGACAGGGAGGATCGGCAACGTCCGCCTCCACCCTGGAGCCGCCGACGGGCCAGGCGCGACCCGCATCTCATCCCATTCGCTCAGCTTGCGTTCAGCGTTCGGCGGTTAGTCCGACCCCAGTTATGATGCGCTTGCGCGCGCTTTGCGCTGGACCATCGGGCGTTTCGGCTGATACGGAGCGAACCGGAACCTCTTTCATAGGGTAAAAATGACCAAAATTTCGACCTTGATCGGCCTGACCGCTGTCGTGTCGCTGTGCGTTTCGCCGGTGCTGGCGCAGACCGTCCCCGACAGCGACGTGCCGACCACCAGTCTGAGCATCCCCGGCAATGTCCAGATTTTCGGCGACGCCAAGGGCAATGTCTATCGCCCGTCGGCGACGGTGAACGGCGAGATCATCACCGCCACCGACATCGAGCAGCGCATGGGACTGATCCGCGTCGCGAACAACAATATCGAGCTGCCGCCCGAAGAAGAACAGCGCCTGCGCCAGCAGGTGTTCAGCAACCTGATCGACGAGAAGTTGCAGATTCAGGAAGCCAGAGCGGCGAAGATCGATATCGACGAAAATCTGATCAACGAACAGTTCGCCCGGCTTGCCGCGCGCTACAAGCAGACCCCCCAGCAGTTCACCGAATATCTGGCGTCGAAGGGTTCGTCGGCGGCGGCGGTGAAGCAGCAGATCCGCGGCGAATATGCATGGGACCGCCTGCTCGCGCGCAACATCCAGTCGACGACCAATGTGTCGACCGAAGAGGTCGAGGCGGTCGTCAAGCGGATGACCGATGCCAAGGGGCAGGACGAGTTCCACCTGGCCGAAATCTATCTGACCGCGACCCCCGAAACGATCCAGTCGGTCGCCGAAAACGCCCAGAAGATCGTCCAGGCGCTGCAATCGGGCGGCAGCTTCGCCGCCTATGCGCGCCAGTTTTCCGAGGCGTCGACCGCGGTGGTCGGCGGCGACCTCGGCTGGGTCAAGGGCGGACAATTGCCCGACTCGATGGCCGACGCGGCACGCCAGATGCAGCCGGGCCAGCTGGTCGGGCCGATCGAGGTTCCGGGCGGCGTGTCGATCATGCTGATGGTCGACCGGCGTCAGGTGCTGACCGCCGATCCGCGTGACGCGGTGCTCAGCCTCAAGCAGATTTCGCTCGATTTCCCGGCGGGTACGACCCCTGCCAGGGGCGCCGAGCTCGCCGGACAGTTCGCCGAAGCGACGCGCGGGATCGCCGGTTGCGGCGGCGCCGACGCCGTGGCCCAGAGCCTGGGCGCGCAGGTCGTCGCACGCGACGGCATCGCGATGCGCCAGTTGCCCGCCCCGCTGCAGGCGACGCTGATCGACCTGCAGGTCGGCCAGACGACCCAACCCTTCGGCGCCGCCAACGAGGGCGTCAGCGTCCTCGTGCTGTGCGGCCGCGAATTGCCGAACACGGCGACCGCGCCCAACCTCGAGGAAATCGAGGGCCGGCTGCTTGAGGAAAAGGTCAACAAGCGCGCCCAGCGCTATCTGCGCGACATGCGCCGGGACGCGGTGATCGACTTCAGCTGATGTCCGATTCCGCAAACCCGCGTCCGATCGCGGTCACCCTCGGTGACCCGGCCGGCGTCGGGCCCGAAGTCGCCGCCCGCGCCTGGGCGGTTCGCAAGGATCATGACCTGCCGCCCTTCGTGGCGATCGGCGATATCGCGTCGATCGCCGCGGTGTGGGACGGCCCGGTCGAACGCGTCGGCGATATCGCCGAAGCCGAACGGCTGTTCGACGACGCCCTGCCCGTCTGGCACCTCGAGGACAGCGGTCCGGTGGTGCCGGGATCGCCGAGCAAGGCAGGCGCGACCTGTGCCCTGCACGCGCTCGAAACCGGGATCGGGCTGACCCGCGGCCAGGCGACCGGCGCGCTCGTCACCGGGCCGGTGTCGAAGTCGCAACTCTATGGCATCGGTTATACGCATCCGGGACAGACCGAATTCATCGCCGAGCGCTGCGGCGTCACCGCGACCAATGCGGTGATGATGCTGGCGGGGCCGCGGCTGCGCGTCGTGCCGCTGACCGTGCATGTCCCGCTGGCCGAAGTGCCCGAGCGGCTGACCAGCGAGTTGATCGTTGCCAAGGGCCGGATCGTCGCGCGGTCGCTGAAGCGCGATTTCGGGATCGAGCGACCGGTGATCGCGGTCGCGGGGCTGAACCCGCATGCGGGCGAGAGCGGCGAGATGGGCGACGAGGAGCTACGAATCATCCGTCCCGCGGTCGAGCAATTGCTGGCCGACGGGATCGCGATCGAGGGGCCGCTCGCCGCCGACAGCCTGTTCGCGCCGCACGTCCGCACGCGCTACGATGCGTTGCTCTGCTGCTATCACGACCAGGCGCTGGCGCCGTTCAAGGCGCTGCATTTCGATGACGGCGTCAATCTGACGCTCGGGCTGCCGATCGTCCGCACGTCGGCCGACCATGGCACGGCGTTCAACATCGCGGGCACCGGCACGGCCGATCCGGGCCCGACGATCGCGGCGATCCGCATGGCGGCCGAACTGACCGCGATGCGCGAGCGCAATTGCGCCCCCGCGGCGTGACCGGGCGGCCGACCCCCAGTCTGCCGCCGCTGCGCGAGACGGTGCGCGCGCACGGGCTCCAGGCGAGCAAGGCGCTGGGGCAGAATTTCCTGTTCGACGAACAGTTGCTCGACCGGATCGCGGCGCTGCCCGGCGATCTGGAGGGCGCGCGCGTGTTCGAGGTCGGGCCGGGGCCCGGCGGGCTGACGCGCGCGCTGCTGCGCGCGGGGGCGCAGGTGATCGCGGTCGAGCGCGACGACCGCTGCCTGCCATTGCTCGGCGAACTCAGCGAGGCGTTCGGCGGCGCGCTGACGGTGATCGCCGATGACGCGATGGCGATCGACGCCGACGCGCTCGCCGGTGGGCCGTATCATATCGTCGCCAACCTGCCCTATAATGTCGGCACCGCACTGTTCACGCGCTGGCTGGAGCCCGCGGCCTGGCCGCCGCAGTGGCTATCGCTGACGCTGATGTTCCAGCAGGAGGTCGCCGAACGCATCGTCGCCAAGGTCGACACCGGCGCTTATGGCCGGCTCGCGGTGCTGGCGCAGTGGCGATCGACCCCGCGCATCGCGATGAAGGTCCACCGCTCGGCGTTCACCCCGCCGCCCAAGGTGATGTCGGCGATCGTCCATGTCGTGCCGGCCGAGCAGCCCGAAGGGGTCAAGCCGAAGCTGTTGTCGCAGTTGACCGCGCAGGGGTTCGGTCAGCGGCGCAAGATGCTGCGCCAGAGCCTCAAGGGCATGCCGGGCGCGATCGAGGCGCTCGAGGTGTGCGGGATCGAAGCAACACGGCGCGCCGAGACGGTGAGCGTCGCGGAGTGGGTCGAACTGGCGCGGGTGCTCAGCCGCTAGATCAATTCTGGCTGGTCGTGACCACCGTCTTGGGGATCAGCGCTTCGGCCGCGACCACGCGTTTTTCGGCGCTGGCGCCGATCGTCTTTTCGAGCGCGGCGACCTGCGGGCATTTTTCGGCGCAGAGGCGCTTGGCCTCGGCGAGCTTTTCGCGCGCGAGTTCGAGCGCGCCCTTGTCGGCGAGCGCTTCGCCCTGCCCGGTCAGCGCGACGATGTCGGTGGGTTCGAGCAGCAAAGCCTCGCGATACAGGCCGATCGCCTTGCCCGGCAGACCCTGCGCGCGCGCGACCTGCGCCAGTGCGATGATCGCGCTGCGGTTGCGCGGATCGGCGGCGAGCGCCGATTCATAAAAATCGGTGGCGGCGACGAGATCGCCCGCATGCTGCGCCTTCACACCCTGTTCCTGCAGTCCGATCGAGACCGGCAGGATGTCGTTATCGGCCCGCTGCGCGTCGGACGCCGTCGGCAGGCTGGCAAGGACAAGACCCGCGCCGAGGGCCAGGAAACTGATGCGCATCGCATTCTCCCATCGCTTCATTGAAGGCGAGGCTATCACGGAGCCGTCAATCGGGCGAGGAAAAATCCGTCGCAGCCGTCATGCGCCGGAGTCAGCAGAAAACCGCCACCCGCGGCGCGCCCGACGCCCGTCGGGAGATAGTCCGTGTCGGCCGTCCAGCCGGGATGGCGGGTCAGAAAGTCGTCCACCTGGGCGCGCCCCTCGCGTGCGATGATTGAGCACACCGCATAGACGAGTTTGCCGCCCGGCGCCACCAGATCGGCACCGAGGCGCAACAGCTTCGCCTGCTCGGCGACATGGCGGTCGAGCCGTGCGGGGGTGGAGCGCCAGCGCAGTTCGGGGCTGCGGCGCCAGGTGCCGCTGCCCGAACAGGGGGCGTCGACGATGACGCGGTCGGCCTTGCCCATGCGATCGGCGAGCATCGCGGACTCCTGCCCCGGGTTTAGCAGCAGCGTGTCGATGCGCGTCGCGCCGGCGCGGTTTGCGCGCGGCGGCAGTTGCTGGAGCCGCGCGCGGTTGGTGTCGCAGGCGAGAATCGCGGCCTCGTCATTGATCGCCGAAGCGATGGCGAGGGTCTTGCCGCCCGCGCCGGCGCACAAGTCGACGATGACGTGCCCCGCTTCGGCGGCGAGCGCGACCGCCGCCAGCTGGCTCGCGGCGTCCTGCACCTCGAACTGGCCCTCGGCATAGGCCAAATGCTGGACCGCGGCGGTTTCGCCGGGCAGGCGCCAGCCGTCGGCGAGGCCGGCGATCGCTTCGCCCTCGGGGAAGATCCGTGCCAGCTCGTCGCGGCTCGAACGTAGCCGGTTGGCGCGCAGGTCGAGCGGGGCGCGGGCGAGCATCGCCGCACGCTCGGCCTTGCCGACGAGCGGGTCGAACAGCTTGAGCAGCGCAGGCGTGGCGAGCCCGGTTTCGGCGCGCGGTTCGTCGGCGGTGATGACCGCGGGCCCGTATGCGGCGCCGTCGAACAGCGCGGCGAGTTCGGCGTCGGCATCGGCGAGCGCGAGCATCGCGGCGCGGCCCGATACGGGCGCCGACCGCACGCCGCGGATCGCGTCGTAAACATGGTTGCGGATCGCGCGGCGGTCCTTCGACCCCGCGTAGCGGCGCGCGCGCATCGCCTCGGCGAAGATCGCGTCGGCGGGCGGGCCGCCGTCGCGCGCGGCGGCGGCGATGGCGTCGAGGATTTCGATCGCGGTGTGGACGCGTGCGGCGGGGGTCATGGCTTTTCCCTTATTTCGTCATTGCGAGCGAAGCGAAGCAATCCAGAGCCCGCGTAAACCGTTCTAGATTGCTTCGCTTCGCTCGCAATGACGATGTGAAATTGTCAACCGACCGGATAATTCGGTGCTTCGCGGGTGATCGCGACGTCGTGGACATGGCTTTCGCGCAGGCCGGCATTGGTGATGCGCACGAACTTCGCCCGCTCGCGCAAATCCTTGAGGGTGCGGCTGCCGGTATAGCCCATCGCCGCCTTCACGCCGCCGACGAGCTGGTGGATGACGTCCTTCGCGGGACCCTTGAACGGCACCTGGCCCTCGATCCCCTCGGGGACGAGCTTCATCTGGTCCTTGATGTCCTGCTGGAAATAGCGGTCGGCGCTGCCGCGCGCCATCGCGCCGACGCTGCCCATGCCGCGATAGCTTTTGTACGTGCGGCCCTGGAACAGGAAGGTTTCGCCCGGCGCCTCGGCGGTACCCGCGAGCAAAGAGCCGACCATGACGCTCGACGCGCCCGCCGCGAGCGCCTTGGCGATGTCGCCCGAAGTGCGCAGGCCGCCGTCGGCAATGACGGGGACGCCCAATTTCGACGCCGCTTCGACGCTGTCGAGAATCGCGGTGAGCTGCGGCACGCCGACGCCGGCGACGACGCGAGTGGTGCAGATCGAGCCAGGGCCGATGCCGACCTTCACCCCGTCGGCGCCCGCATCGATCAGCGCCTTGGTGGCGTCGCCGGTCGCGACATTGCCTGCTAGGATCTGGACGCGATTCGACAGTTTCTTGATCTTCTCGACCGTCTGCGCGACCATCCTGCTGTGGCCGTGCGCGGTGTCGACGACGATCAGATCGCATTCGGCATCGAGCAGCGCCTCGGCGCGTTCGATGCCGCTATCGCCGGTGTTGGTCGCGGCCGCGACGCGCAGGCGGCCGCTGCCGTCCTTGGTCGCGTCGGGGAAATTGACCGCCTTTTCCATATCCTTGACGGTGATCAGCCCGATGCAGCGATAATCATCATCGACGACGAGCAATTTTTCGATGCGGCGCTGGTGGAGCAATTTGCGCGCCTCGTCCTGCCCGACCCCGGGACGCACGGTGGCGAGATTGTCGGCGGTCATCAACTCGCGCACCGGCTGGCCGGGATTGTCGGCGAAGCGCACGTCGCGGTGGGTGAGGATACCGACGAGCCGCCCGCCGGTCTCGACCACCGGGATGCCCGAAATCCTGTGCTGATCCATAAGCGCGGTCGCATAAGACAAGGGCGCGTCGGGGGTGATGGTGATCGGGTTGACGATCATGCCGCTTTCGAAACGCTTGACCTGGCGCACCGCCGCCGCCTGCTCCTCGATCGTCAGATTGCGGTGGAGAACGCCGATGCCGCCGATCTGCGCCATGAGAATGGCCATATCGGCCTCGGTCACCGTATCCATCGCCGAGGACAGGATCGGGATGTTGAGGCTGATCTCGCTGGTCAGCTGGGTCGACAGCACCGCGTCGGACGGCAGGATTTCGGAAGGACCCGGCACCAGCAGCACGTCGTCGAAGGTCAGGCCGGTGATGATTTCCATGGGAGCCACTTTCTGCTTTTGGCGGCGCCTGCTCCCGTTGGCGGGGCGGCACGCGCGAGTCGATTGGTGGCGGCCCATGTAACCAGTCGGCCCCGCGCGCGCCAGTGGGAGAAGGCGATTATTTCGCGGCGGAGCAGGTCGCGCTTTGGCCGGTATCGCGAGCCAAGGCGGGGCGGCGTCGCATTTGGAAGATAGTATACTAACTGAGGGTTGCAGAGCGCCCTCGTTCGGTGCATCGCCGCCGCGACGAATGGGATGATGGAATGAGCAATTACGGGCAGGCGCTCAGCGCCGCACAGGACTATCGCGGCGCCGCGCAGGCGGCGCTCGCCGCACGGTTGCAAGACACGGCTATCGACAGCGAACAGCGCGCGGCGCACGGGTTCGCATGGGTCGCGACGACGGTGGCGGCGCTCGAGGCGACGCTCGGCTGGCTCGAAGCCGGCGGCGGTGCCAACCCCCTCGATGCGAAAATCGCGACCCTCGCCTTCGCCGAAGGCATCGGCCAGCTCGTCGGCGGACTGCCGATGGGACAGAATGAGATATTTCGTCCCGCCGACCTTGGCCTGACCGCCGCGGCCGCCAAGCTCGCCGCCGCCAGCGCGCCCCTGCTCGACGCCGACCATGCGGCGACGCGCGCCGAAGTGGCGGCGGCGCTCGCCGGCGGCCAATGGCCGAGCGAGACGCTTCACGACACCGACCTCGACGCGATCCGCGAGCAATATCGGCGTTTCACCGACAGCGAGATCGTCCCGCACGCGCATGGCTGGCACCTTGCCAACGCACTGATTCCCGATGCGACGGTGCAGGCAATGGCCGACCTCGGCACCTTCGGCGTCTGCATTCCCGAGGAATTTGGCGGGCTGGGACTCGGCAAGCTGGTGATGTGCATCGTCACCGAGGAATTGTCGCGCGGCTGGATCGGCACCGGGTCGCTCGGCACACGATCGGAGATCGCGGGCGAACTGATCGTGCTCGGCGGCACCGATGCGCAAAAAGCCGACTGGCTGCCGCGCATCGCGAGCGGCGAGGTCTTGCCGACCGCGGTGTTCACCGAACCCGATGTCGGATCGGACCTGGGATCGTTGCAGACGCGCGCACGCCGCGATGCGGACGGCGACTGGGTGATCGACGGGGCGAAGAACTGGATCACCCATGCCGCGCGGTCGGACATGATGACGCTGCTCGCGCGTACCCTGCCCGATGCCAAAGGCTATGCCGGGCTGTCGATGCTGCTCGTTCCCAAGCCGCGCGGCAGCGAAGAGACGCCCTTCCCCGCCGCCGGCATGAGCGGCAGCGAGATCGAGGTGCTCGGCTATCGCGGGATGCGCGAATATGCGCTGCAGTTCGACGCGATGCACGCGCCCGCCGACGCGCTTCTCGGCGGCGAGGAAGGTCAGGGGTTCAAACAATTGATGCGCACCTTCGAAGGCGCGCGTATCCAGACCGCCGCGCGTGCGGTGGGCGTCGCGCGTCGCGCGCTCGAACTCGGGCTCGACTATGCGACGACGCGCAAGCAGTTCGGCAAGGCGATCCTCCATTTCCCGCGCGTGTCGGACAAGCTGGCGATGAGCCTCGTCGATTTCGTCACCGCGCGCGAACTCTCCTATGCCGCCGCGCGCGCCAAGGACGGCGGCAAGCGCTGCGACATCGAAGCGGGCATGGCCAAGCTGCTCGGCGCGCGCGCGGCCTGGTCGAACGCCGATGCGAGCCTGCAGATTCACGGCGGCAACGGCTATGCGATGGAATATGAGATTAGCCGCGTCTTGTGCGACGCGCGCATCCTCAACATTTTCGAGGGCGCGGCGGAGATCCAGGCGCAAGTGATCGCGCGCGGGCTGGTCGGGGGCCGTAATTAAGATGGCCGACGGGAGCGAGCCTCGCCCCGCCCCCGTCTCGCCGCTCGCCCCCTTTCAATTCCCCGCTTTCCGCGCGATCTGGATCGCCAATCTCGCGTCGAACATGGGGTCGATGATCCAGTCGGTCGGTGCGGCCTGGCTGATGACCGAGCTGACCCAGTCGCACCTGCTGATCGCGCTGGTCAACGCGGGGGCGACGATCCCGATCCTGCTGATCGGGGTGTTCGCAGGGGCGATCGCCGACAATTATGATCGACGGCGGGTGATGTTGTGGGCGCAGGCGGGGATGCTCGCCGCCTCGGCGGCGCTTGCCGCGGTCACATGGTTCGGCACAATCGGACCGCTGTCGCTGCTCTTCTTCACCCTTGCGGTCGGCTGCGGGACCGCGGTCAATTCGCCCGCCTGGCAGGCCTCGGTGCGCCAGCAGGTCGGGCACGCGCATCTGCCGCAGGCGATCGCGCTCAACAGCATCGCCTTCAACCTCGCGCGCAGCGTCGGCCCGGCGCTCGGCGGGCTGCTCATTTCGCTCACCGGGCCGGCTCCGGCTTTCGCGCTCAACACGCTGAGCTATCTGGCGCTGATCGTCGTGCTGCTGCGCTGGAAGCCCGAAACCGAGCCGCCGAAGCGCAGCCCGATGCTCGCCGCGATCGCGACGGGACTGCGCTTCTGCGCGCAGTCCGACCCGGTGCGCCGCGTGCTGATGCGCGGCTTTTCGTTCGGCTTCGGCGCGGCGGCCTTTCAGGCGCTGCTCCCCTCGCTCGTCCGCGACCAGCTCAGGGGCGGCGAACTCGACTACGGCCTCTGCCTCGGCGCCTTCGGGCTGGGATCGATCATCTGCGCCCTATGGGTCGGTGCGGCGCGGCGGCGCTGGGGCAGCGAGATCGTCGTCAGTGTCGCAACGCTGGCCTTTGCGGCGGCGCTGGTCCCGGTCGCGCTGACCGATCAGGTCGCCGCGGTGCTCGCCGCGGCCTTCATTGCCGGCATGGCGTGGGTCGGCACTTTGACCTCGCTCAACGTCGCGATGCAATTGCGCTCGCCCGACGCGATCCTCGGGCGCTGCCTGTCGATCTATCAGGCGGTGACCTTCGGCGCGCTGGCGCTCGGGGCGTGGGTCTTCGGGATGATCGCCGATTTGTGGACGCTGCCCGCCGCCGTGCTGGCCGGCGGCGGCTGGCTGGCGCTGTCGGTGCCGATCCTCCACGCCGTCGCCCCAATGCCGGGGCGCGACGAAGGGCGGATCGCGCCTTAAGCCTGCGCGTTTTTCCAATCGCGCTTGATCTTCTTGGCGAGGCTCCATTTGTGGACCTCGGTGGGGCCGTCATAAATGCGGAAGGCGCGGACTTCGCGGAACACCTGTTCGACGATCGTCTTGTCGGTGACCCCGGTGCCGCCCATGACCTGGACGCAGCGGTCGGCGATGCGCATCAGCGCCTCCGACACCGCGACCTTCGCCATCGAGCTTTCGGCGGTGCCGAGGTCGCCGGTGTCGAGCACTTCGGCGCACCAGCGGATCATCAGTTCGGCCTGCTTGAGGTCGATCAGATTCTCGGCGAGCATGAAGCCGACGCCCTCATGGTCGATCAGCGGCTTGCCGAAGGCGGTGCGGCGATTGGCGTAGTCGCTC
This sequence comes from Sphingopyxis sp. EU05-FHT14B03, assembly GCF_058790875.1. Lineage (NCBI taxonomy): Bacteria > Pseudomonadati > Pseudomonadota > Alphaproteobacteria > Sphingomonadales > Sphingopyxidaceae > Sphingopyxis > Sphingopyxis sp. EU05-FHT14B03. Next base: position 243,885 of record NZ_JBYTDC010000001.1, read on the forward strand.
GCGATCTCGTGCGCGCGCTGGCAGGCGCCGTGCCAGCGCATGCAATGCGACAGGCGCGCGGGGGACAGGCGGATCTGGGCATATTTGAACCCCTCGCCCGCCTCGCCGAGCATCTGGTCGGCAGGGACGCGCAGGTTGTCGATGACGACGGTCGCGTGACCGCCGGGCATCGAGCTGTCGATCGTGTTCGGCACATGCTCGATGCGGATCGCGGGGTCGGGCAGATCGACGAGGAACATGCAGGCGCCGCCGCCCGCGGCGACATCCTCGGCCTTGGCCATGACGATGCCGACCTTGGCGCCATCGGCGCCGGTGATGAAGCATTTGCGGCCGTTGATCACCCAGTGGTTGCCGTCCATGCGGCAGGTCGTCTTCATCATCGAGGGATCGGAGCCCGCGCCGCCCTCTTCGGCGGGTTCGGTCATGAAGAAGGCCGAGCGGGCCTGGCCCAGCACGAGCTGGTCGAGGAAGCGCGCCTTGAGCTCGGGGCTGCCGACCTTGCCGAGCAGATACATATTGCCCTCGTCGGGGGCGGCGGTGTTGCACGCGAGCGGGCCGAGCGGCGACAGGCCCGATTTCTGGAGCACATAAGCCGTCTCGACCTGGGTCAGATGGTCGCCGTCGGCGAGGATATGCGGGGTGAGCACACCGGCGGCGCGCGCTTTCGCCTTGAGTTCGTCGACGAGGTCGTCGGTCGGGGCGCCATGATGGTCGCGGCGCGGGTCGCTTTCATAGGGGGCGACGACGGTGCGGACGAAGGTTTCGACGCGGGCGCCGATGTCGAGCGCACGATCCGAGACGGTCGCGGCGGCGGCTTGCTGATGGCTCATTTCTGGCTCCCCAATATGATCGGGGACCCGTTGGATCATTTGCGCGGCGGGGGCAAGCGCTTCGCGAGCGAAGCGCTCAAAACAGGGAACGCCCCGGCCGTGGGGGGCCGGGGCGTTCGATCAGGCTAATTAAGGGACCAACCAAATATAGCCTGAGTCTCGGTTACTCTGTGTCTTAGCGCAGCAGGTTCATGACGCCCTGCTGGCTCTGGTTCGCCTGGGCGAGCATCGCGGTCGATGCCTGTGCCAGGATGCCGGCCGCCGCGAGCTTCGTCGATTCCGCCGAGAAGTCGGTGTCTTCGATGCGCGACTTCGAGTCCGCCAGATTCACGACGGTCGACGTCAAATTGTCGACAGTGGCTTCGAGGCGGTTCTGCTGGGCACCCAGGTTGGCGCGTTCGGTGGCGACCGTCTGGATCGCGGTGTCGAGCGTGGCGAGCGCGCCCGACGCACCGGCGGCGGTCGAGAAGTCGAGGCCGTCGACGCCGAGACCGGCCGACTGCATGTCGGCGATGGTGATGTTCACGACTTCGCCGTCGTTCAGACCGGTCTGGATGTCGAGGTCGGCGGTGCCGTCGAGCAGCGCGGTGCCGTTGAAGGTGGTGCGCGTCGCAACGTCGTCGATCTGCGCGATCAGCGCCGTGACTTCGGTCTGGATCGCTTCACGGTCGTCGTCGCCCAGCGTGCCGGTCGAAGCCTGGACGGCCAGTTCACGCATACGGACGAGCATGTTCGAAATGCCGCCCATCGCGCCTTCAGCCGTCTGCGAGGCCGAGATGCCGTCGTTCGAGTTGCGGATCGCCTGGTTCAGGCCACGGACGTTGGCGTCCATGCGGGTGGCGATGGCGAGGCCGGCGGCGTCGTCCTTGGCGCTGTTGATGCGCTTGCCGCTCGACAGGCGTTCCATCGCCTCCGACTGCATGCGACCCGCAACGCGCGAGTTGTTCTGGGCGCGAAGCGCGCTCACGTTGGTGTTGATAACAGTCATATGTTCCCTTTCCGGCCCCCCAAGGGCCATTCCCGTGGTGTAAGGCTCGGTGAGCTTCACGATTGCAGTAACGGCGGGACGCGGCGGGGCTTAAGCGGGGCGCGTCAAAAAAACGCCGGACAGGGTTAATTCGCGCGCCACCCCCGCATTAATCCTATGTTTTCCTGAGATAAAAATTTTTGGCACGCGCTTTGCATTGTTCTTGGCGTGCGGCGCGATGCCGCCTCGAGGACGGATGAGATTATGAGCACGATTGACCAGAGCCGGCTGCTGCAAATGCGCAGTTCGATCCTCAATCAGAACCAGGCGCTGCAACGCGCTGCGGGCCGCGGTGCGGCCGGCGGCGTCGACGGCGCCGAGGCCACGCCCGATTTCGGATCGGCGATCACCGCCGCGCTGCAGCAGGTCAACGGCCAGCAGGCGAAGGCGAGCGAGCTCAGCGAAGCCTATGAGCGCGGCGACACCCACGACATCGTCAGCGTGATGATCGAGCGGCAGAAAGCCTCGCTCGGCTTCGAGACGACGTTGCAGGTGCGCAACAAGCTGCTCTCCGCGTACCGCGACATCATGAACATGCCGGTCTGATCCGATGGCCGAAGCCCAGATCCTCACCCCCGTCGACGACGGCAGCGCGAACCGCCTGCCCGTCCCCGTCATGGGCGGCCGCCTGGCCCCCGTGCAGCAGTTCATTCGTCAGCCCGCGGTCCAGCGCGCGCTGCCCGCGATCGCCACCACCGCCGCGATCGGCATCGCCGCGCTCGCCTATTTCGCGACCGCCGCGGCGCCGCAGACCCAATTGTTCGCCGGCCTGGCCGACGCCGACAAGTCCGCGGTCGCCGACGCGCTCACCGCGCAGGGCATCGGCCACACGATCGACCCGGCCACCGGCGCGCTCACCGTCGATGCCGACAAACTCCACGCCGCGCGTATCGCGCTCGCCGGCCAGGGCCTGCCCAAAGCCTCGGCCGACGGCAGCGAGATGATCGGCGCGCTGCCGATGGGCGCGAGCCGCGCGATCGAAGGCGAAACGCTGCGCGGTGCCCGCGAAGCCGACCTCGCCCGCACGATCGAGGCGATCGACGCAGTCAAGGGCGCACGCGTCCATATCGCCGCCGCCGAACCCAGCCTGTTCGTCCGCGAGGACAAGCCCGCGACCGCGTCGGTGATGCTGACGCTGCAGAACGGCCGCACGCTCAGCGACGGCCAGGTGCAGGCGATCCGTTTCCTCGTCGCCTCGTCGGTCCCCGGCATGAACGCCGAACAGGTGTCGGTGATCGACCAGCGCGGCGCGCTGCTGTCGGACTCGGCGACGTCGAGCGACATGCAGGCGTTCCAGCTCCAGACCCAGATGGAAGACCGTTTCCGCCGCGCCCTCGACAGCCTGCTCGGACCGATGCTCGGCGCCGGCAATTACAGCGTCGAAGTCCATGCGGACGTCGACATGTCGGAGAGCCAGGCGACACGCGAAAGCTTTCCCGAAAACGACCGCGCGCTGCGCAGTGAGCAGGTCATCCGTTCGGTCAGCGGCCAGGGCAATGCCCCCGCCGTCGGCATCCCCGGCGCGTTGTCGAATCAGCCGCCGCCGGCCTCGACGCTCAACCAGACGCCGACGGGCACCGCCCCAGCGACGACCGAAACCCAGAGCAACGAAAACGCCCAGCGGGCCTATGAAGTCGGCCGCGAGATTTCGGTGACGCATCGCCCGCAGGGCCAGCTTCGCCGCGTGTCGGTCGCGGTCGCGCTCAACCAGGGTAGCAAGGCGCTGAGCCAGGGCGACCTCGCCAAGATCGACAACCTGGTCAAGGGTGCGATCGGATTCGATGCGACGCGCGGCGATCAGGTCGCGATCGGCCAGCGTCCGTTCGCCAAGATCGAAGACGCCAGCCCGGCCTTTTACGAGCAGGGCTGGTTCATGCCGCTGGTCAAGCAGGTCGGCGCGGTACTCGCCGCGATCCTCGCCTTCTTCTTCATCGGCCGCCCGCTGATCCGCTCGGCGAAGGCCAGGGCGGCGGCGCGCGCCGAACGCGATGCCGCGCTGGAGGAATCGCTGATGGCGAGCGCCGCCAATCAGTCCGCGCTGGGCGCCCCGCGCGCCGGCCGCGAAATCACCCTCGAAATGATCGAGGCGGCGCCGAGCTATGAAGCGCGCGCCAATCTCGTCCGCGAATTCGTCCGCCAGGATTCGGCCCGTGCCGCGATCGTCGTGCGCCAGCTGATGCAGGAGGGCGCCCGTGCCTGAACTCGACACCGCGATCGGAACCGCACCCGCCAAGCCCGCCGTCGAGGGTTCGGCCGCCGCCGCGATCCTGCTGATGCTGCTCGACGAGAGCGACGCCGCGACGATCCTGAAGCACCTCGATCCCGATGAAGTGCGCCAGCTTGCCAAGGGCATGTTCGACGCCGCCAACGCCAATGAAGGACAGATCGAGCATGCGCTCGACCGCTTCGTGATGCGCAGCCGCGACGTCAGCGCGTTCAGCGTCGGCGCAGACACGCGCATCCGTACCGTCATCAACCAGGCCGTCGGGAACGTCCGCGCCGACAATATCCTCGCCGCCGTCGCGCCGCAGTCGAGCGCCGCGTCGCTCGAAATGCTGCGCTGGATGGACATGGACGCGATCAGCGGGCTGCTCGCCAGCGAACATCCGCAGGTCGGCGCGCTGATCCTGTCGGTGCTTGTCCCCGACATCGCCGCGCGTGCGATCGAAACGCTCGACGAAGGGCTGCAGGCCGACCTGGTGCTGCGCGCCGCGCAGCTGACCTCGGTCCCCGCCGCGGCGATCGAGGATCTGGAATCGGTGCTCGCCTCCGCCAATGTCGGCGGCCAGCGCGTCGCCAAGCAGCCGATCGGTGGCCCGAGCGACGTCGCCCGGATCATGAAGAAAATGTCGAAATCGGCCAGCGAGCGGACGATCCGCAATCTGAAAAAGGCCGACCGCCAGCTCGCCCAGACGATCGAGGAAGAAATGTTCATCTTCGAAAACCTGCGCGACCTCGATCTCAAGAGCCTTGGCACGATCCTGCGCGGCGTCGACGCGGCGCAGCTGTCGATCGCGCTTAAGGGCGCCGACGACGATATGGTCGACCTGTGCCTGTCGACGATGTCGCAGCGCGCGTCGGAAACGATCCGCGACGAAATGGCCGAGATGACGATGGTCAAGCGCAGCGACGTCGACGACGCGCAAAAGAGCATCATGCAGATCGTGCGCCAGATGGCGGCATCGGGCGAAATCATGATCGCGGGTGCGGGCGACGATTATGTCTGACCAGAGCTTCGCCCCCACCCCGCTCGCGCAGATCATGGCGCGCGACACCGGCTTTCGTCCGCTGTCGTTCGACCCGGCCGCGCGTGCCCGCGAAGCCGTGGCTGCCGCAGAACCGGTCGAGATCGAGCCGGGCGAAGATCCCTTCGCCACGGGTCTCGCCGAAGGCCAGCGCCTTGCCGAGGCGGGCTTCGCGGTCGAACGCGAACAATTGCTCGCGCTGGTCGCGGGCGCCCAGGCGCTGCAGGACGAACCCAGCGAGGAACTGGCGCAGATGATCGCCGAGACCGTCGAGCGGCTGGTCCGCCAGATCGTCGCCGACGCGCCGATCGATGCCGAGTGGCTGAAGGAACAAGCCGAAACCGCCGCCGCGCTGGTCGCCGAATGCGACAAGGCGCGCACCCTTTGGGTCCACCCCCAGGACGCGGCGCTGCTGATGGACTGCGCGCTCACGCTGCCGATCTCCGCCGACGCGGCGATGGTCCGCGGCACCGTCCGCATCGAAACTTCGGGCGGCTGGATCGAGCATGGCCGCGCCGTCTATCTGAATGAACTCCGCGCCGCGCTCGGCGGCGAAAGCGGTGCCGCATGACCCGCCGCATGGCCATGACCGCGCAGCAATTGCTCGCCCCCGTCGACCTCGGCAAGGCGAGCCCGCGCCGCATCGGCACGCTTGTCGCGCACGAAGGCATCATGCTCGAGGTGTCCGGTTTCCCGCAGCCTTTGGGCAGCAACGTACGCATCAAGTCGGCGGACAACGACTATGTCTATGGCGAAGTGGTCGGCTTTCGCGGCCACCGCAGCCTCGTCCTCCCCTTCGACATGAACAAGCCGCTGGTCACCGGCGCGCCGGTCGAACCGCATGGCGCCTCGTCGATGGTCCCCGTCGGCAAGGCTTTGCTCGGCCGCATCATGGACGCGCAGGGCAATCCGCTCGACGGCCGCCCGCCGGTCAAGTCGCAATTCCTGTGGCCGCTCGCCGGGCGCAAGGTCAATCCGCTGCGCCGCGGCCGCGTGACCAAGGCCCTCAACATGGGCGTGCGTGCGATCAACGGGCTGCTCACCGTCGGCGAAGGCCAGCGCGTCGCGATCATCGCGGGTTCGGGCGTCGGCAAATCGGTGCTGATGGGCCAGATGATCGCCGGCACCGAATGCGACGTCATCGTCGTCGGCCTGATCGGCGAGCGCAGCCGCGAAGTCAGCGACTTCGTCGAAACCAAGCTGCCACCCGAGGTCCGCAAGAAGTCGGTCGTCGTCGCGGTTCCCGCCGACCATCCGCCGCTGCTCCGCCTGCGCGCCGCGATGCGCGCGACCGCGATCGCCGAGGCGTTTCGCGACGAGGGCAAGAAGGTGCTGCTGCTGATCGACAGCCTGACCCGCGTCGCGCATGCGCAGCGCGAGATCGGGCTGACGCTCGGCGAACCGCCGACGATGAAGGGCTATCCGCCCTCGGTCTTCGCGCTGATCCCCTCGCTGTGCGAACGCGCCGGCATCGACAAGGAAACCGGAGGGTCGGTCACCGCGCTCTACACCGTGCTCGCCGACGGCGGCGACATCGACGACCCTGTCGTCGACAGCGCCCGCGCCATCGTCGACGGCCATATCATTCTGTCGCGCACCATGGCCGAACAGGGCGTCTATCCCGCGATCGACGTCGCCCGTTCGCTGTCGCGGACGATGGTCGACTCGGTCGATGCCGAGCACAGCGCCGCCGCTGCACGCTTCCGCCAGCTGTGGTCGGCGTATGAAGAGAACCGCGACCTGATGCTGATGGGCGCCTATGTCGCCGGCGGCGATCCGGTGCTCGATGAAGCCATCGCCCGCCGCGCCGACCAGCTCGCCTATGTGTCGCAGCCGGCCAAGGCCCAGGTCGATTTTCAAACCTCCCGCCAGTCACTCGTTGAAGGATATATTGCATGACCTCTCGCACCGCGCGCCGCAAACGGATCATCCGCGTTCGTGGCGTCGAGCATCAGATGGCCGAAGCCAATCTGGCGCGGGCCACCAACGAACTGGCAAACCTGGTCGAGCTGTCGAAGCGGCTCGAAACGCTGCGCAGCGACCTCGCCATGGCGAAGGGCGCAGTGGCCGGGCGCGCGCTCAACACGATCGGCGAACTCGGCATGCGGCTCGACATGGCGAAGGAAAATCTTGCCGCCCCGATGGTGAGCGCCAGCGCCCGCCGCGACCAGATGGGGGCGCTCGCGCAGCGCGCCATGGTCAAGGAAGAATCGGCGGTTCGCCTGTACGAACGCGGCCGCAAGTCGGCCGAGCAGGAAATGGAACGCCGCAGCGACGCCAACCGCCCGCACCGCGCACGCGGCGGCATGCGGCTGCGCCTGATCGACGGCGGCGTCGCATGATGGCCACCTTGCCGCAGACCTCGACCCCGGCACTGCCCTCGCTGCTCGCGGCGCTCGCCCCGGCGCAGGCCGCCGGCGCGGGCGAAGGCGGCGCATTCGAGCAGCTCGTCGCGCAGCAGGCGCCGAGCGCGGCTGTCGTGACCGCCCCGGTCCTGTCGGCCGTCCCCGCCGCCGTGGCTCCGGCCCCGCTCGCGGTGGTCGATGCACCGAGCGCCCAGCCCGCGCCCGTCGTCGCCGCTCCCGGCAAGCCCGCGCGCCCGATCGCCGCCGAACCCGAGCTCGCCGGTGCCGACAAAACCAGCGACGAGGTCCCGGCGCCGACCGCCGATGCCCGCCCCGCCACCGACAAGGCGGTGGTCGCGGCGAACGAATTGCTCGCGACGCTCGCCCACTTCACCGCCGCCGCTCCCAAGCCGGCGATTGCCAAGCCGGTCGCCGGAGCCAAGGGCGAAAGCGAAACCGGCGAAGAGGGTGAAGCCGTCACCGACGCCGCGCCGGTCGCCACGATGCTCCCGGCGCAACCGGCGGTCGAGACCCGCGCCGCCGCCAAGCCCGCAATCGAAACGGCCCCGGTCGCGCCGCGCCGCGACGAGACTCCCACGCTGCCGATGGCCGCGCCCAAGGCGCGCGACGCCGCGCCCGTCCCGGTCGCCGTTGCCGCCGCCGAACCGCAGGCCGTGAGGCCCGCCGCCGAACCGTCGATGACCGTGCTCTTCGCCCAGCCCGCGACGCAGGCCGGTGCGGTCGCCGAAGCCGCCAAGCCCGTTGTCATCGCCGAGCGGGTGCTCGACCTGACCAGCGACGATGCCTGGATCGAACAGCTCGCGTCGGACATCGCCGCGACCAAATCGGCGGCGAACGACGTCAGTTTCCGCCTGATGCCGCGCCACCTCGGCCGGCTCGACGTGTCGATGATGATGGGCGACGACGGCGTGTCGCTGAAGCTCGACACCCAGCATGAAGCGACCGCGACGATCGTCACCGCGGCGCAGGTCCGCCTCGTCGACGACCTCCGCCAGCAGGGCGTGCGCGTCGCCGAGACGCAGGTGACCCACACGCCGACCGACGCCGGACGCCAGTCGCAACAGGGCCAGGGTCGCAACCCGGCGCAGGACGCGGCGCATCTGATCGAAACCGCCACCGCGCACGACGCGCGCCCCGAAACCCGTGACCAAGAGCGCAGCGGCGACCGCCGCAGCCGCTTCGCCTGACGAGGAACAGAGTGATGAGCAAGGACAAGACCGACGCCCCCGCACCCAAGAAGGGCAAGATGAAGAAGCTGCTGATGATCACCGTCGGCGCCGCGGTGTTGATCGGCGCCGGGGCGGGCGTGGGCATGTATTTCGGTGTCGGCATGGCCGCGCATGCCGCGAAGCCCGAGGATCATTATCCCAAGCTGGTCGTGCGCGATCCCTCGGCCGAACCCGCCGCCAAGGGCGAAGGCGACGAGGCGCCGGCGCCGAAGGTCGGTACCGTTTCGGTCCCGAACGACAAGTTCAAGGTCGACCCGCGCAAATATGAGATCACCTATGTGCCGATCGCCCAGAGCTTCACGACGAACCTCGCCGACGGGTCGGGCTTCCTGCAGATCGGGATCAGCCTGTCGACCTTTTACGACGGCAAGGTCGTCGCCAACGTCGCGCGCCAGGACGTGCCGATCCGATCGGCGGTGCTGATGGTGCTCGCCGAACAGGATCCGGCGCTGCTGTCCACTTCGCACGGCAAGCAGCAGCTGCAGCGCCAGCTGACCGGCGCGATCAACCAGGTGCTGCGCGACAAGGAAGGGTTCGGCGGCATCGACAATGTCTATTTCACGAGCCTGGTGATCCAGTGACCACGAAGAGCAATCCCTTCAAGGCGCCGAAAGCGCCGGCCGCGAAGCCCGCACCCGAAGCCCCGGCGGACGACGCCAGGGCGTCGCTGCTGCTGCGCAAGGCCGAGGGCGGCTATGCCTTTCCGCTGCTCGACAGCGTCGCGAACCAGTTCGCGCGCAGCCTGCGCGACCTCGTCCGCGCGCTCGGCGCCCCGACGGTGCAGGTCGAGCGCGAGGCCGCCGAGGTCGTGCGCTTCGCCGACTGGACCAAGGCGTCGGCGCCGGCGATCTTCTGGCGCTATCACGCGCCGCCACTGAAGGGTCCGATCCTGCTCGCCGGCGGACGTCCGCTGATCCTCCAGCTCGTCGACATCTTCTATGGCGGCAAGGGACAGCTCGGCGCCGAACGCGAAGAACTGACCGACGCCGAAGAGCGCTTCGCGGCGCGGCTCGGCCGCGACATGGGGCTGCAACTGACCGCCGCCTGGGGCGACAAGCTGGCGATCGCGCCCGAACTCGACTGCGTCACCGGCGATCCCGCCAAGCTCGCCGCGGTGCGCGCCGACGACGAACTGCTCGTCCAGCGCTTCACGCTGCGCGGCGGAAAGCTCGACGGCCGCACCATCACCTGCGCCTATCCGGTCGCGGCGCTGCGCGGCATCGCGGGCGCCGAACCCGCCCCCGAAGCGCGCGAAACCAGCCCCGCCGACGCGGCCTGGGCGGCGACGCTGGGCAGCGCGCTCAAGACCGTGCGCCTTCCGGTGCGCTCGGTTCTGGCCCGTCCGGAAATTTCTTTGGTCAAACTGCTTGGTTTGGAGGTCGGTGATATCATTCCGTTAACCATTCCGCGCAATGTTCCGGTAACCGTCGCCGGCCGCAGTTTCGCGGTCGGTAGCATCGGCGAAGCCAATGGGAATGCAGCCATAATGATCGAGCATATCGAAAAAGGATCGGATCATGAGTGACATGAGCGAAGGCGCCGGTCGCCGCGATCGCCGCGACGCCAAGGATATGGCGATGGCGCCCAATTTCGACCTGCTCGCGGGGGTCTCGCTGCGCGTGTCGGTCGAGGTCGGATCGACGAGCATGACGCTCGCCGACCTGCTCGCGATGTCCGAAGGCAGCGTCGTCGAACTCGACCGCGCCGCGAACGAACTGCTCGACATCTATGCCAACGGCACGCTGATCGCGCGCGGCGAGATCGTCAACGTCGACGGCCGTTACGGTATCCAGGTCGCCGAAGTGGTCGCCCCCGACCGCGGCCTCGCCGGTTTCGACCGGAGGGCCTGATGTTCGAATATATCCTGCGCCTGCTGATCCTGCTGCCGCTCGTCGGCGGCATGGCGTGGGGCAGCCTGTGGCTGTGGAAAAAGGTCCAGATGGGCACGCTCCAGCTGCCCGGACAGGGCGCGAAACGGACGCGCGCGATCGAGATGATCGATGTGCTGCCGCTCGGCCCCGGCACCAAGCTGACCGTCGTCGAATTCGCCGGCCAGCGCATCCTGCTGTCGGTATCGCGCGGGGCGGTCACCCGCCTCGCCGACAACAGCCAGGGCGATTTCCATGTCGACTAGGACGAACTGGCTGCGTGCGGCTGCGATCGCCGGCGGCGTCGCGCTGCTCGTCGCGGCGCCCGCAGCCTATGCGCAGGAAGCCAATGGCCTCAGCCGCGCGGTGAACGAACTCGGCGGCGATGGCCGTCCTTTGAGCCTGTCGCTCCAGATCCTCGTCCTGATGAGCCTGCTGACGGTGCTGCCGTCGCTGCTGCTGATGATGACCAGCTTCACCCGCATCATCATCGTGCTGTCGATCCTGCGCCACGCGCTCGGGCTGCAACAGACGCCGCCGAACCAGGTGCTCGTGGGCCTCAGCCTGTTCCTGTCGCTGTTCGTGATGGCGCCGGTGATCACCGAGGTGAACCGCGTCGCGATCGAGCCCTATGGCCAGGAACAGATCGACATTGGGGTCGCGGTGTCGCGGTCGGGCGACGCGCTGCACGGCTTCATGCTGACGCAGACGCGCAAGTCCGACCTGATGATGTTCGCCAAGATCGCCAAAGCACCGAGCTATGCGAGCCCGAAGGACGTGCCCTTCTCGATCCTGCTGCCCGCTTTCGTCACCAGCGAACTCAAGACCGCGTTCCAGATCGGCTTCCTGATCTTCCTGCCCTTCCTGATCATCGACCTGATTGTCGCCTCGGCCTTGATGTCGCTGGGTATGATGATGCTGTCGCCTACGATCATATCGATGCCTTTCAAGCTGTTGCTCTTCGTCCTTGTCGACGGATGGGCGCTGACGATGGGCTCGCTCGCCGCCTCATTCGGGACCTAGCGACAGATGGAAGCAGATTATTTCATCGGGGTGGCGCAGCAGTCTCTGTGGATCCTCGCGCTCGCCACCGCGCCATTGCTCATCCCGATCCTGGTGATCGGCGTGCTGCTTGGCATGGTGCAAGCGGCAACGTCGATCAACGAACAGACGTTGACCTTCGTCCCCAAGCTGATCGTCGCCGCAGTCTGCCTTGCGATCTTCGGCGGCAGCATCCTGGTGCTGCTCACCGATTTCACCCGCGAGATTTTCGCGCAGATCCCGACGCTCGTCCGATAAGCAGGCGATGAACCCCGCCGACATCCCGAATGTGGAGGCGATGCTGCAGCTGTGGATGCTCGGCATGATCCGCCCCGGCGCCTGCTTCCTGGCGGCGCCGGTGTTCGGCGCGACCAACGTGCCCATCCAGCTCCGTCTCGTCATCGCGCTCGCGGTCGGCGTGCCCGCGGTCGCCGCATCGGGGATGACGCTGCCGCCCGAAGGGATCGTGTCGGTCCCGGGGTTCCTGCTGGTCATCGGCGAGGTCGTGATCGGGCTTGCGATGGGATTCGTGCTCCAGATGGGGCTCGCCGCGGCGTTGATCGCGGGTGAGGCGATCAGCAACGCGATGGGTCTCGGCTTCGCGTCGATGATCGATCCGCTGAGCGGATCCTCGAGCTCGGCGATCGGGCAGTTTCTGTCGATGCTCGCGACCGCGATCTTCCTCGCCGCCGACGGCCATCTGGTGCTGATCTCGATCATCGTCGACAGCTATAATGCCCTGCCGCCGGGCAACGCCTTTCCCTCCTATGAGACGATCGGGGGCATCCTGCGCTTCGGCAGCCTGATGTTCGCCGCGGGGCTGACGATCGCCCTGCCCGTCGGTTTCGTGCTGATCCTGGTCCAGATCATCATGGGCGTGATCGGGCGGTCGGCGCCAGCGCTCAACCTGTTCGCGGTCGGCATCCCGGCGACGCTGCTCGCCGGCGTCGTGCTGCTCGGCGTCGCGACCCCGGTGATGGCCGAGGGCCTCGCGCATATCCTGTCCGACGCGCTCGACGCCGCGCGCATGGTCGCGGGGACCTGAGCGATGGCCGGACAGACCGAAAAGGACCAGAAAACCGAACAGCCGACGCCGAAGAAGCTCGCCGATTCGGCGCGCGACGGCGACGTGCTGCAGTCGCGCGAACTGGCGACGGCGCTAATGATGCTCGTCGCGGCGGGCTGGCTGATCGCGGCGGGCGGCTGGTTCGTGCGCTCGGCGGGCGACCTGCTGTCGCGCGGGCTGACCATCGACCACCGCGACATCGCCGATTTCGCGCCGGGCGAAGCACTGCTGCGCAACGGGGTCGAGCTGCTGTTGCCGCTCGCCAGCCTGTTCGCCGCGGCGCTGCTCGCCGCGATCGCCGGGCCTGGCCTGCTCGGCTCGCTCGGCTGGCGCGGCAAATCGCTCGAATTCAAGGGCAACCGCATGAACCCGATGAGCGGGCTCAAGCGCATGTTCGGCGCGCAGGGCGCGACCGAACTCGGCAAGGCGCTCGCCAAGGTCGCCCTGCTCGGCAGCATCGGTTACTGGCTGGTCGCCAAGAACCTGCCCGCGATCCTGCACATGGCGTCGAGCGACCTGCACAGCGCGGTCGGGCTTGCGGGGCAAGCGATCGGCCATGCGGTGCTGGTGATGGCCGGCGGACTGGTCGTCATCGCGCTGATCGACGTTCCCACCCAATGGTATCAGCGCAACCGCCGCCTGATGATGAGCAAGCAGGAAATCAAGGACGAGATGCGCCAGTCCGACGGCGCTCCCGAACTCAAGCAGGCGCAGCGCCAGCGCGCGCACGAGATGCTGAGCGGGTCGGCGCGCAAGGCGGTGTCCGAGGCGACGGTGATCCTGACCAACCCGACCCATTTCTCGGTCGCGCTGCGGTACCGCCCCGGCATCGATGCGGCGCCGGTCGTCGTCGCGCGCGGGCGCGGCGACGTCGCGCTGGCGATCCGCGAACTCGCACGCGGCACCGACGTGCCGATCCTCGAATATCCACAGCTGGCGCGCGCGATTTACTTCACCGCGCGCGCCGGGCGCGTGATCCCGGAGGAATTGTTCGTCGCGGTCGCAACGATCCTGGCCTTCGTCTTCCGCCTTGAGCGCGCAGTCGCCGAGGGGATGGCGCAGCCGGCGGTCGACGTGCCCGAAACGCATCGCTTCGACGCCGAGGGACGAAAACAGGCATAGGGCCGGTTTCGACCGGTTTGGGACGTTCCAATCCGGCTGAGATGGGGGCTTGAAAAGACTCCAAAATGCTATATATTCTTTTGTAGCTTCTTATGGAGAGAATCATGTATCACTATCAACCTCTACGCGACTTTCTCGCTGCCAAAGGCGATCGATCGGTAACCCTGTCCTTCGGAGAGATCGAGGACCTCATCGGGCGGCGGCTGCCCCCATCGGCGTCGGGCGCGGTCAGCCGACAATGGTGGTCCAACGCGTCCTCGCATTCACAGGCCCGCGCGTGGCTGTCCTTGGGGCGCAAGGCCAAGTTGAACCCGACTGTCGGGATGGTCACCTTTTCCCGGCCCGCGCCGCTCACTACGTTGCCCGACACCATAGTAGTCGACATAACCGAACTGCATCCGATCACACTTCGCTTGCTCGAGACGATCGTATCAGAGACCAAGCTTAACGTAGAGGCCGCCACTGCGGCGCTGTTGAACAGTGCCGCCAATGACAGGCAACCGAAGTCTGAATGACGGTTGGGCTATCGACCGCGCCATATCAGTTCTCCGCCCCAATACCGTCTTCAGAGCGGGATAGTCGCACCGACGCCGCTTAAACTCCCGCCAGCGCGACCGTTATTGGGTCTGAAGGATATCGCGCATGGTCAGTTCAATCGCCAACAGCCTCGGTTTCGGATCGGGGATCGACACCAAGCAATTGGTCACCGACCTAGCCGCGGCGTCGCGCGCCCCCAAGGTCGAGCGCGTCACCCTGCTGGCCAAGCAGAATAATGCCAAGATCAGCGCGCTGGCGCAGGCGCGATCGAACCTCGAAGGCTTTGCCGACTCGCTGGGCCAGATGGTGTCCGACGGCACGCTGCGCAGCACCCCCACCGTCTCCGACGACAGCGTCCTCAGCGCCACGTCGCGCGCCGGTCTGTCGGCCGACAGCTTCGCCGCGACGGTCGAGGTGACCCAGCTCGCGCGCGCACAGACCGTCTATTCGGGCATCGTCGCCGACAAGAGCGCCCCGATCGGCGCCGGCACGATGACGCTGACCGTCGGCGGGGTCGCCAAGACGATCACCATCGGCACCGCGAACAACAGCCTCGACGGCCTGGTCAATGCGATCAACGCCAGCGGCGCCGGGGTCACCGCCTCGCTCGTCGCCGACGAGGGCGGGCATCGCATGATTTTGAAGGGGCCGAGCGGCGAGGCGAACGGCTTCACGCTGGAAACCGCCACCCCCGAACTCGCCGGTTTCGCTTATGGCTCGGGCGGCGGCATGACGCTCGGCCAATCGGCGACCAATGCCCAATTCACTATCGACGGCGTCGCCTTCAGCCGCGCGAGCAACATCGTCGACGATGTCGTGCCCGGCATGTCGCTGACGCTCAAGAAAGCGGCGCCGGGGCAACCGGTCGACATCGGCGCGAGCCGGCCGCTCGACATGATCAAGCAGACGGTCAGCGATTTCGTCGACGTCTATAACCAGCTCAAGAAAAGCCTCGCCTCGGCATCGAGCATGTCCGGCGCGACGACGGGCCTGCGCGAGCTCGAACGCGAATTGCAGGCGCTGGTCGGCAAGGTGCTGACCAGCAACAGCGGCATCAACAAGCTGAGCGACATCGGCATCGGATCGACCCGCGACGGCCTGCTCTCACTCGACACCGCGAAGCTCGACAAGGCGCTCGCGACGAATGCCGGCGCCGTGGAGGCGCTGTTCAATCCCCGCCGCGACGCGACGCATAACGAGACCAGCGATCCGGGCATCGCTTTCGCGCTCGACGCGATCCGCGACAAGGCGATCGCGACCGACGGGGTGATGGATCGCGTCTCCAAATCGCTCGCCGCAAAAAGCGAGGCGCTCGCCGAGACGCTCGAAAAAATCGAACAGCGCGAGGAATCCTACGCTGCACGGCTCGAAAAGCAGTTCGGCGGCCTTGATGCCAAGCTCGCGGCTTTCAAGGCGACCCAATCCTATCTCGAACAGCAGATCGAGATGTGGAACAACCAGAACAAGAATTAAGGGCGATCGCCATGGCAGCCACCGCCTCCACGGTCCGCGCGACCGGCCAATACCGCCGCATGCAGAGCGAAAGCCGCGCGGCCGGCGCCGACCCGGTCGAACTGGTCACCATGCTCTATGACGAGTTGGAGATCGCGATCGGCGTGCTCGCCGCGATGGTGCGGCAGGGCCAGCCGATTTCGGCCACCGAACCCGCACACCGCGCGCGCGCGATCCTGATCGGGCTCGACGCCGGGCTCGACCACAAAGCCGGCGGCGACGTCGCGGGCGCGCTGTCGCGGGTTTACAGCAGCATGCGCCGCAAGCTCGACAAGGCGGTGGCCGCGAACAGCGACGCGGACCTGGATGAGCTGCTGGAAGGCGTGAAGACCGTGAGCGGGGCGTGGCGGCAGCTCAGGTAAGAGCCGTCATTGCGAGGAGCATCGCGACGAAGCAATCTCCAGTCATCGGCCTGGCGCCGCGCCGATGGCTGGAGATTGCTTCGCTTCGCTCGCAATGACGGTTTTCAGCTTGCCCCAAAAAAACTTCGGCACCGGCCCCTTCCCTCTTTCATCGCCAAGGTGGGGACTGGCGACAGAAGGAACGAACCGGTGCCGATTCAGCGGCACTGAGACTGGTGGGGTAGCCTCAGGCTGCCTGTTGCTGAACTCCATATTTGCGCATCTTTTCGATGAGCGTGGTGCGCTTGAGCGTCAGGAGACGCGCGGCTTCCGAAATGATGCCGTCGGCAAGGTCGAGCGCGACGTGGATCTGTTCGAGCTCGATCGTCTCGATCTCGCGCTTGAGGTCGATCGGGCGGCCCGGCGCCGGCGTCTTGCCGAAGGGCGCGGCGGGCGTGCTATCTTCCGCGCTGGCCTGCGCCGCGACAAAGCTGGTGGGGATAGCCTGTCGCGGCGCAAGCGCTGCGGTGGGGTTCAAAAGAATGGCGACATCGTCGGCGCCCAAGGTCTCGCCGCCGTGCAATACGCTGGCGCGCTCAACGAAGTTGCGCAATTCGCGGACGTTGCCGGGCCAGGGATGCTGCATCAGCGTGAGCATGGCGTCATCGTCGAAACGGCATTTGGCTTCGCCGGGCATCTTACGCTGGAAATGGCGGATGAGCGCGGGAATATCCTCGACGCGGCTGGCAAGGCTGGGGACCTGAAGCACAACCACGCCGAGCCGGAAGAACAGGTCTTCGCGGAATTTGCCATCGGCGATCGCAGCGCCGAGATCCTGGTGGGTGGCCGAAATGACGCGGACGTCGACGGCCTTCACATCGCTGCTGCCGACGCGGACGATCATCCGTTCTTCCAGCACGCGGAGCAGTTTGACCTGCATGTCGAAACGCATGTCGCCGATTTCGTCGAGGAAGAGCGTACCGCCCTCGCTCGCTTCGAAATGGCCGATGCGGCGGGCATGGGCGCCGGTGAAGCTGCCCTTTTCATGCCCGAACAATTCGGATTCGATAAGGTCGCCGGGGATCGCGCCGCAGTTGATCGCTGAAAAGGCCTTGCCCGAACGGACGCCTTCGTCGTGGATCGCGCGGGCCACCAGTTCCTTGCCCGAGCCCGAAGGGCCGCAGAGCATGACCGAGGCGTTCGAACGCGCCACGCGGCGGATCATGTCGCGCAGTTGCGCGGCCGCCGGGCTCGTCCCGATAATCAGCATTTCAAGGGCAGCCTGGTCGCTGCCGTTCCCCACCTTGGTCATTTCGATCTCCACCGCGCCCCCCGAATTCGGCGCTTCTCGATGACCCAAGAGATTGCGGAATCTGGTAAACAAAAGACTAACCAAACCGACCTACCCCCTTCAAATCAAAGAGTTATTGCCAATCTGGCAGCAATGGTGGCGGATGTCCGTTGTTAAGGATTACAATGCTGCCAGATTGGCACCAATTGTTCCGATCAGCTGCCGCCATTGTCCCAGCCGAGGGTGATCGAGATGCGACGGTTGCGCGGATCATATCGATTCGAGGGGACATAGGGTTCGGTATCGGCCACCCCCTCGATGCGCGCGAAGCGGCTGGAACCGATGCCGCGGAAGGCGAGATATTGCCGCGTGACCTCTGCCCGCTCGACCGACAGGCGCCAGTTGTTGGTGCCCGCCTTCGCCGAATAAGGGCTGGCGTCGGTATGGCCGCGGATCATCACCTGGTTCGGAACCTCGGCGACGATCGTCGCGATCTGCGCGAACAATTTGTTCGCCTCCGGCGTCAGCTGGTTGGTGCCGACGACGAACATCGAGAAATCGGCATCGTCGACGATGTCGATGCGCAGCCCTTCGCGCGTTTCGGTGAAGCGGATGTTGGGCGCGAGGCGGCGGATCTCGGCTTTCGCCTGGACCTCGCGCAGCAGCGACTTGGCGAGCTTCTGGAAATTGGCGCGCTGAATCTCGCGGCCCGATGCCTCGCGCGGGCCGCCGGTGGCGTCGCGCGGGATCGTCATCGCGCGCGTACCCGTCTGCCCCGCGGCGTTCGGATATTTGTCGACGGAGACGAGCGAGTCGCCGCCGAACAGCCCGGTCGAGCCCGCGGTGTCCTGTTTGGTCTGGACGATCGTCGGGGCGAAATAATCGGCGAGCGCCTTGCGCTGCTTCTCTGTCGTCGCGCCGAGCAGCCACATCAGCAGGAAGAAGGCCATCATCGCGGTCACGAAGTCGGCATAGGCGACCTTCCACGCGCCGCCATGATGACCGGCATGCGGCGCTTCGATGATCTTCTTGACGATGATCGGGCGCAGCGGGGTATTCGGACGCGCGGCCATTACCGGCCCCGCATACCGTCGAACACCTCGGCGAAGGTCGGCTGGTTGTCATGGTCGACGCCCGAGCGGGCGGCCTCGATCACCAGCGGCTGCGGATGGCCGTGGAGCGAGGCGATGATCAGCTGCTTCACCGTGTGATAGATGGCGGCGTCGCTTTCGATCACCGCACGCGCGCGCGTCGCGAACGGACCGACGAGGCCATAAGCGAGCAACACCCCGAGGAAGGTTCCGACGAGCGCCGAGCCGATCATGCCGCCGAGGACTTCGGGCGGCTTGTCGATCGAGCCCATCGTCTTCACCACCCCGAGCACCGCGGCGACGATGCCGAGCGCCGGCAACGCATCGGCCAGGCTCTGCAGCCCGTCGGCGGGCTTGATCGCATGATGGTGGTGGTTCTTGATCGCGCTGTCCATCACCTCTTCGACCGCGTGCGGGTCGAGCGTGCCCGACGACACGACGACGAGGCGCAGCGTGTCGCAGATCAGGTGGACGAGCGTGTCGTCCTTCAGGAGTTTCGGATATTGCTGGAAGATCGGCGAGCTCGCCGGATCCTCGATATGCGGTTCGACCGCGACCGGCCCCTCGGTGCGCATCATCTTCATCAGTGTCGAGACGAGCAGGATGCAGTCGAGATAGTCGGACTTCTTGTAGGTCGGCCCCTTGAACACCTTGCCGAAGCCGCCGCCGAGCGCCTTCAGCTCCTTGCCCGAATTGCCGATGATCAGCGATCCGACCGCGGCGCCGCCGATGATCAGCATTTCGTGCGGCAGCGCGTGCATGACGGGGCCGAGATTGCCCCCGGTCAGCGCAAAGCCTCCGAACACCAGCACGAGAAGAACAACGATGCCGATTACGGGAAACATGCGCGGTGGGCTCCTGTCGGGGCGGTACCCCGAAAATCAGGGCGTCTTGATGATTAACGGCAGCGGCAGCGAAAGATTTAGGGCGAAGCGCCCTCGCCTCAGCTCAAAATATCGAACAAGGTCTGCCGGTTGATCCGCGCGAAGGCCGCCTGCGCCGCGTCGAGCGTCAATTTCTGGGCATTGAGCTCGGCGATCGCCACCGACAGATCGGTGTCCTCGACCGCCGACCGTTCGTCGGACAGGGTGATGCCGCGCAAATCGAGGCTGTCGCCGATCCGTTCGAGCCGACCGGCCGAAAGGCCCATCGCCGCGCGCTGGTCGGCGATGTGCGAGATCGCACCCGACAGGGTTTCGAGCGCGCCACCCATCGCGGCGCTGTCGCCCGCGGTGATCGCGGCCGCAGCATCGCGCAGGCCCGTCGACACGCTGTTGCCGTCGACGACAAAGGCGGTGCTGGCCGACGGCACCGGTGCAAAACTGACGTCGGCATCGAAACGCACCTGCTTCGCATTGGTCGCGAAGATCGGCTCGCCGTTGGAATCGCGCGTCGCGGCGAAGCCGTCGATCTCGTCGGCGATCGCCGACAGTTCAGCCGCGATACTGGCGCGGTCGGCGGGATTGGTCGTCGCGCTCGCCGCCGTCATCGTCAGCTCGCGGGCGCGGGTCAGCAGGTTGCTCACCGAACCCAGCGCGCTGTCGGCCTGCGACACCTGCGCGGTCGCGGTCTTGACGTTCGCCGCCCAGGTCTTCGCGCTCGCCTGCGCCTTGCCGATCGTCGCGATCCGCTGCGAGGCGGCGGGATCGTCGGAGGCGCGGAGCAATTTCTTGCCGCCCGAAATCTGGGTCTGGATGCGTTCGAGCTGGTCGGAGAGTTTCGACTGGCGCGCGATTTCGCGCGTCATGCGGTTGCCCACGGCGTTGATCATCGCGCGGTCCCTTCTCTATCGTCAGATCGCGCTGAGCAGCGCTTGCATCGTCTCGCGCGCGACCTGGATCGTGCGCGCGGCGGCGGAATAGGCTTGCTGAAAGCGCAGCAGGTCGGCGGCTTCCTGGTCGAGGTCGACCCCGCTGACGCTGTCGCGCGCGGCGGCGGCGCCGTCGGCGCGGGTTGCGGCGGCGGCAAATTGCGCCCGGCTCGACGAGGTGGCCTGCGCCTGCGACGCGAGCCGCGACGCCCAGGCCGCTTCGGGATCATTGGCTCCGCGCATGCCGCCGATCGCGAGCATATTGCCGTTGGTGCCGCTGCCGTTGGCGGCGGCGACCTGACTGGCCGACAACGGCGTCGCGGTCAGCGTCGCGGCGGTGGTGCCGGCGAACAGCGGCTGGCCGGCATTGCCATTGGCATCGGTGCCGGCCTGATGCGCGGAATTGAGCTGGCCGGCGAACTGCGCCGCAGCGGCGTCGAGCCCGGCACGCTGGTCGGCGACATGGTCGGCGGCCTGACCGAGTCCGGCGAGGTTGCCCGAACCGGGGTCGATCGCAGCACCGCCGGCCGTGAAGCCCAGACGGCCGTCGGCGGCAGTGGCGATCGCAACATGGGTCACCGTCGCATTGCCGACGAGCGTGTCGCCCGTTCCGGCGGCGCGCAGCGCGACCGTGCCCTTGTCGTCGAAGCTGGCCGTCACCGACATCTGCGACGAAATCTGGTCGATCAACCGGTCGCGCTCGTCGAGCAGGCTCGCCTCGTTGGTCGACCCCGCCCGAGCCTTGCGCAGGCCGGCGTTGACGCTTTCGAGGGCATCGAGATTGTTGTTGAGATCGGTGACCGACGACTGCGCCGCGTCCGAAATGCCTTCCGACATCGCGCCAAGCTGGGTGGCGCTGGAGCGGAACCCCGACGCGACATCGTCGACCGATTGCAGGAACTGCGCCCGCAGGGACACATTGTTCGGATCGGCGGTCAGCTGGTCGGCGGTGGTGAACAGCTTGGTGAGGTTGGTCGAGATGCCGTTGGCGTCGTCGCTCAGCGCGCTTTCGACCTTGGTCATCCAGTCGGCGCGCGTCGCCGCGCGCTCGGCTTCGCCCGAGGAGATGCGCGCGTCGTTGATCAGCCATTTGTCGACCGAACGACCGATGCCCTGGATCGTCACGCCGCCGGGGCTGACGTTCCGCCCGACCAGCGCCGATTCGGTGCCGCTCGCCATTTCCTTGAGCGCCAGCGTACGCCGGGCATAGCCGGGGGTCTGGGCGTTGGCGATATTGTCGCCGACGGTCGACATGGCGCGCGAATAGGCTTTCAGCCCGCTCGCGCCGATGCTGAGCAGGTCGCTCATTGTGTGCCTCCGCCCAGACTGCTCGGGCCGCTGCCCGTGATGCCCCTGAACTGGCGTTCGACCATGTCGGCGATGCCGAACTGGCGCATCGCGGCGATGCTGTCGGCGGTCTTAGCGTCGGCCATCTCGCGGAAATTATCAGTCGCGCTCGACCCGAAGACGTCTTCGCCGAGCTTCGCCTGGCGCATCGACGCCATCAGCTGGCGCAGGATAACCGCCTCGAAAGCCTCGGCCGCCTTGCGCAGCCCGCCGTCGCCGCCGCCGGCAGCCGCCGGGGTCGCGCCGATCGAAGAAATGGGCGTCGTCATATGATCACCAGTTCCGCAGTGAGCGCGCCAGCCTGGCTCAGCGCCTCGAGGATGGCGACGAGGTCGCCGGGAGGGACGCCCATGCGGTTGATCGCATCGACGAGTTCGGACAGCGACGCGGTCGGCTTGACCAGCATCATCGGCCGATATTCTTCGGTCACCTGGACATCGCTCGACTCCTCGACCGCGGTCTGGCCGCGGCTGAAGGGCGCGGGCTGCACCACCGTCGGCGATTCCTTGATCGAAACGGTGAGCTTGCCCTGCGACACCGCGGCGGTGCCGACGCGCACCGCGCCGTTGATCACCACCGTGCCGGTGCGGGCGTTGACGATGACCTTGGCGGGCGGTTCGGCACGCCGGACGCCGAGATTTTCTATCTGCGACATCAGGCGCATCCGCTGGTCGCCGCCACCCGCGGCGCGGATCGCGATGCTGGCGCCGTCGATCATCGACGCGCTGCCGGGGATCGCGGCGTTGATCGCGTCGGCCACCGCCTTGGCGTTAGTCGCATCGAACTGGTGGAGGTTGAAGGTCAGCATCTCGCTGCTGGCGAAGCCGGTGTCGACCGATCGTTCGACCGTCGCGCCACCCGCGATGCGGCCGCTCGACGGGACGTTGACCGTCAGCTTCGACCCGTCGGCGGCATCGACGCCGAGTCCGCCGATGACCAGATTGCCCTGCACCATCGCGTAAATCTGTCCGTCGGCGCCATAGAGCGGCGCGAGCACGAGGGTGCCGCCGCGCAGGCTCTTGGCCTTGCCGATCGCCGAGACGGTGACGTCGAGACGCTGGCCGGGCTTGGCGAAGGGCGGCAGTTCGGCGGTGATCATCACCGCCGCGGCATTTTTCAGCGCCGGATTGACGCCGGGAGGAAGGGTCAGGCCGAAGCGCGACATCGCGCCCTTCATGCCCAGCGTCGAATAATCGAGACTGTCGTCGCCCGTGCCCGCGAGCCCGACGACGAGGCCATAGCCGGTCAGCTGGTTCGCGCGCAGGCCCTGGAACTGGCCCATGTCCTTGATCCGCTCGGCCTGCGCCGGAGCGGCGAAGCTGAAGCTCGCGGCGAGCAAGGCAAGGAAAGCGAAAATGGCATGGCGTATGAGCACGGAGTTGGTCCCTTCGTGTCTGTCAGAACGGGCTGATGATCGAGAAGAAGCGTTGCAGCCAACCCTGCTGGCTGGCACGGGCGATCTCGCCCTTGCCGACGTAGCGGATGTGCGCGTTGGCGACGCGGGTCGACAGGATGCGGTTGTCGGGGCTGATGTCGATCGCGCGGACGATGCCCGAAATCTGGACGCGCTCATCGCCGCGGTTGAGGGTGAGCAGTTTCTCGCCCTTCACCAGCATCGTGCCGTTCGGATAGACGGCGGCGACGGTCACGCTGACCTCGCCCGACAGCGTGTTCGACTGAGCGGCGTCGCCCTTGCCCTTGAATTGGGATCCGCCGCCCATGGCGACATCGCTGGGATTGAACAGCGACAGCGGGCCGGTGGCCGGCGGGGTCAGCCCGACGCTGCCGTCGCGCGTCGTGCCGGCGCTGTTGCTCTTCGCCGCGATCGTCCGTTCGACGAGCTGGATGGTCAGGATATCGCCGACCTGCCCCGCGCGCCCACCCGAGGTGAGCGCGACATAGCTGCCCTGAAAGATCGAGCCATTGGCGGGCGGCACCGGCGGCGCCGGTTCGGGCATGGTGACCGAAAAGGCGTCGGGCGCGATCTGGTCCTTCTTCTTCGCCTCGACCGCGGCCGGAGCCGCGAGCAGCGCGAAGAACAGGAGGCCGGTCAGGCCGTCAGAGCGTTTGCGTGGCATTTTTCAGCATCTCGTCGGTGGCCTGGATCATCTTGGAATTGACCTCGTAAGCGCGCTGGGTCTCGATCATGTCGACAAGTTCCTCGACGACATTGACGTTCGATCCTTCGAGCATGCCGCCGCGCAGCGTGCCGCGGCCTTCCTCGCCCGCGGCGCCGACCAGCGGCGCACCCGAGGAGGCGGTCTCGACGAGGATATTGTCGCCGATCGCCTGCAACCCCGAGGGATTGGCGAAGCGCGCGATCTCGATGCGGCCGAGTTCGGTCGCTTCCGACTGGCCCGCGACCTGCGCCGAGACGGTGCCATCGGCGCCGATCGAGATGCTCGTCGCATCCTCCGGAATCTGGATCTGCGGTTGCAGCGGTTTGCCATCGGGGGTGATGATCGTGCCGTCGGCCGAGCGGTTGAAATTGCCCGCGCGGGTGTATCCGGTGCGCCCGTCGGGCATCTGGACCTGGAAATAGCCAGCGCCTTCGATCGCAACGTCGAGCGCATTGCCCGTCGTCTGCAGCGTGCCCTGCGTGTCCATGCGCGAGGTGCCGGCGAGTTCGACGCCGGTGCCGAGGTTGAGCCCGGTCGCATAGCGGTTTTCCGCCGACGACGGCGCCCCCGCCTGCGTCATGATCTGATAGCCCAGCGTTTCGAAATTGGCCCGGTCGCGCTTGAAACCCGTGGTGTTCACGTTGGCGAGGTTGTTCGCGATCACCTGCATCCGGAAGCCTTGGGCATCCAGACCGGTTCGCGCGACGTGCAAGGCACCATAGCTCATATTCTTGTCTCCTTAACGGGGCAGCGCCATCAGGTTCGCGGTCGCGCTGTCCATGTCGCGCGCGTCACTGATGAGCTTGAGTTGCGAATCCCAGGCCTTGCTGGCCTCGATCATGTCGACGAGGGCGACCGTCGCGGTGACGTTCGAGCCCTCGATCGAGCGGGTGATAACGCGCGCTTCGGGATCGTCGGGCAGGATGCCCCCGCCCTTGACGCGAAACAGATTGTCGAGCCCCTTGACGATGTCCGACCCCGTCGGCGTCGCGAGGCGCAGGCGATCGACCTCCTGCGGATTTTCGGGATCGCCGCCGGCGGGCACGACAAAGACGCGCCCTTCCTGGTCGATCTTGATCGAATCCGCGGGCGGGATGGTGACGGGTCCTTGCGAACCCTGCACCGGATGGCCGTCACCGGTGGTGAGCAGTCCGCTGGGCGAGACCTGAAGGTCGCCGCGGCGGGTATAGCCCTCCTCGCCATTCGGCGCCTGGACGACGAGCATCGCGTCGCCGGCCATCGCGATATCGAGGTCGCGGCCGGTCGCGGTGATCGTGCCGGCGCGCATATCGGCGCCGACGACTTCCTCGGACGCCATGGCGCGTCCGCCCGCACCGCTGCCGTGCAGCCACAGCGACTGCGCTTCGGCCATGTCGGCGCGAAAGCCGGGGGTCTGGGCGTTGGCGAGGTTGTTGGCGATCGCCGTCTGCCGGGCCATGCTGCCCCGCATCGCGGTGAGGCTGGTATAGATGACGCGGTCCATGGGGTTGCTCCTGGCAGGCGGCTAATCGCGGGCTATCAGCGGAGGCCGATGATCGTCTGGGTCAGCGCGGACGCGCCCTCGATCGCCTTGGCATTCGCCTGGAAATTGCGCTGCGCCGCGATCAACATCACCAGTTCCTCGGTGATATCGACGTTCGAGCGTTCGAGTGCGCCCGACTGGATCGTGCCCATCGGGCCGTTGGTCGCCGCATCGATCGTCGGCTGGCCGCTCTCGCCGGTCGCCTGCCAATGCGCATCGCCGACGGGGCGCAGGCCCTCGGTCGCGGGGAAGGTCGCCATGGCGATCTTGCCGAGCGTCTGGTTCGAACCATCGGCGAAGGTCGCGGTGGCGAGGCCGTCCTGGCCGATCGACACGTTGACGAGCGCGGCGTCGGGATTGCCGGCGGCGTGCTGCGGCACGACGAAGTCGGTCGTCGAGGCAAGGGTGCGGCTGGTGACATTGCCGTCGGCATCGACGGGCAGCAGCTGCAGCGTCGCGCCGGTCGAGTCGACGACGCGGCCATCCTCGAGCGGCGAGAAGGAGCCGTTGCGGGTGTAGGTGACCTGGTTGCGCGGCGGTTCGCCCTTCACGACGAACATGCCGTCGCCGATGATCGCCATGTCGAACGTCTTTTCGCTCGATTCATACGACCCTTGGGTGAACTGCTGGGTGATGCCGGTCAGGCGCGTGCCCTGCCCCGCGACGGTCTTGGTCGACTGGTTCGGCGAGGCGGCGAAGATGTCGCCGAACTGCGCCTTGCTGCGCTTGAAGCCGATCGAGCCGGCGTTGGCGATGTTGTTCGAAACGACCGACATTTCGGTCTGGGCGCCCTTGAGGCCCGAAAGCGAGGTATAGAAAGACATGGGATCGGTTCCTTACTGCGTGCTGGTGGTGTCGGTGGTGGTGGCCGGCGCGGGGGTCGCGGCCTTGATGTCCTTGAGCAGCTGGGTCTGCGCCGTGAGCTGGTCGGAAATCGTCTGAAGCGTGGTGTTCGTCTCGGTGATCCCGGCGAGGCTGGAGAATTGCGCCATCTGCGCGACCATCGCCTGGTTATCGACCGGGTTGAACGGGTCCTGCTGGCTCAGCTGCGCGGTCATCAGGCGCAGGAAATCGCTCTGCCCCATCTGGTTCGCGCTGCCCTTCGGCTGGAGCACGACATTGCTGGTGTTGGTGACGCTGTTCACGGCCATCTTACTGTCCCATCCGCAGGGTTTCGTTGATCAGGCCCTTGGCGGTTTCGAGGACCTGGACGTTGTTCTGATACTGGCGGGCGGTCTCGACCATCTCGACCAGCTCGGCGGCGCTATCGACCGCGGCGTCCCAGACATTGCCGTCGGCATCGGCCAGCGGGTTGTTGGGATCGTGCCGTTTCGACGGCGCCATTTTCGTTTGCGTGACCTGGTCGACCGCGACCGTCGCGCGGCCGCCTTCGTCCATCACGGTACGGAACACCGGCTTCATCGAGCGATAGGCGCCCGCTTCGCTGCCGGCGGTCGTCCCCGCATTGGCGAGGTTCGACGCGGTGGTGTTGAGCCGGATCAGCTGCGCCGACATCGCGCGGCCGCTGATGTCGAAGACCGAGAAATTGCCGTTCATCGTCATTCGCCCTTCAGCGCGCGAGTCAGCGTGTTGACGCGGCCCGAGAGGAACGAGAGGCTCGAACGATAGGCGAGCGCGTTTTCGGCGAAGGCGGTCTGTTCGGTCGCCATTTCGACGGTGTTGCCGTCGAGCGACGACTGGACCGGAATGCGATATTCGATCGCCCCTTCCATCGAGCCGCCCTGCTGCGCGAGGTCGAGCGCTTTCGAAAAGTCGAGGTCGCGCGCCTTGTAATTGGGCGTCGCGGCGTTGGCGATGTTCGACGCGAGCAGCATCATCCGCTGGCTGCGGAGCTGCAGCGCATTGGCGTGGATGCCGAAGAGCTTCTCTGATGCCATCGTACACAATCCTTCTTTCGGTGGTCCGCTCCGGCACCGGCCGGCGCAGACGCGCGAAAAACACCAAGGCATTATGCAATCGGCGTGCCAAACGTGGATCATTGCCGGATTTCCGCCATTTTTCAGGCCCCGGAACCGTGAGTTGTTCGAGCTGTCGGCGCGAGGGTCAGATTTTTGACGGCCGTGCGGCGAGCCGCCCCGAAAGCCGCGGCAAAGCGCGACTGGCACGCATCCTGCAATCAGGCGAGCGACCATTTTGGACCAAAGGAGATGGGTCATGAACCGCAATCTTTTCCTTGCCATCGGCGCGTTGGCCATGGCGATCCCTGCCGAAGCGCCGGGCCAGACCGCCAGCGAGGACTGGCAGACGATCGACGTGCTCACCGCGATGGTGGCCAGTGCCATGGGCCGCACCGCGACCCCTATCGACCGCCGCATCAAGCTCGCGCGCTGTCCCGAACAGGCATCGGTGACCGCCGTCGACAGCTCGACGCTCGCCGTCCGTTGCCCGTCGCTCGGCTGGCGGCTGCGCGTGCCGATGACCGCCCCGGCCGGCGCCAGCGCCGCGGGCGGCTTCGTCGCCAAGCCCGCCGCCGCCGCACCGGTGGTGCGCCGCGGCGACAATGTCCGCGTCACCATCGATACCGAAAGCTTCTCGATCAGCTATGCCGCCACCGCGACGCAGGACGGCCGCGTCGGCGACCTGATCGCGCTGCGCGGCAGCGACACGAAGAGCGCGCTGAGCGCCGTCGTCACCGGCCCGGGACGCGCGCGCCTGGTCGACTGACCCTTCCTGATCAAGGTCCCGAGCCTTGTTCAGGGCCTGAACCCCTCAATTGCGCGTTCGAGGCGTCGAAATGGCGAAGATATTGGGTTTGGGCGGACGCAGCCGGTAGTGGTTCTACCTGCAAGGCCGCACAAGCCCAAGATCGAAGCCATTTCGACGTCCCTTCGGGATTTGACCGATTTTGCCCATGGCGTCGTCGGCAAGCCTCGACATATCGACATATGCCTTCGCCTTGCCTCCTAGCCCTGAGCAAAATCGCTTCAAACCTCGAACGCGCAATTGAGGGGTTCAGGCCCTCTGGCCCGGTGGTTGTCGGTTTCCCGACGCCGCCGGGCCTTTTCTTTGGTTTTTTTGACCGATCGCGCTTAATCGCCCGATTTCGCGTCCGTTAAGTCCCTTCGAACAGGCCCGTCGTTTTTCTGACGGACCCGAGGAAAGGAGGCGCACATGACGGGAGACGGCAAAATCGGGCTGCAGGTCGGCAACGTCGTGCGCATCGGCGCCGTGCGCAAGATCGCCGGCGCCACCGCCGAACCCGCACCGACGCCCGCGCAGCCCAGGGCCGCGAGCGAGCCGGTACCGGTCGCCAGCCTGATCGGCCTCGCCGCCGATATCGCCAGCCAGCCCGCGCCGGTCGACGGCGCGCGCGTCGCTGCGATCCGCGGCGCCATCGCCGGGGGCAGCTATCTCCTCGACCCCGCCGCCACCGCGCGCGCGATGATGCAGTTTCACGGACGCGGCGCCGACGCATGATGATGCAGATGGAAGAGGTGCAGGCCCAGCTCGACACGCTGGTCGCGGCGCTCGACGGGCACGACGCCGGCGCGATCATCGCGGCGACCGAAGCGCTCGCCACCGCGGTGATCCTGTTCCGTAGCGCGAAGGTTCCGCCGGGCCGCGAGGACCATGCCCGGATGCTGATCGACATGGTGCTGCGCAAGCTGGAGGCCGCCGCGATCCGGGTCAATGTCCTCAAGGACTGGACGCGTCAGAGGATTGACAGAAACCACCAGGTCCGCGGCACCGGGCCGCAGGGCATCGCGCTAAGCTATTAATTAACCAAGACAACTACGCCATTTTCAAAGAATGGCACGATGATTGCTTTTGGTCTGCTGAATGCAGCGGAACCAACAGCCATGACGACGATCAACAACAGTGCCGCCAGCGGCGCCGCCTCCCCCGTGATGGCGGCGGTGCAGGACGCATCGGGCCGTACCGGGGTCGATTTCGACTATCTGGTCGATGTCGCGCGTGTGGAAAGCGGCTTTAACCCGACCGCGAAAGCATCGACCTCGTCGGCGCGCGGGCTGTACCAGTTCACCAAATCGACCTGGCTCGCGACGCTCGACCGCCACGGCGCCGACCATGGCCTCGGCTGGGCCGCCAACGCGATCGGCCGCGATGCATCAGGGCGGCTCACCGTTACCAACCCGACGCTGCGCCAGCAGATATTCGACCTGCGCGACGACCCCGCCGCTTCGGCCGCGATGGCCGCCGCCTTCACCTCCGACAATCGCGCCTATGTCGAAAGCCGGACCGGCCGCACCGCCGAGCCCGTCGACCTGTACCTCGCCCATTTTCTGGGAAGCGGCGGCGCGGTGAAATTCCTGTCAGCGTGGGCGGCCGACCCCGACCAAGCCGGCGCGACGATGCTGCCCGAGGCCGCGGCCGCCAACCGATCGATCTTCTACGCCGCCGACGGCAGCATGCGCAGCCTCGGCGACATTCGCGAACGCTTCCGCGCCAAGCTCGATGCCGGCGGCGAGCCCGGCTTCACCCCCGGCGCCTTCCCCGGCGGCACTGCCCCAGCCCCCGGCTGGCGGATGCAGATGGCGAGCATGAGCGGCACCCAGGCCGGGCGTCCGCCGCTTTCGATGATGGATATTCAACCAATGCCCAAGAAACTCTCGATGGGCTTCGCAGCCCAGGCCTATCAACGCCTCGCCTCGCTCGGAGGCGGCGCATGAACCTGAGCTTCAACGCCCGCGACGCCGGTCGTTTCGCCGGTGCCGCCGCGCTGCCGGCCGGGATGCTGATCCTCGTCGCGCTGATGGTGATCCCGGTATCGCCGCTGATCCTCGACATCAGCTTCGTCGCCAACATCATGGTCAGCCTCGCGGTGCTGATGGTCGCGCTGTCGGCCGCCAAGCCGCTCGATTTCTCGGCCTTTCCGACGGTGTTGCTGCTCACCACCCTCTTTCGCCTCGCGCTCAACGTCGCCTCGACGCGCGTCGTGCTCGTCCACGGGCACGAGGGCACGCACGCTGCGGGTCATGTCATCGAAGCGTTCGGCCAGGTGCTGATCGGCGGCGACTATGTCGTCGGCCTGTTCGTCTTCGTCGTGCTGATGATCATCAACATGGTCGTCATCACCAAGGGCGCGGGGCGCGTGTCCGAAGTGTCGGCGCGCTTCACCCTCGACGCTTTGCCCGGCAAGCAGATGGCGATCGACGCCGACCTCAACGCCGGGCTGCTCACCCCCGACGAAGCCAAGGCGCGGCGCGTCGAAGTGGCAACCGAAGCCGATTTCTATGGCTCGATGGACGGTGCGTCGAAATTCGTGAAGGGCGACGCGGTCGCCGGCCTGCTGATCCTGTTCGTGAATATCGTCGGTGGCCTGATCCTCGGCGTGTTCAGCCACGGCCTCAGCTTCTCCGAAGCCGGCAGCACCTATGTCACTCTCGCGATCGGCGACGCGCTGGTCGCGCAGATTCCGGCGCTGCTGCTGTCGATCGCCGCCGCCGCCATCGTGACCCGCGTCACCTCGCCGATGAACCTTTCGGACCAGATCGGCAGCCAGTTCGCCTCGCCGCATATCTGGTTCGCGGTCGGCGCCATCCTGTTCATCCTCGGCATGGTCCCGGCGATGCCGCAGATGCTGATCCTGCCCGCCGCTGCTCTGTCGCTCGGCATGGGATGGCAGTTGCGCAAAGCCGCCGCCGCGGTCGCCGCAACTCCCGAACCGGCGCTGCCCGCGCCCGACCCGCACCTGATCGAATGGTCCGACGTCAGCGATTCGAGCCCGTGCCAGCTCGAGATCGGCTATGCCCTCGTCGCCCTCGTCGACGAACGCAAGGGCGCGCCGTTGATGGGCCGGATCACCGGCATCCGACGCCAGCTGTCGAAAGAACTCGGCTTTGTCGTCCCCGCGGTGAAGGTCAGCGACGACCTGTCGCTGCCCGGCAACGTCTATCGCATCTCGGTCGCGGGGGTGATCGTCGGCGAGGACGAGGTCTTCCCCAATGAAATGCTCGCGCTCGACTCGGGCGACCTCGTCACCAAAGTCACCGGACGGCCGTGCAAGGACCCGACCTTCGGCCTCGACGCGTTGTGGATCCCGCGCAGCAGCCAGAACGACGCGATCGCCGCCGGCTATACCGTCGTCGATCCGGCGACCGTCGTCGCAACCCACCTCAACAACAGCATCGTCGCCGCGTCGTCCGACCTGTTCGGTATCGACGATGCACAGGCGCTGATCGACAATCTCAAGGCCCAATATCCGCAGCTCGCGGCGAGCCTGACCCCGGCGGGCTATGCGCTGCCGCGCATCGCCAGCCTGTGCAAGGCGCTGCTGATCGAGCGCATCCCCTTGCGCGATTTCCGCAAGATCGCCGAGGCGATGGTCGCCTTTTCGGGCCAGCAGCTTGGCGAAAGCGACCTGGTCGAGGCGGTGCGCCAGCGCATCGGCGCGCTGATCGTCCAGACGATCGTGCCGAGCCGTATGCCGCTCCCCGTCGTGACCTTCACACCCGAGATCGAGATGCTGCTCAACCAGGCGGTGCGCGCCAATCCGGGCGCCGAATGGCCGTTCGAACATGGCATGGCGATGAAGATCGTCGGACAGATCGGCGAGGCGGTCGAACCGCTGCTGTTGTCGACGCGCAGCTTCGCGCTGGTCGCGTCGCCGATCTGCCGCCCCGCGCTGTCGCGGCTCGTCCGCGCGACGTTCCCCGACGTCGCGGTCATTTCCTACCTCGAAATTCCCGCCAGCAAGGCGACCGAGATCGTTGCGACGATCGGTGCCGATGTGCCGCGGCTAGCCGACGAAAGCGCCGAGCAGATGAAGGACCATCATCATGAGAATTGAGCCTGCCGAGCAATTCGCCGGCGCGGCGGCGCGCGCCGCATCGCCGCAGGGCTATGGCACCAGCGCCGAGGACCTGATCGACGAATATGCGCCGCTGGTGCGCAAGATCGCCTGGCAGGTGTTCTCGCGCCTGTCGCGGACGAGCGACCTCGACGACCTCGTCCAGACCGGGCTGATCGCGCTGATCGAGGCGAGCCGCCACTATGAAGAACGCGGTTTCGCCTTTGCCACCTATGCCTCGACGCGCATCCGCGGCGCGATGATCGACCAGCTGCGTCGCGAGGCCGATGTCGGGCGATCGGCGATGGTCGCCAGCAAGCGCATCGGCAGCGTCCGCGCGGCGCTCGAACAGAATCTGATGCGCGCGCCGACGACCGCCGAAATGGCGGCGGCGTTCGAAATGTCGGCGGAGGAATATTTCGCACTCGAGCGCAGCGCGACGCACGGGCGGTCGACCTCACTCGACGCGATGCTGGACGAAGGCAGCTTCCTGCTCGCCGACGACAGCGACGGGGCCGACGACCGGTGCGAACAGGACGATCTGCTCGAAGCGCTGGGCGAGTGTATCGCCCGGCTACCCGAGCGCGAGCAATTGGTGCTGCAGCTCTATTTTTTCGAGGAACTCAATCTGCAGGAAATCGGGCTGACGCTCGATGTCAGCGCGGCCCGCGTGTGCCAGATCAAGGCGGGCGCGATGGCCAAGATCGACCGGATGTTGCGCGATATCACCGAATAGGATGACCGGGCGCGGCGACCGGGGAGGCCAGCCGCCGCATCCCGGCCGGAGGGGACTACATTGCGAGCCGGCGACGGCTGTTCCACGCATGGCCCATTTTTTCGAAATAGCGCGTCATGCTGTCGACGCCATTGTCGGTGAGCCGCACGATCGAGCGGCGGCGGTCGCGTTCGTCGATGAAACGTTCGGCGAGATCGAGCTGTTCGAGCAGCGCGATCATGCGCAGCCCCGACGACAGCGGCACTCCGGCGCCGGTCGCGAGATCGCTGGCGCTGAGTTCGCGGTCATTGGTCTTGGCCAGCATCAGATCGAGCAGCATGTCCCAGGTCGGCCCGGTCAGCTGGTTGCTGCCGAAATGCGACTTGCGCGTGCGGCGCATCTGAAGACTGAAGTTGAGTTGCTCGATCAGGCCCGGAACCGGCGCGTCGATCCGGTCGGGCTGCGACACGACCGGGACCTGCCCGCCAGCACCGCTGCCAAGCATTTCCTGGATCTGGTCGATCCGCGATTTGATTTCCGCAATTTCAACATTCGAAAATTGCTGCATGGATTGGGACCCCCGGGGCGCCCGCTATGCGGTCGCCCTCACGTCACCCCTCTGTTCCGTCGATCCCGCCGCGTACATGATCACGAGCAGGATCGGATAGGATATATATATCGAAAGCAGCGAATAGGGACGCGCCAATATCTCCGAAAACATCAGCTTCTGGATATGCCCGAAAATCGCGATGAGCTGCCAACCGGTGATCCAATAGGGCCAGAAACGCTCTGTTTTGAAGGCGATGTACCAGAAACTTATCAAGACGATGAGGTCTATGACGAAGATATTGATTTCGATATTTGTCCATTCCGGAACGGGTGACACCAATGTGGAGCAGACCGATGCGATCAGCGCGGTGTAAGCCGCCCAGCGTTCCAGGGGACCGCCGCGCTTCATCGCGACGGCCACCGTGATCAACAAAACGCTGTAATAAATCGCAACGGCCCACATGTGGCTTTCGTCAACCTTCCGTAGTGATTACGAAGCCTTGGCCAGCGGCATTTCCACGACGTCGGCGCGAACCAGATCGTTGCTGCCCTCGTCGAGCGACGCGCTGGCGGGCTTTACTCCGGCGCCGAACATGCGGGTGCCGAGACCGACCTCTTTCTGCGTCACGGTCAGCGCGAGATGCGCATCGGTGAGCAGCTGGCGGACGTCGCCGGCGGCGGCCAGGGCGTGCGCGACTTTCGACATCGCTTCCTGACCGACGATCGCCGACATGTTGGTGTCGCGGCGCACGGTGGGCAGGGTCGCGGCGAGGTTGGCGATGCGGATCATCACCTCGTCGATGGCGTCTTCGGCCTGGTGCAATTCGGAAGCGATTTTTTTCGCGCCGGAGAGTCTTTGGTTCAGCATTTCTTGGTCCTTGAAAAAAGAATGCTACCGGTTCCCCCCCGCAGCATTCGGCTCGAACGTCAGGTCAACCGACCAAGTCCGACAAGGATCGAGTAGAGAGCGGAGAAGGCCAAAATCGTCACAAATGCGATCAAGATCGGCCAGATAATCCTTTCCAACAACCCATGCCGATTGATCGGCTGGGACTTGGTCGGAAACGGCAAACCAATGTTGAAGATCTGCCGAAACGACCCGTGCCCCGGGTCGCCTTCGTCGGCGGGCAGGGAATCGGAAAGGTTAACCGGTTGATATGTCAAAGGCTGATAAGGGGTAACATCTTCGAAGACACCGTTACGAGCCAATATCGTTGCGGCCTCTACCCTGTTAGAAACGTTGAGTTTTTTTAGAGACCTTCGCACGCGTTCGTCGACCGTGTGCGGCGACACGTTCATCAGCCGCGCGATCTCCTTGGAATTTTTATGCTCGAAAACATGCCGCAGCGTTTCGATTTGCGCGGCAGACAGCAGGCTGATGTAATTGTCAGGATCGCCTTGCACGGGTCGGGAATAGTACATCTCGAGTCGAAAGCAAGCTGGCTAACTAGGTGTTAACGCTGTGGCGCGCGCATGCGGCGACCGCACCGGCGGCCCGGCGATGCCGCCGTCCTGTTTCGACAAGATGTCAAATCGCTTCATTCTAGTCTCCGCTCGCTGTTGTGCTCATCGGCGGAAGCCGACCCGATTTTTATCTATGCCCCGCTGAATCACGAAGGGCGACCGAACGCAAGCCCGTTGTGACACCGGGTGTCCCGCGTTGCGTCGCCCGGACGGCGAGCAAAATCGCGCCAAGCGGCCCGGCATCCTGCTTCAGCGCCGGCGGAGCGACGATACACGACAATGCCGTAAGGTCATAATCGGCGATATAGATCACCAGTCTTTCGGCGGCGAGGATCGCGGCGCGCGCCACCACATCAGGCTGGCCGAGGGCGACGCTGCCGCCGACGATGATGCGGTCTGGCGACAGGGCGAGCATCAGCACGGCAAGGAGTTCGGCGAGGTCGGACGCGACCGCCGCCCAACCCGGATCGGCCGGATCGACGGTCGCGGGATCGCGCCCGAAGCGCGCGCGTAGCGCCGGCCCGCTCAGCAGCCCCTCGACGCAATCGCGGTGGAAGTGACAGGCGCCGACGAAACCATCGCCCGCGGCGCGGCGCAGCGACATATGCCCGATTTCGGGGTGAAGGCGCCCGGTCACCGGCTGACCGTTCACGATCACCCCGCCGCCGACGCCGGTGCCGATGGTCAGATAGACGATCGTCCTGCAGCCGCGCCCGGCGCCGAACTCGGCCTCGGCGATCCCGGCGCCGTTGACGTCGGTATCGAGCGCCACCGGACTGGCGAAACGCGAGGCGAAAGGGGCGACGACGCGCGCACCGGTCCAGCCGGGCTTCGGGGTGTCGAGGATCGTGCCATAGTCGGGCGCGGCAGGGTCGACGCGGATGGGGCCGAAACTGGCGATCCCGATCGCCGCGATCGGCGCCTGCCGGTCCCATGCGGCGACGATATCGACCGCGGCGCTCAGCGTTTCGTCGGGGCTCGTGGTCGCAAGGCTGCGCTGGTCGACGATGTCGAGCCCGTCGGCGAGGGTCACGACGACCTTCGTCCCGCCCAGTTCGACCCCGGCGAAACGGCCGGCCGGCGCGGGTGCGGTCGTCGTCATCGGGCGTCGCGCAGCCGCTCGCCGACCGAATTGGCGAAATGCCGCTCCATCGCGGCCCGCGCCCGCGCCGGCTCGCGCGCCGCGATCGCATCGGCGACCTCGTGGTGGAGGGTCAGCGATTCGGCGCGCTCTTCGGGCAGCGCACGCTCCTGCCAGGCGCGCGGGACGGCGCGCGCCATCATTTCCTCGAACGAACAGATGATCTGGTAGAACAGCGGATTGCCGCTCGCGGCGGCGATCACCTGATGGAATTCGGTATCGGCGGCGGTGCGCGCGACCTCGTCCCGATCGACCGCGAGCCGATGCGCGGCGGCCGATATCGCGCGCGCCTGATCGTCGCTGCGGTTGAGCGCGGCGAGTTCGGCGGTGCGCAGTTCGAGCGTGCGGCGCACGTCCCAGACGTCAGCGAGGCTGACCTGCGCGGTGTTGATCGCATGGCCCAGCGATGCCGCCATCGCCGACCCGTCGATCGCGCCGACGCGCGGGCGGCGGCCGTTGCCGACATCGACGAGGCGGAGCGCCGCGAGCGCCCCGAACGCCTCGCGCATCACCGGGCGGCTGACCCCCATTTGCGCGGCGAAGCTCCCCTCGCCCGGCAAGCTGTCGCCGACTTTCAGGTCGTGGGTGCGGATATGATCGCGCACCATCTCCATCGCGCGCTCGACGAGCGATCGGCTCGCGGTCGCATCGATCGCGGCGACGCGGCTCATGCCGCGACACCGATACGGCGCATCGCGGTCGGCGCCATGCCGAAACGCCGCGAAAAGGCGCGGGTGAAGCTGGCGTTGTTGAGATAGCCGCAGCGATAGCCGATGCTCGCCACCGGCAGGTCGCTCGCCGCGAGCATCTGCCGCGCCTGGCGCAGCCGCCGTTCGCTCAGCGCCTCGGCGACGGTGCAGCGATAGAGTTCGCGAAAGCCGCGTGTCAGCTTGTCGCGGTTGAGGCCGCAGCTCTTCGCGATATCGTCAATGGTCAGTTTTTCGTGCCAACGTTCGTCGACGATCCGCCGCGCCGCGGCGATGCGCGCGATGTCGCTTTCGCACAGGCTCGGCTGGCCATCGACCGGCACCATGCGCCCCGCGGCGAGCGCGGCGAAAAACTGGCAGAGCAGTTCAAGCGAGCGCGCGAGGCGCAGCGTGTCGGCGGCGCGCGGATCGCTGTCGGGCGCAACGATCGACTGGCCGAGCCCGCGCAGATCCGACGGCAGATACCAGCGCGCGGCGGGATCGGGCAGGTCGCCGAACAGGCGGCGGCACGCGGCGCGCGACACCGCGAAGATCAGCAGATGATCGTCGGCGACAGCATCGAGTTCGGCGAGACCGAGCGTGCTGACCACCGGTTCCTGCACCCCGCCAAAACCGAGCAGCAGCGCGTCGGACGGCAAGTGGCGGCGATCGCAGCCCCCCGACCCGACAAAACTCGTCATGTCCTGCGAAACGATCACCACATGCTTCGACGTCATGGCTGTTCTCCCATGCGTCGTTTAAACCTGTCAGACAGCTCTTGGCAACAGCTGTATGACAGGTTGGCCGCGCGCTTAGCTGGCCCCCGCCATCGCCGCGTCGGCACTCGCGACTTCGCGTTCGGCCTGGGTGAAGCCGTAAGCGGGAACAATCGCGCCGTCGCGGTCGATCACGCGCGGCAGTTCGGCGATCAGCCGCTGGCCCGCATCGGCACCGGCGCCGATATGGAGCCCCTGCGACAGCGTGACGTCGGCCACTGCGAAATGTCCTGCCCCGGCACACAGGATTATACGGGTCGGCGTATCGTCGACGACGAGCGGCAGCAGCGCCGGGCTGACCAGCGCCGGGTCGAGCCGGTCAAGGCTGGCGTCCGACAGCACCCCATGCGTCATCTGCGTCGCCGCGGTCGGCGCCAGCGCATTGACGCGGATGCCATATTTCTCGCCCTCGATCGCCAGCGTCTGCATCAGCCCGACAAGCGCCATCTTCGCGGCACCATAATTGGCCTGGCCGAAATTGCCCCACAGTCCCGACGATGAGGTGGTCATGACGATGCGGCCATATTGCTGCGCGCGCATCACCTCCCACACCGCCTTGCAGCAGATCGCGGCGCCGATCAGATGGACGTCGATCACGGTGCGGAAATCGTCGAGGCTCATCTTGGCAAAGCTCTTGTCGCGCAGGATGCCGGCGTTGTTGATCAATATGTCGATGCGGCCCCATTGGTCGAGCACCTGCCGTACCATCGCCTCGACCGCCGCTTCGTCGGTGACCGAGGCCGCGACCGCGAGCGCGGTGCCGCCGCCCTGCTCGATTTCGCGCACCACCGCCTGCGCCGGTTCGATCGCAAGGTCGTTGACGACGACGGCGGCGCCCTGGCTTGCCAGATACAGCGCGTGCGCGCGGCCGAGTCCGCCGCCCGCGCCGGTCACGATCGCCACCCGGCCGCCGAGCGACAATTCCGAACCCGATGTCGTCATCCTGAAAACTCCTTTGTTCACTCTCTAGTTAGTTAATATCTTTCGCAGCGAAGCTTTGGCGTGACGCGTGGAGCCCCCGCTCCCGCCTCAGGCCGTCTTGTGGCAGATCTGCAGGAAGCCCGCGGCCATGAACGAGGCCATGCGCGCCTTGATCGCTTCGAAATCCTCGGACTTGCAGACGCCACCCGACAATTTGTCGATGCGTCCCGTCCGCGCCAGCGTGACCATCAGCGCGCCGGTGACGAAGTGATAGCCCCAGAAGATGTCGCGCTCGGCGCAGTCGGGCAGCGCTTTCTTGAGCAGGTCGATCAGCCGCAGCACCACCGGGTCGAAATGGCTGTCCATCAAATCGGCGCCCCATTCGGGGGTGTTGGCGACGAGCGCGCCGAGCGCGCCGTAATTTTTCCAGCCCTCGCCGCCATGGATATAAAGGTCGAGGTCGGTGTCGAGAAAGGCATGAAGCGCACCCTCGACGGTCGGCGTGTCGCCCGCCAGTTTCTCATAATCGTCGAGCGCCTGCATCCGCCGCTCGCTGGTCACCACCGCACGGCGCGCGAAGACCGCGTCGAACAGGCTTTTCTTGTCGGCGAAATAATAGTTGAGCAGCGTGTGGTGGACGCCGACGCGCTTGGCGACGTCCTTCAGCGTGACGCCGTGCAGACCGTGCTTCGAGAAAAGATATTCGGCCTCGTCGAGCATCTGCTCGATCGTTTCGGCGCGCTGTTCGGCCTTGGTCGACCGCCGACGCGTTTTTGGCTCGTCTGCCACTGGCACCACTTCCGATCCCTGTTCCCCGGCGCCCCGCGCCGCAGTCCGCTCAACCCGCTCCATGCTCGTTCCGCAAGCGAATCTTATCGATTTTTCCGGTCGGCGCCAGCGGCATGGCGGCGAGCCGCACCACCGCATCGGGAATCCACCAGGTCGCGACGCGGCCCGCGAGCGGCGCGAGCAGCGCGGCGTCGTCGATCTCCTCGCCGCCGCGCATCTCGACCAGCAGCACCGGGCGCTCGCCCCATTTGGCGTCCTGCCGCCCGATGACGGCGGCGAGCGACACCTGCGGCAAGGCCCCGACCACCGCCTCGATCTCGGCGGGGTTGATCCATTCGCCGCCAGACTTGATCAGATCCTTGGCGCGGCCGGTGATGATCAGATTGCCGCGCGCGTCGATGCGCGCGAGGTCGCCGGTCGGGAACCAGCCCTCGACATCGGTCGCGGGCGCCTCCTCGCCGAAATAGCGGTCGACTACCGACGCGCCGCGTACGTACAAATGTCCCTCGCCGCCGCGCTGTTCGGGAAGCGGCGTGCCGCCTGCATCGGTCAGCCGCAGGTCGACGCCGATCGCCGGCCGCCCCGACACCGCCGCACTGCGTTGCGGATCGTCGGGCGGCGCGATGACGCCGAGCGGCGACAATTCGGTCATGCCCCAACTCGTCTGCACGGTGACGCCGAGCCGGCTTTCGAGCCGTTCCATCAGCGCCGGAGCCATCGGCGCGCCGCCGACGATCAGGCGTTCGAGCGACGGCAATTCGCCGCCGACCGCCTCGAGATGTTCGACCAGCCCCAGCCAAACCGTCGGCACCCCGACCCCGATCGTCACCCTCTCGGCGGCGATCAGCCGCGCGAGGCTGGCGCCATCGGCCTGACGACCCGGCAGCACCAGCTTGCCGCCGACTGCGGGCAGCGCAAAGGGCAGCCCCCAGGCGTTGGCGTGGAACATCGGCACCACCGCGAGCACCGCGTCGCGGCTGGTGAAGGCCATGACATCGGCCTGCAGGCTGCGCAGCGTGTGGAGGAAACTGCCGCGATGCGTGTAGGTCACGCCCTTCGGCGCGCCGGTGGTGCCCGAAGTGAAGCAGAGGCCCGCGGGTGCGGTTTCGGGGAAATCGCCCCAGACGGCGCCATCTGGCGCGTCAGCGATCAGGCTTTCGAGTTTGGTTACCGGGACGTTCGCGCCGCCCTCGCCTCCCGGACCATCGATCAGCAAGATGCGCTCGATCGCCGGCGCGCGCTCGGCGATCAGCTTGGCCAGCGGTAGCAGGTCGGCGCTCGCGACCAGAATCTTCGCGCCCGACTGCACCGCCATCGATGCGAGCTGCGGCCCCGTGAGACGCGGGTTGAGCGTGTGGCACACCGCCCCCATGCCCATCACCGCATACCAGAGCTCGACATGCGCCGAGCTGTTCCACGCCAGCGTCGCGACGCGGTCGCCCTGCCCGATCCCGACACCATCGAGCAGCGACGAGATCGCCAGACTGCGGATGCGGAGCGCGGCGTAAGTGACACGACCGATGCTGCCGTCGTCGCGCGCGCTCACCACCTCGGCCTCGCCATGCCAGCGCGCGGCATGGTCGAGGAAGCGGTTCAGCGTCAGCGGATAATCCTGCATGCTCCCGTCGATCATGGACAATCGGCGCCCTTGACGAGCACCGGCGACAAGATGCCGGTGTTCCAGTTCCACGGCAGATTGCCGGCGGCGCGGCGGCGGCACATCGCCGCCTCGTGCAGCGCATACATGCCCGGCATCAGCCGCACGCCGGGGCGCGGGATGTCGGCGAAGGCGAGGAAGGCGGCGTCCTGGCCATAGGGACGCCAGACCGCCTGACCCGCTGCCTCGGGCTTGCCGGTCTTCGCGAAGGACACCCAATAATCGCCCATCGCCGCCGCGAAGCGCTTTTCGGCGACCGTGTCGGGGATTTTGGGCCAATAGGGCGGCGTGTCGGTCGCGGTGCCGAACACATAAGGGATTTCGGCGGCGTGGAAGCCGTGCAGCCCCGCCTCGCTCGTCGCCGGATAGCCATGGTCGAAAAGGTAGAGATAGGCGGGCTGGCCGAGCGCACTCTGCTTGACCGCGAGCCGCTCGGACGTCCAGCCATAGAGCGCGTCGCGCGTGGTCGCGATCACCGCTTCGCCCAAATCCTTGGCGGGATAGAGCTTGAGCCAGCCATCGGCGAGATCGCCATAACGCTCGCGGATCGCCGCCTCATAGACCGCAGCACTCGCGGGCGCCGGCGGCGCGAGCATACGCAGCGAGCGGATTTCACCGATGTTGAACCCCGCGATCATAGCCACCGGCGCCTGCTCGCCGCGGTCGAAACTGTCGACCAGCTGTCGCGGCAGCACCTTGCCGTCGACGGTACCCCAGGGGAAATAGCCGGCCTTGAGCGCGCCGTCGTTGAGCGCAGTGGCATCCATCGCGCGCAGCGCCGCGAGGTCGGCGGCGCCGAGCGCCGCGGCGACCTTGGTCCCCATCGTCTCGGCCGGCACCTCGCCATGCAGTGCCTCGCGGAGCGACGGGGTCGAGATCATATAGGCGCTCTGCGCGATGGCCTTGTGGAACAGCCCGCGCGCTTTGGGCGCGGTCATCAGATACATCACGCTGAGCGCGCCCGCGGACTCGCCCGCGATGGTGACATTGTTCGCGTCGCCGCCAAAGGCGCCGATATTCGCCTTTACCCATTCGAGCGCCGCGATCTGGTCGAGCAGCCCATAATTGCCCGACACCCCGTCGGGCGATTCCTTGCTGAGTTCGGGGTGCGCCATATAGCCGAGCGCGCCGAGCCGATAGTTGATCGACACGATAATCGCGCCGCGCGCGGCAAGCTTGGCGCCATCGTACATCGCCTCATGGCTGTAACCGTTGGTCAGCGCGCCGCCGTGGATCCACACGATCACCGGCGCGTCCTTGGCCGCCTCGGGCGCCCAGATGTTGAGCGTCAGACAGTCTTCAGAGGCCTTGGCAGGCGGGTTGGTATAGATGCCGATCGCGGTCGGGCGCGGCTGGATGCAGGCGGCGCCGAAGCTCTGCGCCTTGCGCACCCCCTGCCACGCGGGCAGCGCGACCGGCGGCTTCCAGCGCAGCGGGCCGACCGGCGCCTGGGCGAAGGGAATGCCCTTGAATATCCGGACCTTGCCTACCGCCTTGCCCTCGACCGATCCGGCGGGGGCGTCGACCACCGGCGCAGCGGCGACGGCGGGCGTCGCCACCAGCATCGCGGCGGCGAGCAGCGTAGTTGTCTTTTTCATGCCGAAGCCTCCTCGCGGCGCAGCTGCCGTGCGAGCCAGAGAAAGAGAGCGATGGCGACGAGATAGAAAGGCGTCAGCGTGTAGAGCGCGGTCTGCAGCCCGTGCGCGTCGCCCTGCGCCTTGAACCAGTCGCTTGCGAAACCGACCCATGTCGGCCCCAGTCCCAACCCGATGAAATTCATGATGAGGAGCAGCAGCGCCCCGGCCAGCACGCGCTGGTTCGGCTTCACTTCCTCCTGCACCAGCGCGACCGATGCCGAGAGATAGAAATAGTTGAAGACCATCACGACGCTGAGCAGCGCGAGCGCCAACGGCCAGCCCGGTGCCCAGACGAAGCCGATATAAAAGGGCATGGCGACGACCAGCGACAGCGCTGGAGCGATCGCATAGCCGGCGCGCGATTTCCGCACCATGCGGTCTATCACCCGCCCCGACACGATCATCCCGCCGCCCATGCCGACCAGCAGCACCAGCGCGTACCAGATCGCGACATCGCCCAGTTCCATGCCCTTTTCGCGCATCAGGAACAGCACCGCGAAATTGCCGAGGCCGTAAGTCACGAACTGCGTCGCGCCGCTGCCGAGCGCCGCGAGCATCAAGATCGGGTGCGACAGGAACATGCGCACCGTCGGCCAGAACTCCGCCTTCTCGTCCGCAGGCGAACTCGAAACCGGCGCCGCAACATCGGTCGCCCCGCGCTTCGGCTCGCGCACTGTCAGCCACACGACCAGCGCGGTGACAATGCCGATGACGCCGACCGCGATGAAGGGGATGCGCCAGCCGAAATGCTCGGCGATCGCGGCGCCGAACGCCACCCCCGCCGCGGCGCCGATCGCCGGGCCGAGGTTGAAGATGCCCAGCGCGGCGGCGCGCTTGCCCGGCGGATAGGTGTCGGTGATGATCGCATAGGAGGGCGGCACGCCCCCCGCCTCGCCAAAGCCGACGACCATGCGCGCGATCGCAAGCTGGGTGTAGTTCGCCGCCATCCCGCACGCGACGGTCGCGCCGCTCCACACCGCGCAGGCGAGCGACAGCACCCCGACGCGGCTCGTTCGGTCGGCGAACCAGCCGACCGGGATCGCGATGAAGCAATAGAACATCGCGAAATAGAGCCCGCTGATCAGCCCGAGCTGGCCGTCGCTGATCTGGAGCGCATCCTGGATCGGCTTGGCGAGGATCGACAGCAACTGGCGGTCGAGGAAGTTCAGGACATAGACGAAGCAAAGCATCCCCAGCACGAAGCCGGGCCTGCCACTCGGCCGCGCACCCGGCGCGGCGGAGGGCGAGAGATCGGCGACCGCCACGGCTTAGAGACTGTAGCCGAGACGAATGCCGAAGGTGCGCGGCCGCATCGTGCCGAAGCGGCTGTTCAGGAAGGCC
This sequence comes from Sphingopyxis sp. EU05-FHT14B03, assembly GCF_058790875.1. Classification (NCBI taxonomy): domain Bacteria; kingdom Pseudomonadati; phylum Pseudomonadota; class Alphaproteobacteria; order Sphingomonadales; family Sphingopyxidaceae; genus Sphingopyxis; species Sphingopyxis sp. EU05-FHT14B03. The sequence goes on from NZ_JBYTDC010000001.1 coordinate 287,698, forward strand.
TCGGGATGGATGTAGGTGATCGAATGATCGTCGAAGACATTCTCGACATAGAGCTGCGCCGAGATATCGCCCTTCTTCAGCCCGAGGCTGAGGTTGACGTTGCTGTAAGCATCGGTCTTGCCGAAGGTCGCGAGCGGCACGTTCGGCGCGCCCGGGGTGTTCGGGAAGCTGCTGTTGTACGACCCGATATGCTGCGCATTGACCGCCAGCAACGCATCGACGTCGGACCCGATCTTGAAATTATACGACATATAGGCCGATCCCTGAATCCGCGGCGCCGACAGCCGGTGCCCGAGCACCGCGCCCGAAATCGCAGCTTCCGCCGCCGACAGCCTGGTGATCTTGCTGTCATTATAGGCGCCGTTGAAACCGATCGACCAGCCGGTCACAGGGATCACCGCGACCTCGAACTCGAAACCCTTGCTCTGCGCCGCGCCGATGTTGGTCGCGAACTGCACCGAGTCCGACACGCGGTTCGCCTGCGCCTGGATATTGCTCCAGTCGATCAGGTAAAAGGCGGTGTTGATCGACACGCGCCCGCCGAGCCAGCGGCCCTTGGCTCCGACCTCATAGCTTTTCAGGCTGTCCGACGTTGCGCCGAAAGGGATGATGATGTCGTTGGGATCGACGATACTCGCCCGGCCGGCAAAGGCGTTGACAATCGGCGCACGGAAACCGGTCGAAAAGGTCGCATAGGTGGTGAGGTTCTCGCTCGGCTTAAACGTCGCGCTCGCTTTCCAGGACGGCTTTGATCCCTTCGCCTTGACTCCAGTGACCGCGTCATATGCGGGAAAATAGTTGAAGGCGACGTTGCGGATGTTGCCCAGCGCCACCGAGAAATAGTTGAGGTCCAACGGCGGGTTGGGCGCCGGGAGAGGGATGCGCACAAAGGCGAGGTACCCACCCGCCTCGGTAAAGCCCTGCGCCGAGGTCTCGCCGTAACGCATGCCGCCCGTCAGCCAGAACTTGTCCGAGAAGCGATAGGTCAGCTCGCCAAAGCCCGCGAGTTCCTTGCTGACGGAGTGGGTATATTGCTTCTGATAATATTTGTCGGGCAACCCAGTGTAGTTGCGTTCTGCCAGGAAGGCCAAGCTCGAGCGGTAGAAATAATCGACGTCGCGGCGGCGATCGAGATAGAAGCCGCCGACCACGAACTGGAACGGGCCGTCGAGCGTCGAGGCGAGCCGCGTTTCCTGCACGAACACCTTGTCATAACCATCGGCGTCGAGGCCGAAGGCGATCGGCGCGCCCGGGAACGAGCCGGGTTGAAAGGTGCCGGCGAGGTCGACGTAGAAACGCTGCTCGAAATCCGAATAGGTCGACGAACTGGTGAGTTTGGCGAAATCGAATTCATAGTCGATCGTCGCGTTCGCAATCAGTTGCTTGCCGGTGAAACGATCGGGTTCGTCCGACACGCGCTTGTTGCGCCCCAGCGACGGGCTGGTCAGCGAGCTGTCCTTGGGGTTGCTATATTCGTAGCTGCCGAGCAGCTTGATCGACAACCGGTCGGTCGGCTTCCACAGCAGGGTGGCGCGACCGCCATAATCGATCAGCGTGTTCGAATTGTGGACGCCCGTCCCGACATTGTCGAGATAGCCTTCCTCGTCACGATAGAAACCGACGACGCGCAGCGCCAGCTTGTCTTCGACCAGCGGCACATTGACCATCGCATTATAACGCTGACGAACGCTGTCCGATCCGGTCAGCCCGAGATCGACGAGCGCGGCGGTGTCGAAATCGTTGAGATCGGGGCTTTTCTGCAGGATGCGCATCGCGCCCGACAGCGAACCCGATCCGAACAACGTCCCCTGCGGCCCGCGCAGGAATTCGACGCGCTCGACGTCGAACAGATTGGGGTCGACGACGGTGGTGTTGCCGATCGTCGAGACCGGCAGTTCGTCGATATAGATCGCGACCGAGCTTTGCAGGTTGGCGTTATAGCCGTTGGTCGCGATGCCGCGGGCGGTGAAATTGTTGAAGTTGGCGGTCGGCTTGTTGAGCACGACGCCCGGCGTCTCGCGCCCGATGCCTTCATAACCGACGATGCCCTTTTCGGTCAGCTCTTCCTGCGAATAGGCCGAGATGCTGAGCGGCACGTCCTGGATGCGTTCGGCGCGGCGTGTGGCGGTGACGATGATCGACCCGTCGTCGCCATCCGGCTCCTCGGCCTGCGGGGCGGTGCCCCCGGCATCCTGCGCCACGGCGATGGTCGGAACGGTGAACAGCGCGCCCGCGCACACGGACGCCAAGAAAATTGCCCTCATCATATCTCTCCCAGCATGCGCCGATCGGGTGTCGGCGTCGGGATGTTTATGCCGAGGCTTCACGGGTGAGTCAATATTCACTCTCTCGTGTGTGAATATTATTTATGGAGAGCGTTTCAGTGTGAAGTTGGGCGGAAATCTGCGGTGAAAGCGACCGTTCGGCGACGCACGCCGTCACCCTTCCACCGGCGCTGCCAGCCGCCCCCTCTCTCTCCCGCCGGGAGAGGGAGGGATGCGCGATGCGCCGGAAGGGTGAGGGTGACACCTTATATCTAGTGGTCCGAAGCCCCCGCCGCGCCGATGCCGGTTTCGGCACGGACGCGCTGCGCCGGGTAACCCGCCCGGTCGACCGCCGCCCGCCCACTCTTGTCGGCGAGCGAGACGAGCCAGATCGCGAGGAACGCCGCGGGCATCGAGAAGATCGTCGGCGAGCTGTACGGAAAGACCGGCTCGGCATGGCCGAGCACCGCGACCCAGATCGCCGGCGACAATATCGTCAGCACCAGCGCCAGCAGCACCCCGACGAAGCCGCCGACGACGACGCCGCGCGTCGTGCAGCCATCCCACAGCAGCGACATCACCAGCACCGGGAAATTGCCCGACGCGGCGAGCGCGAAGGCCAGACTGACCATGAAGGCGACATTCTGCTTCTCGAACGCGATACCGAGCAGGATCGCCAGGATCGCGAGCACCGGAACGGTCAGCCGCGAAATCTTGAGCTCATCCTCCGACTTCGCGTTGCCGCGCTTGATGATCGACGCATAGATGTCGTGCGACACCGCCGACGCCCCCGACAGCGTCAGCCCCGCGACCACCGCGAGGATCGTCGCGAAGGCAACCGCGCTGACGATCCCCAGGAAGATATCGCCGCCGATCGCCGAAGCGAGGTGGATCGCCGCCATATTGCCGCCGCCCTTCAGGCTGCCGTCGGGCATCAGATAGTCCGGGTTCGACGCAACGAAGGTAATCGCGCCGAAGCCGATGATGAAGGTCAGGATATAGAAATAGCCGATCCAGCCCGTGGCCCACAGCACCGACTTGCGCGCTTGCTTGGCGTCGGGAACGGTGAAGAAGCGCATCAGGATATGCGGCAGGCCCGCGGTGCCGAACATCAGCGCCATGCCGAAGCTGATCGCCGACAACGGGTCCTTGATGAAGCCGCCCGGCCCCATGATCGACAGGCCCTTCGCCGCCGCGTCCGCGGGCGCCGCACCCGCCGAGGCGGCAAGCCCGGTCTTCACCTCGACCGCCCTGGCGAACAGCGCCTCGGGCGAGAAGCCGAAGTTCCACAGCACCGCGAACGCCATGAAGCTTGCGCAGCCGAGCAGCATCACCGCCTTGATGATCTGGACCCAGGTCGTCGCGATCATGCCGCCGAACAGCACATAGCAGGTCATCAGCGCGCCAACGATCAGCACCGCATAGGTGTAGGGCAAGCCGAACAGCAGTTTGATCAACTGCCCCGCGCCGACCATCTGTGCGATCAGATAGAAGAGCACGACTGCGAGGGTACTGAATGCCGCAAACAACCGCACCGGGGTCTGCGCGAAGCGGAAGCTGACGACGTCAGCGAAGGTGTAGCGGCCGAGATTGCGCAGCCGCTCGGCGAGCAGGAAAAGCAGGATCGGCCAGCCGACGAGGAAACCGGTCGAATAGATCAGCCCGTCATAGCCATCGGCAAAAATCTGTGCCGAAATGCCGAGGAAGGACGCCGCCGACATATAGTCGCCGGCGATCGCGAGGCCGTTCTGGAACCCCGTGATTCCGCCGCCCGCGGTGTAGAAATCGGACGCGGTACGCACGCGTCCCGCCGCCCAGCGCGTGATGCCGAGAGTCGCGAGCACGAAGGCGGAGAACATCAGGATCGCCGGCCAGTTCGCCGCCTGCTGCTCGGTCTGGCCGGTCAGCGCATCGGCCGCCGCGACCGCGGGCCAGCCAAGCGCCAGCAGGATCAGCGCGGTGCGGGTGATCGGAAAGCGGCTCATGCGCCATAATCCCGGCGCAGCGCATCGAGATCGCGATCGAATATCTTGTTGGCACGGCGCACATAGAGCGCAGTGAGCAAGATGCCCGCGACGATCACTCCGAGTCCGAGCGGAATGCCGAGCGAGGTCACGCCGCTCCCCAGCGGGCGCGCGAGGATATGCGGTTCAAACGCGATCAGCAGGATATAGCCGAAATAAATGACCAGCATGACGATCGTCAGCCGCCAGCCGAAGCGCGACCGCGTCGTCACCAGCCGTTGATAGCGTTCGTCCTGCTCAATATCGCGCGTCGCGGCGGCGGCTTGTGCCCCCTGCCCCTCTCCCCGTTGTTCCAAACCGTGTCTCCCGTTTGTTGCAACAGCTATGCGGGTGCCGGACGGGAAACCCAAGCGCTTATTCGGGCCGCCATTCCGACGACAGCACACCAACCGGTCCGAACAGCGCCGTCATCGCATCGGGACCTGCCACGGCTTCGCGCAGCCGATCGGCGAGCGGGTCGTCGACCGGGAAAGCACCGCCGCGCAAAAAGGCGATCCACGCATCGATCGCCGCGAGAAGCGACGGACAGCGCGCGCCGCGCCGCTGGTGCCAGGCCAGCGTTTCGAGCCAGCGCTGCGGAATCTTCTGGCTGCCGTCCATCGCGATCTGGATCAGCCTATGGTCGAGCGCGGGGTTGGCGAAGCGGTCGAGCAGCGCATCGGCATAGGCGGACAGGTCCTGCCCCGGCGCGGCGTCGATCGTCGGCGCCGCCTCGTCGCGCATCAACCGTTCGATCAGCGGCCGGATCGCCGGGTCGGCAATCGCCTGATGGACATAGTCGTGCCCCCGCCCCAGCCCGATATAGGCGAGCGCCGAATGCGCGCCGTTGAGCAGGCGCAGCTTCGCGGTTTCATAGGGCGCGACATCGCCGACAAGCTGCGCCCCGACCGCCTCCCAGCGCGGGCGCGGGCCGGCGAAATCATCCTCGATCACCCATTGGCTGAAACCCTCGGTGACCACCGCGCCCTCGTCGCGGACGCCGAGTTCCGCCTCGATCGCAGCGCGGTCGGCCTCGGTCGTCGCGGGAACGATGCGGTCGATCATCGTCGCGGGACAGCGGCAATGGGCGTCGAACCAGCCGGTGAGGCCGGGATAGTCGGCCGCCAGATAGTCGCGCATCAGGCGGCGCAGTACCGCGCCATTGTTCGCCAGATTGTCGCAGCTGAGCAGCGTCAGCCCCGGCAGGCTCGACGCCGCGCGCGCCGCCAGCGCCGCCCCGACGAAGCGATAGAGGCTCGATGGTCCACGTGCGGCATCGAGGTCGAGCGATCCGTCGATGCCGCGCAAATAGCCCTTCTCGGTCACCGTAAAGCTGACGATATGCGTGGTCGGCGCGGCGATAGCGGCGATCACCGCCTGGCCGTCTTCGGCCGCAACGAGCACTTTCTGCACCGCACCGATCAGTCGCAGCGCGCTGCCCGCCGCGCTGCGGGTTGCGACGCCATAAAGCCCGCCCTGCGGATTGAGCTGCGCCGCGACATCGCCCGAGCGCAGCGACACGCCGATGATGCCCCAGTCGCGGTCGCCCGCGCCCATCGCATCGTCGGTGTAGACCGCCTGATGCGCGCGGTGAAAGGCGCCGATGCCGATATGGACGATCCCCGCGGTCTGCGCGGCGCGGTCGTAACCCGGCACCCGCACCGACGCCGGGAGCGGCGTTTGCGCCGAAAGCCTCACAGCTTGTACGCGGCCTTGGCGAGATTGTAGCTGAGGTCGGTCGCCAGTTCGGCGGCTTCCCATTCTTCCATGCGGTGCTCGGCGACGAGCTGGGCGAGGAAGCCGCAGTCGATCCGCCGCGCGACGTCGTGCCGCGCCGGGATCGACAGAAAGGCGCGGGTGTCGTCGTTGAAGCCGACCGTGTTGTAGAAACCCGCGGTCTCGGTGACCTGATTCCGGAACCGGCGCATCCCCTCGGGACTGTCGTGGAACCACCAGGCGGGGCCAAGCTTGAGCGCCGGATAATGGCCCGCGAGCGGCGCGAGTTCGCGCGCATAGCTCGTCTCGTCGAGCGTGAAGAGAATGACCGTCAGCGCCGCCTCATTGCCATATTTGCCGAGCAGCGGACGCAACGCCTGGACATAATCGGTGCTCATCGGAATATCGGCGCCCTTGTCGCGCCCATAATGGTCGAACAGCCAGGCATTGTGGTTGCGCAAGGCGCCGGGGTGAATCTGCATCACCAGCCCGTCGTCGAGGCTCATCCCCGCCATCACCGTCAGCATATGGGCGCGGAACAGCTCGGCGTCGGCGGCGCTCACCTCGCCGCGCGTGACGCGCGCGAACAGCGCCTCCGACTCGGTGCGCGTCAAGTCGGCGGTCGCGGCGGTCGGATGGCCATGGTCGGTCGAGGTCGCGCCCATGCTGGCGAAAAAGGCCCGACGCTTGCGGTGCGCGGCGATATAGCCCGCATAGCTGTACGCGTCCTCGCCGGTCAGGTCGGAGAAGCGCGCGAGATTGGCGTAGAAACCTTCGAAGTCGGGGTCGACCACCGGGTCGGGGCGATAGGCGGTGATCACCCGCCCCGCCCATTCGCCGCTGTCGTTCGCGGCGCGGATCACGCGATGATGCTCGAGCGTGTCGAGCGGGCTTTCGGTGGTCGCGATCACCTCGATGCCGAAGCGGTCGAACAAGGCGCGCGGGCGAAAGGCGTCGGTCGCCAGCGCTTCGGTGATGCGGTCGTAATAATGGTCCGACGTCGCGCCCTCGAACTGCACGTCGATCCCGAACGCCTCGGCGAACACCCAGTCCATCCACATCCGCGACGGGGTGCCGCGGAACAGGTGATAGCGCTCGGCGAACAGCCGCCAGCTTTCGCGCGGATCGGCAGCAGGGTTGCGAATGCCGAGCGCGTCGAGCGACACGCCCTGCGAATAGAGCATGCGAAACACATAATGATCGGGGTGCAGCAGCAGCTCTGCGGCGTTGCCGAACGGCGCGTTGTCCGCGAACCAGCTAGGGTCGGTGTGTCCGTGCGGGCTGATGATCGGCAGCCCCGCGACCTCAGCATAGAGCCGCCGCGCGATATCGCGCTGCCCCGGGTCCGACGGGAACAGGCGATCGGGATTGAGGGCGAGCGGACGGGTCATGCGGGGGCAGCATCGCTTTCTACGGTCACCGGCGCAAGCTTGGGGCTGAGCAGGTGGATCGCCAGCACCGCGAGGAAATAGACGGTGGTGCACGCGGCGAAGATGAGCGTGTAGTTGCCGCCGGTCGCGTCGAGGACGAGGCCGGTCGATTTGGCCATGATCATGCCGCCGACGCCGCCCATGAACCCGCCGAGCCCGATCACCGACCCCACCGCGCGTTTCGGGAACATGTCGGGGGGGATCGACAGGATCGTCGACGAGAAGGCCTGATGCCCGGCGAGCGCGATGCCGATCAGCACCACGGCGAGCCACATATTTTCGAGGCCGGTGACGAACAGCAGCGGCAGGACGCAGAATCCCGCGCCCAGCATCGTGACCTTCCGCGCGAAATTGACGCTATGTCCCTGTTGAATCAGCTTCGACGAGGTCCAGCCTCCGACGATGCTACCGACGTCGGACAGCAGATACATGATGATCATCGGCAGCAGGACGACCTTCAGGTCGACATTGTAGGTCGTGCTGAAATATTTGGGCAGCCAGAACAGCATCAGGAACCACACCGGGTCGGTCAGGAATTTGCCGACCGCAAAGGCCCAGGCTTCGCGCTTGGTGACGATCTTACTCCAGCCGAGGCGTTCGATCTTCTCGGGCGGGTCATGCTCGATCCATGCGAGTTCGGCTTCGCTGACCTTGCCGCTCTCGCGCGGATTGCTGTACAGCCAGAGCCACAGGACGAGCAGGATCGCGCCGAAAATACCGGTGTAGATGAAGGTCTGGCGCCAGTCGAAACCCATCCAGACCATGAACAGCCAGATGGTCGGGGCGGTCAGGATGACGCCGATCGTCGTCGCGCTGTTGACCCAGCCGATGGCATAGGCGCGCTCCTTCTGCGGAAACCATTCGCTCGATGCGCGGACGACCGACGGGAAATGCCCCGCCTCGCCGACCCCGAGGATGACGCGCGCCATCATGAAGGAGACGACCGACGAGGCGAAGCCATGCGCGACATGGCCGATCGTCCAGATCGAAATCGCGATCGCATAGCCGACCTTCGGTCCGAAACGGTCGATCAGCCAGCCCATCAACAGGAAGCCCATCGCATAAGCCGCCTGGAAGGCGGTGACGATGTTGCCATAATCATTCTCGGACCAGCCGAGATCGTCGCCGAGCACGGGGGCGAGCAGCCCCAGCATCGTCCGGTCGATATAATTGACCGTCGTCGCGGCAAAAAGCAGCGCGATGATCAGCCAGCGGTACCGTCCGGCCCGGGGCACCGGCGACGCCGTACCTCCGTCCGCGATTGCCTGTGCCATGAATCTCTCCCGTTATCGGCTCTTGTTAGCCCGTGATTTTGCAGCTGACGCGGATTTTTCCGTCGAACAGCGCCTCGGCGTCCTGGCCGGGGCGAATTTCGTGCACTCCGGTGATCGCCCCCGCCGACACCCAGGTGCCGGGCGGGATGGCGATGCCGCGGGCGCGCAGCGCGCGGATCAGGAACAGCGCGGATCCGAAGGGACCGTCGAGCATCGTTTCCATCGTCGCCGCTCCGATCCGTTCGCCATCGATGCGGAATTCGACCGGCATCGCGATCAGGTCGGCATCCTGCCAGTCCGCGATGCGCGGACCGAGCACCAGCCCCTTGTTGTTGCCATAATCCGACGCGGTGACCGCGGGGCCATGTTTGTTGATATCGGGAAACGGCGAACTCGCGATCTCGATCCCCGTGCGCACTTCGTCGATCGCGTCGCGGACCGAGGCGATGTCGTACTCGCGCGTACCCACGTCGCCGAAGCGCAGCAGCACCTCGGCCTCGGCCGCCGCGAACCCCCCGCCGTAGACCGGCATGGCGGGGACCGCCCCGTCGGCGGCATCGACGATCTCATTGGTAAAGATCGGCCCCGCGATGCGGTGGCCTCCGAAACGCGCGACCAGTTCGTCGGCTACCCGCCCGACCTTCCAGCCGCCGATCGGGCGGCCGTCGAAGGCGATCGCCGAATCCTGGATCGCATAGGCCTCGGCCAGGCCCTGCGGCATGGCGCCAGGATAGTCGGTAAGCGGTGTCTTTGCGGCCCGCGCGGCCAGAAACGCCTTGGCTATGGCTTGTTGTTCGCTCGTTGCCAGCATCTTTGTCATTTCCCTCATCCGAAAATTCCTGTAAGAGACACCGGTGTCAAAAGCAAGCGAATAGCCATCAGCGCGGTTGATTTTGTGACAGCGGGCGCGCAGTAGGAAACAGCGGGCCGGACCAACCGGGTCCGCACAGGAAAAGTGAAACCTCCATGGCGCCACGCACGCGGGAAAAAAGCGGCAAGCAACCGACGATCAACGACGTCGCTGCACTTGCCGGCGTCTCGAAAAAGACCGTCAGCCGGGTCATCAACCGGTCCGAATTCATTACCGACAAGACGCGCCAGGCGGTCGAACAGGCGATCAAGATGCTCGGTTTCGTGCCCAACCCGCAGGCGCGGGCGCTGGCCTTTCGCCGCAACTTCCTGATCGCGCTGCTCCACGATAACCCGAACGCGCAGACGGTGCTCAATTTCCAGCAGGGCGTGCTCGACGCGATCAAGGACAGCGACCTCGCCTTGCTCGTCCGCCCGGTCGACCGCGGGTCCGACCGGATGCTCGACGATGTGCGCGTGTTCCTCGAAAAGCAGCGCCCGATCGGCGCGATGCTGCTGCCGCCGATTTCGGAGAATGACGAACTCGCCGCGCTCTGCGAGGATCTGGGCGTGCGCTACGTCCGGGTCGGATCGGCGCAACTCGACGACGCCAAGCATTGCGTGTCGTCAAACGACCGCGAAGTCGTTGCCGAGGCGGTCGGCAAGCTTGTCGAACTCGGCCATCGCCGGATCGGTTTCGTGCGCGGCCCGGTCGGTTTCCGGTCGGCCGCCGAACGCGAAAAAGGCTTTCACGAGGCGCTGGCCGCGGCCGGACTGACGCTCCCCGCCGAACTGTCGGCACCGGGCAATTATCGCTACACTGCGGGCATCGAGGCGGGCGAGGCCTTGCTGTCGCTGACCGCGCCGCCGACCGCGATCTTCTGCTCCAACGACGAGATGGCGGCCGGGGTCATGAGCGTCGCGCACAGCAAGGGCATCGCGGTGCCCGCCGGCCTGTCGATCATCGGCTTCGACGACAGCCCGACCGCGACGCATATCTGGCCCGCGCTGAGCACCGTGCGCTGGCCGATCCGCGAAATGGGGGTGCGCGCGGCACGGACATTGGTCCCCGACTTCCTCGATATCGGCACCAAATCGTCCGACGAACCCAATGTCATGGCGTCGACCTTCGTCGAACGCCAGTCGGTCGCCGCGCCGAAAGGCTGAGGCGATGACGAATATATCCGATCCCCCGACGACGTTGACACCGGTAACCGCGCTGCGGATCGATCCCGGCGACACCGTCGCGACCTGTCTGGCCGATACGGCGGCGGATGATCGCATAACGGTGGATATGGCGACGATCACCCTGATCGACGCCATCCCGCGCGGGCATAAATTCGCCCTCGCGCCGATCGCGCGCGGCGATGCGGTGATCAAATATGGCTTTCCGATCGGCGTCGCGACGGCCGACATCGCGGCGGGCGCGCATGTCCACAGCCACAATCTGGCGACCGCGCTCGGCGGCGGCGACGATTATCATTATGCGCCGCGCGGTGCCGCGCCCCCTGCCCCGCCGGTCGCGATCCGCAGCTTTGCCGGTTACCGCCGCGCCGACGGACGCGTCGGCACGCGCAACGAAATCTGGATCCTGCCGACGGTGGGCTGCGTCGGCAATCTCGCGGCGCGGGTCGCAAGGATCGCGGGCGCGCGCCATGCCGGGCGCGTCGATGGCGTCCATGCTTTCAAACACCCCTTCGGCTGTTCGCAGCTTGGCGACGATCTGGGGCACACGCGCGGCCTGCTCGCGGCGCTCGCACAGCATCCGAACGCCGGCGGGGTGCTGATCGTCGGGCTCGGCTGCGAGAGCAACCAGCTCGGCGCGCTGATCGACACCATCCCGCCCGATCGGCGCGCGGCCATCCGCACGCTGTCGGCGCAAGCGGTCGAGGACGATCTCGCCGCCGCGCTCACGCTCGTCGATGAGCTGGTGGAGATCGCCGCCGCGACGATACGCAGCGATGTGCCGCTCTCCGCCCTCACCCTCGGGGTCAAATGCGGCGGATCGGACGGCCTTTCTGGGCTCACCGCCAACCCGCTCGTCGGGCGCATGGCCGATGCCGTCGCGGGAGCGGGCGGCAAGGTCATCCTCACCGAAATCCCCGAAATTTTCGGTGCCGAACAGATGCTGATGGACCGCGCCGTGTCGCGCGAGGTGTTCGACCGCGCCGCCGAACTGGTCCGCAGCTTCAAAACCTATTTCATCCGCCACGGCGAGCCGGTGAGCGAAAACCCCTCCCCCGGCAATATCGCCGGCGGCATCACGACGCTCGAGGAAAAGTCGCTCGGCGCGGTGCAGAAGGGCGGGCAGGTACCGCTCGTCGATGTCAAACTCTATGGCTGCGAAGCGGTGCTGCCCGGGCTGACCCTGCTCGAAGCACCCGGCAATGACGCGGTGTCGTCGACCGCGCTCACCGCCGCGGGCGCGACGATGATCCTGTTCACCACCGGGCGCGGCACCCCGCTCGGCTTCCCCGCCCCGACGCTCAAGATCGCCTCGAACAGTTCGCTGGCGCGGCGCAAGGCGGGGTGGATCGATTTCGACGCCGGGCGGGTGCTGATGGATGGTTTCGATGCGGCGTCGGATGCGCTGCTCGACCTGATCGCCGCGACCGCCTCGGGTGCGCCGACGCGCGCCGAGGCGAATGAGGAACGCGACATCGCGATCTGGAAATCGGGCGTTACGCTCTAAGGGGGCGCCGCGCGAGAAAAGTTTCGCGCAAAGACGCGAAGATACGAAAAAGGCGTGCAAAATTGCAAAGCCCGTTGCCGCCGCGAGCGACCTTTTCGCTAGCGATCTTGGCCGTTTGCGAAGGCCGATGGGGTATGGCCGGTATCGACCGCGGGCGTTCAACTTTTCCGTTCGACGATCGAAAACCGGGGTGTCGCCTTAGTCAACACGTCCATGCAGGCCCAACCGGTCACGAACTGATAGTGCACAACGGGATCACTTACTTCTTTCCACGTTTCGGATTGCAAGCGAGCAAATCGGCTTCCCGTTATTTCATACGCGAAATGGTCCGCCACACGGCCTTCATCCGGCGTATCATCCTGCTCAGTGCTCAATGCCATTTCGTCGAGCACCCTGACAATGCACGGAAGATCGAAGGAAACACGCAAATTTCGTTCTGGCTGATCAGGCAAAATGAAATCAGCTACGATCCCATTTGTGTCCCACTGAAAGCCGACGAGGTCACTTGCAACGGCGCTCAGTTTTATTCCCGGATCTATCGGTCGGCAGATAGGCATTCGGGCATCCTTGCATTCGATTGGGATGTTATCAATCCACTCCATATCGGCCGTTCGCTGCAAACCTCACGGCAACGGCGACAAACGACCGGTTGCGGACATAAATCCTCCCTGCGGCGTAGCCGTGGGGAAGGGAACCACCGCGAAGCGGTGGTGGAGGGCTGCGGCCTCGCGCCAGCTTTTGACGGCGTCGGCCCCTCCGTCAGCGGCCAAAGCCGCTGCCACCTCCCCATCGCTACGCGACAGGGAGGAGTGGCAACGCCAGCTTCCCACCCCAAAGCCGACATTCGTTCCATGGGTTTCTTCGCGCATTGGAGAGGCGAGCGCCGATCCTTGGCGCGTGCCTACTTGGTGTCTTTGCGTCTTTGCGCGAAACAGATATCGCTACGCCAGCGCCTCGAAGCGGAAGTTGCGGAACTTCGCCTCCCCTGCCCCCGCCGAATACAGTCCCGGCCGCAACATCAGGAAACCGCCGCGCACATTATGGTGGTAGCCCGACACCTCCATACCGCGATCGAAGCGATGCCAGGTCTTTCCGCCGTCGCCGCTGGTGTCATAGGTGACGATATGCCGGTCGTTGGTCACCCGCATCCGCATCGTGCGGCCATGCGGATTGGCCGGGCGGCCGCGTTCGATACCATATTGGTGGGTGACGAAGCGCTCGCCGTCGAAGCCGAGGCCGCAGTACAGCTTTTCGTCATAGAAAAGGATCAGCCCGGCGACCCCGCCCGGCGCGATCTCGATATCGCATTCGAACCTGTACGCCTGATCGCCCGCGATCAGCAGCAGCGGCGACGAATCCGACGGCGCCTTGCCGCGCGCCGTGAGTAGCAGCGCGCCATTCTCGACCCGCGCGCGGTCGCGCTCGTCGGGGGCGGGCTTGAAGAAATTCCATTTGGCGCCGAGCGCCAGCGTCTTGAAATCGTCGGACAGAGCCATGCCATGCGATCCCGCGACGGCCCCGCCCTCGGGCTTGGCGATCGGCTGCGACAAATCGCCGCCCGTCATGCGAAACCAGCCGTCGTCGGTCCACTCGATCGGGTCGAGCAGCGCCTGCCGCCCCAGCGTCCAATAGCCGTTCTCGAACCCGTGATAGACGCTCCACCAGTCACCCGCCGGGCCTTCGACCAGCGTCGCATGACCGCGCGACCACCATTTTTCGCCCGCCGATTTGGTGTGGACGAGCGGGTTCGCCGGGCAATTTTCCCACGGGCCATGGATCGACTTCGAGCGGGCGGCGATCACCATATGGCCGGTCGGCGGGCCGGCGGTGCCGCCGACCGCGGTGACCATGTAATAATAATCGCCGTGACGGGTGATCTTCGGCCCCTCGGGCGCGAAGCCCTCGACCACCCAGTCCGACGGATAGCGCCAGGGGTCATAGACATGTTCGGGTTCGCCGATCCGCGACAGGCCGTCGTCCGCCAGCCGCACCCGGTCGCCCCCCGACAGGAACAGCCAGCGCGATCCGTCCTCACCCACCGCATGGCCGGGGTCGATATGGTTGGGCAGGTTCAGGTCGACGGGGTCGCTCCACGGCCCCTCGATCCGGTCGGCCCAGATCACCCAGCTGGTGTTCGGGCCCTTGGTGGGGATGTAGAGGTAGAAGCGCCCCTTGTGCTTGCAGAGTTCAGGCGCCCACACCGACCCGATATTCCGGTGCAAGGCCGGGCCGATCGGTCGCCAGTTCACCAGGTCGCGCGAATGCCAGATGACCAGCCCCGGATAGCTGTCGAAGGTCGAGAAGGTCATGTAATAATCGGCGCCGTCCTTCAGGATCGACGGATCGGGATGGTCGCCCGCCATGATCGGGTTGAGGAAGCGTCCGTCGCCGAGGTCGGCCTTGCGCTGGCCGTCGAAGCCCCTGGCCCAGGGCGGCGCGACGCCGCCCGGCGCGGGCGCTGCCTGCGCCAGCGCGGCGGGGGCGGCCAATCCCGACAGGCCGGTCGCTAGCAGCCCGGTTCCGGCCAGTTTCAGCATCTCGCGGCGATGGGTCATCATGCGTTCCTCGAAAAAGAAAGGCCCGGCCCCCGCAAGCGAAGACCGGGCCTTTCCGGGGACTAGCTCGCGATCATCACATCTTGAAACGCGCACCGAACAGGATGGTGCGGCCGAAATGGTTGTTCTCGTAACTGCGGTCGGCATCGAAATCGGTGAAACGATAGCGATAGGTGTCGAGCAGATTGGTCCCCTCGACCGACAGTTCGACCCACTCGGTCAGCTTGTAACGGATCGACGCATCGACATTCCATGTCGCGCCATAACCTTCGAAGACATTGCCGGTGCCGCTGTTCGAATCGACATAGCGGCTGCGATAGCTTGCCGATGCGCGCGCGCTGAAGGCCCCGTCGTCATAATAGAGCGTAGCGTTGTAAGCGCGCTTCGACACGCCGAACAGGGTCGAGGAACGCGGCCCGCTGATCAGCGGGCCGAAGCTGCATGCGGGCAGCACGCAATCGGTGATCGCCGGCCCCTGCACCGTATAGTCGGCCGTCGAGCTGATGAAGGTCGCGTTGGCGAGCACCCCGAAGTGGCTGAGCAGGCCGTCTTCGACGAACGCACTGAACGGGATCTGGGCGGCCAGTTCGACACCCTTCAGCGTCGCACCCGTCCCGTTGACCTGCGCCGAAACCGTATACAGTTGGTTGGGGTCGTTCGCGATATAGGCGGGCGAGCTGGGCAGCAGCACGCTCCGGTCGACGCCGAGTTGCGCCAGCGTCGCCTGATAGGCGCCGGCCACCGGGAAGCTTTCCACCTTTTTCACGAAGCCGGCGACCGACAGCAGCGCCTGCGGTGCGAAATACCATTCGATCGCGGCATCGAAATTGGTCGCGCGATAGGGGTTGAGATAGGGGTTCCCGTAAGTCGCGCGATAGTTGAAGCCGTCGAAGGTGCCGCTGGGATTGAGGTTGCCGAAGCTCGGCCGCGTCATCACCTTGCCGATCGCGCCGCGCACGACGACATCCTGCGAAGGGTAGAGCGCGACGTTGACCGACGGCAGCCAGTCGTCATAGCTGCGCTTGACGCTCACGCCATTGGCCGCCGACGAGATCTGCGCCGTCCGGACATAACGGATGCCGGCATTGGCCGCATATTCGAGCCCGAAAAGTTCACCCTTGGCATCGAACTGAAGATAGCCGCCCGATGTGGTTTCCTGCACCGAACGGGTGTTTGCCGCATCGATCGCGGGGTTGCGACTGTAGAGCCGGGTGAAATCGGTCGCGGCCGGGAACGCCGGAATCAGCCACTGCGTCGTCGTGCCCGCCGGTTGTCCCGCCTGGCCGAGCGTGAACAGCTCCGACAGGGCCGCCGTGACCGGGAAGCCATAGACGGCGTTCGGGCCGAAGAGGCTGGTCGGCGTGCAGGTGATCGTCCCCGACGTGCTCGTCACGAGGCTGGTACCGCCATTTCCGCACACCGCGGTGTCGCGAGTGAAGGCCATGGTGTCGAAATTGAACCGGCGCCACATGCCGCCCGCCTTGACCTGGAATCCGTCGGCGACATCCCATTCGGTGCGCAGCTGGACCGTCTTGAACCGGTTGGTGACGTTCGACGGACGATCGCGGATTTCGGCGAGCTGGAAGTTCGCCGGATCGGTGACGCTGGTGCCGAAAGTCAGCACCGGACTCTTCATATCACTGTAATCGTAGAAATAATTCTGGGCATCACGGTCATCGAACACGACCGTCGTTTCGACCGGAATGTCGGCGTTCGATTTCGAAAAGCCGCCGAGCAGGGTGAAACGAAGGCTGTCGGAAATATCCTGGTCCCAGGTTCCGCCAAGCTGATAGAATTCGGTATCCGATTTGCGCAGATAATGTTCGGTGCGGACGTACACATCGTTCAGCGTCGCCGAAATCATATTGTTGTCGGCATCGTAAACCGGGTTGACCACGTTGATCGAACGCTCGTTCGACCGCAGCAGCACCTCACCCCATTTCTCTTCACGGCTTTCCTTGAAGCGCGAATAGAGGCCATCGATCGAGAATTTCGTCGAATCGCTCGGTTCGAACTGGACCGAAGCCGTCAGCCCCAATCGTTCACGGCGATGTTCGATCTCGCCATAGCGCGGGATACGGGGGTGAAAGGACAGGGCGGCCTTTGTGCATCCGGCGCTGGGAACATAGGTGCCGCCGCTGTTCGCGGTGGTCCAGCAGTTGGTTCCATCCACCGAGTCGAACCGTGCCTGCGCCCAGCGGACCGAGTTGTTGCCAAGCTCCAGCGTATCGCTCTTCGAATAGGCACCGGACACCGCCACGCCGAAGGTGCCGGCATCGTTGCGCCAGCTCAGCAGCCCGGCGACGCGCGGCCCGACATTGTTCGACAGGTCGTTATAGGAACCGACGATCGACAGCGCACCGCGCAGCCCGGATTTTCCACCCAGCGGATTGCCGGTGTTGAGGTCGACCACCGCGCCGAGCGAGCCTTCGTCGAGCGAGGCTTCGGCGGTCTTGTGAACGACGATGCTGCTGAACAGCTCGGACGCGAAGACGTTGAAGTCGAACGAACGATCACGGTTCGACGACGCACCGTCGGTCGAGGTCGCGATGGTCTCCAGCCCGTTCACGCGAACGCGGGTGAATTGCGCACCGAGCCCGCGAACGGTGATCGCCCGGCCCTCGCCACCGTCACGCTGGATCGAGATTCCGGGAATGCGCTGCAGCGATTCGGCGAGATTCTGGTCGGGGAATTTGGCGATGTCCTCGGCGACGATCGCGTCGACCGCACCGACCGAGTCGCGCTTGACGTTGAGCGCGGCCTCCAGCGAGGCCCGAAAACCGGTGACGACGATTTCGTCTTCGGGGGCGACCTCGTCGGCGGGCGCGGCGGCGTCGGCCGCGTCCTGCGCCCAGGCGGGCGACGCCATCAGCACGGCAAGCGAAACGCCGCATGCCAACCTGCTCAAATTGCGGACGCCCTGCATTGCGTGAATAGCCATCATGTTCCTCCCTTTTACCAGTCCATCCAGCGCTTCAGGCAAGAATGACACCGGTTACTTTACGCGACAAAGTCGATCGCCCCGATCCTTTGTCCAGAAATTTAAGAGAGTAGCGCAATGCCGTCGCGATTTCGCGACGGGCCATCCATTGGCCTCTCCCCGACAATATTTTCTCGTTGACCGGTTGGGGTAACCGGTGTCAGGAAGATTGAAGGAATGTGACCATTGTGTCAATACCCCAATGAGAAGGAGAGGCAGGATGCTGAAAAAGCTCTGGCTTGCAGCGCTTTTGCTGACGCCGACCATCGTCGCACACCCCGCAACCGCGGCCGATTCGTCCCCCCTCGCCTTTCCCGGCGCGGTGGGTCCGGCGGCGCAGACGGCCGGCGGGCGCGGTGGCCAGATCCTGCGCGTGACGACGCTCGCGCCCGACGGCCCCGGCTCGCTGAAAGCGGCGATCGAGACCCCCGGACCGCGCATTGTCGTGTTCGAGGTCGGCGGCGTGATCGACATGGGGCGCACGACGATCGAGGTGAAGCACCCCTTCCTCACCATCGCCGGCCAGACCGCGCCGGGTCCCGGCATCACGCTGATTCGCACCGGCATCGACGTGAAGACGCACGACGTGATCTTTCGTCACCTGCGCGTCTATACCGGGGTCGACGGCCAACCGAAGCGCAGCGGGTGGGAGGCCGACGCCTTTTCGACCGTCGCCGCCGCCAATGTGATCGTCGACCATTGCACCTTCCTGTGGGCGATCGACGAGAATATGTCGGCGTCGGGCCCGCGCTTCACCGGCAAGACGGTCGACGAATGGCGCCAGGGCACCAGCCACAATATCACTTTTTCGAACAATCTCGCCGCCGAAGGCCTCGCCGACGCGAGCCACCCCAAGGGCGAGCACAGCAAGGGGTCGCTGATCCACGACAACGCCACCGGCATCGTCTTTTACCGCAATGTCTGGGCGCATAATGTCGAGCGCAATCCGCTGGTCAAGGGCGGCGCGCAGGCGCTGATGATCAACAACCTGATCTACAATCCGCAGCACCGCGCGGTACACTATAATCTGATGAACCTCGAATGGGTCGGCCATCCCTATGTGACGGGCCAGATCACCGCGATCGCCAACGTCATGCGCGGCGGCAACGACACCGATCCGAACCTGCCCTTCCTGATGCTCGGCGGCGACGGCGATCTCGAATATTATGGCAAGGACAATCTGGCGGTCGATCGCCATGGCGAGCCGCTACCCGAGGTTGGCCGCTATGGCGAAACGCGCGCGCAACTGATCCGCGCCAAGGCGCCGCTCGCGCCGATCGCGGGATACAGGATCCTGCCGGTGCGCGACGTCGAAACCGCGCTGCTCGCGACGGCGGGGGCGCGGCCCTGGGCGCGCGATGCCGAGGAGATTCGCGTGCTGTTCTTCGTCGCCGAAGGCCGCGGCGAGGTGATCGACGACGAGAAGGAGGTCAGCGGCTATCCGAAGGTCGCGTCGGCGGTGCGCGCGCCCTTCGTCGCGGACGACTGGAACCTCGCGACGATGGAGCCACGGTCGGGCCTCTATCCCGGCCAGACCGCGCCGATGCCGCAGGAGCATCTGTCGGCGCGCGACCTCGATTCGCGCGGCGGCGTGAAATGAGCGCGCTGCTCGCCCTGCTCCTCGCCGGCGGCGCGGCGCCCGCGATGGTCGTGATCGACGAGGCCGCGACGCTACGCGAGGAAGCGCCGCCGCACGGCGCGATCGGGATGTCGACGGCGTACCGGATCAGCGATGCCGTCCCCGCGCCGCGCAGCTTCGAATTCCGCAAGCGCGCGCTGCACGTCGGCGCCGCGATCGGTGTCCATCCGATCGACCATGACGAAATCTATTATGTCCTGTCGGGTACCGGCATCGTCCATTCGGACGGCGAGGAGAAGGACCTCAAGGCTGGCACCGCCGCCTGGCTTTACAAGGGCGCGAAGGTCGGCATCCGCCAGACCGGCAAGGCACCGCTGGTGCTGATCATCGCCTATCCCAACAAGGCGGCCGAATAGCGATGCGGTTCGGTCGCCGCCTCCTGCTCGCCGCCGGGCTGACGCTGCCGCTGATCGCCACGGGAAACGCCAGCGCGAAAAGCGCCTGGACGCGCCCGGCCGGCCTCGCGCCCGACGACAGTATCGCGCTGTGGCCCGAGGGCCATCTGGCGGTGCCGGCGGGCTTGGTCGAAAGCGTGGTCCAGCGCAGCGACGACCCGAACGCCAGCGACCGAATGCTGCAGGGCATCACCCGCCCGCGCCTCGACATCTTCCGCCCCGAAAAGCCCAATGGCGCGGCGGTGATTCTCGCCCCCGGCGGCGGCTATCGCTACGTCGTGGTCGACAAGGAAGGTTATGAGCTGGCGCGCTGGCTCCGCGATCGCGGGGTCACCGTCTATGTCCTCTTCTACCGCCTGCCCGGTGACGGCTGGGCCGACCGCTCGAACGTCCCACTCGCCGATGCGCAGCGCGCGGTGCGGCTGGTGCGCAGCCGGGCGAAGGCCGACGGCATCGACCCGGCGCGCGTCGCCTTCGGTGGCTTTTCGGCGGGCGGCCATGTCGCGACCAGCCTGCTGACGCGCTTCGATGCCAAGGTCTATGCGCCGGTCGACGCCGCCGACCCGCTGTCGGCGCGCCCCGACACCCTCGCCGCCTTTTACCCGGTGGTGTCGATGGACCCGGCGATCGCCCACGCCGTCAGCCGAGAAAAATTGCTCGGCCCCGCCCCCGACGCGACGCGCGCGGCGCTCTACTCGCCCGAGCGGCAGGTCCGCGCCGACATGCCGTCGCTGTTTCTCCTTCATGCCGAGGACGATAATGTCGTGAAGGTCGAGAACAGCCTGCGCCTCCAAGATGCCGCGCGCGCGGTCGGCGTTCCCTGCGAAGCCCATTATTTCGCCAAGGGTGGCCATGGCTTCGGGTTGATGAAGACTGCAGGGCTGCCCGTTGCTGCGTGGCCCGAACTGCTGTGGAACTGGCTCGCGGCGCAGAAGATCGTTTGACCTCCGCTTCCGTCATCCCGGCGAAGGCCGGGATCTCGCCCTCACATCCTGCTGCACCGCCGGGATCCCGGCCTTCGCCGGGATGACGTGGTAGAGTTAGGGGCTGTTTCAGCTGCCCGGCTGGATATAGGGCACTCGCGCGAACAGCTCGCGCTCCCACGCGCGCGGATTGTCCTCGACGCGGGGACCGGCGTCGAAGATCATCGTGCGGCGCTTCTTGAGGTCATAGGCCGCCCAGCCCGGATTGCCCGTCTTCGCAAAGCGCGTGAAGGCCGTCATCATCGCCGCGCTTACCTGATGCTTGCACGTCGACTGGTCGGGGCCGGTGCCGAAGACCAGCGCGATGTCGTCGGCGTGCTTCGCCTCCATATAGTCGAGCTGATAAACAAAGGCCGGCGCGCCCGCCCGCGCGCGCGCCTCGGCCTCCTCGACCTGCCCGCGCCAGCTGCGCGCGGCGGTGACGATGCGGTGGAAGAGTTCGAGCGGCTGCGCGCCCGGATAACGCGCGCGGAACTGCGCGACGACCCAGACCGGATCGATGTCGACGCGCATTTCGGGGCCGATGCGTGCCGCAAGATTGTCGAAGCTCAGCCCCGAAAGCTGCTTGCCGTCGGCGGCGAAAAAGGCCCGCGTCTCCATCACCGTATTGCCGAGCATCATCGGGATGGCGAGCGATTGCGGTGCGGGGTCGGGCCAGAAGGGATGGCGCGTGAGATGCTTCATGTCGAGCACCGGCCCCATATAGACCCCGCCGCCGATGATCGGGTCGGTCGCCGACAGCGCCGCGACCAGCTGTTCGACCGGCGCGGTCGCGGGATCGACGCCTTCACCGAGCTTGGCGAGAAAAGCCTCCGCGCGCTTCGCCGCGTTGAGCGGCCCCGAGGCGGTCACCTGCTGCCCGCTCATCGTGATCGCCTTGTGGAACAGCCCCGCCGCCTCGGGCATCGCCATCAGGGTCGCGATCTTGGCGCCGCCGCCCGACTGGCCGAAGACGGTGACATTGGCCGGATTGCCGCCAAAGGCTGCGATATTGCGCTGCACCCATTTGAGCGCGAGGATCAGGTCGAGCTGTCCGGCGTTGCCGCTGTCGGGAAAGCGGCCGGGCAGATAGAGGTAACCGAGCGCGTTCAGCCGGTGGTTGACCGTCACCACCACGACGTCACCCTGTGCCGCGAGCGTCGCGCCGTCGTTGAGCGGGTCGGTCACGCTGCCCGACGAATAGGCGCCGCCGTGGAAATAGACCATCACGGCGCGCGGTTTTTTGGCTGCAGCCGTCGGCGTCCAGACGTTGAGGAACAGGCAGTCCTCGGATTGCGGCTGGTAGCGGTCGCCGGCCTGCGGGCAGGCGGGACCATATTGCCCCTGATCGGCAAAAGGCTGTTCGGCGGTGGTCACCGGCACTGGGGCGCGGAACCGTTCGGCGTGCGCGTAACGAATGCCGGGATAGGCGGTCGTCCACAGCGGCGCATTCTCGCTCCGCGGCTTGCTGCGATAGGTGCCGTCGGCTGCGGATACGGTCGCATTGACCGCCTGCGCCCATGAAGGCGCGGCACAAGACAGCAAGACCAATCCTGCCGCTCCGCCCAGCAGCAAACGACGACCAAACGGCTCAGCGCCGGACATCGAGCCCTCCCCCGTGAAATGCGTCGATATCCGCTTGGCTAAAGCGGCTCGCATCTCCGGGCAAGCTATGTTTGAGGCAGGTGAGCGCGAGGCCGCTGTCGGCCATTGCGCGGGCATTGCCGCGATCCAGCCACGCGTGCAGCACCCCCGCGGCGAAAGCATCGCCCGCGCCAATCCGGTCGACGATGCCGGTGACGTCGATGTCATCGGTCTGATGCGCGCTGTCGCGCAGATCGACCCGCGCCGCGATGCGGTGATGATCGGCCGACACCGTATGCCGGGCGGTCGAGGCGATCAACTTGAGGTCGGGGAAGGCGGCAAAGCCCGCGTCCGCCGCTTCGCGCCGCCGGTCCGCGCCCTCGCCCGAAAAATCGCGCCCGAGCACCAGCGACAGGTCGCGGTGGTTTCCGAACAAGATGTCGGTCAGCCCGATGAGTTCGGACAGGATGGCGCGCGGATCGCTGTCCCACGCCTCCCACAGCATCGCGCGGTAATTGCCGTCGAAGCTGATCGGCACGCCCTGCCGCTTGGCGGCACGCGCCGCCGCCAGCGCGGCCTCGGCCGAGCGCGGGCCGAGCGCGGGGGTGATGCCCGACAGGTGGAGCAGACGCGCGCCGGCCAGCAACGCGTTCCAGTCATAATCATTGGCTCCGCTCGCGGCGAAGCTCGATCCGGCGCGATCGTATACGATCTCCGACGCCCGCAGTCCCGCCCCGACGCTGAGGAAATAGAGCCCCATCCGCCCGGGCGATGGCGTGACGGCGGTGCAATCGACGCCTGCGCCGCGCACCGCCGCCACCGCTCCGCGACCCAGAGCGTTCGAAGGAATTTTGCTCACCATCGCGCAATCATGGCCGAGATGGGACAGGCCGATCGCGACATTCGCCTCGGCGCCGCCGACATGGAGCGACAGCGCGGGGGACTGCATCAGCAGCTCATTACCCGGCGCGGTCAGGCGGATCAGCAATTCGCCGAAAAAGACGAGTCTACCCTCTGCCATCCCCACTCCGTTCGCCGCCTGTTGCGGTTCTATGCGCGATGCTAGCGCGCGAGCCAGCCGCCGTCGACCGCGAGGATATGGCCCTGCACATAATCCGACGCGCTTGAGGCCAGAAAGACCGCCGCCCCGCCGATATCCTTGGGATCACCCCAGCGGCCCGCCGGGATACGCTCCATGATCTGGCGGTTGCGCGTCTCGTCGCCCTGCAGCGCCGCGGTGTTGTTCGTCGCGATATAGCCCGGCGCGATCGCATTGACCTGAATGCCCTTCGCCGCCCATTCATTGGCGAGCAGCTTGGTGAGGCCGCCGACCCCCGATTTCGACGCGGTGTAGCTCGGCACCCGAATGCCGCCCTGAAAGGTCAGCATCGAGGCGATGTTGATGATCTTGCCCGACCCGCGCCCGATCATGTGGCGCCCGACCGACTGGCAAAGGAAGAACAAGGTCTTGAGATTGGTGTCCATCACCGCGTCCCAATCTTCCTCGGTGAAATCGACCGCGTCGGCGCGGCGGATGATCCCGGCATTGTTGACGAGGATGTCGATCCGCCCGAACTCACCGAGCACCGCATCGACGAGCGGCTGCACCGCCGCAACGCTCGAAAGGTCGGCAGCGAAATTCTCACCCTTGCGGCCGAGCGCCTCGACCTTGTCGACCGTCTCGGTCGCGGGCGAGCGGCCCGCGGCGGCGATGTCAGCCCCCGCCTCGGCGAGCGCGAGCGCGATCCCCTGCCCGATACCGGTATTGGCGCCGGTGACCAGCGCCACCTTGCCCGAAAGATCGAAGAAACCCGCCATTACGACAGCTGGCAGATGTCGAGGACGTTCATGTCGGTATAGTCCTGATTCTCGCCCGCCATCGCCCAGATGAAGGCATAGGATTTGGTGCCCGCGCCCAT
Source organism: Sphingopyxis sp. EU05-FHT14B03 (assembly GCF_058790875.1). Taxonomy (NCBI): domain Bacteria; kingdom Pseudomonadati; phylum Pseudomonadota; class Alphaproteobacteria; order Sphingomonadales; family Sphingopyxidaceae; genus Sphingopyxis; species Sphingopyxis sp. EU05-FHT14B03. The sequence continues at coordinate 311,960 of NZ_JBYTDC010000001.1, forward strand.
GTGGATCGACCAGGGCGGCGAGATCACCGCTTCCTCATTCTGCATGACGATGTGGCGGGTCGCCTCGCCTTCGCCCATGAAGTGCATCACGCGGTCGGTGTCGACATTGTCGAGTTCGAAATAGAAATAGATCTCGCTGCGGCGCTCGTGGATGTGCGGCGGCATGGTGTTCCAGACGCTGCCCTCGTTGAGCACGGTCAGACCCATGACGAGCTGCGCGCTGTCGCAGACGCCCGGAATGACGAGCTGGTAGATCGACCGTTCGTTCGACTCGGCGAGACTGCCGCGGTCGAGCTTGTTCGCATCGGCGATACCCAGCTTGCGCGTGGTAAAGGCCTTATGCGCCGGGCACGATGCCAGATAGTAACGCGCGCCTTCGCCCGCGAAGCTGACATCGGTCGCGCCCATCGTCACATAGAGGCAATCCTTGTTGCCGAGCGTAAAGCTTTCTCCGTCGACGGTGACGATGCCCTCGACCGACGAGACATTGACGATCGCAAGCTCGCGGCGTTCGAGGAACGGGTGGCCCGCCGCCGACGGCGGCTCGGTCTGTGCGGGCAGTTTGACCGGGGCCGCGCCCACGGCGACGCCGCCGATCACGAAGCGGTCGGCATGGGTATAGTTGAGCACGCACTCGCCGGTGCGGAACAGGTCCTGGATCAGATAGCGATCGCGAAGCTCCGCATTCGACACCTCCTCCATCATGACCGGATGGGTTGCATAATAGGTCTTCGAAAACATCGGGGCATCCTCGCGATTGATGTTGGTGATTGGCCACCTTGCTACGCCGCAAGGTAACCGGTGTCAAGATCGACGTCACGGGCAACCGGAGCAGTCGGCGATTTCCTCTGCGCCGCGATGAAGCTAGGGTGACGCCGCGTTCGACGAGGAGACAATGAGTTGAGTATCGCCAGCATCGCCCTGCCCCGCATCCTGCGCATCGGCGGCGGCGCGTCGAAGCAATTGCCCGAGGTGTTGACGGCGCTGGGCCTCGCGTCCCCGCTGATCGTCACCGACGCCTTCCTGCAAAGCAGCGGCCGCGTCGCCGAATTGCAGGGCGGCCTGACAACGGCGGGCATCGCGGCGCGTGTCTTCGCCGACACCGTGCCCGACCCGACCGTCGCCTCGATCGAGGCGGGCTTGGCCTTCCTGCGCGAAGGCGACCATGACTGCGTCGTCGGTTTCGGCGGCGGCAGCCCGCTCGACAGCGCCAAGGCGATCGCCCTGCTCGCGAAGCACGGCGGCGTGATGGCCGACTATAAAGCGCCCCACATTCAGGACGAACCCGGCCTGCCGGTCATCGCGATCCCGACCACCGCGGGTACGGGGTCGGAGGCGACGCGCTTCACGATCATCACCGAGGAGGCGACCGACGAGAAGATGCTCTGCCCCGGCCTCGCCTATCTGCCGGTCGCCGCGCTCGTCGATTATGAGCTGACCTTCACCAAACCCAAAAGGCTGACCGCCGACACCGGCATCGACTCGCTCGTCCATGCGATCGAAGCCTATGTGTCGAAACGCGCCAACCCGTTCAGCGACGGCATGGCGCTGCTCGCGATGCGCGCGCTGGCGCCGAATTTGCGCCGCGTCTGCGCCGACCCCACCGACGCGGCGGCGCGCGAGGCGATGATGCTCGGCGCGACGCAGGCGGGCATCGCCTTTTCGAACAGCTCGGTCGCGCTGGTCCACGGGATGAGCCGCCCGATCGGCGCGCATTTCCATGTCCCGCACGGGCTGTCGAACGCGATGCTGCTCCCCGCGGTCACCGCCTGGTCGGCGCCCGCGGCGCGGCATCGCTACGCCGACTGCGCGCGGGCGATGGGCGTCGCCGACGAAGCCGAGGGCGACCAGTCGGCGGTCGCGCGGCTGCTCGACGAACTCGCCGCGCTCAACCGCGAGCTCGAAGTGCCCGGTCCGGCGGCATGGGGCATCGACGCCGCGCGCTGGGACGCGCTGGTCCCGACGATGTGCGCGCAGGCGGCCGCGTCGGGATCGCCCGCGAACAACCCGCGCGTGCCCGATGCCGACGAAATGGCGATGCTCTATGCGCAGGTCTGGGCGGGGTAGCAGCGGCGCAAGACCCTAGCGCCGCCGGCGCGCCAGCTGCCAGTCATAGAGTGACGGCACCGCATCCAGCGCCTGCCCGGTCGCCTCAATATAGGGCGCGGGGGTGTAGCTGATCGCGATTGCGCGGTTCGCGTGCAGCCCGACGATGCGCTCGCCCGGTCCTTCGAGACCGCTGGCGATCGTCACCGTCGCGTCGGCGGGCACGCTGTCGGGCATCACCAGCCGCGCGTTCCACAGCGTGTTGTACAGACCGTGCCCGGGCTTCCAATAAGGCGCGCCACCGCCGACCCACAGCTGATAGGCCCATTCGCCCTTCGCCTGTTTCGGGTCGATATGCATGACGATCTGGTCGAACAGATTCTGGTGGTTCGACCCGCTATGCTGGTCGATAATCGCATCGCGCATCACCTCGGACCGAAGGAACACCGACCGTGTCGAGCGCGTGTTGACGCTGAGCGGGTGAATGACGGGGTTCTCGACCTTCAGGTCCTTGACCAGCACATTGTGGACCGCGCCGACATGCACCGAATAATGCGCGCGGCGGTCGCCGGTGGTCGTGACATTGGCAATCGTCAGGCTCGCCGCATTGTCGGTCAAAATGCCGCTGTCCGAACGGTCGATGACGAGGTTGCGGATCCAGCCGTCGAACACCCCGGTCATGTAGATGCCGTTATATCCCTGCTCCAGATGGTGGCCGAACGACGGCGCCTCGGGAAATTGCAGGCGCAAATTCTGGATGCCGACGTTGGTGAGGTGCCGCCACGCGGCGATCACCGCGGGCTGGTCGGGTCGCACGTCGTGGAGCAACGGATCGCCGAGCGTCACGCGCTTGCCGCTGATCGCGGTGACGCGGGTCGACTGCGCGACCACCGGCCGGTTCGGCGAGGTCCAGTGGTGCGACCCGATCGGCAGGTCGGTGTCGCCATAGAGCGACTTCAGGATTTTGCTGTTCGGACCGTCGACCGAATACCATTGCAGTTGCACGACGTCGCCGACGCGCAGCTTGGCGGCATCGTCGACCTGCAACGCGCGCGCGAATTGCTTGCCCGCCACGCCGTTCGCCAGCCTGTCGTCGCGCACATCCTTGTTGCCGTCGTAGGAGACCGGCCGGGCCTTTTCGGGCGCGACGAGGATCATCCCGCCGGCCCAGCTATATTCGGTGAACAGATAGTCGATATTATGCTCGGGTTCGACCTGCTGCTTCTTCTCGCGGACGAGATATTCGCGCAGCTCGTCATAGTCATGGCTCTTGTCGATGATCTTGAGCGGGCGCGGGAAATAAAGCTCGCTGCCCCCCGCCCCTTCGCCCGCACCGTCGAGGACGATGTCGCTGCGGGTGATGCGCAGCACCTCGGTGATCTGGGTGCGCCCCTTGGGGAAACGCAACGTCACCCGGCCCTTGACCGCATTGGCGGCATCGAGCGCGCGCAGCACCGCCTTGCTGTCGTCATACCCGTCGTCGGGGATCGCGCCATAGGCGGTGACCTCGACGATGGTGCCGGCATCGTCGGGGATCGGCGCGATACCGAAACCATAGCCGGCGTAGGAATAATCGGGCAGCGGCGCCGCCGTCATCGTTCCGCGATCGGACAGGATCTTCGGCAGCGACGTCGACTGGGCGAGCGCGGGAAGCGCCGCGCCCACGGCGATGGACAGGGCAAGGCCGAGGACGCACTTGTCCCTGTTGAGCGGCTTCATCACGTCATGTCCTCGTCTTCAGAATTTGGCGCGCAACCCGACCGAGTAGCGCCGCTCGGACAGCGCATAGCTGTTGAGCGCGGTCGAGTTGGAATTGCTATACTCGCTCGTCGCCGATTTCCGCGGCATCAAGTTCTGCGCCTGCAGCGACAGCGCGAAATTCCTGGTGATGTCGAACCCGACCTGCGCATCGAGCTGCGAGCGCGCGCCCACGAAGCTCGGCCGCCCTTCGGAAAATTCGAACACCGCCTCGTCGCGATAGTTATAGGCGACACGCGCCGAGAAGGGACCCTTTTCGAACAGGCCGACAAGGTTGTAGCTGTTCTTCGACACCGCGACGAGCGGGAAGCCCGCACCGTCCTGCCCATCCGAATAGGTGTAGTTGGCGATGATGCCGAGGCCGTCGAACGGCGCGGGCAGGAAATCGGCGAACTGCTGGATGCCGATTTCGAAACCCTTGATCCGCGCGCTCGACAGATTCTCGGGCCGCGAGAAGGTCAGTTCGCGCCCCTGCGGATCGAGGTTGGTATCGATGCCGGTGGTCACGAAGCTGGCGATGAAATTCTTCACATCCTTGTAGAAGAAGGCGCCCGAGATCAGCGAACTCTTGCCGGTATAATATTCGAAGCTGATGTCGGCCTGGGTCGAAATCGGCGGCTCGAGATTCACATTTCCGCCGGTCACCGACAGGTTGGTCGCGTTGAAGAAGGTCGACGGCGCAAGGTCGGCGATCGAGGCGCGCTGCATCGTCTGCGACGCCGACATGCGGACGAGGAAATCGTCGGTGACGTTGAACGCGATATTCGCGCTCGGCAGCACATTGGTGTAGCGGTTCTTGTCGTTGACGAGCGTGCTGACGGTGCCGACATTGACATAGCTGTCGACCGACAGCCGCGTGCTCGCGATGCGCACCCCGGCGTTGGCCTTATACGGGATGCCGACGATCTCGCCCTCGCCCGACACCATCAGATAGGCCGCGAGCGTGCGCTCGCTGAAATCATAGTCGCGCTGCAAATTGGGCAGCAGGGTCGACAGGCCGTTGGCGTTCGGATTGGGCTCGGCCGCCTGCGCGCGGGTGAAGACATAGTCGAAGGTCGGCGCGGTGCTGAGGAAGCTGCGCGGGAAGGTCCCGCCGATGTCGGACAGGAAGTCGCCCATGTCGACCAGATTCAGATAGGGTTCGAGTTCGGCGCGGGTGGGGGTGACCTGGCTGCGGAACGCATTCGAGCGTGCATGCAGGTCGGTATAACGCGCACCCGCCGAGATGGTGACGCCGCCGGCGGTTTCGTAGCTGACGTCGAGCTTGCCCGTCCACTCCTCGAGCAGCCCGATCAGGCGGTTGCTGCGCACGCCGTTGTTCGCGGGGTTGTACGACGCATAGCTGGTCGGGTTGAACGTGCCGCCGAGCGTCAGCGACGGGATCGTCACGTCACGGAAATCGAAGGCGCCCGGGACCGCCGCGGTCCCTTGCAGCGTGATGATCTGGATCGTCTGGTCGATCGTGCCCTTGCTGTAATAGCCGTCGGCCTCGATCGTCAGCCCGTCATTCTCATATTTGCCGTTGAGGCCATAGAGGAAGCTTTCGGTCGGCTCCTTGCGGATCTGCCCGGCGGTGGTGACGGTGCCGTTGGCATTGCCCGCGACGACCATGCCATTTTCGACCACCGCATTGGTCACCGGGTTGGTGCCGGTCGGCAGGCGGAACGCGAAGAAGTCCTGTTTCCGGCCCGTCGTCAGCTTCGAATAGAGCGCGTCGGCGGTGATCGTGAATTCGGGGGTCACCTCGAACTGAATCGCGCCGTTGAGCCCGAGCCGCGAGCGGTCGACGGTGAATTGTTCATATTGCAGCAGCACGGGGGTCTGCTGGACGGTGGTGACGCCGTTCGCGGTATAGTTGCGGTTGAGGAAATTGTTGCGCTCGAAGGTTTGGGTGGTCGAGGTGCGCTTCTGATATTCGCCCGCCAGCATGATACCAATGCGGCCGTCGGCGAATTTGGTCGTCGCGAAACCGGTGATCGCAGGTTCGAACTTGTCGCTATTCTCCGAATAGACCCCCTGCACGCGCAGCGAGACGGTCGGCTCCTTGAAGCTCAAGGGCTTCGGGGTGACGAGGTTGACGGTGCCGCCAAGCCCACCCTCGGCCTGGCTCGCGAGCGGCGACTTGCGCACTTCGAGGCGGCCGAACAGGCTGGACGGGACCGAATCGAGCCCCGACGACCGGCCGAGCTGGTCGTTCTCGGGCGGCGAGAGGCGCGCCGACCAGCCGAGCAGGGTGCGGCCATCGACCTCGACGCGGACCTGCTGCAGCCCGCGGACCGAGACAGACTGGCCTTCGCCGAAGACGCGGGTGATCTGGACCCCGGTGACGCGTTGCAAAGCCTCGGCGACGTTGGCGTCGGGCAGTTTTCCGACATCCTCGGCGGTGATGACATCGACGACCTGGTCGGCCTCGCGCTTGATGTCGGCCGCCTGTTCGAGCGAGGCGCGGATGCCGCTGACCACAATCTCGTCCCCCGGGGGCGGCGCGCCGACGGCGTCCTGCGCAAAGGCGGGCGCCATCGCGAGCGCGGCCAGCGATGCCCCGCCCGCCAGCTTCGCCAGAAAATTTGTGCCGCGCATCGCCATCTCGTCTCTCCCACCCTGGCCGCTCGATCCCGCGATAGCGGAATGGCGACTTTTTGATTTTCAAGTTCTTGTGCGCCGATCTTGGTAACCGGTGTCAGCCATGATCGATTCTTGAGGCAATCCTGTCAAGAAAAAACTTGTATGACAACCTTTGGGGCGGCGTTGGTGCGGTTAGCGCCCTGAGAAGCGACCAATAATGGCGTCGGGCAACCACAGCAGCGGCTGGCGCACCGGGAAATTGCGCACGACCTCGCCGGTCGATGGATCGGGATCGAGTCGCCGCCATAGCGCCAGCCAGTCGTCGCGACGCAGCGCGAGGCCGCCGAACAACAGGCTAGGCTGACGCACCGGAAAGCCGTCCCGATATTCGACATCGGGCGGCAGCGGCCACGCCGCCTTGTCGGCGATATAGGGGGCCATCCAGCCGATCGCGCCCGCGATCGAGCGGCCGTCGTCGGTCCGCCACCCGATCAGGTCGCCCTCGCCTCCCAGCAACCAGGCGGTCGCCGCGAGCACGTCGAGATTGAACAGCGCATAGGCATAGGGCTTGGTCCGCGCGAGTTCGAGCGGCTGGCGTCCGGCGGGCTCGATCTGGGTCGGGATGATGACGGTCTTCAGCCGCGTGCGCGCGTCGTCGAGCACGTCGTTGCGGCCGAGCAGCGCGGCGAAGGACGCGGCTTGCAACAGCCAGCAGGTTCCGTGATTATTCCTTTCGTCGCGCTCCTCGATGCCGAAGGGCGACGTGGTGAGCCAGTCGAGATACGCCGCGAACCAGCCTTCGACACCCGGGCGGATCGCGGCATAGCCCGGCGCCTCCGCCTGCACGAACAACTGCGCGGCGCGCGCGACCTCGACGATCTGCAGCGTGTCGATCACCCCGATCGCGCGGCCATTGTTGACCCCGATGATCGCCTGCGCGTGGTCCAGCTTCGGGTTCATCCGCGTCGCCGGATCGACGAACCAGGCCGCCAGGTGGCGCATCGCCGCCGCCGCGAAGCGCGCGTCGCCGGTCAGCCGCCACGCCGCCGCCAGCGTCGGCACGGTGCGCCCGAACGCGATCAGCGCGTCGCGGTGGCCGTCGAACTTGTCGGGGTTCGATCGGCCGTCGCGACGGATATAGGGGCCGCCGGGGTTCGCCGGGTCGGGCCACCAATAATCGCCCTCCGAATAATAGTCCTGCCGCCCGGCCGGGCTGCGCGGCGCGGGGATCGCCGCGATCGTCCGCGGCGCCGCATCGAGCAGCGCGAGCGCCTGCGGCACCACGCGCGCGCGTTCGATCGCTGCGATATCGAGCGGCAGGCCCTTGCCCCGCGCCAGCGTCGCCGCCGGACCGGCGAGCATCAGGCCCAATAGCAACGCACGGCGCGCGATCATGCCGGTATCCGGGGAGGAGAAAATACCGCCGCCGCGAGTGGCATCGCGGCGGCGGCTGTGACCGAAACCAGCGGGAGGTCGTGCTGGGCCGGCCAGATCATATATCGAGGATGGTGCCCCATCATATGGCTGACACCATAGTTGTAGGACAACTTAAGTCAATCGATGTTGTGATCCGGCCCCGCGCGGGCGCCGCGGGTCAGTAACGCCCGCGTTTGCGCGCCAGGTCGTACATCGCCGAGCCCGCCAGCAGGAAGGCCCCGCTGCCATAGAATTGCGTTTCGGTCGCCGAGACGCTGTCGGGCCGGTCGCCGACCTGCTGCACCCAGCCGAGCATGCCGTCGGGTTGCACCGCGCGAACGACCGCGTTCCAGCCGCGGATCGCCGCGGGTTCATAGGCTTTGCGATCGAGCAACCCCGTGTCGACGCCCCAGGCAAAGGCGTAAGTGAAAAAGGCCGTGCCGCTGGTTTCGGTCGGCGTGCCGGGGTTGGTGTCGAGCAGCGAGGGCGACCAATAGCCATCGGCCTTTTGCAGGCTCAGCAGCTTTGCCGCCATGTCCTTGAACTGCTTTTCATACGCCGGTCTTTTCGGGTCCTTGCGATCCATCGTTTGCAGCATGCGCACGAGTCCGCCCATCACCCAGCCATTGCCACGGCTCCAGAACAGCTTGCGCCCGGCACTGTCGCGCTGGCCGAAAAAGCGACTGTCGCGAAAATAGAGCTGTTCGGCCGGGTCATAGAGATAGTCGGTGGTCGCCTTAAATTCTTCATGCGCGAAATCGGCATAGCGCGGGTCGCCGGTCGCCCTGCTCATCTTGAGCAGCGTCGGCGGCGCCATGAAAATCGCGTCGCACCAGCACCAGCGGTCGGTGCAGTCCGACGTGCCCTTGCCCGGAGCATGCGGGACGAATTCCAGCCCGATCGTCGGCGGGTTGGCGAGAACATGGTCGAAATAGGCGCGCGCCGGCGCGATCGCCTCCCGCTCCGCGCCATGGCGCGCCGCCCACAACCACGCCTGCCCGATCAACTGGTCGTCGGCGTGAAAGGGCCGGTCGCCGAGCTGCCACGCCTGTTCGCGGCCAAGGTCGAGCAGCGGCTGCGCGTAGCGCCGGTCGCGGTTCGCGAGTTCGGTGAGCGCGACCCAGAAGGTCGCCTGTTCCCAGCCGCGCGGCTCGCGCACGCTTTTGCGCCCGGCGGGGATCTTCGCCCAGTTGGTGCGGTTGGCGAGTTGCCAGTCGGCGACGCGGCGGGTGTCGGCAAGGATCGCCGATGCGCGTGGCATCTGGGGCACGGCCTCGGTTGCGGCGGGGGCAGTCGCGGATTGCGCGGCGCCCGACCCCGGCAATGCCAGCATTCCGAGTGCGACGATGGTCGCGCCGACAAGTCCTATGCTTCGAACCACATCCACCTCCCTTGGGTCACTGCCCGGGCTTTTACCCTTGACACCGGTGACAATATCTTTCCTTTTCCGGGAAACATGTCAATAAGGTTGTCTGACAACTGAGCCATGCGCGGAATCGCGCCAAAGGGGATGGAATGCCGAAGATCGTGTCTGCCCGGGTGATCGTCACCTCTCCGGGCCGCAATTTCGTCACGTTGAAAATCACATGCGACGACAGCACCACCGGCGTCGGCGACGCGACGCTCAACGGGCGCGAGCTGGCGGTGGCGAGCTATCTGGCCGACCATGTCGTCCCCTGCCTGATCGGGCGCGACGCGCAGCAGATCGGCGACATCTGGAATTACCTCTACAAGGGCGCCTATTGGCGGCGCGGTCCGGTGACGATGACCGCGATCGCGGCGGTCGACATGGCGCTGTGGGACATCAAGGGCAAGGTCGCGGGGCTGCCCGTCTATCAGTTGCTCGGCGGCGCGGCGCGCAGCGGCTGCATGGTCTATGGCCATGCCAATGGCACGACGATCGCCGACACGATCGAGGCGGCGCTCGACTACCAGCGCCAGGGGTACAGGGCGATCCGCCTGCAATGCGGGGTGCCGGGCATGGCGTCGACCTATGGCGTCAGCAAGGACCGCTATTTCTACGAACCCGCCGACGCCGACCTGCCGAGCGGCAATATCTGGTCGACCGAGAAGTATCTGCGCGTCGTCCCCGAATTGTTCGCCGCGGCGCGCGAGGCGCTGGGCTGGGACGTCCACCTGCTCCACGACATTCATCACCGGCTGACCCCGATCGAGGCGGCGCGGCTCGGCAAGGATCTCGAGCCTTACCGCCCTTTCTGGATCGAAGATGCGACCCCGGCCGAGGATCAGGAGGCGTTCCGCCTGATCCGCCAGCACACGACGACGCCGCTCGCCGTGGGCGAAATCTTCAACTCGATCTGGGACTGCAAGGCGCTGATCGAGAACCGGCTGATCGACTATATCCGCGCCACCGTGCTCCACGCCGGCGGCATCACCCATATGCGCCAGATCGCCGCGCTCGCCGAGCTGTATCAGGTCCGCACCGGCTGCCACGGCGCCACCGACCTGTCGCCGGTAACGATGGCGGCGGCGCTGCATTTCGGACTGTCGATCCCCAATTTCGGCATCCAGGAATATATGAGGCACACCGATGAGACCGACGCCGTCTTCCCCCACGCCTACAGCCTGACCGACGGGCTGATGCATCCGGGCGAGGCGCCGGGGCTGGGGGTCGATATCGACGAGGCACGTGCCGAGACCCACCCCTATGCCCGCGCCTATCTGCCGGTGAACCGGCTCGAGGACGGGACGATGTGGAGTTGGTGATGCGCAGCGCCCTGCTCGGTCTTTTGCTGCTTGGCGCACCCGTCGCGGCGCAGGACAAGCAGCCCCTGCGGCCCGCGACGGCCGAGGAGCAAAAGGCGCGCGCCGCGGTTTCCATCGCCGATTATCGCTACGATGATTTGCTGTGGGAAAACGACCGCACCGCGTTTCGCATCTATGGCCGCGCGCTCGAAGACCACGAACCACCATCGACGTCGGGTATCGACGCGTGGGGCAAGAGTGTCCGCTGGCCCTTCATGGAACGCCAGCTGCGTACCGGCGAGCAGCACGACAATCATGGCGAAGGGCTCGATTTCTATAATGTCGGTACCGGGCGCGGCGTCGGCGGGCTCGGCATCTGGTACGACAACAAGCTGTGGACCTCGCGCAACTATGTCCGCCCGCATATTTTGAGCGCCGGGCCAACGGTCGCCGACTTCACCGTCGATTACGATCCCTGGCCGGTCGACACACTGCGCACCGTCCGCGAGACGCGGCGCTTCACCCTGCCCGCTGGCACCAACTTCACGAAGCTGACCTCGACGATCGCGTCGAGCAGCGACGCCGAGATTATCGTCGGCATCGGCATTTCGAAGCGCCCGATCACTGGCGGCAAGCTGGGCGAGATTTACAAGGACGACAGGAACGCCAGAATGAACTGGTGGGGACCCGCCGACGGCGAGAAGGGCCACATGGCTGCCGCGGTGATCGTCGACCCCGCCGCCTTCGCCGGCTTTGCCGAGGATGCCGACAATTACCTCATCCTGATCCGCGTCACCCCGGGGCGCCCGTTCGTCTATTACAGCGGCGCGGCTTGGGACGGCGGCGGCGACTTTGCGACGCGCGAAAGCTGGCAGCGCTATGTCACCGCGCAGCGCCCCGATTTCCGCCCCTAGCCAGCCCGGCGGCGCGATGATAACGCTATCGTCCATGAGGGTAACCAAGGCGGCATCGCTGGCCGACGATCTGGTCCAGCGCTTCGAGGAACAGATCGAGACGGGCGAAATGCCTGCCGGATCGCGCTTCCCGACCGAAAAGGCGATCACCGAGGCGTTCGGGGTCAGTCGCACGGTGGTGCGCGAGGCCTATTCGCGCCTCGCCGCGCGCGGACTGCTGGTGTCGCGCCGCGGATCGGGCGCCTATGTCGCCGACGGCGCGCGCTATCGCGCGTTCCAGATCGCCGCCGACGAATTCAGCGAGATCGAGGATGTGCTCCGCCTGCTCGAAATGCGCATGGGGTTCGAGGCCGAAATGGCCGACCTCGCCGCACGCCGCCGCACCGATGCCGACCTTGCGGCGATCCGCGACGCGCTCGACGCGATGGAGAATAGCGAGGACGTCGACGCCTCGGTCGTCGCCGACGCCGCCTTTCACGCCGCGATCGCCGCGGCGACGCGCAACGATTATTTCCTCCGCTTCACCCAGTTTCTCGGCGTGCGCCTGGTCCCCTCGCGCAAACTCTATCTGCAGGGCAGCGACCGGCAACGGCACCAGCAATATGCGCGCACGATCAACCGCGACCATCAGGCGATCTACGACGCGATTCTGGCCGGCGACCCGGCGGCGGCGCGGCGCGCGGCGCGGCGGCACATGGACAAATCGATCGCCCGCTACCGCGCGATGCAGGACGGCCTGCCCGCGGAGTCGGTCGAGGACTGAGCGCACGGTGCTTGCACGCCGACCGCAACATCCTATTGCGGACGCATGACGCAGTTGCAGACCCTTTCCCTGGCGATGCGCCGGCTCGATTTCGCCGGGACCGATGACACCGCGACGCTGCGCGACCTGCCGATCGAGGCGCCGGTGTCGGTCGAGGTTTGCGGCATCGGCTATGCCGTGATGATGGCGACGCCGTCGGACCTGGAGGATTATGCGATTGGCTTCGCGCTCGGCGAAGCATTGGTCGAAACCGCCGCGCAAATCCGCAGCATCGACGTGCATCCGGTCGAGGGCGGCATCGCGCTGCGTATCTGGCTTCCGCCCGAACGGACCGAAAAGGCGCTCGAACGCGCACGCAAGCGGGTGAGCGAAAGCAGCTGCGGGCTGTGCGGGATGGAGAATATCGAACAGGTGCTGCGCCCCTTGCCCGCGTTGGCGGCGCGGATCGCGACCGACCGCGCCGCGATCGCGGCGGCGCTCACGGCCCTGCCCGACCATCAGCCGCTCGGCCGCGCCACCGGCGCCGCGCATGCCGCCGCCTTTTGCAACCCCAACGGCGATATCCTTCGCGTCCGCGAGGATGTCGGGCGGCACAATGCGCTGGACAAATTGATCGGCGCGCTGGCGCGGGACGGCATCGATCCGGGCAGCGGCTTCATCCTGCTGTCGGCCCGCTGCAGCTATGAACTCGTCGAAAAGACGGTGCGTGCCGGTTGCCCGATGCTCGTCACCATCTCGGCGGCGACCAGCCTTGCCGCCGAGCGCGCGATCGCGGCGGGACTGACGCTCGTCACGCTGGCGCGCGCGGATTCGGCGCTGATCGTCGGCGACCCGCACGGGATGATCCGATGAAGACGCTCGGCGCGGTGCTCGCGGGCGGGCGCTCGTCGCGTTTCGGGTCGGACAAGGCGGCCGCGTTGCTCGCGGGGCAGAGCCTGCTCGACCATGCGCTGGCGGCGCTGCGCCCGCATGTCGATGCCGTCGTGGTGGTCGGTCGCGCGATCGAGGGTCAGCCGATGATCGCCGACTGGCCGGCGCCCGACCTCGGGCCGATGGGCGGCATCGCGGGGGCGCTGCGCCATGCCGAGGCCGCCGGCTTCGACCAATTGCTCTGCATCTCGGTCGATTGCGTCCGCCTGCCCGCCGACCTGCGCGCGTTGCTCAACCCCGCACCCGCCTATCTCGCGAGCCAGCCGGTGATTTCCCTCTGGCCGGTGTCGGCACGCGGCGCGTTCGAAAAACAGCTGATCGGGGGCGACGACCGCTCGGTCCGCCGCTTCGGCAACAGCATCGGCGCACGCGCCGTCGCCAGCGATTTTGTCCCGCCGAACATCAACAGTGTCGCCGACCTCGACCGCGAGACAAGCCTATAAGCCCCCGAGCGCGTTCACGGTGAAAGCCAATATCCCCATGTTGAACAAAAACGCCGCCATGCAATGGCCGAGCACAACGCGGCGCATATGCGCGGCGGTGACGCTGACGTCCGAGGTCTGGAAGGTCATGCCGAGGGTGAAGGCGAAATAGAGGAAATCCCAATAATCGGGCTCGTGCGTCCCCGGCACGTCCAGCCCGCCCCGGTCGTGACCCTTCACGCGCAGATAGAAGAGATGCGCATAGTGGAGCGTGAACACCATGTTCGCGAACAGCCACGCGAGCGCCAGCGTCGCGATGATCAGGATGACGTCGCCGCGGCCAAGATCACCGGGCCCGGCGATCAGACCGCCGACGGTGAACAGGATCACCAGCGACAGCAGCGCCGAAATCGCAAGCAGCCCGGCGCGATTAGCGTCGTTGTCCTGCGCGTGCCGGCGCATCGATTCGGGGTCCGCCGACAGCAGCGGCAGGATCGACACCAGAAAAACGACCGCCGCGATGTCGAAACCGACCAGCGCGGCGCTACGCGGATCGAGACCGAAGGCGCTCGCGCCGCCGGCCGCGACCACGAGCACCGCCGCGAAGACCAGAAAGCGCATCGGCGCGATATGCCGACCCGGCGCGAAGGAGCTTGGGCGCGCCATCGGCGACCTAATCCGCCGCCGCCACGATCCGCACCGGGATCGACTTCGCCGCCGGACAGCCGCTGATCTTGTCATAGAAAGCGAGCGGCAACAGCGGGTTGAGTTCGGGATAATAGCCCGCCACCGCCCCGCGCGACATCGGATAGTCGAGCAGGGTCAGCCCCTCGACGCGCCGCGCGACGCCATCGTCGCTGAACGTTTCAAGCGCGACCTTCGCTCCCGCCGCAAAGCCGCGCGCTTCACGATCCTCGGCGTTGACGAAAAGTACCATCCGGTCGCCATACACGCCGCGATAGCGGTCGTTATAGCTGTACACCGTGGTGTTGAACTGGTCGTGCGACCGCACCGTGGCGAGCCGCAGCATCGCCGGATCGACGACAGGGTCGTTAGCGTGCAGCCCTGGCAGGATCAGGAAATTCGCCTTGCCGTTCGGCGTTGCCCACACCCGGCGACGCGGCGGAATGTCGAGGTGGAAGCCCGCGGGGTTTTTGATCCGCTCCGAAAAGCCGTCGTAGATGGCGGGATAGACCGCGGCGATCTTGTCGCGGATCGCGTCATAATCGTCGATATAGCGTGCCCAATCGACCTTGCTGTCGGGCAGCGTCGCCATCGCCATGCGGCAGACGATCTCCGTCTCGGTCAGCAAATGCTCGCTCGCGGGGTCGAGCACCCCGCGCGAGGCGGTGACGTTCGACATCGAATCCTCGATCGTCACGAACTGCTCGCCCTTCGCGGTTTCGATGCGTTCCGAACGCGCGACCACCGGCAGGATCAGCGCATCCTGACCATGCACCAGATGCCCGCGATTGAGCTTGGTCGCGATCCCGACGGTCAGCTTCAGCTTGCGCATCGCTGCATAAGCATGATCGGTGTCGGGGACCGCGCGGACAAAATTGCCGCCCATGCCGATGAAGACCTTGGCGGTTCCGGCCTGCATCGCCGCGACGGATTCGACACTATGATGCCCTTCGGCGCGCGGCGGTTCGAACCCGAACACATCGCGCACCTTGTCGAGATACGCCTGGCTCGGCTTCTCGTCGATGCCGACGGTACGGTCGCCCTGGACGTTCGAATGGCCGCGGATCGGTGAGATGCCCGCACCCGGCTTGCCATAATTGCCCTTCAGCAACAGCAAATTGGCGATCTGCTGCACCAGCCGCGAACCCTCCTGATGCTGGGTGATACCCATGCCGTAACAGATGATCGTCGCCGACGAGCGGATATAGATTTCGGCGCAGCGCCGGATCTGCGCCTCATCGACCCCCGACACCGCGACGATCTCGGCCCAGTCCTGCGCCATGATGTCGTCGTGCAGCGCCTCATACCCTGCGGTATGTTCGGCGATGAACGCGTGATTGAGCACGGCCTCGCCCGCCGCCTCGCGCTCGAAGAGCATTTTCATCATGCCCTTGAGCAGCGCCAGGTCGCCGCCGATCGCGATATGGACGAATTCGCTGCTGATCTCGGTCGAACCGAAGGTCGCCATCTGGACGACATCCTGCGGCTCGGTGAAGCGGATCAACGCGCGTTCGGGCATCGGGTTGACCGCGACGATCGGCACCCCGCGCTTGCGCGCCTCGACCAGCGGGGTCATCATCCGCGGCGCGTTGGTTCCGGCATTGTGTCCGATCAGGAAAATCGCTTCCGCATGCTCGAAATCGTCGAGGATCACCGTGCCCTTCCCTACCCCGATCGAATGCGGTAGCCCGCGGCTCGTCGGCTCGTGGCACATGTTCGAACAGTCGGGGAAATTGTTGGTGCCGAACTCGCGGACAAAGATCGAATAGAGGAAGGCGGTCTCGTTCGCGGTGCGGCCCGAGGTATAAAACTCCGCCTCGTTGGGGTCGCCCAGCGCGCGCAAATGCGTGCCGATCAACGCGAAGGCATCGTCCCAGCTCACCGGCACATAATGGTCGGTCGCGGCGTCATAACGCATCGGCTCGGTCAGCCGCCCCTGCATTTCGAGCCAATAGTCCGACTGCGCCATCAGCTCCGCAACTGTATGCTGCGCAAAAAATTCGCGGGTGACGCGAAACTTCGTCGCCTCATGCGCCAGCGCCTTGGCGCCATTTTCGCAGAATTCGAGTTTCTTGGTGCAACTCGCGTCGGGAAAGGCGCAACTCGGGCATTTGAAGCCGCCCGGCTGGTTCATCGACAGCAGCGCGCGCGAGCCCTTGCCCACCACGCTTTGCTCAAGCAGCACCTTCGCGGTCGCCGCCGCGGCGCCCCAACCACCGGCGGGGCTGTTGTAGTTTTTGTATCTCGGTTTCTCACCGGCCATGATATCGCGTCCCGAACCAATGCTTCTCGCGAGACTAGAGCATTTCGGGCGGCCTGTATCTATCGCGAAAACATCGGCGATCGGTCAGCGCGCGGGAACCAGTTGGACGATATGCACTTCCGGACCCGACCGCTCGCCGAGCCGAGGCTTGACGATCAGGCGGGTCGTGCCGCCCGCCAGCAGCCGGTCGTAACGCGCCAGTTCTTCGCGATAGCCGACCGGATCGGCGCGATAGCGAAGGTGATTGGTGACGACCGCGAAATCGGCACGGCATGATTCCAGCTTCGTCCTGTCGACATGACCGACGTCGACGATCGCCCCGCCGCCGCGCAAGCGGTCGACCTTCGAATAGCGGATCTGTCCCGACAGCAGATCGCCGACATCGACACATCCCGCCGACCCCATCGCGGTGCGCAGTTCGAACGGCGCGGCGAGCAGGTCGAACGCGGCATGTTCGATCAGCACGCTGCTCCCCGGCGGTGCGTGATCGCGCAGCCACGCCGACGCGATCTGGCGGGTGTCGTGCCGCCGCTCGGCCGCCTCGATCCGCGCCTCCCAGACCATGGGAGTCAGCAGGATGAGCAGCGCTACGGGCAACGCTGCAATGCGCAACCGATGGCGTGGCAGGAGATCGACGAGCGCGCACAAGGCGCGCGCGGCGGCGAGCGCCGCGAAGGGCAGTAGCGGCACAACCCAGCGCTCCCAACGCAACGACTGAAAACAGATCATCGCGAAGAACAGCAGGCAGAAGGGCAAGATCACGAAGACCCACAGGCGCCTTTTACCGCTGCCCCAGACGAAGCCGGCGGCGGCGAGCAGCAATCCGCCGACGCCCAGCGACGACAGCAGGGGACCCGCGACATACCAACCGAGATTGGCGAAAAAGCCGCCACCCGTCGCGCCGGGGTGCAACGGCCGCGCTTCGCCCGACAGATTGGCGACCACCGTCGCATGATCGATCAGCAGATAGGGCGACACGGCGAATAAGGTGATGACCGCCGCTGCGACCACCATCGCCAGCCGGCTCCAATGGCGCTCACCGGGCGCTCGATAAGCCCAAGCGCCGAGCGCGGTCATGATGATCGCCGCTGCTGGCCATTTCGTCGCGCACGCCAGCCCGGCGCAGATGCCGGCGAACAGATAGTCGCGCCGCCGGCCCTGCTCGGCGATGCCGACCGCCGCCAGCGCGCCGAGGAGCATGAAGACGCTCGCCTGCACATCGGTGCGGATGATCTGCGAATATTCGATATGCACCGCATTGACCGCGAGGATCGCCGCCGCGACCAACCCGATCCGCGCGCCGCCGAGCCTTTTGCCGAGCCGGAAGGTCAGCCAGACGCACAGCACGCCGCACAGCACGATCATCACCCGGGCGGGCAGGAACAATAGCCCCGGATCGGCATAGGCGGCCGCCGCCAACGCATCGGCGTCGGCGAAACGTCCCGTCGCGATGCCGGTACCGCCGACCGCGGCGATGACCAGCGCCAGCGAATAGAGGGTGATCGTCCCCGGATGGCCGAACCAGCCGGGGTCGAGGCTGTGCTTCTGCAGCATTTCGAGCGCGGTCATCATGAACAGCGGCTCGTCGGGGTCGTTGAGCGCCGGCAGCCCGAAGCCGACGCCGTCGAGCCGCAGCCAAAGCGCGGCGAGCAGGATCGCCCAGAGGGCGAGCATTTCGGCCGACGGACGCCAGCGGGCGGCGATCGTCATCGCGCGCCGTTGTCGCGGAAGGTGACACGATTGTGCCAGAACCAGCTGCCGACGATCACAATGAGCGTGAAGCCGGTCTGCGCGATGATCGGCGGCACGCCGACGACTTCGACAAGGAGCGGCAGCGCCAGCCAGTTGGCGGCATAGTTGGCGAGGTAAAAGCTCGCGAAGGTCCCGAATTCGCGCAGCACATTGCCCCGCGTGCGAAAGACCGCGAGCTTGTAGGTCGTGAAGGCAAAGCACAGACACACCGCCTGCGCGATCCCGAGCGCGATCATATAATGGACCGCGAACAGCGGCACCGACCACAGCAGCAGCGGATAGAAACTGAGACCGAACGCCGTGTTGACGCCGCCGACCATCAGGAAGCGCAGCGGCTTCCCGAGGCGGAGGAAACGCGCGGTCACCACGCGGCTCATCCCTCGTCCATCAACGCGATGCGCATATTCGCTTCCAGCACCTCGCGCGGCAGGAAGGGCGACAAATCCTCGAGCGCCGGTGAGGTGATGCGCCCGTCGGGATGCTGTTTCGCACCGAGCTTGGGGGCGAAGCCGACATGCTCGTCGACCATGATCTCGCAAAAGGCGGGACCATCGGCCGCGAGCGTCGCGGCGATGGCGCCGGCGAGGTCGGCATGGTTTTCGGCGCGCGCATAAGCAAAGCCGAAAGCGCCCGCGACCTTCGAGAAATCTGGGAAGGTCACATGGCTCTTCGGCCCGCCGCCGACTTCCTGCCCGTTGAAGAAATTGCGCTGGGTCTGGAAGATCGAGACATAACCGCTGTTGTTGATCAGGATCACCTTCACCGGCAGCCTATATCCGGCGATCGTCTGCATCTCCTGCAAATTCATCATGATGCTGCCGTCGCCGGCGATTGCGACGACCCGCTGCTTGCCCTTCGTCGCCGCGCACACGCCGATCGCGGCGGGCAAGTCGTACCCCATCGTCGCGCAGCCCGAATTGGTCCACAGCCGCTGCCCCGGATGCAGATGCGCCGCCTGGAAACCGACGACGCAGGCGCTGCCGTTGCCGGTGACGACGATGTCGTCGCCGCCCAGCTGGCCGAACAGTTCGTCCATCGCGACATAGGGATGCACCAGCACCGCATGGTCGCGATATTCGGGCAGCACCGTCGGGAAATGCGCGACGCGCGCGCGCGCCCAGCCGAGCCATTCGCACTGCGCCTCGCTCGGTCCGGCATAGGGCTGCGCGAGCAGCGCCGGGATCAGTTCGGCAAGGTCGGCGGTCACCGGCATGTCGGGAGTGACGGTCGGCTTGGCGAGTTCGACCGGGTCGATATCGACCCAGATCTTGTACGCCCCGCGCGCGAAACTTTTCCAATTGTAGCTGACCTGCCGGATGTTGAGCCGGCTTCCCAGCACGAGCAGCAGGTCGGCGCTCTGCGTCACCATATTGCCGCCGCGGTCGCCGACCGTGCCGGGCTTGCCGCAGTTGAGCGGGTGATCGGTCCACAGCGCGTCGTGCGCGTTCCAGCCGGTGACCACGGGCACGCCGAGCCGCTCGATCAGCGTCAGGAATTGCGCGTGCGCGCCGCTCAGCCGGACCCCGCTGCCCGCGAACACAACGGGGCGTTCGGCCCCGGCGATGCGCTCCAATATCTCGGCCGCAACCGCGTCGAGGTCACCGCGCTTCCACGGTTCGTCGAGTTCGGCGGGGTCGAAGCCGGGCAGCAGATCGTCGGGGTCGATCTTCGCCGCCTGCACGTCGAGCGGGATGTCGAGCCACACCGGCCCCGGGCGGCCGCTGGTCGCGAGATACAGCGCCTTTTCCAGATGATAGAGGATCGAGCGCGGGTCGGTGACCATCGCCGCATATTTGGTGATCGGGCGGACCAGTTCCTCGATATCGAGTTCCTGGTCGCCATATTGGCGCAGCGGCAGCCCGGTGTGGCGCACCGTCGTCTCGGTCTTCACCTGCCCCGAAATCACCAGCATGCCGATCGAATCGACGAAGGCGCCGTAAACGCCGGTGATCGCATTGGTGCCGCCGGGTCCCGAGGTGACATTGACCACCGCGAGCCGGTTGGTGAGGCGATAATAGGCCTCGGCCGCCATCGACAGCGCCTGCTCGTGATGGGTGAAGGTCGTCGTCAGCGCGGGATGCGTGCCGAGCGAATGGTTGAGGTGCATCGCGCCGCCGCCGGTCAGCATGAAGACGTCGGTGATGCCGCGGTCGGCGAGGGTCTGGGCGACCCAGTCGGAAAGCTTGATCTGACTCATTCTATCCATCCATTGAAAATTGCGGTGCGGCGGATTGCCGCGTCGAGGGTGATGGTCGGCGCGACGCCGAGCCGGCTGCGGATCGCCGCGGTCGAGGGGACGTAGCGGCCGGGGTTCCACCCAGCGTCGGCGCGTCCCAGCACCTCGACCCCGGGACCGCCGAGGACGGCGGCGGTGCGCCGCGCGAGGTCGGCGATCGACACCGCCTCCTCCGACCCCATGTTCCATGTCGCGCCGCGCGGCGCGCGCAGCAGCATCAGCCACAGCCAGGCAGTGAGATCGGCGGCATAGAGATAAGAACGTACCGCGGTACCCGCGCTTTCGATGCGGATCGCCCGCCCCGCCATCGCATCGCGGATGAAATTGCCCGCCGCGAAATGGATATCGAGCGACAGCAAGGGACCGAGCAACGCGAAGATACGCGAGGTCACGACGTCGAGCCCGAACTGCTGGCCGTAAATGGCGCAGAGCAGTTCGGCGGCGCGCTTGCCCTCGCCATAGGCCGATTTGGGATCGCGCGGGTCGGGGCCGCCATGCCAATCCTCGGCGACATGGCCGACGTCCCACGGCTGGGCGCCATAGACCGCCCCCGAACTTAGGAAGAGGACCCGCCCCGCTTGCCGCTCGATCGCGAGATCGAGCGCGTTGCGGGTACCGGTGACGATGGTGTCGAACATGCGGCGCGGGTCATTCGCGTTGAGCGCCGCGCTAGCATCGGTCGCGGCGTGGATGACATGGGTGAAGCGGCCCGGCGGCGCGGCGAAATCCATGACGTCGCCGGCAACGAACTCGAATCGGCTGGCCAGATGCGGCGCGCGCGCCGCGAAGGCATCGGGATCGCGGCTGAGGATCACCACTTCGGCATCGCAATCCGAAAAGGCCAGCGCTTCGAGCATCCAGCGCCCTATGAAGCCGGTGCCGCCGGTCATGAAGATGCGCGCGCCCTTGAGCCCAGCCCAGTAAGGCGCCAGCTGGCGGTCGATCGCGGTCAGGTCTTCGGTCAGGATCATGCGACCACCAGCCCCAGCGAAGGGCGTTGGCTGCGATGCGCGCGCACGACGCGCACGATGCTGTCGAGCGACAACGCCCACAGCATGATGACGATCAGCCCCGGCCGGATGAAATGGCCCGCGGTCAATCCGAAGCTCGCGGTCACCGTGCGCTCGCCCAGCCAGCTCGCGCTGGTCACGTCGAGCACCGTCGCCAGCGGCCAGTCGCCGACGAGGCAGAGCAGGTAAGCGCAGACGATCGCGGCGATCGACCCCGCGCCCTTCCATGTCTCCATCAAGACGAGAAACAGCAGGAACAATTGCGTGTAGCCGCCCGGTGACTGGGTCACCAGATAGGCGCCGAGCAGGATCGCCGCGATGCGGTGCGTCGGCAGCGCCCTGGGCTGGAGCCACGCCGCGGCGAGCGCGGCGAGCGCGACCAGCTGACTCGAGCGGATGACGATCGGCACCAGAAACTCGATCGTCTCGATCAGCCGCGACGGCACGAATTGCAGCAGCGGAATATCGAGGGTGCGGAACATCAACAGCGGCGCGTAGCTGGTCGAATAATTGACTTCGTTCCATACCTGACCGCCTTGGAAGACGACCCAGTTGGCGGTGTTCGCCGCCAGTTCCATCGGCGTCCCCGACCCGACGAGCGCGAGGGTGACGAGATAGAGCGCGATCGTCGCGATGCCGGCGACCTCGAGCGTCCGCCAGTCGCGCTTCACCGCATGCGCGAGCATCGGCAGCACCAGATAGGGTTTGAAATTGATCGTCACCGCGGCGGCGAACCAGCGCCACGGCTTCGACGCGGTCACCGGCCCATGCGCGATCATGAAGAAGGCGAAGGCGACGAGGATCAGATTGCCGCGCTCGATCGTGAACAGCATCGGCAGCCCGAGCGCGATCGCGATCGTCCGCATCGGGGCGGTGCGGCGGTCGAGGCGGCGGAAACAGACCCACGCCAGCACCACGTCGATGACATAGAAGGCGTAGATCGTCCCGCGTGCCAGCCAGTCGCAATCGCGCGCGGTAAAGCTGTTGTGCAGGTAACAGCCCGGCAGGCTCGTCGCGTCGAGAAAGACGAACGACAGCGGCGGATAGATGCTGCGCCACACATTGTAGATACCGGGATTGTTCGCCCAATAGGCGGTGTTGAACCAGTCCATGAACGTGTCGTTGGTGTCGAACACGAAGGGCTGGGGCAAATAGCCGAACTCGAGGAAGAAGCGCAGCGTCCAGGCGGCGCTCGCCACCACCGCGAGCGCGAGCAAGGCTTCCGGGACCAGCGGCAGCAAGCGGACGCGCGGCGCGGTCATGGCCGGCGGATGTGGGTGCGGGCCGCGGGCCGCGACCGGTCGGCGGGAAAATTGATCCGCTCCTCCTCGATCACCAGCGGCACGTTGCGGCTGCGTTCGGCGAGCATACGCACCTGCTCGCCGATCAGCCCGAGGAAGAGCAGCAGGATGGCGAACAGCGCAAAGCCGAGCGCCAGGCCGAGCAGCGCCCAGACCGGGCCATCGAGCGCCAGCGCGACCGGCGCGGCGACCAGCAGGCACAGCGCCAATGCGGCGATGTAGACCGAAAGAAACAACGGCAACCGCAACAGCGACTTCGCCGACCCCGCCAGCCCCGACAGCGCGAAGGACGCGAGCGCGACGAAGTCATTCTTGCTCTCGCCCGCCGCGCGGCCGGGCCGGTCGAACGGCTCCAGCTCCAGGCGGAAACCACTTTCTACCACCATGCCGCGAAAAAAGGGCTCGGGTTCGTTCCACGCCGCCAGCGTGTCGATCACAATGCGGTCGAACAGCCCGAAACCGGTCGCGCCCGGGATCACCGGATAGTCGCCGAAACGGCGCAGGAAGCCATAGCCCATATGCCGCGCCGCGCGCAGCATCGGCGACGCGCGTTCGGACCGCCGCTGCCCCAGCACCACCTGTGCGCCCGCGCGCCACCGCGCGACGAACGCGCCGATCATCTCGGGCGGGTCCTGGAAATCGGCGCACATGCCGATCACCGCCCGCCCCTCGGCCTGGTACAGGCCATAGGTCGGCGAGCGCATCTGGCCGTAATCGCGGTTGTTGAAGATCACCCGCACGCGCGGATCGACGGCGCAGATCGCACGCATGATCGCGCGGGTGCCATCGGTCGAGCCATTGTCGATCAGGATGATCTCGTGACTCGCCGCATGCGCCTCGGCCTCGGCGGTCACCGCGGCACAGATCGCCGCGACATTCTCCGCCTCGTTATAGCAGGGAATGACGACCGACAGTTCGGGCGCGGCGTCCGCCGTCATGGCGCGCCGTCCGCCTTGCGCGCCGGAAACAGGCGGATCCCCGTCGCGGGCGCATAGATTTCGGTGAACAGCGCCGCGAGGATGACGAGCGCCAGCAGCGCGACCGCCGCGACATTATATTTGCGGTCGGGATCGAGCCGCGGCGCCTCCAGCACCTGCACGCTCGCCGCGGTCTCACCCGCAAGCGTTTCGACCGCGACCTCTTCGGACGAGCGCGCATAAACCTCGTACAGCGCCTGCGCGAAGCGATAGTCGCGATAGAGGTTCAGATATTCGCCCGACACTTCGCTGAGGCCCGCGACATTGGGCCCCGCGGCACCCGCCGCGGGCTGTGCCGAGCGCGCGATCTGGGCGCGCAGCGATGCGACTTCGGTCTGGACCGCCAGCAGTTCGGGGTTTTCGGGCCCCTGGACCTTTTCCAGCGTCTGCAGCTGGACCTGCTTCGCCTGCAGCCGCGCCTCTAGCCCCGCGCGCAGCGACAGCGCCGCGCCGAGTTCGGCCTGCGGTTCGGCGAGCCGGTTGCGGCGGCGGAAATTATTCAGCGCGGTTTCGGTTTCGACGACGCGGTCGCCGGCTTCCTTGAAACGCTGCATGACGATCGCGCGCTTGCGCTCGACGCGGTCCTTGCCAAGCGCGACGATACGGTCGCCGATCGCGGCGACATAGGCCCGGGTCAGCGTCTCCGCCTCCTCGGCGTCGCGGGTGCGCACCTCGACCTCGACGATGCCTCCGGTCAGCGTGTGGATGTCGACCTTCTGCGCCAGCGCGACATGCGCCCTGGTCGCGCTGGCATAGCCGTCCGGCCCGACGAGCTTGAGCCGCTTGATCACCGCATCGCCGACTTCGCTGCTGCGGCTGACCGCCAGATACATGTCGGTCTGCTGCTTCGCGCCGCCGAACAGCGCGGCGAACCCCTGCAATTGCCCGCCGAGCGCGTTGAGCGTCGAGCCGAGCCCGATGCTGCTGCTGTCCTGCGGCAGCAGCTTGGCGCGTGCGACATAGGGCTGCGGAAAGACCGTCAGCATCGCGAGGATCAGCGCCGCGAGCGCATAGCCGCGACGGCGCCACCGCGCGTCGGCGGCGAAAGCGATCAACCGGCTCATTTCGTGATCGCCGCGACCGACGCCGCGCCGACGAGCCCGCTGAACAGCGTCCCGGTGATGTCGCGCAGCCGCGCCCAGAACTCGCCGCGATTGGCGTCGATCGGGACATAAACGAGGTCGCCGGGCAAGGCCGCGGCGCGCAGCGCGCGCTTGCCGCCCGCCAGCACCGTGCCATTGGCGCGCACGACGAAAATCTCGTCCTTGTCGCCGATATTCTGCACGCCCCCGGCGGATTTGACGAAATCCTCGACGCTCGCGCCCGGACGGTAAGCGAAGGACGCCGGGCTCGGCACCGCGCCGAACACCCCGACCGTCACCGACCGCGCGGGGACATGGACGATATCGTTATTCTCGAGGATCAAATCGCCGGGCAGCGCCGCGGCGTCTACGGCCAAGTCGAACACCAACCGCCCGTCGGGCTCGCGGCGCCGCAGCTGGTCGACGATGCTGTTGATCAGCGCGATATTGCCAGGCTGCGCGAGCTGGGCGCGGTTGACCGAGGTCACCGGCTGTGCCGCGAGCAGCAATTCGACGTCGCTGATCGCGCGGTCATAGCTCAGCCGTTGCTGATGCTTGACGCTCTCGCGCGTGATGACGCTGGCATAGGGGAAGGCCTCGCCGGTCAGCCCGCCCGCCTGCGCGACGACATCGGCCATGCGGGTACCGGGCTGGACATAATAATGACCCGGCCGCGCCACCTCGCCGCTCAGCGTGACCAGCACCGGCTGCTGGCGCAGCGGGCGGGCGATGCCGATGTTCGACAGGATGCGGATCACGTCGCCGCGCCGCGCCTTGCTGCTCGCGGCGTCGGCGGCGGACAATTCGCGCCAGCCGCTCGCATCAGGGCTCAGCGCGTTGAGCACCATCAGCCGCCCGTCGTCGGCGACGGTGTTGACCCCGCCGGCATAGACGATCGCGTCGGTCAGCGTCTCATCGGGCGCGAGTTCGAAGATCGCCTCGCGGTTGATGCTGCCGATCACCGCGACCTCGGCGCCCGCCGGCGCAACATAAAGAACGTCACCATTCTGCAGCACCGCGTCACCGCGCGTGTCGCCCTTGAGCAGCAGGTCGTAGAGATCGAAGTCGGAGATCAGCTGGCCGCCGCGGCGCAGCTGGATCGACCGGAAGCTGCCCCCCGTCGCGGGTCCGCCCGCGGCGAGCACGACGTTGACAAGCGTCGACAGGCTGCTCGCCGAATAGGAGCCGGGACGCGCGGCAAAGCCGGTGACATAGACGGTGATGCCCTTGAGCTTGGCGACCCCGACCTCGAGGTGGAAACCGCGATACTGGCGCGACACCTCGCGCTCGATCACGCCATGGACGTCGCCATAACGCACCCCGCCGACGCGGATCGCGCCGACGCGCGGCACAAAGATGCGGCCTTCGCTGTCGATGACGAGGCGCAGGCCCGATGCCTGCACCGATCCGGTGAGGCCGATCAGCAATTCGTCGCCGGGGTTGAGCCGGTAGTCGGGCGGAATCGCGGTGGTCGACGGCGCGGTGAAATCGCGCGCGCCGGGGATCAACAGGTCCGACCCGAAACGGCGCAGCGGCTTGCCGGCGACCGAGGACACCCAGGTTTCGAACTCGCTCGCGACCGGCGGCGCCTTGCCGACCGGGCGGCGGCCGCCCTCGTCGGGCGCTTCGGGCGCGAGCGCCGGCGCAGGCGCCTCGATCACCGCGGGCGCGATCGGCGGCAGCTCGACCACCGGCACCGCGACCTGTTCGGCGGCGCCGCGGCTCGCGGCATTGTCGCCCGGCGCGCCGACCGGCGACGCGAGTTGCGCCGACGCGGGCGCCAGCCCGAACAACGATAGCGCCAACGACGCCGTCGCCAGCCGCTTCCACCCATGGCTCATCGCGATATGTCTTTCATGTCCACCAGCCCGGCTTCGGCGCCGAGCAATATCTCGGCCGCGGCCTGCCACAGGTCGGGCGTCGCCGCGGCCAGCATCCCCTGCCCCGTTCCGCCGACCCGATACGGCCGCCCGTCCCAATGCGTCGCCTTGCCGCCCGCCTCGGTCAGGAACAGAGCGCCAGCGGCGTGGTCCCACGGCAGGATGCGCTGGAACAGCGCGACATCGTCCTGCCCCAGCACCAGCCGCGGATAGCTTTCGGCGGCACAGCGCGGCACCGGCTGCACGTCGAGGCCGTTCGCGGCGGCGGCATGCACCCGCTCGCGGCGGTCGGGCGGCAGGAAATGCGTTCCCAGCGCCGCGCGCGGCACCCTGCGTGTCGCGGACCGCGCCCGCACCGGCTGGCCATCGCAGGTCGCGCCCTTGCCGCGCTCGGCATGGCACAGGCGCCCGGCGAGCGGGTCGAGGATCCACGCCGCCAGCGGCGCGCCATCCTCGACCAGCGCCACCATCATGCCGAAAGGCGCACGCCCTTCGGCGAAATTGGCGGTGCCGTCGAGCGGGTCGATCAGCCAGACCAGCCCCCGATCGACGCCCTCCAGCAAGTCCGGGTCCGCCTCGGCCGCCTCCTCGCCGACGATCCGCGCGCCAAGCCCGAGCGCCGCGAGACCGTCGTGGAGTCGCCGTTCGCTTTCGCGATCGACGATCGTGACGATCTCGCCGGGGCTTTTCTCGTCGATCTCCTCGGGTGCGAGCAGGCGGAATCGTGGTATCACCACGTCCGCCGCGACATCGCGCATCAGGGTCGAGACTTGGTCGCGCAGCGGCATCGGACTCAGGCGGCGACGCTGGCGAGATGCGCGCGCTTGGCGACCGCGCTGCGCTCTTCCATCATGCGGATGCGCGGCAGGTCCTCGGCGGCGATCGCGCCATAATAGTCGCGCTTGTTCTGCAGCCAGGCGAGTTCGAACGCGACCGCATTGGCGACCCCGGCGTCGAAGCTGGCGCTCTCGACCGCCGCGCCGTCGAACACGATCTTTCGCGTCTCGAAGCGGTCGAGCCGAACCGCGCGGACTTCGCGCAGCGCCTCGGCCGCCTCGACCGCGACCGAACCGCCTACGACGAGTTCGAGGTCATGCTCTGCGCAGGCATGCGCCACGCGCAGCACCGCATCGGTGATCGCGCGCTCGTTGATCGCAGCGCGCGGCATCCCGCGCGACAGGGTGAAATCGACGCGGCCGAAAACGATCCCGTCGAGTTCGCTCGCCAGCGGCAGCATCGCGTCGAGATTGCCGAGGGTGGTTTCGGTTTCGAGGTTGAACAACATATGCGTGTCGCCGCGCTCGGCGCCATAGACCTTGGCCGCGGCATCGACGAATTTCGAGAGCGCGTAGGGCGTCTCGACCATCGGCGCGATGATATAGTCGGCGCCATAAAGCTTCGAAGCGTGGAGGTCGGTAACCGCCTCGCAGCCGCCGATCTTGAGCGCGAATTTCAGGTCGGCGCGCCAGGTCAGTTCGAGCAGGCGCAGCAGTTCGTCCGAGCGCGTGCCCTCGGCTTCGAACTCGGCCTTGACCGCGACCACGCCATAGTGGTCGCGACCCTTTTTGAGCATGTCGAGCATGCGTTTTTCGGTGGAATTCATTTTCCGTCTCCCTTCGGTGCAAAGGCTGGTGACACAGCCGAAGACGAAGGAAGGCGGTGCATTCCGTAAGGATTTCAGCACAAAAATATTTCTGCTGGCCGATCCAAGGCTAGGCACGTGTCGTTCCGTCATTACAGGAAATGCCTGTGCCCCCGGCTCTTCGTCCAACCCTCGCCTTGTGGCTGCTTTGCGCCGCGGGAAGCGCGACAGCAGCCGAACAGGCGGTGCTTCCGTCGGGCGACAGCACCGCGGTGCGCGAACGCATGACCGGCTGGTCCGCGCCGCCGCCCGCGCCCGTCCTCGCACCGCCGCAACAGCAGCGCGCACCGTCCGCCCCCGCCCGTCTGCCCCGCCTGTCCTCGGGTTTCGGCACCCGCGTCGATCCGATCGACGGCAGCCACCGCGCCCACCGGGGCCTTGATATGCCCGGTCGCGCCGGGACGCCGATCCTTGCCGCGGCGCCGGGAACGATCGCCTTCGCGGGCCGCGCCGGGGGTTATGGCCAGATGATCGAGATCGACCATGGCGGCGGTCTCAAGACACGTTATGCGCATCTGTCGCAGATCCTGGTGCGGCCGGGCGAAACGGTATCGCGCGAACAGGCGATCGCGCTGATGGGATCGACCGGCCGCTCGACCGGCAATCATCTGCATTTCGAAGTCCGGATGAACGGCCGCCCGACCGATCCGCTCGGCTGGTTCGGCAGCGCCCCCGCGCCGCGCGCCGCGATGCCCGATGTGCCGGTCGCGCCCCCCGCGCCGCATATCTCCGACTTCGCGCACCGCCGCGCGCCGGCCGAAGCGCGCTAGACGATGGAAGCGGGCGACACCGCCAACGATCTGCAGCGGGTGCTGCTCGGCGAACGACCCCGGCTGGTCCGCTTCCTCGCCGCGCGCGGCGCCGGGGACGAGGCCGAGGATCTGTTTCACGACCTGTGGCAGAAGGTCGCCGTGCTGCCCGACCGCGCCGTCGACGACCCGCTGTCCTACCTGTTCCGCG
This sequence comes from Sphingopyxis sp. EU05-FHT14B03, assembly GCF_058790875.1. NCBI lineage: Bacteria > Pseudomonadati > Pseudomonadota > Alphaproteobacteria > Sphingomonadales > Sphingopyxidaceae > Sphingopyxis > Sphingopyxis sp. EU05-FHT14B03. The sequence goes on from NZ_JBYTDC010000001.1 coordinate 341,267, forward strand.
CCGCCGAAAATCTGATGCGCGACATGCGCCGCGCTGCGATCAGCCGCGACCGGCGCCAGTCCGAATGGCACGGCCTGTCCGACGCGCCGCACGACCGGCCGGCGGGCGAGCGGGCGCTGATCGCGCGCGAGCAGCTGACGGCGATCGAGGCCACGCTCGCCGCGCTCGGCCCGCGCGCCGAACGCATTTTCCGCCGTTATCGGCTTGACGGCGCCGGACAGGCCGATATCGCCGCCGAATGGGGGATCAGCCTGAGTTCGGTCGAAAAGGACCTGCAAAAGGCCTATCGGGCGATTGCGGAATTGAAGGCGCGCTTCGATGCGGAATAGGTCACCCGGCTTCGTCATGGGGTAAAATCCCGTCGAAACAGGGAAGTGGGGAATGCCGACGCATCCATCCGAGCTGAACGAGATCGCCCGCCGCTGGGCGATCCGCGTCGGCGACCCCGCCTTCGGCGATTGGGAGGCGCTGACCGCGTGGCTGGAAGCCGATCCCGCGCACCTCGCCGCCTATGACGCCGCAGTCGACAGCGAAACATGGGCCAGCGCAGCGCTGACCGACAAAAAATCCGCGCCGAAAGAATGAGCGAGCCGAGCGCCCCCGCCCTGCTGAAGGATATTCTGGGCCGCCCGGCGCTGGCGACCATCGCCGATGCCGGCGTCGCCGCTTCGCCGCGCTTCGATCGCCAGGCGTTTCTCGCCGCCGCCTCGGACGGCCTCGACGCGCTGTCGATCATGGAACGGGTCCGCCATATCGCCGACGCGCTCGCCATCGCCCTGCCCGCCGACTATCCGGCCGCGCTGCCGATCGTCCGCGCGATGGCGCCGCGCCTGACCCACGGCTTCCAGGCGGTCGCGGTCACCGAATATGTCGCGCGCCACGGCCTCGACGATTTCGAGGCGTCGATGGCGGCGCTCGCCGATCTCACCCGCCATGGCACCGCCGAATTCGCGATCCGGCCCTTCCTCGCGCAGGACGCGCCGCGCACCCTCTCGGTCATGCTCGGCTGGACGGCCAGCACCGACGAGCATGCCCGCCGCCTCGCCAGCGAAGGCTGCCGCCCGCGCCTGCCCTGGGCGGCACGCGTTCCGGCGTTGAAGGCGGACCCGACGTTGGGCGCCCCGATTCTCGAAGCGCTCAAGGCCGACCCCGCGCTCTATGTGCGCAAATCGGTCGCCAACCATCTCAACGACATCGCCAAGGACCGCCCGGACTGGCTGCTCGATCGCCTCGGCGGCTGGTCGCAGGACGAGGCCGCCACAAAGTGGATCGTCCGCCACGCGCTGCGCACGCTGATCAAGGCGGGCGAGCCGCGCGCGCTGGCGCTGATCGGGGTCGGCCATGGCGCAGCGGTCACGGTGCGGCGCTTTGCCATCGAACCGGCGACCATCCGCCTCGGCGACCAGATAGCCATCGCGGCCACGCTTACATCCGATGCGACCGACGCGCAGTCACTCGTCGTCGACTATCGCATCCACTATGCCCGCGCCGGCGGCAAGACCGCGGCGAAGGTGTTCAAATGGAAGAGCCTCGACCTCGCCGCCGGCGAAACCGCGGCGCTGGCGATCCGCCAGACGATCCGCGATTTCAGCACGCGGCGCCATCATCCGGGCCGCCACGCGGTCGACCTGATCGTCAACGGCCGGACTATGGCGACGAGCGCGTTCGAGATCGAAGGACGTCGGGACCGTCCCGACCCTGCCTGATCGATATGGGAAGATTTGGTAGCGGAGGAGGGATTCACACGAAAAACATAAGATACTGATTTATAACAACGTTCTTGATCGTCGTGCCGATAATTCCGCTCAATCCACCCCCAATTTTACCCCTTCGCGACAGGCCGTGCCGAAATATCGACAGGCCGACATGCGCGATCCCTGCTACGCCCGAGAACGCGGCTGTTTACAGTGTGATCGCAGAAAGGACCGCAGACTATCGACAAACACCACGGTTGCACGGCCGACCTTGGCTGCCTCGATGTCGCCGGAAGCGATGAGCTGGTAGATCTTGGATTTGCTGAGCCCCGTCATCCGTACTGCGTCGGGAATGCGAACGCTTATCGGCCCAATCGGGGGCGCGTCGTCGCCATTCGTTGCAGGCTGCCGGGCCGACATCGGACTATTTCTTACGTGCCCGGCTGAACGAGCGGTCGCTCGCCAGGAAGCCGCTAAGCATGAATGGAATGAGGTCCGGTACGGACTCGCGTCGGCCGTAGGCCGCCTCATAGGCCTCGGCGTAGTCGTTCAGCGCTTCGATGAGATCCGGCATGACGTTGATCGTGATCTTAGCCGGCGTCCGATCGGGCAGCCTTGGCAGCTTCAAATCAGCCATGACGGCCTCCCCAGGGTCCGGGCAATATGATGTCTTTGTGCACGACCACCCGTAGCGGCCAGCCGGGACGCACGCGCAAGGTCGGCTGGATATTGAGATTGCGCGTGACGAGCTGATCGCCGGCGCGCGCGCCGCTCTGCTGCGCTGACTCGCGGATCGCCCGGACAAGGTCGCTTTCGGTGCTGCCGAAGCTCAATTCAGTGCCGACGCCCAGCAGTGTCGACAGGGCGACGCCCTTCAGAAGTTGCCAAGTATGCCGGTCGATCCGGTCGGACAGACCCGCATAGCCCTGCGTATCGGTCGCCGGCACATTGTCGATACGAATCGACGAGCCGTCGGGCAGGATAATCCGCTGCCAGACGACCAGCGCACGGCTCTGCCCAAACGCTACAACGCTGTCGTAGCTGCCGATCAGCCGCGATCCTTGCGGAATGAGCAGACCGCGCCCGGTCACACTGTCATAGACGTTCTCCGTGATCTGCGCGGTGACGAGCCCGGGAAGATCCGAGTTGAGCCCGGTTATGAGGCTCGCGGCAATGATGCTGCCGGCCTGCAAGGTCCAAGGCGATACGGACTGCGCCAGCGCGTGCGGATTGATGTCGTCGTCGCGATTGGCGTGGCCGACCAATTCGTTCTTGCGCCCCTGGGCGTTAGGATCTCGGTCAGGGTCGAGGAGCGGCTTGGCAGTCTCGGCCGATGCTGGCGGAACACTTGCATCGGTAGTCACCGGTGCAGGGGCGGCGGCGCGACCGCCGCCCGCCAATTGCAGCATGACGCCAGACTCGCGTGCGGCCTTCTGCTCAGCGGCGATGCGCTGGCGCTCGGCTTCGGCTTCCTGCGCGGCCCGGCTCACCGCATCGGCAGCGGGGTCAGGGGGAACCATCCCGCCAAGCTGCCGCTGGCGCTCGAGGATCGGCCGCCCGAGATCACCGGGAAGCGGTAGCCCGAGCTTCGGCACGTCGCCATAGCTCGTCGGCGCGCCCGCGAGCGCATCAGGCGGCGCCTTCGCGCCAACCAGCTTTTCATCGCTTCGTGCGATCAGGCTCAGGGTCGCGGGCTTGAGCGCCAGCCAGGCGACGCCGATGATCGCGGTCGAGCCGGCGGCAGCGATGGCGACGATCGCACCGCGGCGAAAACGGGTGACGCGGCCCGGCGCCGCGCGCAGAACGAGCGTTTCGGGGTCGGCTTTGGGCGCCGCGATCGGCGCGGAAGAAGCGGTTGGATCGGTCACGCGCCCCTCCCGGCCTTGCGCTGCCGGCTCTTCGGCTGGGCGGCGGTGATACGGACAATCTGCTGTTTCTTGCCGCCAAGGCGCAGCTCGGCGACACCGAACAGGCGGTCGACCACATAATAGCGGCCGGCGACGCGATAGTTGACGAGCTGGGCCTCGCCATCCTCGCCAATCACGAACAGCGGGGGCGCCTCACCCACGGCGATCGCAGGCGAGAACTCGATGTAGGTCTGCCGCCCATCGTCGAACGCGCGCAGCGGCCGCCAGGCCGGCTTGTCGCCCGAGATCGCATAGTTGAAGTTGAGGCTTTCGACCGAGAGGCCCGACGCGATCGGCGTCGCCGCCACGGCTGCATCGCGCTGACGCCGGAGCGCGATCAGCTCGTCATGTGGATAGGTCCAGGAGATCGCCGCCATCGCGGTCGCGGGCGTGCTTTCGAGCTGGAGATGGTAGGTCCGGCGATCGGTAGCAATGACAAGGTTTGTGCGTAGGCCCGCCGAAAACGGCTTGACGAGGATGTGCACGCGCTTGCTTTCGCCGATGCCGCTGGTGGTATCGCCGACAGTCCAGCGCACGGTGTCGCCGGCGGCGACGGACACAATCGTTTCGCCCGGCTGCAAGGCAATGTCGGTGATGCGCTCGGGCGCGGCATAGAGCCGGTAGAGCACGCCTTCCGCCCAGGGATAGACCTGGACGGCATATATATATCCCGCGCTCGACGGCTCGCGCAGTGCCGCCCGGTTGGCGGCAGTGACGCGCGCGGTGGGTGACGCGGGTTCGCGGCTCTGCGCAGCGACGCCCATGGCAAGCGCCATCGCGCTCGCCGCCAGGATGAGGGCACGGATCATTGGTCGGTCCTTTCGGGGGATGGTGCGGCTGCGGGTTGAGCAAGGGTCGGATCGAGCGGCGAGCCCAGCGGAATGTCGGTGGGCGGCGCGACCGGGAGTGATTGTGCGGGATCGGGCACGGCCGATGGTTGCGGCGAAGGCGGCCGGTCCTGAGGCGTTTCCAGTTCGCGGCTCCAGTCGATCGCGTCAACATAGAGACCGAGCGGGTTTTTTCGGAGCACATCGGCCAAGCGCGGCGGCTTGATCTTCACCGTGAGCATCGCCGTCCAGCGTGACGTGCTGGCGAGGCTTCCCCGCTCATATTGCTGCTCGGTCCATTTGACCTGGAAGCTCGTATCCGACGCGCGGACGACGCTCGTCACCTGCACCGAAACCGTCTTGCGCCCGACATCGGCGAACGGATTGGAGGTGCGGGCATATTCGCCGAGGAACAGTGACGCACGTTCGGTCGCGAAATCATAGGCTGATAGCCAGTTTTCACGCATCAATACCGGATCGAGCGAGCGCGCTCGAACGCCGGTGATGAACCGGCCGAGGAACCATGCGATCTGCGGATCGGTCGGCCGATAGTCCTTGGCGGCAGGCGCGACGGCCTGTGCTTGCCCGAGTGCATCGACCTCGACCACATAGGGCACGACGCGGCTTTGCATCGATTGCCAGACCAGCGCGCCCGACAGACCAGTGGTCAGGAACAGGCCGCCGAAGGCCATCAGCCGCCAGTTCTTCGCCTGTGCGCGAGCCGAGCCGATACGCTCATCCCAAAGCTGGCCCGCTCGTTGGTAGGGTGTCTCGGGTTCGGGCGTTCGCCCATAGCGCTGCAATGCGCGTCGAAATTTCATCGCTCAGTCCCTTTCCTTGATGTCTGGAGTGGCGCCAGCGCCGCCGCGGTCGCCGCCCTGGATTGCGTGGATCGCCATCTGGCGGCGGTGGCGAGCATTCTGGCTGGCATGAAGCTTCTGCGCCCAGGCGGGTGTTCCTTCAGCTGCGCCTATCGGCGCGGCTGCGGGGGCGGCGCCGCCGGCACGGGTGCTTCCTGCTTCCCATGCGGCGCGCTGCCCACGATCGGCGGCAGCGCTAACGCCGAGACCGCCGCTCATCCGGTTGGCAGCCGCGCCGCGCATGGCGGTCGCAACGCCGCCGAGGCCCGCGCCGACGCTGGTCGAGCCCGAGGTTTCCTGCCCGAGCTTGTAGGCAGTGGATGCGGCAGACCCCATCGATGTACCGGCGCGGATCGCGCCGAGACCGGCCCCCGCGAGACCGCGTGCCGCGCCGACGGCGCCAGCGCCTGCCATCGCAAGACCTCCGCCGGCAAGCACGGTAGTGGCGATCACCGATCCGGCGCCGAGCTGCGGCGCGCCGGCGACGAGGCCGGATGCGATTCCCGGGCCGAAGATGGAGAGGCCAAAGATCGCGAGGCTCGCGAGCATCAGCGACACGGCCTGTTCGATCGACACCTCGTCGCCGGTGATCGCACTGGTGAAGTCGGCGAAATAGTTAGAGCCGATGCCGACGATGACCGCGAGCACCATGACCTTGATGCCCGAACTGACGACGTTCCCGAGCACCCGTTCGGCGAGGAACGACGTGCGGTTCCACAGCGCAAAGGGCACGAGCACGAAGCCGGCGAGCGAAGTAAGCTTGAATTCGAGGATTGTGATGAAAAGCTGGATCGCGAGGATGAAAAAGGCGGCGATGACGACGACCCAGGCGATCACCAGCACGGCGATCTCGATGAAATTGTCGAAGAAGGCGATCGGGCCAACCAACTCCTTCGCCTGCTCGAGGAGCGGCCATGCTGCCTCGAAGCCGGTCCCGGCCAGCTTGCCGGGTCGCAATAAATCGTCAGCCGTAATCGCGCTGCCCCCTGCGGTGAGGCCGAGGCCGGCGAAGCTGCGAAAGATGATATCGGACAGTGTCGAGAAGCTGTTGAGGATCAGGGCGAAGACGCCGACATAGAGGATCTTTTTGAGGAACTTGGCGATGACGTCGTCTTCGCCGCCGAGCGCCCAGAACAGCCCGGCGAGCGTGATGTCGATGCCGATCAGGATCGTGGTCAGGAAACCGACGTCACCGCCCAACAGGCCGAACCCGCTGTCGATGTAGGAGGCGAAGGCCTCCATGAACTGATCGATGACATTCAGGTCATCCATATGGGCGGGTTCCTGCTTGAAGTTGAAAGGTGTCGCGGGGACCGGCGGCCATGAGAGGGGCAAGCCCTACGGCCCCCGCGACGAGACAGGTTCGGACCCGGGGGGAGCTGGGGGCGCGGTCCTCGCCTGCCTCAGCTCATTGGCGTGGCGTGTAAGCCTTGCCGTCGCCGAGGAAGCGGCGCGTCGACTCGCGTGCCTCGCGCGCGATCTGGCCCCGCTGCGCCTGCTCGACCGATTCCGCCCGGAACTGCGCCGCCATCATTTGCTGAAGCTGGAGCTGCTGCTTGGCGGTGAGCGCGAGAAGCTGGTTCGTGGCCTGCTGCGCCTGAAGCGAGCCTTCCGCGCCCTGGCTGCGCGCGACGATGTCGGCGAGCGCCTGCGTGTCGCTCCGTACGTTGTCGACGATGCGGTTCTGGACCCCCATCGTCTGGCGAAACGCGGACATCGCGGTATCGAGTTGATCGCGTGCGCGAGCCACACGCTGATCGCGGCGGAACACCTGATCGAACTCCTGCGGGTAGAGCTGGCGGAAGCGCTCGTCGAGCTGATCGATGCGGAAGTCGACGCCCTGCGCCTGGCCCATGAGCTGGTCGATCTGCTGGAGGCGCTGGCGAAGCTCCTGAAGTTGCGGGAAATCGATCCGGGACAGGTTCTTGCCCTGGTTGATCAGCATCTGCGCTTCGTTCTGGAGACTCTGGATCTGGTTGTTGATCTGGGCAAGCGTGCGCGCGGCGGTGAGCAGGTTTTGCGAATAGTTCGATGGATCGAACACACTGAGCTGGGCCGCGACGGGCGTCGAGGTCAACGCGATGCCGATACCGAGCGAGCCGACGGCGCCGAGCGCGAGAGCGGAGAGGCACGCATATTTGCGGATAGGGATACGGGGCACGGGAAATTACTCCTTGTCTTCTGGGGGGCGGGCGGCAGGGTGACGCCCAAGCAGGTCGGCCGCCCAATCGAGGCCGGCTTGGGAGAGAAAGGTCGCGGCGAAGTCGGCCTGGCCCTTTTCGGCCAGCACCGCGTCTATGCGCTTCTGGCTGTCGGGATCGGACGCGCCGCACAACGCCAGCGCGATCGGGCCTAGCCCAAGCTCGAACAGCCGGTTGCCGCGCGCTGATTGCAGATAATATTGCCGCTTGGGCGTCGCGCGGCTGACCAGTTCGATCTGGCGCGCGTTGAGACCGAAGCGGACGTAGACCGTCTGGCCCTGCGGCTCGATCGCCCGATCATTGGGCAGCAAGATGCGCTGCGGACAGCTTTCGATGATGGCCGGCGCGATCGTGCTGTCGGCGATATCGGCTAGGCTCTGTGTCGCGAACACGACGCTGACGTTCTTCTTGCGCAGCACCTTCAGCCACTCACGGATGCGCGCGGCGAACAGCGGGTGGTCGAGGAACACCCAGGCTTCATCCAGTACGAGAAGCGTCGGCCGCCCGGTGAAGCGCTCCTCGAGACGATGGAACAGGTAGGTCAGCACGGGCGCAACGACGCCCGCCTGCCCCATCAGCGCTTCAGTCTCGAAGCACTGCACGTCGGCGATCGCTAGATCGTCTTCGGCGGCGTCGAGCAGGCGGCCGAACGATCCTTCGAGCGTATAGGGCGCGAGCGCCGATCGCAGCGGTGCCGATTGCAGCAGCAGCGACAGGCCGGTGAGCGTGCGTTCCTCGATCGGGGCGGTCGCGAGATTGGTGAGCGCCGACCAGACGGCCTCCTTGATCTCGGGTGTGACCAGTACTTTCTCATGGGCGAGCAGCGCGCCGATCCATTCGGTCGCCCAGGCGCGTGCGTTGGAGCGATCGATGTGGCGCAGCGGCTGGAAGGCGATCGTTCGCCCGCCCACGTCATCGGCATGACCGCTCTCACCGCCAAGCCCGAGCGCGTGATGCGCGCCGCCCATCGCCAGCACGGCCGCGCGCGCCGAAAATCCCTTGTCGAAGACATAGACCTGGGAGTCTGGATATCGCCGGAACTGAAGCGCGAGCATTGCGAGCAGCACCGACTTTCCGGCCCCGGTGGGTCCGACGATCAGCATATGACCGACGTCGCCGACATGCGTGCTGAGACGGAACGGCGTCGAGCCGCTGGTTTCCGCATAAAGCAGCGGCGGACCGTCGAGGTGCGGATTACGCGCCGGTCCTGCCCATACCGAGGACAGCGGCATGAGATGCGCGAGATTCAGGGTGTGGACGATCGGTTGCCGGACGTTCGCATAGACATGGCCCGGCAGGCTCGACAGCCACGCCTCGACCACATTCATGCCCTCGCGGATGCAGGTGAAGCCGAGCCCGTTGACGATGCGCTCGACCGCGCGGACCTTTTCCTCGACGCGGGCGCGGTCGATATCGGCAACGGTGATCGTCGTCGTCAGATAGCCGAACGCGACATGATCGCCGCCGAGCGCCTGCAAGGCGAGGTCGGCATCGACCACCTTGTTGTCGGCATCGCTGTCGAGAAGCTGGACCGGCTGGTTGTAGATGACTTCGCGCAGCAGCGCGGTGATCGACTTGCGCTTGTTGAACCACTGCCGCCGCAGGCGAGTGAGCGCTTTGGTTGCGTCGGTCTTGTCGAGCGCAATGAAGCGCGTCACCCAGCGATAGCCAAAATCCTCATGGTTGAGTCCGTCGAGGATGCCGGGACGGCTCGCGTTCGGAAATCCGAGGATGGTGAGCGTCCGCAGATGCTCGTCGCCGAGCATCGGTTCGAGCCCGCCGGTCAGCGGCGTGTCGGCGAGCAGCCCGTCCAGATAGATGGGCGTTTCGGGCACGGCGACGACATGGCGGCGCGCGGAGATCGCACCGTGGAGAAAGGTCAGCATTTCGCTGTCGCCGAGCGCGCGCACCTCGGGCATGAAGCCTCTGAACAGGTCAAGCGCACGATCCGTCTCGGCGATGAAGCCGGCAAGCGCTTGTCGCCAGTCGCGGCCCTTCGCGTCGTCGCTGCGCTCGATCAGCGCTCGGCCCGCCGTGTCCGCCTGATCGGGCGGAGGCAGGAGGGTGAGCGTCAGATAATAGCGGCTCTCGAAATGCGCGCCCGCGCTTTCGAACGCCGCGCGCCGTTCCTCATCGACCAGCCACGACGCCGCATCGGGAAAGCTGCTGTCGGGATAACCCAGCGCTTCGCGCCGCTCGGCCTCGAAATGGAGTGCCCAGCCCGAGCCGAAGCGCTTCAGGACATTGTTCGCCCGCGCGCAGGCGGCGACAAGCTCGGCTTCGGTGGCGGATTCTAGATCGGGGCCGCGGAACCTGAGGACGCGCAAAAAGCTGCCGTCCTTGTTGAGCACCACGCCGGGCGCGACAAGCGCCGCCCATGGAAGATGATCGGCGAGCCGGTCGGCCTTCTGACGGTATTCGCGCAGATTCAGCATGACAGATGCCCCTTCTGGCGAAGGTGGCGGACAAGGACCGGGGCGAAGTCGGGATCGCGCTTGGCGGCGAACACCGCGAGAGTGTGCCCGAACGCCCACATGGCCAGCCCGGCGATCCACTGCTGGAGACCGAGTCCGAGCGCGGCCGCGATCGTACCATTGACGATCGCGATCGCTCGCGGCGCCCCGCCAAGCAGGATCGGCTCGGCAAGCGCGCGGTGCATCGGCGCCTCGAACCCCTCGATATGGCTGGCGCCATAGGAATTTGGCGCGTTCACGAGATGAGCGCCCCGCCGCCGAAGCTGAAGAAGCTGAGGAAGAAGCTCGACGCCGCAAACGCGATCGACAGGCCGAAGATGATCTGGATGAGGCGCCGGAACCCGCCTGCCGTCTCGCCGAACGCGAGCGTCAAACCGGTGACGATGATGATGATCACCGCGACGATCTTGGCGACAGGACCCTGGACCGATTCGAGGACCTGCTGAAGCGGTTCCTCCCACGGCATGCCCGAGCCGGCGGCCTGCGCGGTGGCGGCGAGCGCAAGCCCGAGGCCGATGGCGGCGCCGGTGAGGAAGATGCTCCGACGATCGGGAATACGGGCAGGAATACGGGACAAGCGCATGGTCATTCTCCTTGGGGTTCGAGGGCGTGGTCGGGAGTAAGGTCGAGGACGGCGTAGCCGCCGTCGGGATCGAGGCCGGCGACGCGCGCGATCGTGTCGACGCGGCGCGCGAGGCCGCGCCCGGCGATGAACACGATCATGTCGATGGCGTCGGCGATCAGCCGGCGCGGAACGGTGACGACGCTTTCCTGCACGAGCTGCTCGAGCCGGTAGAGCGCCGACACTGCCGAATTGGCGTGGACGGTTGCGATGCCGCCCGGATGCCCGGTGTTCCAGGCTTTGAGCATGTCGAGCGCTTCGCGCCCGCGCACCTCGCCAACGACGATGCGATCGGGGCGGAGCCGCAATGTCGAGCGGACAAGATCAGCCATCGTGACGCCGCCGGCTCCGGCAGTGCCAATCGTACGCGTGCGCAGCCCCACCACGTCGGGCGCGGCGCATTGCAACTCACGCGTGTCTTCAATGATGATGACGCGTTCGTCGAGGTGCGCCATCTCGGCGAGCAGCGCGTTGGCAAGCGTCGTCTTGCCCGAACTGGTGCCACCCGCGACCAGGATGTTCTTGCGCTCGACCACGGCCATCGACAGCAGTCGCGCCGTGTCGGCGGGCATGATGCCGTCCCGCACATAGTCGAGCAAAGTGTAGATGCGCGCCGCGGGCTTGCGGATCGAGAAGCACGGCGCGAGGCTGACCGGCGGCAGGATACCCTCGAACCGCTCGCCCGCGCCTTCGCCGTGCGGTGGCAGCTCGGCTGACACGATCGGCGCATTGCCATGAACCTCTGTCCGTGCGTGGCTGGCAACCAGGCGGATGATCCGCTCGACCTGCGCGGGCTCATATTTGGTGCCGGTATCGATCCGGCCTTCGCCGAGTCGATCAAGGCGCAACACGCCGTCCGGGTTCACCATGATCTCGATGACCACCGGATCGGCCAGCGCTGCGGCGATGGTCGGCCCCATCGCGGTGCGCAGCATCGCGCGCCGACGCCCTGCGGAATTATCGGAGCCGAAAAGCGTGTCGCTCATCGCCCACCTCCATTGTCTTTCGCGGAGGCAGCAAGCGTGCGCTGGCCGCTGGCGAGCGCTTCGCCGACGCGGGCAATGAACGCCTCGAAGCGGTCTCGGCCGATCGCACGCGCCGCTTCGTCGGCTTCGGCCAAAGGGGCCTGCACCATCAGTTCATAGCGGATGAACAGCGCCAGGCTCTCGAGCAGCACATGCCCGTCACGCTCGACACGCCCCAGCGCGAGCGACATGCGATCGAGCCGCTGGCTGAACTTGTTCTCCAGCTCGCTCGCCGCCTGCCGGTTGAGCCAGGCGGTGAGCGCGTCGGTGAGGATCGCCGATTTGGACGCGCCGGGCTGGCTCGCCAGCGCCTCGAAGCGGTGGCTCAGATCTTCGGGCAGGAAGAGCTGGTAGCGGACGCGGTTGGGTTTGATCGCGGCCATTGTCAGAAGTCCGGCAGCATGTCGGCGCTGCGACCCTGATTGATCGCGTGAGCGCGGATCAGCGTGCCGGTGGCGCCGGCGCGGTCCATCGCGTGCTTGTCGGCGATCGTGTCGGTGTCGTCGCTGTCCAGGCCGAGCAGGTCGAGCTGCTTTGGCGGCTCGGGTTTTTTGGCGGGTTCTTCGCCGAGGCCGGGGTGGCGCTGCTGTTGCAAGCCGCCGTCCTCATCCGCCTTCGCATCGTCATCGGGCTTGCCGAGCCGGGTATCGGGCGCGCGGACCAGTCCGCTCCAGTCGTTGGGGCGTGCCTGCGGCCGGTCGGGATAGTCTCCGGGCGCGGGCTGCGGCGGCGGTGCGATCCGCTCGCGGAAATTGCGGTCCTCGTAATAGCGCAGCTTCCTCGCGCGGATCGGGGCCATGCCGGAGACAAGGACAAGCTCATCCTTGGGCGGGAGCTGCATCACCTCGCCGGTGGTCAGGAGTGGCCGGGCGGTCTCCTGCCGGCTGACCATGACGTGCGCCAGCCAGGGCGCGAGCCGGTGGCCGGCATAGTTGCGCATCGCGCGCTGTTCGGTGGCGATGCCGAGCGCGTCCGAAATCCGCCGCGCCGTGCGCTCGTCGTTGGTCGCAAACGCGACGCGGACATGGCAGTTGTCGAGGATCGAGTTGTGCTCGCCATAAGCCTTCTCGATCTGGTTCAAGGACTGCGCGATCAGGAAGGCGCGCACTCCATAGCCCGCGAGAAAGGCAAGACTGGTCTCGAAGAAGTCGAGCCGCCCCAATGCCGGGAACTCGTCGAGCATCATCAGGAGCTTGTGCTTGCCCGCCCTGGCGGGATCGGCATCGAGCTTTTCGGTGAGGCGGCGGCCGATCTGGTTGAGCACCAACCGCACCAGCGGCTTGGTGCGGCTGATGTCCGATGGCGGGATGACAAGGTAGAGCGAGACCGGATGGCCGGCCTCGACGAGATCGGCGATCCGCCAGTCGCAGCGCGATGTCACCGCGGCGACGGTCGGGTCGCGATAGAGCCCGAGAAACGACATTGCGGTGGAGAGGACGCCGCTGCGCTCGTTCTCGCTCTTGTTGAGCACCTCGCGCGCCGCCGAGGCGACGACGGGATGGATCTGCGGCGCATCCTTCGTGCCGAGGTGATTGGTGGTCATCATCCGCCGGAGCGTGGCGGTGAACGGCCGCTGCGGGTCCGACAGGAATGTGGCTACCCGTGCGAGCGTCTTTTCTTCCTCCGCATAAAGGACGTGGAGGATCGCGCCGACCAGGAGCGAATGGGAGGTTTTCTCCCAGTGGTTGCGCCGTTCGAGCGCGCCTTCGGGATCGACCAGGATGTCGGCGATGTTCTGGACGTCGCGGACCTCATGCTCGCCGCGCCGGACCTCCAGCAGCGGGTTGTATTTGGCGGAAGCGGGATCGGTCGGATTGAACAGCAGGACGTGGGAGAAGCGCGCGCGCCAGCCGGCGGTGAGCTGCCAGTTCTCGCCCTTGATGTCGTGAACCACGGCGCTGCCGGTCCAGCCAAGCAGTGTCGGTATGACCAGCCCGACGCCCTTGCCCGAACGGGTTGGCGCGAACGCCATGATATGTTCGGGGCCGTCATGCCGGAGATAGCGGCCGCGCGAGCGGCCCAGGAATACGCCGGCATCACCGTAAAGGCCGGCCCGCTCGATCTCGTTCGGCCTGGCCCAGCGCGCCGAACCATAGGTGGTGACGTGACGCGACTGCCGCGCGCGCCAGAGCGAGCCTGCGATCGCCGCGCCGCAGCCGATGAAACCGCTCGCGCCGGCGAGCGCGCCGGCCTTGTCGAAAACATGCGGCGCATAGGCATCGTAGTGATACCACCAGGGGAAGAGCGCCCAGGGACGATAGACCGGCGTGCTTCCAGCCATGAACCAGGCCGGACCAAGTTCGGGCTGGTAGGCGAGCATCGCCGCCGCCCATTGGGTCGCCGCCCAGAGGCCCGCGATCACGATTGCGAACACGACAAGGATCTGGCCGATGAGCAATTTGGTCGGGGTCACGTTGAAGCTCCCGCCCATACCGCCGGATGCGGTCGGGGCGCGGCTTCAAGACTCGGCTATGGGCCGCCCGAAATGAACGGAGCCGCTGGGGGCTGGTGGGTGACCGAAGGAGATCACTCGTCGGCGACTGACTCAATATTCCAGCTCTGTTCTTTTGATCGAGCTATGACCCGAGTTGATGATTCTGCCCTGTCGTTGTCCCTCGAGGTGGCACTGACCACCACACCGCACCGCCGATGACCCGCTACACCCTGCAAAAATCCGAGCTGCAAATTCGGGCTTGCGTGTCGGATTATCAGACATTATATCGCATTTAATGTAGTGAAATCGTGCGAGGCATGCATGGCGACAATCGCTCCTCCGCAGCCCGCGGCAACCGCGTTTCCCAAAGCCGACGCCATTAGGGCGTTGGTCGACGAACTGCTGCAAGTGGCCAGGGCTGAGGCACAGGTGCGCGGAATTGCCCTGCCTCCGGAAAACCCGAAGATCATCCAGGCGCCCGTGCCACTCGACTCCTTGTCCGTGGTCGACACGCTTTGCGCGGTGGAGCAGGTCCTCGACATCGAGCTTCGCGACAGCATCGTCCGCACCGGCGGCTACAATTCGATCGAGAAGGCGATTGACGACCTCCTCCCTAAGATCGAACGCGTCTGGGTTAAGAAGAAAGGGTCGAAGCCATGACCAATCTCGCACTCCGCCAGGAAGGCGACGAGCAGGAGCGGCGGCGCTTGGGCGACCGTCTGCGCGAAGCACGGAAATATCTCGGCCTCAAGCAGGAAGAAGTTGCTGCCTATCTCAAGATTCCCCGGACCGCGCTTACCGATATCGAGAATGGCCAGCGCCGCGTTGAAGCGATCGAACTGACGCGGCTTGCCCGTCTTTACCGCCAGTCGGTGGCCTATTTTACCGGCGAAGACGAGGCCTCCGCGAGCCTTCCCGCCGATGTCGCCCATCTGGCGCGACGCGTTGCGGCCTTGTCGACTGAGGACCGGGCCGAGCTGAGCCGGTTTGCCGAATATCTCCGCTCGCGGTCTGGCGGCGAACGGAGCTGATCGATGGCGTCGGATTATGCGAGCGCGGTTCGCGCTGGTACGATGGCAGCGGGCCGCCTGCATCGCGAACTCGATACGCGCGCACTGATCGAGACCCAAGGCGGCAGCGTCGATGTCTTCGGCGCGATCCATGCCGTGGGTCTACCCTTGCTGCTTCGTCCTCTGAAAGGCCTGCTCGGCGCCTATCTCAGCGCACCTGCTCCTGGCGTTCTCGTCACGACGGAACGACCGATGAGCATCCAGCGCTTCACGGCCGCGCACGAACTCGGGCATTTTTCGATGCGACACGAGCCGAGCCTCGACGATGAGAGCATCCTGCGCCGGATGCCGATGTCGCCCGAACCGGGAAACAACTTCGAGGAAACCGAAGCCGACGCCTTTGCGATCGCCTTCATGATGCCGAAATGGCTGGTGCTCGCGCACAGCGCGCGACAAGGATGGCAGATCGATCATTTCCGGCGCCCCAATGTCGTCTATCAGCTCTCGCTGCGGATCGGCGCCAGCTATGAGGCGACGTGCCGCACCCTGGTTCGCTACAATCTGATTTCGCCATCGGTGATGACCGACCTGCTCCGGACGCAGCCGCGCAGCCTGAAGGTCGATCTCCTCAAGGACTATCGGCCCGACAACTATCGCGGCGACGTCTGGCTGCTGACCGAGCGCGATGCCGGCTCGCGGATCGATGGCAGTCGCAATGATCTTTTCGTGCTGCAGCTCGAAGAACATAGCGGCGGTGGGTATCTCTGGGATCTCGACCAACTGATCGCCAGCGGCTTCGCCGTCGTTCGAGACGAGCGTGAGGCAATCGACGGCGATGGCATCGGTGGTCCCGTTGTCCGCCGTGTCACCGCGGCGCCCGATGCGCCGCGGCGCGGCCGCATGTCGCTCGACGAGCGGCGGCCGTGGCAGCCTGCGCCGGCCCTCACCAGCCTGACGCTCGATTTCGACCTCACCGGCCCGGAACAGACGGGCCTGTCGCGCGCCGAACGGCGGCACCTGCTCGAGGCCGCCTGACGCCCCATGATCGATATCGTCCGTGACCTTCGGCCGCTGTTCGGGCCTGCGCGCGATCAAGGCGCGCGGCCGACATGCCTCGCATTCGCCGCGAGCGACACCCACGCCGGGCTTCGCGACGGCTGGGCACCGCTGTCGTGTGAATTCGCCTTTTATGCCGCGCAGAAACGGGCGGGCAGACCGCCGACGAGCGGCGCACTGCTATCCACAATGCTGGACGCGCTACGGCTCGATGGCCAACCCGACGAGAAAGGCTGGCCGTATCTGGCAGCGGTTCCAGCCGATCATCGACTGTGGACGCCGCCGGCGACCGTTGGCCCGCTCTATGGCCGCAACGGACAGAGGGATGGAACCGACCTGTCATCCATCCTTGCCGCGCTGGATCGTGACACGCCGGTGCTCATGCTGACGATGCTGTCACGGTCTTTCTTCCAGCCGCGCGGTGATGGCGTCGTCGATCCGGCGAACGACGAACTCCCCGAGCCAGCGCAACGGCACGCGGTCGTCGCGGTCGGGCATGGAACCGTGGACGGCACCCCGGCCATTCTCATCCGCAACAGCTGGGGACCAGGTTGGGGCTTGGAAGGCCACGCCTGGCTTACTGAGCGCTTTCTAGCGCCGCGCCTTTTCGCCACGGCAAATTTGACGGAGGAAGTCGATGTATCTTCCCATACCGCCGCAGCCTGACTGCGTTGCTGGCTGGCGCGAGGCGGTCCGGCTCGTCGACCTCGCCACCGGACACCAGGCGCAGAATGTCGTCATCTCCGTGGCCGAGCCGACTGCGCGCGCAACACTCGCCGATCCCGTCGTGGCGGAAGTCGATGCCTTCCTTTCGGGCCATGGCAAGAAGCCCATCGAGACGGTCGCCAACACGATTTTTCCGGCAGCGCTGTACAGGCGCTACGGCGCGCCGCAATTCTTCGACCGGTTTCGCGACAACGTGCTGCCGAAGGTCCGGAGGTCGGGCGCTTGGTCGGGCTATTATTTCGAACGGATGATGGAATTGCCCCGCGCCGACGGCCAGCCAATCAATCAAATCTGGGGCATCGTCGAGCGCCTGCGCAACCCGAACGTCCGAGCGCTCAACAAATTCGAACTGCTGATCTTCGACCCCGCCCGCGACGTGAATGACTCGCCCTACGGCGGTCAGTGCCTGAGCTTTGCCAGTCTCAAGCTGATCGGCAAGGGCGACGATCGTCGCCTCGGCATGACCGCGCTCTACCGCAATCACTACTATATCGAAAAACTGCTCGGCAATCTGATCGGCCTCGGCCGTCTGCTCGAATTCATCGCCAAGGAAGGCGGGGTCGCGCTGGGTCCGCTCACGATCGTCTCGACCAACGCCACGGTCGACACCGCCAACTGGAACCGCGGCGATCTTAAGCAACTCTTTGAACGCTGCGATCAGGCGAGCGCACATCTCCGTGCTGCGGCGTGAGGCGCGCCCAACGGCAGTTCTAGCGGCTCATCGTTGTCATCCGCGACACCGTACAGGCTGAACATGCCCTCGATGAACTCGCGCTGCCCGCCGTAGCTCGGATGGCGGACCGCGGTGGTCGGAATGTCGAGACCGTCCAGCGCCAGGTGAGCGTCGCGCCCGATCGCGACGATCTGGCGGGGCCGGATCATTGACACGAGGGCTTGCAATATCGGCCAGGTCGCCTCGCGCTCGCTTCGCGTGTGGCATCGGTTCGACATCGGATCATCCGCTTCATGGGGATGGAACGGGAAAACGTTCCAGAGCATGACAGGCTGACCGATCCGCTCTAGCACACGCCAGACGATCGCCGCGGTGCGCTCCGCCACGGCGGGTCCCTGCGTCGCACGTTCAAATGCGATGCCGCCCATCAGCGTGCCGGCATGTCCGAGGTGAATTTCGTCGGTCAGCGGTACGCCCGTACGCCGCCCCCCGCGATAGCCGAGATCACGCGCGATCCAGATCGTTTCGACGCGATGATCAAGCGCCGCGGTGAGCAGCATTTCGAGATTGTCGCGGCGCCGGGCGGCGGCGTCGCTGCGGTCATGGACCGTGCAGCGATCGCGCCAGGGATTGAACACTGAGGGAAGTTCGGTCGCCGCCAGGGTGGACACAAAGGATTTCGGGGTCATGACGGCAATTCCTTGATACGCAGGCGGCGATTGGCGAAGTCGATCAGGACGCGGCCGCGCCGATGCTCCTGAAGGAAGCGGAAAGCCGTATAGCCCTGGAGGATCGCTTCCTCCCAAAGCCACAGCGGACAGCGTTCTGATTCGTAGCCGGCGACGAACTGGCGGACATGCTTCAGCATGTCCAGCGGAAGGCCACCGCGCTTCACGTTTTCAAAGTACCGGAGTTGCTGCGCTTGTCCGAAAATCCAGGAAGTTATGCCCTCTTCGATGAGAATCGCCCGAGCACCGTCTTCGGCGTCGTCGAGTTTCGGATCGCTCTTGCGCTTGAGACGGAGCAGCGCACGCAGCACTGGCGACCAGCCAAGCACCGCGACATAAGCGTAGTGAAAGACATCGTGGAAACGATAGTCGTCGGGTTCGAGCGCGTTGTCGGTGAGCCGGTCGCCGACATACACACCGCTTGAGCGTTGATACACGAATGTCTGCCCGCGAACGGTGCGTTCATAGACGTCGATCGCCATCCGCCGCGGCAATTGCTCTTCTGGGTCGAGCGCCGCATCGGTCGGCGCCGGATAGATGCGCTCGCGCGGCCAGCGATCGAAGATCTTGTGAAGATTCTTCACGGCGGCAGCCTCGATGGTAACACCGGATTCGTTTGCCGCCTGGATCAACCGGCGCATGACCGCGACCAGCCGGCCCGCGAGTGCTTCGCGGTCCTTCGCAAGACCGCCCGCCTGGAAATCGTTGATGAGCAGCCCAACGTCGCCTGCCAGCGCGAGCAGGCTATGCTCGAACTGCGGCATCGGTGCCTTGGCAAGCGGAATGTGCTGCGGCTGCAGCGCATGGAAACTGAGCGTTTCGTTGCCGCCCGTCTGCCATTGTCCGCCGTTTGTCGCCGCGGCGGCAGCGATGTCGCTGAGCGCCATGCGGCTGCGCCGTGCGATCGCCGCCAGATACCAAAGGACGTCACCAAGCTCTTCCGCGACGGCGTGAGCGTAACCCAGGTAGGAGGCATCGTCGCGCTGCTTTTTCTTGGCCTCACTGAGCAAGCTGCCGACTTCGCCGAAAAGGCCAAGCATCGAGAAGCCCAGTGCGCGGCCACCGCTGCGTTGATCAGTCCGCGCGGCCTGCTTCGCATAATCCGCAACAGTGAGAGCTTCGAAATCCTCGCTCATCGCCTGCCCTTCCGGCGATCCGATATCGCGTCTGCGGGGACGCTCACGCCATAGGCTTCAAGTGCCCGCAGTACGATCATCCGGATCGGCTCGCGGGAATCGAGCGACCGTTGACCGAGATCGCGTTTCGTAACGGCAGGAATCTGCACCTGAAGATGCTCGTCGCCGACATCGGTTTGCGCTGCGATATTTTTCATGAATCCATGAAAACATAATTTCATGAAAATAGAAAGCCCGAATCCTCCGGATCAGGAGACGCTCGGCCCGCTGCGCTGCCGCCCGAGTGTCCAGTTGATCCCGCCGTCGCGCATGATGCCCGAGACCGATTTACCGACATGGCGATCGAGAACAGAGCGCCACGGCACCAGCGTGAAATCGCGCGACCGTTCGATGAGCGCATGGCGACCACTCGTCATCTCGACTGCG
This sequence comes from Sphingopyxis sp. EU05-FHT14B03, assembly GCF_058790875.1. Lineage (NCBI taxonomy): Bacteria > Pseudomonadati > Pseudomonadota > Alphaproteobacteria > Sphingomonadales > Sphingopyxidaceae > Sphingopyxis > Sphingopyxis sp. EU05-FHT14B03. Next base: position 361,066 of record NZ_JBYTDC010000001.1, read on the forward strand.
CGCACGAGCCTGCCTTGAACAGCCTCCCCCTCTCTGGCCTCGGCGAACGGAACGCCTAACTTGTCGGAGAGCTGGCGGGCGACACGCAGCAATTCTCGCCGCTGGAGCGCGGCGAGCATCCCTCGCCGATAGACCGTCTGCCCATCCTGTTCGTCTGCAAGCTGTTCGGTGATCAGCCATTGCCGTCGCATCGCCTGCGCTGAACGAACCTCGTGCCCGAACCCAGCATCGCGCACTGGCACCGGCGCTTCGGCGACCAGCTCGCGATCGAGCCAGGTCGCGGCATCGGTTCCCGGTAATTTGTCGAGCGGGATCGCCGACAGGGTTTCAATGGCAACGGGGTGGTCGCGGAACTGCATGGCTTCGAACCTCTCGACCCTGGCGAGATGGTCCGGCGCGATGATCCAGCTTCCGTCGGGCTCGCGCTCGACGACGCCCGAGATTTTTCGCATCGCTTCAAGCCGCCGGACATGCGTTTCGGCGAAGCGTTCGCTGGCGGTCGGATCGTGCTTCAGATGGGCGTCGATCGAATAGCGCCCGCCGTTCGCCGCCGCGATCTCGTCGATCGTCCGATCGACGGCGCGAATGCCGCCCTCGCGTGGCGCGATCCGGACGATGGCATTTTCGGGGATCGTGTCGACCAGCTCGCCCTTGCCGATCTCGGCATAATGGGTGCGCCCGTCGATGCCGTCGACCAGCAGATAATGACGGTCTTCATGTTCGTCGGCGAGCCCGCGCATCACGACGCGGCCGATGATCGGCGTCGCCTCCTTCGCGACCGGGTCGTAGATGACGCGATCGACCGCAGCACGATCGAGCTTCCGCGCGGTCAGCTCGCGCTGCATGGTGCGGATGATGTCGCCGCGCTCGCCGATCTGGCGCAGTGTGTTCGCAAGGTCGGGCTCAAGCCGCCAGGTGCCGTTGCCGACATGCGAGGCGAGTCCCATGCGCCCGAGTTTCTGCAGGCGACCGACGCGAAGCGATTGCTGGAAGGGATCGCCATCGCTCGCGCTGACCAGCCGCGCGGTATCCATGTCGCGGATCAGCCGTCTGTCGATCGCGGTCAGCCGCTCGGCACCCGTATCGCTGCGAAGCCGCTCTTCGATTTCAAGGTCGGTGCGCGGCCCCAGGTCGAGGTTGACGATCTCGATCGCCCGCTGCCGGCTCCCGTGCGAGATATACTCGCGCGCGATCAGCAGATTCTCACCCCGATCGTTTACGCCGCGCACCACGATATGCGTGTGCGGATGGCCGGTATTGAAATGGTCGACCGCCACCCAATCGAGCTTTGTCCCAAGATCCTGCTCCATCTGCGTCATCAGCCGGCGCACGAACGGCTTCAAGTCGGGATACTGGTCGGCGTCCTCGGCCGACACGATGAACCGGAACTGGCGGCGGTCGCCGTCACACCGTTCGAGGAACGCCTTGCCATCGGCGACGTCGCTGTCGGGCGAGTAGAGCGCACCAGCCTCGCCCTCACGGGTCACGCCGTCGCGCTGAATATAGCGAAGGTGCGCCTTCGCACCGCCCATGCCTTTCCCGCCAAGGCCGACAGGCCGTATCTTGACGATCACGCGGCGCGACCGGAACGCGCCCAATCGGTCGCGCGATCTGAGCACCCGCGCAACACTCGCGCCGCGCCCGATCCGGCTGCCGTCGAAACGGCCGCGCCTGCCCGTTTTCATGCCGGCCCGCTTTGCCGCTTTCACGACGCGGCTCAGGTAGCGCTGCTCCTTGCCCCGGCCGCGCATCCGGCCCAGCTGCGGTTCGAACTCATCATCGCGCATAGCGGCGTCCTTCCATGCCGGAATGACGCTCCCCGCCGATAAGAATGGCGCGTCCTCGCCAGAGCGCAAGGAGTCTCGCGATTGGGATCGGAAAAGCCCAGAAAACCGCCACTCCTGGTAACCCTGTCTCGCACTCAAAGGGCGAGTCTCGCAAAAGCCTTCAAAAAACGATGTGCAGACAAACACTTACAAAATCGCGAGATTTTGCCTCTATCTTGCCATCGAGCCCGACTGCCACCTGCCGCCCCAGACGCCCGCTTTGCCTTCCCGCCTTCCCGATCAAAAAAGGGGAGCGGCGCCATGCGGCACCACTCCCGCGAACCTGCCCCTTCAACAGCGCATCGCCTTATTGCCAGCCTGCCTGTTCGGCCTGACGCAGCGCCCGATTGCACCGCTTCAGCCTCTTCTCAGCGGCCCTTAATTCGGCTTCGATCTGCCGCCGTTCTCCCGCGTCATCGCACCATGAAAGCTCCGCGCGAAGCTCCTCGATCTGTTGTTCAACCGACATCTCATCCTCCTGATACAAGCGAAAGATGAGCCATCGCCCGGCGGGGAGCGGGCGGGGTCAACCACCGCGCAGCGGCCGCGAAGCGGGCGACGGGGGAGCCGATTTTCTCGTCGCCGGAGTGGAGCGAAGCGGAACGCAGGTGGCGTGAAAATTGGGGGAACCGTCGATGGTTGAGGCGGTCCGTTCGCCGCCGGATACTCGGTGCTTGCTGAGCGGATTTCTTCCTCTCTGCAGGCCCGCAAGCGCGTTCCGGTGCAGGAAAAGGCCCACGCCAAGCCCTCAAGGCATGAGGAAAGCCCCGCGCCGGGTGACCGGCGCGGGGCCGATCCGGCTCAGTCGCCGGGGTTCCAGATAACGGCGAACGCGTCGTCGTCGTCCTGCCCGGCGGCGCGGCCGAGATTGGCGTAGAGGGTGCGGCCGCCAAGTTCGGGGGCCGACATGGCGAGGCGGACATATTCGCGCTGGCTCACCTCGCCGGTGCGGATCCAGCCGCCGCCCAGTTCGACGCCGTTCGACAGCACGCGGTAGTCGGGCTGGTCCCCGGTCTTACTGCGGTTGGGGATGATGGCGATCTCGGCATTGACCGAAAGCGTCTTCAAGGCGCCCCGGAACGAACCGTCGTTCTGGCGCTGGACATGACCGATTGAGGGCATTTCTCGTCTCCTTGCACATTCGCCCGACCCGATGCCGGGCGATGGGCGGACCGAAGGGACGGCCCTTGAGCGCGCTGCGAACCGCAGGCCGAAGCGAAGCGGAGGACCGGAAGCGCGGGGCTGATTTGGAGCGAAGCGGCCGCGAGGAGCGCCGCCAAAGCGGCGCGGGGAAATCAGTTCCGCGCGATGGTTTCGCGAGGCGCGCGGCCGTCCCAGGTCATGCGCCCAAGGAGCCGGCGACGGGTTGGTGAGACACGAAAGGACGAGATGCGCGCGCGGACAGGAAGCCCAGTCCGGCGTCTTTCCGGGAAGCCATGATTGCTTTCGCGGCCACGAGGCCGCGGCTATAGCCTCACGGCGATGAACGAAGGAACGACGATTGCGGGGCAGATCGAACGGCTGATCGTGCGGCTGGACGGCGCGGCGGTGTGCGATGCCTGCGTGACTGACCGGCTCAACCTGTCGGTTACCGCACAGGCCAATGTCGTCACCTGCGCGCTCGGCGGCACGCGCGGATTCGAGCGGCAGAAGGACGAATGCACGTTATGCGGAAGCGCCCGGACGGTGATCCGCCGCACCGCCCGGTAGGTCAGGCGGCAGGGGTTTTCGGCACGCGAGCGCGCAGTGCGGCGCGATTTGGGCTAGTTGCCGTCGCCCGCGAGCGCGCGCGACAGCGCCTCGTTGGTCGCGTCGATCTCGATGCGGTCTGCGAAAATCGCGCACCAGCCGCCACCGAACTCCCCGATGCGGGGCTTGGAACAGGTCATGGCCCATTCAAAGCCGATCGGCCCCTTGGCGAGCGTTTCGGGGCAACATCGCTGGATCACCACCGCGATGGCAGCGGCATCGAAATCGTCCATGCTGGCGAAACACACGATCCGCGCGGATGGATCGTCGGGGCAGGTTTCAGCGATGAAATCGGCTCCGATGGTGGGAAATTCGGGATCGTTGAACGCCTCGCGAAACCCGCTCCACCGCGCGTTCGCATCGTCCGGCGGAAAGGCTGCGAGCAGCGCCGCGCTCGGCGGATCGGGCGCGTCGTCATTCGCTAGCGCGTAGCCAGCGTTTGCGACTTCCTCGATCAGCGCGCACTCGGCGGCGGTGCAGCGAAAGGCGAAGCTGCCCTGAATCCAGATGTCAGCCATTGCTCGCCTCCTCCCGTTCGGGCGTGATGACAAGCGGGGGCACCGCGAAGTCGGCCGCATCGAAATGCGCGATGATCGCCGCATAGCTGCCCAATCGCTCGGCGGTGCAGCGCCCCATGAGGATATAGTCGTCCTCGTCGGCAGCGTAGCTTTGCGGTTCGCCGCTGCCGGTGAACACGGTGCGTTCCGCACCCCACTGGCAGGCATAGGCGCCCGACCAGCGCGCGAAGAAAAGCCCATGCGCGATGCAGAAGGCTTCGAGTCCCTCGAACCGCCCCCAGGCGACCTCGTGCGCCATGAGCGCCAAGGGCTCGCCCTCGGGCAGATCGCCGAGCGCGAAGGGTTCGCCGTCCCATTCGGTGGACAGCCCTTCGTTCGCGATGGCCTCGGCGAAGGCGGGAAGCTGGCTGGCGGGGAGCGTCCCGCCGATGGTGATGGATGCCGAAACACGGTCGGCCATGACAAGTCTCCTGTCTGAAATCCGCGCCGCGAGGGCCGCTTGCGGCCGAGCGGCGCGGCGATTTTATGGGGGACGGAACGGGCGGCGGGTGCGCCGCCGCCCGTCCAGTTTCATGCGGCTTCGCGCTCGGGCTGTTCCTGCGGCTCGGCCTTGGCAGGGGCCGGAAGCGCAATCACCGCGCCGGGGCCGGTCGGTTCCGGCTCGCGGTCGGGGCGCGCCGCGAGCACCTTGGCATGAGCCGCGACGGTGCCGACGCCGCCGCGCGCCGTATAGGTAGCGGGCGGGAACGCCATCCATTTCGGCACCCAACCCTCGACCTTGGGCCGCCCGTTCGCACCCTCCAGATGGTCGCGGACGATGCGCTTCAAGACCTTGCCCGGTTCCTTCGCATTGGCGGCGGCGACAGGTTCGCCCGCCACCTCGGCGACGATGCGGGTCAGCACCTCCTTGTCGCGGACACACTCGAAAAAGGCGTCGTCGGCCTGCCAGTAGCGGGCCATATCGACGCCGATCTCGCCGCCGACCGCCTCGATGGCGGCGCTGCCGCTGGCGAGCGTTTCGCCCATGACGATGACGATCACGTCCATTACGGCGCGGTCGGGCACGTCGAGCAAGCGCAGGAACACGCCGACCAGTCCGAAGTCGTCGCCGTTGCCGCCTGTGACGGTCGGTTCCTCGGGCGAGAAGCCGAGAAGGTCCAATACGGCGCGGCGCTTCGCGTCGAAGTCGGTTTCCGCGCGGCAAGTTTCGACGCTTTCGCGCACATCGTCGTTGCGCGCGGTCTGCGGCTCGGGCTTGACCGTCCACAGTGGCGACCCGACGATGACATGGGCGACCATCAAGCGCAGCGCGACCTTGGGATGACGGGTCAGCGAGGCGCGGACAGCGGCATGACGGTGCAGGTTGATATAGGTCTGCATCGTGCTCGTCACTTCGGGGCGCGGCACTTTGGGGCCGGTTTCGATTGCCTCGCCGCGTTCGAGCCGCTTGGCCTCCTTGCTCGTCACATAGCCTTCGTGGACCTCGACCTCGCCGCTTTCGCGCACATCTATATACACGCGCCCGCCCTTGCGCTTGGGTGCCTTGGCGAACTCATAGCGGTAGAAATATTCGCCGGGCGGGACGATCACCACGTCGAACCATCCGGCATCCAGATAGTCCTCCTTGCGCGCGTCGATTACGGCGTTCTGCGCGGTCCAGAACGCGTCGGCATCTGCAAAATAGCGGTCTTCGCCGAACAGATCGGCGACGATCGCAAGGCCGCTCGCATCGACGTCGAACAGGGCATGTTCGACCTTGATCGACTGCCCGCCGAACAGCCATGCCTTCAATTGCTGGCCGGTCGGGCAATAGGCGTCGTCATCGTCGTAGAGCGCCAGCCATGCCTTCTGCTGCTGCTTGCTCGCCAGCGTCAGATGCCGGACGGTCGCCGCGTTGATCTTCTCCTTGCGGTAAAGATCGCGGATGCGCGGAAGCAGGTTGCCGAGCGCTAGGATACGCTTCACGCCAAGCTCGGGAATGCCGAACGTCGCGGAGATATCCGCAATGTCGCGGCCCTCCTTGACCAGCCGTGCGAAGGTTTCCCATCGCGTCACCTCGTCGGGATCGAGCCGGGTGTTCTCGAGAAGCGATGCCTCGATGGCGTCGGCGTCGTCCCCGGCGTCGAGGATGGCGACGGGAAGCGGGCCGTGGTCGATGCCCTCGACAAGCGCGATGGCGTTCGCCGTCCAGCGCCGCCGCCCGGCGACGATTTCGTGGACGCCATTATCGTTGCCCGCCTGCGGGCGCACGATCAGCGGCACGATGACACCGCGCTTGCGGATCGAGGGCAGAATGTCGCCCACGTCCGGGGGCTTGGGTCCGTGCCGCATGTTCACCTTGGACGGAACCAGCTTGCTATGGTCGATAAAGTCGAGTTTCATTGGTCTGCTCCTTCTGGAGCGCCGGTCCCGTTTGTCTTGCTGGATGGGCGGGACCGGCACTCAATGCGGCGAAACGCGCCGCGCGTCATCCGGCCCCTCGATCATCAAGAGGCGGCGGAAGCTCGTTGCCGTTCCGGCTATCGGTGATGCGGCGAAGTTCGGCTTCGGCCAGAACGATTGCACCCATGCGCCGCGCGGTATCGGACCATAGCGAAAGCGGGGCCAGCGGCTCGAAATGCTCGTCGCGCTCGATGAACAGGCCGAAGGGCAAGCGGACGCCCGCAATCTCGGTAAGCGAGAACACGCCCATTTCCGGGCATCCGAACCCCAAGTCGGCGAGGCCGAACAGCGTGTCTCCATCGTCGTAAAGCTCGGTGGCGATCCACGTCGCCGCGCCGACCGGATTGAAGAATTTGACCACCGGGAACGGGTCGAACCGTTCGTCGCGCTGCTCGTGGAGGCGGCTGGCGCGCGCATTCGCGCGCAGCGCCGAAAGGATCGCATGGGGGAGCGTAATCATGCCGCTTCCCTCCCTTCGTCCTGCGTCTCGGCGTAGCGGGCAAGCAGCCAATCGGCGGCCTTGCTCGCCTGACTGGCCGCGCGAAAGATCGCGCGATTGTCCTCGCGCAGCACGTCGAGCCATGATGCCAGATAATCGGCGTGACGAACGGTCGGCACGATGCCGAGCGCGGCGCAAAGGAAGGCCGATCCCATCTCGGCGATCAATTCTTCGCGCGCATAGTCCTTGCTGCCGAACGCATTGCGCAGATTGCGATTGAGGCGCGACGGGTGGCCGCTGGCATGACAGAGTTCGTGCAGCGCCGTCCGGTAGAAATTGATCTGTTCGTGGAAGGCCGGTTGCGGGGGCACCTGCACATAGTCGGCGCTCGGGACATAGTAGGCCTTGTCCCCACCGATGCGGAAATCGACGCCCGATGCCGCAATGACCGCTTCGGCGATCGGCACGACTTGGCGTTCGGGAAGCGGTGCGGGGTCGGTGGCAAGGCCGGGGCGCAAGCCTTCGCACTGTGCGACGTTGAACACGGTGAAGCGTTTGAGGAACGGCACCGCGCGGGCTTCGCCGCCGGTCTGGCGCGCGCGTTCCTTCTCGGCTTCGGGGGTGAAGCGGTCGGCATAGACAACCCTTGTCCCGCGCTCGCCTTTCCTGACATTGCCGCCCGCCTCCAAGGCTTGGCGGAAGGTCAGCCACGATTGCGACGGATAGCCGTTCTCGATCACTGCTCCCCACAGGATCAGGACATTGACGCCGCTGTAATTGCGGCTGGTGAGCCCGTTGCGCGGGAGGCCGGGGGCGGCGGAGAAGCCTTGACCATTGGGGCGGCCCCAAGGCTGGACCCAAGGGAAGCGGCCCGCCTCAAGTTCGGAAACAATGCGGCCCGTCACCTCGTCGTAAAGATTGGCGCGCTCCGCCGGGGGCTGGCGTTTGCTGCCCTCTGCGCGCGCGCGTTGGCTGCCGGTCTGGTGCATGGCTATCCTCCAATGCCGCCCCAAAAACCCCAGGGCCTCCCCCGGAGCGGGGGTGGGCGGCGAATTGCGACCTGCCGGGCGCGGCCAGGAGGCGGTCCGCACCCGCAGGGCCGAAATGCAATGGAGGAGCCGGACCCGAGCGCAGTCGAAGGCCGGCTTGCGGGACGCCGGGCCGGGCCCAGAAGGGAGCGCCGCCCACCCGCGCGACGAGGGGAAGGCCCAACGAAAAATGCCGCCGCGCCGGTCAGGCGCGGCGACGACAGGCCGGAGCAAGGCTCCGGCATCCCGCCAGTCCGATCGTCACCTTTGGCCGGGACGCGCGAAGCGTGGCCCGGTGGAGCTTGGCGAACGGATGTGAGCCTAGCGGAATAGAGCGGCGGTCGCGCCGCAGGCGCGAGGCGCCTGAAAACCCGGATGCGTCAGGTCAGACCCTGCCGTCTTGAAGCACTCTCGTCGTGGTCGCCATGCGCGCGGTGACACGAGGAGCGAGCACTCGGCCCACTGGCCCCAACAGATCAACCGTGCAGCGGGGATCCGTTCGAACCGGTGCAAGCGGTCATCGCGGGCAACAGGCTCATCATGGCGGCACCGGCGATGATGATCGCGCCGACCGCCGCGGCGATGCCGGTCGCGGTCGGCCCCGCACCGCCGAGCTGCATCAGGCTGGAGACGACACTGCCGCCGGCGATCCCGGCGGGCACGGCGAAGAGAAGCGCGATCGCTCCGCGAAGCGGAACGGGCAACCGCGACGCGATGAGCATGCGTCCGATCAGCAAGACCGCGACGCCGACGACGAGGCCGAGAAGCAGACCGAGCAACGGCCCCAGTTCGCCACCCCCCGCCCACAGAAATGCGGCCGCACCGAGCCCGACCGGGAGTGCGAAGACGGCGAGCCGGAACATCGCCCAGGCGAAGAGGACGATGCCGGTGGCGGACAGGATCAGACCGAGCAACATCACGACCAACTCCATAGGCTCGGAACATAGCAGAAACACGATTCGGCATGAAGCCCCGATCGGCTCGCACTATGGGCGGTCTGGCGCGTTCTTCTCGGGCGACGTCGATCGCAGCGCGACGAACAGCGTGGCCGCACCGGCTTCGCTCCGGCCGGCAGGGGGCCGGTCGCCGATCGCGAAGAAGATGGCATTGACGGTACGCGGCGTTGCACTGGCGGCCGTGACAGCCGACCGGGAATTGACGGGCACTCCGGCGACGCTCGCGAGATAGGCGCGGGTCTCACCGGGCAGCGCGCGGCCGGTCCGCACGTGCTCGGCATAGCGTGCCGGTCCCGCGTTATAGGCTGCGAACAGTCCGGGATAACCGAAGCGGTCATACATCAGACGAAGATAGAGCGTCCCCGCCAATATGTTGTCGCGCGGGCTATGGGGATCACGTCCGAGCCCGAGCCGCGCGCGCATTTCGGACCAGGTGCCGGGCATGAGCTGCATCAGTCCCATCGCGCCGGCGTGGCTGGTAATCGGGCGCCCGTCCAGCACCGTGCGCCCGCCGCTCTCGGCGCGCATGACGCGCTCGATCCATTCTACCGGCACGCCGAAACGCGCCGAGGCTGCCTCGATATAGGGCCGCCAGTGAACGACCGACTGCGCGTCAGCCGGTGCCGCCGCCAGCAGCGCCAGGGCGGTGATGGCGACCCTCAGCCCAGCCACAGCAGTCGCACCTCGCCGATGACGTCGCCGCGCGATGTCGGTCCGAAATAACGCCCATCGAACGAATCCGGGCTGTCCATCAGCAGGAACAATGCGCCCGAACGCAACATCACGCAGCCATTCCACCACGGCATCGGACGGTCGCGGCCATCGGCTTCGCGGCGTTCGGCCACCGGGTGGCCGTTGACATAGATCTCCCGCCCGCGCGCACAGACGCGATCGCCGGGCGCGGCCGCGACGCGCTTGACCAGCGGGATATTGATCGGAATGTAGCGCCGCTCGGCGGCGAGCCGGCGCCAGCGGTCGGGCACCCGGACCAGCACCATGTCGCCCGATGCGATGTCCTGCCGTCCGCTGACGGCATAGAGACCGATCGGCGCGCTGGCCGATGCGTTCCAGACCAGCCACGGCGTTGGCGGCAGCGCGATCGTGGTCGCCAGCGCGGCCGCGCCGAGACCGATCAGCGCGGTGGGTTTAGCCGGCAGACGGGAGGGTAGCAGCCTAGCCATTGCCTCCCTCCCGCATGTTCGCGCGCGACCAGGCCTCGATATCGTCGATATGGTAGCGCCAGACGGTGCCATGCTTTCGGCACGGCGGGCCGCGCCGCTCCCGGCGCATCTTCTTGAGCGTGTCCCCCGCGAGACCGAGATGGAACGCGGCCTGCTTGGTTGTCAGAAACGGGCAATGCTCGCGTGCCCGCCGAGCGCGCTCCGCGGCCGACGACGCCGTGGCTCCACCGTCCACAGCGGATGAATCCGCCTCGATCCGTGTTCGCGCGCCGCCGCCTGCTTCGGGGTTTGGATCGTGTGTCATGAGTGCAGCGCCCGGTCCGACGAACCCGCGTTACCCGCCGATCAGGCCCGCACGCGCGGCTTCCTGTTCGGCGACATAGGCATCCAGCATGTCGGCCTGGCCGGGGAGCAGCGCGTCGATCGCAGGGAGGCCGTCGATATCGTCCCGGTGAAGCAGCACGGACGGGCACTGGCCTTCGACATTGCCGAGATTGGGGCGATGCTGGGCATAGCCGATGAGCGCGGCCAGATCGGGATCGAACGCTCGAGCGATGGCGGGCGGATAGACGAGATACTGATTCTCGAACGTCCGCAGCCATCCGAGGCAATAGGAGGTGATGACCGCGCGGCGCACATGATCGGACTGGTTAGCGCCGGCACCATGCAGGATCGATCCGAGGAACAGCAGCGCGGAGCCGGGTGGCATTTCGGCGGCGACCGGACGTGCATCGCCCGGTTGCGATGCCGCATCGTGATGGCTGCCCGGCCAGACCAGCGTCGCGCCACTCTCCAGCGTGAACGGATCGATCGGCCAGATGACGTTGATCTGATAGTGCATCCCGGTCTTGACGCCGCCCCAGAGATCCTGGTCGCGGTGCGGCACCTGCGCGAGCGCGCCGGGATGGATTTCGATCGCCTGGGTGAGGTTGAGAACGATACGATCGCACCATTCCCCGAGCACCGTTTCGGCGATACCGCGGATGATCGGGTGCAGCACAAGGCCGGCGATATGCCGTGAACGCCGCAACAACGCGCCAAAGCGCTTGGTGCGGGCTCCGTAGAATCCGCCTTCGCAAAAGGGCGTGGCGACGAAGCGCGGTGCGAGTTCGGCTTCGAGCGCGGTGATTAGCTCGGTCGGCACGGCGTTATCGACAATGACATAACCGTCGGCGAGCAGCATCGCGGCGAGGCGGGCGGGGTCGTGCATCGCCATTCCCTTCACGCGGCTCTTGCCGCCGCATCGGGAGTGATCGCACCCGGTACATAGATGCCGTTCGACGCCAGCAGCGCAGGCGTACCGGCGCAGATCTCGATGCGGAACGCTCCAAGGAACGCGCCATCGATGCGGCGCGCGGGGCCGAGCGGCGCTGCGCGCCAGCCCATCGCCAAAACCTCCTCGCGAAAAGCAGCGGTCACGACGCCGGTTAGCATGGTGATTCCGCTGCCGAGCGCATGATCGACCATCGCCGAGATGAGCCGGTTGCGGACACGCAGGCGTCCGGGGGCGCCCAATCGTTGCGGCAGGCAAAGTCGCGTAATCTCGCGAACCTGCTCCCCCCGGGGCGCATCGCACTCGCAGAGCGACGCGAAACGATCGGCGAGAAGATGTGCGCCCTCTGTCGATAGCAGCCGCATCGACCCCTGGTGAATGCAGCCATCGTCGGTGGCGATCAGATAGACCGCCTTGTCGCCGTCATAGCTGTCGATTTCATAGCGGCCGCCGACGACCGGAACATCCCAGCCCAGCAGATCGACGAACAGGGTCTTGCGGTCCTCGAACATCGAGGCGGCGCGCGCATCGGTAAGCGAGCACCCTTTGACAATATGGATCATGGCAGTAGCTCCCGTTCAAATTGAACAGTCGCGAAGGGAGCAGAGATGAAGGGCTCAAACAGTCGTCAATATTGAGGATGCGGCGATCCCGCTCAGAACCGCGGGACGATCTCCTCGATGCAGACGATTCCGCAGGCGAGCGCGATCGCCGGGAGCTGCGCGCGGGAATAGATTCCGAAATGTTCGCGCAGGTCACGCATGTAGGTGCGCACTGTCGTCGGGGCGATGTTCATCATGATCCCGATCTCGACGTCGCTCTTGCCCATCGCCGCCAAGCGAAAGCATTCGAGCCGCTTTGGGCTGAGATGGGGTAATTTCAGCGGGCGCGCCGGAAAGCCGTGCAAGCGCCGCGCCTCGGTAAACGCCTCGCTCGCCATCAGCGTCGCGATCCGGCAGATATGCGATGGCGGCAATTGCCCGTCGCGCGTTGCGAACGTACAGCATCCGGGCGGCTCGCCGGCGACGCCAATCGGAACGGTGAGGCCGTTGCGCAGGCCATGACGCGCGGCTTCGCGCACGATGCGCGCCTGTCGCCGCGTGAAGCCGCCCAGCAGTCGCTCCATTTCGTGCCAGCAGAACGCCCGGCTTGTCGAGCGCGCCGCGAGCAAGGCGGGATCGTCGCGGTAATAGCCTTCGGCGACGAAAACGTCGCCCCAGCTCTGGAAATTGTCCATGCGGAAATATCGCCCACCGGGCTGAAAGAAGGCCATGCTCTGGACGATCGCGAGCCATGGGAGGCCGAGCTGGCGTGCGGCGGCCTCGCTGCAACTGAACAGCTCGCGATCACTGTTCGCGCGCCTGGCCTGCTTAATATAGGCATCGAGGTCGCGAAACGGCACCGAGGGGCACTCCTTTCGACGCGCGCGTTGCGGGCGCGTCTATCGGGCGCGTGGTTCCAGCCCACGCGCGTGCAGCCCCCGATGATTTACTTGGTCTTGCTCGGCCGCCCCGTCGGCTTGTGCGGATGGCGCCGGAGCGTCACCGCCGGGCGCGCCAGTATCGCGCCGATTTCCAGTTCGTCGTCCGAAACGATCGAGATCGATATCCGGCCGGACAAGAGATAGACGGCATTAACGCCGAGTGCCTTCGCGAGCCGCTCCATTGCTTTCAGCGTCGGGCTCGACCGGCCATTTTCGATCGCACTCAGATAAGAGCTGCTCGTGCCCGCATCATGGGCGAGCGCTTCTTGCGTGATGCGCATCGCAAGCCGCAATTTCCTGAGATTCAAACTGAAGGACTTCGACGCATCCATAAGGGCGTAAGTTCACGCCCTGCGACCATTACTCCACACTGGATACAGGTTGGAGTTATTATCTATATTATTACGTTTTTACAAATATTTAAATGAGATTCCCGAACAACGCGCACTCAACTCTGATGCGGATTCTCAGGCGCGCCAAAAGACCGCATTCGGACGGTCGAATCGGTCGATGACCGAAGCCCTCACGCCAGGACATTGGCCGTGGACGCCGCAGTGGAAATCCCATCGGCGTCGTCACATCCGGGGCGAGCATTGATTTCAAGCGCCGAGCGAATCACGATGCGAACAACGTCCCGTGGACACGTCCGCAATCGCCGTTCCGGCGTGGCGTACAGGAATCATCGGATAGTTTGACGTGCCTGTGTGTCGTTGTCTCCTTTGATTTGAATGCAGCGCAGCGAAGCGGAGCGTCGCATTGGTTCATAGTTATGAAATCACCGTTCGTGTCGGGCCGCTGGCCGCCCACCATGCCAACCGACTACTCGCAACAGTCGGTTCTGGCGGTAATCCCGCAGCGGTCCGGTTTGCTCCAGCCCCGCCGAATTGTACTCGGATCTTCATGATGCAGCGGGATCGGTCCGGGGATCGGTAGTGACGAGCCCGAAAAACGTGGCGCCGGCATTGCCTGGAGGATATTGTCGATCTCCCGATAGACGCCTCGCGCTGCCATATGAGGATGGCGCGCCGCTTCGTCCGGATCAAGCACGGGGGCAAAGCAGGCATCGCTGCCTTCCAGCAGTGTGCGCCATTCTTCCCGTGTCCGCATGGCGAATATCTCGCTAAAACGCTGCTTGAGCTCGGGCCAGGCATCACGATCATAGCCGTCGTCAAAACTGCTATCGCCGGCCAACCCCAGCTTTTTGCAAAGCAGCGCATAGAACTTGGGCTCGAGTGATCCGACTGAGATGAAATTCCCGTCGGCGCACCGATAGGTCGAGTACCAGTGAGGGCCGTCAAGGATGCTGCAGCCGCGTATGCTGGCAACCTGGCCGGCGGCCTTCAGGCTCAGGAGCAAGTTCATCATGTGAGCGCTCCCATCGACGATCGCGGCGTCAACCACTTGCCCATTCCCGGTATCCCGCGCGTGCATTGCCGCTGCGAGGACGCCGATGGCCAAATAGAGCGCTCCACCCCCAATATCGCCTACCAGGCTTGGCGGCGCCATTGGCGGTTCACCGGGATGCCCAGCATACCAAAGGGCTCCTGACAGCGCGATATAGTTGATGTCATGGCCGGCCGCTTGGGCGAGAGGTCCCTGCTGCCCCCAACCCGTCATGCGACCGAATACAAGGCGGGGGTTACGCGCTAGGCAAACCTCGGGACCAAGGCCGAGCCTCTCCATCACCCCAGGCCGCATGCCTTCGATCAGTACATCGCCCCTTTGGACGAGATCCAGGACATGCGCGACGCCTTCGGGGGACTTCAGATCCAAGGCAATTACACGTTTCCCGCGGTTCACAATGGCGCCGCTGCCAAGATCGATATTTTCGGAGTTAGGGCTTACGCGTTCAATGACGACGACATCGGCGCCAAGGTCGGCCAACAGCATTCCGCAAAACGGCGCCGGGCCGATGCCCGCAATTTCGAGTATTTTGAGGCCTGCAAGCGGACCAGTTTTCGTCATTCAGGCATACCTGCGTCTGAGACCTTGGCGCTTTGATCCAGGCCGTTTCGCCGCTCCAGATTTCGAGACGGGTTGCAGTCGTGCTGGGCGGCAGTGTCGAAAGTAAGATTGGCAAAATGACCTTGATTCGCCTAATTCATTCTCTGGAGCAATTATTCCTGTGGGGCATGTCCATGCTCGATTCTCGCCTCAAGCATGCCGTCGCGGTTGGTCAGCTTCGTTCCTTCTCCAGGGCAGCGGATGCGGTTGGTGTCACGCAGTCGGCGGTGACCAAGAGTGTCGCTGAACTCGAACGGCATCTTGGCTATTCCCTTTTCCATCGGACCTCACGGGGCGCGATGCCGACAGAGGAGGGACGCGAATTTATTGATCGCGCAGCGCGCTTGCTTGCCGACGCAGCTGAACTACTCGGAGATACAGCCCGCCGCGCCGACGCCTATGCGGGCCCGCTTCGAATCGGACTGTTCCCAGGGTCAATCGACTGGTTGCTCACCCAACCTCTGGTTTCTTTGCTGCGGCGCCATCCGGCAGTGCGCGTCGAAGTCGTTTCGGGCAACAGCGAAAGGGGCGTGCGACTCCTGTCGCGCGGCGATATCGATGTCGCCTTTGGACTTGAAGCGGCCTTTGCACGCTGGCCGGAATTCAAGTGCGAGCGGGTCGCCTCGATCGAAATACTGCCTTTTGTGCGGAACAATCATCCCATTCTGGGGATAAACCCGACCAGCAAGGAGCCGCTGGTCCAGTTCGAATTCGTAGTGCCCTCATCTTCCGAACCCTACACATCGATCATTCAGCAGATGTACGAAAAAAGCGGTAAGCGTCCCGCTGACTGGATCCACATGACAGACTATTTTCAATTGGTTCGACGGATCGTTGCCACATCCGATGCTATCGGGATGGTTGCAAAACAGTTCACCGAGAACTCATGGTTTCGCGCCAATTTCGTGGCCTTGGAGGGAATCGGTTTATTCGATCCATTGACGCTTTGTTATGCTGTGCGTAGCCGCTGGCAGGTAAAACCGGCTGGCCGTGCGCTCGTCAGCCTTGTTCGTCAGGCATGGCGCACCGCATCATCGGATTAACGGCAAGGGGGCGGGGTGCGATCGGAAATCCGCTGCATCCGTCGCGATCAGCTAGAGCATTTCGCGCAGAAGTGGGAACCGGCTTTCCGGCAGGAAATGCTCTAGCAAATTGATCTTGGGCATTTTCCGAGTTGGCGGGTGATTCCACTCGCCTCGAAAATGGCCTAGAAGCTAATCGCCACTTCTCCGCCGATGACGCGCCCCCTGTTTAGCGGTGAAAGGCTTGCACCCGTGCCCCCGAAGGCCGCCGGCAAAGGTGTATCGCCGCCAATCGTCACCTCATTCAGGAGGTTTCGGCCATAGATGGAGAAGCGCCAGTGCTTGTTGTCGGTCGCCAATGTGAGGCTCGCATCGAGCATATCGGCGCCCTGAAGGAAGCCGACGTTGTTGTCGGTGAATGCCGCCTTGTCGCGATGCGTGAAGCTGACACGCGCCGTTGCTGTCCCCAATTCGCCAAGCTGCTGATCATAAGTCAGCCCCACGCCATAGGTCCATGGCGACAGCCTTGGCAATTTGAGCGCACGATCCACATCGTTGATGACGCCATCACCGCTGAGGTCGAACTGGACGTTGCGATACTGGCCATTCACGTAGCCGAGCTGACCCGAAATCACGAGGTTGGACAAAAGAAAAAACTGCCCCTCGGCCTCGACGCCTTTGATTGTGGCGTCGGCGGTGTTCCGTATGACCTGGCTGACGCCAAGCGGTCCGGGCAGGTTGATCTCGCGCTGCAGGTCCTTCATGCGATTGTAGAAGGCCGCCAGGTTGATCCGGTGGCGCCCGAATTGCTTCTTGGCGCCGAGTTCGAAACTGTCCTGGGTCTCTTGATTGAATGGCCCCGGCGGCACAGCGGGATCGGTGTTGCGCAAATTATATCCGCCGCTGCGGAACCCGCGCGTGTAAAGGCCATAAATCTGCGTGTCGTCATCCGGCTTCCACTGAAGGCCGATTTTCGGCGTAAACCCTCGCCATTTTGCCGCGTCGGCGAAATTGGTTGCACAGATCAGCGTGTCTAGATTGCAACCATTTGCGCGTAAGGCCGAGACCCGAACGGCTTTGCGTTCCCAACTATACCGCGCGCCGAGATTCAAGGTCAGCGTATCGGTGAAATGCCAGTCGGTCGAAGCAAAAATGCCCCATGTTGTCTGGTCTTGCGTACCCCCACCGGAAACGATCCGAGCACCGCCCAAAAGATTCCGCAGCTCGGCGTAACGAAGATCCTGGGAAAAATAGTATAGACCGGTTGTCAATTCGACGTCACCGAACCTTCCGGCATAACGAAGTTCGTCGCTGAGTTGATCCTGGTCGATTTCGAAAAAGGCATGAAAGAAGGACTGTGGTGTTCCATCGATATCAGCGCCCGCGGAGGATCGGAATTTCCGATAGCCAGCGATGTTGGTGAAGACGCCTTCGCCCAGACCGACATCGATGTTGGTTTCCACGATCGCCTGGTCCCATTTGGCATCATAGAAACCTGGGAAATTGATCGAAAACCTGAAGCTGTCGCGGGGAAACAGCGCGTGACTCTGGACAGGGGCTCCATCGCTTTCGACATCGCCATGCTCATAGCGGAGATCCATTCGGAAGCGGTCGCCACCCTTGAGCGAAAGTGCCGGGCGAATGATAAGGTCATGTGATTTACCGAAGCTGCGATTGTCGAAGCGGTTGCGAAACCAGCCATTGTCGTCGCTGTAGTAGACGGCCAATTTGGCAGCCAAAACGTCATCGACGATAGGTCCGGTAACCGTGCCGCTTACGGTCTTTTTCAGTCCCGTTTCAATGGATAGCTTGGCTTTGGCTCCAAAATCGAAGCTGGGCCGCGTGGTCCGCACAACCACGGCACCGCCGGTAACGTTGCGACCGAAAAGCAAGCCTTGCGGTCCACGCAGAACTTCGATCCCCTCAAGGTCGAAGTTGTCCAGCACGACACCAGCGTTGATGCCGAGGTAAATACCGTCAGTGAAAACGCCTACGGTGGGGTCGATCGATGGGATCGTGCTGTTGATGCCGAGGCCCCGGATAGTGAAATTGGCATAGCCCGGTGCCGTACCCACATCCTCGAGCTGGACGTTGGGAACGTCGTAGCTCAGACTTTGAAGATTCTGGACGAACTTGGCATCCAGCTGCGCTTCACCAAAAGCCGTGACCGCCATCGGTACTTTCTGCACGCTTTCGCCATAGCCCTTTTTGGTGGCGGTAACGACTAATGTCCTCAGCCAGCGCTTCCGTGGCGCTCCCGGTTTGGTCGTTCGCCTGGGGCGTTGCTTCCTGGGCAAATGCTGTTCCCGAGCACAACAACGCGGCAGAAGCCAATAGACATCCTCTCATGGCTGATCCTCTCTTCCCAGGAGATATTGTGTAGTTCATGCCGTTTGGCGGCATTTGAGGGCCGTCGTCCAATTCAATTCGCTGCAGAACTATTCCTGCTGCTCATCGATATCTGGCGGCAGCACGACGCCATCGGCAGCCCGACGGCCGCTCAAAAATATCATGGTAATTCATCGGGTTGATTACGCTCTCAGCGCCCGTTCTACCGCCTCAAGGCTGTCATTCAGCCCGAGCGGGTGCTCGGCATCCGTGAAGTCGACAATTCTACCCCAGTGCCGGGCGACATCATCGAGCGTGAACGCCCTGTCCGCTCCGAAGGCGTGCCCAAGCGCGCGCTCCCACCTAAGCTTGGCGATATAGCCGGCTCCAACTTCAAAAAGCCCTTTGGTTTCGCTGCAATTCTCGTGCGCAAGCCAACCGACCAATGGACTGATCGCTTCCGCTCTGAGATTGGCGAGAAACTCTTGTGGAAAGGCAGTCGCGGTCATACGCGATGCGGCGATTGGGGCGATCGTATTAACCTGGATGTTTCTGGACCGCCCCTCCTCCGCCAGCGCGTTCGCAAGCCCCAATATTCCGAGCTTGGCTGCGGCATAGTTGGCCTGACCGAAGTTGCCGTAGATTGCGGCTGCAGACGTGGTCATGACGATGCGGCCATAGCCCTTGTCGCGCAGTATCGGCCATGCTGCCTGCGTCACTGCCCGCGTCCCATTCAGATGGACCCGCTGAAGCAGTGTCCAGTCTTCGTCGGTCATTTTGTGGAAGCTCACATCGCGCAGGATGCCGGCATTGTTGATGACGACGTCAACGGTTCCGAAGTTGTCAACCGCGGCTTGGATGATCAGCGCGCCCTCCTCGACCGACGCATAATTTGCCACCGCCTGACCGCCCGTGGCTCGAATTTCGTCGACCACATTGTCAGCGGCTGTGGAGCAGCTGCCGCTCCCTTTCTCGTCGCCACCCAGATCATTCACCACCACCTTGGCTCCGCGCCCGCCAAACATCAGCGCGTACTGGCGCCCAAGTCCGCCTCCGGCTCCGGTCACAACCACTACCCTGCCATCGAAACGAAGCTCTTCGTCCATCGCTTGTCTGCCTCTTTTACCTGAGCGACGCATCTGCGCATTTGATCCTGTGCGAGTCAGGCACGCGGCTCCATTTCCGTCGACGCTGTCGTTTTCGTCTGAGCCTTACCGAAAGGCTTGAATGCCGGTCAGGGCGCGCGAAACAACAAGCTTTTGAATCTCCGTCGTGCCATCGGGGATGGGGCAAATGATCGCCTCACGCACCAGCCGCTCAACGATGAATTCGCGGGTGACGCCGTTGCCGCCATGGATCTGAAGCGCATCGCGCGTCGCTTCGATCGCCATTTCGGTGGCGTACCACTTGGCCATCGAGCATTCCGTCTCTGCGCGCGTGCCCGCCTGGACGAGGGATATTGCCCGGTGCGTCAACAGACGGGCTGCGTCGATCTTGGTCGCCATGATGGCGATCTTGTCGGCGATCAGCTGATGGCCGGCGATCTTCTTGCCATGCTGCGCGCGATCGCGAGCGTACGCGATCGCCTCATCCATTGCTCGCCGTGCGATGCCGATACTCCACATCGCCATATGGCAGCGGGCAATCTCGAACACTTGCAACGTATTGCGCAATCCATCGCCGACCCGGCCGATCGTGTTTGCCACCGGTACGCGGCAATCGGACAGGAATATCTGTGCAGTCGATTGGCCGTTGAGCGCCATCTTCTGGATATCGCGCACCTCATACTCACTCTCGTCACGATCGACCAGGATGTGAGTGACTTCATTTTCGCCAGTCTTGCACGTACAGATGAAGATGTCCGAGTAGGCTCCGTTGGTGATCCAGGTCTTTTCGCCATTGATGACCCAGAAATCGCCGTCTCGTACGGCGCGTGTCTTGATGGCGGCGACGTCCGAGCCGACATCGGGCTCCGAGATGCCGAGCGAAACGAACTTCTCGGCCGCGACGAGGTCGGCAAGATAGCGTTGCTTGATCGTCTCCGGGGCGAAGCGGCGGATGAGTTCTGCGCCAACCGCGTTGATGAAGCCGGGTATGGCCACATCGAGCGAGGAATAGGCGATCTCCTCGAAAATGAGCAGATGAGTGAGCCATCCCATATCAAGCCCGCCCCATTGCTCCTGATGCGGTGCGGTAATATGGCCATAGCCGGTCAGTGCTTGAGTCCATTCCTTCATGAGCGGTTTGGGGATGAATCGCTCCCCATGCCGGCGGATTTCCGGCTCAAGCTTGTTGTCGAGAAAGCGGCGGACGGTTTCCACCGCCATGCGTTGTTCATCGGACAGCTCAAAGTTCATATCGTGACCCCGTGTTTCCCTAGGCGCGCTCTGACAACTACCGGCCCAGGATCGTGACGGCGACCACCGCCTCTTCCACCCCGATGACACCTCCGCCGTTCTGCGCGATCGCGAACCGGGCATTCGGAACCTGTCGATCTTCCGCCTCGCCGCGCAATTGCAGCGCAAGCTCGTAGATTTGGCCGAGCCCGGTGGCGCCGATCGGATGTCCCTTGCATTCAAGCCCGCCCGACGTGTTTACCGGAATACGCCCACCCAGCGCCGTCTCACCGCGCTCTGCCGCGAGTCCGCCCTCGCCAGGCGGCGTCAGGCCGAGCGCCTCGATTTCAATGATCTCGCCAACCGCCGTGGCGTCATGCACCTCCGCGACGCCAATATCTTCTGGCCCCACGCCGGCCATCGCATAGGCCCGGTTCGCCGCAAGGCGGCTGACATGGTGGTCATAATCAAAGGGATCGCGCGCGGCGCCGGTTTGCAGCACAGACGCCAGGATTCTTAGCGCCCTGTCCGGGGCTGCCGACAGTTTGCGCCGACCGGCTTCGCTGCAGATGATCGCAGCGGCGGCGCCGTCGCTGATCGGGGAGCACATCGGCAGTGTGAACGGGTAAACGATCGGAGGCGCAGCGAGTACACTTTCGACGGTATATGGGAGGCGATACTGGGCAAGCAGATTGCGCGTCGAATGCATGTGATTTTTCGCCGAGACGGCCGCGATTTGCGCTTGCGTCGAGCCGTAGGTCTTCATGTGCGCGCGTGCCATCGCGGCGTATACATCCATGAAAACGCTGTAAGGCTGACTCGATGTCGTTCCTTCCGGAACATCGACGCCATTGCCCATGGCCAGCAGCTGCGCGCGGCCCGACTCGGTTTCATGCACGTCCCAAGCGCCATCGAATGCACTGAACATGAGCGCCTTGTCGGGCGAGTACATCTTCTCCGCGCCGAGCGCGAGTACGACATCCGCTGCCCCCGATCGAACATAGGCGGCGGCCATGTGCAAGGCCGTGGAAGCCGTCGCACATGCGTTTTCGACATTCACCACGGGAACGCTTGAGATGCCCATCGCTCGCGCCACGATTTCGCCGCGGATCATGTCCTGGCCCTCCATATGCCCCTGGACGCAATTGCCGAAGAAGATGGCTTCGACATCGCCGGCGGTGCATCCTGCGTCGGAAAAGGCCTGCGACGAAGCTTCGGCGCAGAGCATTTTCAGGCTCTTGTCGAACTGTTTTCCGAACGGGGTCATCCCAACCCCCATGACGAATATGTCGGTCATTCGTTGATCCATTCTTCCAATGTGTTCCGCATCCGATCAGGTCTCACCGGTCGGAAAAATCGGGCTTCCGCTTCTCCCGGAATGCCGCCAGTCCTTCGACAATGTCGTTGGACAAGGCGTAAGCAGCCATGGTTTCGAGTTCCTGACGCAGCCCGACTTCGAGCGAGCTATCCTGCGCAGCGCGGACTAGCTGCTTCATGTAGGCGAGCCCTGGCCGGCTCTTTTCTGCAAGAGATTCTACCAGCGCTTGCGCTGCCGCAATGAGATCCTCGGGAGCAACCAGTTGGGTCACGAGTCCGGCTTCCTTCATCTCGGCAGCCGAGATGGTCCCGCCGGTCATCATCAGATGTTTCGCACGCGCTTCGCCGATCTTCCTAGGGAGTCGAACCGACCCTCCACCGCCGGGCAACAGGCCGTAATTTGCATGGGCGTCGCCAAATCTGGCCGGGTGCGCGGCAATGACGAGATCACAGCACAACACCAGTTCCAAGCCGCCGGCGAGCGTAAGGCCGTTGACCGCCGCAATTATCGGAAGGCGCGACGTCTCGATCCTGTTAAAAGCCTGACCGAGCGGCGGCAGAAACAGATTTAAGCGTTCGGCGAGAGTTTGTCCGCCTGTTCCATCGCCAATTGCGAGCAGATCCGCGCCAGCGCAAAACGCCCGTCCGGCGCCGGTAAGAATGCAAGCGCGCACCGTCGCATCTGCTTCCGCTGCCTCGATCGCTGCGGCGAGTTCCTCGGCCAAAGCCAACGACAGACTGTTCAACGCTGCCGGCCGGTTGAGGGTCACCCAAAGCGCTGGGCCGCGTTGCTCAACCAGGATGTATTCATAGTCCATTGCAGTCTCCCGCGCGCCGGCAGGCGGTCACCGGAATAGAGGATGTGGCTAGGATGGCTGCGTCGGTCATGCCCCCGAAATGCGCCGGTCCTGGCCCGCCCAATAGGGCTCTCGAAGCTTTGAACGAAGCACCTTTCCGACATTGCTCAACGGCAGTGGCTCGGCGGTAAAAACGACCTTGCTTGGCTTTTTTGCGGAGCCCAGACGCTGGCGCACCAAATCTATTATCTCGGTCTCCGTGATTTGTGCTCCGGGCTTGACACGCACCATTGCAAGCGGCGTTTCACCCCATTTTTCATGGGGCACGCCAAAGACCGCGACCTCGAGTACACCGGGATGGTCGGCAATTACGTTTTCGATTTCGGTGGGATAGATATTGAAGCCGCCTGACACGATCATGTCGTTGTTGCGATCGAGCAGATACAAAAATCCGTTTGTGTCGATCATGCCGACATCGCCGGTTTTGACCCAGCCATCTTCCATGCGCCGGGCGGTTTCCTCCGGATCGTTCCAGAATTCCTCCATCTGGCCATTTTCGAACCGTGCGACGATCTCGCCGGGCTCGTTTGGTCCCAGCACCTTTCCGTCCTCGTTACGGATTTCGATATCGGCGCCACTCATGGGACGTCCGACCGCCCGAATTGGGGCAGAACCTTCAAATTCGCCGAACCACTCGTTGGGCCCCATAGACGCGATGGGCAGGATTTCGGTCTGTCCATAGCCCGAATGAAGAACATGATTCCCGAATATCTGGCACGACTTGCGAAGCGTCGGCTCGGAGATCGGCGCTGAAGCACTCAGCAGAAACTTCAAATTCGGAAAGTGGCGGCCATATGCCCCGTCGTGATGCACTATGGCATTGAGCATGGTGGGGGCTACAAAGGCATGGCTGATCCGTTCCTGCTCGAGAGTGTCAAGAAAGGACGCTGGATCGAAGCCGTCCATCATCACGTTGCGGGCGCCGCAATACCAGGCCGGCACGAACAGGAAGCCCGATGCATGGGACAACGGGCCGACATGCAGAATGGCATCCCCTGGGGCCACTTGGGGGCCGATGCTGAAAAATGCGGCGGAGATCGTCATCCATGAACGGTGCCGATAGGCAACGCCCTTGGGTTTGCCCGTCGTGCCGCCGGTGTGGCGGATGACACAATAGTCCTCCGGCGCGACGACGGGATCAGGATCCCGGTCCGAGGCTGTCGCCAACCAATTCTCATAGTTGTGATCGCGGATAATGATCCGCTCAAGCGTCGGAGCTTGGGCATCCAGCCCCGCCAACTCCGAAGCCAATGCCTCATCGACCAGCGCCAACCGAGATCCGGTACTCGCGATCATATGGGCGTGCGCTTCACATCGGTTGCGCGCATAGAGAGGAACACGCGTATAGTTTCCAATGGCAGCCGCCAGTATGATGTCGGCGGCCTCGATGGAGTTCTTCTCCAGCGTAGCAATCCGGTCACCCGGTTGAAGGCCGCACTCCGCAAGAGCATTTGCGAGCTTCACGCCGCGCAACCAGGCTTCCGAGAAAGTCAACCGCCTGTGGCCGTGAACGAGAGCCTCTTGCTGGGCGAAATAACGTGCGGCGCGACGTATTTGCGTACGGACGTCCATCAGCCGCGCTCCTCTAAGGCGCTCGCCCACAATGGCGCAGTCGACACATAATAAACTGACATGCGATAGGCCTCTCCGGACTTCTTTTCGTAAGCATCTGTGTCTGCAGCATTGATCCAATCGTCCAATTCAATATTCTGCGATGCTATTCTTGCTGCTCATATTATCGTGCCGGATCATGTCGGCGGCTTTCTCGCCGATCATGATGCAGGTTGCATTGGTGTTGCCGTTGACGACTGATGGCATGATCGAGGCATCGGCCACGCGGATATTTGCGAGGCCGTGAACGCGCAGGCGGTTGTCGACCACCGCCATCTCGTCGGTGCCCATCTTGCATGTTCCCACCGGATGATAAGCATGATTGGCTTCTGCCCGGATATAGGCGTCGATCTCTTCATCAGTTTCAAGGTAGCGGTCAGGATAGAGAGGCCGTTTCATCATCGCCTTCATGCGATCCGAATGCAGGATCTCCTGCACGACACGGAAGGCATTGCGCAACGTCTTGAGGTCGTCGGGATGACTCAAGAGATTGAGGTCCATCTTGGGATCGGATTCGGGGTTTGAGTCATGTAAGGCAACCCAGCCGCGGCTCTTTGGGCGCCCAATATTGAGAATGATCGTATAGCCCCATTTCGTCATCAGCTTGTAGTCGCGCGCATGGTCGCGATAGGCGAGCGGCACGACATGGACCTGGCAGTCCGCCCGGTTCTGCCCCGGCGCGGATCGCAAGAAACCGCCTGCAGCCGTGGGCGGCGATGCCAGCCAGCTTTTCCTTTGCGTGAGATACTGGAATAGGTCTCGCACGGTCTTGAGCGCGCCAACGACATTGAGTGCGATCCCGAGCCGCTTCTTCGACTGGTAGACCAGCATCAGGTCAGGATGGTCGTGAAGATTCTGGCCGACACCGGGAATATCATGAATCACTTCGATTCCATGCTTCTCCAACTCATCACGCGGTCCGATACCGGAAAGCATCAACAGTTGGGGCGAATTATAGGCGCCGCCGCTGACAATGACTTCCTTTTCGCACGGGATCGTCTTCAACTGCCCGTCCTGGGAATACTCGACTGCCACCGCGCGGTTGCCCTCAAACCTGATACGATGGACGCGGGCATGTACTTCGACGCGGAGGTTGCCGCGCCTGCCCATCACCGGATCAAGGTAACACGCCTTCACGCTGGCGCGCTTCCCGTCCTTCACGGTAAACTGATAGATGCCGACACCTTCCTGGCTGGCACCATTGAAGTCCGGATTGGCTTGATGGTCCAGTCCAGTCGCCGCCTCGATGAAAGCATCATAGACATCGAATTCGCGCTTGCCGTTGGATACGTGAAGCGGTCCCGACGAGCCGTGAAACTCATCCTCACCGCGCTCATTATTCTCAGCCTTGCGGAAATAGGACAGGACATCGTTGTAACCCCAGCCGTCGTTGCCGAGTTCGGCCCAGTGGTCGAAATCCGACCGGTCGCCGCGGATATAGACCATCCCGTTCATACCGCTCGATCCACCCAGCATCTTCCCGCGCGGATTGTAGAGGCGGCGGTCGTTGAGCGCCTTTGAAGGGTCGGTGTTGAACCGCCAGTTGAGCGTATTGATCCGATAGTCTTGGATCAGCGCCGCAAAAGCGCCGGGCGTGGACACAAGCGGCGAGGTGCCTGGGCCGCCTGCCTCGAGCAGGCAAACGGTGACATCGGGGTCCTCGGACAACCGGCTGGCGATAACGCCGCCCGACGACCCACCTCCAATAATTACATAGTCAGCCATTTGCTTCCCTTGTCATTCGACCCATGCTGGCGACCCGGCGTCATGCAACATGCCAGCATCAACCGCCGCAGCCACGTCAGAGGATCTTTTCGAAGATGTTGAGTAGTCCTTCGGTCTTGCTCGAATAGGGTGGCAGAAGTTGACCAAGCAGGCTGAGTTTCGGCTGAGAGAACACCGGCTTGTAATGAGTGAAGCGCTCGAAACTGGCGACGCCGGTATAGGCACCGATGCCGCTCTGTCCGATGCCACCGAAAGGCAGCCGGCGCTGGAAGACGTGCATGACCGTGCCGTTGAGAGTCACGCCGCCAGCGTGCGTTTCGGAAATGATCTTGCGCCGTTCCTCACTTTCGTCGCCAAAATAATAGAGCGCCAGCGGGCGCTCATGCCGGTTTACGTAGCGAATGAGCTCGTCTTCGGAGCGATATGGCATGATCGGCAGGATCGGTCCGAAAATCTCCTCCTGCATCATCGCCATGTCATCGGTAACGTCGAGAACCGCCAACGGCACGATCCGATGCCGTTCAGGAAGCGTTCCATCGCCGTTGTCCGAGAGGTTGAGCACCGTCGCGCCCTTGGCTTCGGCATCATCGAGCAAACCTTGGAGCCGCGCGAACTGTCGGTCATTGATGATACTGGTGAAATCGGGGTTGCTTGCCGCGTTGGGGTAGCATTTGGCAACCTGAGCGCGGAGTGCGGCGACGAAGCTTTCCATCTG
Organism: Sphingopyxis sp. EU05-FHT14B03; assembly: GCF_058790875.1. NCBI lineage: Bacteria > Pseudomonadati > Pseudomonadota > Alphaproteobacteria > Sphingomonadales > Sphingopyxidaceae > Sphingopyxis > Sphingopyxis sp. EU05-FHT14B03. The sequence continues at coordinate 387,876 of NZ_JBYTDC010000001.1, forward strand.
ATCGACATGGACGAAGGCATAGTCAGCGGCGATGCAGGTCTGGCCGGCGTTGAGCAGCTTGCCGAACACTAAGCTTTCACAGACTTGTGCAAGCGATGCACCCTTGCCCACGATGGCAGGGCATTTGCCGCCAAGTTCCAGAGTAACAGGTGTAAGGTTGGCAGCCGCCGCTTCATAGACTTTGCGGCCAACCGCGGGTGAACCGGTGAAGAGAATATGGTCGAAAGGTAGGGCCGTCATCGCCTGTGCCATGTCGGGCCCGCCCTGGACAATCGCGAATTCCTCTTCGGCGAAATACCGGCGCACAAGCCGCTCGCTGGCTTCGGCGGCGTTGGCGGAAACTTCGCTCGGCTTTGCGATCACGCGGTTGCCGGCCGCCAATGCACCGGCCGCGCCAACGAATATGGTGCCGAGCGGATAGTTCCACGTGCCGAGAACGCCCACCACACCTAGGGGCTGGGGGACCAGGCGCGATGAACCGGGAAGGCCGAAGATGTCAGTCTTCACCCGCCGCGGCCTCAGCCACGTCTTCAGATTGCGGCGCGCAAATTTAATTTCCGATATGCCAAGCATCAGGTCGAGCAGGATAGTCTCGTAGCGGGATCGAATGCCGAAATCGGCGGCAACGGCATCGACCAATTCGTCTCTGTGCTGCTCAAATATCCGGCCAAGGCGCCCGAGCAGGTCCATGCGTTCTTCGTAGCTGCGCGAAACCTGCTCACGCGTCCCTTCGCGTTGGGTCGCGAAAATTCGTTCCAGCTCAGTTCTGTTCCGAGACGCATCCACGTTAAATCGTCCGGAGGCGCGCTGGCCGCTCGGCGCTGCTCGCCTGGGCGGTGCTTTCAGCTGCGCCGATCTCAGTGATCACAGCGCGCTCGATTCTGTACGCCGTGCCGATGAATGAGGGACCGTTGCCGGTGGAACGCATCATGGATGCTCCTCGGTCTGAAAGTCAGGTCGAAAAAATCGGGGGCAGCGGGCGGGAGAGGATGCCCGCCGCCCCCGTCGCAGCAGCGATCAGAACTTGACTGTCGCTTCGACGCCATAAGTGCGCGGCATGCCGCGGTTCAGATAATCGTAGCCGAACACGTTGATGTTGAGGCCGTAGGTGTAGTAATATTTGTCGAACAGATTCTTCGCCCACAAGCTAACCGACATATTGTCGTGCGCATAGGTTAATCGCGCATTGGCGAGCCAGTAGCCCGGATTTGCGCATGTAATCGCCTTACCCGCGAGCGTTATGTTCGATCCCGCTGGGGGTGTATCGCACGGTGTCTGCCCATAATTCTTGAACGGATCAAAATAGTACTTGCCCATGTAGGACGCATCACCGCGCAAGGTCAGCTTGTTGGTGCCGTCATCGATCATATCCCAGTCGAATCCGGCCTGGAACGTAACCTCCGGCGCGTTCGGGAAGGGATTGCCGTTGACGTTCAATGTCGGGCTGGCCGGGTTTGCCGGATCGATCACATTGCCTTTGTACTTGCTGTTGAGATAGCCCAGCGAAGCATCGAAACGCAACGTATCGGCCACCTGCCAGGCGAGTTCGGCCTCGCCACCGAACAGGCGACCATTGGCGCTGCGCGTGAAGGTTGTAGCGCCGACCACCTGCGTTACTTGGTGATTCGAATACTCGTAGTAGAAGCCCGCGAGGTTAAGTTGGACGCGGCGATCGAACAGCCGGGTTTTGAGCCCCGCCTCATATGCATTCACCTTTTCAGGCTGGATATAATAGACTTGATTGACGCCCTGATAGGCAAGCCCGTTGAAGCTGCCGCTGCGGTAACCGCGACTGTACTGGAGATAGCCCATGATATCATCGGCGAACTCATAGCTGACATTGATACGGCCGGTTAGCCTGTTTGCCTTTTCGCGCTGCTCAAGCGGCGCGAGATTGGGGTTGTATGGATTGCTGTAGGGGATCAGGTTGACAACCGGCGTCGTACCGTCGAGCGCATAGAGGAAAGTGCTGCCGTTAAGGTAATTGACCTTATCCTGGGTGTAGCGTGCACCCACCGCCACGGTCAGCCGCTCGGTCGCTTTCCAGGTTACGTCGCCGTAGATCGCCTTCGAGGGGCGCGACACGTCAAAACGCTGTTCGCCGAGGATCGGGGTGAACGGAGGCGCGCCTGCCCCGGCGCAGCCCGCCGAAAAGCTACCCCCCATGCCGCCATTGCCCGTATTATTGATCGCGATGTCGGTCTGGAGTGCAATCAGCGAGCGTGCATCAAGGAAGCCGTTGGGATTGATCTCGATCGCGTCGCAGAATCCGGCATCGCCAGGCCCCAACGCCGGATTGGCGGCAAAGGCTGGGATATAGCGGATCGCGTCGGGCGTTCCGATTGCGGCGTTATTGTAGCTGCCCGGAAGACCGGCGCCAAGCAGCAGCGGCCTCAGCGCCCCGAAAAAGTCCGGGTAGTTGACCGTCTTGACCTTGTCCCTGCCATAATAAAGGCCGGCAATGATATCGAGGCGGTCGTTCGAATAGCTGAAACGCAGGTCCTGGTTGAAATTCTTGCTCGTCGACGTGAGGCCGATCGAGCAGAGATCGGCTGGGCCGCCATCGCAATCATCAGGATTGTTGATATAGTCGCCGGTGTCGTAGCCGGTAATCGAGGTGACGGAGAATTGGTCGCTGACATCCCATTTGATGTTGAGGGCTATCCCTTTCGACTTGCTGATGTTCTTACCTACCCGATCAACTGCGACCTCATTGTCACGCAGCAACCGCCCGCCTAGGAAAGGTTGCGGATCGTAACGCGAATAGCCGAGCGCATCCTGCCCGCCCGCGAGTTGACCACCTGCATAGGGCGCGGTGCCCCATGGATCGTCCTTCGCGGCATAGAGCTTCAAATTGATGTCGAGATCGGGATCGGGCCGGAAGCGGATCGAGATGCGACCGCCGATCGTATCGGTGGTCCCTAGGTCGCGCTCATTCCCAGGCAGTACATTGCGCTGCCAACCATCCCCTTTTGCAAAAGTACCGGCGACGCGGACGCCCAAGATGTCGGGAACCAGCGTCGCTTCAGCGGCGCCCTGCACCGTGAAAGTGTCGTAATTGGCATAGCCGGCGGTCAGATAGCCATTGGCCTCTCCCAGATCCGGCTTGCGCGTGAAGAAGCTGATCGCGCCACCCGTGGTGTTGCGACCGTAGAGTGTTCCTTGCGGTCCGCGCAGTACCTCGACCCGGTCGATGTCATAGAGTTGCAGGCCATGGCTCGCCCGGAAGCTCTGATAGACTTCATCGACATAGACGCCAACCGGCGACGCAGTGGAGGCGGAAAATTCGTTCGCCACTGAAATCCCGCGCAGCGAGAAATTCGGTTGGGTGCGACCATAGGGAGTGGTGACTTGCAGGCTGGGGATCGCGCCCATCAAGTCTGAGGTCTCCGTGATGCCGCGCGTGCGCAGCGTCTCGCCGCCTATGGCGGAAACGGCGGCTGGAACATCCTGCAAATTCTGTTCGCGCTTCTGCGCCGTGACGACGATTGTCTCAAGGCCACCTTCCTGCGCCTCGGGCTTTTCGCCCTGCGATGCAGCGTCCTGGGCATGTGCCGGCACTGCAAGCGCACACGCGATCGATAGCGCGGTGGCACAAAGCAAATTTGTCCTAAAGGCTGTGACCATGACTGTCCTCCCCACGGCATTTTTTGATTTGGCGCCATTTGCCGCGCCTTGGGGCTCATCGTCCAATTCAATTTGTTGGCGAACTATTCCTCCCACTCATTGATTAAGGACTGATGAGCCTGCACCGCTGACGCTTCGTGGCGACGCAAATAACCCCATATATTTCATTGAATTAGTCACGCTGAGCGCGTCCATCGGGACGGATGCGCGCGTTCTGCTCGCCCCAATCGAGCCCTTCCAGACGATGTATCGGCGTAATTGGCGGTCCCGGCGGTTTCCCTTGTCGAGTTGCAAGGGGAATCAGCTATGATGAGATGTAGTGAGATACGGTTTCTTGGAGTTCATTCTACTATTCGCGGATGCATCTAAGTAGCTGATATTTCTAACAACTATGGCAGAAAACCGCGCCTCTAAATCGGCGGTTCTGACTTTTGAGGCTCATCGCGAAGCCGCCCGAAGGGGGCGTTGCCAATACGGCTGTCTCTGGTCGCTTGGTGGCAGGTGCTGGATGGGAGCGGAACAGCGCATGAATTGTGAGAACTCGATAGGATTCTTCTCGACATTCGACACTGCGGTTGCCGCGTCGATCACGTCGGCCCAGTCTTGGAGCATCCGCCTTCGCGGTGTGAGATAGAGCGCACTGTTGTAAGCGCCGCGCACCTCATCCTCGTCCTCGTGAGCGAGCGCCATCTCGATCCAATCCGGCTTGTAGCGTTCGGCTTCGTTCGCCCAGGTCGAGCCGAGCCCCCTAAACCCATGTACCGTCTGCCGATGGAGATACCCCATCCGATAACAGGCATAGATCATGGTGTTCTCGGAAATAGACTTTCCAGGCTTGGCTCCGGGAAAGAGGAACGCATCGTTCGTCGCCTGCAAGCGGCGCTGAACGATCATTGCGGCCTGGCGGGACAGCGGAACAAGATGCTCACGTTCCATCTTCATGCGCTCCGGCGACAGACGCCATAGCGGGTTCGGTCCATAGAGATCCTCGAACTCGTCCCTGGCCGCGAAGCGGGTTTCGCTGGTTCGGACCCATGTGAGCAAGGTGAACAGCAGCGCGTCACGGGTGATCTCGCGGCGGCGCGGCGTGTCCTCGCCGTCATAGGCGAAGATCGCTCGCACCAGCTTCGGAAACTCCGCGAGCGGCACGCGCGCCATGTGCCTGACGGGCGGCTTGGGCTTGAGCGCATCGTTGAGGCCGAGCGTCGGATCGATGGTCGCCCAGCCGCTCGCGATCGCGAAGCGATAGATCTGGCTGACGTTCTGCTTGAGGCGACGGGCGATATCGAGGGCGCCGCGCGCTTCGACCGCGCGGATCATCTCGAGAATCTCGGGCGGGTCGATTTCCGTGATCGGACGCTTCCCGATGACCGGAAAGACGTCGCGCTCCATCCGGTTGATGACGCGCAGGGCATGGGCCGAGTCCAGCCCTTCAATACGATTGGCGTGCCAGGCCCGCGCAATCTCTTCGAACAGCTTGAGCGCGGCCCTCTGCTTCTTCGCCCGCTTCCTGGCCTCGGCGGGGTCCTCACCCTGATCGAGCAGCCGCTTGGCTTCGGTCCGCTTCTCGCGGGCGATCGCCAGCGTGACGGTCGGATATTTGCCGAAGCTCAGCAGTTTTTCCTTGCCGTCGAAGCGGTATTTCAGGCGCCAGAGCTTCGATCCGTTCGGCTGGACGAGCAGGTGCAGGCCTTCTCCATCGGACAGCTTGTAGGGGCGCTGCCGCTTGGTGGCGTATTTGACCTCAAGTTCTTTCAAAGCCATCTGGGGGTATCGCCTGTTTTGGGGACAGCCGAAAAATACCCCCAAAATACCCCCAATCCAAATCGCCGTGGGTGGCCGCAGCCGGTCGCACCGGGACGCCGGCGTACGCAACGGGACGCGAAAAATATTTGATTTTCCTCGAAAAATGTCTGCCAGTGGCCTCAGTGGGTCACTGGTGGACAATCCGGGTTGGTAGCGGAGGAGGGACTTGAACCCCCGACACCCGGATTATGATTCCGGTGCTCTAACCAGCTGAGCTACTCCGCCCCGAAAGGCCGCCGCACCCAAGATCGGGCGGGCGAGCCGCGCCTATAGATAGGCGGTGCGCCCCGGTCAATATGCTCGCTGACCTCATCAGCGCCTGCCGCGAAAATTGCGCGTGACCGCGGTTTCCCAAGGACCGCCGCGATAATGATGCGCGGCCAGTCCCACGATCGACAGCGGACGCGGATGGAAGTCGCGCCGCAATTCGGCGAGCAGCGCCCTCGCCTGCGCTGACTCGACCTTGTTCTGGACCGTGATGTGGAGCCGCGGGATGCCGCGATCCTGCGCCGACAGCGATCCGGCGAACCAGTCGGCGATATATTCGCGAATCGCGAGCAGTTCGGGGCCGTCGACGCGATAGGCGACCCCGCCACCGAGCGAAAATATGTCGCTCACTGTCGCGGGCGGCGGCCCGTCGGCGACGATCACCTTGAGCAGTCGGTCGAGTTCGGCAAGGCACGACGGCGGCAGTTGGTGGAACAAGGTGAGGTGCGCGCTGAGGACATTGCGCGCGGGCGGGAAATGGGCCTGCCGCAGCGCATCGAAAAAGCGCTGGTCGGCCGCACCCATCGTCGCGGTCACGATGATGGGCGCGGCACCAGCGATCCGGCCGGGAGGGGGGGTGGCCGGATCGCCGATCACGAACGGAATTGGGCGCGGCAGGGAGGAGGGGGATGGCCATCGTCCATGGGACACCCGTTCGGGATCGCCGCGCATGTGGTTCGCCGGCCCGCAAACTTCCAATCGATTTTGTTCGTCACAATAATCGTACAAAGCGATGACATAATATTATCCGGTGCTTAGCCCGCTCCAGAACGCCTTCAGCGCCGCGGCGACCTCGACCGGGCGCTCGGCGATCGCCCAATGCCCTGCCCCGTCGATCACCGTGAGCGGGGTGCCGGTGGTCGCCGCAAAGCGCTGCGCCACCGACAATTCGACATAGGGATCGCCCGCGCCCCAGACGAGAGCGCCCGCCGTCGGCAGCTTCGGAATATCGAGCGCCCAGTCGTGCGCGAAGCTCAGCCCCTTCGCCGAACGATAAAGTTTCAGGATCGCGCGGCGCTTGTCCTTGTTCGCCCATTGCGCCGCCTCCTCCGCCGCGATGTCGGCGGGCATCCCCGCCGCCGCGAGTCCCTGGGCGAGCTTCGCGGGCTTGCTCAAGGCCATGAACAATTCGCCGAGGATCGGCGTGTTCCAGATCCGCGCCAGCCGGTGCCCGCGATAGTCAGGGTCAATCACCGCGTTCGACACCGCCCAGCTGCGCAGCAGGTCGGGCCGCAGCATCGCCACCCGCTGCGCGATCAGCGCGCCCCAGTCGTGGCCGATGATGTCGATCGGACCATGCGCCGCGAACAACGCCTCGGCCTGCCCCACCGCCCAGTCGGTATAAGCTTCCTTGGTTGCCGGAAAGCCCGCGGGCAGCGGCGCGGTGAAGCCGGGCAGCGCGGGCACCGCGACGGGCGTCTCGCCAAGGTCGAGTTCGGCGAGCAGGGGTCGCCAGATCGCCGGGCTGTCGGGAACGCCGTGGAGGAAAAGCTTTGCCGTCATACCGTCTCCCCTCGCCGCCGCCGATGCGACCTATTCGATCTCTCCGCGCTCCCGGCGCAGCGCGTACCATTTCTGCACATTGGCATTATGCTCCGACAGCGTCCGCGCGAAGATATGGCCGCCATCGCCCTTGGCGACGAAGAAGAGATAGTCGTTCGCCTCGGGGTCGAGCACCGCGGCGATCGACGCCTTGCCGGGGTTGGCGATCGGCCCCTGCGGCAGGCCGGCCATCGCATAAGTGTTATAGCCGTTCACCGCCTGGATTTCGGAGCGGAGGATGCGGCGGCCGAGCGGCTTGCCCCTGGTGATCGGATAGATGATCGTCGGGTCGGCCTGCAGCCGCATGCCGACACCGAGGCGATTGGTATAAACCCCCGCGACGGTGCGGCGCTCGGCGGCGACGCCGGTTTCCTTCTCGACGATCGAGGCCAGCGTCATCGCCTCGTTGCGGTCCTTGACCGCGGTGCGCGGGGACCGCTTTTTCCACAAATCCTCGAAGGCCCTGTCCATCGCCGTCTGCATCCGCTTGACGACGGCGGCGCGGCTTTCGCCGGTGGTGAAGGCATAGCTGTCGGGCAGGATGCTACCCTCGGCGGGCACCGGAATTTCGCCCTTCAGCCGTTTTTCGGCCATCAGCCGGTCCCAGACCATGATCGAGGGCATGCCTTCAGGAATCATCACAAGGCGCTGGATCGTCTTGCCCGACTGGAACAGCGCGAGGATGTCGCCCGCGTCCATCCCCTTTTCGATCCTGTATTCGCCGGGCTTGATCGGCGCGTCGCCGCCGAAGAAGCGCGCCTCGTTGCGAAAGCTCGACGCGGAGACCAACCCCGCTTCTTCGAGGATCTCGCCCGCCTTCGCGATGCTCGCGCCTTGCGGAATGACGACCTCGGCATCCTTCGGCGCCCCGTCCGAGCAAGCGGCGAGCAGGAGGGCGAGGATCGCCATCGTCAGCCAGCGGAACGGATGCACTTCTCATTCTCCCGTCGGTCAGATGGCTCTGCCTAAAGCCACAAAAGCCCCGCATGCACCGCACCCGATTGTGCCCTTTGTGGCTTTAACGCCGGTTGCCCGGCGGGTCGTGCCAAAGGGTAAAGCATGGTGGGATAATGTAGGAAAGGCTTTTAATCCTCCCTGTCGCGCCGCGATGGGGAGGTGGCAGCGCGAAGCGCTGACGGAGGGGCGATGGCGCGACGTTGCCGGCCCCTCCACCATTCGCTTCGCGAACGGTCCCCCTCCCCATCGCTGCGCGACAGGGAGGATCGGATGTTAGTCTACCGCCTTGACGATCAGGCTGGCGTTGGTGCCGCCGAAACCGAAGCTGTTGTTGAGCGCCGCCTTCACGACGCGCTTCTTGGCCTTCCACGGCACCAGGTCGACGCCGTCGGTGCCCTCGTCGGGATTGTCGAGGTTCAGCGTCGGGGGGACGATCTGGTCGCGGATCGCGAGGATGCAGAAGATCGTCTCGACCGCGCCGGCGCCGCCGAGCAGATGGCCGATCGCCGACTTGGTCGAGCTCATCGACACATTGGCGATTTCGTTGCCGAACAATTTCTTGACCGCGCCGAGCTCGATCGTGTCGGCCATCGTCGAGGTGCCGTGCGCGTTGACATAGTCGATGTCGCCGGGGGTCATGCCCGCTTTCTTCAGCGCCATTTCCATCGAGCGATAGGCGCCGAAGCCCTCGGGGTGCGGCGCGGTGACATGATAGGCGTCGCCCGACAGGCCGTAACCGACGACCTCGGCATAGATCTTGGCGCCGCGTGCCTTGGCATGCTCATATTCCTCGAGCACCACCACGCCCGCGCCCTCGCCCATGACGAAGCCGTCGCGATCCTTGTCATAGGGACGGCTCGCCTTTTCGGGGGCGTCGTTGCTGCTCATGTTGAGCGCGCGCGCCTGTGCGAAGCCGGCGATGCCGATCGGGCAGATCGTCGCCTCGGCGCCGCCCGCGAGCATGATGTCGGCATCGTCGTCGCGGATCATCCGCGCCGCGTCGCCGATCGAATGCGCGCCGGTCGAACAGGCGGTGACGACGGCATGGTTGGGACCCATCAGCCCGTATTTGATGCTGACCTGGCCCGAGATCAGGTTGATCAGGCGGCCGTGGACGAAGTGCGGCGAAACGCGGCCCGGTCCCTTTTCGGCGAGCAACAGGCTTTCGCTCTCGATCCCCGGCAGGCCGCCGATGCCCGACCCGATCGAGCAGCCAGCGCGCAGCTTTTGCTCGTCGGTCATATCCTCGAGGCCGGCGTCCTCGATCGCCTGGCCCGCGGCGTCGATGCCGAAGATGATGAAGGGGTCGACCTGGCGCTGCACCTTGTGGTCCACGCGCTTGCCGGGGTCGAAACCATATTCATGGTCGGGCCCCTTGACCTCGCACGCGATGGTGCATTTCTGGTCGGACGCGTCGAAATGGGTGATCTGGCCCGCGCCCGATTTGCCGGCGAGCAGATTGGCCCATGTGGTTTCCACATCGGCGCCCAGCGGCGTCACCAAACCCAATCCCGTCACCACAACCCGGCGCATAGTCATTCCTTTCGTCGGTCCCCGTTCGCCCGGGACCCGGCAGCATCATCGGCGCCCTTTTAGGGAAAGCGGGCGCATAAAAAAAGCTTCCCGGTCTCTGCGCGCGAGCGCTCGGGACCGGGAAGCCGGAAACGCGTGGGCGGCGTCGCCGCCGCGTCCGGCCAGGCCGGACCGCAGGGCGTTAGCCCTTGTTCGCTTCGATATAGTCGATCGCATCCTTGACGGTGGCGATCTTTTCCGCCGCGTCGTCGGGGATTTCGACACCGAATTCTTCTTCGAACGCCATCACCAGTTCGACGATGTCGAGGCTGTCTGCGCCCAGGTCGTCGATGAAGCTCGCTTCCTCGGTGACCTTGTCGGCTTCGACGCCCAGATGTTCGACGACGATCTTCTTAACCTTTTCGGCCGAATCGCTCATGCGCTATTCCTTTTCTGACTAAGCCGTGAATGTTGAAATTTGCCCTAGTGTGCGCCAGCGGGGCTGGCAAGAGGGCTGGCGTCGGGGTGCCCGGCGCGTGCTTTGTCGACCAATGCCTCCTCTGCGGCGCTATAGGCCGACCGCTTCCCTTTCTGCCCCTCCGGCACCTGGGTGACGAAATAGGCGATGCCTTGCCCGCGTTCAAGGTCGAACCACAATCCCGACCGCAAACCATAGGCATCGCCCGAATGACCAAGGCGCAGGCGGCCGTCGCCGAACAAATCGTCGCGGCACGCCGGATCGGCAAGCGCCGGGCCGCCATTGCTATGCATCGCAAGGCCAAATTCGCAGAAAAAGCCGCCGGTCCCCTCGCCGCTCGTCGGATGCACCGGGGCCATCGCCTCCAGCCGGGCCAGGCTTTGGGGCTTCAGAAAGCCGCCACCGCGGCGAAGAAACATCACGCCGATCCGCGCCAGCCCGTTCGCCGAAATACGCAAACCGCCCTGCGGGCTGAACCCGGCACCATGACGGCCGAGACGATAGGTGGCCAGATCGCAGCTGCCGTCGGCGGCGGGCACGGCCGGACAGGCGGGCAGGCGCCCTTTCAGGTCGTCGCGCTGAACGCTGCCGTCGGCGCCGTACAGCACCACCGCGCGCGCCATCGCGCCGTCGCCGCACGTCGTCCAGTTGAAACAGGCGTCGAGCTTGAGCGGCTCGAGGACCAGCCGTGCCATCGCCCGGTCGAACCGTTCGCCGGTCGCCGCCTCGATCACCGCGGCGACTACCGGATAGTTCAGATTGGCATAAGCGAAATCGCCCCCCGGCGGTCGGGCGATGTCCCACGCCGCGGGATTTCGCAGAACCCTTTCCAGATCGGTGCCGAGCGGCAGCGCATAGTCGATATTGTCGGTCAGCCCGGCGCGGTGGCCGAGCAATTGCGCCAGCGTCACCGGCGCATCGGGATGACTCGGCGCGCGCAGCCGCCAGCCGAGATAGTCGGACACGTCGCGGTCGAGATCGAGCGTCCCGGCCTCGACGAGCCGCATCACCCCGAGTGCGACGACCAGTTTGGAAATGGACGCGATCCGTACCGGATCGTCGGCGGTCAGCAGCCGCCCGGCGTCGCGATCCGCCGCGCCTTCGACGACCCGCGTTTCGATGCGGCCCTCGCGGTCGAACGCGACCGCGACCGCGGCGGGCGGAACCGGCGCGGCGGCGAGGGTCAGGGCGGCGATCGCGGTCAGCATCGGGCGATCCTGTTCGCCCGCGAACCCACTGTCAATTGGTCGCCCTGGCTGCGGCGGGCGGCGGCGCCGATCCCGGCCCGACGACACCCGATTCGCGCAGCGCTATCGACGCGCGCGCGATCACCGCGGGGGTGATCATGAACTGGCGCAGCACCATTTCGGGCGGCGCGGCGGCCGGCTGGCCGGTATAGTCGAGCAGCCGGCGCCACAATATCCGCGCTTCGTCGACCTTGCCCATCCGCGCCAGCACGACCGACCGCACCATCAGATATTGCGGTTCCATATTGCTCGGCGAGGGCATCCGGTCGAGCAGCGCCAGCGCCTCGGGCTGCTCGCCGCGCTGCGAGCGTAGGAAGGCGAGCGTCACCGCGGGAACCCCGGCGTGCGAATCGTCGAGCATCACCGAACGCGTCAGCAACGCCTCGCCGTCCGCCGTCAGCCCGCACGATGTCTTGAACAGCCCCATGAACCCCGCAAGATCGGGGTCATAGGGATTGAGCTCGACCGCGGCGTTGCCCATCGCCACCCCGCGCTGGCATTGACCGACATAAAAATGGGCGCGCGCCATCGCAAAAATTCCGGCCGCGCTGTTCGGCGCGGCCGTATAGGCGCGCCGGGCGAAATCCTGCGCCTCCGCAAAGGCTTGCTTACCCTTGGGGGTCGCGCGCAGCGGTTGCCAATCGCCGAAACGCAGCAACGACAGCGCGCCAAGCGGCACCGGATCGCCCGGCAGGTCGACGATCGTGGCGCGCAGGCAACGGTCGACCCGCTGCGCCGCCACCGGAGTGCGCATCTGCCGCAACCGGTTGAACTGCGCGAGGCACGGGAAGCCCGGCGCATAATTGTTCGGCTCGCGCTGCAACTGGTCGCGCACGATGATCCCATAATCGCCCGCCATCTGCGCGATCGCCGGCTCGAGCCCGCGAAATTCGGGAATATCGTCCTGCCCCAGCCGGATCTGCTGCGACCAGATCGCGCGCTCGTCGGCAACGCGGTTGAGCACCAGCGTCACGTCGACCGCACCGCCCTCGAGCGCGCGGACGATCGAGGCATCGAGGCGATAGTCGGCGGGGGTCTGCCGCGCCGCGGCGCCGGGACCGCGCGACGACAGCAATTGCACCAGTTCGAAACGCCGCAGCCCGTCGCGCAGCTTGCTGTCGAGCCCGCGCGCCATCGCCCGCGACGGCCCGGTGTCGCCCGCCGCCGGACTGCTCACCTCGATCGTCGGCATCGCGACGAAATCGGCGCCGAGCAAATGCCCGTCGGAACGGGCGAACCACCATCCGGCCGCGGCCGCGAACGCCAGCGCCACCACAAAACCCAGCCACAGCCAGATACCGCGCGGCCGCGATGCGGCGGCCTGCGCCGGCCTGGCGGGTACGGCGCTCCCGCCCGCGGCTTCCGGGACCGCCGCGCCGGCTGGCCCCTGCTCATCGTGCGGCGCGTCGGGCGCGTCGGCGCTCCGCGAACTCGGCGGCGCGGCGCGATGCTGGACGACGATCTCATAGCTGCCCTGCGGCACGCGCAAGCGGTGCAGCCACGGCGTCTCGGCATAATAACGGTCCAGCAGGTTGCGCAGCCGGCCAACCATCACGCGCGGATAGCTGTCGACCGCGGGATCGAAATCGGCACTGCGTCCCAGCGCCTCGGTCGCGATCGCATAGGCCTTGGGCGCGGTGCGATTGCCCTGCAGCCTGTGGTCGGCCAGATATTGGAGCAGGCGGGTGAGCACCGGCGAGCGCACGAACATCGGCGATTCTAGCAGGCGCGCCAGTTCGTCGGCGACGATCCGCTCGGCATCATCGCTGCTCTGGTCAACGCTCGCCTTCGTGCGGTCCATACTACCCCCAAATGCCCACAAGCGAGCTGCGGCGTGGTAGATACGCCAATAACGGGGCGCGACCAGCCGTTGTTACTTCTTTGTAACGGTAACAACGAACGCGAGTTCCATAACATAATATTGCGCGGCGGCAAAGTGTGTGCGGAAAAAGCCCAAACAAGGTTAAAAATTCCTTAATGGATTGCGACAACCCGCTACGTGACCCGATGTAACTCGCCAACTTGTCCCATTTCGGGCATTGCATGATTGTGGCGACGTTGTCTTCATGACGTCGCTGTCTGGTCCGGGCCTTGGTCTGGCTTGACGAATTGAGGTTGGTGAATCGGCAGGTGCGAGCTGGTCCCTGGCGCCGGTCACATGGTTCGCCCGCCTCATACACAGAGACTTCGCCGGGCGGGCGAATAGCCCCACCTGTTTTCCCGCCCGGCAAGTCCATTCATCCTTCCACAACCGAAAATCATGTGCGCGCGCCCTTGCCGGCGCATCATCGTCGCCTGCGCTGTGCATAAAGCCGCAGCGCGAGCGCGACAAGAAAGAGCGGCGCCAATATCCGCCCCTCGACATGATAGGCGGGGTCGGCGTGGATCGCCCGGCTCGCATAGCTGATGAAAAAGATCAGCCAGATATAATGGATGCCGATGCGATGGAGCCAGCTCCAGCCGCGCCCGAGCAGCCGCTGCGACGCGTCGTTCGAGGTCAGCGCCATCAGATAGATCATCGCATAGGCCAGCCCGCCGCCGACCAGCGTCGCGACCGGCCGCGGGCGAAAGGCGATGATGTTCACCAGCAGCGCGGCGAGATGGATCGTATGCGCCAGCGCGAACCCCAGCCCCCATTGGCGGCGGCGCCTTAACAGCGCGGCGGTGATCGCCCCCGGCCACAACCGCCACAGGGTCGACGCGAGATAGGCGACGAGAAAGACCGGCGCGGCGGCACGGGCGGTCCAGCGCGCCGCGAGCAGCGCCTCCTGCGGCGCCCCCTTGCCGGCGAGCAACGCCGCGCCGACCGCGACCAGCCCAGCCGCCAGTCCGATGAGGAGCGGCGTCCACCGCCGGTCGAGCCAGACCGCGGCGCTCAGGCCGGGCCGATCCGAAAGGCGCAAAGCTTGTTGCCGTCGAGGTCGCGGAAATAGGCGGCGTAAAAGGCCTGCTCGCCTTCGTCGCCGCGCACCCCCGGCGCCCCTTCGCACGTCCCGCCGAGTTCGAGCGCCCTGGCGTGCAGCGCATCGACCTTGGCACGCTCGTCAACGACCAGCGCCGCCATATGGCCGTTGCCGCGATCTGCGGGCTGGCCGTCATAGGGCCGCGTCACCGCGATCCCCGGCTGGCCCCAGCCGGTGCCGTACAGCGTGAAACCGTTGGCCTCCGTATCCGACATGCGCATCAACTCGCTGGCGCCGATCGTCCCGAGCAGCGCGGAATAAAATTCCCGCGCCCGGTCCAGATCGCTGGCGCCCATGGTCACATAACCCAGCATGACTCGTCTCCCTTCAGATTTTCGCGACCGGCGCTTCGGGGACCGGGATGACGATATCATCCGGCCCGCACTCACCCTTGCGTTCGCCGGTCACATGCCAGACCATCTTGCCCTTGACCGAACCATCGGGTTTGAGCCCGGTGATCGTCGCCGTCACATCCTGCGCGGTCGTGCCGCTTATTCCCTTGCCCGCAATCGTCATCGATCCGCCCGGCCCTTCGCATGTCGCGGAAAAATCGACATTCTTGCCGCTCGAAATCCGCCGTCCAAAGCGACAATCGCCACCTTGCGAAGCCAGATCCGCGACACGCTTCGCAATATCCATCCGCTCGGCCAGTTCGGGCGTGATGCACAGCGTTGCGTTGCCCAGTTCGGCGAACATCGCGTTCAACTCTTCCCTGGCATTCGCCGGAGCACCTTCGCCGCTCAGTTCGAGAACCTCGATCTTTTGCGTCCAGCTGCCGGGCCGGGGCTTTTCGGGCGGCGCCTGTTCGGCCGCCCCCTTGTCGCCGCACGCCGCGAGGACGAGGCTGCCGGCGAACGCCAGAACCATGCCTCTTGTCATGGCCATTCCCCTGTCCTTCGAAATCATGATGCGATCATCCTCCCCATATCGTCCGGCTTGGCAATGCCAATATCGCGGCGCTATTTCGCTTTCTCGGCCATCCGCCGCGCGATCGGTCCTTCGACCTTCATGACGTCGACGAAAAGCTTGTCGGGCCGGGCCGCACATTCGAGCCGGGCCGCGGCAAAGCGCATGTCGAACGCCGCCTTCTTTTCCTTGAACTGCGAAACCTGCGTCAGCATGCCCTGCGACAGCGCGCTGATGCCCAGCATCATCGAATAGAATTCATTCTTCTCGCTCGCCGGCCAATTGGCGGCCCACCAGCTTTCGTCGCGCGCGAACTGGTCGCAGCGATAGCGCAATATGCCGCCGCCGGGCCCGGGCGTGCGGTAATTGTCGAAGCTGAAGGGCACCCGCACCGGCAGCGCATAAGGCTGCCCCGCCCCATCGCGATAGGGACGATAGCGCGACGCGGTGGCGGCTTCGAGTGCCGCCGCGTCCAGCGAGGCCGACCGGCTGCTCTGGAATACGACCGCGTCGACCATCCGCCCGTCGGGACCAATTTTGCCGTCGATCACCACCTTGCCATGTTCGCCCGCCGCGCGTGCCGCATCGCTGAACACCGGTTCGACGCGCGTCACATACATGGGATGACCGCCCGCCGCTTCGAACGAAAAGGGCAACAGCGCGGGGACCGCAATCGCCTTGCCCGCCTTGTCGACCGCCGGGGTGAATGTCAGCCCGCGCGCCGCGGCGAGCGCCGACGCGTCGAGTTCGGGCGGTGCGTTGCTGTACCGGATCGCCGCTTCGCTGACACTCCCCTCGGCGGTTACGATGATCGATATGCGCCCCTGGCCCAGCATTCCCGCCGCACGCTGTTCGTCGCTATAGGCCGGCTGGAATTCGCCGATCAGCCGCGGCCCCCGCGCCATCTGCGCCTGGTTCGCGAGCGCCTCGACCATCGCCGGACTTTTCCCGGCTTCGACCGTTTCGGCGGGCGACGCGGCTGGTGCGGTGGCATCGCCCTGCAGCGTCATGGCCATGAAAATAAGCGGCAAAACAGACAGCGACACCCTATCCCCCTCGAAAGCCCGACCCCCTCGCCTTTCGGCCTTGGATTGGCGCCTATAACCTCCATATTGGCGGGGATGGCAATTCAGATTCGCACCTCGCTCGACGAAATCGATACCGCCCCCGATTACGTCCCCCACCGCCCCGCGCGCCCCGACAAGGTCGAGGGCGGCAGGGCGTTCGAACTGGTCAGCGAATATGAGCCGGCGGGCGACCAGCCGACCGCGATCCGCGAACTGGTCGATACCGCGCTGACCGGCGAGCGCGACCAGGTGCTGCTGGGGGTCACCGGCTCGGGCAAGACCTTCACCATGGCCAAGATGATCGAGGCGTTGCAGCGCCCGGCGTTGATCCTCGCCCCGAACAAGATCCTAGCGGCGCAATTATACGGCGAGTTTAAGAGCTTCTTTCCGAACAACGCCGTCGAATATTTCGTCAGCTATTACGACTATTACCAGCCCGAGGCCTATGTGCCGCGCAGCGACACCTACATCGAAAAAGAGTCGAGCGTGAACGAGGCAATCGACCGCATGCGCCACTCGGCGACGCGCGCTTTGCTCGAACGCGACGACGTGATCATCGTCGCATCGGTGTCGTGCCTCTATGGCATCGGCTCGGTCGAGACCTATTCGGCGATGATCTTCGACCTCAAGAAGGGCCAGGTCGTCGACAATCGCGAGATCATCCGCAAGCTCGTCGCGCTCCAGTACAAGCGCAACGACCAGGCCTTCGCGCGCGGCAATTTCCGCGTCCGCGGCGACAGCCTCGAAATCTTCCCCTCGCATTATGAGGACATGGCCTGGCGGATCAGTTTCTTCGGCGACGAGATCGAGGAGATCGTCGAATTCGACCCGCTGACCGGCAAGAAGATCGCCAACCTCAACCATGTCCGCATCTATGCGAACAGCCACTATGTGACCCCCGGCCCGACGCTCAAGCAGGCGTCGGAGGCGATCAAGCATGAACTCGCCGAGCGGCTGAAAGAGCTCGAAGCCGAAGGCCGGCTGCTGGAGGCGCAGCGGCTCGAACAGCGCACCAATTTCGACCTCGAGATGATCGCCGCGACCGGCAGTTGCGCCGGCATCGAAAATTACAGCCGCTTCCTGACCGGCCGCCTCCCCGGCGAGCCGCCGCCGACCCTGTTCGAATATCTGCCCGACAACGCCCTGCTCTTCGTCGACGAAAGCCACCAGACGATCCCGCAGATCGGCGCGATGTCGAAGGGCGACCATCGCCGCAAGATCACGCTCGCCGAATATGGGTTCCGCCTGCCGAGCTGCATCGACAACAGGCCGCTGCGTTTTTCGGAGTGGGACATGATGCGCCCGCAGACGGTCAGCGTCTCGGCGACCCCGGGCACCTGGGAGATGGACCGCACGCAGGGCGTCTTCGCCGAACAGGTGATCCGCCCCACCGGCCTGATCGACCCGCCGGTGTTCATCAAGCCGGTCGAGGAACAGGTCGACGACCTGATCATGGAGGCGAAAGCGACCGCCGCCGCGGGTTACCGCACGCTCGTCACCACGCTGACCAAGCGCATGGCCGAGGACCTCACCGAATTCCTCCACGAGGCGGGGCTCAAGGTCCGCTACATGCACTCGGATGTCGAGACGCTCGAACGCATCGAGATCATCCGGGACCTGCGGCTCGGGGTGTTCGACGTGCTCGTCGGCATCAACCTGCTGCGCGAAGGGCTCGACATCCCCGAATGCGGGCTCGTCGCGATCCTCGACGCCGACAAGGAAGGTTTCCTGCGCAGCGAGACCAGCCTCGTCCAGACGATCGGCCGCGCGGCGCGCAACGTCGACGGCCGCGTCATCCTCTACGCCGACCGCATCACCGGCAGCATGGAGCGCGCGATGCGCGAAACCGACCGCCGCCGCGAAAAGCAGGAGGCGTATAACGCCGAGCATGGCATCACCCCGACGACGATCAAGCGCAACATCGGCGACATCATCGCGCATGTCGCGTCGAAGGATCAGGTGACGATCGACATCGGCGACGACAAGCCGGCGCATATGGTCGGGCACAATCTGCGCGCACACATCGCCGACCTCGAAAAACAGATGCGCGACGCCGCCGCCGACCTCGAATTCGAGCAGGCGGGCAAGCTCCGCGACGAAATCCGCCGGCTCGAAGCCGACGAACTGGGCCTGCCGGCGGATCAGCAAGTGGCGCCGCGCGTCGGGCGCTCGAACGAGGGCAAGCCGGGCACGCGCAAGGGGCGCTTCGGGAAGGCGAGCAAAACCAAGTGGGGCCGGTGACGACCCGATGGCTGTGATCCGCTGGGGCATGATCGGTTGCGGCGACGTAACCGAGCGCAAAAGCGCGCCCGCCTATCAGCAGGTGGAGGGTTTCGCCCTGCACGGCCTCTATGGCCGCACCCGCTCAAAGGCCGATGACTATGCCACCCGTCACGGCGTACCGCATGTCTTCGATAGCGCCGAGGCGCTGATCAACGCCTCCGATATCGACGCCGTCTATATCGCGACCCCGCCCGACAGCCACGAAGCCTATGCGCTCGACGTCGCGCGCGCGGGCAAGCCCTGCTGCATCGAAAAGCCGATGGCACCCGACCACGCTGCCTGCGTCCGTATCCGCGACGCCTTCGCCGCGCGCGACCTGCCGCTCTTCGTCGCTTATTACCGTCGCACGCTCCCCCGCTTCCGGCAGGTCAAGGCTTGGCTCGACGAGGGTGCGATCGGATGCGTGCGCCATGTCCACTGGACGCTGACCAAGCCTGCCAGCCCCGCCGATGTCGAAGCGACCAACTGGCGCGTCGACGCGGCGGTCGCGCCCGGCGGCTATTTCGACGACCTCGCGAGCCACGGCCTCGACCTGTTCTGCTGGCTGTTCGGCGAGGTTGCCGACGTCGCGGGCTTCGCGGTCAACCAGCAGGGCCGCTACAGCGCCGCCGATGCGGTGACCGGATGCTGGCTGCACCGGGCGGGCGTGACGGGGTCGGGAAGCTGGAATTTCGGCGCGGCGGAGCGGCAGGACCGGGTCGAGATCATTGGCAGCGGCGGCCGCATCCTGTTTTCGATCTTCGACGACGCGCCCCAGCGGCTCGTTCGCGACGGCACCGCCGTCGAGACGGTCGTCGAGCATCCACCGGTCATCCAGCATTTCCACGTCGAGGCGATGCGCGATCATCTCGCGGGTCGCGGCCCGCATCCCTCGACCGGCGAAAGCGCCGCGCATACCGCTTGGGTGATGGACCGAATCCTGTCGCGCCGCTGAGGCTCTCCGCTTCGACCAAAGCCCCACCGCCACCGACCGACACCCTTGCCCGCTCCCCGTGCCCGGATTAGCGTCCGCGCCTCAACCGGGGAGAAAATCATGAAATCGGGTCCGTCGCTCATCGCCCTGGCGCTCGCCTTTGCCGCGCCTGCCATCGTCCATGCGCAGGACGCGCCCGCCGACAAGGCCAAGGCAGAAAAGCCCGCCGACATCACCCCGCAGGTTCGCACAACGAAACTGAGCGGAACCTTCGGCGGCCAGCGGATCAATTACGCCGCGACGATCGGTGAGACGATCATCAAGACCAAGGACGGCGTGCCCGAAGTCGCGGTCGTCACCACCTCCTATATCAAGGAGCCGCGCGACCCCAACCGCCCGATCACCTTCCTGTTCAACGGCGGCCCGGGATCGGGCACCGTCTGGCTGATGATGGGCGCCTTTGGTCCCAAGCGCGTCGCCATCCCCGGCACCGGGGTCGACGACGGCGCCCCGCCCTATCCGATCGTCGACAATCCCGACGCATTGCTCGACGTCACCGACGTCGTGTTCATCGACCCGCCGGGCACCGGCTTTTCGCACCTGATCGGCAAGGCCGATCCGAAGGATTATTACGGGGTCACGCAGGACGCCAAGCTCGTCGCCTCGGTCATCCGGCTGTGGCTCAACGACAATGGCCGCTGGAACAGCCCCAAATATCTCGGCGGCGAAAGCTATGGCACCACCCGCTCGGCGGCGGTCGCCAACGAGTTGATGAACGACACCTACAATGATGTCGCGCTCAACGGCATCATCCTGATCTCGACCGTGCTCGATTTCGCAGCGGGGGCCGACACCCCGGGCAACGAGTTGTCGCCGATCACCAACCTGCCCTCGATGGCCGCGACCGCGCTCTATCATGGCAGGGCGCAGGCCTCGTCGGTCGAGGGCTTCGTCGAGGAAGCGCGGCAATGGGCGATCGGCCCCTATGCATCGGCGCTGCTCAAGGGCCAGAAGCTCCAGGGCGAGGAACGCGCCGCGATCCGCCGCGACCTCGCGCGCTTCACCGGACTCAGCGAGACCTATCTCGAACAGGCCGACCTGCGCGTCACCCCGCAGCGCTTCTACAAGGAATTGCTGCGCGACCGCGGCCTCACCGTCGGCCGCCTCGACAGTCGCTACACCGGCAAGGATTATGACAATGCCGGCGAAGGACCCGACAACGACCCCAGCTTCTATGGCATCGACGCCTCTTATACCGCCGCGATCAACAGCTGGGCGCGCGACGGCCTCGGCTTCAAGACCGACCGCGAATATCAGTCGATCGGCAGCATCGGCGGGCAGTGGGACTGGCGCATCGGCGGCCGCGACACCAACGCCTACCTCAACGTCGCGCCCTATATCGGGCAGGCCTTGCGCGAGAACTCAGGGCTGAAGGTCTTGGTCGCCCAGGGCTATTATGATTTCGCGACGCCCTTTTTCGCCGCCGAATATGCGCTGTCGCGCACCGGCATCCCGCAGGACCGCATCCACTACACTTACTACGGCGCGGGCCACATGATGTATATCCGCGACGAGGATCGCCACAAATTGTCCGAGGATGTGCGCGCCTTCATCCGGGCGCGTTGAGCGCGGGCGAATGGCCCGTGCCGGGCAACAACGCTAGTCGCCCCCGCGCGAAGGCGGGGGCCGCTGGCCGCCTTGTTCAGCGGCGCCCCGTGAACCGATGGCGGCCCCCGCCTTCGCGGGGGCGACGCGTCAAATGGCGTCGGATCCGCTCTCCAAACCTGGCACGTCAGCGCAGCACGCCCTTCGCCGCCATCGCGCGGGCATAGAAGAACAGCGCGAGCAGGATCACCCAGACGGTGATGCTCGTGTAGAGCGGAATGTCGCCAAGCAATTGCTTCAGCCGGTCGCCATTCTGCACAAGCTGGTAATAGCTTACTGCCGCCAACCCCGCTGCCGACACCATGAAGGCAATCGGCGCATGGCGCGATCGCATCAGCAACAGCAGCGAACCGATGAAGGAACCGAAACCGCCAACTGCCCAGCCCAGATTGGCCCACGTCGGCGTCGACAGGAAAAAGGCGCGCTGCGCCTCATTATATTGCGACAGCCAGAATTCATTCTGCATGTTTGTCATCGTGAAATCGACCACCGGGAACAGGTTCCATAGCAGCGATAGACCCCCGACCACCCATAGATGCCAGGGTGTTTTGACCCCATTGTTCATATTCACCTCCCCCTCCAGAAAGAGGCGCGAAGGCTATCACCATTTCAAGACGCGGGCAATGAGTGATATATCGACACAATACACTGAAGAGGTGGCTTGGCAAACGGTCCGCAGCACCCGATAGGCACCGCCATGTGCGTCGTCGCCCTCGCCTGGCAGGTCCATCCCGACTGGCCACTGATCCTGATCGGCAACCGCGATGAATTTCACGGCCGCCCCGCCGCGCCGCTCGCCGCATGGGACGACGGCAGCGGCATCGTCGCCGGCCGCGACCTGCAGGCGGGCGGTACCTGGCTCGGCGTCCATGCGCCGAGCGGCCGGGTTGTCGTCGTCACCAATGTGCGCGGCGCGATGCCCGACCCCGCGAAGGAATCGCGCGGCGCGCTCGTCACCGACATGCTGCGCGGCGATGGCCGCTTCGCCGATCCCGAAGCGGACGATCTGCCGCGGTTCAACGCCTTCAATCTGCTTGCCGTTGGCGGCGGCGAGGCGCGGCTGCTGACCAATCGCCCGGTGCCGCTGATCATGCCGCTCGCGCCCGGCGTCCACGCGCTCGCCAACGAACCCGTCGACCAGCCCTGCCCGCGCGCCGAACGGCTGCGCGCCGCGCTGGCGGCGGTGGTCGAAGCGCGCACCGATCCGGCATCGCTGCTCGACACGCTGATGGAGGAGGACGACCCCGCGCTGTTCCTGCGCGGCGACCTTTACGGCACCCGCGCCTCGACCCTCGTCCTGATCGCCGCCGACGGTAGCGTACAGATGACCGAGCGCCGATACGAAGCGGGCGGCCGTCCCATTGGAACGACCGCCCGCAATTTTTCGATCGGCTGAACGCCCGCGCGCTTATTTCGGCGCGATCACCATCAGCATCTGGCGGCCTTCGGTGCGCGGATGCGCCTCGACCTTCGCGATTTCCGAGGTCAGTTCGGCGACGCGCTGGAGCACGTTGAGGCCGAGCTGGGTGTGGCTCATTTCGCGGCCGCGGAACCGCATGGTCATCTTGACCTTGTCGCCTTCCTCGAGGAAGTCGAACACCTTGCGCATCTTCACGTCGAAATCATGATCGTCGATGTTCGGACGCATCTTGATCTCTTTGATTTCCTGCGTCTTCTGGCTCTTGCGAGCGAGGTTCGCCTTTTTCTGGGCTTCGTATTTATACTTGCCCACGTCGAGGAACTTGCACACCGGCGGATCGGCGTTGGGGGATACTTCGACCAGGTCGAGGCCCACCGAGGCCGCCTGTTCGATCGCTTCAGCAGTCAGCATGACGCCCAGATTTTCGCCTTCCTCGTCGATCACGCGGACCTTGGGCGAGGCGATGAATTCATTGTATCGCGGGCCGTTCTTGGGCGGCATAGGCGCCATCGGGCGGCGAATTGTGGGCGGTGGTATAGCTGTATCTCCTGGTCGTGAATAATAGGCGCGCGGAATCGACGCGATCGCGCGCACCGCTCATATAGGGAACGCGCAGCCGTCGTAAAGGCTGCCCGTGGTAAATGGGTGCCGCTTTTCGCCCGACTGTGGCGACTATGCCACGCTCGGAGAGGCGCGAACCCCGCTCACCACTTCGTCGGCGCGGGTTCGATCACGCGAAAACCGCCCGCCCCGACTTCGCTGACCTCGAGCGCGCGGATCGCGATGCCGCGGTTGTTGAAGCGAAAAATGCCGTCGATCCCGCCGAAACCGTCGGCCGCGAGCAGCTGGTTCACCGGGAAATTCGTCCCCGGTTTCCAGTCGCGCGAAATCCGCACCGTCAGCAGGACCGAGTCATAGCCCAGGCTGGCGAGACGATAGGGCGACTTGCCGAACCGGGTGCGATATTTGCCCGCGAGCTGGCCATAGAGCCCGTCCGACACGCTGGCGAACCACGACCCGCGCATCGCGGCGTTCGTGCCGAGCGACGAATCGGTGTTCCACAGCTCGGTCCCCAGGATCTGCTTGCCACCGGTGCCCTTGATGATCGGCACCGCGCGGATCGCATTGCCGCCCGAATCGGCGATCAGCACCGCATCCATCGCGCCGCCATTGGCGAGCCGCCGCGCCGCACCGGTCAGCGCGGTGGCGCTGCGGTCATAGCTTTCGACCGCGACCAGCGTGCCGCCCGCTTCGGCCACCGCAGCGCGGAATGCCGCCGCCGACCGGTCGCCATAGACATTCTTGGGCACCAGCGCGCCGAAGCGGACGTGGCCCTTGCCGCGCGCATAGGCGACGACGCGCTCGACCGACTGGCCGGGGACGAAGCCCATGATGAAGACGCCATTGCCGGCGACGCCGCTGTCGTTCGAAAAGCTCAATACCGGCACCTTCGCGGCGCGGGCGACCGGCGCCACCGCCGCGACATCTTCGGTGAGCAGCGGGCCGAGGATCAGCTTGTTGCCGTCGGCGACCGCCTGCTGCGCCGCCGCCGCCGCGCCGAGCGCGGTGTCATAGGTGGTAATGCGCAGCCGCTCGGTCTTGGTGTCGAGCAGCGCAAGCGTCGTCGCATTGGCGATCGCCATGCCGACATCGGCATTGGGTCCGGTCTGCGGCACCAGCAGCGCGACGCGGTGACGGTCGGTATCGGTCGGCAGTCCGGGTTCGATCGCCTCGGGCGGACGATCGGGCGTCACCACTGTCGTCGGACCATTGCCCTTGGGCACGACCTGGCACGCCGCGAGCAGCCCCGCCATCGCCATCACCGCCGCCATGCGCAGCATTTGCCGCCGCGGCGACGCATTATTTTGGCGCTCGGCAGCAGTTTCTGCCATTTGCGGCATCATGCCGGATTCGACCATCTCAAATTCTCCCTTGCCCGGACTCTATATCGTCGCGACCCCTATCGGCAACCTTGGCGACATCACCACGCGCGCCGCGGCGACGCTGGCCCGCGCCGACCTGATCGCCGCCGAAGACACGCGTGTGACGGCGAAGCTGCTTTCGCATCTGGGTTTGCGAATTCCGATGACCCCCTATCACGACCATAGCGACGAACGCACGCGCGCCGCGCTGGTTGCGCGGATGGCCGACGAAGTCGTCGTTTTGGTGTCGGATGCCGGCACCCCGCTGATTTCCGACCCCGGCTACAAGCTGGTGCGCGACGCGCGCGCGGCGGGGCGCCACGTCACCACCCTGCCCGGCCCTTGCGCCGCGATCGCCGCGATCACTTTGTCGGGGCTGCCCAGCGACCGCTTCCTGTTCGCGGGTTTCCTGCCCAGCAAGGCCAAGGCCCGCTCCGACACCATCGCCGAATTCGCCAGCCTGCGCGCAAGTCTCGTCTTCTACGAAAGCGGCCCGCGCCTCTCGGCATCGCTCGCCGCGCTCGCCGAAGGACTGGGCGACCGCGAGGCTGCCGTGGCGCGCGAGATCAGCAAGCTCTTCGAACAATGTGTCACCGGCACGCTGACCGAGCTGTCGGCACGCTACGCCGACACGCCCCCGAAGGGCGAGATCGTCGTCATCGTCGGCCCGCCCGGCGAAGCGGTGACCGAAACCGCCGACGACGCCACCCTCGATGCGGCGCTGCGTGAAGCGATGGCCGATAAGCCGGTCGCGCAGGCCGCCAAGGCGGTCGCCAAGCGCTTCGGGCTCGACCGTCACGATGTTTACGCCCGCGCGCTCACGCTCAAGGGCGCCGGGTGAAACGCGCCGAGGCCGAGGCGCGCGGGCGCAAGGCCGAACGCCGCGCCGCCTGGTGGCTTCGCCTCCACGGCTGGCGCATCCTCGGCCAGCGATTGCGCGTCCCGGTCGGCGAAGTCGATCTGGTGGCGCGGCGCGGCCGCACGATCGCCTTCATCGAGGTCAAATGGCGCGACCGGCCCGAGGATCTCGATCTCGCGATCGACCAATATCGCCTCCGCCGCGTCGCTGCGGCGGCCGGAATGCTCGCCCCGCGCTTCGCCGGACCGCGCGACGACATCCGGATCGACGTGATGCTCCTTGCGCCGCGCCGCCTGCCACGCCATCTGGTCCACGTCTGGCAGCCCTAGGGGTGTCGCAACATTGCTCTTGTCGTCATCCCGGCGAAGGCCGGGATCTCGCCGGTGCACCCTGTTGAAACGACGAAATCCCGGCCTTCGCCGGGATGACGAATTGATTTAAGCGGCGCAGACCTCGTGTCCGCTTTGATAATGGAGCAAATGATGACCCTGCGCGCCGCCGTGCAAATGGACCCGATGGATGGCATCAACATCAATGGCGACAGCAGCTTTGCCCTGATACTGAGCGCGCTCGAACGCGGCTACACCGTCTATCACTATGACGTGCGCGGCCTGACATGGGAGGCCGGGCGGCTGACCACCAAGGCGCACCGGGTGCTGGAGGCGCAGCGCGAAGCCGGGGCGCATTACAAATTCGGCGAAGAGATCACCCTCGACCTCGGCCGCGACATCGACGTCGTGCTGATGCGCCAGGACCCGCCCTTCGATCTCGGCTACCTCACCGGCACCTGGCTGCTCGAACGGATCAAGGGCGAGACGTTGGTGGTCAACGACCCCGCGGCGGTGCGCGACGCCCCCGAAAAGGTCTTCGTGCTCGACTTTCCGCAGTTCATGCCGCCGACGATGGTCACCCGCAGCCTCGATGCGACCAAGGATTTCCAGGCGCGCCACGGCGCGGTCGTGATCAAGCCGCTCCACGGCAACGGCGGCAAGGCGGTGTTCAAGATCGACGCCGACGGCGGCAACCTCGGCGCGCTCGTCGAACTGTTCGGACAGGTGTGGCCCGAACCCTTCATGGTCCAGCAATTCCTGCCCAGCGTCAGCCAGGGCGACAAGCGCATCGTGCTCATCGACGGCGAGGTTGCGGGCGCGATCAACCGCAAGCCCGGCGAAGGCGAATTCCGCTCGAACCTCGCGGTCGGCGGCTATGCCGAGGCGGCGGAGCTGACCCCGCGCGAACAGGAAATCTGCGCCGCGCTCGGCCCCGCGCTCAAGGAACGCGGGCTGATCTTCGTCGGTATCGACGTGATCGGCGGCGAATGGCTGACCGAAATCAACGTCACCTCGCCGACCGGGATCGTCGCGATCGACCGTTTCAACAACAGCGACACGGCGGGCATGATCTGGGATGCGATCCTGCGGCGGATCGGCTGACCCCGGCGCGCGTTGACCCGCCATGACCGATTTTATCCTGAACCTGATCCATAGCTGGGGCTATGTGGGGATCTTCATCCTCATGCTGCTCGAAAATGTCTTCCCGCCGATCCCGTCCGAAGTGATCATGGGCCTCGGCGGCATCGCGGTTTCGCAGGGCCGCTTCGACTTCTGGACCCTCGTCGCGGTCGCGGTCGCGGGGACGACTGCGGGCAATTGGGTCTGGTACGCGATCGGGCGCTGGATCGGCTATGAGCGCCTCAAACCCTTCATCGACCGCCACGGCCGCTGGCTGACGCTCGACTGGGCCGAGGTCGAACGGCTGCACGGCTGGTTCGTGAAATATGGCCCCGCGATCGTCTTTTTCGCGCGCTTCATGCCCGTCGCGCGCACGATGGTGTCGCTGCCCGCGGGCATGGTGCGGATGAACCAGGCCAAATTCCTCGTCTGGACGGCCGCGGGGTCGACGATCTGGATCGCCGCGCTCGCCGGCGCGGGCAACTGGTTCGGCAAGCAGTTCGCCAATCTCGACGCCTTCGTCGGCCCGCTCGCGCTGGTCGCGATCGGGACGCTGGTGCTGATTTACGTTTGGCGCGTGATTACGTGGAAGCCGAAGCCAAGCGAGGACGAAGCATAGAGCGCAACCCAACGCCGTTCGTGTCGAGCGAAGTCGAGACACGCGAAGGAAAGCGCCAGCACAACGTCTCTCGACTTCGCTCGAGACGAACGGAAAAGGGAATAGCGCCGCTCAAGCCCTAGGATGCGCATTCCGATAAATATCCAGCAGATGCGCGGCATCGACCGCCGTATAGACCTGCGTCGACGCCAGGCTCGCATGGCCCAGCAATTCCTGCAGCGACCGCAAATCCGCCCCGCCCGCCAGCAGATGCGTCGCGAAACTGTGGCGCAGCGCGTGCGGCGTCGTCCGCTCGGGCAGCCCCAGTGCGCGCCGCGCCGACCGCACGCTCGCGCGCACCACCCCGGGCTGGAGCGGCCCGCCGCGCGCGCCCAAAAACAGCGGCGTCTCCTTCGCCATCGGCCAGGGACAGGCGTCGACATAGCGCGCCACCGCTTTCGCGACCGCCGGCAGGACCGGCACCACGCGCGTCTTGTTCCGCTTGCCCGTCACCCGCAGCACATCGCCGAGCGGCAGCACCGAGCCGGTCAGCGACAGCGCCTCGCCGATGCGCAGCCCCGCGCCATAGAGCAGCAGCAGCAACGCAAAATCGCGCGCGCCGACCCAGCCCAGCCGCGCATTGTCCTCGACATCCTGCGCCAGTTGCAACGCCTCGGCGGGCGCCACCGGCCGCGGCAGACCCTTTTTGACGCGCGGCCCGCGCAGCGCGGGCAAGGTCGCTCCCTCGCCCCCGACAAAACGCAGGAAACCGCGCAGCGCCGACAGTTCGCGCGCCGCCGACGCATTGCCCAGCCCCTCGGAACGCCGCGTCGCCAGATAGGCGCGCAGGTCGTTGGCGCTCGTCCGCCGCAGCATCGCGGCATCGACCGCGCCACCATGATGACCCGACAGGAAGGCTGCGAAACGCTCGGCCGTCGCGATATAGGCGCGCCGCGTATGCTCCGACCGGCGCCGCTCATGCGCCAGATGGGCATCCCAGTCGCGGATGATGTCTGAAGTCAAAGACCGTCCTTCAAATCCCGTTTGTGTCGAGCGAAGTCGAGACACGTTGGCGCCATGCCGCGCGTCCCTCGACTTCGCTCGGGACGAACGGTGCGGGAAGGTTACTGAGTTTTCACCACCTCGGAAAGGATCGAGTCGAGCAGCAAGATCCCCTTGCCCGTCACCACCAGCCGGTCGCCCTCGGCGCGCATCAGCCCCAGGCCCGCCAGCCGCGCCACCGCCGCATCATCCACGAACGCCGCGCGCGCCAGCCCGCTCCGCGCCTCGACGCGCGCCAGATCGACACCATCGCTCAGCCGCAGCCCCATCAGCATCGCCTCTGTCGCACGCTCCTGCGCGGGCAGGTCATTCTCGACCTTCAGCCCGTGCCCGTTGCGCTCGACCGCCGCGATGAAATTCTCGGGCTTCTTGTGCCGTTCAGTCGCCTGCGCCAGCCGCCGCCCATGCGCCCCGGGCCCGACGCCCGCATAGTCGCCATAGCGCCAATAGGTCAGGTTATGCCGGCTCTCCTCGCCCGGCCGCGCATGGTTCGACACTTCGTAGCGCGGCAGCCCCGCCGCGCGCGTCATCGCCTGCGTCGCGTCGAACAGGTCTGCCGCGGCATCGCCGTCGGGAATGATCAGGTCGCCCTTCGCCGCCAGCGTCGCAAAGCGCGTCCCCGGCTCGATCGTCAGCTGGTACAGCGACAAATGCCCCGTCCCGAACGCCAGCGCGTCGCCCAGTTCGCGTTCCCAGTCGGAAAGCGCCTGCCCCGGCCGCGCATAGATCAGGTCGAAACTCGCGCGGTCGAAATAAGTTTGCGCCGCCGCAATCGCCCGCCGCGCCTCATCGCCGCTATGCGCCCGCCCCAGAAATTCCAGCACTTTTGGATCGAAGCTCTGCACCCCGATCGACACGCGATTGACCCCCGCCGCCGCCAGATCGGCGAAAGCGGCAACTTCCACCGAATTGGGGTTCGCTTCGAGCGTGATCTCGCAATCGTCCGCCAGCCCCCACAGCGCCCCCGCCTCGGCAATCACCGCCGCCACCGTGGCGGGCGGCATCAAACTCGGCGTCCCGCCCCCAAAGAAGATCGACGACACCGTCCGCCCCGGCAGCAACGCCGCCTCATGCCGCAAATCCGCCAGCAAAGCCGCGCGCCAGACCTCTTGGTCGACTCTGTCGCGCACATGGCTGTTGAAGTCGCAATAGGGGCATTTGCTGACGCAAAAAGGCCAATGGACATAGAGGGCGAGCGGTTCACTCCCCTCCCGCTTGCGGGAGGGGTCGGGGGAGGGCATGTCTCGTGGATCAGTGGTGGCCACAGGCCCTCCCCTAGCCCTTCCCGCAAGCGGGAGGGGAACTAAAACGCCCCCGCCACCAGCTTGGCAAAGGCATCGGCCCGATGGCTGATCTTGTGCTTCTCGGCCGGATCGATCTCCGCGAAAGTCAGTGTGTTACCGGCCGGAACGAAGACCGGGTCATAACCGAAGCCCAGCTTGCCCCGCGGCGGCCAGGTCAGGCTGCCCTGCGCGGCACCTTCGTAAACATCGGCATGCCCGTCGGGCCACGCCAGCGCCAGCGTGCAAACGAAGCGCGCGCTGCGGTCGACCTCCGCCCCCTGCTCGGCGAGCAGCCCTTCGACCTTGCCCATCGCGAGATACCAGTCGCGCCCCGGATTGCCCTCGAAGCGCTGCCGCTCGGCCCAGTCGGCGGTATAGACCCCCGGCCGCCCGCCAAGCGCCGCGACCTCGAGCCCGCTGTCGTCGGCGAGCGCGGGCAGCCCCGCCGCCGACGCGCTCGCATGCGCCTTCAACAGCGCATTCTCGCGGAAGGTCGTCCCCGTCTCTTCGGGTTCGGGCAGCCCGAGGTCGCCCGCCGACACCGGCTCGATCCCGAACGGTTCGAGCAGCGCGCGAATCTCGCGCACCTTGCCCGCATTGTGGCTCGCGATGACAAGCTTGCCGGGGGCGAGCTTGCGATTCACCTCAGCGCCCCGTCGCCTTGTCCTGCGCCGCGAAAATCTCGGCGCAACCGATACGCGCCAACCGCAGCAGACGCAGCAGGCCCTCCTCGTCATAGGTCGCACCCTCGGCGCTCGCCTGCACCTCGACGATCTGGCCGCGCCCGGTCAGCACGAAGTTGCCGTCGGCCTCGGCGACCGAATCCTCGTCATAATCGAGGTCGAGCACCGGCGTGCCGTTGTAGATGCCGCACGAGATCGCGCCGACCTTGTCCTCGATCGGATCCTCGGCGATCGCACCCGACGCGAGCAGCTTGTCGACCGCGATCCGCAGCGCGACCCACGCGCCCGAAATCGACGCGGTGCGCGTGCCGCCATCGGCCTGGATCACGTCGCAATCGATCACGATCTGGCGTTCGCCCAGCTTCTTGAAATCGACCACAGCGCGCAGACTGCGGCCGATCAGCCGCTGGATTTCCTGCGTCCGCCCCGACTGCTTGCCTTTCGCCGCCTCGCGGCTGCCACGCGTGTGCGTCGCGCGGGGCAGCATGCCATATTCGGCGGTCACCCAGCCCTGACCCTTGCCGCGCAGGAAGGGCGGCACCTTCTCATCGACGCTGGCGGTGACGAGCACCTTGGTGTTGCCGAAGCTGACGAGGACGCTGCCCTCGGCATGGATGGTGAATTCGGTCTCGATGCCGATGGGACGCATCTGGTCGGGCGCGCGGGCGGAAGGGCGCATGGGGGATTCTCCTGTGAATGTGTGCGGCGGCGCTTAGCGGCGCCGGAAAGGATTGGCGAGTCTTCACCGCCGTCGACTTTGGCGATCGGCAAGTTATGATCGCGCAATGCGCCCAGGATCACTCGCCACCGTAACGGTCGCCACCCTGCTCGCCATCGGCGTTACCTTGGCCGCGTCGATCGGATCAACAAGGACCGACGGCCCCGCTATCTCCAAGGTCACCTACATCCGTGATATAGATCATCGCCAACCGGAGCGGCTTGGGGATTGCCCGCTGTCACAGTGGGTCACCGTGGAACAGGACGGCGCATTGCTGTCGATCTGGTACCTCCAGCGTCGCCAAAACGGGCGGTGCGTACCGCTCATGGATTTTGAGGATGCCTCGCCGGCATCCGAGCCGGACGCTCCCGATGTCGCCGCGCGATCGTCAATCCGCCTCACGCCGAATCAAGTGAACTTGCTTCATGAAGAGCTGGGGCACCTGCGGTGGAAACCAGCATGGGGAAGCATCGAGGACATCGGTTTCCCGCCGACAATGTCCTCGGCCTGCGATCGCCACTTCCCGCGCAGCGATATGAGCGGCGACGATTATGACACGCGATTGCTCGTTATCGAACGCTCCGACAACATGGCAGCAGCGCTGACATTCTTCAGTGCAAGAGAAGCACGGCGCGCGGGAGAGCGTTGCAACGAAGCGCAATCGCGCAATATTGCGCGCGCCGATGCCGCAATTGCCCCTTACGTGAGGGGCATACCCAAAACGATGAAGCTCCCACCGAACCGTCCGGAACTGCTGGAACCAAAAACACTCTACCTGACCGACTGAACGCTAAAATCGCGCTCAATCGCTCAACCGCATACGAAAGAAATCGAGGATTTCGTCGCGCGCCTGCACCGTCGGCTGGCCGGCTTCGTCGATCAGGTGGATCGTCACCACGCTGTGCGGGTTTTTCATCGGGCTGTTCGGGTTCGCCGCCGCGTCGGGCAGCACCTTGCCGATGAACCGGTCGCCGAGCGCGTCCTCATAGGCCGCGAAGCGCGCCGCCTTGCAGAATTTGTCGCCCTCGAAGCGGTAGGCGAGCACGGTCAGATCCTCGGCCTCCATCCGCGCCTTGACCGCCGCGAGTTCGTCGGGGGCGATATGCATGCCCGCCGCGCCGTTCAGCGGCAGCGACGGCTGCGACAGCACCGGCGCGAGTACCGAGGGTTCGAGCATCATCGACAGTGCGAAATTGCCCGTGAAGCACATGCCGATCGCGCCGACGCCCTTGCCGCCGCATTCCAGATGCGCGAACGCCGCCAGCGCGCGCAGCCACAACGTCGCGGGTGAGCTTTCATTGGCCTGAAAGGCGCGGAACTGGCGGCTGATGCACCCGCCGATCATCGTGAAGACCGCACCAGGCATCCGCGGCACCGCGCCGTCCTTGCCGAAAATATGCGGCATATAGACGGTGAAGCCCGCATCGCGGCCCCAGCGCGCGAAACGCGCGACATGCGGGCTGATGCCCGGCATTTCGGTCATCACGATCACCGCGGGACCGCGGCCCATCGTGTAGACGCGGTGCTTGCGGCCAAGCAGGACGATGTCGCGATGGTCGAAATCGTCGAGCGGATCGTCCTGGTTCAGCGGGCGTGTGGTCATGTGTCTCTCCCCCGGTCGGAGGCTAGGCAGAAGAATCGCCTTTTGCACCCCCTTTCGTCATCCCCGCAAAGGCAGGGATGACGATCCTTGGGGAGCCGAGGTCCAGCTTTGTTGCGCTCGGCCTCCTGCATCCCTAAATCCTCCCCATGACCACGCCGCCTATCACCGAACTCACCACGCGCGCCCGCGACGTGTTCCGGATGGTCGTCGACGCCTATCTCGAAACCGGCCAACCGGTCGGCTCGCGCACGCTGTCGAAGCTCGCCAGTCTCAACCTCTCCCCCGCGTCGATCCGCAACGTGATGCAGGATCTCGAGGAATATGGCCTGCTCGCCAGCCCGCACACCAGCGCCGGGCGCCTGCCCACCGAACAGGGGCTGCGCCTGTTCGTCGACGGCATGATGCAGGTCGCCGAACCATCGGCCGAGGACCGCGCCCAGATTGAGGCGTCCTTGTCCGACGCCGGCCCGATCGAAAGCGCGCTCGCGCAGGCGACCTCGGCGCTGTCGGGGCTGTCGGCGTGCGCCGGCCTCGTGCTCGTCCCCAAGCATGAGCGCGTGCTCAAACAGCTCGCCTTCGTGCCGCTGTCGGCGAATCAGGCGCTCGTCGTGCTCGTCGCGGGCGACGGCGCGGTCGAGAACCGCGTCATCGCCATTCCGCCTGGCCTCAACCCGTCGGCGCTCGTCGAGGCGGGCAATTATATCAGCGCGACCCTGTCGGGCCTCACCCTCGCCGAAGCGATGGTGCGCGTCCGCCGCGAGATGGAGGCCGAGCGCATCGCGATCGACCGCGCCGCGCAGGATCTGGTGTCGCGCGGGCTCGCGGTCTGGTCGTCGGACGGCGCCGACCGCCCGGTGCTGATCGTGCGCGGCCAGGCGAATCTGCTCGACGAAAGCGCGGTCGGCGACCTCGACCGGGTCCGCCAATTGCTCGACGAACTCGAAACCAAGCAGGACATCGCGCAGTTGCTCGACAGCGCGCGCGAGGGCGCCGCGACCCGCATTTTCATCGGGTCGGAGAATAAATTATTCTCGCTTTCGGGCTCGTCCGTGATAGCGGCGCCCTATCGCGGATCGGCCGGGCGCGTGGTCGGGGTTGTCGGCGTGATCGGTCCGACGCGCTTGAACTATGCCCGGATCGTTCCCATGGTGGATTTCACCGCTCAATCGCTCTCCAGACTGATACGATAGGTTTATGACAAATACTGAAAACGACACGCGCGCCGAAGACGCGCTGACCCCCGAAAATGTCGCAGCCGAGGCCGATGCGACGACGCCCACCACCGGCGAGAATGACGAAGTCGCGAAGCTCGCCGAACAGGTCGCCGCGCTGCAGCAGGACCTGCTCTATTCGCGCGCCGAGACGCAGAATGTCCGCCGCCGCGGCGAAAAGGAAGTCGCCGACGCGCACGCCTATGCCGCGACGAAATTCGCGCGCGATATCCTGTCGGTCGCCGACAATCTCGGCCGCGCGCTCGCAGCGCTCAGCGAGGAGCAGCGCGCCGACGAGGGGATCAAGCCGCTCGTCACCGGACTCGAAGCGACCGAGCGTGAATTGCTCAGCGTCTTCGAACGCAACGGCATCACCCGCATCGCCGCGATCGGCCTGCCGCTCGACCCCAACCAGCACCAGGCGATGCTCGAAATCCCGAGCGATCAGACCCCCGGCACGATCGTGCAGGAAATGCAGGCGGGCTATATGATGAAAGACCGCCTACTGCGCCCCGCGATGGTCGCGGTCGCGAAGGCGGGATAGCCCGTTCGTGTTCCCCGGCGAAAGCCGGGGTCCATGCTGGCTCGATCTAACTTCGCTTTCAGGCGTTCTGGACCCCGGCTTTCGCCGGGGAACACGTAAAGACTAGGCCGCTTTCCGCATCTTCATCAGCTTCTTGAGCACCATCTCGCGCTTCAACCGCGACAGATGATCGATGAAGAGAATGCCTTCCAGATGGTCGTGCTCGTGCTGGATGCACGTCGCCATCAGCCCGGTCATGCGTTCGCTGTGAGGCTTGCCGTCGGCGTCCTGCCAGTCGACCGTGACCTCGGCAGGGCGCGTCACATCGGCATATTGCTCGGGGACCGACAGGCAGCCCTCCTGATAGACGCTATGCTCCTCGCTTTCCTCGGAGAAAACGGGGTTGATGAAGACGCGCGGAGTGCGGATCAGGCGCTTGCCCTCCTCGTCCTCGGGATCGGGTTCCTGCAGGTCGATCACCAGGATGCGCTTGGGCACCCCGACCTGGATCGCGGCGAGCCCGATACCGGGGGCGTCGTACATCGTCTCGAACATGTCGGCGATCAGCGTCTTCAGCTCGGCGTCGAACGTCTCTACGGGCTTCGAAATGACGCGCAGCCGCGGATCGGGGGTCTCTATGATGGGTAAAAGGGCCATGGCGTGCAGGTATGGTCGGAGAGGCGCAGGGTCAAGGGGCCATATTTTCACCACAGGCGGCCAGATTTAGAAGCCCCGTCGCAACGTCGAACGTCCCAAAAGCCATCCGATAATCGCGATCATCGATCCCGCCCGAACCCTCGGGATAGTTGGAATAGCTCCGTCTTCCGTTCCCAAATTCCTCAAAATTAGCCTCGCGCAAATCCACTTCGATAACAGATTTGTTATAGGCGGTCGGCTGCGGCTCACGCCGCTCCTTCCAAGCTGCCTCTGACTCCTCCGGCGAGAATTCCAGTTTGTAATGATAGCGGCGAAGCCAGCTTTTGAGATCGCCTATACACTCCTCGCGTCCCAATGCCGCCTCGACCCGGTCCATTTCAGCCTCGGTCGGCTTGACCTCGCGCGCGGCACAAGCGGACAGGGCAAGCGCGATCAAGGCGACGCATCGCCATTTCATGCCCGCTGGCGCCAACGCGAAATGACCGTTCGGATCAGGATGAAACAGGTCGCCAAAACAACCAGGAAGACGCACGACATGATCCACCACGCTGCGAAAATCTCATAAAGGTCGCTCTTCCACACGTCGGTTTCCAGATCGACGAATTCGCCCTGCGGATTATGCGCCCAAGCGGCGAAACCTGCGAACAATGCAGGCAGGGTGGCAACCAGCATACAAACGAGCAGAAGACGAAAGTAGCTTCTCACCCCACCGGCCGCCGCGCCCTCAGCGCCTGCGCCAGCGTCCCCTCGTCGAGATAATCGAGCTCGCCGCCTACCGGCAGGCCATGCGCCAGCTGCGTCAGCCGCACCGGATAGCCCTCCAGCCGCTCGGCGAGATAATGCGCCGTCGTCTGCCCCTCCAGCGTCGCGTTCATCGCCAGCACCACCTCGTCGATCCCGCCCGCCGCGACGCGCGCGACCAGCGCATCGATGCTGAGGTCCTGCGGCCGCACCCCCTCCAGCGCCGACAGCCGTCCGCCGAGCACATGATATTTGCCCGGAAAAAGCCGCGACTTGTCGAGCGCCCACAGGTCAGACACCTCCTCGACGACGCATAAAGACCGCTCATCGCGGCGCGGATCGGCGCAGATCGCGCACGGGTCCTGCGTGTCGACATTGCCGCAAATGGTACAGGTGACGAGCCGTTCGGACACGCTCTGCAACGCCGCGAGCAGCGGCGCAAAACTGCTCTCGCGCTTCTTCATCAGGTGCAGCACCGCGCGCCGCGCCGAGCGCGGGCCGAGGCCCGGCAGGCGGGCGAGTTGCTGGACGAGGGCTTCGATTTCGGTGGACGCCATGGGGTGGTGGTAGTGAGGCTGCGGGGTCGGCGCAATATCCCCTCTCCCGTCGGGAGAGGGACTTGCGCCGCATCGCAACCTCATCCAAAGCCCGCACCCATGCGCATCGCCTTCATGGGAACGCCGCCCTTCGCGGTACCGACGCTCGCCGCGCTCCACGCCGCGGGGCATCAGATCGTCGCGGTCTACACCCAGCCCCCCCGCCCCGCCCAGCGCGGCAAGAAGGTGCAGCAAAGCGCCGTCCACAACTGGGCCGAAGACCATAGCCTGCCCATCTGCACTCCTAAGAGCCTGAAAAGCCCCGAAGCGCAGGCCGAATTCGCCGCACTCGACCTCGATGTCGCGGTGGTCGCCGCTTACGGCCTGATCTTGCCGCAGGCGATCCTGAGCGCGCCGCGCGAGGGCTGCCTCAACGTCCATGGCTCGATCCTGCCGCGCTGGCGCGGCGCGGCGCCGGTGCAGCGCGCGATCCTGTCGGGTGACGGCGAAACCGGCGTCACGATCATGCAGATGGACGCGGGGCTCGACACCGGCGCGATGAGGCTCGTCGGGCGCACCGGGGTCGACGACAAGACCGCGGGCGAACTGACCGACGAACTCGCCGCGATGGGCGCCGCGCTGATGGTGAAGGCGCTCAGCGATCTCCACGCCTTCCTGCCCGAAGCGCAGCCCGACGACGGCGTTACTTACGCGGCCAAGATCGACAAGAGCGAGGCGCGGCTCGATTTCCTGACCAGCGCGGTGCAGGTCGAACGCCAGGTCCGCGCCTTCAACCCGATGCCGGGCGCCTTTTTCGAGCTCGATGGCGAGCGGTACAAGCTGCTCGCCGCCGAGGTCGTTCATCCCACCAATAGCATCGCGGGCGCCACCCCCGGCGTCACGACCGACGATGCGCTGACAATCGCCTGCAATCCCGGCGCGATCCGCGCCACCCGCGTCCAGCGCGCCGGCAAGCCCGCGATGGACGCCGCCGACCTGCTGCGCGGCCGCCCGATCCCCCAGGGCACGCGCCTCGCCTGATTTCCGTTGGTGTCGAGCGAAGTCGAGACACCTCGAAGGCGCGCGCGACCGATGAGCATCTCGACTTAGCTCGATGCGAACGGCTAAGGGGCGGCGATGACGCGCTTTGCCCTCACCATCGAATATGACGGCCGCCCCTATATGGGCTGGCAGCGGCAGGCGCACGGCCCGAGCGTGCAGCAAGCGATCGAGCAAGCCGTCACCAAGATTACCGGCGAAGACACCGCGGTGTTCAGCGCCGGACGCACCGATGCCGGGGTCCACGCCATCGCGATGCGCGGCCATGTCGATATCGAAAAGCCGCTGGCGCCCTTCCGCCTGATGGAGGCGATCAACGCCCAGCTTCGCCCTGCCCCGATCGCGATCATCGGGTGCGAGGTGGCGGACGACGCCTGGCATTCGCGCTTCGCCTGCATCGGTCGTTCCTATGAATATCGCATCGTCAATCGCCGCGCGCCGCTGACATGGGACAAGGGACTGGCCTGGCAATTCGCCCGGCCGCTCGACGCCGCGGCGATGCACGACGCGGCGCAACTGCTGATCGGGCTGCATGATTTCACGACTTTCCGTTCGGCGCATTGCCAGTCGCAAAGCCCGGTGAAGACGCTCGATAAGCTGACCGTCAGCCGCCATGGCGACGAGCTGATTATCGAGGCCGCGGCGCGCAGCTTCCTCCACCACCAGGTGCGCTCGATGGTCGGCTGCCTTACGCTCGTCGGGTACGGGAAATGGTCGGCGCGTGATTTACGGGCGGCACTGGAGGCCGCGGATCGCAACGCGCTGGGGCTGAACGCGCCGCCCGACGGGCTGTATTTTGTCGGGGCGAAATATCCCTGAATCCCCCCTCCCATTTGGGGAGAGGGAGGGGCCCGCGCCGCCCACCCGCTGCGACTAGCGAATAAATTCGCAAGTCTCGCTGCCCTCTCCCTAAATGGGAGAGTGGCAATGAAAAAGGGCGGCCCTTTCGGACCGCCCTTTCCTCTGTCTCATCGCGTCGAAGCGTGGCTTAGACCACCTTCTCCACATAATAGCGCGGCGCATTTTCGTTCAAAATCTCGAGGATCTTCGCCTGCGCCGTCTTTTCGTCGCTCTCTTCCATCGCGCCCAGTTCGCGGGCGAGGCGGCTAGAGGCGGCCTCGAAGATCTGGCGTTCCGAATAGCTCTGCTCGGGCTGGTCGTCGGCGCGGAACAGGTCGCGGGTCACTTCGGCGATCGACACCAGGTCGCCCGAATTGATCTTCGCTTCATATTCCTGGGCGCGGCGCGACCACATGGTGCGCTTGACCTTGGGCTTGGTGGTCAGCACCTGCAGCGCTTCCTTCAGCGTCTTGTCCGACGACAGCTTGCGCATGCCCACGCCCTCGGCCTTGTTGGTCGGGACGCGCAGGGTCATTTTTTCTTTTTCAAAGCGCAGGACATAGAGTTCGAGCTGCATGCCGGCGATTTCCGACCGCTGCAGTTCGATGACGCGCCCCACGCCATGCTTCGGATAAACGACATAGTCACCGACTTCGAAGAGGAGGGTGTTTGCGGACATGCAGTTTCCTTTCTGTGCCTTGTCGGGGACGGGGAAGCGGGTCAAAGCCGGTGCATCCTGCCCTCCTGCGAGGGGGATCGGAGCATTTCGGCGGCGCTAGCCAGTCAGAGTGACAAGGGATATGGCTCCATCGGAAACGCCGAACGTGCCCCAGCCCAGCGACGGGAAGAGACAGAATGTCGGCGTGTTGATATTTATTATAACAGAGTCGCAACAAAATTGCCACCCCTGCACGGAAATGCGTGGGTAGGCGCCTTGACGCCCCCGCACAGCCGTTTCAGGCTGGGACGAAATGACAGATAGGATGCCAATATGCAGGATCAAGTTTGGTGGGTCACGGGCGCGTCTTCGGGGATCGGTGCCGCACTGGCGCGGGCGCTGTCGGCGCGCGGCGCGCGGCTGATCCTGTCGGGGCGCAATGTCGCGGCACTCGAAGCCGTGGCGAAGGATTGCGGCCCCGGCACGATGATCCTGCCCTTCGAGGCGACGGATTACGCCGCGCTGCCGTTGATGGCCGAGGAAGCGTGGAACTGGTGCGGCCGGATCGACGGCCTCGTCAACAACGCCGGCATCTCGCAGCGCAGCCTCGCGATCGAGACCGATTTTTCGGTGTATCAGAAGATCGTCGACGTCGACCTGCTCGCCCCCATTGCCCTCACCCAGCAGCTGCTGCCGCGCATGGTCGCGGCGGGCGGTGGCCAGATCGTCGCGATTTCCAGCGTCGCGGGCATCGCCGGGGTGCCGCTGCGCAGCGCCTATTGCGCCGCCAAGCATGGGCTGATCGGCTATCACGACAGCATCCGCGCCGAGAATGAGCATCTCGGACTGAAAATACTCGTTGTAGCTCCCGGATCGATCGCGACCAACGTCAGCCGCAACGCGCTCAACGCCGACGGCAGCGTGCGCGGCGAAAGTGACAAAGCGATCGACAATGGCCTGTCGCCCGATTTCGCCGCAGCCGAGATTCTCGCCGCGGTCGCCGCGGGCACGCGCGAGCTCGTCGTCGCCGAAGGTGCAGAAGCTGCGATCCCCGGCCTGCGCCGCAGCGATCCCGACGCGCTGTTCGACCGGATGAGCGCGATGGTCCAGGCCGGCTATGCCGCCCAAATGAAAGCGGGCCGCGAAGGATAATCCTTCGCGGCCCGCCTCGGGTTCCAACAATAGCCGATGCTATTTGGTGTCGACGGTCACCACGACCGGAACCGGCTTGTCGGGATCGCTGGCGATATAGGCGGGGTTGAACCGCTCCAGCCACTTCTCGGTCTCAACCAGCCATTCGGTGTGCACATCCTCATAGGGCAGGTTGTGCGTTCCCTTGGGCTGTTCGACATAACGGAAGTCGACGCCTTCCTTCTTGCCCGACCCCTTCAGGCGCGACACCAGCGTGCGCGACTGCTCGATCGGGATACGCGCATCGCGCAGGCCGGCGACGATCAGGATCGGTGCCCATTTGCCGTCGGTGTTGCGTGCCGACGAGATCGAGATCAGGTCGGCAGCGGTCGCCTGGAAATTGGCGCCGAAGCTGCCGAAGGTGTTGGTGTCGTAAGACTTCATCATCGGAAAGTCATAAACGCCCGCACCCGCGATCGCGCATTTCCACAGATTGCCGTCGCGCTGCGCGCCGCGCGCGGTCGCATAGCCGCCATAGGACCAGCCCATGATACAGGCCCGCTTGGGATCGATCAGGCCCTGCCCGGCGAACCAGGTGACAGCGTCGTTGAGGTCGTCCTGCATCCGGTTGCCATAGCCGTTGGGCTTGCGCCCTTCCTTGACGAACTCCTTCCCATAGCCGCCCGAGCCGCGATAATTGGGCTGGATGACGACATAACCGAGTTCGGCAACCGCCTGATGCCAGGGGAAAAAGCCGAAGCCTTCCTCGTCGCGGATGCCATAGGGTCCGCCGTGCGGCATTACCACGACGGGCAGGTTCTTGGCGCCCTTGCGGTGGCGCGGATAGGTGACGACCGCCTCGATCTCCATCCCGTCCGACGCCTTGTAGCGGACGGTGTCGGTCGGATTCATCTTCGCACCCTGCAAAATCGGGTGGACCCAGCCGAGCAGCTGCAATTTGCCGCTTTCGGTATCGTACAGATAATAGCCGCCCGGATCGCTCGTCTCGCCGACACGGACGACCAGCTTGGTATCGCCGTCGTTGGTCGAGGTGATGATCGCATTGCCTTCACCGAAATCCTCGTCGAAGAATGCCTGGACCTGCGCGAGGCGCGGATCCGTCCATTTGCGACGCTCCTTGTCGGTGGTGAAAGCGACACCCAGCATGTCGTTCTCAGCCTCGTTGACGACAATGCCATCGACATCGTAGCGGCTGAGCTGGAACACCGGCCCGCCGACGACTTCCATCGTCTTCATATTGACCTTGTAGACGCGACGCAGATTGTCCTTGTTGCTGGTCGCATAGGCCATGTCGGGTTCGTCGAGGAAGACTTCCGGTACGATCTGCGAATTGGTGAAGGTCGGGTCCTTCGCGTTCGACACGGTCTTGAGCGTCCCGCTGGCGTCCGAACGATACATCAGCCGCTGGTTGCCCTTGTCGTCCTGGCCCAGGCCGCCGCGGATCACGCCCTTGCCATCGACCAGCCAGGTACTGACCTCGACATTGGGGCGTTGGACGGACTTGTACTTGCCGGTGCGTACATCGACGTCGAGCACTTCGGGACCTACCGAGAAGCTGCCGTCCTTGAAGAAACCGCGCTGGATCAGCATCGTTTCTTTCTCGTCGTCGATGTGCAGGATCGTGCCGCCGTCGCCGCCGGCTTCGGTCCACGCGATCGGGGTCAGCTTGCCCGATTCAAGATCATAGGCGGCCAGGCGGCGAAGGTCGGCGCGCTGCCCGAAGATATTCTCTCGCGACAGCAAAGTCACGATCAGCGTGCGATTGCCGACCCAGCGCCAGCCCCCCATCGTACGGTCGCCCGCCTCGCGAAATTCTTCGGCCTTGGCGATCAGCGTCGGTGCGCTGCCCGGCTTCGCGAGGTCGAGATAGACCAGATTGTCGACGCCATCGCGGCTCATCATCACCGCGATCTTGGTGCCGTCGGGCGACAGGCGCGGATCGCGCATGAACGGCCTTTTGCCGAACACGGCGGTATCGACGCGCCCCTTTTGCGCGGTGACGACGATATCGCTCGCCTGCGCCATGCCGACCGCCGGCCACGCCACTGCCGATGCCAGCAAGGCGGCGGCAAACATCTTCTTGATCATCATAATCTCCGTATTCATGCCCCGACGGAGAGCGCAACCCACTGGCATTCGGGCCGATTGCCCGCGCTTCCCTCTGCCACGCAGCCTAGAAAGCGCGCGCGGGGATGGCAACCGACATAAGTTGAAATTGAAACCAAAAAGCCCCGCCGGATCGCTCCGGCGGGGCCTCTTGTTTCACCCGCAGGCGGTGCGGCTTAAGCCGCGCCGTGCGCCAGCGCCGCGAGGAGCAGGATCGCCACGATATTGGTGATCTTGATCATCGGGTTGACCGCCGGACCTGCGGTATCCTTGTACGGATCGCCGACGGTGTCGCCGGTCACCGCGGCCTTGTGGGCCTCGCTGCCCTTGCCGCCGTGGTTGCCGTCTTCGATATATTTCTTGGCGTTGTCCCACGCGCCGCCACCCGAGGTCATCGAGATCGCGACGAACAGCCCGCCGACGATCACGCCGAGCAACAGCGCACCGAGCGCTTCGAGCGCCGCGGCCGGCCCCGCGACGCCGCGAATGACGAAATACACCACGATCGGCGCCAGCACCGGCAACAGCGACGGGATGATCATTTCCTTGATCGCCGCCTTGGTGACCAGGTCGACCGTGCGCGCATAGTCGGGCTTGCTCTCATAGGTCATGATGCCGGGGTTGTTCTTGAACTGCTCGCGAACATCCTTGACGACCTCGCCCGCCGCGCGGCCGACGGCGGTCATGCCGAACGCCCCGAAGAGGTACGGCAAGAGCGCACCGAGCAGCAGCCCGACGATGACATAGGGCGACGAGAGCGAGAAGGTCAGCGGCGCGTCGAGGCCGAGCTTCGCCGAATATTCGGTGATGTCGGCGGTATAGGTGCCGAACAGCACCAAGGCCGCAAGACCCGCAGACCCGATGGCATAGCCCTTGGTCACTGCCTTGGTCGTGTTGCCCACGGCGTCGAGCAGGTCGGTCTTTTCACGCACGCTGTCGTCGAGTCCCGCCATTTCGGCAATACCGCCGGCGTTGTCGGTGACCGGGCCATAGGCGTCGAGCGCGACAACCATGCCGGCGAGTGCCAGCATCGCGGTCGCCGCAAAGGCGATGCCGATGATGCCCGCGATCTGGAACGCGATGACGATGCCCGCGCAGATCACGAGCGTCGGCAACGCGGTCGATTCAAGGCTGATCGCCAGACCCTGGATGACGTTGGTGCCATGGCCCGTTTCCGAAGCCTTGGCGATCGACCGCACCGGGCGGTAATTGGTGCCCGTGTAATATTCGGTGATCCAGATGATCAGCCCGGTGATGACGAGGCCGAGCAGCGAACACAGGAACAGGTCGGTGCCGTTGAACGACTGACCCGTGACGACGGTCTTCATGTCGCCCTTCAGCACATAGCTCGTCGAGAACCAGATCGCCGGGACCGAGAGGATCGCGGTGACGAGGAAGCCCTTGTACATCGCGCCCATGACATTCTTGCCGCCACCGAGACGAACGAAATAGGTGCCGATGATCGAGGTGATGATGCACACGCCGCCCATCAGCAGCGGCAGGCTCATCAGCGGCAGCAGCTGGTCGCCCGCGCTCTTCAGGAGCAGCGCGATCAGCACCATGGTGGCGCCGACGGTGACAACATAGGTTTCGAACAGATCGGCGGCCATGCCGGCGCAGTCGCCGACATTGTCGCCGACGTTGTCGGCGATCACCGCGGGATTGCGCGGATCGTCCTCAGGAATTCCGGCCTCGACCTTGCCAACGAGGTCGGCGCCGACGTCGGCGGCCTTGGTAAAGATACCGCCGCCGAGACGCGCGAAGATCGAGATCAGCGAAGCGCCGAAGGCGAGCGCGACGAGCGCGTCGACGACGGTGCGATCGTCACCGCCGACGGTGTAGCCGCCGGGACCGATCAGATACCAGAAGAAGACCGAGATCGCGAGGAGCGCCAGGCCCGCCACGAGCATGCCGGTGATCGCGCCGGCGCGGAACGCCATGGTCAGGCCGGCCTGAAGACCCGTTTGCGCCGCGGCCGCGGTGCGGACGTTGGCCTTTACCGAGATGTTCATGCCGACGAAGCCGGCGACGCCCGACAGGATGGCGCCGATCAGGAAGCCCGTCGCCGAAACTTCGCCAAGGAACCACCAGACGAGGATGGCGACGACGACGCCGACGATGGCGATGGTGCGATATTGACGGCCCAGATAGGCCTTGGCGCCTTCCTGGATGGCGGCGGCGATTTCCTGCATCTTTTCATTACCCGCCGATGCGCTGAGCACCTGCCGC
Organism: Sphingopyxis sp. EU05-FHT14B03; assembly: GCF_058790875.1. Lineage (NCBI taxonomy): Bacteria > Pseudomonadati > Pseudomonadota > Alphaproteobacteria > Sphingomonadales > Sphingopyxidaceae > Sphingopyxis > Sphingopyxis sp. EU05-FHT14B03. The sequence goes on from NZ_JBYTDC010000001.1 coordinate 432,420, forward strand.
GAGGTAATGAATCCATAGAGTACGGCCACCAGGCCGCACGCTATCGCGATCATAACCGGATTCATGCGTGTCTATTCCTTCCCCATTGAAGAAGGGCGAACGCGAAGATAGCAGTCGAACGTCCGACTTATTGATGCCGGTTCGCTCTCTCCCCTGATGCGACCGCCCCAAATTGGACGCCGCGTTATGGGAAGAAAGCGAAACGAGGGCAAGCCCGGTTATTCGGCCGTTTCGCGGGGCTTTCGCGCTCAGTGCATGAAACCGAGATGCGCGGGCAGCGCGATCCGCTGCGCGCGGTGGGTCAGCATGATTCCCGTGCCGACCCCGGCGTGGCCGACCGGCGTGACCGCGACATTCAGCCCCGCCGATATCTCGCGGATCGCCGCCGCCGCGCCCGGGTCGGCCGCGAAAAGCAGCTGGTAATCGTCGCCCGCCGTCGCCGCGGCGAGGCGCGTGTCGAGGATATCGGGCCGCACCGCGAGCAGCGCCGCCGACAAGGGTATCGATTCGAGCATGATCCCAAGCTCGCACCCGCTCGCCGCCGCCATCCGCTGCGCGTCGATCAGCAGGCCGTCGGAAACATCCATCATCGCATGGACATGCGGAACCACCGCCCGGCCAAAGGTCAGCTGCGGCTGCGGGCGGCGATAGGCCGCGAGGCAGGTTTCGTTCGGTTCGACCTGCCCGAGCCGCATCGCGAGGCCGAGCCCCGCATTGCCGATCGTCCCGGTCACCCACAGCTGGTCGCCGGGCTTCACCCCGCCGCGCGACGGCGCGCCGCCCGCCGGCGCACGGCCGATCGCGGTCAGGCCAAAGCTGCGCGGCGTCCCCGCCGGCACCCGCACCGTGTCGCCGCCGAGCAGGACGATCCCGAACCGCCGCAGCGCGACATCGAGCCCGTCGACGAAGGCCGCGTTCCAGTCATCGTCGCCGAGGCTGTAGCCGACCAGCACCCCGATCGGCGCGGCGCCCTTGGCGGCAAGATCGGACAGGTTCACCGCGACGAGTTTCCATGCGACATCCTGCGGCGTGTCGTCGGGCAGGAAGTGGATTCCCTCGACGATCATGTCGTGGGTAAGCACGAGGTCGCCGAGCACCGCGGCATCATCGACCAGCCCGCGCGCGGCGGGATCTGTCGCGATGGCCTGCAGGCGGGCGATGAAATCGGCTTCGGACATTACGACCCTCTCGCCGAAACAATGTGCCCTAATTCCGTTCGTGTCGAGCGAAGTCGAGACACGCTTGGGACGCGCTAGGCTTCACGTGTCTCGACTTCGCTCGGCACGAACGGGAATTTTTAGGAAGGCTTGCGCGCATCCTTGCCGATCGCATCGAGTAGCCCGTTGGCGAACCCGGCCTCGCGCGCATCGAAAAACGCCTTCGCGACGTCGACATATTCGCTGACCACCGCGCCGACCGGCACATCGCCGCGCGCGAACAGTTCATAGGTGCCGGCGCGCAGGATCGCCTTCATCGTGCGGTCGAGCCGCTCCATCGACCAGCCGCTCGCCAGCCGCGCGACGATCGCCGCGTCGATTTCGGGGAGCCGCGCCAGCGCGCCCTTCACCACATCGTCGAAGAAGGCGAGGTCGGCGTCGGCATATTCGGCATCCTCGATCGTCGCGCCGATCCGGTGCTGATGGAATTCATGGATCAGCCGGGCGACCGGGGTCGCCTCCATCTCGTGCTGGTACAGCGCCTGGACGGCGGCGAGCCGGGCGGCGGAGCGGGATTGGGCGCGTTTGTTCATGGCATCTACTCTAACTTAAATCGTCATCCCGGCGAAGGCCGGGATCTCAGCCTTGCATCATGAAGGCGGAGGCGAGATCCCGGCCTTCGCCGGGATGACGAACATGAGGGTTCAAAAGCTATGGTTTCAATCTGTTCTGGACGCTGAGCGCGTGGGCGGGCAGCCCCTCGGCGCCCGCGAGCGCAACGGCAGCGGGGCCAATAGCAGCCAGCGCCGATTCGTCCAGCGCGAGGAAGCTGGTGCGCTTCATGAAGTCGCCGACCGACAGCCCGCTCGAAAAGCGCGCGCGGCGTCCGGTCGGCAGGACGTGGTTGGGACCCGCGACATAATCGCCGATCGCTTCGGGGGTATGACGACCGAGGAAGACCGACCCCGCGTGGCGGACCTTGGCGAACAGCGCGTCGGCAACATCGGCATCGACCGCGAGCTCGAGATGTTCGGGCGCCAGTCGATCGCAGAGCGGGATTGCCTCGGCGAGGGTCGACACGACAATCACCGCGCCATTGTCGGCCCAGCTCGCTTCCATCGTGCGCGCGGTTGCGAGCGTCGGAATGACCTCGGCGACCGCCGCCGCCACCGCCTCGCCGAACGCGGCATCGTCGGTGAACAGGATCGACTGGCTCGTCGGATCATGTTCGGCCTGGCTCAGAAGGTCGGCGGCGATCACATGCGGTGCATTCCGATTGTCGGCGACGACGACGATCTCGCTCGGCCCCGCGACCATGTCGATGCCGACGACCCCGTAAACCTGCCGCTTCGCCTCGGCGACCCAGGCATTGCCCGGGCCGGTGACGACGTCGACCGGCGCGATCCTGTCGGTGCCATAAGCGAGCGCCGCGACCGCCTGCGCGCCGCCGATCCGCCAGATTTCGTCGACCCCGCCGATATGTGCCGCGGCCATCACCACCGGATTGACCTCGCCGCCCGGGGTCGGGGTCATCATCACGATCCGCCCGACCCCGGCGACCTTCGCGGGAATGATGTTCATCAGCACCGACGAGGGATAGGCAGCGCGCCCGCCGGGAACATAGACCCCCGCGGCATCGACCGCGTTCCAGCGCGCGCCGAGCCGCGCACCCGCCGCGTCGCGATAGTCGCGGTCTTCGGGCAACTGCGCGGCATGATAGGCGCGGATGCGGTCGGCCGCGAGATTCAACGCATCGCGCAGTTCGGGTGCGAGCGCGTCGTAAGCCGCGGCGCAGTCCGCTTTCGAAATGCTCCACCCGCTCGCGTCGAGATCGAAGCGGTCGAACTTCGCGGTATAATCGGCGAGCGCGGCATCGCCCTCGGCCTTCACCCGCGCGATGATCGCCGCGACGTCGGCCGACACGTCGGATGTGCTTTCGCGCCGATCGTTGACGAGCGCATCGAACGCGGCCGCGAAACCGGGTTCGGAGGCATCAAGCCGCCGCATCGCCCACCGCCTGACGGAACTGTTCGACCAGCGCCGGCACTTCTGCCGAGCGCAGCTTGAACGCGGCGCGGTTGACGATCAGCCGCGCCGACACCTCGCTGATGATCGTCTGCTCGGCGAGCGCGTTCTCGACCAAAGTTCGTCCGGTCGAAACCAGATCGACGATGTGCGAAGCGAGCCCCAGCTTCGGCGCGATCTCCATCGCACCGTTCAGCTTGATGCATTCGGCCTGGATGCCCTGCGCGGCGAACCAGCGGCGCGTCGTCGCGGGATATTTGGTCGCGACGCGGATATGGCTCGACCCCAGCCCCGGCGGCGCGCTGTCCGCCGGGCCGGCAAGCGACAGGCGGCAATGGCCGATGCCAAGGTCGACCGGCGCGTAAAGCTCGCTGTAGTCGAACTCGTCGATCACGTCCGAGCCGACGATACCGAGCTGCGCCGCGCCATGCGCGACGAAGGTCGCGACGTCGAAGGCGCGCACGCGGATCAGCGAAACATGCGGCTGGTTGGTCGCGAACACCAGCGCACGGCTCTTCGGATCGAAGAAGTCCGCTGCAGGTTCGATGCCGACCTTGGCCAGCAACGGCAACGCCTCGTCGAGAATCCGCCCTTTCGGGATGGCAAAGATGATGGGTTCGGGCATAAGCGCGCCAGCCCATAAGCGGGCCCGGGAGAAAGGGCAATGAGCGAGCGACCCCAGCCGATGGAACTTGGCGACACCGGCGCCGACGCGGTACGCGGCGCCTTCGCCAACCAGGTGCTTTATTGCCGGGCCAACGACGCGCCGGTGACCGCGCGCATCGTCGCCGCGATCGCGACCCTGCTCGACACGCCCGCGACCGAATTCGCGCGGCGGATCGCCGAATGGCAAGGTCCGCCGCTCGCCGATGCCCTGCCCCTGCGCGCCGCGGGCGGGCTGCATGCGCTGCACCTCGCGGGGATCGCGCACGAACTCGCCCCCATCTACGCCGATGCCGAGGGGATCAACGACGCCGCGATCGTCGCGGGCACGGTGCAGCGGCACGAGGCGGCGCTCCTCCCCTGGCTCGACGGCCCGCCGCAGACCAACGAGGCGGGGCGCTCGTCGAACTTCATCGCCGCGATGCTCTGGCTAACCGAACAAGGCCTGCCGCCGCATTTCCAGTGCCTCGAAATCGGGTCGAGCGCCGGGATCAACCTGATGCTCGCGCGCTATCATTATGATCTCGCGGGCGTGCAGGTCGGGCCTTTGCCCGGCGCGATGGCCTTCACCCCCGAATGGCGTGGGCGCCATCCGCCACAGCACAAGATCGAAATCCTGGGCACCAGAGGCTGCGACGTCGCCCCCGTCGACCTCACCGACCCGGCGCAGGCGCTGCGTCTGAAAGCCTATATCTGGCCCGAGCATCATATCCGCTTCGCACGCATGGAGGCCGCGATCGCCGCCGCGACCGCGCAGAAACCCGACATCGTCCACAGCAATGCCGCCGATTTTGTCGAGGCCGAACTTGCGAAACCGCAGGCCGCGGGCACGACGCGCGCCCTGATGCATTCGATCGTCTGGCAATATGTCCCCGCCGATCAGCAGGCGCGCGTCACCGCGGCGATGGAGGCCGCCGGCGCCCGCGCCACCGCGGAGCGTCCGCTCGCCTGGATCGCACTCGAAGCGAACCGCACCGTGCACCATCACGAACTCGTGGTGCGCCACTGGCCGGGCGATGGCGCACCAAAGATGCTCGGCCGCGCGCACGCCCATGGCGCATGGATCGAGTGGCTGGCCGGCTGACTGTTAACAAGCGAGAGTCGGCCTTTCTTGTTTCGTCACCCCGGACTTGATCCGGGGTCCCGCTTGAGGCTGAAGCCTGCTGATGCCTTAAAAAGCGGGATCCCGGATCAAGTCCGGGATGACGACGGAAAATGAGGCGACGTCCACTCCCCACCCCAAAGCCGCCGCCAATCAGCCAAAGCTCAAAGCCGCGCTTCCAGCCGCGCCAGCATCGCCTGCACCGGCGGCGCGGCGACGGGCGCGTCCCATCCCGCCTCGATCGCCGCGATGCGTTCGAACAGGCGCTCGCTCGCGGCGATGATCCGGCGGACGGGGTCGTCGAACCGGACGCAGATGTCCCAGTCGGCGACGACGGGTTCGCCGATGCGCGCCGCGCTGTCGTTCGGCCCGGCTCCGGGATCGCCGCCGATCATCGCGCGGCGATGGAGCAGCCAGGCGATGATGTGCATCAGCCGTGTTGTCGTCTTGAGCGATTCGCAGGCAAGCCCGATCTGAAGCAGGCTGTCACGCGTGCCCCCGACGCCGACCACCCCCAGGTCACGCGCGGCGGCGAAGGCGGTGTGCGCTTCGTCGGCCAGCACCATCGCCTCGACATAGAGATTTTCGACCTGGGCACGCCGCACCGGCAGGCCGATCGTCGCCAATTCTGAAACGCCCCTGTTCATGCGGCGGGAAATGCCACGGCCGGCGCCATGCCTGCAACGGCGCTAACCAATATTTCGAAAGCCCGTCCCATTTTGAGTCGGATGACGCCGCGGGTCAGGCGATGATGTCGGGGATCAACTGGTCCTCGCACCACGCGATCTCGTCGCGCAGCCGCAGCTTTTTCTTTTTGAGTCGAGCCAGTTGCAGCTGGTCGGGAACCACCGTCACGCCGAGCGCGGCGATCGCCGCATCGAGGTCACGATGCTCGATACGAAGAAGCTCGAGGCGCTGGCTGATCTCGTCGGGGTTCACGCGCCGCTTCCTGCCACGATCACAATCTATCCGCAACGGGGACCGGCTGACCGAATCGCCGCGTTAACGGCGCGACAAACTCTGTGATCCATGTTTTATTCGGTCCTGCCAACCGAGTCGAAAAATGAAGGAGACTGGCCGATGAACATGTCGCACCTTTCCGCCCTGAAGTCCCGCCACGCGGACCTCGATGCGAAAATTGCGAATGAAGAACGGCGACCGGCCCCCGATGTGGGCCTGCTGGCTCAGATGAAAAAGCAGAAGCTGAAAATCAAGGAAGAGCTGTTCGCGAACGGCTGACGATCGCGCCAGGTTCGGCCGCTGATCGCCCGCTGCGCCTTCCGAACGCGGAACGGGTCAGCGCGGACGGATCGGCGGTCGGCCCTTATTCAAACGAAGGCCGGCCAGCGTCGGCGGCACATCCTCCTTTTGCGGCGCCACGTCGCGGCGCACCGCCTGCGGATTGACCGCGCGGTCGAAGGCGATCCCGAATTTCTTGTCGCCGGTCCATACGATGCGCCCGGGCACATGTCCGACATTGCGCAGTTCGATCTCGACCACCGCACCCTGCACGACCGAAATCGGGCTTTCGGCGAGCATGCCGCCCGCCGACAGATTGCGAACGCGGACAAGAATCGGTTCGGGTTTTCCGGCCATCGCCACCCTCGCCTGCATGAACAGGCTGTCCCGATCGGCGCTGCGCGACAGCGCCGCCACTTCTTCGTCTATCGATGTCGGCACGCGCGATTCCATTGCGACCCGTTCCCCGCGTTAAAAGTCAGGATAGCGAATCTAGGGCGCAGCCCTTGCGGAAACGTAAATTTCGCCGGTCCGTCCCACTCTGGGGCAGACACTGCCGGTCTTCGATCAGTCCTCGCGCGAGATCCGCTCGTTGCGCTCGTGGCGTTCCTGCGCCTCGAGCGTCATCGTCGCAATCGGGCGTGCCTGGAGCCGCGCGAGCGAGATCGGCTCGCCGGTCACCGCGCAATAGCCATATTCGCCCTCGTCGAGGCGGCGGATCGCCGAGTCAATTTTCGAGATCAGCTTGCGCTGACGGTCGCGGGTTCGCAGTTCGATCGCCCAGTCGGTTTCGCTCGACGCGCGGTCGGCCAGGTCGGGTTCGCGCAGCGGACCGTCCTGAAGCTGGGCGAGCGTCGATTCGGATTCGGACAGGATCGACCTTTTCCAGGCGACCAGAAGGCCGCGGAAATAGTCCTGCTGCCGTTCGTTCATGAACGGCTCGTCGTCGCGGGGGACGTAGTCCGTATCGAGGTTGGATTTGGCTTCGCGGAGCGCGTCGGCGCCAATGTCGGCGGTCTGTGTCGGCATGACGGGCTCTTGCGTCCTTTCGTCTCGCGGACCGCCGGGCATGGCGGACCGGGGGAGTGCGCGCGCCTATAACCAGCCGTTGGATGCGATACAAGCGTCGAAGCGGTGAATGGCGTTTGCGGGGTGAAGCAAGGCTGAACCGCCGTCGATGCCGATGCGATTCTCGTCGGTCGCCATCGCGGTCGCCGAACGCCTGTTTTCGGCACCCGGGTTAACCACAGCCGGGGAATCGCCCAAACTTCCGTTCCGTTTTGGGACAGTGGGTCTGACAGGAGTTGATTCCGCCCTCCTTTTCCCGCTGTCGGACAGTCAAACGCGGTTAACGCAATTGCGGCGTTCACAAAGCTTTGGCCTTTTGGCCCCAGAACAGGTGCAAGCGGGTGTCGGGGTGTGGCACCTTCCCACCAAGCAACGGGAAAAGAGAGAGAAACCTATGTCTGTCCGAATGGCCCTCGCAAAGCTCTGCGCCTGCACCTGCGGCGGTGCGATCATCGGTACCGGCGCGATGCAGATCAGCGACGTGCCGGCGGCACGGGCGCAAACGACCAAGTCCTGTTCGCCCTGCGCCGGCAAACCCGTCGTGCGCAAGCGCCATGCGGCGAAGAAGCCGGTCAAGCGCGTGCGCCGCGTCGTCACGACGAAGCGCGTTATCCGCACCGTAACTCCGCAGACCCAGGTCGTCACCCAGACGATCCCCCTGCCCCCGATCCCCTATGCGCCCTTCCCGCAGCGCGGCGGCTGGGAAGGCGGCGGCGGCGGTGGCGGCGGTGTCACCGTGGTCGGCGGCGGCTTTGGCGGCGGCTTCGGCGGCGGCTTCTTTGGCGGTTTCTTCGGCGGATCGAGCGGCGGCGGCAGCAGCGGCAGCATCGTCGTCACCTCGACGACGACCGGCGGCGTGAGCACCTCGTCGAGCACCTCGTCGGGCGTCTCGACCTCGACCGGCAGCGTCTCGACCTCCACGGGCAATGTCGATGTTTCGACCTCAACCGGCGGTGTGAGCACCTCGACGGGCAGCGTGTCGACTTCGACCGGCAGCGTGTCGACCTCGACCGGCAGCGTCTCGACCTCGTCGGGCAATGTCAGCACGTCGTCTGGCAACGTCTCGACCTCCTCGTCGAGCAGCAGTTCGTCGTCGAGCTCCTCCTCCTCCTCTTCGTCGTCGAGTTCCTCGTCGTCGGGCGGCGGCAACTCGTCGAAGGGCGGCTCGTCGCATGGCGGCAGCTCGCACGGCGGTTCGTCGCATGGCAATTCGTCGAAAGGCGGCTCGTCGCACGGCAGTTCGGGCTGGGGCGGTTCGTCGCACGGCAGCTCGGGTGGTTCGGGCGGCAGCAGCTCGTCCTCGTCGAGCTCTTCTTCGTCTTCGTCCTCGAGCAGCAGCACGTCGTCGGGGGCCACCTCGTCGGGCGCGACCGGCGGGAGCAGCAGCTTCGGTTCGACCGGCAGCAGTTCCTCTTCGTCCTCGTCGAGCAGCAGCTCGTCATCGAGTTCCTCCTCGTCGTCGAGCTCGGGCGGTACCAGCAGCGGTTCGTCGGGCACCCCGACCCCGGTTCCGGCCCCGCCGATGCTCCTGCTCTTCGGCGCCGCCGCCGCCGCGCTCGTCGCGCGCCGCCGGGCCGCGAACAGCAACGGCCAGGAACAGGACGCCGCATAAGCCATCCACTGGAGGTCCGATCCGGACCACCATTTCAAGGGCCGCCCGCAAGGGTGGCCCTTTTTCTTGGCGCCGCAGAAACAGTTTGCCATATGGAAAACTGTTTCATATGGTTCACTAGATGGTAAACCAACAAACACCCCTCGACACCGTCTTCCACGCCCTCGCCGATCCGACTCGCCGCGCGGTCATCAGCCGCCTGCTCAAAGGCGCGGCGCCCGTGAAGCGGCTGGCCGAACCCTTCGCGATGGGCCTTCCCGCCTTCCTCAAGCATCTGACGGTGCTCGAAACCTCGGGACTGATCCGGTCCGAGAAACGGGGCCGCGTGCGGACCTGCCACATCAACGAGGACCGCCTCACGGCAGCCGAAAGCTGGCTCTCGCAGCAGCGCGCCATCTGGCAGGGCCGCACCGACCGCCTCGCCGCCTTCGTCGAATCGCAAATCCCCCAGGAGAAGAGCCCATGAGCAACGAAACCGAACTGACCATTTCGCGCCTGATCAAGGCACCGCCGTCGGCGGTGTGGGACGCCTGGAGCGACCCCGCCAAGCTCGCTGCATGGTGGATTCCCGCACCGATCGAATGCCGCGTCGACAAGCTCGACCTGCGCCCCGGCGGCGGTTTCGTTACCCGGATGCGCGAGGGCGACGGCGCGTTTCAGCCGCACGTCGACGGCTGCTTCCTCGAGGCGGTACCCGAGAGAAGGCTCGTCTTCACCACCGTCCTCACCGAAGGCTGGCAACCCACCGAACCCTGGCTCGCGATCACCGCGATCCTGACCTTCGAGGCGCAGGACGGCGGCACGCTCTACGCGGCGCGCGTCCTCCACAAGAACCCCGAGGACAGCGCCAAGCATGACGAGATGGGCTTTCAGCTCGGCTGGGGGACGGCAATCGGCCAGCTTGCGGCGCTACTGGAACGGCCCTGAGTCAAACACCGTAGCCCTGAGCCTGTCGAAGGGCGCCTATCCGAGAAGCGCCCTTCGACAGGCTCAGGGCTACGGTTTTGAGGCGCACGGGGTTGCGCGCCGCCACCCGCGCCGTCATAGCGCGGCCATGCACGATATCCGCCTGATCCGGGATAACCCGCAAGCGTTCGACGCCGGCCTCGCGCGCCGTGGTCTCGAACCCCTGTCCACCGAAATCCTGACGATGGACGCATCGCTGCGCGCGCTGCAGACCGACATGCAAGGCGCGCTCGCACGGCGCAACGAAGCGTCGAAGCTGATCGGCCAGGCGATGGCGCAGGGCGACAAGGACCGAGCCGAGGCGCTGAAGGCCGAGGTCGCGGACCTCAAAATCGCGCTCCCGGCGCAGGAAACCGCCGAGCGCGAGCAACTCGCGGCGCTGCAGGACAGGCTCGCCGCCCTCCCCAACCTGCCCGCCGCCGACGTGCCCGAGGGCGAGGACGAGGACGGCAATGTCGAAATCTCGCGCTGGGGTACCCCGCGCAGCTTCGACTTCGCGCCGCAGGAACACGCCGATTTCGCCCCCGCGCTCGGCCTCGATTTCGAGACGGCGGCGAAGATGTCAGGCGCGCGCTTCGCCTTCCTCCGCGGTCAGATGGCACGCCTCGAACGCGCGCTTGGCCAATATATGATCGACCGCCAGACGATCGAGCAGGGTTACACCGAATGCGCGACCCCGCTGATGGTGCGCGACGAGGCGGCGTTCGGCACGACCCAGCTCCCCAAGTTCCGCGAGGATCTGTTTCAGACCACCGACGGCCGCTGGCTGATCTCGACGTCGGAAATGAGCCTGACCAACGCGGTGCGCGAAGAGATTCTGCCCGAAGAGCAGCTCCCGATCCGCATGACCGCGCTGACCCCCTGCTTCCGCTCCGAAGCCGGATCGGCGGGCCGCGACACGCGCGGCTATATCCGCCAGCACCAATTCTGGAAGGTCGAGCTGGTCTCGATCGTCCGTCCCGAGGACAGCGACGCCGAACTCGAACGCAAGACCCGCGCCGCCGAACTGATCCTCGAAGGGCTAGGCCTGCCCTATCGCAAAATGCTGCTCTGCGCCGGCGACATGGGTTTCGCCGCGCGCAAGACCTATGACCTCGAAGTCTGGCTGCCCGGCCAGAACGCCTATCGCGAGATTTCGAGCTGTTCGAACTGCGGCGATTTCCAGGCCCGGCGCATGAACACCCGCTTCCGCCGCGAGGGCGCGAAGGGCAATGAGTTTGTCCACACGCTCAACGGCTCGGGCCTCGCGGTCGGCCGCACGCTCGTCGCGATCCTCGAAAACTACCAGCAGGCCGACGGCAGTGTCACAATACCGGAGGCGCTGCTTCCCTACATGGGCGGGATCACGAAGCTGGAACCGGCAAGCTAAATCAACGTCACCCCGGGCTTGACCCGGGGTCCGCCTTCTTGAAGGCGAAAATGGCGGGCGCCGGGTCAAGCCCGGCATGACGAAAGAACAGAAAGAAGAACCGTGCGCATCCTCCTCACCAACGACGACGGCTATCACGCTCCCGGTTTCGCGGTCCTCGAAACGATCGCCCGCCAGCTCAGCGACGACATCTGGGTCTGCGCCCCCGCCGAGGAACAATCAGGCGCCGGCCATTCGCTGACCCTCTCGCGCCCGGTGCGCGTCCGCCAGCACGCCGAACGCCGCTGGTCGTGCACCGGCACGCCGACCGATTCGGTGATGATGGCGATCGGCAAGCTGATGCCCGAAAAGCCCGACCTCATCCTCTCGGGGGTCAACCGCGGCGCCAATCTCGGCGACGATGTGACCTATTCGGGCACGGTCTCGGCGGCGATCGAAGGCGCGCTCGCGGGCATCCGCTCGATCGCGCTCAGCCAGGTTTACGCCAAAGAGGGCATGGGCGACACCGTCCCCTTCGGCGCCGCCGAAGCCTGGGGCGCCAAGGTGCTGCGCCCGCTGCTGGCCATGGACATGGCGCCGCGCACGATGATCAACATCAACTTCCCGGCCCTGCCCGCCGACGCGGTCAAGGGCATCCGCGTCACCCGCCAGGGCTTCCACGACTATGGCCGCGGCTCGATCGTCGAAGGCACCGACCCGCGCGGCTATCGCTATTACTGGTTCGGGCTGCACGGTATCGAGCACAGCCTCGGCCACGACAGCGATCTGGAAGCGATCGACGACGGCTATATCGCGGTCACCCCGCTCCAGCTCGACCTGACCCACGATGCGTCGCTGGCGGCATTGCGGGCGGCTTACAGCTAATATTGCTTTGAGGGTGCAAGCCGCCCTCAAATCCCGTTCGTGTCGAGCGAAGTCGAGACACGCCGAAGTTGTGCGATCCCTATGGGTGTCTCGACTTCGCTCGACACGAACGGAACCAATGGGCATTGGCGTATGAGCCATGACCCGCCTCTACCGCCTCGACGTCCCGGCCGCCGACATCGCGGCACGTTTCGGTGCCGAGGCGGGCAAGGACCCGTGGACCGGCGACTATGTCGCGCCCGGACGTCCCGCACCGATCGTCACCCGTGACGCGAAATGGCGCATGCGCCGGGTCGGGCCGATGTTCTGGGGCGTGCCGCCACCGCCGCGCGGCACCGACCCGATCACCAGCCTGCGCAACCTCGACAGCCCCTTCTGGATCGGCACGCTGCGCCACACCGAATTCCGCTGCCTGATCCCCGCGACCAGCTTCGCACTCTGGTCGGGGCCGGACGGCGCGCGGCGCCAGCACTGGTTCGCGGTCGCGGACCAGCCGATCTTCGCCATCGCGGGCATCATCCGCTTCGCCGACGAAATCCCGACCTTCGCGATGCTGACAACCGACCCCAACCGGCTGGTCGCGCACCATCATCCGGGCGCGATGCCGCTGATCCTGCCCGCCGAGGCGCAGGAACGCTGGCTGACCGCCGACTGGAAGGACGCCCGCGCGCTGGTCACCCCCTTCCCCGGCCAGGCGATGACGGTGTCGGATACACCGCCCCAATAATCCTCCCCATGGCAAAGCCATGGGGCGATCCCGAGATCATCTCGCCGCTGGTCAATCCGTCAAGGCTTTGGCAAAGAAGGCGCATGGGGGACCACCATCGCATATTTGCTATACCGCTGCTCGCGGCGCCGCTCGCCGCCTGCATCCCCGCGTCGGCACCGCCGCAACAACCCGCCCCGCCGGTGGTCGCCACGCCCGCGTCGCCTTCGCTCGCGAACAACCCGCTCGGCTATGACGATGTCGCGGGCGGTGACAGCAAGCCGACCTGGGTTCTCCAACCCGTCGCGGCCAAAGCTCGCGAGGTTCCCGCCAGTCTCTACACCGTCCGCCCCGGCGACACGCTGCGCGCGATCGGCGAGATGACCCACGCCGGTTCCGAAGCGATCGCGATGGAGAACGACCTCGCGCCGCCCTACACGCTCGTTCCCGGCCAGCGGCTGCGCATTCCCGCCGGCCTCTATCACCGCGTCGCGGCGGGCGAGACCGGCATCGGCATCGCGCACGCCTATGGCGCCGACTGGGGCGAGATCGTCACGATCAACGCGCTCGCCGAACCCTATATATTGCGCGTCGGCCAGCGGCTGCGCCTGCCCGCCGATGCCCGACCACTCACCCCCAAACAGGTCGATGTCGCGACCCGCGCCGCGGCGTTCAGCCTCGACATCGACGATATCGCGACCGGCAGCCAGCCCGCCCTCGCCGCCAACAAGGCCCCCGCCGCCGCCAGCGCCGCCCCGCGCAAGCCGGTCACCGCCGCCATCGCCACCCCCGCCGCCTTCACCGGCCGCTTCGTCTGGCCCGTCCCGGGCAAGGTCATCGCCAAATTCGGCCCCCTCGCGCCGGGCAAGGTCAACCAGGGCATCAACATCGCGACCCCCGCCGGCACCCCGATCCATGCTGTCGCCAACGGCGTCGTCTCCTATGCCGGCGACCAGATCGCGGTCTATGGCGGGCTGATCCTGATCGATCATGGCGGCGGCTGGGTCAGCGCCTATGGCCATGCCCAGCAACTCGACGTCCGGCGCGGCCAGTCGGTCAAGGCGGGCGACGTCATCGGCCTCGCCGGCGCGACCGGACAGGTCCAGACCCCGCAGCTCCATTTCCAGCTGCGCAAGAACCGCATCCCCGTCGATCCGCTCAAGCAACTGCCCGCACGATGAGCAAGCGGCCGCCGGACAAATTTCATATGCAGCATATCTTCCGCCCGCTGAAGCGCGCGAGCAAATGGCCGATCTGGGCCGACGTCATCGCACGGCTCAGCGTCGCCTTCTTCCTGATCGGCATCGTCGTGCTCGTCCACTGGATCGACCGCGCGGGGCTGAAGGACAGCCACGACGGCCAGATCAGCTTCCTCGACGTGGTCTATTTCACGATGATATCGGTGACGACGACCGGCTTCGGCGACATCGCCCCCGTCTCCGACCGCTCACGCCTGATCGAGGCGGTCATCGTCACCCCGATCCGCATCATGGTGCTCTTCATCTTCGTCGGCACCGCCTATAATTTCGTCCTCAAGCGCACATGGGAAAAATGGCGTATGGCCCGCATCCAGGCAAAGCTCACCAACCATATCGTCGTCCTGGGCTTCGGCGTCAGCGGCAGCGAAGCGGTCAAGGAACTGATCGCGCGCGGCACCGACCCCGGCTGCATCGTCGTCATCGACCAGTCGGGGACGCGGATCGAGCAGGCCGAAGCGATGGGCTGCAACGTGCTGCAGGGCGATGCGTCGAACGACGACACGCTGATCGACGTCCAGATCGCGCGCGCGCAGGCGGTGCTGGTGTCCGCCGGACGCGACGACACCTCGATCCTGATGGTCCTCACCGTCCGCCACCTGTCGCCGCAGGTGCCGATCAGCGTCGTCATCCGCGCGCAGGACAATGAACTGCTCGCACGCCAGGCGGGCGCGAACAATGTCATCAACCCGGTCAGCTTCACCGGCCTGCTGCTCGCCGGATCGGCGCAGGGCGCGCATGTCGCCGACTATATGGCCGACCTCGCCAGCATCGGCGGGCGCGTTCAGCTCCGCGAACGGCCGGTCAGCGCCGAAGAAATCGGCCGCAGCATCGACCAGTTGGCAAGCGCGGGACGCGGCTTGCGCATCTATCGCGGCGGCAAGCCCTATGGCTTCTGGGAAACCGAGGCGCAGCGCCTCGAGGCCGGCGACATGGTCGTCGAGGTCATCCGCTGCGAAGAATGCGAGGCAAGCGTTCCCGGCGGCTAGGGCGGCTAGGCTGCCTGGGGTCCGGCCCCTAGCCCCGCCAGTAAATCCAGCCCGCCCACAGCCAGCCGATGATCAGCAGCGTGCCGCCGATCGGCGTCACCGCGCCCAGCCATTTCGGCGCGCCCAACGCCATCGCATAGAGCGTCACGCCAAAAATCGCGCCGCCCGCGAGCAAGGTCAGCGCCGGTCCGCGCGCGACCCCCATGATCGCCAGCGCGGCAACCGCGTGAACCAGCTGATAGATACCGCCGGTCCGCAGCCATTCGGCCTCCTGCGGCCCCGCCGCGCCATGCGCGCCGAACGCGCCCGCCGCCACTGCCATCGCCGCCGAAACGGCCGCCAACACGCCTATCGCCATCTGTCACCTCGCATCGCCGATTCCAGCCCGTGGCATGGCGCCAAGCGCCGCGCGTGACAAGCCACGCAAAATCGACTATGCGCGCCGCCAATCATGGCAACCAAAACCCTCCCCTCCCAGCCGAAGGTCGGCATGGTCTCGCTCGGCTGTCCGAAAGCGCTCGTCGACAGCGAACGGATTCTGACGAAACTGCGCGCCGACGGCTATGGCTTGTCGCCCGACTATGCCGGCGCCGACGTCGTCCTCGTCAACACCTGCGGCTTCCTCGATTCCGCCAAGGAAGAAAGCCTCGAGGCGATCGGCGAGGCGATGGCCGAGAATGGCCGCGTCATCGTCACCGGCTGCATGGGCAACGAGGCCGACGTCATCCGCGCCCGCTTCCCCAACGTCCTCGCGGTCACCGGCGCGCATCAATATGAACAGGTCGTCGACGCCGTCCACGAAGCCGCGCCGCCGACCCAAGGCCCCTTCGTCGACCTCGTCCCCGAGGGCGGGCTGAAACTCACCCCGCGCCACTACAGCTATCTCAAGATTTCGGAAGGCTGCAACCACAGCTGCTCCTTCTGCATCATCCCCGATCTACGCGGCAAACTGGTCAGCCGCCGCATCGACGCCGTCCTCCGCGAAGCCGAAAAGCTCGTCGCCGCGGGGACCAAGGAACTGCTGGTGATCAGCCAGGACACCTCGGCCTATGGCGTCGATACCCGCCACGATCCGCGCCAGTGGAAGGGGCGCGAAGTCCGCGCCCATATGACCGACCTCGCGCGCGAACTCGGCCAGCTTCAGACCAGCGAAGGCCGCGCCCCATGGGTGCGCCTCCACTATGTCTATCCCTACCCCCACGTCGACGCGGTCATCCCGTTGATGGCCGAGGGGCTGCTGACCCCCTATCTCGACATCCCCTTCCAGCACGCCAGCCCCAGCGTCCTCAAGCGCATGAAGCGCCCCGCCAACGAAGCGAAGGTGCTCGAACGCCTCAAGAACTGGCGCAACATCGCTCCCGACATCGCGATCCGCTCGAGCTTCGTCGTCGGCTTCCCCGGCGAGACCGAGGCCGATTTCCAATATCTGCTCGACTGGCTCGACGAAGCCCAGCTCGACCGCGTCGGCGCCTTCCGCTTCGAACCCGTCGCCGGCGCGCAGGCGAACGCGCTCGACGATCAGGTGCCCGAAGAGCTCAAGGAAGAGCGCTACCAACGCATCATGGAAAAAACCGCCACGATCAGCGCCGCCAAGCTCGAAGCCAAGATCGGCCGCACCCTGCCCGTCATCATCGACGAAGTCGGCGAGGCGGACGAAGACGGCAGCATCGGCGCGACAGGGCGGTCACAGGCCGACGCGCCCGAGATCGACGGCCACGTCTACCTCCGCGACGTCGCGGCAACCCTCAAGGCTGGCGATATCGTCGATGTCGCGGTCGAGGACGCCGACGAGCATGATCTGTTCGGGGTGATCAACTAATCCGGGTGATCGAGGATGAATTTGGCTCGATCGCGGACGGATCTCGACCGGTCGTGCTGTAGCTTGTCGGCATAAACACGCTCGATTGCGGTTCCGCGCAAATGGCGAATAGCGCCGGACAACGCGACACCACGGACCATCGAAGATCTGTCATCGACACCCCGGCCGATCAGGTCTTCGAGAGCGGTAGGGATATCGATCGCCCGGCGATCAAAGATCATGACCCAACGCCGCAATCCCATCGATTTGTCGATCCACTGCCAACCGCGACCGGCAGGCCACACCGCTTCACGTTTGAGCAACATGGTGAGAGCCGCTGCCCGCACAGCAGGCTGGACTGCGGCAAGAAAGACTTCTTCCAGATAGCCGTCGAGGTGCGGCGTCTTTGATGCCGACCGCAGCAACTTGGCCATTGCGCCGGTCGGGCGCTTGGCAATGATCGCCACAAGACTGCGAGCGACGTCGGGACGCGACATCTGGTCTTCAAACAATTGACGCTCATCCCGCCAGCGACCCCAACTGTCCTTTCGATACATCAACTCCGACAGGGCCGATGCGATGACGGCGGGGTTAGTGACCGGGAAACATCGCTCGGCACATTTCGCCGCCGCCTTCCGGACAGGTGTGGCCCAATCGTTCAACCGCCAGCAAATTGCGGCGAAGAAAAATGCCGACGGAATCCCACTCACCACTCTTTGCAAGGCGGCCTCGCGCAGCCGGCCGTCGCGGTGAAAGAGGAAGATATACTCGAGCAAAGGCGTACGAAGCAGTTGTTCCGTGTCAGATAAACGGCCCCACAGTCTCGGCAGGAAGCGATTGCCAGTCGGACGATGCCAAAGTTTGGCCGCAGCCGCGATGTGATTGTCAAACTCGACAACCGTAGCTGGCGATAAGCCGGCCATTTGTTCAACCACTTCCTGAACCTCAATATCGAGAAGATCTCCCGTTTCGAGCTTCGCGCCAAGCCTTAGGAGCACGTCATTCAACTCAGGCGGCAGCAAAGATGTCGTTGTTTCCATTCTGTCGGCATGATGCCGTCGTCGGCCAGCGTCAACAGTCCTTGGAATGGGATGAAAACGGCCAATCTTCCCACCAAGAAAACGCTGTCCTACAAAACTTCTGCACGATAGCGTCTGCTCATGCCGATCTTTATCTCCATTTCGCATGACCGCCCGATAGATCGCGATCCGGCCATTCAGTGCGCGCGCAATACTTTGCTTAAAGCGACAAAGGAGACAATTTCGCTTCGCCTGTCCGTATCTTTTGTCGCTTTAAGGCCCGCCGCAACTCCGAATGGCGGGCGCGCCAAAGCCGATTCCAGTGTGAAGTTACGCGGTTCTCGGCGACTCAGCGCAAGCAATCCTCCTCGTCACCCCGGGCTCGACCCGGGGCCTGCCTTGCCTGACGGCATAGCATCGCAAAAACAGGCAGGCCCCGGGTCGAGCCCGGGGTGACGAGGAGATGGAGGCACGGCATCCGCACAAAACGCAATTTCAGTGTGAAGTTGGGCAGATTTCCACCCCTTTCGTCCCGCTCTGCTCCCCCAAAGGAACGGCATCACCCGGCCGCCGTTATGAACAGGAAAGACCGCATCAGGGGCACCACATGCGACTAATCCCACTGGCAGCCGCCATGGCGCTGCTGACCACCGCCCTCACCGCCTGCAACCCTGCCGAAGGGGGCGCCGAGGCGCCGCCGCGCGCGACCGACAAGGCACCCTCGCCGTCGCAGACGTCGTTGATCGCCGTCCCGATCAACGCCAGCATCGCGCCGCTGCGGCAGGAGCTCGAACGCGCGGTACCGCGTACCTTGTGGACGATCGACCGGCGCGAACAGGCGTGTGTGGCGCCGCAGCGGGTCAAGGTGTTCGGCAAGCGCGTCAAGGTCACCCCCGCCATCCCCTGCACCATCGTCGGCCAGGTCACGCGCGGGCCGCTGCGGCTGCGCGGCGAAGGCGACGAGATCGTCGTCGATGTCCCGATCCACGCCCGGGTCAGTGCACGCGACGTCGGCGGGGTGTTGAAGGGCGAGACCGCGACCGGCGCCGCGATGGCGCACGCCCGCGTCCGCATCGAACTCACTCCCGACTGGCACACCGCGGCAAAGCGCGCATCTCCTATGGCTGGACCAGCGCCCCGGGCATCGATTTCCTCGGCAAGCGCATCACCTTCACCGACGAGGCCGATGCGAGGCTCAAACCCGTCGTGCGCGACGTCGAAGGCATCGTGAACCGCGAGATCGCGAAGATCGACATCCGCAAACAGGCCGCCGACGTCTGGCGGCAAAGCTTCACCACGCTGGAACTGAACCATCAGAATCCGCCGGTGTGGATGCGCGTCATGCCGCAACGCATCCTCTATGGCGGCTATCGTCTCGACGGCCAGCGCATCAAATTGAACCTCGGGATCGAAGGGGTGACCGAAACCTTCGTTTCCGGTCGCCCCGCCGACCCGTCGCCCACGCCGTTGCCGAAACTGGTGCGGCAGGCCCCCAAGCCGCATCTCGACGTGCGGGTCCCGGTGATTGCCGACTATGCACAGCTCCAGCCCGTCGTCGATCGCGCGCTCGCAAAGCGCGCGACCCGGCCCTTCGTGCTGCCCAAGCTCGGTCCGATGGATGTCAAATTCGGCCCGTCGACCATCTATGGCGCCCCCGGCGGCCGGATCGCAGTGGGCGTTGACGTTGAAGCCAAGCTGGAGGCCCGGACTGGCAAGCCCACCCACGGGCGGATCTGGATGACCGCGATCCCGCGCAACGAACCCGGTTCCGCCCAGGTCCGCTTTGCCGATCTGGTGGTCAATGGCGACAGCGACGGTGTCGGCGGCGACCTGCTGATCCTGATCGGCCGCAGCGAGGAATTCGCGCCGCTGATCGCCGACGCACTGAGTCAGAATTTCACCCGCGATCTCGACGAACTCCAAGGCAAGATTCGCAGCGCGGTCGGGCAGCGGCGCGAGGGCGCCTTTGTCATTCGCACAACCGTCGAAGGCTTCGCGATCGGCGAGATCAAGGCTTATGGCAACGGCCTCTACCTGCCGGTACAGATGACCGGCGGTGCCAGCATCGACTACCGCCCGGCGAAATGACCCGCTACGCCCGAGTGAAATCCATCGTCCAGTTCACTTCCCATGTCGCGCCGTCATCGGCCGACATCGCCTGCTCCCAGCGCGGCGAGGCGCTGTTGGTGCGGCTCCAGATGAAACGCAGCCGGATCGGACGCCCGTCGAGCCTATCGTCGGCATAGAAATGCCCGACCCCATCCTCGAACCGGCCGATGACGGGGACGTCGATCGCATGCGGGCTGCGCGCATCGAGCCACCAGATCGCCCAGCTCTTCTGAACGGGATCGAAGGATCGCAAGGCGACGGCCCGATAGGATCCGCCGGCGATGTGCAGGACATTGTCTTCGATATTGCCATCGCCACCCAATATCGGGCGCATGTCGCACGTCCCGTCGAACTCTTCCCATTCGTTGCAGTCCGCGAGGCGCATCTTCAACCGGCGATGCCGCACGCGCCAGCTGCCGATCTGGAAATCGAAATCACCGGCCATCACGCATTCTCCCCGATCTCATCGCAGGAGTTGTTCTTATTACGTTCTCATTCAAACGCAACCCCGCCCTGCTCAGAACAGGCGCGTCAGGCCGTAAAAGGCCGCCGCGACGACCGCGCTCGCCGGGATGGTGATGAACCAAGCCGCGACGACATTGCTCGCTACGCCCCAGCGCACCGCGCTGGCGCGGCGGGCGACGCCGGCGCCGATGATGCTGCCGGTGATCGTGTGCGTCGTCGACACCGGGATACCCAGCAGGCTGGCAGTGAACACCATGATCGACCCGCCGGTCGACGCGGCGAAGCCCTGATGGTGCGACAGCTTGGTGATGCGGCCGCCCATCGTCTCGATGATCTTCCACCCGCCCGACAATGTGCCAAGCGCGATCGCGACGTAGCAGCTGAACGCCACCCAATGCGGCACGTGGAACTCGCCCTGCAAATATCCGGTCGAATAAAGCAGTACGGCGATGATCCCCATCGTCTTTTGCGCGTCGTTGAGGCCGTGGCTGATCGAATAGGCCGCCGACGAGAAGAGATGGAGATGGCGAAAGGTTCTTTCGGCGAAATTGGCGGTGGCGCGGCGGAGCGCCCAGCTGCTGAGCAGCATCACCAGCATCGCGAGCAGCATCCCGAGCATCGGCGACAGGAAGATAGCGATCACCGTCTTGTTGAGCCCGGTCCACTCGATCCCCTCGAACCCGGCATGCGCGACGCCCGCGCCGACGATGCCGCCCACGAGGGCGTGGCTCGACGACGACGGGATGCCCTTGAGCCAGGTGACGATGTTCCAGAACATCGCCCCGACCAGCGCGCCGAACACCACCGCGGGGGTCACCAGATCCTTGTCGATGATCCCCTTGCCGATCGTCTCGGCGACCTTGTGCAGTTCGGGAAAGATGACCGACAGGAAATAGGCAGCAAAGTTGAAGAAAGCGGCGAACAGCACCGCCTGCACCGGTTTAAGCAGCCGCGTCGCGACGACCGTCGCGATGCTGTTCGCCGCGTCATGCAGCCCGTTGAGGAAATCGAACGCCAGCGCCAGAATGACGAGGCCGACGAGCAGGGGAAATGCGAGTTCATGCATGCGCGTGCCCTCGCTTATGCGTGGTCGATGACCAGGCCGTCGATCTCGTTCGCGACATCCTCGAACCGGTCGACGACGCGTTCGAGGTGGCTGAACAGCTCGCGCCGGATGATGAACTGAATCGTGTTCGTCTCGCCATGTTCCTGGAACAGGCGCTTCAACCCGGCTGCATGGATTTCGTCGGCATGCCCCTCCATACGCACCAGCCGTTCGGTCAGTTCGTGCAGCCGCGGCCCGTTGGCGCCGATGTTGCGCAGCAGCGGCAGCGCCTCGGCGGTCAGCCGTGCGGCATCGACGATGATGCCGGCGATGTCGCGCATTTCGGGTTCGATCTCGGTCACGTCGTACAGATCAATCGCGCCCGCCGTCTTCTGCATCTCGTCGATCGCGTCGTCCATCGAGGCGATCAGGTCAGTGATCGCACTGCGGTCGAACGGGGTCAGGAAGGTGCGGCGCACAGTCTGCAGCACTTCGCGGGTGATCGCGTCGGCGTCATGCTCGCGCTCGACGATTTCCTGGATATGGTCGGCCATGCCCGGCCCACCCTGCAACAGGCGCGACAAGGCATTGGCGCCCGCGACTAGCGTTGCCGCGTGGCTTTCGAACAATTCGAAAAAATTGCCCTGTCGCGGCAGCAAGCGCTGAAACCATGCGAACATCCAACTCACCCCTGTCTTCTCGGCAACATTCTGCACCACCCCGCCGGTCCGCGCCACGGCGCGAAAGCCGCTGTCGCCGAACGATCGGATGAGTGCCTGCAAATCGGGTTCCTCGACCGCCGCGGCGGCGGCGTGGAACGGAAACCACTGGCGGTCGCGCTCACCCTCTTCCTTCCATTCGGAAAGTTCGCTGGTGACGGCGAGCGGAAACACCTCGACGTCGAGCAACACCGACGCGCCGTTAGCGCGGCGTTTGCGATATTGATAGCTGCCGATCGGCGTCGGGCAGACCGCGCCGATCACGCCGGCCTCTTCCTCCGCCTCGATCGCGGCGGCGGCGTGGCGCGTCATGCCGGTTAGCGGGTTGCCTTTGGGAATCACCCAGCGCTTCGTCTCGCGCGAGGTAATCAGCAGCACTTCGGTCGGTCCATCCTGCGCAGGTCCACCGAAACGATAGGGAAGAACCGCGATCTGGCGCATTTTTCGTCCCTTCCTATTCTTGGGCGGGCCATGCCGCCGTTGGTTACAATCGGGTTTCGCCCCTATGACAATAATGTGACAGCGACAAGGATGCTTCGCCCCCCAACGCTCCCCCGTCTAATGCATTGCAAAATGCAACGCGGTGCGTAAGCTGCACCCTAAAGACATATGGGAGACGAAATCATGGCAGGTACCGCGACCATGGAACGCGCGAATGACACAGCGGCTGCGCCGGTCGATCAGGATGTACTGATTGTCGGCGCGGGCATTTCGGGTATCGGCATGGCGGTTCACCTCCAGCAGTACAGCCCCGGGCGCAGCTTCGCGCTTGTCGAGCGCCGCGCCGATCTGGGCGGCACCTGGGATCTTTTCCGCTATCCCGGCATCCGCTCGGACAGTGACATGCACACGCTGGGTTTTGTCTTCGAACCGTGGAAGCATGAAAAGACGATCGCCGATGGCCCTGCGATCCTCGAATATCTGAACCGCATCGTCGACGAACGCCATATCCGCGAACGCATCCGCTTCGATCGCAAGGTCGTTGGTGCCGACTGGGACAGCGCGACCGCGCGCTGGACGGTTACGATGGAGGACTCAAGCGGCGCGACATCGACAACGACGGCGCGCTGGCTGTATCTCGGCGCTGGCTATTATGACTATGATTCACCGTTCGACGCCAATTTCACCGGCCGCGACGATTTCCAGGGCCGAATACTGCACCCGCAGTTCTGGCCGAAGGATCTCGATTATACTGGCAAGAAGGTCGTCGTGGTGGGGTCGGGTGCGACCGCGGTAACGATCGTCCCGGCGATGTCGGACAAGGCGGCGCACGTCACGATGCTGCAGCGCACTCCGACGTGGTTCGCCATCCGGCCTGCCAAGGACGCGCTCGCCAATTTCCTGCGCAAAATCCTGCCCGAGGAACTGGCGTACAAGATCACACGCTACAAGAATGTGAAGATGCAGGACATCGTCTTCCAGAAGGCACGCACCAAACCGGAAAAAGTCCGAGAATTCCTGACCAAGCAGATCAAGAAGAATCTTGGTGACCGCTATGATGCCGAGGCGTTCACGCCGCCGTACAACCCCTGGGAGCAAAGGCTCTGCCTCGTCCCCGACGCCGATTTTTTCGAGGCGATCAAGGCCGACAAAGCTTCGGTCGTCACCGATCATATCGACCGTTTCGACGCCACCGGAATCCAGCTCAAATCGGGCAAGCATCTCGACGCCGATATCATCGTTACCGCGACCGGACTCAACCTTGCCGTCGCGGGCAAGATTCCGGTGCGCGTCGATGGCGCGCTCGTCGACTGGAGCGAGCATTTCTACTACAAGGCGTGCATGTTCTCGAACGTCCCGAATTTTTCGGCGGTGTTCGGTTATCTCAATGCAAGCTGGACGCTGCGCGCCGATATCGTCGCCGAATATGTCTGCCGCGTGCTCAATCATATGGACGCGACCGGCACGACCGTCGCCACCCCGCGCCTCGACGATCCGGACAGCCTGACCGAAGAGAATATCTTCGATTTCTCGTCGGGCTATATCCAGCGCTCGCTGCACATCATGCCCAAAAACGCCGATGCCCTGCCCTGGCGGCTCAACCAGAATTACATCCAGGATCGCGTCGACATGCGCACCGGCGCGATCGACGACGGCGTGCTTGGCTTCGCCAACGCCCGCGCGGCAACTGCGGCGAAAGACGAAGCACCAGCGCTCGAAGCCGCCGAATAATTGCGGCAAATCCGTGCGGCGGCGACGCGCCCCTTGGCGCGGCGCCGCCGCACCGGCCAGATGCCGTATAGATGGGCGTGAATCCAACCTGTTAATACGGATCCTTTGAGCAGAGTCGGACCATCCTTGGCACAGCGCCCCACAACGTTACTGCCAGATTGGATGTAATGATCTTCGGTTCACCGCATCCGAATATTTACTTTATACTATTCTCCTATTACGCTCTCTGCTTTCCAGGGGGCAAGCATCATGAACACGGGCTTTAATGCCAAGTTCTGGCGGGGTGCGAAACTTGCAGCGCTCGCCTTTGCCGTGACCACGCCGCTGTCGTCGTGCAAGGACGGCGGATATGGCAGCGATAAGGAAATCGCCGCGGCCGGCAGTTGCCCCGAGGGCTTCGGCTGGGCCGAGGGACTGCAGAGCTATCTCAACCCGACCGCGACGATGCCGACGACGATGAGCGCGACCGCCGACGATTGCCTGTTCAACCAATGGTCGTGGGAAGCCTTTGTGTGGGCAAACGCCCCGATCGACGGCACTCCGCGCTTCCTGACCTGGCAGATCCCGGACGATCTGCTCACCAACACCTCCGAAGTCCCGCGCACCTCGCTGCTGCGACTCGATGTGCATATGAAGCCGCTGCACATGGCCGATGGCGCCCCCAGTCAGGACGGCGCGATCGTAGAGGCCGACGGCAGCATGCTGATCGGGCAGAACGGCTATCCGGTCTATGCGTCGAGCCACATGACGCCGAACTATTTCGATGTGATCAAACGCAACCTGATCGCGACCGGCGCCTATCAGAACAATCCAAACCAGGACGATTATTTCAGCGTCGGCGACGCGATCGTCAAGGCCACCTGGTATCGGCTCGCCGCGGGTGAGGCCGCGCCGGCGGGCAGCTATACGACGCAGGCCGAGGTGCCGGTGCTGCAGAACAACTGCAACGGCGCGAACTGCACGGTCGTCCCGAGCGGCAAATATGAGACGGTCACCGTCGCACTCGTCGGCATGCACGTCGTCGGCTATGTCGAGAATCATCCCGAATTCGTCTGGGCGACTTTCGAGCACAAGCTGAACGCGCCGATGTTCGCCGACAACAGCTTCGTCTTCGACGCCAATGCCAGCGATCCCGGCAATTACACCTTCTACAAGGCGGGAACGCCCTATTCGCAGGCAGCCCTGCTCGTCGAGACCAATACCAATCCAGCCACGGTCACCTTCGACGCAGCGACAGGCAAATTCTCGCCGATCACGCAGGTCGTCCAGATGAACAAGACCGGCGGTGACACCCAGCCGAACGGACCGGCGAACATCACCGCGATCAACGTCGCGTCACAGGGCGCGGCGGCGAACTTCCCGAACAATTCACCGCTGCAGAACTACAATCTGATCGGAACGGCATGGTTTAAGCCCAACACCTATGTGACGACCAATGCCAACTGGCAGACGCTGAACCAGACCAACGCGGTCGGCGCAATCAGCCTGATGAATACCACCGCAGAAACCTTCCTGCAGAGCGCCAAGGGTCAGCAGGGCCATAATTGCTTCGAGTGCCATAGCGCGACGAGTTTCTCCTACGTCGGCATCCAGCCCAAGGCGCTGACGCCGCGCCGCATCGCGATCAGCCATATGGTCGCGATGGGTTCGGCCTATGAAGTGCCCAACACGCTCCCGGTAACCGCGGGTGGCTCACCTGCCGCCAAGACCACGGCGATCAAGGCCGTACAAAAGAAATAGAGCTGCACTGGGTCGCAGTCGCGTAGCCCCGGGTCGTCAAAGGCCCGGGGTTATGTCTTTGGGTCAATCGACATGCTCGGGCTTGCCCTTGGTCGCCCCCTTCGCGAAATCCTCGAGCTGTTTCTCGGTCATGCTCTCGGCCATCTCTTTCGATGCCCCCTTGAGCTTCGACTTGGGCGTGTCGCCGCGCTTGGCGCTAAGCGCCGCACCGGCGGCTTTCTGCTGGGCTTTCGATTTGGCTGGCATCGGCTTTCTCCTGCCTGCCCCCGTATCCGTTACTGCCCCTTACCCGTTAACGATCGTGCCGCCGTTGGGATGCAACACCTGACCCGACATATAGCTGCTGTCGTCGCAGGCGAGGAACAGGAAGCAGGAGGCGACCTCGTTGGGCTCGCCCGGCCGTTTCATCGGCGTACCCTCGCCAAAGGTCGCGACCTTATCGGCTGGCGACCCGCCGCGCGGGTTGAGCGGGGTCCAGATCGGTCCCGGCGCGACCGCATTGACGCGAATGCCCTTCCCAACCAGATTTTCGCTGAGCGAGCGGGTGAAGGCGGTGATCGCACCCTTGGTGGCGCTGTAATCGAGCAGCCCGCCCGATCCCTGATACATCGTGACGCTGGTGCAATTGACGATCGCCGCTCCCTTCTTGAGGTGCGGCAGCGCGGCCTGCACCAGATAGAACATGCCAAAGATGTTGGTTGCGAAGGTGCGCCGGAGTTGTTCGAGGCTGATGTCGCGAATATCCTCCGCCGGATGCTGCTCGCCCGCATTGTTGACGAGAATATCGAGCCGGCCGAGCCTGGCAACCGCCTTGCCGACGATCCTTTCGCCCGCGCCCGATTTGCCGACGTCAGCCTTGATGGTGATCGCGCAGCGCCCCTCGGCTTCGACGGTCGCGGCGGTGGCGTCGGCGTCAGCCCTGTTGCTGTGGTAGACGATCGCGATATCGGCGCCATCGCGCGCGAAGAGCGCGCAGACCGCGCGGCCGATACCGCTGTCGCCGCCAGTGACGATCGCGACCTTTCCCTTGAGACGGCCGGACCCGGGATAGCGCGGCTGCCATCTGGGCGCGCGATCAAGGTCGGCCTCTCGGTCCTTCGGCGGCTTGGCGATCGTCTTGCCCGCACCGACCTCCTTCCTCAGCTTCGTCGCCGCGCGCTTCTTGCCCCTCTTTTCAGCGTCGGTTTCGCCGACCTTCCCGGCCTTCATCGGCTTCGCCATCGCCATATTCCTATTTGCCCGCGCGAAAGTCGCCAGCGAACTCCGGCTTTACGGCGCGGATCAATCCAGCCGTCACGGGGACGTTGATCCGGTAATCGCCCTCGGCATAAGCGCCGATCTCATAGGGTGCGATGGCGATCGTCAGGCGGTCGAGATGGCGCCCATCGGACGAGCCGAGCCACACCGTCTGCGCCGAGGCCGGCGGGCATTTGGCGAAGACCGAGTCCTCACTCTCCGCAGGCAGTTGAATGCCCTTCGCCGCCTTGGCGCGCGTGATCGCAGCGCAGAAATCGTCGCGGATCGCCGCGTCGAACGCGGTGCCGCTGGTGAACAGATCGAGCGGCGAACGTCGCTTGCCGCTGTTGCGGTCCCAGAGCAAAGTGCCGAAGGTCGTCATGCCGTGGGCGCCGCCGGTGTAGGTCGAAATCTCGCTCGACAGGCTGAGGAAGCGCGGCGTGTCGGTGATGCGTTCCCAAGACTGCAAATGGCTGTGGGGACGGTAGGGAAAGCCTCCCTTTTCCGCGGCCGCCCGATCACGGCGCGATTCAGCGATCAGTGCGTCGCGCTTGGCCGCGCGGTCGGCATCGAGCCATTCGGCGAGTTTGGGGATCTTCGCCGCCTCGAGCGGATAGGCGTAGGAAAACTCCATCAGGTCACTGCTTTCCTTGACCTCCGAGGCCGTCGCATTCGCTACCTTCACATCGTCGACGGCGCCGGGAGGCGCACCGGGAACCGAGGCGGCGGCGGCCTTTTCGGCGGTCGTCTGCGCCGGTTCGCTCGAGCAGGTGGCGAGAAGGAGGAGGATAGCCGGCGCGAGCGCTGCGGCGGAGCGGAGGGCAAGGATGGCGGTCATGGGCGAACAACGCCGGGCATCGACAAAGTTTCCCCGCAAGCCTAGCAATTCGGAATGACCGACCATTCCGACTTGATCCAGCCCGACAAGGGCCAGGATGCACGCACGATCCACCTTGTCGACAAGAAGAGCTTTGATAGCTGGCTGAAGGGCCGCAGCGCGCGTGAACGCGCCCACCTCGCCGCCGTCGGGTTCAA
The DNA here is from genome assembly GCF_058790875.1 of Sphingopyxis sp. EU05-FHT14B03. Lineage (NCBI taxonomy): Bacteria > Pseudomonadati > Pseudomonadota > Alphaproteobacteria > Sphingomonadales > Sphingopyxidaceae > Sphingopyxis > Sphingopyxis sp. EU05-FHT14B03. The sequence goes on from NZ_JBYTDC010000001.1 coordinate 460,774, forward strand.
GCCCGATGCCTTTGTCCATGCTATCCTGCCCGGCGACGATCCCGAGCGCTGGTCGGTGGTAACGACTGTTGCGAATGTTGAAAGCTTGTCGGCTTGGTGCCTTGCCAAGCTGGGCCAGATCTTGCCCGAAGGCCGTTACCGGGTCGAGGGGCGGCAGCCGGGCAAGGCAATGTTCGGGTGGATGAGCGGACAATATCGTTTCGACAGGTACCGCCCCAAGGCCGAAGCACATGGGCCACGTGTGCTGCTGACCAGCGACGTCGGCGCGATTGCCCCGGTGGTCGCCGAGATGCGCGCGACCGCGCTGGTCCGCGACATGGTCAACACGCCGGCCGCCGACATGGGGCCGGCGGCGATCGAGAAGGAAGCCGAGCGCATCGCCAAGGCGCATAGCGCGAAGATCGTGATAACCAAGGGCGAGGCGCTGGAACAAGGCTATCCGATGATCCATGCCGTCGGACGCGCGGCAGCGAAACATCATGCCGCGCGACTGATCGAGATTTTGTGGGGCAAAGAGGACCATCCGCGCATCGCGCTGGTCGGCAAGGGCATCAGTTTCGACAGCGGCGGGCTCGACATCAAACCGTCAGCCGGAATGCGGCTGATGAAGAAGGACATGGGCGGCGCGGCGCACGTGCTGGCGCTCGCCGAACTGGTGATGGCGAGCGGGCTGCCGGTGCGGCTGCACTGTCTGGTCGCGGCAGCGGAAAATGCGATTTCAGCTGATGCGTTCCGGCCGGGCGACGTATTGAAAAGCCGGCTCGGGTTGACGGTCGAGATCGGCAACACTGACGCCGAGGGCCGGCTGGTGCTCGGCGACGCGCTGGCGAAGGCGAGCGAGGGCAAGCCCGAGTTGATCGTCGATTTCGCTACGCTGACCGGAGCCGCGCGCGTCGCACTGGGTCCCGACCTGCCACCGCTGTTCGCCAATGACGATGCGCTGGCCGACGCGATGCTGGCGGGCGGCATCGATCGCGACGACCCGCTTTGGCGGATGCCACTATGGGATGGCTACGCCGACCTGCTCGAAACCGACATCGCCGACCTTGGCAATGCGGGCTCTTCGGCTTTCGCCGGGACGATCACCGCCGCGTTGTTCCTCAAGCGGTTCGTCGGCGAAGGCATCACCTGGGCGCATGTCGACACCTTCGCCTGGCGCCCCTCAGCGAAGCACGGCCGACCCAAGGGCGGCGCGGCGCTCGGGATGCGCGCGGCATGGGCGATGCTGCAGGCGCGCTACGACCGGCGGCGCAAGGGCGATGGCGCTTGATAAAAGCCCTACCGCTGCGCTAATGCGCCGCGATTATCCGCCGTTCGGCGGCTTCATCGCATTTCAGGACATGACGTGACAGCAGAGGTCGAAAATTTGGCGGGTCGCATCCGCATGGGGCGCCCGGGCGCAGCAGGAGCGGGACGTGGCCGTTTCGGCCTGACAGGCACGTCGCAAAGCTATGATCCGCGCGTCGTCGCGATCCGCCCCGACCTCGCCGACATCGCGGTCGCTGGCCAGCATTTCGCACCCCATTATGCCGCGCCGATGATGAGCAGTTGCGTGCTGCCCTCAGCGGTGTTGCGCGGCGCGCCGTCACTCGATGCCGACCAGACGAGCGAGCTTCTCTACGGCGAAGGCTTCGCGCTGCTCGACCTGACGGGCGGGTGGGCTTGGGGGTATTGCCTGGCTGACCATTATGTAGGGTATCTGGCCGCCGACGCGCTGGGGGCGCCGATCGCGCCGACGCACCGGGTACGCGCGAGCGAAGCACTGCTCCACAGCGCCCCCGACGCCGCGAGCGGCGGGTCGGCGGTGCTGCCGCGCGGGGCGCTGGTGATGGGCGAGGCCGAGGGCGAATGGCTCACCACCGCGCACGGATATCTGCCGCTCGCCGCACTGGCCGAGGTCGGCACACACGAAACCGATGCCGCGTCGGTCGCCGAGGAAATGGTCGACGCGCCCTATCTGTGGGGCGGCCGGACCGCCGCCGGGATCGACTGTTCGGGGCTGGTGCAACTCGCTTGGGCCGCTGCGGGCATCCACCTGCCGCGCGACAGCGATCTGCAGCTGGCATCGCTCGGCGCCGACAAGGACGTCGACCCAGCCGCACTCCGGCGCGGCGACATGGTCTTCTTTCCCGGCCATGTCGGCATCATGGCCGACGCCACCCACATCATCCACGCCAGCCGACGATGGATGGCGGTGAAAGTGGAGCCGCTGGCCGACGTCGCCGCACGTTCGGCAGCCAAGGATCATGACCCGCCGGTGAGCGGGTATAAAAGACTGACATAACATCATGACACAGACGGTATTCATCGACGGCGCGGCGGGAACGACGGGCCTCGAAATCGCCGAGCGACTGGCCGGGCGGAGCGAATTCGCGCTGGCGACGCTCGACGAGGCGCGGCGCAAGGACGCCGATGCGCGGCGCGAAGCGCTGAACGACGCCGATTTCGTCATCCTCTGCCTGCCCGACGCAGCGGCGATCGAAGCGGTGGCGATGATCGCCAACGACCGCACGAAGGTGATCGACGCCTCGACCGCGCACCGCGTCGCCCCGGGCTGGGCCTATGGCTTCCCCGAGCTGAACGCGGGACAGCGCGCCGCGATCGCAGCTTCGTCGCGCGTCAGCAACCCCGGCTGCTACCCAACCGGTTTCCTCGCGCTCGTCGCGCCGCTGGTCGCGGCCGGCATCGTCGCGAAGGATGCGCGGCTGAGCGTCAACGCGGTGTCGGGCTATTCGGGCGGCGGCAAGGAACTGATCACGCGTTTCGAAGCCGAAACCGACATCGGTTTTCGCAGCTATGGCCTGTCGCTTGGACACAAGCATGTGCCGGAAATGCGGGTCGGTTCGGGTCTGGTCCACGCGCCCGTGTTCGCGCCGGCGGTGGTGCCGGTCTATCGCGGCATGCTGGTCGAAGTACCGCTGAGCTTCGACGCGCCGACCGCCGACGCGGTCTATGACGCGCTCGCGGCGCATTATGCGGGGTCGCCGCTGGTCAGCGTGCGGCGTGCGGGCGACGAAAGCGAACTGCTGCTGCGCAAGGACGATGCCGCGACCGATGCGATGGAGCTGATGCTCTATGCCAGCGCCGACGGCGCCCAGCTGCGGCTCGTCGCGCGGCTCGACAATCTCGGCAAGGGCGCGAGCGGCGCCTGCGTCCAGAACCTCAACATCATGGCGGGTTTGCCTGAGACGGCGGGGCTGCGGCTGTAATTCCTCTCGTCATTGCGAGGAGCGAAGCGGCGCGGCAGCCCAGGGCAGGCGTACACCGCTCTGGATTGCTTCGCTTCGCTCGCAATGACGAAGTGAAAGAAACGCTAGGGAGTCAGTGCACCGTGTCGAGGATGTCCTCGACCGACAGATAGACGATCAGTCGCTCGATCTGGCGCCAGCGCGCGAAGTGGATGTGGTTGCCGAGCACGCGATACTGCTCGGCGCGCGCCGCGGCTGCAAACCCCGCCTCGTCGCCATGCTGGTGGATCAGCGCATGCGCGTCGTCCACCGCGGCGCGGTCGGAAAGAAAAGGTGCTGGCAGCTGCATGGTGTCCCCGATCATGTCGGGACCGCTCTACGCCCCCCGCCTCACCGCGCCGTTCCCAATAGTGCTGAACAGGCGGGTAAGGTTAATCGCAAGGCGCTTCGAGTTAACCATGGCAGGCCGCGTTTCGCCTCTTTGACCTTGCCCGCAGCGCGTGTAGACATGAGCCATGCGCAAGATCCTGAAATATGTCCTCATCGCCCTGCTGCTGATCCTGGTCGTCGCCGGCATCGTCCTTTACGCGATGTCGCGGCCCGATGTGGCGCGCTTCTCGACCGCAGAGCTGAGCGGCCGGGTACCCGTGATGGCGCCGCAGGCGTCGCAGACGATCCCGACGATGAACGTGCCCGAGGCGACCAAATGGCCCGCCGGAGAGGCGCCGCGCGCCGCCGCAGGGCTGAGCGTCGCACGCTTCGCGGAGGGGCTGGCGCATCCGCGGACGATGTTCGTGCTGCCCAATGGCGACGTGCTGGTCGCCGAGAGCGAGAGTCCGCCGCGCGATACCTCTGGCATCGAGGGTGCGGTGATGGGCCGGATGATGAGCAAGGCGGGCGCCGGCGGTAAGTCGGCGAACCGCATCAGTCTGCTCCGCGACGCCGACGGCGACGGCAAGGCCGAGGTCAAGACCGCCTATATCACCGGCCTCAACTCGCCTTATGGTATCGCGCTGGTCGGCAAGACACTCTATGTCGCCAACACCGACGCGCTGCTCGCCTTCCCCTATGTCGAGGGCGAAACCGCGATGAGCGGCAAGCCGAGCAAGATCGCCGACCTGCCCGCCGCGGGCACCAACCGCCACTGGACCAAGAGCCTGGTCGCGGCGCCCAACGGTTGGCTCTATGTCGGCGTCGGCGCCGACAGCAATATCGGTGAAAAGGGCCTGGCGAACGAAGCGCGGCGCGCGCGTATCCTGGAAATCCGCCCCGAACAGAAATATGTCCGCACCTTCGCGGCGGGCATCCGCAACCCCGTCGGGCTCGGCTTTTATCCGGGCAGCGACCAGTTGTGGACCGTGGTCAACGAGCGCGACATGCTCGGCAGCGACCTGGTCCCCGACTATCTGGCCGAGATCGACGAAGGCGATTTCTATGGCTGGCCCTGGTATTATTGGGGCGGCTTCGTCGACACGCGGGTCGCGCCCGATGCCGACGACCGGCGCCAATATGTCAAGCGCCCTGAATATGCGCTCGGCGCCCACACCGCGCCGCTGGGGATGACCTTTACTCAGGGCCTCGACCTCGGCGAGCGCTGGGCGAACGGGGCTTTGATCGCCCGCCACGGATCGTGGAACCGCGAACCGGTCGCGGGGTACGACGTGGTGTTCGTGAAATTCGGTGCCAATGGCAAACCCACCGACACGCTGCCGATCACCCTGCTCGACCAGTTCCTTGCCAAGGACGGCAAGACGACGCGCGGTCGCCCGGCCGATGTGAAGGTCGCGAAGGACGGCAGCGCGCTGATCGCCGACGATACCGGCGGGGTGATCTGGCGGGTGGCTAAGGCGGGGTAGGTCCGGGGGTGAGCCGCCTCAGCTTCGCCCGGACGATACAATTTCTCTTTATTATTATCGGCGCCTGCGCGCTGCTGCTTCCGAGCACGCGCAACGCGGATTTCGATGCCAAATATTTGCTGTTGGTCGTGGGATCGCTGCTGCTTGCGATAGTCTTCATGGCGCTCAAATGCCCCCGCTGCGGATACAGCCTGTACCGCACGAGAAACTATCGGATAAACCTGCTCGTCCCGGCAAGCCGGACGTGTTCGCACTGTCAGGCCAAGCGCGACTGACGCGCCCGGTAAGGACTTAGACCCGCATCGGCATCAGCACGTACAGCGCCGGGCTCTTCTCGCTCTCGCGGATCAAGGTCGGGGCGTTGGCGTCGGCAAGGTGCAGTTCGACGGTGTCGCCGTCGACCTGGCCGAGGATGTCGCTGAGGTAGCGGGCGTTGAAGCCGATCTCCATCGCCTCGCTGTCGTACACGGCCGCGACCTCTTCGGCGGCGGTGCCGTTCTCGGGGCTGGTGACGCTGAGCGTGATGCGGTCCTTGTCGAGGCCGACCTTGACCGCGCGGGTCTTTTCGCTGGCGATCGTCGAGACGCGGTCGACGCCCTGGAACAGGCTTTTCGGATCAACCTTCAAGAGCTTGTCATTCGCCGTCGGGATGACGCGGCTATAGTCGGGGAAGGTGCCGTCGATCAGTTTCGAGGTCAGCACGGCGTTGCCGAGCTGGAAACGGATCTTGGTCGCCGACAGGCTGATTTCGACATTGCCCTCGGCCTCGTCGAGCAGCTTGCGGATCTCGCCGACGCATTTACGCGGAACGATCACGTCGGGCATCGCGCTGGCGCCGTCGGGGCGGGTCACCGTGTAGCGGGCGAGGCGGTGGCCATCGGTCGCCGCGGCCTTGAGCACCGGGCCGGTCGCATCTTCGGCGACGTGCAGGAAGATGCCGTTGAGATAATAGCGCGTTTCCTCGGTCGAGATCGCGAAGCGCGTCTTGTCGATGATCTGGATCAGCTCGGCGACCGGCAGTTCGAAATTGGTCGGCAGTTCGCCCTCGGCGATCACCGGGAAATCGTCGCGCGGCAGCGTCGGCAGGTTGAAGTTCGAGCGGCCGGCCTTGACCTGCATCTTGCCCTCGGCAGCGGCGAGGCTGACCTCGGCGCCCTCGGGCAGCTTGCGGGCGATTTCGAAAAGGGTGTGCGCCGAAACGGTGGTGGTGCCGGGGGTTTCGACCCGGGCGGCGATCGTCTCGACCACCTGCAGGTCGAGGTCGGTCGCCATCAGCTTGAGCTGGCCCGATGCGTCGGCCTCGATCAGCACGTTCGAGAGGATGGGAATCGTGTTACGCCGCTCGACCACCGACTGGACGTGGCCAAGGCTCTTCAACAGTATCGCGCGTTCGATCGTCGCTTTCATTGTTATTCCGCCATCCTGTATGCTCGTGCGGGAGAAGTCCCTCAGGGACGGGTACCATGGGCGCCTTCGCACCCCGATTCCCTGCCCCCATAAAATGTCTTCCTTCCTTAACGCGCCTATGGCGCCGTGCAAGCCATGCTTGCAAAGCATCCCCAATCGCGCAATCGAGGCGCGATGCGCCGCGCCCTCCCCTTTTTGCTGATGCTGGCGGCGGTGCCCGCCATGGCGGTGGCAGCGCCGCGCACCGCGCTCGGCATCTTCGACGGCTGGGGCGCCTTTCGCGACCCCGCGGCGCCGCGTTGCTACGCGATCGCCGCCCCCGCCGCGACAATCGGGACGCCGCAGGTGAAGGCCTATGCCAGCGTCGGTTACTGGCCCAAATCGCGCATTCGCGGCCAATTCTACGTCCGCCTGTCGAAAGCGCGACGCGCCGGCGGCGAATTGCGGCTGACGATCGGCAGCCGCCGCTTCATCCTGACCGGCAACGGTGCGCATGGCTGGGCGAGCGACGCGCGGATGGATGCCGCGATCATCGCCGCCATACGATCGGCGCCGAGCATGAGCGTCGAGAGCGTGTCGACGAGTGGCGGGTCGATCGCCGACACCTATCGCCTGCGCGGCGCGGCGACGGCGATCGACGCGGCGGCGCTGGGCTGTGCAAGACCGGGATGATGCGATGAAGACGATCGGCCTGATCGGCGGTTTGAGCTGGGAAAGTTCGGCGCACTATTACCGCCTGATCAACGAGGGGGTGAAGGCGCGGCTCGGCGGGCTGCATTCGGCGCGCGTGCTGATGCTGTCGCTCGACTTCGCGCCGATCGCCGCGTTGCAGGCGAGCGGCGACTGGGACGTGCTCGACGGACAGATGGCCGAAGCCGCGAGGTCGCTGACCGCAGGCGGCGCCGAGATGCTGCTGATCTGCGCCAACACGATGCACCTGTGCGCCGGGGCGGTCGAGGCGGCGACCGACGTGCCGCTGCTCCATATCGCCGACCCCGCCATCGCCGCGATCCGCGCGGCGGGATATACGCGCGTCGGGCTGCTCGGCACCGCCTTCACGATGGAAAAGCCCTTTTACACCGGGCGCATGGCGGCTGCGGGGATCGCGGCGATCATCCCCGGCGATGCCGACCGCGTGACCGTCCACCGCATCATCTATGACGAACTGGTGCAGGGCGTGATCCGCGACGAATCGCGCGCCGAATATCGCCGCATCATCGCGGCGCTGATCGCCGATGGCGCCGAGGCGATCGTGCTCGGCTGCACCGAGATCATGCTGCTGGTCGATGCGCGCGACAGCGCGGTGCCGCTGTTCGACACGCTGGCGCTGCATGTCGAGGCGGCGGTGGAGATGGCGTTGGCGTGAAGCGGGGCGCGCGAGAAATGGCGTAACTCCGCCGAACTTAACACTGGAATCGTGGTTGACGATGCGCCCGGGCGCAGTCGTCACCCCGGGCTTGACCCGGGGCCTGCCCTCCTTCGATCCGGCGATCCCAGAAGAAAAAGGCGGGTCCCGGGTCAAGCCCGGGATGACGAGATGGGGCTGGCAACCCGGGAGGCGCGGAAAACTGCGCAACTTTACACTGAAATGCCATTCGGGAGCGCGAGGGTAAGCACCTAAGGGCACAAAGGTCCCCGATGCGTGGCGCGAAAATGGGGCCTTTGTGCCCTTAAGCAACCCGGTGTCGGCGAAGCCTTTGGGCAGGCGTGCAGCGTATGATTTGCCGTTCATCGACCAGCTTGGAGCATGACGATCTTTTTTGGGAAAGCGGTTTTTCGGCTATTCGCGCGCCAGCTTAGTCAATTCCTGCGCCAGGAAATCGAGCACCGTCCGCACCCGCGGCACATGGCGCAGCCGTTCGTGGGTCAGCAGCCATAGCCCCGTCGTGTCCTCGGTCTTCGGCGGGATGCAGCGGATGAGGTCGGGTTCGCGATCGGCGAGGAAGGCGGGGAGGATGGTGAGGCCCATGCCCGAGCGCACCCCGGCGAGCAGACCCGAGGCGCTGTCATATTGCATCACCACCGATTCCTCGAGCCCGTACTGGCGCAGCCATGCCTGATAGGGTTCCCAGACCCCGCCGCCGCCGCCGATGAAGGGGTGGGTGGCGAGCTGCTCGCGGCTGTGCGGGATGCCGTGGCGGTCGGCATAATCGCGGCTGCTGTAGAGCGTCCAGGGGTTGTCGGCGATCCGGCGTCCGACCAGCCCCGCACCCGTCGGCTGCTTGCTGCTGCGGATCGCGATGTCGGCGGCGCCCGCCGCGAGGTCGCGCGGCTCGTCGGCGGTGTCGAGGCGGATGTGGATTTCGGGATGTGCCGCGCGCAGGTCGCGCAGGATCGGCGGCAGGATGGTGACCGCGAAGATTTCCATCGTCGTCAGGCTGACCGCGCCGCCGGCGTCGCGCGAGCGCGCGCCCGCCGCCTCGCCGAAGCGGTCGGCGGCCTCGCGGACCGCCAGCGCGCTCGCGAGCATGCCCTCGCCCGCCACGGTCAGCGCATAACCCGCCTGCCGCCGCTCGAACAGGGTGAGCCCGGTCGCCTCCTCGAGCGCGGCGATGCGGCGGGCGACGGTGGTCTGGCTGACGCGCAGCGCCTGCGCCGCCGCCAGCGTGCTGCCGGTTTCGGCGACCGCGAGAAAGGATTTGAGGTCGTTCCAGTCGAACATGGCGTCTTGTGCGTCATATGCCCCGTGCGCGCATTCTGCAATTTTGCAGAACGGCTTCGCAACATCGTTGCTCCCGCAGCGGCACCGCAGGGATTATCTGGGCTTCACCGGCTTCCTCCCCTCCTCTTCAGCCGGCCGAAGGAGACACAAGATGAAAAAGCTTCTGATCCTCGCCGCGCTGGCCGCCGCCTCGTTCGGCCAGCCCGCTTTCGCCCAGACCGCGCCGGCCGCCGCGCCGCGCACCGTGGTCGTCCAGCATTCGGACCTCGACCTGCGCAGCGAAAGCGGGACGAAGGCGCTCGACCGCCGCATCTGGCGCGCGGTCGTCGACGTGTGCGGCACCGCATCGGACTTCGACCTTGCGGGCAAGAATGACGTGCGCGAATGCCGCCGCGACACGCGGCTCATCGCTTCCAAACAGGCCGATCTGGTGGTCGCGGGCGTGTCGCGCGATCCATTGATCCAGGTCAGCTCGATCCGAAACTGATCGGCGGCTCCACCTTGCAGGACCCGTCAAAGCCGGGGCCATGATTCGGGCACGATCATGGTCCCGGCTTATCCCCGCGCGTCGAACGTCGACCGCGCGCTTGCCACCTTTTCCAGATTGGCTTCGGCCCAGGCCCACACCCCGCAAAAGGCTTCGCCCAAGCTGTGGCCGAGGTCGGTCAGGCAATATTCGACTTTCGGCGGGACGACCGGATGCACCGTCCGCACGACAAGGCCGTCGCGTTCCATCGCGCGCAGCGTCTGGGTCAGCATCTTCTGGCTGATGCCGGGAACGCGGCGCGACAATATGGTGAAGCGGCACGTTCCGTGATCCTCCAGCTCCTCCAGAACGAGTAGGGTCCATTTGTCGGCGACTCGGCCGATCAGTTCGTTGACGAGCGTTTCGACGCGCGGATCGACCGGCGCATTGGGATCATAGACGATTTTTTCAGGTGCAGGCATGGCGGAAAATCCAAATCTCTCTTTTGGGTAACTATGGCACTTTTGGGTGCCTTCTTTCTTTTGGAGAGTATAGGCGTATTTGGGTCTTCTCACCATCCCCCAAGGAGACAGACCATGAAAACCACCGGCAACACCATCCTCGTTTCGGGCGGCGGCTCGGGCATCGGGCTGGCGCTCGCGCAGCGCTGGCACGACGCGGGCAACCGCGTCATCATCACCGGGCGCAACACCGCGAAGCTGGACGCGGCGATCGCGGGGCGGGCGAACATGGAGGCGGTGACGCTCGACGTCACCGATGCCGATGCGATCGCGGCCTTCGCCAAGGACATCGTCGCGCGCTTTCCCGCGCTCAATATCCTGGTGAACAATGCCGGCATCATGAGCGCCGAGGATGCCAGCGCCAAGCGCGACCTGGCGCAGGCCGAGGCGACCGTCGTCACCAACATCCTCGGCCCGATCCGCCTGACCGACGCGCTGGTCGACCATCTGGCGGCGCAGGACGACGCCGCGATCGTCAATGTGACGTCGGGGCTGGCGTTCGTGCCGCTGCCCAAGGCGCCGACCTATTCGGCGACCAAGGCGGCGATGCACAGTTACTCGGTCGCGCTGCGCATCCAGCTGGAGGGCAAGGTCGAGGTGATCGAACTGGCGCCGCCCGCGGTGCGCACCGACCTGACCCCCGGTCAGTCGACGCGCGAGGGCTATATGCCGCTCGATGAGTTCGCCGACGAGGTGATGAGCATGTTCGCGGTCGAACCCACGCCTGCGGAAATCCTGGTGCAGAATGTCCTGCCGCTGCGCCATGCCGAGGCGAACGGGAATGTCCCCGCGGTTCTGGGGATGTTGAAGTCGCTGTGACATGATTCCCCTCCCTTGCAGGGAGGGGATAAAATTGCGCTGTCCACTCCGAATGGGACACTTAGTTACATAAGCGCTTGCCCCCCCTCCCCCATTGGCGCATGATCGTCCCCGAACGATACGGAAGACGCCCTCACGGCGCGCCGTTCGGTCGCAACGGCAATGGAGAGGGAGATGCCGGAATGACTGTAGTAAGCCGCTGTGATGCGGAAGCCCGCGAGCGGCACCGGACGCTCGATTTCATCGGCCTGCGCGCGCATGCGACGACGGTCGGGCTGATCCAGCTGTGCGAGGAATTGCTCAACGCCGGGATATTGAACCCCGACGCGCTCGAACGGATCAAGGGCGCGATCCGCTCCGAACTGACTGTCAGCAACGCCCGAATTTCGAACCAGCCGACCTTTGACGACACGCTGAAACGCCGGCTCGACGCGATTTTCCCGAAATGCCCCGGGGAACCGCCCGCGGAGCATGTCGGCCCGCTCGAACAGTTCGAAGAAGCGCTGGGCGAGACGCGCGCGCATTGACCTCACGCCGCCCCTCTCCTGACGGGGAGGGGCTTGTCATTGCCTAAACGCGGCTTCCGCCCTATAGGGCCGCGATCATGCAGATCCCCGGCCATATCGACCCCGTTACCACGGGCACCGTCCCCTTGCGCGGCGGCAACCGCATCGACCTCGTCGGGCTGACCCGCGACGCCATCGGTGGCGTGCTGGTCGAGGCGGGACTAGACGCCAAGGCGGCGAAGCTGCGCGCCAAGCAGATCTGGCACTGGATCTATCACCGCGGGGTCACCGATTTCGAGGCGATGACCGATATCGCCAAGACGATGCGCCCCTGGCTGACCGACCGTTTCATCATCGGCCGCCCGACGGTGCGCGAGGCGCAGGTGTCGAGCGACGGCACCCGCAAATGGCTGCTCGCCGCCGCCGACGGCCAGGAATATGAAATGGTCTTCATCCCCGACGCCGATCGGGGAACATTATGTGTCTCAAGCCAGGTCGGCTGCACGCTCAATTGCCGTTTCTGTCACACCGGCACGATGCGGCTGGTGCGCAACCTCGCGGCGGGCGAGATCGTCGGGCAGGTGATGCTGGCGCGTGACGAACTCGGCGAATGGCCCAAGGGCACGATGGCCGGCTTTGGCCCCGATCCCGAGGACGACGACGAGGACGAAGGCGGTCATTATACCGCCGACGGCCGCATCCTGACCAACATCGTAATGATGGGCATGGGTGAACCGCTGTATAATTTCGAAGAGGTCAAGGGCGCGCTCAAGATCGTCATGGACGGCGACGGGCTCGCGCTGTCGCGGCGCCGGATCACGCTGTCGACGAGCGGCGTCGTGCCGATGATGGCGCGCGCGGGCGAAGAGATTGGCGTCAACCTCGCGGTGTCGCTGCACGCGGTGTCGAAGGAAATCCGCGACGAGATCGTCCCGCTCAACCGCAAATATGGCATCGAGGAACTGCTGCAGGCGTGCGCCGACTATCCGGGCGCGGGCAATTCGCGGCGGATCACCTTCGAATATGTGATGCTGAAGGACAAGAACGACAGCGACGACGATGCGCGCGAGCTGGTCCGGCTGATCCGGGAATATGGGCTGCACGCCAAGGTCAATCTGATTCCGTTCAATCCCTGGCCCGGCGCCATGTACGAATGTTCGACGCCCGAGCGGGTGCGCGCGTTCAGCAACCTGATTTTCAAGGCCGGGATTTCGGCGCCGGTGCGCACCCCGCGCGGGCGCGACATCATGGCCGCGTGCGGGCAGCTGAAAAGCGCCGCGACCAAGCCGACGCGCGCCGAACTCGACCGCATCGCGGAAGAGAAGCAGGCGGCCCTGGGCTGACAACCCTCCCCTGTGTTGCAAAAACAACACAGGTAAGAAAATTGTCACAATCTGAATGATCCGTTCATTGAAGCGACAGCCGAAAACGCCATTTAGGCGGCGGGTCGCGTTCCAAGGGACGCGTCCCGTCACTGATAAAGGAAAACAAAATGAAGAAATTCGCAGTTGCAGCCGCTCTCCTCTCGGCCGTTGTCGCAACCCCCTCGTTCGCTGCCGAAGGCGGCGAAGGCCATGTCGAAGTTCGCGGCGGCCTGATCACCGGCAACGGGATCGACGAAGGCACGCTCGGCCTCGCAGCAGGCTATGATTTCGACCTCGGCAGCACCGCGTTCGTCGGCGCCGAAGTCGCCGGCGACAAGGTCCTCGTCGATGGCGCGGATGTCCAGTTCTCGGCCGGCGGCCGCATCGGCGCCAAGCTCGGCACGAGCGGCAAGCTGTACGCCACCGGTGGTTACACCTTCAGCGACATCGACGATCCCTATGTCGGTGCCGGCTACCAGCACAAGTTCGGTTCGAACGTGTACGGCAAGGTCGAATATCGCCACCAGTTCGTCAGCAACTTCGGCGACTTCGACAGCTTCGTCGCCGGCGTCGGCTTCGCTTTCTGATTTTTCGGAAACCGAACGAAACAGGAAGGGCGGCCCCGCGGGGCCGCCCTTTTTCGTTGGGGGTAAGCGGGGACGGCGGGTTTGGGGCGTTAGCAGGCGTTTAAATCCTCCCTGTGGCGAAGCCATGGGGAGGGGGACCGCGCCCGAAGGGCGTGGTGGAGGGGCCGAAAGGTCGCGCGACGCCTACGGCGTCGGCCCCTCCGTCAGCGCTTCGCGCTGCCACCTCCCCATCGCTGCGCGACAGGGAGGATTTAAGGACCGTCCGCTCCCACCCCGAAGCCGTCGTCCCGGGATGATCCCGCAAGCGGCGCGATCACCCGATATCGACCGCCGTCAGTTCTGGAACACCGCCGCCGTCCCCGGCTTGACCATCTGCGCGAGGCGCGCGGCGTCCCAGTTGGTCAGGCGGACGCAGCCGTGGCTTTCGGCGCGGCCGATCGTGTGGGGTTCGTTGGTGCCGTGGATGCCGTAATGCGGCTTGTCGAGGTCGAGCCAGACGACCCCGACCGGACCGTTAGGGCCGGGTTGCAGCAGCTGCGCCTCCTTGTTGTCGCTGACGTCCCAGAACAGCTTGGGATTATAATGGAAGTCGGGATTGCGGCTGACGCCCTGGATCTTCCATGTCCCGATCGGCAGCGGATCGCGATGGCTTCCCATCGTCGCCGGAAATAAAGCAATGAGCTTTCCGTCGGCGTCATAGGCCTTGAGCACGCCCTCGCTCTTGTCGACGACCAGCTTGTCGGCGGCTGGCTGGGTCGCGGCGACCCCCAGCTTCTGCAAGGTCGCGCCCCAACCGCGCGGATCGTCGGCGGGCGCCAGCGGATCGACGTCGGGGATGTTCGGCACGCGCAGGACCTTACCCGCCCCGACCGGCGTTTCGGGGGTGTTGAGCGCGATGATCGTTTCGGGGGTGGTGTGGAAGCGTTCGGCGAGCGCTTCCATCAGGTTGCGATAGCCGAGCGCGGGAAGCTTCGCCTGATCGGCCGCGTCCTCGGGAAAGTCAGGAACGAAGGGTCCGGCCGCGAAGGCGGCGGGGATGACGACGAGGCGCGTCGCGGCGACATTGTTCCACTGCTGCATCTTCGCGAGCGTCGCGTCGTCGAGCTTGCCGCTTTCGTCGAGATCGTGCGCCGCCTGGAAACCGCGTAGCGCGGCGACATAGGATTGCCCTTCCTTGCCGTCGATCGCGCCCGGCGAAAAGCCGAGCTGGGCGAGGATCACCTGCGCGCGCAGGACCGGCGGTTCGGCGAAGGGCGTCGTCGCCTTGGCATCGGTAAAGCGGAGCGTGCCGGAATCGGCCGCAGCGGCGCGCTCGGCGGGTTTGTCATTCGGGCTTTCGGAGGGAGAATTGCATCCGGCAATGAGGATAAAGGCAGGCAAACAGGCAAAAATTTTCACGCGATGCTCCTGTGACGGGTTCGGCTTACCAACGTCGTGCGCCCGCGATGGATGCAAGGCAGGGTACCGGCCCGGCTTGTCTGCTCCTTGTTGCGGCGCTAGCGCGGAGTCCGGGCGACGCGACAGGAGGGCGGCATGGGCTATGCGATCGACGCGGTGCTGACCGGCAAGGCGCGCGTTTTCGGCGACAAGGGCGAGCCGAGCGCGATCGCCAAAACCCCCGTCACCGGGCCGTTGCGGGTCGGACCGCTGGGCATCGCGGACGACGAGCAGGCCGACCTCACCGTCCATGGCGGCACCGACAAGGCGATCCACCATTATCCGCGCGATCATTATGCCTGGTGGGCGGACGCGCTGGACGATCATGAACTGCTTGGTGCGCCCGGCGCGTTCGGGGAGAATATCTCGACTGCGGGGCTGGTCGAGCACGACGCGTGCATCGGCGACCGTTACCGGCTGGGCAGCGCGCTGGTCGAGATCAGCCAGGGGCGCCAGCCGTGCTGGAAGCTCGGCCATCGTTTCGGCGTCGCGAGCGTGCCCGCGACGGTGGTTAGGACGCAGCGCAGCGGCTGGTATTATCGCGTGGTCGAAGACGGCGTGGTCATGGCGGGCGACCGGTTGGAACTGGTCGGACGTCCGTTGCCCGACTGGAGCGTCGCGCGGGTGTTCGGGCTGTTGATCGGCGGCGCGGGCAAGCGCGAACCCGCGGCGCTGCGCGAGCTGGCGGAGATGGATGTGCTGGCCGAAACCTGGCGGGTGCGGGCGGGGAAATTGCTGGGCTGATCCCTCCCCTTTGTCATTCCCGCGAAAGCGGGAACCCAGGGGCGGGATAGCACAGCACTGGGTCCCCGCTTTCGCGGGGATGACGACGATATTGGAAACGGCCCCTATTTCGCGTCGGGCAACGCGTCCTCGACCAGCGGCGCCAGGCCCTCGACGATCACCCCGACGCCCTTGGCATTGGGGTGGACATTGTCGCCCAGCATCAGCGTCTTGTCGGTGACGACATTGTCGAGGATGAAAGGATAGAGGCTCGCGCCATATTTGGCGGCGAGGTCGGGATAGATCGGGTTGAACGCCGTGGCATAGTCGCTGCCCATGTTCGGCGAAGCCATCATGCCGGTGAGGACGACCGGGATGCCGCGTTTTTTCAGTTCGGCGAGCATCGCGTCGAGATTGGCGCGCGTCTCGGCGGGCCGGATCCCGCGCAGCATATCGTTGCCGCCGAGCCCGAGCAGGACGAGCGCGGGTTTGACCTTGGCATTGTCGAGCACGAAGGTCAGGCGCTGCAGGCCGGCGGCGGTGGTATCGCCCGAAACGCCGGCATTCTGGACGCGCGCGGGCGTGCCGTCGGCGGCAAGCGCCGCCTGAAGCTGGGGTGCGAGGCCTTCCTTGGGGCCGAGTTGGTACCCCGCGTAGAGACTGTCACCAAAGGCGATCACGAGCGGGGCGTCGGCGGGGACGGCGGCGACCTTGGTCGAAGCACTGGTATCCTTCGTCGAAGCCGCCGGGTTTTCCGCCGATCCGCAACCCGCGAGCGGTTGGCAAAGCGCGAGTCCGAAACCATATATTGCAAACGAGCGCCATCCGGCCTTGATCATTCCAAAGGGTCCCTTCTTGACCGAACCTTCCCGACCGCCGGCCGACGCCGCGATCGCCGCCCACAATGTGACGCTGACGCTCGGCAGCGACAAGGCCCCCGTCGAAATTTTGCGCGGCATCGACCTCAGCGTCGCCGCGGGGGAATCGGTCGCTTTGCTCGGGCCGTCGGGGTCGGGCAAAAGCTCGCTGATGGCGGTGCTCGCCGGGCTGGAGCGCGCAAGCGGCGGGACGATCCACGTCGCGCGGGCCGATTTCACGACATTGGACGAGGACGGGCTGGCGCGCGCGCGGCGCGGCCGGATCGGGATCGTGTTGCAGGCGTTCCACCTGTTGCCGACGATGACCGCGCTGGAAAATGTCGCGGTGCCGCTGGAGCTTTCCGGCCATGCCGATCCGTTCGGGCGCGCGGCGGCCGAACTGGAGGCCGTCGGCCTCGGTCACCGGCTGACCCATTATCCCGCGCAATTGTCGGGCGGCGAGCAACAGCGCGTCGCGATTGCGCGCGCGATGGCGGGCGAACCCGCGATCCTGTTCGCCGACGAACCGACGGGCAATCTCGACACCGCGACCGGCCATGCGATCGTCGACCTGTTGTTTGCGCGCGGCAAGGCGCTGGGCGCGACCTTGCTCGTCATCACCCACGACCCCGACCTCGCCGAGCATTGCGACCGGGTGCTGGTGATGCACGACGGGCGGATAGACGAGGAACGCGCCGGCAAGGCGCCGCGCTGATGCTCCCTCTTGCCTCGCTCTGGCGTATCGCGCGGCGTGACCTCGCGGCGCGGATTCGCGGGCTGCGGCTGCTGGCCGTGTGCCTGTTTCTCGGCGTCGCGACCCTCGCGGCGATCGGCAGTTTGACGCGCGGGATCACGTCGGAGCTCGAGACGCGCGGACAGACGATCCTCGGCGGCGACATCGAATTCGGGCTGCCGCAGCGGCAGGCGACGGCGCAGGAGATGGCGGCGTTTCGCGGCGTCGGCGACGCGTCGGCGACGGTGCGGATGCGCGCGATGGCGAATGCGCCGGACGGCGACGCTCTGCTGTCCGAACTGAAGGCGGTCGACGGCGCCTATCCGCTGTACGGGACGATGCGGCTGGAGAGCGGCGTCCGGCGCGGGCCGCCGCCGGCGGGGGCGATCTGGGTCGGCGCCGACCTCGCGTCGCGGCTCGACCTGCAGGTCGGCGAGAATGTGAAGTTCGGCGACAAGAGCTTCCGGATCGACGGCATCATCGCCGACGAGCCCGACCGGCTCGGCGAAGGTTTCACGCTAGGGCCGGTGGCGATCATCGGGCTGAACGATCTCGCGGCGACGCAGTTGATCCAGCCGGGCAGCCTCTATGAGAGCAAATATCGCGTCCGCCTGCCCGACGACGCCAATCCCGAGGCGGTCGGCAAAAGGCTGACCGGACAATTCCCCGAAGCGGGGTGGGAGATTACCGACCGCAGCAATGGCGCGCCCGGAACGCGGCGCTTCATCGAACGCATGGGGCAGTTTTTATCGCTGGTCGGGCTCGCGGCGCTGGTGATCGCGGGGATCGGGGTCGGCAATGGCGTCGCAAGTTATCTTGCGGGCAAGCGGCCGGGGCTGGCGACGCTGAAGGTGCTCGGCGCCGACAGCGGCACCGTTATGCGCATTTACGGCCTGCAGATTTTGGCGGTCGCGGCGGTGTCGATCTTCGCCGGCCTCGTCGTCGGCGCGCTCGCGCCCGCGGCGATTTCGGCGGTCGCGGGCGATGTTTTGCCGGTGAAGCCAGGGGTCGCCATCTATCCGCTGCCGCTGCTCATCAGCGCGGCTTACGGCCTGCTCATCGCGATCGCTTTCGCCCTGCCCCCGCTCGCGGCGACGCGGCAGGTGCCGGCGGCGGGGCTGTTCCGCGCGACGATCGACGGCATGGCGCGGCCCGAGAAACGCACGATCTTCGCGGTCGGCACCGCGCTGGCGGCGATTATCGCGCTCGCGGTCGGGACGGCGCGCGAGCCTTTGTTCGCGCTCGGTTTTGTCGGCGCCGCCTCCGGATTGCTGCTGCTGCTCGTCGGCATCGGCTGGCTGGTGCGCAAGGCGGCGAGCCTCGCCCCGCGGCCGAAGCAGCCGCTGCTGCGTCTCGCGGTGGCGAACCTGCACCGGCCGGGTGCGGCGACGGGGGCGCTGGTGGTGGCGCTGGGGCTGGGGCTGACTTTGTTCGTGACGCTCGCGGCGATCCAGACGAGCATCACCGCCGAGATTTCGCGCACCGTGCCGCAGCGCGCGCCGAGTTTCTTCGTGCTCGACATTCCGCGTGGCGGCGCCGCCGAGTTTCGGTCGATGGTGACGAAGGCGGCGCCCGATGCCGAGGTCAATATGATCCCGGCGCTGCGCGGCAGCGTCACCGAATTTGCCGGGCAGCGCGTCGACGAACTCGCCGAATTGCCCGAGGGCGCGTGGGTGCTGCGCGGCGACCGCGGGCTGACGTACAGCCCCACCTTGCCGAACGGAAGCGAACTCACCGCCGGGCGATGGTGGGCCGCCGATTACAAGGGACCGCCGCTGGTCAGCGTCGAGGCGGAGGTCGCGACCTCGCTGGGCCTCAAGATCGGCGATACGCTGTCGGTCAATGTCCTGGGGGTCGAGGTGCAAGGCAAGGTCGCGTCGTTCCGCACGGTCGAATGGGACAATTTCGGGCTGAACTATGTGCTCGTCTTTTCGCCGGGCAGCTTCGACGCGGCGCCGCACAATATGGTCGCGACGGTCGCGGTACCGCCGGCGGCCGAGGCGGAGCTGGCGCGCAGCATTCCGCGCGCCTTCCCCTCGGCGTCGCTGATCGCGGTGCGCGACGTGATCGGGCAGGTCACGACCTTGCTGACCCAGATGAGCCAGGCGATCGCGGCGGCGGCGAGCATCGCGATCCTCGCCGGCATCGCGGTGCTGATCGGCGCGATCGCCGCGAGCCGCGAGCGGCGGGTCTACGACAGCGTGATCCTGAAACTGCTGGGCGCGACGCGCGGGCAGATATTGGGGGCGCAGGGGCTGGAATATGCGGTGCTGGCGCTGATCCTCGCGGCGCTGTCGCTCGGCATCGGGCTGGCGGCGGGCTGGTATGTGGTGACCCAGCTGTTCGACTTCACCTTCGCGCCCGACCCGTTCGTGGTCGGGATGACGCTGCTCGGCGGGGCGGGATTGGCGTTCCTGATCGGGATCGCGGGAAGCTGGCCTTTGCTGTCGGTGCGCCCGGCGAGCGCGCTGCGGAGCCTCTAGCCCAGCAACCGCACCGCCGCCGACACCGCCGCGAGACCCAGCACGACCGCGACGATGCTGCGCCATATCCGATCGGGCACCCGCCCGAAAGCGCGGGTGCCGAGGTGGTCGCCGAGCCACATCGGCACGAACAGCAGCAGCGCCAGCAGGAACAGCTTGTGCGTCGCGAGGCCGAGCCACAGCGACGCGAGCGTTCCGGCGATCGCGGTCGCGAAGAAGATCAGCATCATCGATGCGCGCGCGACCGCGGGGACGATGCGCTGGCGCAGGTAGAAGGGCACGACGGGTGGGCCGGGCATCGCGGCGAAGCCGGTGAGAATGCCCGAGGATATTCCGGTCAGGCCGATCGCGACGCGCCCCGGCCTGTGGCCGTCGGGATGCTGCGGCAGGAACAGGACCAGGAACGCGCCGATCGCGACCGCGGCGATCAGCAGCCGCGCGACGTCGGGGGTCACCGCCTTCAGCGCAAGCATGCCGAGCGGGGTGGCGAGCATCGCGAGCAGCGCGATCGGCACCGCATTTCTGCGGTCGGCATCGGCGGCGATGCGCCTGAAGCCGACCGGCCCGATCAGCAGTTGCAGGATGATGCCGAGCACCACTGCCTCGCCCGGCGCGACGATCATGCCGAGCAGCGGCACGAGGATGATCGCCATGCCGAACCCGGTGAGGCCGCGCACCAGCGCTGCGCCGAAGGTCATCGCGGCAGCAATGGCGAAAAGCAAAGGCGACAGCCCGATCGCGTGCCAAGAGCCGGTCATCGCGGCGCGGCCTTGGACCCCAGCGTCACCAGCCACACGTCGGGCGGGACGCCATAGCGCAGCGGCAAGATGCTGGTGCCCAGCCCCGCTCCGACGAAGATTTTCTGGCCATGGTCGGTCATGTCGCCGCAGGCGAAGCGGTCGCCATATTTCGACGCGTAGCTGAGCGCGCCGACCAGCGGCAGCGCGATCTGGCCGCAATGGGTGTGGCCGGCGAACACGGCATCGACCGGCGCGCGCAGGTCGGGGACGATGTCGGGGCTGTGGCTGACGATGATGCGCGGTCCGCCGCCGAGCGCATCCATCGCGGCATAGGCGCGCTTGAGGCGCGCGTGGTTGGTGACCTCGTCATCGATGCCGCCGACGATCAGCGGCCCGCGCCGCACCGCGCCATTGCGCAGCACGGTGACGCCCGCAGCCTCCAATCCCTTCGCGATCGGTTCGGGCTGAAACCAGTAATCATGGTTGCCGAGCACCGCGACCACCCCGAGCCGCGCCTTCGCCTCGGCGAAGGGCGCGGTGAGTTCGGCGGCCGAGTAATGGCGCGTCGCGAGAGTCTTGCCGCTGTGGAAATCGCCCGCGAGCAGGATCAGGTCGGGATCGAGCGCATTCAGCCGGCGCAGGACCGCGCGTAGCCGTTCGGGCGGCATGTCGGGACCCGCGACATGGGTATCGGAGATCAGCAGTACCCGGAGCGGCGGTTCGCCCGCCGGCCAGTCGGCGAGCGCCAGCGTTGCGGTGCGCACGATCGGATCGCGCGACGCGTTCCACAGCCCCTTGCCGACCAGCGCGGCGCCGATCAACGCCAGCAGCATCAGCCAGCGCAGCCACCGGCGCGGCCGACGCTTTGGCGCCGCGCTCAACCGCGCAGGTCGGGCGGAGTCGCCTCGCCCTTGAGCATCGCGATCGCCTCGGCGAGCGGCATGATGCGCTGGCCGTCCTGACCGAGGGTGCGGATCGCGACCGTGCCTTCCTCGGCCTCGCGGTTGCCGACCACCAGCAGGTAGGGAACCTTGGCGAGGCTGTGTTCGCGGACCTTGTAGTTGATCTTCTCGTTGCGGACGTCGCTTTCGGCGCGAATGCCCGCTGCGACGAGCTGGGCCACGGCGTCGTTGGCATAAGCGTCGGCGTCGCTGACGATCGTCGCGACGACCGCCTGCACCGGCGCGAGCCAGGTCGGGAAGCGGCCGGCGAAATGCTCGATCAATATGCCGATGAAGCGCTCGTAAGTGCCGAGAATCGCGCGGTGGAGCATCACCGGGCGATGGCGCTCGCCATCCTCACCGATATAGCTCGCGTCGAGGCGCTCGGGCATCACGCGGTCGGACTGGATCGTCCCGCACTGCCAGGTGCGGCCGATCGCATCGGTCAGGTGGAATTCGAGCTTAGGCGCATAAAAGGCGCCCTCGCCCGGCAGTTCTTCCCAGCCATATTCCTCGGTCGCCATGCCGGCGCGCTCGACGGCTTCGCGCAGTTCGGCCTCGGCCTTGTCCCACATCTCTTCGGTGCCGAAGCGCATGTCGGGGCGCAGCGCGAGCTTCACCGCATATTTTTCGAAGCCGAGCTGTTTATAAACGCGGTCGAGCAGTGCGCAGAAATCGCGGACTTCGTCGACGATCTGGTCCTCGCGGCAGAAGATATGGCCGTCGTCCTGGGTGAACTGGCGCACGCGCATGATGCCGTGGAGCGCGCCGTGCGGTTCGTTGCGGTGGCAACAGCCCATTTCGGCCATGCGCAGCGGCAGGTCGCGATACGACTTCATCCCCTGGCGGAAGATCAGGACGTGCGCGGGGCAGTTCATCGGCTTAAGCGCCATCCACTCGGCGTCGTCGGAGACGATCGGCCCCTCGTCCTCGATGTTCGGCACCTCGTCGGGGATGACGAACATATTCTCGCGATATTTGCCCCAGTGGCCCGACTGCTCCCATTGGCGCGCGTCCATCACCTGCGGGGTCTTGACCTCCTGATAGCCCGAGCCGTCGATCGCGCGGCGCATATAGGCCTCGAGCTCGCGGTAGATGCGATAGCCCTTGGGGTGCCAGAAGACGCTGCCGTGCGCCTCTTCCTGGAGGTGGAACAGGTCCATCTCGCGCCCGATCTTGCGATGGTCGCGCTTCGCGGCTTCCTCGAGCCGGACGAGATGCTCGGCGAGTTGCTTCTTGTTGAGCCAGCCGGTGCCGTAGATGCGGCTGAGCTGGGCATTCTTCTGATCGCCACGCCAATAGGCGCCCGAGACGCGCGTCAGCTTGAACGCGGCGGGGTCGAGCTTGCCGGTCGAGGCCAAGTGCGGGCCGCGGCACATGTCCATCCAGCCGTCGCCCGAACGATAGACGGTAAGTTCCTCACCCTCGGGCAGTTCATGCGCCCATTCGGCCTTGAAGCTTTCGCCCTCGGCGGCCCATTTGGCGATGAGCTTGTCGCGGTCCCACACTTCGCGCGTCAGCGGCAGGTCGGCGGCGATGATCTTGCGCATCTCCTCCTCGATCAGCGGCAGTTCGTCGTCGCGGAACGGGCCATGCTCGGCGGTCGGGGCGAAGTCGTAGTAGAAGCCGTCGCCCGTCGACGGGCCGAAGGTGATCTGCGTGCCCGGAAACAGGTTCTGCACCGCTTCGGCTAGGACATGCGCAAAGTCGTGGCGGAAGAGTTCAAGCGCGTCGGCCTCGTCGCGGCTGGTGACCAGCGACAGGTTGGTGTCTTCCTCCAGCGGGCGCATGATGTCGCGCAGCTCGCCGTCGATCTTCGCGGCGAGCGCGGCCTTGGCGAGACCGGGTCCGATGTCGGCGGCGATCTGGGCCGGGGTAGTCCCGCGCGCGACTTCACGGGCAGAGCCATCGGGAAGGGTGACGCGGATCATCTGGGACATCGGGAAAATCGGCCTTTCTGGCGGGGTAAAACAGCGCCCCTTTGCCAGTATGCGATAGGAGCGGCAAGGGGCGGATTCGCAATCGGGCTTGCAATGTTACATTGTATCATTATCTAGCGGCACCGACCTCCCGCGAAAGCCGCCTCATGTCCTTTTCCGCCGCGCGCCCGCGCCTCGCCGACCTGATCGGCCTGGCGCTGTCGTCGACCTGTCTGATTCACTGTCTCGCGCTGCCGATGTTGCTCCTCCTGGCTCCCGCGCTCGGCCACTGGATCGCGCTGCCCGAATGGACGCACGCCGCGATCCTGACGCTCGCGCTGCCTGCGGCCTTCGCGGCGATGCGGGCCGGGTGGCGGCGGCACGGTCGCATCGCCCCGCCACTGGCCGCGGCGGCGGGGCTCGGCCTCCTCGCGCTGGGGCTGGCGGCGCACGAAGGCTGGATGGGCTTCGCCGATCCCGCCGCCACCGACCGGCTGCTCACCTCGATCGGTGCGCTCGCGCTGGCCGGCGCGCACCTCGCCAACTGGCGGTTGAGCCATCGCATCTGAACCGGGCTGGCACAGCCCACCCATAGCGACCTTGTCATTATGTCAATGTTACTTGACAAAGACGACTCATGATGTCAATGCTCCTTGACTGAATAACAAGGGAGCTTGACCAATGCCGCAAATGCTTCGTGCCCTGCCCTGGGCCATCGCCATCCTGCTGATCGCGCTCGCCGGGGCGGCGGGGATCGTTCCGGCGGCGACGGCCAATATGCTCGTCACCGTGCTGCCGCTGGTGATGGTCGCGACCCTTGCGGGATCGCGCCACCGCTGCGCCCGGGCGGCCTGAGCCATGGCGATGAATCCCGCGCAGCGCCGCTATATCGGCCGGATGATCCCCGTCTCGATCGCCTATGTCGCCGCGATCTTCGCCGCGAGCGCGATCATCCCCAAGGGCGCGACGGCAACGCCGCTGACCGTCGGCATCGCGCTGGTCCCCGGCCTCGCGATCCTCGGCTTCATCTGGGCGATCGGCCGCTATTTCACCGAGCTGAAGGACGAATATGTCCGGATGCTCGAGGTGCGCAAGGCGCTGGCCGCGACCGGGCTGACGCTCGCGCTGACCGCGACCTGGGGCATATTGGAACTCTATACCGACGTGCCGCGCATTCCGCTGTTCTGGGTCTTTCCCGTCTGGTGCCTCGGCCTCGGTGTCGGCGCGCTGTTCAACCGGCTGACGCTGGGCGACAGCGGGGCCTGTCCGTGAAGAACCGCCTGAAGGTCCTGCGCGCCGAGCGCGACTGGAGCCAGCAGGAGCTTGCCGAGCGGCTGGAGGTGTCGCGCCAGTCGGTCAACGCGATCGAGACCGGCAAATATGACCCCTCGCTCCCCCTCGCCTTTCGCATCGCCGACCTGTTCGGGATGGCCATCGAAGAGATTTTCCAGAGAGATTGATCCCATGAAACATCGCTTTTCCATCGCCGCCCCGTTCATCCTGGGGATCGCGTTGCTCATCAGCGCGCGCGCCGAGGCCGCCGAGGCATGTCCCGCGGGCCTCAACGACGGCAAACGCATCACCGTGCTGATCGAGGGCGAAGGTCCGGATGTCGTGCTGATCCCCGGCCTGTCGAGCCCGCGCGCCGTATGGGACGCGACCGCCGCGCGGCTGAAGGGAAAATACCGCCTGCACCTTGTCCAAATTCGCGGCTTCGGTGACGACGCCGGGGTCAATGCCGAAGGCCCGGTGCTGGACGGCGTGGTGACCGAAGTCGCCGACTATATCGACGATTGCATCACCGATGCCGGGCGCCCGGCACCGGCGATGATCGGCCATTCGATGGGCGGCCTGACCGGGTTGATGGTCGCGGCGCGCGCGCCGCAGGAGGTCGGCAGGCTGATGATCGTCGACGCGGTGCCGTTCATCGGGCTGCTCTTCAATCCCGCCGCGACGGTCGACAGCGTGACGCCGCAGGCCGACCAGATGGCGGCGATGATGCGCGCGCAATATGGCCAGCCCGCGCCGACCGGGCCGGTCGTCGACCCCGGCCCGGCGAGCATGGCGGGCGGTATGTCGAACACGGCGGACGGACGCACCGCGATCGCCGGCTGGATGCGCGAGGCCGACCCGCGCGTCGTGGCGCAGGTCTTTCGCGACGTGATGACCACCGACATGCGCGGCGAACTGGCGGCGGTGAGCGCCCCGGTGACCCTGCTCTATGCGCAGGACGAAAGCCTGATGCCCGCCGGGCAGGCGAAGGCGGCGTTCGAGCCGCAATATGCGGGGCTGGCGCACTTCACGGCGCAGATGGTGCCGGGGAGCCGCCACTTTATCATGCTCGACCAGCCCGAGGCTTTCGCGAAGGCGGTGGAGGGGCTTCTGGGGGAGTAATCGGTCGATCCTCCCTGTGGCGCAGCCATGGGGAGGTGGCAGCGCGAAGCGCTGACGGAGGGGCCATGGCGCTGCCGTCGCGGCCCCTCCACCACTCGCTTCGCGAGCGGTCCCCCTCCCCATCGCTGCGCGACAGGGAGGATTTGGCAGCCCCGCCCTTGCCCCCTTCGCGCGCCGCCGCTAGGGCGACGGGCACGGAAAAGGAGCCTCCCCCATGTTCAAGCGCCTGTTCGTCGACCATCCCAAGAGCGTCGATGAAAATTACATCGAACATTTCGGGGTCGCGTCGAAATTCGGCGTGACGATGATCTGGGGCGGGATGTGTGCGCTGGTCCATGCGGTGGTCCCCGGCTGGTGCATCACCACCGGCAGCGACACGATTTCGCGGCTCAACAAGATCATGGTCGAACAGCGCCGCGCCAAGGGGCAGGCCGTGATGCAGATGAGCACCATCGACTGGGTGATCTGACCGGCGTGACCGGCGCCATCGACTATCTCGACCGCGCGGCACGGCCGCGGCTGGCGTACCGCCATGTCGCGGGTGCGGGCCCGACGATCGTCTTCCTGCCCGGTTACATGTCCGACATGGCGGGCGGCAAGGCGACCGCGCTGTTCGACCGGGCGGCCGCCGAAGGGCGCGCGTGCCTGCTCCTCGACTATGCCGGATGCGGGCTGTCGGACGGGTTGTTCGCCGAACAGACATTGCTCGACTGGCGCGGCGATGTGCTCGACCTGATCGTCGCGAAGGTCGAGGGGCCGGTGATCATCGTCGGATCGTCAATGGGCGGGTGGCTGATGCTGCTGACCGCGCTGGCGCTGACCGCACGCGACGGCGCAAGCCGCGTCGCGGGGCTGGTCGGCATCGCGGCGGCGCCCGATTTCACCGACTGGGGTTTCACCGCGGAAGAGAAAGCGATCATCCTCGCCGAAGGCGAACTGCGCGAAGACACGCCATACGGCGACCAGCCCTATGTCACGACGCGCGGCTTCTGGCAGTCGGGGGAGGCGAACCGCCTGCTCGATGCCGATATCCCCCTCACCTGCCCGGTTCGGCTGCTCCACGGGCAGGAGGATGGCGACGTGCCGCCCGAGATCAGCCTGCGCCTCGCCGCGGCGCTGACCAGCGACGACGTGCAGGTGACGCTCGTCAAGGGCGGCGACCACCGGCTGTCGCGCGACACCGATATCGCGCTGCTGGTCGACACCGTCGCGCGGCTCACTCATTAACCCGAAGGATCATCATGGCTCGCAGCGATTTCAAGTTCAGCGTCAAGAAGCGCGTCCGCTATGCCGAAATCGATGCGCAGGCGGTGGTGTTCAACAGTCGCTACCTCGAATATTTCGACATTGGCATCACCGAATATTGGCGCGCGGCCGGGGTCTATGACCGCTGGCCCGCCAATGACAGCCCCGAATTCCACGTCGCGCGCGCCGAGGTCGACTACAAGGTGCCGATCCTGCTCGACGAGGAGATCGACATTTGCGTGCGCTGTTCGCGCGTCGGACGCAGTTCGATGACCTTCCTGTTCGAACTGCACGGCGCGGGCCGGGACGATTTGCGCGCGACGGGGGTCGAGGTCAGCGTCCATGTCGAGGAAGCGCGCGGCGCGACCGCGCCAGTGCCCGATGCATTCGTATCCCTGTTCGAGACGTTTGAACAAACGTCGCTGCGCGCCTAAGTTCGCGCGATGACCAAATATCTCCACACCATGATCCGCGTCACCGACCCGGATGCGACCGTCGCCTTCTTCAACCTGATCGGGCTGGAGGAGGTGCGCCGCTTCGACAGCGAGGCCGGGCGCTTCACGCTGATCTTCCTCGCCCCGCCGGGACAGGCGGGGGTGGCCGAGGTCGAGCTGACCTACAACTGGCCGCCCGCCGACGGCAGCGCCGCCGAAAGCTATGGCGGCGGGCGCAATTTCGGACATCTAGCGTACCGGGTCGACGATATCTACGCCACCTGCCAGCGGCTGATGGACGCCGGGGTGGCGATCAACCGCCCGCCGCGCGACGGCCATATGGCGTTCGTGCGCTCGCCCGACGGGATTTCGGTCGAACTGCTGCAGGACGGTCATCTGCCGCCGCAGGAACCCTGGGCGTCGATGCCCAACACGGGCGAGTGGTAAGCTGAACCATGCCGGGCCTGTTGATCAATATCGACGTGCCCGACCTTGCCGCCGGCGAAACCTTTTACACCACCGCGCTCGGGCTGACCGTCGGGCGGCGGTTCGATGACGATATCGTCGAACTGCTCGGCAGCGACGCACCGATCTATCTGATCGCCAAGCCTGCGGGATCGGCGATCGGCCCGGTCGGCGGCGCGGGGCGCGACTATGCGCGGCACTGGACCCCGGTGCATCCCGATTTCACCGTCGCCGATCTCGATACCGCCGTCGCGAGGGCATTGGCGGCGGGCGCGATGCAGGAGGGCGAGACGCTGACCCTGCCCTATGGCCGGCAGGCGATGTTCGCCGACCCCTTCGGCCATGGATTCTGCCTGATCGAATTCAACGGCGCGGGCTATGACGCGCTGGCGACGGACTGAACCGCGTCAGGCGGCCGCAGCGCCGATGACGGGCCTATCGGACTGTTGCCAGCGGTCGGTGACCATGCAGTCGCGCCCGCTATGCTTGGCGGCGTAGAGCAACCGGTCCGCCTCGGCGAACAGGCGGTCGAAATCGAGTGCGGCGCCGTCGGTCGAGGACTCGAAGATCAGGAGCCCACCGCTCGCGCTGACCGGATCGGGGATTTGCGGCACGTCGGCGGCGACGCGGCGCGCCAGCGCCTGGCGGCAGCGTTCGGCGGTGCCCGCCGCGTCGGGGCGGTCGATCAACAGGAAAAACTCTTCGCCGCCGATCCGCGCGACGACCCCGCCATGGCCTTCGCGCAGACCCGCGGCGGCGGCGCACAGCACCGCGTCGCCGGCCTGATGGCCGTGGAGGTCGTTGACCGACTTGAAATGATCGATGTCGATCAGCGCTGCGGCGGTGAAGCGGCGTCCGCCGCCGGCGAGCAGGTTTTCGAGCCCGCGCCGGTTGCTCAGTCCGGTCAGCGGATCGGTCTGCGCCGCATCCTCCATCGCGCCGGCGCGCGCCTGCGCCCAGTCGCGCTCGCGGCGCATGATCATGAACCGGTCGGCAACGCCGAGCGCGGTGATCACCAGTTCGAGCGCGATCGCAAGATAGAGCAATTGGTCGAGCCACATCGGCCCGACATAAAGGCCAAGCCCGCGCGCCACGCGTTCGAAGCCGCAGGCGATGATCGGCATCCACGCGATCGTCTGAAACCGCGCCGCGCGGCTGCCGCGCCGCCAGGCACGGGTGAGCACGACGACATAGGTGAGGAGGACCGGGAGGTAACCGGCGAAATAGAGCTTGCTGCCCCATGGCCGCACCCATTCGACCGGCGCCATCGAGACGGCCGCGAACAGCGGCAGCCAGAAGGCGCAGGCGAGCAACGCGCGCCGATCGCCGCGCGTCGTCTTTTCGGGTTCGAGGAAGTTGAGGCAGAACATCGTCGCCGCGAGGATGCCGACGCTGAAACTGATCTGCGACAGATAGCCATAAGCCAGCGCGCTGATCCCCGGCACGACGGCAAAGGCAAGCCCCGACGACAGGCTGGTGTGCAGGATGATGCACACCGCGAGTGTCATGTGCCAGAGCAGGAAACGTTCGCGCAGGACGCGGAAAAAGGCGATATTGAAGACGATCGGCGCGAGCGCGAGGCCGGTGAACAGCGCGATCAGCAGCATCGTCTGGGTCGACCAACCGCCGGTTCCCGCCGGGGCGAGGCGCGCGGTTTTCAGCGTGGTCGGAAAACCGAGGCGGTCGAATGCGACGGCGACCTCGACAGGCGGCGCCGCGCGCTGCGGCAGCGTCAGGTAGAAATCGGGACCCGCGGCGCGATAGGGCATCGCCTGGCTCCCCCGTCGCACGACCGATGCCGTCGACCCGTCGGCGTAGCGGATATGGAGCGCGATGCGATCGAAGCGGCTCGTCCGCGCGTTGAATTCCAGCGGCCCCCGCCCGGCGGCCGCGATCGCGCGGGCATCGAAGAACAGCCAGCTGCGCTGTCCGGCGAGCGACCAGCGATCGGGGCCGCAATCGCGGCGGACGCCCGGCGCCGATACTGTCCCGTAATCGTCCCAAAGGGTCGATTGCAGCGTGCAAGGCGCCGGACCCGACGCGGCGCGCGCCGGGGCCAAGCCCGCCGCCAGCATGACCGCAAAAACCAGAAACGCCAGACGCAGCAAAGACATGACCCCCAATGTCGTTGGCGCAAGGCTATACCCAAGGGCTTGCAACATGGTTAACTTGGCGGTCGACGGCGGGCCGTGGGTCGATTATCCTCGCCCCATGCTCGAAATCGTCCGCATCCCCGTCCTCAGCGACAATTATGTCTGGCTGGTCCACGAACCCCAAAGCAAGGCGACGATGGTCGTCGACCCCGCGGTCGCCGACCCGGTGCTGGAGGCGGCGGCGGCGCGCGGCTGGACGATCACCGACATCTGGAACACCCATTGGCATCCGGATCACACCGGCGGCAACGCCGCGATCAAGGACGCGACCGGTTGCACGATCACCGGCCCGGCCGCCGAGTTCGCGCGCATTCCGACGCTCGATGTGCAAGTGACGGGCGGCGATACCGTCAGGCTGGGCGATGCGGTCGCCGACGTCTGGGACGTGCCGGCGCACACTGCGGGTCATATCGCCTATCATTTCGCCGACGACGCCGCGATCTTCGTCGGGGACACGATGTTCGCGATGGGTTGCGGCCGCCTGTTCGAGGGCACCGCCGAGCAGATGTTCGCCAATATGCAGCAACTTGCGACGCTCGACGACGCGACGCGCGTCTATTGCGCGCACGAATATACGCTGTCGAACGCGCGGTTCGCGGTCACGGTCGAACCCGAAAACGATGCGCTGGCGGCGCGGCTGGCGGCGGTGGAGTCCGCGCGTGCGGCGGGCGAAGCGACGGTGCCGACGACGATCGGCGCCGAGCGCGCGACCAATCCTTTCCTGCGCGCGGCCACCGCCACCGAACTCGGACGGATTCGCGCGCTGAAGGACGCCGCCTGACCGCTTCAGCAACCATTCATCGCCTCGTCCGTAAAGTGTCATAGTCGCAGGAGTGCCGTGATGGCGAAGTTCAACCCGATCCGTGCCGCGGTGCTCTGCGCCGCAATGGCGCCGCTGCTCGCAAGCTGCGCTTCCTCGGACATGGGCGCACCGCGCACCGAAGCGCTGACCCCGAAACAGGCCAAGACACTCGAAAAGCAGCTCGCGGGGAAAATCCCCGGCGACCCCGTACGGTGCCTGTCGAGCAGCGGGACCTATGACACGATCCGCGTGTCCGACAACATTCTGATTTATCGCCAGTCGGGCCGGCTGGTGTACCGCAACGACCTGAAGAGCAGTTGTCCGGGGCTCGGCCGCGACAGCGACATCATGGTCATCCGCCAGTTCGGCAGCTCAACCTGCAGCGGCGATTTCTTTCATCTGGTCGACCGGTCGAGCGGCATTCGCGGTCCGACCTGCGTGCTTGGCGATTTTGTCCCCTATCGCAAACCGGCGGGGGACAAAGGCTGAACCCTTGAGGTTCAGCGACGGGCGGGGTTCCGGTTTGCGCCGAGCTCTTCGGGTCGCACCCCCGCCTGTCATCTGGCAAAAGCCATTCAACAATATCCGTCGCCCCCGCGCAGGCGGGGGCCGCATGAGGTCGACACCCTCGTCGCAGCGTCACGACGACAACGGCCCCCGCCTGCGCGGGGGCGACGGTCAGGCCTTGTACATCGCCGCGATCCGGTCGGCGTAGACTTCGCGCAGTACATGACGGCGGATCTTCATCGACGGGGTCATCTGTTCATTCTCGATCGTGAACGCCTCGTCGGCGAGGTCGAATTTGCGGACCTTTTCGATCACCGACAGCTGGCCGTTGACCCGGTCGACCGCGGCGCGGAGCGCGGCGCGGAATTTTTCATGTTCGCGGAGCAGCGCCATTTCCCTGGGCAGCCCCTCGGCCTCCGCCCATTCGGCGGCCCATTCGGGATCGGGGACGAGCAGCCCGACGAGATGCGGGCGCTTGTCGCCATAGACCATCGCCTGCAGGATTTCGGGCTGGAGCGTCAGCATGCCTTCGACCCGCTGCGGCGCGACATTGTCGCCCTTGTCGTTGACGATCAGGTCCTTCTTGCGATCGGTGATGACGATGCGGCCCTGCGGGTCGATATGGCCGATGTCGCCGGTGTGCAGCCAAGGTCCCTTGTCGGGTTCGGCGGGATCGACGACCAGCACGCGCGCGGTCTCGGGCTTGTTGCGCCAATAGCCTTTCATGACCAGTTCGCCGCGCACCAATATCTCGCCGTCGTCGGCGATGCGGACCTCGGTGTTCATCAGCGGCGGGCCGACGGTGTCCATCTTCAGCCCGACCGACGGGCGGTTGCAGCTGATCACCGGCCCCGCCTCGGTCTGGCCATAGCCCTGGAGCAGGGTTAGCCCGATCGAGTGGAAAAACACCCCGATCTCGGGGTTGAGCGGCGCGCCGCCCGACACGAGCGCCTTCATCCGGCCGCCGAAACGCTGCTGGATCTTGGGGCGGAAGAGTTTGTCGAGGATCAGGTCGACCGGGCGGTCGAGCACGCCCATCCGGCGCTCATAATCCTTTTCGCCGACGCGGATCGCCTGGTTCAGCATCCAGTTGGCGAGCTTGCCCTGTTTTTCGACCGACTTGATCATCCGGGCGCGGATCACCTCGAACAGCCGCGGCACGACGACCATGATCGTCGGGCGCGACTCCTCGATGTTCGAGAGCAGTTTTTCGAGGCCCTCGCTGTAATAGATTTGCGCGCCGACCATGATCGGCAGAAACTGCCCGCCCGAATGTTCATAGGCGTGGCTGAGCGGCAGGAACGAGAGAAACACCTCCTCGTCGCCGATGCCGAAGTCGTTGACGAGCACCTCGGCGGCGCCGGCGGCATTGTGCAGGATCGCGCCATGATGCTGCATCACCCCGCGCGGCGCCCCGCCGGTGCCGCTGGTGTAGATGAGGCAGGCGACATCGTCGCGGGTGACGCCCAGCCCGCGCGCCTTGGTCTCCTCGACATAGGCGGCGCCATTTTCGACCAGCGGCGCCCAGTCATGGACGCGCACATCGCCCTGCTGGCCGACGCGCAGGCTTTCCATGCTGATGACGAGGCTCGCGTCCGAACGCATCACCGCCGGCATCAGCACGCGGGCCAGCTTGGCGGTCGAGACGATCACCGCCTTCGCCCCGCTGTTGTCGAGAATGTGCTGGTGGTCGCGTTCGGTGTTGGTGGTGTAGGTCGGCACGGTGATGCAGCCCGCCGCCATGATGCCAAGGTCGGCGATGCAGAATTCGGGGCGGTTCTCGCTGATCAACACGACACGGTCGCCGTCCTTGAGGCCGAGTTCACGCAAATTGTGCGCGAGTGCCGACACCTGGTTCGCGACCTGCCGCCAGCTCATCGGCTGCCAGGCGCGATCGGCCTTGCGCCACAGAAACGGGTCCTCGCCGCCCTTTTCGGCGCGGTCGAAGAACATCGCGACCAGGCTCGGGAAATGGTCGAGATGGGGGTTTTCCAGCTTCATGCCTCTTGCTCTCCCGGGGAGGTATTCAACAAATAGGGACAGTCCCCATTTAATTTCTTCTGGTTCTTGGCCGTTCTCGGTTGGCCCGAATTAAATAGGGACTGTCCCTATTTATTGGCGCGCCGCGGCTTCTATCATTCCTAGCTCTGCGGCGGAGCGCCGTCGACCGACGACGTGCCGGGGCCGCGCGGATCGGCGGCGCCATGCCATATTTCGCCAACGCGCTGCGCAGCGTTGAGTTTCGATCCGAGGTCGGTGGGGGTGATGGGATAGCCGAAGGGCGCCATCTTGCCGGCGATCGCCTTGCCCGCCGCGTCATTTTCGATCAGCACGCCCTGCTGCCCGAAGAACAGGTTGGGCAGCGCGATCGCATCCTCGGCGCTCAGCCCCCAGTCGAGCACGCCGACCAAAGTCTTGGTGACGTGCATGATGATCCGCTTGCCGCCCGCCGAGCCGACCGCGAGCACGACCTTGCCGTCGGGGCCATAAACGATCGTCGGCGACATCGACGACAGCGGGCGCTTGCCGGCCTGCACGCGGTTCGCCGCGGGCGCGTCGCCGCGCACCGGATTGAGGTCGAAATCGGTGAGCTCGTTGTTGAGGAAAAAGCCGTTGGCGTTGAGGTTGCTGCCGAAGATGCTCTCGATCGTCGAGGTCATCGATGCGACATTGCCGTCCTTGTCGACCGCGACGAAATGCGTCGTGCCCTGTTCGGGAACCGGGCCCGACGGGGTACGCGGCTGCGCGCCGGGCGGGTTGCCCGCCGGATAGGCGACGGCGCGGCCATAGGGCGAGATCAGTTGGCGGCGCTGCGACAGATAGGTCTTGTCGAGCAGGCCGGCGACGGGAACGTCGATGAAATCACCGTCGCCGAGATATGTCTCGCGATCGGCATAAGCGAGCTGCATCGCTTCCGACAGCAGGTGCCAGCTCATCGGATTGTCCTTGCCCATCGCCTTCATGTCCCAGCCCTCGATCATGCCGAGGATGCCGAAGACGGTGGTCGCACCCGACGAGGGCGGCCCCATGCCGCACACTTTGTAGACGCGGTAGGTGGTGCAGACGGCGGGCTTGTCCTGCGCCTTGTAGACCGCGAGGTCCTTGGCGGTGAGCAGCGCGGGGTTGCGGGTCGATTTGGCCACGGCGTCGCTGATCGCCTTGGCATTGGCGCCAGTGTAGAAAACGTCGGGGCCTTTCGCCGCGATCTCGCGCAGCAGCCTGGCATAAGCGGGATTCCTGATCACCGTGCCGACCGGCGCGGGCTTGCCGTCGACATAGTAAAGCGCACGCGCCGCCGGGAAATCCTTCCAGGTATCCTGGAAGCGGTCGAGCCAGCCATAGAGCGCGGGGGTGACCTGGAATCCGTCGTCGGCGAGCTTGATCGCCGGCTGGAACAGCGCCTTCCATTCGAGCTTGCCCCATTTCTTGTGGGTCAGCTCCATCAGGCGGACATTGCCCGGGACGCCGACCGAAAGCCCGCCGGGGATGACGTCGCCATAACCGCGCGACTTGCCGTCGGGACCCATGAAGCGGTCGGGCTTGGCCGAGGCGGGCGCCATTTCGCGGCCGTTGATCGTACCGATCTGGTCGCTCTTCGCGTCATGATAGACGAGGAAGCCGCCGCCGCCGACGCCGCTCGACTGCGGCTCGACGAGGGTGAGCACCAGCATCATCGCCATCGCCGCATCGGCGGCCGAGCCGCCGTCGTGCAATATCTGGCGTCCGGCCTCGGTCGCGCGCGCATCGGCGGACGAGGTCACGCCCTGCGCCGCGGCGAGCGAGGGAAGCGTTGTCAGGAAAAGGGCGAAGGCGGCGAAGAGTCTCTTGTTCATGCGCGGGACATTGGCGCGGGGGGAAGGATGGCGCAACCCCATCCCTATTCCTCTCCGTCGCGAAGCAATGCCGAGGGGTTATGACGCCGGCGTTGCCGACCCCTTCCCCATCCACTTGCTCAGTCGCCCGCCCCGACCGCGTCGGCGACGCGGGTGAAGCCGTCGCGCACCGCCAGATCCTCGAGTCCGCGCGCGATCCGCGCCGCGAGGCCGGGGCCGGCGAAGACCATCGCCGAATAGATTTGCACCAGACTCGCGCCGGCACGAATGCGCGCCCAGGCCTGTTCGGCCGTCGCGATGCCGCCGACGCCGATCAGCGGGATCGCGCCGCCGCTCGCGGTGCGAAAATCCTTGAGCCGCTGGAGCGCGAGGTCGTGGAGCGGGGCGCCCGACAGCCCGCCTGCCTCGGTCGCATACCGCGACCGCAGCGCAGGCCGCGCGATGGTGGTGTTCGACACGATCAGCGCCGCCAGTCCCTTGTCGAGCGCGACGGTCACCAGATCGTCGATGTCGGCGGGTTCGAGGTCGGGCGCGACCTTGAGGAAAACGGGTTTCGCGGCGCCCGTGGGCTGCGCGGCGTTGACCGCGTCGAGCAGCGCTTCGAGCGCGCCCTTATCCTGCAGCGCGCGGAGGCCCGGGGTGTTGGGCGAACTGATATTGACGGTCAGATAATCGGCGAGCGGCGCCATCGCGGCGGTGCCCTTGGCATAGTCGGCGATGCGATCGGCGCTGTCCTTGTTCGCGCCGATGTTGATGCCGAGCGGCACCGCGATACCGCAGGCGCGCAGCTTTTCGATGCGCGTCGCCGCCGCGGCCTGCCCGCCGTTGTTGAACCCCATGCGGTTGATCACGGCGCCGTCCTCGACCAGCCGGAACAGGCGCGGACGCGGATTACCCTCCTGCGGCAGCGGGGTCAGCGTGCCGACCTCGACGAAGCCGAAGCCGAAGCGCGGCATCACCGCGGCGGCGCGGGCATCTTTGTCGAAGCCGGGGGCGAGACCGACCGGGTTCGGGAATGTCAGCCCTGCGACCTCGACCCGCAGGATCGGGCTGGTCAGCGCGCTGCGCGCGCGTGGCAGCGGTTCGAGCGCGGCGAGGGTCAGGTTGTGCGCGGCCTCGCCGTCGGTCGCATGGACGATCGGGCGGACGAGCGCATAGGCGGCATCGGTGAGCGAGGCGAAGAGCGACATGACCCGCCATTGCGCCGCACCGGCCCCTATGGCAAGCCCCTGTCCGACCAGCAAAGTCCAACGAAAAGCCGGAGAAAATCGTGTCGCATCCCCGTATTCTTGCCTGCCTGTCCACCTCGCTGTTCGCGATCGCTCTCGTGGGCTGCGCGCCGACGGTTGCCGAGCAAGCGCCCGCGACGGTGGCCGCGCCCGCCGATATCGCGCCGGCGGGCGCCAACCTGGCCGAATTCTTCGACAAATATGACGCGGCGCAACTGTCGTTGTCGCCTGAGACCAAGGCGCGGCGCGGGGTGCGCGACGGCGATTATGGCGCATGGGACGATGTCAGCGACGAAGCCGCGGTCGCTCGCTTCAAGCTGCAGACCGCGACCGCCGAGGCGATGCGCGGCAGTTTCGATCCCAAGGCGCTGACCGCCGATGAGGCGCTGTCGTTCGAGCTGTTCAACGCGCAGGCGGCGCGCGCCGAACGCTTGTTCCCATTCCGCGACCATGGCTATATCTTCGACCAGATGAACGGCGCGCAGAGCCAGATGCCGGCGTTCCTGATCAACATCCACCGCGTCGCCAATGTCGCCGAGGCCGAGGCCTATATCAGCCGCATTCGCGGCATGGGTCCGATCCTCGACGCGCTGTCGGCGCAGTCGGCGGAGCGCGCCGCGAAAGGCTTTGCGCCACCGAAATGGGTCTATCCCTATGTCATTTCGGACATCGCCAACCTGACCAGGGCCGACAATGCGGTGATCGAGGACATCAGCGCGAAGGTGAACAAGCTGGACATCGATGCCGCCGAAAAGACGCGGCTGATCGCCGCCGCCAGGGCCGCCTGGGCCGAGAGCGCCGGCCCGGCCTATATGCGCCTCTCGGCCGAGATGGCGCGCCAGCAGACGTCGGCGCCGACACAGGACGGCGTGTGGCGCATGCCCGGCGGCAAGGCCTATTATGAGGCTTTGCTCGCCAATTATACGACGACCGACATGACCGCGGCGCAGATCCACGACCTCGGCCTGTCCGAAGTTGCGCGCATCCATGGCGAGATGAAGAAGATCATGGTCCAGGTCGGGTTCAAGGGCACGCTGAACCAGTTTTTCGACCATTTGCGCACCAGCCCGCAATATTATCACACGACGCGCGAGGCCTATCTGGCCGATGTCGACGCGCATGTGAAGGCGATGGAGGCGCGGCTGCCCGCCTTCTTCAACACCCTCCCCAAATCGGCGCTGCAGGTGAAGGCCGTCGAGGCTTTCCGCGAGAAGTCCGCGGGCAAGGCGTTCTACTCGTCGCCCGCCCCCGACGGCTCGCGGCCGGGCATCTATTATGTCAACCTCTACGACCTGCGCGACATGCCCAAGACCGAGCTCGAGGCGCTCGCCTATCATGAGGGCGTGCCGGGGCATCATCTGCAACGCGCGGTGCAGACCGAGCTCACCGGCCTCCCGCCCTTTCGCCGCTTCGGCGGTTTCACCGCCTATACCGAGGGCTGGGGCCTTTATTCGGAGGAACTGGCCAAGGACATGGGTTTCTACACCGATCCCTATGCCGATTTCGGGCGGCTGGGCATGGAGCTGTGGCGCGCGACGCGGCTCGTCGTTGACACCGGCATCCACGACAAGCGCTGGAGCCGCGAACAGGCGATCCAGTATCTGAAGGACAATACCCCCAACCCGCAGGGCGATATCGAAAAGGCGATCGAGCGCTATGTCGTCTATCCGGGACAGGCGACCGCCTACCTCATTGGCAAGCTCAAGATCATGGAGCTGCGCAGCCGCGCGCAGGCGGCGCTCGGCGACAAGTTCGATTTCCGCACCTTCCACGACGTCGTCCTCGAATCGGGTCCGGTGCCGCTCGATGTGCTCGAACGCCGCGTCGATGCGTGGATCGCGACCCAAAAGAATTAATGCTGGCGATTTGCGGGCTTGACGCAGGGCGCCGAAAGGCAAATGACTTGACCTAGTTAAACAGGCGGCGATGCAGCCGCCGGGGGTCGGGTCTCGTCATGACGGAAGCTTCATCCACGCCCACAGGCGCGGACGGCGAAACGCCGTTCGAACTGCAATATTTCCCGCCCGATCCCGATCTGGCGGAAATGGTGTCGAGCTTTTATTTCGTCCGCGTCGATTTGCCCTTGTTCGACGAAAGCGAGCGCGCAGACCGTCCGCAATTCCGCATCATGGACGTGCCCAAGGGCGAATATATCTTTCCCGACGGTTATCGCTTTCCGGCCGGGCGCGCGACGATCATCGGCCCAACAAGCGGCAGCGTGCAGGCGCTCGCCCCCGGACCGCTGCGCATGTACGGATTCGGACTGATGCCCGCCGGCTGGGCGACGCTGATGGGGGCGCACGCCGACAAGCTGACCGACCGCGCGATCGACGCCGCCGACCTGTTCGGCGACTGGATCGAGGAGGTGGTCGATGCGATCGGCAACGCCGCCGACACCGCCGAACGGCTGGTGATCGGCAATAATTTCGTCCGCGAAATCCTGAAGAAGAGCGAGGCGGCGCCCGTATGGTTCACGCGCACCGTCGACGAATGGCTGACCGCGTCGCCATCGCCGCAGGTGCCCGAACTGGTGGAAGCCACGGGCATGTCGATCCGCTCGGTCGAACGGATGACCAAGCATTATTACGGCCTGTCGCCGCGGATGCTGGCGCGCAAATATCGCGCGGTGCGTGCGGCATCGGCGTTGGCGCGCGGCGAAAAGCTCGACGATGCCGCGCTGGGTGACGCCTTTTACGATCAGTCGCACCTGATCCGCGAGATCAAACGCTTCGCCGGCGCGACGCCGGGCCAGCTTTCCAAGCCCTCGCCCTATACCGAGGCGACGGCGAAGGGCCGCAAGCAAATGGCGGGCAAGGTCAGCCCGATGGTTTCGGATACCTGACACTCACCGTCATTGCGAGCGTAGCGAAGCAATCTCCGGCCCTCGTCCTTGCACAAGGTCGAGGGCTGGAGATTGCCGCGTCGCCTCCGGCTCCTTGCAATGACGACACAGCTGCGGGACTCGCCAAATCCCGGATTAACCACCAAAAATCCCGCGCCCTGTCGTTTTGGCGTTTCCGTACAATCGCGAATCGGCGGCGCCCCATATTCGGGGCTTGCGACCCAGAAGAGCTCGCCTCTTTCAGAGGAACGAGACCTTCATCTTGGCACTCATTCGGCTCCGGCCGGATGGGTGCCTTTTTTTCTTGGGCGCCGGAAAAACCGCCTTGCTTGCGCGCCGCCAAAGCCTCGCCTATATAAGTGGAGTAATTTGATCCAGTTAAGAATCGTTCGCAATTTGCGCGCGATAGAGAGTCCGCACCGTCGCAATGCGCCTGTCCAACCTTGCCGATTATGCCGTGGTGCTGATGAGCGCCGCCGCCCGCCAGTGCGGGTCGGTACCGATTCACGCCGGGATGCTGGCCGAGCAGACGGGGATTCCGGGACCGACCGCGCAGAAGCTGGTGAGCGGACTCGCGCGCGCCGGGCTGCTGGTGGCTTCACGCGGTAGCGGCGGCGGGGTGCGGCTCGCACGGCCCGCGGCGGCGATCAGCGTCGCCGATATCATCGAAGCGGTCGAAGGCCCGATCGCGCTGACCGCCTGCGTTGCCGAAGGGCGCCACGATTGCTCGCTCGAGGGCAGCTGCAAGGTCCAGCCGCACTGGGGCGTGGTGAACGGCGCGGTGCGCGGGGCGCTGGCGGAGATTAGTCTGGCGAGCCTCACTGTCGCCCCCGCGAAGGCGGGGGCCGCTGAAGAGTTTGCACCAGCGACACCGATTATACCGACAGCGGCCCCCGCCTTCGCGGGGGCGACGAGATAGATATGACCGACAACACCGAACTCCCCGTCAAGGACCAGGCCGCGCACGACGCCGCCGCAAAGGTCGCCGATTACGAGCATGGCTGGTCCTCGGCCATCGAGACCGACTTCGCGCCCAAAGGGCTGACCGAGGACACGGTCCGCTTCATCAGCGCGAAGAAGAACGAGCCCGAATGGATGCTCGACTGGCGGCTGAAGGCGTTCCGCCATTGGCAGACGATGGAGACGCCCGACTGGGCGAAGCTCAACGTGCCGCCGATCGACTATCAGGACGCCTATTATTACGCGGCGCCCAAGGCGAAGCCGAAGCTCTCCAGCCTCGACGAAGTCGATCCCGAAATCCTCGAAGTCTATAAAAAGCTCGGCATCCCGATCGAGGAGCAGAAGGTCCTCGCAGGCGTCGAGGGCGCACGCAAAGTCGCGGTCGACGCGGTGTTCGACAGCGTCAGCGTCGCGACGACCTTCCGCGAGGAATTGAAGCGCGCGGGCGTGATCTTCCTGTCGATTTCGGAGGCGATCCGCGAATATCCCGAGCTGGTGAAGAAATGGCTCGGCAAGGTCGTGCCGATGCACGACAATTATTTTGCGACATTGAATTGCGCGGTCTTTTCGGACGGCACCTTCGTCTACGTGCCCGAGGGGGTGCGCTGCCCGATGGAGCTCAGCACCTATTTCCGCATCAATGCCGAGAATACGGGGCAGTTCGAGCGGACTTTGATCATCGCCGACAAGGGCGCGTACGTCAGCTATCTCGAAGGCTGCACCGCGCCGATGCGCGACGAGAACCAGCTTCACGCCGCCGTGGTCGAACTGGTGACGCTCGACGATGCCGAGATCAAATATTCGACCGTCCAGAACTGGTATCCGGGCAATGCCGAGGGTCTTGGCGGCATCTATAATTTCGTGACCAAGCGCGCGCTGTGCCAGGGTAAGCGCAGCAAGGTGTCGTGGACGCAGGTCGAAACGGGCAGCGCGATCACCTGGAAATATCCGAGCTGCGTGCTCAACGGCGACGACAGCGTCGGCGAATTTTATTCGGTCGCGGTTACCAACAATTATCAGCAGGCCGACACCGGCACCAAGATGATCCACAACGGCAAGCGCACGCGCTCGACCATCGTCAGCAAGGGGATCAGCGCGGGCAAGTCGAACAACACCTATCGCGGCATCGTCCGCGTGGCGCCGAATGCCGAGGGCGTGCGCAACTTCACCCAGTGCGACAGCCTGTTGCTAGGGTCGCTGAGTGGTGCGCACACCGTGCCGTATATCGAAGTCCGCAACCCGACCGCGACCGTCGAGCATGAAGCGACGACGAGCAAGATCAGCGACGACCAGCTGTTCTACGCGATGCAGCGCGGGCTGGGACAGGAAGAGGCGGTGGCGCTGATCGTCAACGGCTTTGCCAAGGAAGTGCTGCAGCAACTGCCGATGGAATTTGCCGTCGAGGCGCAGAAGTTGCTGGGGATCAGCCTTGAGGGGAGCGTGGGGTAATGTCGTTGATGATCGCAATCCTGCTGGCGGCCGAACCCATGATCGTCAAAAAGGCGGTCGTCGAGGCCGCGCCAGTCGGTTCAATCGAATTTCCAGACGAGATTGCACCCGCGATTATTCCCTATCTGCGATGCATGCAGACCGAGTTCAATCGTGCGCAGGCCGCTATTGAGCAACGCGAGGAAGCCAAGGGGCTGTCAAAGGCGCTCACAGAAGAGGCCAACGGGATGGCGACCAAGGCATGCCAATCGACGCGAGAAAGAGCCACTCGGGAAGGGCTCCGACTGTCGAAAGCCATCGAGAACTCTTCGCCCGAACAACGCACGATGTCCGTCCTCATCGCGCTTTCCCGGATTGACAGGATGTACGCCCAGCTGTTCGACATTCCGCTCGATCCACCCGAATACACGCCCAATATTCCCAAGGGGATGGTCGCTGGTTTGCTGGACGACGGTGGCCTGCTGTTTCCGCACCAGATCGGCGACCAGCAGTTACGATATGCCGCCTGTATCCGTGACACGCTTTTGGGGCCGACGCGCATTGCACCGAGCAATCTCACCGAATATCGCCGGAAAACCGATGCGGCGATCTCGACTTGTGTCGAGACCAAGCGCGAAGCGACCATCGAAGCCAAGGAAATTCTGCGCAAGTCGCCCGATTTTGCATCAGTGGAAGCGGCTGACGAAGCCGTCGACGCGACTTTCGCGGCGGTCGAAGAGCAACAGCGAAAAATGCCGGAAATCATGGAAATGACGCGCAAACGCATGCGCGCGAGGGACTGAGCAAAAAATGCTTAAAATTGAAAATCTCCACGCCACCGTTGCTGACAAGCTGATCCTGAAGGGCCTGTCGCTCGCCATCAATGCGGGCGAAATCCATGCGATCATGGGCCCCAATGGCGCGGGCAAGTCGACGCTGTCCTATGTGCTCGGCGGGCGCCCCGGCTATGAGGTCACCGAGGGTTCGGTGAGCTTCACGCCCGATGTCATGTTCCCCGGCGAAGGCCGGGGTCCAGACGGTGACGCAGAACTGGGCCCCGGCTTTCGCC
Source organism: Sphingopyxis sp. EU05-FHT14B03 (assembly GCF_058790875.1). NCBI lineage: Bacteria > Pseudomonadati > Pseudomonadota > Alphaproteobacteria > Sphingomonadales > Sphingopyxidaceae > Sphingopyxis > Sphingopyxis sp. EU05-FHT14B03. The sequence goes on from NZ_JBYTDC010000001.1 coordinate 503,344, forward strand.
GGGGAACGGGAACCACCGAGACGCTCGACCTGCTCGCCCTCGATCCGCACGAGCGCGCCGCGGCGGGACTGTTCCTCGGCTTCCAATATCCGGTCGAGATTCCCGGCGTGTCGAACGTCCAGTTCCTGCGCGAAAGCCTCAACGCCCAGCGCAAGGCGCGCGGCGAGGAACCGCTGTCGGGCGGCGACTTCCTGAAGCTAGCGCGCGAGAAGGCGGGGTTGCTCAAGATGGACATGGACATGCTCAAGCGTCCGGTGAACGTCGGCTTTTCGGGCGGCGAGAAGAAGCGCAACGAGATGGTGCAGATGGGCATCCTCGACCCCAAGCTCGCGATCCTCGACGAGACCGACTCGGGCCTCGACATTGACGCGCTGCGCATCGTCGGCGACGGGATCAACAGCATCATGCGGCGACCCGATAAGGCAGTGCTGCTGATCACCCACTACCAGCGCCTGCTCGACTATGTGCAGCCCGATTTTGTCCATGTGCTGGCCGCCGGCCGGATCGTGAAGTCGGGTGGGCCCGAGTTGGCGCGCGAGCTGGAAGAGCATGGCTATTCCGAGATCGCGGCTTGATGGCGATGCTCGCCCTGATGACCATGACGCCCGCCGCGGCGCTGCCTTCCGCGCCCGCGATCGAGGAAGAGATCGTCGTGATCGCGAGCAAGCTCAAGGACTGGCGCGCCTCGCTGGTCGAGTCTCGTGGCGATGTCCGTTGTTTCACGCAGCGGTCGACCGGCGACGCCGCGATCGACCGCATCGGGTGCCAGTCCATGATGCAATGTCATGCGCGGTACAAGGACCGGTTCGCCGGTTTCAAGGACCATCGCGTCCCGTCGAACAAGCGTAAGGCGATGTACAAGAGCTTCATGAAGGACGAGTTTTCGCCCTGCGTTTTCGAAAGGCGCGAAGCGATGATCGCCGATCTCGCCGACGTGCGGGCGGCGGCACGATGAGCGCGCGTCCTCTCCCCTCGCGGCGTGACGAAGCATGGCGCTATAGCGACATCGACGCGGTTGCCGCAGCGTGGCCTTTACCCGCGGCCGAGAACATCGTCGTGCCCGCCGGCGGCGATTTCCGCCGTGCGATCGTGCAGGATGCGGGTGACATCCGGCAGATCGAACTGGTGCTCGGCAAGGGCGCTGCCGCGTCGCTGCATGTCCTCAATATCGGCGGCGCTTATGGCCGCATCGAACTCGCGGTGACGCTGCACGAAGGCGCCGACTTCCATCTCGGCGCGGCGCAGATCGGCGGCGGGGAGCAGAATCTGGAGATCGTCACCACCGTGACCCATGCGGAACCCGGCGCGACGTCGCGGCAGGTTGTGCGTTCGGTGCTCGGCGGCACCGCGACCGGCACCTATCTCGGCAAGGTCGCGGTCGCGCGCGATGCACAGCAAACCGACAGCGCACAGGATGTGAAGGCGATGCTGCTCGACCGCAGCGCGACCGCCAACGCCAAGCCCGAGCTCGAGATCTTCGCCGACGATGTAAAATGTGCGCATGGCTGCGCGATCGGCGAACTCGACGCGATGGCGCTTTATTATCTGCAGTCGCGTGGGCTGCCGCCGGGCGAGGCGAAGAAGCTGATGCTGCAGGCGTTCGTTGCCGGCGTGTTCGATGGCGCCGAGGATGCGGCGCGGTTGCAGGACCTGGCGCTGGCGAAGCTGGGGGAGTTGGTGTGACCAACCTCCCATCCCCGTTTGTGTCGAGCGAAGTCGAGACACCCACCGGTAGTGCACGCCTTCGTGGTGTCTCGACTTCGCTCGACACGAACGGGCTTAGGGGGCAGTTTCCGGGGCTCGCGGGCAACTGGCACTATCTCGACACCGCCGCGACCGCGCAAAAGCCGCAGGCGGTGATCGACGCGACAGTGAACGCGATGGGCCGCGACTATGCGACCGTCCACCGCGGCGTCTATGCGCGCTCGGCCGACATGACGCTCGCCTATGAGGCGGCGCGGCGGCGGATTGCAGCGTTTATCGGCGCGCGCGAGAATGAGATCGCCTTTGTGCGCGGCGCGACCGAGGCGATCAACCTTGTCGCCTACTCGCATCCGAAAAAGGGCCGCGTGCTGCTCTCCACGCTGGAACATCACAGCAATATCGTGCCCTGGCAGCTTGCGGGCTGGCAGGTCGATGTCTGCCCGCTAACCGCGGATGGCTGCATCGACCTCGACGCCGCCGAGACGCTGCTGACCAGCGAACACACGATGGTCGCCTTTGCGCATGTGTCGAACGTGCTCGGCAGCCCGCTCGACGTCGCGCGCGCGGCCGAGCTGGCGCACCGTGTCGGCGCCGAATTGCTGGTCGACGGTTGCCAGGCGGTACCGCGGCTGCCCGTCGATGTCGCGGCGCTCGGTTGCGACTATTATGTCTTCTCGGGGCACAAGCTTTACGGTCCCACCGGCATCGGGGTGCTGTGGAGCGACAAGCTCGATACGCTGCCGCCCTGGCAGGGTGGCGGATCGATGATCGACCGGGTGACCTTCGAAAAGACGACCTATGCCCCGGCGCCGACCCGCTTCGAGGCGGGGACGCCGGCGATCATCGAGGCTCTTGGGCTTGCCGCTGCGGTCGAATATGTCGAAGCGATCGGCGTCGAGGCGATCCACGCGCATGAGGTCGCGCTCGTCGGAAGCCTGCGCGAACAGCTCGCGCGGCGGAACAGCATCACGCTGTTCGGACCCGAAAACAGCGCCGGAATTGTCAGTTTTGCGATGGCGGGGGTTCATCCGCACGACATCGGCACTATCTTGGACGAAAGCGGGGTCGCAATCCGCGCCGGGCACCATTGCGCACAGCCGCTGATGGAGCATCTGGGCGTGCCGGCGACCGCGCGCGCGAGTTTTGGCGTTTACAGCAATGACGATGACGTGGCGGCGCTGATCGAAGGCCTGTCACGCGTCGAGAGGATTTTCGGATGAGCGAGGATCGGATGATCAAGGTTGAGGAAGTGACGAGCGTCGAGGTGCCGCCCAAAGCGCGTGTCGAGGATATCGAGACGGCACCCGAGAAGCTGGAGCGCAAGCGCGACTATCTGGAGGGTTTTCTTGCCGCGAAGCCCGCGGCGGTCGAACCGGGCGCCGTCGGCGGCGACCTGTACGAGGCCGTCGTCAATGCATTGAAGGACATTTTCGACCCCGAAATCCCGGTAAACATCTACGACCTCGGGCTGATCTACAATGTCGAGATCGATGAGGGGCATGTCGTCGTCACGATGACGCTGACCACCCCGCACTGCCCGGTCGCCGAATCGATGCCCGCCGAGGTCGAACTGCGTGTCGGCGCGGTGCCGGGGGTCGGCGATGCCGAGGTCAACCTCGTCTGGGATCCGCCGTGGTCGCCCGATAATATGAGCGACGAAGCCCGCCTCGAACTGGGAATGCTGTGATGACCGAAGTGAAAACTCGTGCACGCCCTGCCGCCGTAGCCCTCACCGTCGGCGCGGAAGACCGCATCGCGACATTGATGGCATCGGCGCCCGAAGGCGCGATCGGCGTCCGCCTGTCGACCCCGCGCCGCGGCTGTTCGGGGCTCGCCTATTCGGTCGACTATGTCACCGAAGAAGTGAAGTTCGACGAAAAGATCGAAACCCCCGGCGGCGTCTTCTACATCGACGGCGCATCGGTGCTCTACCTCATCGGCAGCACGATGGACTGGGTCGAGGATGATTTCGCTGCGGGCTTCGTGTTCGAGAATCCGAACGCCAAGGGCGCGTGCGGCTGCGGCGAGAGCTTCACGGTCTAACCCGGCGCATTTTTGCGCCGGATATGCTATGTTTCCCCGTCAAATGAGGGGGGAGCGTCATGGTTCGTGCCTTCTATCTGGCCTATGCGGGCCTGTGCTACGCGATATTTTTCGCTACATTCCTGTACCTTATCGCCTTCGTCGGCAACCTGCCGGTCGTCCCGGTCACCATCGATGCCGCGCGGACGGGGCCGATGGCGACCGCGGTCGCGGTCGATATCGCGCTGGTCGCGTTGTTCGGCATCCAGCATAGCGTCATGGCGCGGCGGGGGTTCAAGGCGCGCTGGACGCGCGTCGTGCCCGAACCGATCGAACGCAGCACCTATGTCCTGCTCGCCAGCCTGGTGCTGATCCTGCTCTTCGGCTGCTGGTATGCGCTGCCCGCGACGGTGTGGGCGGTCGAGAACGGAATCGGCGCCGGCATCCTGTGGGCGCTGTTTGCGAGCGGCTGGGGAATCGTGTTGCTCAGCACCTTCCTGCTCAACCATTTCGAGCTGTTCGGATTGCAACAGGCGTGGTTCGCGCTGCGCGAGCGGGCGGCCGCCGTGCCGCAGCTGCACCAGCCTTTGTTCTACAAGATCGTCCGTCATCCGCTCTACGCCGGTTTCTTCATCGCCTTTTGGGCGACGCCGCGGATGAGCGTCGGGCACTTGCTCTTCGCGGTCGGCATGTCGGCCTATATGCTGATCGCCATCCGGTTCGAGGAACGCGACTTGGTCGCCACCTTCGGCGATGACTATGTCGCCTATCGGGAAAAGGTGGGGATGCTGGTGCCGCGACTCTAGTGGCACACCGTCCAGCCGGCGGTCCGTTTCGCCATGTCGAGATGGAAATGGTCGGCGTGGGCGCTGTTATAGTCAGGCGACAGCACGGTGCTGAACAGGCCGCACGACCCGTCGCGCACAGCGTGCAGGAATTCGCTGCGCGCGTCGCCGTCGTTCCAGTCGCCCACCAGCGTGATGCGCGTCCCGTCGGCGAGAACAAAGGCCGAAATGTCGATCGCATTGGCGGTCGAATGCTGGCTCTGCGCCTGTTTCCCGGCGATCTTGCGGCAGTTGTAGCTGCCCAGATTTTCGAGTTCGGCCACCGCCTGTCCGAAGTGCTTTTGCGCCAGCGGCTGGACGACGTCGCGGTTCCACAGCGCCATCGCCGCGGTCACCGCGCAGCCGGGTGCGACATTTGCGGGGCGCATCGTCGGCACGAGCCGATTGCCGGTCAGCACCATGCGCTGGCTGGCGCGGCAGACGCCCTGCCCCACCACCGGCCGCCGTTCATACCCCGCCTTCGCCCGATCGAAGGCGGCGAAACAGGCGCTATCGTCGCCGACCAGCCCCACCAGCTTGCGATGGGTCGCCCAGCCTTGCGGCTGCGCGAGTTCGAAACGTGCGGTGGGGTCATGCTGGGGATGATCGCGCAGCCACTGCATCGCGTAGATCGCGGCGGTCGCGAGCAACAGGGCGACGGCGAACCCGATCAGATAAGGACGAAAACTCTTCACCCCTGTCCAATGCCCGCGCGGCACCGCCCGTTCCAGCACCAAATTACCGCTTGTTGAAAGCCGCGGGGCGCGTGATAGCGTTCCCATGGCGAAGCGCTCGATCCTGATCGTCGGCGGCGGCAGCGCGGGCTGGCTGACCGCCGCCTATCTGGCGCGTTTTTTCGATCTCGCGCGCAACCCGCGGCTGTCGATCACGCTGCTCGCGTCGGACGAGATCGGCAGCATCGGGGTCGGCGAAGGCGCCTTTCCGACGATCCGAAACACGCTGCAATATATCGGCGTCGACGAAAGCGAATTCGTGCGCCGGGCGTCTGCGACGTTCAAGCAGGGCATCCGTTTCGACGACTGGGTCCGCACGCCGCGGGATGGCCGGTCGAGCCATTTCCTCCACCCCTTCGAGGCGCCCTATCACGGCGACGGCCACAGCCTCGTCTCCTATTGGCTGCTCCAGGACGAGGCGACACGGCGGCCGTTCGCCGAGGCGATGACGATCCAGAACCGCGTCGCCGAGGCGCAGCGTGCGCCGAAGCGGCCAGGCGAGGAAGCGTTCGGCGGGCCGCTGAACTATGCCTATCATTTCGACGCGACGCGGCTGGCCCAGGTGCTGTCGAACCAGGCGCGCGCGCTGGGCGTCGACCATCTGCCGGGCACGCTGACCGGGGTCGGGCTGCACCCCGAAAGCGGCGCGATCGACCATGTCGTGACCGCCGAGCATGGCGTGCTGACCGCCGACCTCTATATCGACTGTTCGGGGTTCCGCGCCGAACTGATCGGCGCGCTGGGGGCGCCGTTCCGCAGCGTGAAGCACCAGCTGTTCACCGACCGCGCGCTGGCGTGCAAGATTCCCTACGACACCCCCGACGCGCCGCTCGAAAGCTATACGATCGCGGCGGCGCATGAAGGCGGCTGGACGTGGGACATCGGCCTCGCCGGCGCGCGCGGCGTCGGCTGCGTCTATTCGAGCGACCATCTGAGCGACGATCGCGCCGCCGACATCCTGTCTGGCTATACCGGCGGGCGCAGTCAGGACGTCGGGGTGCGCAGCATTCCGTTCGCGGCGGGGTATCGCCCGACGCCGTGGGTGAAGAATTGCGTCGCGGTCGGGCTGTCGGGCGGATTTCTCGAACCGCTCGAATCGACCGGCTTGGTGACGATCGAGACCGCCGCGGCGATGATCGCCGAGATGTTTCCGCTCGGCGGTCCGGTCGCGGCGCCAGCGCGGCGTTTCAACGAATTGATGACCGCGCGCTACGAGAATATCGTCAACTTCCTGAAGCTCCATTATTGCCTCAGCCGCCGCGACGAACCCTTCTGGCGCGACAATGCCGACCCGGCGTCGATCCCCGACCGATTGAAAGAATTGCTCGACGAATGGCGCTATCGTCCGCCGGGCCGTTTCGATTTCATCCTCGACCTCGAAAGCTTCGCCTTCTTCAACTACCAATATATTCTCTATGGCATGGAATATCGCACCGACCTGACCCCGGTGCGCGAGGAATTCCCCGATGTCGCCGAGGCCGAGCGCATCTTTGCCCGCATCCGCAGCTTCGGCGTCCAGGCAGCGCACGAGCTGCCGTCGCACCGGGCGCTGGTCGACCAGATCAACGCCGCGTCCTACGCCTGACCGCCTAGAACGCCCACTCGAGCGTCAGCCACAGCCGGTCGGTGTCGGTCGCGAAAGCGTCGGCGCGGTAGTGCGCATAGCGGACCGAGCCGCCGGTGCGGCCGCGCTTTGCGGTGAGCGCGAGCCCGATTTCGTCGCCATAATGTTGGTCGGCGTGGTCGCTGTCGAAATGGTGCCAGACGCCGATGACGCCGATCGCATCGAAACCCGCCGTCTTTTTCCAGTAATAGCCGAGGCTCGCGTATAGATCGCGCAGGCCGTTCGGCGGCGTGGTGACGAATTTTCCGGCCCAGCCGTTGAAGCGGAAATGCGACGCGAGCGGGGTCTGGACGCTGGTGAACGCCGCGCCGCCATCCGCCCCGAGTATTTCGTAACCACCGGTGGCGCTCAGCCCGCCAGCACTCACTCCCACTTCAGCGAGCCAGTAATCGGAGGCATAGTCATTCGGGTTGCGGTGCCAGTCGCTCTGCCGCGCCCAGCTCGCGACATAGGTGAGCTTCACATCCTTCGCGAGCGGCTGGCTGCCCGCGAAGCGCAGCCCCCAGGTCTGGCTCGCCAGTCGATAGCCCTGAACCGCGACTTCGTCCTGATCGACCAGATAAGCGAAACCGCTCACCGTACCGATGGGGGTGCCATAGCCGACGACCGCGAAGATATTGTCGCCGCCGATCGCCTGCGGCCGCGCCCCCGCGCCGTTGCGGCCGTTTACCGTCCTGACGCTCCAGCTATAGGTCAGATCGGCGCTGAGGCCCGTCGGCTTGCCGACTTGCAGGCGCACCGCGTCATAGGTCTGCTCATTCTGGCGAAAGGCCGCCGAGCCGACGAAGCGCTGGTCGGCGAGTTCGATCCGCTGGGGCCCTGCGGTGAAGGCCAGCCCATCGGCGGCGGCATAGCGGATCTGCGCGCGGTTGAGTTCGAGGTTCGGCGGGTCGACGATCAGCGGGAAAGCCGTCTTGCCGTTGGTGCCGTCGTTATAGTCATAGGCGATCGCCAGATTGGCCTCGCCCTCGACCAGCAGCGACCAGCGTCCCTTGGTGGCTTGCACTCCAGGGCGCACGCGCAGCGTCAGCGCTTCGGCCTTTTCGGCGAGGCCGTCCTGCTCGGTCGCCTCGTAGCGCAGACGCGCGTCGATCAGCGGTTTGACCGTCACCTCTTGCGCGCACGCGGTGCCGCTGAGCAGCGCCAGCGGCGCCGCCATCCAGAGTCTCTTCATATCGGAAGCTCCAAAAATCCTCCCCGCCTTCGGCGCGGGGCCAAAGGCGGGGGAGGCAGGAGGGATGGGTCAGGCCGGCTTGGCGGCCAAAGGCGTCGCGGGCGGCGCATCGTCCGGCGCCTCGGTGCCGAGCGCGCCGAGTTCGCCGGTCTCGCGCGCCTTGCGGCCATAGACGATTTCGAACAGCGGCCCCGCCATCACGGTGGTGACGATCGCCATCAGCACCATGATCGCGAACAGGGTCGGCCCGATGATGCCTTTCTGTAGCCCGATGTTGATGATGATCAGTTCCATCAGCCCGCGCGCGTTCATCAGCGCGCCGATGCCCATCGCGGTGCGATTGTCCTCTCCAGCGAGCCGCGCCGCGAGCCAGCAGGCGCCGAACTTCGCCGCAATCGAGACGAGCAATATGCCGAACGCCACTACGAGCAGCATCGGGCTGTTCACCGTCGTCAGCTGAGTGTTGAGCCCCGAATAGGTGAAGAACATCGGCAGCAGGAAGACGACCGTCATCGGCTCGACCTTCTTCTTGATCTCCTCGGTAAGCAGCCCGCGCGGCATGCAGGCTCCGAGCAGGAAACCGCCGAACACCGCGTGGATGCCGACCGCATCCATGAAGAAGGCCGACATCGCATAAAGCATCAGCACGACCGCGAGGATGCCGTGCGACATCTCGCCCTTCGCCTCCACGATGCGGCCAAGCGGGACGAGCAGCTTGCGGCCGATGAAATACATGAACAAGGCAAAGCTTAGCCCGCCGATGATCGCGAGCAGCGCGACGCCGGGGCCGGCGCCGAAGGTCGCAAGCACGATCGCGAGCACGCACCACGACACCGCGTCGTCGACGGCGCCCGCCGTCAGCGACAATGTGCCCAGCGACGTGTTCGCGAGCCCGCGTTCGTTGATGATCCGCGCAAGCATCGGGAAGGCGGTGAGCGCGATGCACGCGCCCATGAACAAGGTCGCCGGTCCCTGCCCCAGCCCCTCGGTAAACAGGCCGGGGATATCGAGGAGGAAGGGAGTGATCAGCGCAGCGAACAGGAAGGGCGCGGCGATACCCGCCGCCGAGACGCCGACCGCGCTTTTCGCCTTCGACTGGAAATGGTCGAGGCGCAGCGTCGTGCCGACGAGGAACATGTACAGGCCGACGCCGAATTGCGCGCCGACATAGAGCATGTTGCGCGTTTCCTTGGGGAAGAGCGCGCCCTGGACGTCGGGGAAGAAGAGGCCGAACAACGAGGGGCCGAGGATCACGCCCGCGATCATCTCACCCACCACCTGCGGCTGGCCGAAAAAGCGGTTCGCGAGCCAGCCGACGATGCGGCAGACGAGCAGGATCACCGCGATCTGCAGGAAAAAATGGATGCTGTAGTCGGAGGGCGCATAACTCTGCGCCGCGTCCACCGCCGGGCCGTGCTTGCCCATGACATCGCCGACGGCGCGCCACAATTCCGCGAACATATCTGATACCAATGACCGTCTCCCCTCTGGCGCCCGTACGGTTCGAAAACCGCCGATACGCTCCATTCCCACCATCAGGAGGCATGAATACGGCATAGGCGCAAGACCGGCGCGATGATTGGGCGCGCCCTGTCTTGTCGATTTCCGGGCAAAGGATCATTTCTGTTGCGAGCCGGTAACAGTGTAGTAACATACCTACATGTGAACGATCCCGGTAGCGCTACCATATATATGAGGGAAATGGCGAAATGAAGCGGGTCACCAGCCGCGAATTCAACCAGGACGTGAGCCGCGCAAAGCGATTCGCGGCGATCGAGCCGGTGTTCGTCACCGATCGCGGCCGCCCCACCCATGTCCTGATCAGCATCGATGCGTGGCGGCAATTGAGCGGCGAGCGCGAGACGATCGTGCAACTGCTCGCCGCGCCGCCGGGCGAGGTCGCGCTCGATCGCACGCCCTTGCGCAAGGCGCTCGCCAGCCGGGGGCGCGGCTGATGTTTCTGCTCGATGCCGAGGTCGCGCTCGACCTGCGCCATGCCGGCATCGCCGGCGAAAGCGCGGCGCTCGCGGCGTGGGCGCAGCGGACATCGCGCCATGCAATGTTCCTGTCGGCGCTGACGCTGGTCGAACTCGACAACGCCGCCGCGCTGGCGGCCAGACAAAGCAAGGCGGTGGCCGCCGCGTGGCGAAGCTGGATCGACGACCAGTTGCTGCCGGCGTTCGAGGGACGCATCATCGCGGTCGACCTGGCCGTCGTTCGCCGCCGCGCCGCGCTGGCGCTCGATCAGGATCGCGACGCGCTGCTCGCGGCGACCGCGCTCGAACATGGGCTGGCGCTCGTCACCTATAACGCCGCGTCATTCCGCACCGCGCGGCTCAAGCTGATCGACCCCCGCCGCGCGGCGCCCGATGCCGGCGAAGCGACCGACTGGCGCGAAGCGACGCGCGAGCGGGCGCCTTGGCTCCGGAACCTGTTTATTCGCGGCTAGCGGGCGGTTCGCCGGCCGTCATTGCGAGGAGCCGGAGGCGACGCGGCAATCTCCAGCTATCGGCCTTGCGCAAGACTGATGGCTGGGGATTGCTTCGCTCGCAATGACGGGAATCAGGCGAGCTTCTCGAACGTCACCAGCAGCCCGTCCTTGGGGCGCGGGATCGGCCACATATACCAGTCGGGGTCATAACCCTCGGCGACGCTGATGCGGTGCGTCGTGATCACATGATGGAAAAATATCTTCGCCTGCATGTATGCGAAGTGCAGCCCCAGACACATATGCGCGCCGCCGCCGAACGGCACCCAGGCATATTTGTGCCGCCCCTTCGCCCCCTCGGGCGAGAAGCGCATCGGGTCGAACGTCTCGGGCTCGGGCCAATATTCGGGCATCATGTGCGTGTAGCCGGGATTGACCCCGACGCTGGTGCCGGCGGGGATGGTGTAACCGCCGAATTCGAAATCGCGCAGTGCGCGGCGCGGGATGCTCGGCACCGGCGGGATCATCCGCAACGCTTCCTTGAACGCCCATTCGGTGAGTTCGAGCTCGTTCAGCGCATTATGTCCGACCCCCTCGCCCGCCGGCGCGACGCGGAGCATTTCCTCGCGGAGTCGGTCCTGCCATTCAGGGTTCTTGGCGAGCAGCCAGACCATCGAACTGATCGAACTGGTGATCGTGTCGTGCGCCGCCATCATCAGGAAGTTCATATGGTCGACGATCGCCTCGACCGAGAGATAGTCGCCATTCTCGTCGCGCGCCTGACAGATTTGCGTGAACATGTCCTCGCCGTCCGAGGTGCGGCGTTCGGGGACCATCCGGCTGAAATAATCGACCAGATATTTGCGCCCCGCGACGCCGCGCCCCATCGCGGTGAAGGGCAGCGGGCGGCGGACGATGCCGATCGACGCCTGCACCATGTCGACGAAGCTTTTGTTGATCTTCTCCGCCTCGGGACCCCAGGGGATGCCGAGGAAGCTGGTCGCGGCAAGGTCGAGCGTCAGCTGCTTGATCGCGGGATAGAATTTGAACGTCCGCCCGCTCCACGACGCGACGCGCGCCTTGATCCCGGCATTGAGGCTGTCGGCGTAGAGCCGCATCGGTTCGGGCTTGAAGGCGACCGACAAAGTCTTGCGGTCGGCGCGATGCTTTTCGAAATCCATCAGCATCAGCCCGCGCGGGAAGAGCAGGTTGAGCACCGGGCCCCAGCCCTGTTCGGACGAGAAATTCTTGTCGCGATCGAACATCGCCAGCTCGTTCGCCTCGGGCCCGTGGATCGCGACGCTGCGCCCGCCGAAGCTTTTGGTGCGATAGACCTTGCCATATTTGGCGACCATCCGACGCGAAAAGCCCTGCGGGTCCTTAAGCTGGTCGAGCGTCGTGCCGAGCAAAGGCAGGCCATCCTCGCCCGGAATATGGTCGAGCACGCGTTCATCGTTGCGCGGTAGCCAGTGCTGCGTGTCGGAACCGAAGCGCGCTTCGGACCATGTGATTTTGGCGGGGGCGTTCATCGTGGGAGATCCTCGTCAAAAGGGCTGTCGTCCTTTGGGTATCGCACTACTGACATTGATGCAAGTAACGTCCCGTCGTCGCTGCGACTCTATTCACCGCAAATTCAACTCGACTCGCGCAAATTGGCGGCCATGATGATCGGACTGCCCCGGCAGTCCGCAACCAAGGACAAGAGCATGGCCAACTTCCTTCGCCGCCCCCTCGGGATCGCGCTCGGCGCGCTGGCGACGACCAGCCTCGGCGGCTGCTATTACGGCGACGTCAATGGCTATGGGTCAAGCTACGCCGGCAACGACTGCGTCGCGCAATATGGCAATGATTATTACGACGCCGATCCTTATGCCTATGACGACGGCTATGGTTATGACTGCTACGACGGCGGCGATTATGGCGCGGGCTTCGTCAACATCGGCTTCGGCGGCGGCTGGTACGACAATTATTATTACCCGGGTTCGGGGCTGTGGCTCTTCGACAGCTACAACAACCGCTATCCGCTGCGCGGCCAGTATCTGAACTATTGGGGCGGACGCCGCGCGTGGTGGAAACATCATGGCGGACGCGGCGACGGCCATTGGAACGGCAACGGCCCGGGACGCGGTGACGGGCCGCGCGGCGACGGCCGGCCAGGCGGCCGCCCCGGCGGCTGGGACGGGCGCGACCGCGATAACGACGGCCCGCGTGGCACCCGGCCGCCACGCCCCGGAACGGGCGCCGGCAATCCGCCGACGACTACAAACCCAATCGATCCCGGTCGCGGCAACGGTCGTCCCGGCGGTGGTTGGGGTGGTCCCGGCCGCGGCGACAATGACGGACCGCGCGGCACACGCCCGCCGCGGCCCGGCGCCGGCAACGGCAATCCGGCTCCGCCGACGGGGACGGTGCCGATCCGCCCCGGCCGCCCCGATCGCGGGGTCGGCAACGCACGCCCGTCGCGACCCGACGGCAATAACGGCGGCGGTCGCCCGCGCCAGCAATGGCAGGGAAATCCCGGCGGCAATACCGGCGGCAACGGATCGATGGGCATGCCGCCGCGTTCCGGTGGCAGCGCAGGGACCGCCCCGCGCCCGGCGCCGTCGCAGGCCGCCCCGCCCGTCCGGTCGGCACCACCCGCTGCGAGCGCGCCGCGCCCGTCGCCGTCGACGAGGGTGAGCCCCGCCGACCGACCGAACCGCGTCCGCGAGGACTGAACCGACGTCAGCCGGCGGCGCGCGGCGCCGCCGGTGTGGCCGCGACACCCTTTGACACCACCGTCGCGGCAACGAGGTCGCCGACTACGTTGAGCGTCGTGCGGCACATGTCGAGGAAGCGGTCGACACCCAATATCAGCCCGATCCCCTCGGGCGGCACCCCGACCGAGGCGAGGATCAGCGCGACCACCGGCAGCGATCCCGCCGGCACGCCCGCGGTGCCGATCCCGCCAAGAATGCACACGAGCATCACGAAAATCTGTTGCTGCAGCGTCAGATCGACACCGAAGAATTGCGCGAGGAAGATCACCGTCACGCCCTCGAACATCGCGGTGCCGTTCTGGTTCGCGGTCGCTCCGATCGTCAGCACGAAGCGCGCAACGCGGTCGGGCAAACGCAACTGATCGTGCGCGACGCGTAATGCCGTCGGCAAGGTCGCGTTCGACGAGGCGGTCGCGAAGGCCATCATCGAGGCCTCCTGCGTTTCGCGGAAAAAGGCGACCGGAGATTTTCCGGCGAAGATTTTCAGGATGATCGGGAAAACGACGAGCATCTGGATCGACAGCGCGAGCAGCACGACGCCGACAAAGGCCGACAGGCGAATGAGGAGGTCGAACCCGAACTGCGCCCCCAGATTGAACATGAAACAAAAGATCGCGATCGGTGCGAGCTGGATGACGAGGCCGATCAGCTTCATCGCGACTTCGAACACCCCCTCGACGACCGTCTTGAGTTGCCGGGTCTGCGGCGATTGCACCAGCATCAGCCCGATGCCGAAAAAAAGCGCGAAGAACATGACCGCGATCACGTCATTCTCGCTCATCGCGAGGAAGACGTTGCCGGGCACGATGGCGACGATCGCGTCTGCCCCGGTCTTCGCCTCGTGGCTGCTTTGAACGATGCTGCCCGCGCGATCGGCGCCCTCGGCGATCAGCGACCGGGCCAGTTCCGGATCGACGCCCCCGCCGGGCTGCAGCAGGTTGACGACGAGCAGACTGATCGCGACGGCGATCGACGACACGATGACGGTGTAGACGAGCGTTCGCAGTCCGACCGTCCTGAGTGCCCGCATTTCGCCCATTTCGGCGACGCCGACGATCAGCGCGGACACCAGCAGCGGGATGACGAGCATGAAGAGAAGGCGCAGGAATATCTCGCCAAATTTGCCCAGATAATAGGTCGCGGTATCGACCCACGCCGCGTCGGACGTGCCATAATGCGCCGCGAGGCCGAAGAGCAGGCCGGCGACGAAGCCGATCAGCATCCGCCATTGCAGTCGGCGGGCGCGCAGACCCTCGCGCTCCGCCTCGTCCATCGCTGCTTCGCCGGCCATGTTCAGCTCCTTGCTCGCCCCCGTGGGACGGCCAGAAACTGCGCCTACACGCTATCCGGCCGCTGGCTTGCTGTCACCCTCCCCATCATCATCACGAAGATCGAGCCCGCGGGTTCCATGGTGCGGCGTATGCGCGGGGGCGTGCGGCCATTCAGCATCGGCCGGTTCGGGCACTTCGAGCATGCCTTCCCATTTGGCGATGACCGACGTTGCGACCGCATTGCCCACGACATTGGTCGCCGAGCGGCCCATGTCGAGGAACTGGTCGATCCCCAGGATCAGCGCGACGCCCTCGACCGGCAGGCCGAACTGGGTCAGCGTCGCGGTGATGACCACCAGGCTGGCGCGCGGCACACCCGCGATCCCCTTCGACGTCACCATCAGCGTGAGCAGGATCAGTATCTGCGTGCCGACCGACAGATCGATGCCATAGGCCTGCGCGATGAAGAGCGTCGCAAAGCTCATATACATCATCGAGCCGTCGAGATTGAAGCTGTAACCCAGCGGCAGGACGAAGCCCGAAACGCGGCGCGGGACGCCGAAGCGGTCGAGCTGTTCGAACAGCTTGGGCAGCGCCGCTTCGGACGAAGCGGTCGAAAAGGCGAGCAGCAGCGGTTCGACGATATAGCGCGCCAACGTCAGGATGCGCTTGCCGAGGAAGATCGCGCCGAGCCCGAACAGGATCGTCCACAGCAAGGCGAGGCCGAGGTAGAATTCGAGGATCAGGCGAAGGAAGTCGAGCAGGATGCCGAGCCCGTTGACCGTGATCACGGCGGCGAGCGCGCCGAACACCGCAAAGGGCGCGAACAGCATCACATAGTTGGTGACCTGCAGCATCAGTTCGGCCAGCACATCGACGGCGCGGACCAGCGGCATGCCCCGCTCGCCCAGCGCCGACAGACCCACGCCGGCAAAGATCGAGAAGACGAGGATCTGGAGGATGTTGTTCGTCGCCATCGCCCCGAAGATCGATTCGGGGAAAATATGCAGGATGAAGTCGCGCAGGTTGAGCGCCGAGGTCTTCACTTCGCCGATCTCCGCCGTCGGCGTCAGATCGAGCCCGACGCCGGGTTGGAGCAGGTTCACGAGCAGCAAACCCAGCGTGATCGACATGAAGCTGGCGCCGATGAACCACAGCAGCGACTTCAGGCCGATCCGGCCGAGCGCGGCGCTGTCCCCCATATTGGCGATGCCCGCGACGATCGTCGCCAGCACCAGCGGAGCGATGATCATCTTGATGAGATGGAGAAAGACGTCAGGCAGAATCTTGAAATAGCCGGCGATCGTCGCCGCGGCGTCCTTGTCGGCACCGATCTGGGCATGTCCGATCGCGCCCGCGATAATGCCCAGCACCATGCCGACAAGAATGAATAAGGTCAGGCGTTTTGCCATGAAAAAATGCTCCCTGATTCCGGGCTCGCCGGATTTTATGCGGGTGGGGTAACAGCCCCTCCGACGAGGGGCAATCGCATGTTGCCGGATGGCGCGATCAAGGGGTCCAGAAGCTCAAGGCGAGCACCCCGGCGATGCCGGTCATGATGTTGAGCGGCACCCCGATGCGTACGAAATCCATAAAGCGATAGTCGCCCGCGGCATAGACGAGGGTGTTGGTCTGATATCCGACCGGGGTCGCGAAACAGGCCGATGCGCCGAGCATCAAGGCGATCAGCAGCGGTTGCGGCGCCACCCCCGTCGACTGGGCGATCCCGATGACCAACGGCCCCATCAGCGCCGCGACGGCATTGTTGCTGAGCAGTTCGGATAGCAGCAGCGCCGAGAAATAGACGATCGCGATCACCGCCCATTGCGGTGCGCCGATCAGGATCGGGTCGAGCGCGCCGACCATCAAGGCGACCGTCCCCGCCTGTTCGAGCGCGGCGCCGACCGCGAGCATCGCGAAGATCAGGATCAGCACATCGCCATCGATGCTGCCCCACGCCTCCGACGCGTCGATGCAGCGCGTGAGGAGGACGATTGCGACACCGATGAACGCCGCGATGCCGATCGACATGATGCCGGTCGCCGACAGCAGCACCGCGCTCGCCATCACCAGCATCGCGATCCAGGCCCGGCGGCGGCGGAAGGCCGTGGCCGAGGCCATGGCGAGGCCGATCAGATTGGGATTGTCGCGCAACTGCGCGATATTCGCCTCGTCGGCATCGATCAGCAGCCGGTCGGCGGCGCGAATGCGGTTTTCCGACAGCGTTGGCCCCGGCAGATGGCGAAAGCGCGAGACGCCGAGGATGCGGACGCGCTGGCGCTGGAGGAAGGGAATTTCGGCGAGCGGACGATCGATCGAGCGATGGCTGGGCGCCACCGTCACCTCGACGACGGTCGAGTCCGGATCGGGGCTTTCGCCGATGCCGATCGCGAAACGCCGCTCGTTGCGCAGCGTCATCAGCGTCGCGCCGTCGAGCCGCGCGACGATCCGGTTGCCCGCCGCGAGGCGGTGATTCTGAGCATCGCTTCCCGTGACCAAACGCCCTCCCGCGATCACGCCGACGATCTGCGTGGGCGCGACGCCAACGCTCGCCGCCTCCAGCGCCATGTCGACCGCCGGATCATCCTCCGCCAGCCCCAGTTCGGTGAGATAAAGCTGCTCGGTCCCGTCGGCCTTTTCGGCGATGCGCGGGTAATCGGACGGCAGGAAGCGCGCCATGATCAGCAAGCCGACGACACCCGCCGCGGCGACCGCCAGCCCATAGGGCGTGATGCTGAACAGCCCGAAGCGTTCGATCCCCGCCTGTTCGGCGATCCCCGCGACGACGAGGTTGGTCGAGGTACCGATCAGCGTCAGGCAGCCGCCGAGTACCGCGATCACCGACAGCGGCATCAGCAATTTCTTCGGCGAAACCCCCAGCGCCTCGGCGAGCCGGAAACAGACGGGCATCATCACCACGACAAAGGGGGTGCTGTTGATGAAACCCGAGACGAGCAGGCCGCCGCCGAACACTTCGAGTACCGCAAGGCGCGGGTGTTTGCGCGCGCGATCGACGACATAGTTGCCGACCTTGTCGATCACCCCGGTGCGGATCAGCGCGCCCGACAGGATGAACATCGCGCCGACGGTCAGCGGCGCACTGTTCGAAAAGACGCTGTACGCGCCCTTTTCGTCGAGCAGCCCGAGCGCAAGCATCGTGCCCGCCCCCGCCACCGCGACGACCGAGGGCGAAAAGCGTTCCCAGACGAAGGCCGCGAACATGCCCGCGAGCACAAAGAGGCCGATGACCGCCTTTTGCTCCGCGACAAATGCGGCAACGAACTCCACTAGTGCATCAGCCGTTTTGGGCTCTGTGCAGCAACTTGTGGTCGGCGAGGACAAGCGCCATCATCGCTTCGACCACCGGGGCGCCGCGGATGCCGACGCAGGGGTCGTGGCGGCCCTTGGTGACGATGTCGGCGGCCTCGCCGGCCTTGTTGATCGTCGGCACCGGGGTCAGGATCGAGCTGGTCGGTTTGAACGCGACGCGCACGACGACGGGCTGGCCGGTCGAGATGCCACCCGCGATGCCGCCGGCGTTGTTCGACAGGAAATCGGGGCGATTGCTGCCGTCACTCGCGGGGCGCATCGGGTCGGCGTTTTCTTCGCCGCGCAGCCGCGCCGCGTGGAAACCCGCGCCGATCTCGACGCCCTTGACGGCGTTGATCCCCATCATCGCGGCGGCAAGGTCGCTGTCGAGCTTGGCATAGATCGGGGCGCCCCAGCCGGCGGGCACGCCGCTCGCCGCACATTCGATCACCGCGCCCAGCGAAGATCCCGATTTGCGCGCGGCGTCCATCAACCCCTCCCAGCGCTGCGCGGCGGCGGGATCGGGACAGAAAAACGGATTGCGGTCGATTTCCTCGAGGTCGAAGTTCGCCGGGTCGATCGCGTCACCGCCGATTTCGGCGACCCAGGCGTGGATCTGCACTTCGGGGATCACGAGCCGGGCGACGCCGCCCGCCGCGACCCGCGCCGCGGTCTCGCGCGCGCTCGACCGGCCGCCGCCGCGATAGTCGCGGATGCCATATTTGGCGTCATAGGCATAATCGGCGTGGCCGGGGCGATAGGCCTGCGCGATCTCGCCATAGTCCTTCGATCGCTGGTCGACATTGTCGATCATCAGGCTGATCGGCGTGCCGGTGGTCTTGCCCTCGAACACTCCCGACAGGATGCGCACCTGGTCGGGCTCCTGCCGCTGCGTTGTATGACGCGACTGGCCGGGGCGGCGCTTGTCGAGATAGGGCTGGATGTCGCCTTCGGACAGCGACAGCCGCGGCGGACAGCCATCGACCACGGCGCCGAGCGCGGGGCCATGGCTTTCCCCCCAGGTCGTGAAGCGAAAGACGCGTCCGAAGCTGTTGAAACTCATAGCCTACCCCAAGCGACCGAAAGCGGGTGCATAGTCCGCACGCCCGCCTAGCGGCCAAGCCGCGTGCGAGTCCAGCATCATCGCCATGAAATGCGGCCCGGCAAAGGGCGAGGCGAAACGCGCGGCGAGGTCGGGCGAATAACCGAAGCGGGGGTAATAGGCGGTGTGGCCGAGGACGAAGCTGATCGCCACGCCTTGTTCGCGAAGCGCGTCGAGCCCGGCGCGGATCAGCGCGTCGCCGATGCCCTGCCCCTGCAGTTCGGGTAGAACCGACACCGGCGCGAGACCGGCACCCGATAGCGCGGCGCCGTCGGCCTCGATAGCCATCCGGCTGAACAGCACATGCCCGGCGACAGCGCCGCCCCGTTCGGCAATCAGCGACACCAGCGTGTCGCCGTCCTCGCCCACCATCCGCACCAGTTCGGCTTCACCCTGATGACCGAAATCGGTGCCGGCGAAGGCGGCGCGAATGACGGTGTCGATGGCGTCGGCGTCGTTTTCGGTCGCGGGCCTTATCGTGGTGGTCATACCCTCACCCCTCCCATCACTTCGCGACGGGCCCCTCCCTCTCCCTCAAGGGGACAGGGGTTTAAGCCAAAGCGATGTCCGGCGCGTCTTCCTGCTTCATGCCGATGGTGTGGTAACCCGCGTCGACATGATGCGTTTCGCCGGTGACGCCGCTCGCGAGGTCGCTGAGCAGATACAGCGCCGAGCCACCGACGTCGTCGATGGTGACGTTGCGGCGCAGCGGGGCGTTATATTCGTTCCATTTCAGGATCAGGCGAAAATCGCCGATGCCGCTGGCGGCGAGCGTCTTGATCGGGCCTGCCGAGATCGCGTTCACGCGCACCCCCTGCGGCCCGTAGTCATTCGCGAGATATTTGACGCTGGTTTCGAGGGCCGATTTGGCGACCCCCATGACGTTGTAATGCGGGATGACCTTTTCGGCGCCATAATAGCTCAAGGTCAGCAGCGAGCCGCCGCCCTTGCCGGTTTCGGGATCGAACGGCGTCATCATCGCTTGGGCGCGCTTCGCGATCGCGGTGAAGCTGTAGACGCTGATGTTCATCGTCATGAGGAAATCGTCCAGCGTGACATCGGCATAAGCCCCACGCAGCGCTTCCTTGTTGGTGTAACCTATGGCGTGGACGACGAAATCGATCGTCGGCCAGCGCGCGGCCAGCGTCGCGAAGGTCGCGTCGAGATTGTCCATGTCGGACACGTCGCAATCGATCAGGAAATCGCAGCCAAGCTCGTCGGCGAGCGGCTTCACGCGCTTGAGCATCACGTCGCCTTGATAGCTGAACGCCAGTTCGGCGCCCGCTCCGTGCAGCGCCTTGGCAATGCCCCAGGCGAGCGACTTGTCGTTGGCGAGCCCCATGATCAGCCCGCGTTTACCCTGCATCAGACCCGTCATTTTGTGTCTCCGGTCTTTTCAATAATGATATCGTCGACGCGCCCAATAGCGTCGTGGCCCAAATCCTCAACCTCGACGAGCGCGGCGTTCAATTCGGCGCCCATCACCATACCCAATCCGACGAGGTAGAAAAAGAACAGTGCGACCATGACACCCGCGAGGCTGCCATAGGTTGCGTCATAGCTGAGCAGGCTGGCGAGCAAGGGCGGCAGCGCCAGCGTGACCCCCATCCACCACAGGGTGGTGAACAGCGCTCCCGGCCATTTGGGGAATTGTTTGCGGCGATATTTCGACGGGGTGAGGCTGTAGAACAGCATATAGATGGCGAGGAACAGCCCCGCGCCCGACACCCCGCGCGAAATGGCTACCACCCCGACCGACTGGAAGCGTTCGGGCAGCACCCGGGTCACGAATTGCTCGATACCGACGATCAGCACCTGCATGCTGAACGACAACAGCATCAGCACGACCGCGCCGGTGATGATGCCGATCGACAACAGCCGATAGTGGAAAAACCCCTTGGAAAAATGGGTGCCATAGGCACGGCGCAATATGTCGCGCACCGTCTCGATCAGGCTGCCCACCGTCCACAGCGCCACGAGCGCGCCGAGCCACAGGAAAATGCCGGTGCGCGCGGTCATCACCTCACGGATCGGGCCCGACAGCGCCTTGGCGACGGTCGGCGGCATCGTCGAGAACACCGCCTCGATCGCCGCTTCGCCGCCGACGCTGCCACCGAAGATCGAAAAGGCGGCGGCGAGCAGTATGAAGAAAGGAAACAGCGCGATCAGTGCCAGATAGGCGAGATTGCCCGCGTGGATGAAACCGTCGGTGTAAGTGCCGACGACGACGCGGCGCAAAATCCGGAAGACTCGGGTGCCGGGGCCGAGCGTCTCGCGCCCGCGATCGATGACCCCCTGCGCCCGCGCGCGCAGCTTGACGCGCTTGGCACGCTCGGCGCGGGCTTCGGGCGAATGCGGCGAATGACCTTCAGCGAGGAACTCCTTGCCCACCTCTTGGGCGACCTCGCGCTCCAGTTCGGCGACAATCTTCTTCTCGGTCGCCTCAGCCACGCATCACACGCCAAGGTCCGCACGTACGGCACGCGCGTCGGTCCATTCGCCGACGAATTGGGTCAGCGCCGTATCGCCGGCGGGCAGGTCGACGACGAGTCGCACCAGCTGGTCGCCGCGCTCGCCATTCTTCTGGCTGAAGCCCTTGCCCTTGAGCCGCATGACCTTGCCCGAGGTCGAACCGGCGGGGATCGACAGCATCACCGGACCATCGACCGTCGGCACCTTGATCTTCGCCCCCAGCACCGCCTCGTTCAACGTCACCGGCAGGTCAAGGCGAATGTTCGCCCCGTCGCGGACATAGAAGGGATGGTCCTTGACGCTGATCGTCACGATACCGTCGCCATGGCCGCCCGGCCCCGGCTGGCCCTTACCACCGAGGCGCATCTGCGTCCCGGTCTCGACCCCGGCGGGCAGTTTCAGGTCGATCGTGCCGCCATCGGCGAGCGTGATCCGCTGCGGTGCCTGCGTTGCCGCATCGACGAAGGACACGCCAAGGCGATAGGAGACGTTGGCGCCCTTTTGCGGCGGCGCGCTGCGCCCACCGAAACCGCCGAACGGTCCGCCGCCACCGCCACCGCCGCCGCGCCCGCCGAACAACTCGTCGAAGATGCCGCCGAAATCGCTGCCTTCGTTGCCGAAGCCGCTGAACCCGCCCGGACCGCTCCGCTGGTCGCCGCGGAATCCACCGCCGCCGCCATAGCCGAAGGGCATCGCCGGATTGCCTTCGCCGTCGATCTCGCCGCGATCGAACTGGCCACGCTTGGTCTTGTCCGACAAGATGTCATAGGCCTTGGTGACGTCGGAGAATTTCTCCGACGCCTTCGGATTGTCCTTGTTCTTGTCGGGGTGCAATTCCTTGGCGAGTTTGCGGTACGCGGATTTGATTTCCGCTTCGCTTGCACTCTTTGCGACGCCAAGGGTGGAATAGGGATCTGCCATGCTGCTCCAATAGCCCGATAAGATGTTGGCCGGAAAGGCCCGATTGCGTCGCGATGTGGGAACGGGGTGGAAGGCGGTCAAGTTCCCCTTATCGCACGTCTTTCGCTCGACCGCGCCCGCGCGCCGCATTAGAAGCACGCGCATGACCAACGACCCTTTCCCCCAGTTCGACGCCTGGTTCGCCGAAGCACGGGCCAGCGAGCCGAATGACGCCAATGCGATGGCGCTGGCGACCACGACCGCCGCCGGGCATCCGTCGCTGCGCATGGTACTGCTCAAGGGCCATGGTCCCGACGGCTTCATCTTCTACACCAACCTCGACAGCCGCAAGGGGGGCGAACTCGCCGCCAATCCGCATGTCGCTCTGCTCTTTCACTGGAAGTCGCTGCGCCGCCAGATCCGGATCGAGGGGCCGGTTGCGCCGGTCGACGATGCGATCGCCGATGCCTATTTCGCGACGCGCAGTCGCGACAGCCAGCTCGGCGCCTGGGCCAGCGATCAGTCGCGCCCGCTCGACGGGCGTGCGACGTTCGAGGCACGCTTTGCGGACATGCAGGCGCGGTTCGAGGGACAGGACGTGCCGCGCCCGCCGCGCTGGTCAGGCTGGCGCGTCACGCCCGGCCGCATCGAATATTGGCAGGATCGCGAACATCGCCTCCACGAGCGCACGCTGTTCGTGCGCGAGGGTGACGGCTGGTCGAAAGGATTTCTCTACCCATGAGCTGGCGCCGTTTTCCGATCACCCAGGTCGACGCATTTGCCGACCGGCCGTTCGCGGGCAATCCCGCCGCGGTGATGCCGCTCGACGAATGGCTCGCCGACGATGTGCTGCAGGCGATCGCCGCCGAAAACAACCTCGCCGAAACCGCCTTCCTGATCCCCGACGAGAGCGGCGACGCCGATTATGAGCTGCGTTGGTTCACCCCCGGGGTCGAGGTCGCGCTGTGCGGGCATGCGACGCTGGCGAGCGGGCATGTGCTGCTCAGCGCCGCGCCGTGGCGCGACGATATGCGCTTTCGCACCCGCAAGGCGGGCATCTTGCGCGTCGCGCGCGACGGCGACGATGGGTACAAGATGGCGCTGCCCGCCTATCCGCCCGCCCCGAAAGCCATGCCCGACATCGCCAAGGCGATGGGCGGCGCGCCGGTCGAAACCCTGTGGCACCCCGGCGGCTATGCGCTGATCGTCTACGCCGACGCCGCGAGTGTCCGCACGCTCGATCCCGATCTGCGCGCACTAAAAGAGGGCGGCGATGTGCTCTATATCGCGACCGCGCGCGGTGACGGCGATCCGTCGGGCGCCGATGTCGTCAGCCGCTGCTTCGCGCCGGGCGCCGGGATCGACGAGGACCCGGTAACCGGATCGGCGCACAGCGTACTGACCCCCTATTGGGCGCGCGAACTCGGTCGCGACCGCTTCGCCGCCTATCAGGCGAGCCGGCGCGGCGGCCATGTCGGGTGTCGGCTGGACGGCGCGATGGTCGAGCTCAGCGGTACCTGCGTCACGACGCTGGTGGGTGAGTTCCTGCTATAACGCTCCGGTCAGGTCGGCGAGGTGCCGGCGCAGTTCGGGGAACTGGTCGTCCTTGGTGATGCCAAGCCGCACGATCGTTACCCGCTGCGACGGCGAGACGATGATATATTGCCCCTGATGCCCGATGCAGGCGAACAGGTCGTTCGGGCCGCGGTCGGGCCATAGGGCGACATCTGCGCCGCGTGGGCGCGGGCGGTTGAGCCAGATATGGCCGCCATAGCCCGGGTCCCTCGGCGACGGCGCGAGCATGAAACTCATCCAGCTTTCGGGAAGCAGGCGTTGGCCGTTCACCACGCCATGGTTGCGCAGAAATTCGCCGAACTTGGCATAATCGCGTGCGGTCGCGTGCATCACCGACCCGCCGATCATCGTCCCCGCCGCGTCGAACTCCGGGGTCAGGCTGGTCATGCCGAGCGGTTCGGCAAGGCGCCCACCGATGAAGTCGCGCATCGCATCGCGCCGCGCGTCGGGGCTTTTCGACGGAGTCAGCGTGTCGGCGATGATGTCTGCAAGGATGACGCTGGTCGCCGAGCTGTAATTGAAGACCTCGTCGGGCTGCGCCGCCGCGGGTTTGGCCTCGGCAAACGCCGCCATGTCGGGCGCGCCAGTGCCGAACAGCATCGTCACCGTATCGCCCTGCCACACCGGGTCGCCATTTTCCACATGCTCGAGCCCCGAGGACATGTGGAGCAGATGCTTGAGGCCGATCGCACCGCGCGGGTCGCCGCTGCGCTGCCAGGCCGCGACCGGCGCGGGGCCGTCCAGCGACAATTGCCCGTCGGCGACAAGGAAGCCGGTGAGCACCGCGGTGATGCTTTTCGCCATCGACCAGCTGATCAGTTTGGAGTCGGGGCCGAAACCTTCGCCATAGCGTTCGTAGATCGGCTGGCCATCGCGCAGCACATAGAGCGCGCGCGTTTCGCCCACCGCGTCGGCATCGGCGAACAGCGCGTCGGCCTTTGCCTTGATCGCAGGCGCCAGCGCGGGCAGCGGCGTCGAGGTCTCGACCGCGCCCTTCGGCATCGGCACGCCGATCGCCGGGCCGGGTGCGGCGGGCGCGATCGTCGCGGAACCCGCGGCATGGGTCAGCGACCAGACACTGAACAGCGCGAGCGCGGCACTTGCCAGCATGGCTTTTTTCGTGATCATGGGGCCAGTGACTAACACCAACCCGCCCGCAGCCGCAACGCCCGAGCCGGTGCCGCCCCCGGCACCGCCGCCGACGAGCGAGTCGCCCATCGTGCCCGAGCGGCTGCGCAAACCGCGCCGCCCGAGCCGCTGGGGCGGCTGCCTGCCGTGGGTGGTGATCCTCGGCGTGCTCGCGGCGATTTTCCTGATCTGGAAATTCCCCTCGTTCAAGGCGCAGGCCGAACTCGGGTCGGCCTATGCCGCGCGGGTCGGTTGTTCGTGCCGCTATGTCCAGGGCCGCAGCCTCGAAAGCTGCCAGAGCGATTTCGAACCCGGCATGGAACTGGTGTCGCTGGCCGAAGACCCGGCGACCAAGACGGTCACCGGCAGCGTGCCGCTGCTAGCGTCGCGCAGCGCGCGCTTCGCCGGTGCCAGCGGGTGTTTGCTCAGGCCCGAGGATTAGGGCCGAACAGCGCCGCGCCCACCGCGACCGCCGCGGGCGTGCCGAAAACGAGGATCCAGATCGCCGCCTCTTCGCCCCAGCCGTAACCGGCGTAGAGCACCCCGACGAGCAAATTGCCGATCGACACGATCAGCCACAGCAGGATGAACAGCCGCGTCGCGAGGCGGGTGTCGCGGATCGCCAGGCGCAGGACGATCAACAGCAGGACACCCGCGATCAGCATGATGACGGTGTGCGACATAATCATTCTCCCCCTGCGATAGCGGCACTGGCGTTCCGCCGCCGCCATTCGCCCGGCGACGCCCCGAGCTTCGCACGAAAGGCCGCGCACAGATGCGCGTGGCTCGAAAAGCCCGTGGCAAAGGCGATTTCGGCGACCGACAGCGGCCGGTTCATCAGATACCAGCAGGCGCGCCGCAACCGCTGACGCAGCAGATATTGGGCCGGGGTGCGTCCGGTGGCGCGCGCGACATGGACGATCAGGCTGTTGACCGACATCCCCGCTTCGGCCGCCATATCCTCGACGGTCAGCGACATCTCGATCCGCGCTTCGATCAGCGCCAGCAGCGCATCGATCCGCCGCGCGACCGCGACCGGCGCGGGACGCACCGCCGCGCCGTCGAGCGTGGCCGCCAGCAGCGTCAGCAACGGCGCCGCCGCGGAGGCCTCGCCCGCCGCGAGCCCACGCACCAGCGCCGCCAGCGCGCGGTCATCGTGACTGGCAAGCGCGCGCCCGCCGGCTGCAATCGTCAGCGCATCGGCTGGAATCTCGACCGCGACATAGCGGACCGATCCCCCCTCCGCGACGCCGCGATAGTGACGCCAGGCCGGCGCCAGCCACATCTCGCCGGGCAACGGGTCGCCGAGCGAGGTGCGGCGTCCGTCGAGCCATGTCTGCAGCCGGTGATAGCTTCCCGCTTCGTGGAGCATCAGCGCATGGGCATCGCGCTCGATCGCCCAGCTGGCCGGACCACCCAGCCGTTCCTCGATCCTCGCCGCGGTGAGTCCCCCCTGCATCGGGCGATTATGCGCAACTGTGGGAGAATCTGAAAGCCTCGAATCGCGGGCGATCCTAGCGTGGCATGCCACTCTTCCAACCATGGGACCAAGTTCATGAGCATTCACGACATCAACGGAAAAACCGTCCTCATCGCCGGCGGCGCCAAGAATCTCGGCGGCCTGATCGCGCGCGATTTCGCCGCCCAGGGCGCCGCTGCCGTCGCCGTCCATTACAACAGCGATGCGGCGCGTGCCGAAGCCGATGAGACCGTCGCCGCGATCGAGGCGGCGGGCGCGAAGGGCTTCGCCTTTCAGGCCGACCTGACCACCGCCGGCGCGGTCGAGAAGCTTTTCGCCGACGCCAGAGACGCGATGGGCAGCATCGACATCGCGATCAACACCGTCGGCAAGGTACTGAAGAAACCGATGGTCGAAATCAGCGAGGCCGAGTTCGACGAAATGAGCGCGGTGAACAGCAAAGCGGCCTTCTTCTTCCTGAAGGAAGCGGGGCGGAACGTCAGCAACGGCGGCAAGGTCTGCACCCTCGTCACCTCGCTGCTCGGTGCCTATACGCCCTTTTATGCGAGCTATGCCGGCACCAAGGCGCCGGTGGAACATTATACCCGCGCCGCGTCGAAGGAATTCGGCGACCGCGGCATCTCGGTGACCGCGATCGGGCCGGGCCCGATGGACACGCCCTTCTTCTACCCGGCCGAGGGGCCCGAGGCGGTCGCCTATCACAAGACGGCGGCGGCGCTGTCGCCCTTCAGCCCGACGGGGCTGACGCATATCGAGGATATCGTGCCGTGGATCCGTTTCCTCGTCACCGACGGCTGGTGGATGACCGGCCAGACGATCCTCGTCAACGGGGGCTATACGACCAAATAGAACCCCCGAGGCGGGCGGCCCCACACCCCTCCCGGGGCCGCCCGCCGCTTCCTTCGAAGGACGTCAGGCGAGGAAGGCATCCATCGCGGCATTGACCGCACCCGGCGCTTCCCACGTCACGAAATGGCCGCAGCCCGGCACCTTCACGATCGTCGCGTTCGGTACCAGTTCGTCCATGCCATCGAGATTGCTCGGCGGCAGCGCGACGTCGTCGAGCGCCCAGATGACGAGCGTCGGGATTTCGAGCTTCGGAAAGGGCATGGCGGGCGGCTCGACGAAAGGCGCATCCATCGCGGGCACGTCGAGCGGCGAGGCGCGGTACCAGTTAAGCATGCCGAAAGCGGCGTCGGGGTCCTCCCAGTCGGCCAGCGACCGCGCGATTTCCTCGGGCGGGGCGACCGTGCCCGCGAGGCGACCCTCGAACGCCTTGGCGAGCAGCCCTGCGAGCCCCTGTTCGCGGACCAGCGCGTCGCTCGCGGGGTCTCGGAACAGGCGGATATATTGGCTCGCGGCGCGCTGCGCGGGATCGACATGCAGAAGCCGGCCGAAGATGCCGGGGTGCGGTGCGTTGGCGATCACCGCGCGCGTGACGCGCCCGGCCCACGCCGGATACAGCCCGCCCGGCTGGCCGGCGAGCGCCACGCCCCAGCTGATCGCCCCACCCCAGTCGTGCCCGACGATGGTGAAAGTCTCGACGCCGAGCGCGTCAGCGAGCGCGAAGATGTCGGCGATCAATTTGTCGGGGGTGTAGTCGGCAGCATCCTGCGGCTTCGACGACCCGCAATAACCGCGCTGGTCGGGCGCGATACAGCGAAAGCGGTCGGCGAAATGCGGTAGCTGATGCCGCCAGGTGCGATGCGATTCGGGAAAGCCGTGGAGGAAGATGAGCGCCGGTGCATCGCGCGGGCCGATGTCGACGACGTCGAGTTCGACCCCGGTCGAAAGCTTCACCCGCTGCTGCTCGAAATCGCCGGCCATCCTGTGCTCCCTTGAGTTGCGTTTCGCAACGAGATGGCGGGGATCGGCGAGACTGGCAAGCCATGTTGCGGCGGCCGTGGCACCGAAGGTCCGAAACCCGGCTTAAGGGCACAAAAGCCCCGCATGGATGCGCAGAAAATGTGGCCTTTGTGACTTTAAGCGGGTCAGGCGAGTTAGGGACGATCTATTCCGCGAGGCCGGCGACATGGTCATCCGACAGGATAGATCATGCCGATGTTTTTTAGGAAAGCCTTTTCGCGGGAGAGGTCGGCTTTTGGGCGGTTGCGGACATATGGATCCTCCCTGTGGCGAAGCTATGGGGAGGGGGACCGCCGCCGCAGGCGGTGGTGGAAGGGGCCGAAAACTTGCACGACGCCTGACCGCGTCGGCCCCTCCGTCAGCGGCCAACGCCGCTGCCACCTTCCCATCGCTTCGCCACAGGGAGGATTGCGAACGGCCGCTTCCCAAACCAATGCCGCGCCGGCGCGCACCTGCAGCAGACTTATGGATAGCTGACCGTCTTCGGCACCTCGGGGATCGGGATGAACTCTTCGCTGTCGCCGGGAACGAGCGGGAAATTGCCCGCTTTCCAGTCGTGCTTCGCCTGGTTGATCCTCTCGCGGCTCGAACTGACGAAATTCCACCAGACATGGCGCGGGGTCGTGAAGGCTTCGCCGCCGAGCAGCATCACCCGCGCATCGCTGTCGGCGCGCAGCGTCATCGCCTGTCCGGGTTTGAGGATATAGAGGCTGTAGCGGTCGAGCTTTTCGCCATCGAGGCTCGCGTCACCAAGCGCCACCAGCACCGCACGCTCGTCGGCATCGGCCTCGATCGGCATCGTTGCACCCGCGAGCATCAATATATCGGCGTAGATCGTCGCGGCATGCTGGGTGATCGGCGAGGTCTTGCCCCACAGGCTGCCCATGACGATCCGCGCCGACACCCCGCTGTCCTCGACCAGCGGCAAATCGTCCTTTGCGACATGTTCGAACGCCGGGTCGATCTCTTCCTTGCCGTCGGGCAGCGCGAGCCAGGTCTGCATCCCCGAAATGCCCGATCCGCTTGCGCGCTCGGCCGCGGGGGTCCGCTCCGAATGGACGATGCCGCTGCCCGCGGTCATCAGGTTGCAGGCGCCGGGGCGAATGGTCGCGAGCGTGCCGAGGCTGTCGCGATGCTCGATCGCGCCCTCGAACAAATAGGTGACGGTGGCGAGGTTGATATGCGGATGCGGGCGCACGTCCATGCCCTTGCCGATGTCGAAATGCGCCGGACCGAACTGGTCGACGAAGATGAAGGGACCGACCATCGTCCGCGTCTTGTTCGGCAAGGTCCGCCGTACCTCGAAGGCGCCGAGGTCGTGGCTCAAGGGGGTGATGATCTCCATCGGTCAGTCCAGCCTTTCGAGCGTCTTTCGCGTCTTTTCGGTTTCAACATTGCCGGTGTTCAGCGTCGAACCGGGTTCGAGCAGCAGCACCTGGCATTCGCCGTCGAGCGCTTCGGGACAATGTTCGGTTCCGTGCGGCACGATGATGAATTCGCCGGGCTCGACGATCACGTCGCCGGTCCTGAGTCCCATCTTCATCCGTCCCGCGACGACGAGGAACAGTTCGTCCTCGATATCATGATGATGCCAGTCGAACTTGCCCGCAAACTTCACCAGCTTGACCTGAAAATTGTTGATGTCGCCCGCGACGCGCGGGTTCCAATGGTCGTGGAAGGTTGCGAAGGCCTCCGCCAGATTGACCTTGTCCGTCATCACCCCTCCCCCGGCGCCGTCGCCCGGATCGCGAGCGCATGAACGCGCTGCCCGGGAAGGTCGCCGAGCGCCTTGTTCACCGCCCGCTGGCGCGCGACGCGGTTCAGGCCGGCGAAGCCCGACCATTCGATGGTCAGGCTGAAATGCGATTCGCCGCTGCCGTCATCGCCGCTGTGGCCATGATGTTTGGCGCTGTCGTTGCTGAGGGCGAAATCGGCGTCGGGAAAGGCCGCGGTCAGCAGGCTTTCCATCTCTTTTTGTACGGGTCCGGGCGTGCTCATGACTTGACCATAAGCGCTTCGTCGCCAAATGATAAGGCCTCCCCCAACGCTTCAGACGCCCCGAGAGCCCGCCTTGCCGTCCCCGACCCGCCCGACCCGTTTCCATGGCCGCGTGCCCCGCGAAGACCGCTGCGCCGCGCCCGGATGCCGCGAGGCGGGCGAATTTCGCGCCCCGATTCCCGCGACCCGCTCACCCGACGGGCCGCCACAATATCGCTGGCTGTGCCTCGACCATGTCCGCGAGTTCAACAGCGGCTATAATTATTTCGAGGGAATGAGCGCCGACCAGATCCTGGCGGCGCAGACCCCGACCGCGGGCTGGGAAACCGAAAGCCGCACCTTCCGCCCCGCCGGCAGCGCCGACCTGCCGCCGCGCTGGGCCGATTTCAAGGACCCGATCGACGCGCTGGGGGCGCGGTTCCGCCAGCGGATGGACGAGGCGCGGCGTGAAGCGGCGAACCCCGGCCTGTCGCGCGAAGAGCATGCCGCGATGCAATTGCTGGGGCTGCCGGCAGACGCCGACCGCGCGGCGCTGCGGCGGCGCTACAGCGAGCTGGTGCGCAAATACCACCCCGACCGCAACGGCGGCGACCGCAGCCATGAGGCGAGACTCGGCGAGGTTGTTGCGGCATATCAGTTGCTGCGAAAGACGAAGGCTTTCGCCTAGGGGCGTTGCAGGGAGAGCGGCGATGAGCGAACTGGACAAGAAGCGCATCGAGGTGGTCCGCCGCCATATGGCGCTGGAAATCACCCACGACTGGGACGGGGTGATCGCGACCTTCGACCATCCGCGCTACGAACTGCTCGGCCCCGGCACGGTGTTCGACGGCGAAGCCGCCGTCCGTTCCTATTTCGCCGCCTCGCGCGAGCCTTTTCCCGACCAGGCAAACGAGGTGATCGCGATCGCCGCCGATGCCGCGACCGACACGGTGCTTGTCGAATTCTGGCTGACCGGCACCCATCTCGGGCCGCTCCGGCTCGGCCTGCGGACGGTCGAGCCGACCGGCAAGGCCTTTCGCGTGCGCATGGCGGCGAGCTTTCAGTTCGCGCCGGGCAGCGACAAGATCGTCTGCGAACGCCCCTATTACGACCAGTCTGCGGTGATGAAGGCGCTCGATCTCATCTGAAAAGGCGTTGCAAGGCGAAACCTACGCCTATACCGCGCTAGCCGAAGCGTCGGACGAACCGGCGACTCTCCCCCTGTTTGTTACGCTGGACCTCTGACATGACCGATATCCCCAACAGCCTCGCCGACCATCATGGTTCGACCCTGCTCGCCGCCCCCGATGTCGAGGTCAGCGCGCGCGAGATGTTCGGGGTTGATATCGACATGATGGTCCCCGCGTTCAGCGAGGCCGACGCGCGCGTGCCCGACCTCGATCCGGCCTATGTCTTCGACGGCGACACCACGCTCGCGATCCTCGCCGGCTTCAAATACAACCGCCGCGTGATGGTCCAGGGCTATCACGGCACCGGCAAGTCGACGCACATCGAACAGGTCGCCGCCCGCCTGAAATGGCCGTGCATCCGCGTCAACCTCGACGCGCATATCAGCCGCATCGACCTCGTCGGCCGCGACGCGATCGTGCTCAAGGACGGACAGCAGGTCACCGAATTTCGCGAAGGCCTGCTCCCCTGGGCGCTGCAGACCCCGACCGCGCTCGTCTTCGACGAATATGACGCCGGCCGCCCCGACGTGATGTTCGTGATCCAGCGCGTGCTCGAGACCGAGGGCAAGCTGACGCTGCTCGACCAGAATCGCGTCATCCGCCCGAACCCCTATTTCCGGCTGTTCTCGACCGCGAACACCGTCGGACTCGGCGACACGAGCGGGCTGTATCACGGCACGCAGCAGATCAACCAGGGCCAGATGGACCGCTGGAACATCGTCGTCACGCTGAATTATCTGCCCGCCGCGACCGAGAGCGCGATCATCCTCGCCAAGGTGCCCGACACCGACGACACGACCGTCGCCAACATGGTCAAGGTGGCGGACCTGACCCGCCAGGGCTTCATCAACGGCGACATCTCGACCGTCATGAGTCCGCGCACCGTGATCAGCTGGGCGCAGAATGCCGCGATCTTCAACAACCTCGGCTTCGCCTTCCGCCTGACCTTCCTCAACAAGTGCGACGAGGCCGAACGGATGATCGTCGCCGAATATTATCAGCGCGTGTTCGGCGAAGATTTGCCCGAGGGGGTGGTCGGCAAGTGATGCCGCTTCGCCACCTCGCGGTGGCGTGCGCGGCGCTGACGCTCTCCGGCTGCGCGGTCGCGGTCGATTATGGCAAGGTCCGCCATGCCGACTATGTCGCCGACGCGCGCTGCACCGCGGCGCCGGGCGCAACGCTCGATACTGATGCGCTGCCGCTGTTCTTTGCGACGAGCCGGCTTCCCGATTGCCGCACGCCCGATATCCAGTTGTTGAACCATCGCGGCGACCGGATGCGTTATGGCCGGTTCAACGCGCCGCAAGAAGCCAAGGTGGACGGCAAAAAACAATTGCGCACCCCGATGGCGTTCCAGGCGCCGGGCGACTGGTGGAAGGCGCTGCAGGCCGAGACCGACCGGCGGCAGGGCCGCGTGCTGCTCTATGTCCATGGCTATCGCGAGAGTTTCGCGACGACATCGCGCGACGCGGCGCAGATCGCCCGCATGACGAATTTCGACGGGCCGGTGATCGAATATAGCTGGCCCTCGCAGCACAAGCTGCTCGGCTATGCGGTCGATGAAACCAACATGTATCACGACGTCCGCAACTTCCGCGATTTCCTCAAGACGCTGGCCGAGCAGGGCTGGGTCAAGGAAATCGTGATCGTCTCGCACTCGCTCGGCGCGCGGCTGGTGATTCCGGCGATATCCTACGTCGATCGCACGTCGAGCAGCGCCGACAGCAGCAACATCTCAAACATCATCCTCGCCTCGCCCGATATCGACCGTGAAACGTTCGAACGCGACATCGAGGAAGAGGTGCTCGCCCCCCGCCGGGTCGCGCGCGACCGGCGGATCACCGTCTATGTATCGCACAAGGACAAGGCGCTCGCGGCGTCGCGCACGCTGCACGGCTATCCGCGGCTCGGTTCGCCCTATTGCTTCGACCCCTTCGAAGCGGCCGACCTGAAGGCCAAGGGATTGCCGGTGCGCTGCTATCCCGCGGCGGTCGCGGGCCTCACCGTTGTCGACGCGACCGACGTGTCGCGCGGCGCGACGGGGCACAGCAATTTCCTGCGCAGTTCGGTGGTCTGCCGCGATTTCGTCGACGTCGTCGCGGGCAAGCGGACGCGGCCCGAGCGGACGACAACCCAGTTCGCGCATGTGTTCCGGCTGATGCCCGATCCCGCGATGCCGATCGAGCAGGATCAGGCGGTCTGCAACTGGATCTTCTAACCGAAGCCGCACATGATCGCGACATTGCTGAGCCAGACCACCGGCCCCTCGCCCGTCCACAGCCACAGCCCGCCGACCGCGACCACCAGGAAAATCGCGAGCGCGATTCCATCCTGGCGCTGGAGCTTCATGCCGGTTGCAACCGTTTGACCGGTCCGTCGGCGATCGGCAGATGGACGAGCCCCGCGAACAGCCCGAGCGCGATCGAGAAACCCCACGCGATATTATAGCTGCCGGTGGCGTCGAAGATCAGCCCGGCGGTGTAGGCGCCAAAGAAGCTGCCGAGTTGGTGGCTGAGGAAGACGATGCCATAGAGCATCGAGAGATAGCGGATGCCGAAGACGCGCCCGACGATGCCGCTGGTCAGCGGCACGGTGCCGAGCCACAGGAACCCCATCGCGCCCGCGAAGGCCAGCGCGCTGGCGTGGGTCAGCGGCAGGAAGAGGAAGAGCGCGATCACCGCCGAGCGCGCGACATACAGCCCCGACAGGACATATTTCTGGCGCAGCACATCGCCCGCGCGGCCGAACACATAGGAACCGAGGATGTTGAGCAGCCCGACGAGCGCGAGCACCTGCGCCCCGATTTCGATGCCGAGCCCCTTGTCGTCGAGATAGGCCGGCAGGTGCGTTGCGATGAAGGCAATGTGGAAACCGCAGACGAAGAAGCCGGCGTTGAGCAGCCAGAAGCCGCGGTGGACCGCAGCCTCGCGCAGCGCCTCGCGCGCGCTCTGCTCGACCTCCACCATGAGGTCCGAACCGCCGTCGGTCCGTCCCGCCACCCCGATCGCCAGCGGGCCGCATAGCGCGACGAGACCCGCCATGGTCCACAGCGTTTCGTGATAGCCGATATCGCGCAGCAGCATCGACGCGAGCGGCACGACGAGGAACTGCCCGAGCGAGCCGCCCGCGGTGACGATGCCGAAGGCGCTGCTGCGTTTTTCGGGGCTGACGACGCGGCCGACCGCGCCAAGCACAACGACAAAGGTGGTCGCCGACTGCGCCATGCCGATCAGCAGACCGAAGCTGATATGCAGCCCGATCGCGTCGGTCGCGAACGCCGCACCGATCAGCCCGAGCGCATAGAGCAGCGCGCCGCCGAGCACGACCCGCCCCGCGCCATGTTTGTCGGCGAGCGCGCCGACGAACGGCTGAACCAGCCCGAACAGCAGATTCTGCAAGGCCATCGCGAGTCCGAAGTCCGACCGGCTGATCCCGATATCGACGCTCATCTGCGGCAGGAAGAGGCCAAAGCTCTGACGCACGCCCATCGCCAGCGTGACGATGAACGCCGCGCAGAGAATGACGATCCAAGGCTTTTTCATGGGAGAGGTCATGCCCGGCGGATGCGCCCGCGCCCGGCGAGCGTCAAGCAAGCATCGCTATACCCCCGGCATCCCGGGCTTGACCCGGGACCCGCCTTTTTCTTCAAGACAGGCGGGTCCCGGATCGAGTCCGGGGTGACGTGCGGGAATTGCCACCGCGCCATCTTCCTTCGATGGCAAAAGCTGGTTAGAGCCGAGTCACCATGACCGCCTCCTCTCCCCTCGACGATTTCAAGGCCGCGCTGTCGAGCGTCGCGCGCGCGGTGACGCGCGATGCCGAGGTCGAGGTCGGGTTCACCGCCGACGCCCCGGCGCAGATCGGCAAGACGATCAAGGTCCCCACGCCGTCGCGCACCCTGCCCGCCGACCAGGTCGCCGAAGCGCGCGGATTCGCCGACGGTTATGCGCTGCGGATGAAGCACCATAGCGAAAAGCTGCACGCCGCCGCGCGTCCCGCCGAACCGCTCGCCGCCGCCGCCTTCGACGCGATGGAGCGCGCGCGCATCGAGGCACTCGGTGCGCGGCACATGGACGGGATGCGCGCGAACCTGTCGGCGAGCCTCGCGATGCGGATGCGCAGCGACCCGATCGCGCGTGCGCAGAGCCGCGACGACGTGCCGGTATCCTCGGCGCTCGAACTGATGCTGCGTCAGGCGCTGACCGGCGAAGCGCCGCCACCGGGCACCGAAACCGGGCTCGGCCTGATCAGCGACTGGATCGCCAAGCAGGCCGGCGGCGACATCGACGCGCTCGCGATGCAGATCGACGATCAGGTCGCGTTCGCGGAAACCGCGAAGCTCGCGCTGCGCCACCTCGACCTGATCTATGGCGACGAGCCGATGGACGAGGGCGCCGAGGACGGCGGCGACGAGGACCAAAGCGAGGCCGAAGAGTCGCAGGACGAACAGGATAGCGAGGACGGCGGCAGCAGCGAGCAACAGGTCGACGCCCGCGCCGAAACCGCGGGCGACCAGGCCGACGACGGCGACAGCGATCCCGACGCGCAGGAGATGGAGGCCGACGGCGAACCCGAAATGGGCGGCGAAGGCGACGAGGGCATGTTGCCGGTGCGCCCCAACCGCCTGCCGACCGACGTCCCCGACTTCAACTATCTGCGCTTCACCGAAAAGCATGACGAGATCATCGCCGCGACCGACCTGTGCGACGCCGACGAACTGACGCGGCTGCGCGCCTATCTCGACCAGCAGATGCAGCATCTGCAGGGCGCGGTGACCAAGCTCGCCAACCGGCTCCAGCGCCGCTTGATGGCGCAGCAGAACCGCGCGTGGGACTTCGACCAGGAGGAAGGCCAGCTCGACGCCGCGCGGCTCGCGCGCGTCATCGTCTCGCCCGGCCAGTCGCTCTCCTACAAGATCGAACGCGACACCGATTTTCGCGATACCGTCGTCACCCTGCTGATCGACAACAGCGGATCGATGCGCGGCCGCCCGATCAGCATCGCCGCGATCAGCGCCGACATCCTTGCCCGCACGCTCGAACGTTGCGGCGTCAAGACCGAAATCCTGGGCTTCACCACGCGCACCTGGAAGGGCGGACAGAGCCGCGAGGACTGGCTCGCCGCCGGCCGGCCGCCGCACCCCGGCCGCCTGAACGATTTGCGTCACATCATCTACAAGCCCGCCGACGAACCCTATCGCCGCGCACGCAAGTCGCTCGGGCTGATGATGCGCGAGGGGCTGCTCAAGGAAAATATCGACGGCGAGGCGCTGATCTGGGCGCACAGCCGCATCGTCAACCGCCCCGAGGAACGCCGCATTTTGATGGTGATTTCGGACGGCGCGCCGGTCGACGACAGCACGCTGTCGGTCAATCATGGCGCGTACCTGGATCAGCATTTGCGCCAGGTGATCGAGTGGATCGAGACCCGCTCGCCGGTTGAGCTGTGCGCGATCGGCATCGGGCATGACGTGACGCGATACTATAGCCGCGCGGTCACCATCATGGACGCAGAACAGCTCGGCGGCACGATGGTCGAGCAGCTCGCCGGATTATTCGACATCGATTGAGCCACGGCGAATTCGAGGCGAGTCAAGACGTCGCCCCCTCTCCATATGGCGCCAAAAAAAGGGGAGCGACAAACGCCGCTCCCTCGTTTCGCCAGCCACCGCGAACAGCGCGGCGAGGACCTTACATCTTCTTGCCGGTCCACGTTTCGGGATCGAACCCTTCGAGCGTGTCGCCCTTCGTACCCGCGGCGATTTCCTCGGCGGTCAGGAACTTGATCGCGACACCACCGGCCTTGGTGCTGCCCCAGCTCATGGCGGTGACGTGGCTGTCGCCATATTTGGCGCCGATCACGGCGTCCGCGCCCAGCTTTTCGCCGCGTTCCCACAGCTCGTTATAGATTTTCTGCTGGGACGGTTCCTTGCTGAAAATCGTCGCCTTGCGGACACCCGCGGTCACCACGCCGACGATCCTGTACGGCTTGTCGGTGATGTCATAAGGGAAAACGGGAACGCCCATTTCCTCGTTGACGACGACATGGGTCGCGTCCTTTTTCTTCGCCAACGCGGGCGTCGAAACCGCCGCGACCGCGATCGCCACGGCCGCGAGAATCTTGCTTCGTTTCATTGTCTGCTCCCCCTTTGGATGTTTGTTTTAATTCGCGGTGCGGCGGGCGCAGGTCAACCTGATTCTATCTTGGCAAAACCCGTGGTTCATGGGCTAAGCTGCGGAGGACGCAGGGGGATATCATGGTTCCGATTCATGCGGCGATGGCCGCGGCCTGGTTAGTGTCCGCGACGCCGGCGGCGCCCGCCGACGCGCCGCCGGCGACGGTGGTGGTCGCAGCCGAGCCGATGGCCGCGGAACCCGCCGCGGGCGCCGCGGCACCGATTCCTCCGGCTGTCGTGCTGAGGCGCGATACGCCGATCCATTTCATGGTCGTATCGGAAGTGACGACCAAGACGCATCTGGCGGGACACCGGTTCAGATTGCGGGTCGACAGGCCGGTCGTCGTCGACGGCGTCACGATCATCGCCGTCGGCGCCACCGCTTGGGGCGAAGTGCTCGCCGCCAAGAAGAGCGGCAATGTCGGCAAGGCCGGCTCGCTCGAAGCGAAACTCCTCTATGTCGAAAGCGGTGGCATCCAAATTCCGGTCAGCGGCACCAACAGCGCCAGGGGCGCTGGCGGTGGCGGCGAGACCGCGCTGGGCATTCTCGCGCTCGGTCCTCTCGGTCTCTTTGCCAAGGGCAATAATGCGAAGATCAAGGCGGGCGAGCTGATGACGGGTTTTGTCGAGCAGGACACCCAAATCCCGGCGCCATCGCCGGCCGGGTCATGATGCAACTCCGCGCGTCCGCCCTTGGTCTCGCCCTGATGCTCGCCTTTCCGGCCGCCGAGCAGGAGACCGCGAGCGCACCGCCCGCCACGCAAACGACCGACGACGCCCGGCTCCTCGTGCCCGCGGGTTCGACGATCGACCTCGTCACCACCAATGGCATTTCCAGCAAGAAGAACGTCAAGGGCGACCTCCTTTATCTGAAGGTCGCGGCGGCGGTGATCATCGATGGCGTCACGGCCATACCCGTCGACACCGTCGTTGTCGGCCAGCTCTCGCGCGCCGAGGAGCGCGGCGCGTTCGGAAAGGCGGGGAAGCTCGAAGTGCAATTGCTCTATGCGGAACTGCCCGGGGGGCCGCTCCGGGTGAGCGGCACGCTGGAGGCCAAGGGCAAGGGCGGGGCCGACGACGCTGCGGCGACCGCCGCCGCCTTTCTCGTCCTACCCTTCGTCGCCACCGGGCGTAGCGCGGATATCCCCGCCGGATCGGAAGTGTTGGGTCGGCTCGACCGCGATCTCTGGATCGACAAACGCTGATCAAAGCCTTCACCCACGCGTAGGTGACAACCCCTTTTCCCCTCGTTACAACCGCTTCCCGATGCAGCAGGGACTCGCGGCCTGACGACGAGCGCCGCTGTATCGATACTTGTGCCGAGGGTCGCCGGCACACACTAGGGGCCGCACCGATGGGGTGCATGGCTGAGGGGGCGACTGTCACATGAAAAAAGCATCCGACCTGTTCATCGAATGCCTGGAGGAAGAAGGCGTCGAGTATATTTTCGGCGTCCCGGGCGAGGAGAATCTCGACTTTCTCGACAGCCTGTCGCGGTCGACCAAGATCAAGCTGATCCTGACCCGGCACGAACAGGGCGCGGGCTTCATGGCCGCCACCTATGGCCGCCACACTGGCAAGACCGGCGTCTGCCTCGCGACACTCGGCCCCGGCGCGACCAACTTCGTCACCGCCGCCGCCTATGCGCAATTGGGCGGCATGCCGATGATGATGATCACCGGGCAAAAGCCGATCAAGAAGTCGAAGCAGGGCCGGTTCCAGATTCTCGACGTCGTCGCGATGATGGGGCCGATCACCAAATATACCCACCAGATGGCCTCGTCGGACAATATCCCGAGCCGCGTGCGCGAAGCCTTTCGCCTCGCCGAGGAAGAAAAACCCGGCGCGGTGCATATCGAACTGCCCGAGGATATCGCCGACGAACATACCGACAGCCTGCCGATCAAGCGCAGTCATTCGCGCCGGCCAACCGCCGACGTCAAATCGATCCGCGAGGCGGTGAAGGCGATCGAGGAAGCGACCTCGCCCGTCCTCGTCATCGGTGCCGGCGCGAACCGCACGATGACCAGTCGCATGCTGCTGCAGTTCATCGAAAAGACCGGCATCCCTTTCCTGACGACGCAGCTCGGCAAGGGCGTGATCGACGAACGCCATCCGAAATTCCTCGGCTGCGCCGCGCTGTCGGCGGGCGATTTCGTCCACCGCGCGGTCGAGGCGTCGGACTGTATCGTCAACCTCGGCCATGATGTGATCGAAAAGCCGCCCTTCTTCATGAAACAGGGCGGTCCGACCGTCATCCACGTCTCGACCAAGACCGCCGAGGTCGACCCGGTCTATTTCCCCGATATCGAGGTGATCGGCGACATCGCCAATGCGGTGTGGCAGATCAAGGAAGACATCGTCCCCAACGGCGGCTGGAAATTCGACCATATGCTCGCCTTCCGCAAGGGCGAGGTCGACCATACCGCACCGCTGGCACAGGACGCGCGTTTCCCGATCTTCCCGCCGCACCTGGTGCAATCCGTGCGCGATTCGATGCCCGACGACGGCATCATCTGCCTCGACAACGGCGTCTACAAAATCTGGTTCGCGCGTGGTTACACCGCCTATCGCCCCAATACGGTGCTGCTCGACAATGCGCTCGCGACGATGGGCGCGGGGCTGCCGTCGGCGATGATGTCGGCGATGGTCTATCCGGGGCGCAAGGTCATGGCGATCTGCGGCGACGGCGGTTTCATGATGAACAGCCAGGAAATGGAGACCGCGGTCCGCCTGGGGCTCAACATCACCGTGCTGATCTTGAACGACAACAGCTATGGCATGATCCGCTGGAAACAGGCGAACATGGGTTTCAAGGATTGGGGGCTGACCTATGGCAACCCCGATTTCGTCAAATATGCCGAAAGCTATGGGGCCCACGGCCACCGCGTCGAAAGCGCCGCGCACCTGAAGGAACTGCTCGCGCATACCCGCGACACGCCGGGGGTGCATCTGATCGACTGCCCGGTCGATTACACCGAGAACGACCAGATTTTGAACATCGACATCAAGAAGATATCGAAGGAAATGTAAGCGCCTGCCACCGCCCGCTGTTTCTTGTCATCCCCGCGAAAGCGGGGACCCAGGAGCGAAATGGAACAGACCTATCACGTCTATATCCTCGCGAGCGGGCGCAACGGCACTCTCTACACGGGCGTGACCGGCAACCTGGCACAGCGATGTTCGCAGCATAGGAACGGCCGAGGGTCGAGCTTCACGAGGCATTATGGCGTGCATCGGCTGGTGCATGCCGAAGCCTTCGCCGATGTGAACGAAGCGATCGCGCGCGAGAAGGCCGTAAAGAAATGGCGCCGCGCTTGGAAACTGGAATTGATCGAACAAGGCAATCCGCAATGGCTCGATCTCTATGATCGGCTCAACGGCTGAATTGGCCGCCCCTGGGTCCCCGCTTTCGCGGGGATGACATGGTTGGAGAATGATTGTGAAGTTGAAAGACGTCTACCCGCTCTACCTCAACAACAAGGCGGTGCAGCCGAACACCGACCTCGAGGTCATCGACAAATATACCGGCGAAGTTGCGTTCCGCACCGCGCTCGCGACCCCCGACGTGATCGACGAGGCGATCGCGGGGGCGGTGCGCGCCGCCGAGCCGATGGCGCGGCTCGCGAGTTTCGAGAAGCGCGATGTGCTCACCCATTGCGTCGGGCGCTTTCAGGAGCGGTTCGACGAACTCGCCTATGCGCTGTGCGTCGAGGCGGGCAAGCCGATCGCCGACGCCGAGGGCGAGGTCAGCCGCCTGATCGACACCTTTCGCATCGCCGCAGAGGAAGCGGTACGCAACTATGGCGAGATCCAGCCGCTCGACATTTCGGCGCGCGCCAAGGGCTATATGGGGATGTGGAAGCGCGTGCCGATCGGGCCGTGCAGCTTCATTTCTCCGTTCAACTTTCCGCTCAACCTCGCCGCGCACAAGATCGCCCCGGCGATCGCGATCGGCTGCCCCTTCGTCATGAAGCCCGCGTCGATGACCCCGCTGGGCGCGATCATCATGGGCGAAGTACTCGCCGAGTGCGATATCCTGCCCGAGGGCGCGTTCAGCATATTGCCCGCGAGCCGTGCAGGCGCCGATTTGTTCACGACCGACGAGCGGTTGAAACTGCTCAGCTTCACTGGCTCACCCGGCGTCGGCTGGGATTTGAAGGCCAAGGCGGGCAAGAAGAAGGTCGTGCTCGAACTCGGCGGCAACGCCGCGGTGGTCGTCGACAAGGACGCCGACCTCGACCATGCGCTCGCGCGGATCATCTTCGGCGGCTATTATCAGTCGGGGCAAAGCTGCATCCACGTCCAGCGCGTGATCATCCATGAGGATATCTACGATCGTTTCCGCGACATGCTCGCCGCAAAGGTCAAGACGCTGAAATCGGGCGATCCGAAGCTCCACGACACCTTCATCGGCCCGATGATCTCGGTCAAGGAAGCGCAGCGGCTGAAGGGCTGGATCGACACCGCGATCGCCGCAGGCGCGACCCTGCTCGCGGGCGGCGGTTGCGAAGGCAATATGCTCGAAGCGGCCTTGCTGGAGAATGTGCCGCGCGACGCCGATGTGGTGGTCGAGGAAGCTTTCGGCCCCGTCGTCGTGCTGTCGAAATTCTCGAAGTGGGAGGACGCCCTCGCCGAGGTCAACGACAGCAAGTTCGGGCTCCAGGCCGGGCTGTTCACCAGCGACCTGCACAAGGTGCTCGAGGCCTGGGACCATCTCGAGGTCGGCGGCATCGTCGTCAACGACGTGTCGAGCTACCGCGTCGACAATATGCCCTATGGCGGGGTGAAGGACAGCGGGCTGGGCCGTGAGGGCGTGCGTTTCGCGATCGAGGATATGAGCGAAATCCGGAATTTGGTGATCCGGCGCGTTTGACCGTCGCCCCCGCGAAGGCGGGGGCCGCTATCGGGGTAGCGCTAGGTCGCCCGCGGCCCCCGCCTTCGCGAGGGCGACGGAGCTTGTCACGACATGCCTTTCGGCACCGTCACACAACCGCCGCCAAACTTTCTCCAAACTGTCGCGGCTTCGATTCCCGCCGTGTAACAAAACTCCTGTCTAGGCCGTGGACAGCTAAGGCTGCCCACGGAGCATGACATGGCATCGATTTCGACCCTGCCGATCCCCGCCCGTTTCCCCGACCCCTTCACCACCGACCCGCATATTCCCGAACGGGTCATTGGCGAACGGCGGAGCTATCGCACCGTCTGGGTCAGCGACATCCACCTTGGCACCCGCGGCTGCAACGCCGCGATGCTCATCGATTTCTTCGACCATGTCGATTGCGAGACGCTCTACCTCGTCGGCGACATCATCGACGGCTGGCGATTGAAGAAGCGCCATTTCTGGCCGCCCGAGCATAATGACGTCGTCTGGCGCGTGCTGAAGCGCGCCAAGCGCGGCACCCGCGTCGTCTATGTCCCCGGTAATCATGACGAGATGATCAAGCCGTTCGACGGTTTCGATTTCGGCGGGGTCGAAATCCGCCGCGAGGTGATCCACGAAACCGCCGATGGCAAGAAACTGCTCGTCGTCCATGGCGACGATTTCGACGCGGTGATGCTCGCGCATCGTTGGCTCGCCTTCGTCGGCGACGCCGCCTACACCGCGCTGATGAAGTGCAATGTGGTGGTGAACCGCATCCGCAGCAAACTCGGCCTGCCCTATTGGTCGCTGTCGATGGTCGCCAAGCACAAGGTCAAAAATGCCGTCCAGTTCATCGGGCGGTACGAGGAAGTCGTCGCCCACGCCGCCCGCTCGCGCGGGGTCGATGGCGTCGTGTGCGGCCATATCCACAGCGCCGAGATGCGCGAGATCGAGGGCGTCGACTATTATAACGACGGCGACTGGGTCGAAGGCTGCACCGCGCTGGTCGAGCATCACGACGGCACGATGGAAATTCTCCACTGGGCAGAGGAGGTCGCGGCGCGCGCCGCGCCGACCCCGCTGGCGCTTCCCGCCCCGGCACGGGCGGCCTGATGCGGATCCTGATCGTCAGCGACGCGTGGGAGCCGCAGGTCAACGGCGTCGTCCGCACCTTGCAGGCGACGATCGGCGAATTGCGGCGCGCGGGGCACGAGGTCGGCATCGTTTCGCCCGACCTGTTTCGCTCGATCCCCTGCCCCTCTTATCCCGAAATCCGCCTTGCCTTCGCCGGCTGGCGCAAGGTCGGGCGGCATATCCGCGCCTTTGCCCCGCAGGCGATCCATATTTCGACCGAGGGCCCGCTAGGCATGGCGGCGCGGCGCTGGTGTATCCGCAACAAATTCCCCTTCACCACCGCCTATCACACGCGCTTTCCCGAATATGTCGCGGCGCGATTGCCGCTGTCGCCCGCCTTCGTGTGGCGCTTCATCCGCTGGTTCCACCGCCCGGCGCGCCACATCATGGTCGCGACGCGCAGCCTTGCGCGCGAACTCGCCGACCAGGGCCTGACCCAGACGATGCTGTGGGAACGCGGGGTCGACCATGACCTGTTCCGTCCCGACCGCGCAGCCCATCCGGCGCTCGCGAGACTGCCGCGCCCGATCCAGCTCTATGTCGGCCGTGTCGCGGTCGAAAAGAATATCGAGGCGTTCCTTGATACCGCCCAGCCCGGCACCAAGGTGATCGTCGGCGACGGCCCGGCGCTCGCCGAACTCAAGGCGCGTTATCCGGGCGCCGTCTTCCTCGGCAAGCAGACCGGCGAGGCACTCGCTTCGACCTATGCCGGCGCCGACGTCTTCGTCTTTCCGAGCCGGACCGACACCTTCGGCCTGGTGATCATCGAGGCGCTGAGCGCCGGCACGCCGGTCGCCGCTTATCCGGTCCCCGGTCCGGGCGACATCGTGACGGGCG
This sequence comes from Sphingopyxis sp. EU05-FHT14B03, assembly GCF_058790875.1. Lineage (NCBI taxonomy): Bacteria > Pseudomonadati > Pseudomonadota > Alphaproteobacteria > Sphingomonadales > Sphingopyxidaceae > Sphingopyxis > Sphingopyxis sp. EU05-FHT14B03. Next base: position 547,893 of record NZ_JBYTDC010000001.1, read on the forward strand.
GCGCGGGCGCTCTCAACGCGGATCTGGACGCGGCGATCGCCGCGGCGCTGCAATGCGATCGTGGCGACGCGGCGGCGCTCGGCGCGCGTTACAACTGGCCCGCCTGCACCGCGCAGTTCGCCAAGGCCCTCACCTTCGTGCCCGCCGAAATGGCGCCCGAAGGCGCCGTGCTCGGCACGACGATCCTCTCCGCCTAAAAGGTCTTGCGCCACTCCAGCTCGATATAACGGCCGAGCGGATCGATATAGCCCGGCTGGTAGTTGAGCGGCACGATGCCGTTACCGTCGGTGATCTTGCGCTGCGCGTCGAAGATATTGTCGACCGCGAGGCGCAGGCGCGAACCCTTGAGGAACGGCATCTTCTCGATCAGCTTCGGCTTCTGGCCCAAATCCATGAAGACGCGCAGGTTGAAGGTCGCGAGGTCGCCGAAATCGAGGTCGCCCGCGGTGCCGCCGGTCACGGTGCTGCCGCTGTCGTACTTCGCGCTCAGCCGCACCCCGAGCCCCTTGTTGAACACGCCGCCGTCGAGTTCGACGAGGTGTCGGTTGCTGCCGCCGCCGCTGCCCGTCGCCGAGCCGTCGAGCAGGTCGAGTTCGGGCACGCCCGGGCGGATGAAGATCGTGTCGGTCAGTTTGACCGTGTGATAGAGCGAGACCTGCCAGCGCCCGCCCTGCGGGCCGCCGAGCATGCCGCCGGGGCCACCAGGACCGCGACCGCCGCCGCCAGCGCGCGGACCGCCGCCACCGGGGCCGCCCGGACCGCGCTGTGCGCCGGGTCCGCGTTCGCCGCCGGGCGGACGTCCGCCCGCGCCTTCGGGCCGCGCGCCGCCAGGGCCGCCGGCAGCGCCGGGTCCGCCCTGCTGTTGCTGGCCGAAACTCTTGCCGAAGTTGAAACCCCAGCGAATCTGCGAATTTTCGGTGCGGTCGAAATTGACCGGCCGCTGGTCGAGCGCGATCAGCACACCATCGGCATCACGCGTAACCCGGTCGGGGAAGGCCGCCTCGATCTCGGGGGTCAGCAGCGGGAAGCTGTTCGCGGTGTCATAGCTCTTGTTCTTGTTGTAATTGACCGAGAAGTTCAGCCCCTCGAGCATCGGCGGCGACCAATTCAAGCCCAGCTTAAGGTCGCGGCGCTGCTCGGCGAGCAGGAAGGGGTTGCCGCCCGTGGTCGTCGTGATCTGCACCGTCTGGCCGGTCGAAAAATCATAATAGGTAACCCCCGGGGTCACCAGCGGCGCGGCGCCGAGTTGCTGGATGCCCGGCGCCGCCTCGTCATTGTTGAAGCTCGCGACGAGCGAAAGATTGTCGGTGATCCCCCAATTGAGGTTCGCGCCCCAACTCTTGAGCGCCGCGAAATCGCTCGGATCCTGATATTGCCCGCTGAGCGTGAGCGACACGCGGCCGATATTGCCCGCGCCATATTCGGGGTCGAGCAGCGGGATCGTCAGCGAGCCGAGGACGCCCGGCAGGTCGCGCGCGAGATCGGTCGTCGTGACCGCCAGCGCCGTTTGCGACCGGCTGTCGAAGCGCAGTCCCGCATAATTCGCGGTCGCCGACAGACGGATCGGTCCGGCCCAGCCGTCGCCCAGCCCGCCCGAGATATTGGCGGTGCCGCCGAAACTTTGCTGGCTGCTGTCGAACCGGTCGCGCGCGCCGCTGACGCGATCGGTGAAGATCAGCGAATCGGCGTCGGCATAATTGGCCGCCGCCGACCAGCGCCAGTTGCCGAGCATGCCATTGATGCTGGCGGTCGTCGACAGGTTGCGGCTGCGGCTGTTGCGCGTCAGCGGGTCGGTGACACCGCCGACGCCGGGGCCGATCAGCGACAGGCTGTCGGTCTGGTCGAAACGGACATTGAGCGAGGCGTCGGTCAGCTTGTTGAGGCTGCGTTGGACCGTACCGTCGATCTTGTAGGTGTCGCTCGCCCCGAGCAGGCTGCGCGCCGGGGCGCCGGCAGCCAATGCCTGGCCGTCAGCGTCTGAAGCATAGTCGAGGTTACGCTCGCTCTCGCGCAGCATCGTCTGATGCTCCCACCCGGTGTTCAGGTTGAAGCGGCCATTCGCGCCGATCATCAGGAAGCTCGGTTCGATTTCGCTTTGGAAGCGTCCGCCCTGCGTCGGAATGCCGCCCTCGGCCTCGACCGCGACTTGCCGGAAATTGGGCTTGAGCACGAGGTTGACGACGCGTTCGTCGGCCGCATAGCCATATTGCAGCGCGACCTCTTCGGGGAACACTTCGACCTTGGCGATCGCTTCGGGGGGCAGGTTGCGCACTTCGCCGAAACCGCCGATGCGGCGCCCGTTGACGAGAATGATCGGTCGCCCGCTGCCGCGCCCGCGGCCCGAACGCGTCTGGGGCGCGAGTGCGGTCAGCAGTTCCTCGACGTTCGACACGCCATAGCTGGCGATCGCCGCCTCATCGAGTTCGGCCTCGGCGGTAAAATCGGTGTCGAGCTGACCGACGAGCCGCGGCGCGGTGACGACGATTTCGTCCTCATAGCCGTCGTCGTTGCTGTCCTGCGGATTGGCGGCGGCACCGTCGGCGGGCTGGTCGGCCGCGACGGTGGTCGTCACGGCGACCGCGATCGGACTGTCGACGGCTTCGGCCATCGCCGGGCAGGCGAACGAAGCCCCCGCCGCGAGCAGGGCGGCCTTGACCGACAGCGAGGAGGAGAATTTTGGCATGGGAGAGACGAGCCTTTTTCTTTTGTCTTTGTTTTCTTTAGCGAAGCAGGCTGAACCCGCCCTGACGTCCAGTTGCCCCGGCCGTTCAGCTAGGCGGCGTTTGTCGCAACAATATGGCAGTGCAACAAAAGTTCCACGAACGGCGGTTAGGCGCCGCCCGACAGCAGTCCCATGCTCGAACGGAAAAGGGGCGCGCCTTCGGGACGCCCCTTTTCTATCCCGATGCGCGGCGCCCGGTCGCTCAATTTGCCGCCTTCAGCGACCGCTGCCAGCCCTATCGCGCGCCGGCCGAAGATCGGGAACCATGGTCGAGGCCTAGAAATACTGGACAGCGCCGGGGTCCATCCTTAGGTGGCGCCATGTCCATACAACCTCCCGAATCCATCCTGATCGTCGACTTCGGTAGCCAGGTGACCCAGCTCATCGCGCGCCGCGTGCGCGAGGCGGGGGTCTATAGCGAGATCGTCCCGTTCAACAGCGCCGCCGAGGCCTTCGCGCGGATGCAGCCCCGGGGCGTGATCCTGTCGGGCGGCCCCGCGTCGGTCACCGACGACGGTAGCCCGCGCGCGCCGCAGGCGATCCTCGACAGCGGCCTGCCGATCCTCGCGATCTGCTATGGCCAGCAGACGCTGTGCGTCCAGCTCGGCGGCACGGTCGAGGGCGGGCACGCCGCCGAATTCGGCCGCGCCGACGTCGAAATCCTGAAAGCCAGCCCGCTGTTCGAGGGTTTCTGGGAGGTCGGGCAGAAATATCCGGTGTGGATGAGTCACGGCGACCGCGTCACCGAGGCGCCCGACGGGTTCGAAATCGTCGGCACCTCGCCCAACGCCCCTTTCGCGATCTGCGTCAACGAGACGCGGCGCTATTATACGACGATGTTCCATCCCGAGGTGGTCCACACCCCCGACGGCGCGAAATTGCTGTCGAACTTCGTCCACAAGATCTGCGGCCTCGCCGGCGACTGGACGATGGCAGAGTTCCGCACCAACAAGATCGCCGACATCCGCGCCCAGGTCGGCGACCAGCGCGTACTCTGCGGCCTGTCGGGCGGGGTCGACAGCGCGGTCGCCGCGGTGCTGCTCCACGAAGCGATCGGCGAACAGCTTACCTGCGTCTTCGTCGATCACGGCCTTCTGCGCCTCAACGAACGCGAACAGGTCGAGCGGCTGTTCCGCGACCATTATAATATCCCGCTGGTCGTCGTCGACGCCGAGGAACGCTTCATGGCCGGGCTCGCCGGCGTTTCCGACCCCGAGGCGAAGCGCAAGTTCATCGGCAAGACCTTCATCGACGTCTTCGACGAGGAAGCGCAGAAGCTCGGCGGCGCCGATTTCCTCGCGCAGGGCACATTGTACCCCGATGTCATCGAATCGGTGTCGTTCACCGGCGGGCCGAGCGTCACGATCAAGAGCCACCACAATGTCGGCGGTCTGCCCGAACGCATGAAGATGGCGCTCGTCGAACCCTTGCGCGAATTGTTCAAGGACGAAGTGCGCCTGCTCGGCAAGGAACTCGGGCTTCCCGACATCTTCGTCGGCCGCCACCCCTTCCCCGGCCCCGGCCTCGCGATCCGCATCCCCGGCGAAGTCACCAAGCCGAGCTGCGACATTTTGCGCAAGGCCGACGCGATCTATCTCGAAGAGATCCGAAACGCGGGTCTCTATGACGAGATCTGGCAGGCGTTCGCGGTGCTGCTCCCCGTCCGCACCGTCGGCGTGATGGGCGATTACCGCACCTACGATCAGGTCTGCGCGCTGCGTGCGGTGACCTCGACCGACGGCATGACCGCCGACATCTACCCGTTCGAAGCCGCCTTCCTGTCGCGCTGCGCGACGCGCATCATCAACGAGGTGCAGGGCATCAACCGCGTGGTGTATGATTATACGTCGAAGCCGCCGGGGACGATCGAGTGGGAGTGACGATAACAATCGATATCGATCGACTACAATCGGTACCAGCACTTCGATTGCTCATCTGAGTTACCCTGGCCCGATCTCAAATATGATCGGCGCCGACAAAACGAGCGGGAGCCAGCTTCGGGACTTTGAGTTACTTGTCGGTTTGACCGGCGAAGTTCTGCTTCGAGGGATTTTGGGTGCGGGCGCCACCTTCGCGCGACCTTCCAGGCTGCTTTGGCGACACGCTCCGATCCAGGTCATTCGACATTGAGCGGGTGCAGATCCGCTCCTGACAGACGCGGACGTCGAAGCGCCGCAATTCTGATCATGCGCTGTTATATGAATGTTCGGCCGACATCAGGCGACCGGGCGCTTCGCGGCAATGCCAATCGCATCCGGCTCCCCGATGATCGAACCTTCGCATGCGGCCCGGAGCCCGGCGCCTCCACCTCTGGTGACGGTCGCTAACGCGGGTTTGAGGCCTTGCGCAGAATGCTTTGAAGGTTTCCGTCCGACGCTATACGGGCACCGGATGGGTTGCTTCCCTCGCCTCGCGCTCGGCTTCCGCGCCCGGCCGTTCGATGAAGGCAGATCGCCAGGATTTTGAATTACAATGAATTATCGCCATAGCTTCCATGCCGGCAACAGCGCCGATGTCGTAAAGCACAGCCTGCTGATCGCCCTCGTGCGGGCGTTGCAGCTCAAAGAGAGCGCGCTCACCCTGATCGACACCCATGCCGGTTGCGGGCTGTACGACCTTGGCGGCGAGGAGGCGAGGCGCACCGGCGAGGCCACACAGGGCGTGCTGCGGGCCTTTGCCGACCCGAACCCCTTGCTGGACGACTACCGCGCCGCCGTTCAGGCCGTGAATGCCGGGGACGAGCTTCGCTTCTATCCCGGATCGCCGCGATTTCTGGCGCAGCTTCTGCGTCCGCAGGATTTTCTGATCCTGAACGAGAAACATCCCGACGACGCCTATGCCCTGCGCGGCGCGATGCGCGACACATCCGCCGCCGTGCACGAACGCGACGCCTATGAGCTTTGGCTGGCGATGCTGCCGCCCCGCACCGCGCGCGGCGTGGTGGTGGTCGACCCGCCCTACGAGCAGACCGATGAACGCGCACGTATCACCGCCACCCTCGCCGCGGCTAACCGCAAATGGGCGCATGGCGTGACGGTGGTCTGGTATCCGCTGAAAGACCGCGCCACGCATGTGCGTTGGAAGCAGCAGTTGCGCAACCTCGGCATCCCGAAATTTCTGGTGGTGGAGCATTGGTTGTACGATCGCGATCAGCCCGACATCTATAACGGCGCGGGCCTCTTTATCATCAACCCGCCCTATGCCTTCACGCAGGCGCTGCCGCCTCTGCTGGAAGCCCTGCGCACCGCGCTGGCGCCCGAGGGGCATAGGGGCGAGATTACAAGCGATTGGTTGGGCGATTAAAATTAACCCTCATCTTCCCCTTCTCCCAAAGGAGGAATTGGGGCGCTTCAGATTTTAAACAGATTTGCTCACGCTGAATTTGAAACGCGGTTTTCGCGCCGAATGCCAGTGCGCCAGACGATTGCGCTTAGTGGCCCTCGGCATCAACCATGAAGACCGTCGGCTTGCCGCGAGACGCCGGGTCCCATCCTGCCGACAATGCCGCTCGCACCCCTCGCGAGGCTATCGCGTCGTTGATGTGCGACCGCCCTTTCGGCAATCCTTTCAACAGGCGCTTTGGCGTCGGAAATTCCAGCACGGCTTCGCGGGGCATATCTCTCTGGCGCAAGGCGACCGTCATGCCCTTCCAGCCTTCGGAAGAGGACAGTTGGGGCTCGCTCAGGAGTTCCCAGTCATATTTGACACCATCGATTTGGACGGTACCGCCGCGGCCGTGCATGTGAAGCATGGGATGCCCATAGCATGTTAAGCGCGGCGCTCCAGTCGGTTCACATCAGAGATCGGCTACCGGACCGTCTAGCGGCCAAGACAGCCGCTCCGCGGCGACGATTGGCATGATTGCAGACCGCCTGCAATCATGCCGATTACCCCGATTAGCGAACGCGCAGTGCACGCTGCGAGCTGAGATTTCGCGATTTCGACGCAAGTTTTATCACTATCCGAAGACCTGGGAGCACATCATCGTTGCTCCTCTGAAAGCTTGACGGTTAGACCGTCCAATTCGGCAGAGACATCGATCTGGCAAGAGAGGCGGCTGTGTTCGTCTCGACCTTCGACGAATTCGAGCATCAGATCTTCGGCCTCGCCCAATGATGGCAGACGGTTACGCCATGCGGGGTCCACATGGACATGGCAGGTCGCACAGGAACAACCCCCGCCGCAATCAGCCCGGATCGCATCGATGCCATGCCGTAGCGCCGCTTCCATCAGTGAATGGCCGACCTCCGCCTCGACATTGCGCTCGGTTCCATCGGGCTCGACAAAAATGACTCTCACCATGCCTCAGTCTTCGGCCGCGAGATATTGATCGAGGCTGTCGTAGAAATGGCGCAACCGGCGCTCCTGCCGGTTGAAGAGCATTCCTTTGAACCCCTTGGAATTGACGCCCTTCTGAAGCCAGGGGATGTTGCGCGCGTCCTGGTTATAGACCTCATTCTCGAACTTATAGTCGAGTCCGCGCCCGTGTACCGTCTTGGGCCGCTCCACCGTCATCCCCGGCTCTGCCGGACGTTCGAACTGCTGGACCCAGAAAGTCGCTCGCCCAGGATCGTCGGCATGCGGCATGTAGCGAAATATCGAGAAGCGCTCGGCGAATGTGTTGATCGTGATATTGGGAAAGATGAAATAGTGGAAATCGTCGGTCATCTGATCGTCCGACAGCGCCGCGACGTCATAGCCCGCTTCCGTCAGCTTAGCCCGCATGCCGCGCTGCATAGCCAGCCGCATGTCGTCGAGCCGCCCCTCATATTCATCAGCATCGACCCCAGCGGCAGCCGCCATCGCCTTCAGCCCCGGCTGTGCCTTGCGTCGCTGCTCCTCGGGCAGGCGCGAACAAGGCGCGCCCATATGATAGAGGCCGCGGCTGTGGAGACCATAAAGATCGATCGGCATATCCTCCGCGTCTTCCAGATAGAATTGCAGCTGCGGGTGCGTCACCGGGCCGTGGTAGCCCTCCTGGAATGCATCCGCGGCAATCTTCCAGTTGCAGTCCCATTCAACGATCTGCTCGCCGACGAAATTATAGGTATCGAGCCTATACCCGGCGAGCTGGCGTCCCGCCTCACCCAGAAATTCCTCGAGGCTACCGGCATTGGGATCGAGATTGATCCAGACGAGATTCTGCCAGACCTGACAGCGGATCGGCGGCAGGGCGACATCCTTCTCGTCGGTATAGCCCTGGAAGCTCTCCTTATCGGGAATGTTGCGCAACGACCCGTCGAGGTTCCACTCGAAGCCATGGAACCAGCAATAGAGCGAGCGGATGTTGCGGCGCTCGGTGACGATCTGGCGCCCGCGATGCTGGCAGACATTGTAGAAGGCGCGGATCGCGCCATCGTCGCCATGCACGACCACCACCGGCTCCTTGCCGATCATGATCGGAAACGCATCGCCGGGCCTTGCGACGTCCGCAACAGGACACGCCAGGAGCCAGACCTTCGAGAAGACCTTTTCGAACTCGGCGGAAAGCACATCACGACCAGTGAATCTATGAGGCGAGATTCGCGACGTCGAAAATCCATCTGCGTCAAAAACACCTTTATTTTCGGCAAGAATCATCTCTCCGGTCATATTGGACTTTCCTTTTTTATCCCCTTATCTAGTATCATAGATATAAGAAGATCGGATGGAGGGCAAGAGGATGAAGACTGCGGTGATTACCGGCGCCGCATCGGGTATCGGCCGGCACATCGCCGTCGCACTGGCTTTGCGAGAAGCTGAAAGGCTGGTCCTGATCGACGTCGATGTCGATGGCATGAAAGAGACAGCGAGCCTTGCGTCGGGTGCGGAAACCATGCTGATCACGGCGGATCTTACCTGCGCCGACGCCATCGCCTCGGCCTTTGCCTCGCTCGCCGACGACCAGATTGTCATCGATCTCCTGTTCAATTGTGCCGGCATACCCGCCGGCACGCCGGCTTGGCCCGACACGCCTGCAGCGCGAATCCACACCATCATCGATCTCAACCTCGCAGGCACGATTCTCAGCGTCCAGGCGGCGCTGCCGTTGATGCGCTCACCCGGCGGCTCGATCGTCAACATCGCGTCGGTCAGCGGCCTCAATCCCTATGCGACCGGCGCCGTCTATGCCGCGAGCAAGGCCGGCGTGATCATGTTTACCCGCTGCTGCGCCGAGCTTGCGGTCACCCATGGCGTCCGGGTCAACGCGCTTTGTCCGGGCATTGTCGATACGCCCTTCCTCCGGAAGACGGGGCCTGGTGGCCAGACGGCAGACTGGCTTGCCGAGCGCCTCCGTGACCGTTCGATCCTCACCGCAGCCGAGGTAGCGGACGCGGCGATAAAGCTCGCGCTCGAGCCCGACACGGCGGGCGAATATGAAGTGCTGGTCGCCGGCACGGCCGACGCCTAATCACCTGCCTGACGCCTCCCCTTCCCCTCCGACAAGGATTTTCTTGCATGACCACCTCATCCGAAACAGCCGGATATGCGCTGAACCAGACGATGCTTCGTGTGCGAGATCCCGAAGATTCCCTGCGTTTCTATCGCGACATACTGGGCATGACGCTCCTCCAGCGGCTCGATTTCGAGGACATGCAATTCTCGCTCTACTTCCTTGCCTATCTCGGTGAAGGCGAGATCATTCCATCGGATCCAGCCGAGCGGGCGCGATTCATATTCGATCGCGAAACGACGCTCGAGCTGACGCATAACTGGGGAAGCGAGAAGGAAATCGCTACTCCCTACCATAATGGCAACAGCGAACCGCGGGGGTTCGGCCATATCGGAATCAGCGTGCCCGACGTCTATGAAGCATGCCAGCGCTTCGAACGGCTGGGTGCAACCTTCGTGAAGCGCCCGGATGACGGCAAAATGAAGGGGATCGCCTTCGTTTCCGATCCCGATGGCTATTGGATCGAAATCCTCTCTTCGCCGCGCATGACCGACTTCCTGACCTGAGCGCCGTCCTAGAGCGGGTCGAGATCAGGATCGAAATCGGCGAAGGAAACGGTCCGCGCGACTTCGCTCGGAAACAGCTGGCGCATGTCCGCCAGATAGCCGTCGACAAGGCCACTCATCGCCCGGCGCGCCTCTTCGGCATCGCGCGCGCGAACCGCATCGAAGACCTTGCGCGCGCGCTGGAGGGCGAGAACCCGAAAGGGCTCGGCAGGGACCATTCCGCCCGACCGGGTCAAACGTCGCAGGGCTGGCGCCAGCATCTCGATCAGCGGATTACGCGTCGCATCGGCGACGGCGTTCCAGAAGCGCGAATAGGCACGATAATAAGTCGGATAATCACCGACCGCTGCGTCCATGTCGGTGATCGCCTGCGCCATCCGATCGCAGTCGTCGGCCGTGGCGTTGCGCGCCGCAAGCGCGATCATCCCCGGCTCCATCGCCGCGCGCGCAATCATGAGCGAGTCGACCGTGGCACCCGAAAACTGGAGAACAAGCGCCAGAGTCGAAGCGAGCTCCTCCCAGTTCGGCTTGCCGACATAGGTTCCGCCCCCTGGCCCGGACTTTATCTTGATTACGCCTTGGATCTGGAGGAAACGCAGCGCCTCGCGCAACGCCCCGCGCGATACACCGTGGAGGGCCAGCGCCTCGGCCTCGGACCGGTAGCGGTCTCCGGGCTTCATGCCGCTATCGTAGATTTCCTGGGCTATATCACGCGCCAGGTGCAACGCCGTACCACCGCGCGGGCGCGCATCCCCCCGTTTGTCCTTCGCTCGCTCCCCTGCCATGCCTTGCATTCGTCTCCGCCGCCAATCTCGCCTAGCTAGTCAGTCCGGCGGCATATGGAAAGGCCGCAGCGCTCAGAGCGGTATCGCGTTCCGGCGCATGTGGCGCGATCCGAGCAGGAAATGCAGCGCAGACCACAGGGAGAAGGGGACGAGCAGAAGCATGGCCGAAGACAATCCGTCCTGCCCGCTCGCCCGTTGAACGATATCGCTCGCAGCCCCGATCAGCAGCGGCATGCAGCCAAAACCGATGATATTATAGGTGAGCAAAAGGAGGGCGGCGCCCATAGCCCGCGAGTCCGGCGGTGATTGCGACTGCACGGCGGCATAAGTTGGTCCGAGCCAGATCCCGCCCACCAGAGCGGGGAAAGCGTAAAGCCATAGCGCTGTGGTCGTATCGTCGACGGTCAGGAACAAGAACAGAGCCGGAAGCGCGATGACCTTCGCGGCGGCGGCGACCCAGAGCCGGCGCGCGGGATCGGTTCGGCCGAGCCGATCGGCGACCCAGCCGCCGATGATCATGCCGCTCGACCCGATGATGCCGCTGAGCAGGCCGAGTGCCAGCCCGACATCCAGCGCCGACATCTGGTGCGTCCGCATCAGATAGGTCGGCACGAACAAAATGGTCGAGGCAGAAACGCCCGCTGCCAGCGAAGCGCCGATGAAGACGTGGCGCAGCACGCGGTCCTTCCAGATCAGCGCGACGTTGCGCGTGAACGCCCCACGCAGCGCCGAAGAAAATACCACAACCCTTGTACGCGCCCGAAAAACGTCCTTTGCCGCCATGGCAACGAGCGGCGCCAGGAGAACGCCCGGCAAGCCCACCGCAACAAAAGCGAGGCGCCAGCCATATTCCTGTACAAGCCATGCACCCAGCAGATAGGAGAGCGTCAGGCCAGCCGAAGCGCCGGCGGCATAGACCCCAAGCGCCAGCGCCCGGCGATCGTCGGGAAAAAGATCGGCGATCAGGCTGTGCGCCGGCGGACTGCATCCCGCTTCCCCGAGCCCCACGCCCGCGCGCACGAGCAGCAACTGTACGAAGGACGTTGCCGCGCCGCACAGCATGGTCATCATGCTCCAGACCGCGAGCGAGATGGCGATGATCCGGGACCGGTTGCTGCGATCGGCCGCAAAGGACACGAAAATCCCGCCGATGCCGTACATCAGCGAGAAGGCAAAGCCGCCGAGCAACCCGAGCTGCCAATCCGCCAGCGCAAATTCGCCCTGGATCGAGGGCAACAGGATGGCGAGGATATTCCGGTCGATGTTCGCGAGCACAAAAACCGCCGTCAGCAGAAGGAGTGTCGTCCAGGGCCGCGGCACGCCCGTCATGGCGGTGGGCAATTCGCTTGAGTTCGGCCGTTCCAAGATGATCCTCTCCCGCTGCTTCCAGGGCTTCAAAAAACGGTGTAGCCGCCGTCCACCACGATCGAATCCCCGGTGTGAAAACTCGAGGCATCGCTCGCGAGGTAGACCGCAATCGCCGAGAAATCGTCGCCATCCCCCCATCGCCCGACCGGCGCACGCGCCACGACATTATTGTTGAATTTGTCCCAGCCCTGCAGCCTCTCGGTCATGTCCGATCGGGTCCAGCCGGGCAGGATGCTGTTCGCCCGGATCCCCAAGGGACCGAGCTCGACCGCCATCGCGCGGGTGAGCGAGACGACCGCGCCTTTCGTCGCGCCATAATGTTCGTTGCGTGCCGCGCCATGCATCGACGCGGTCGAGGCGATCGAAACCAGCGATCCGCCGCGCTCGCCCGTCTCGCCGCGCGCGATCATATGCCGGGCCGCCTCGCGAAGCGTGAAAAAGACGCCGTGAACGTTGACGTCCTGGATACGGCGAAAATCCTCGAGCGAAATGTCGAACATGTCCTTTCGGGCGATGCTGAGTCCGGCGTTGGCGATCGCCTGATCGATCCGGCCGAATTCATCCATGATCGCCGCGATCCCGGCCGCGACCGCCGCCTCGTCGGCGACATCGACCGATGCACAGCGCACTTCGCCGCCGAAACCGCGAAGCTCTTGCACCGCCCGCTCGTTCTTTTCGGGCTTGTTGCCCCAGATGACAACGGTCGCGCCGTGCATGGCCAACCCCTTCGCCATGCCGAGACCGATACCGCCGTTGCCCCCGGTCACCAGCGCGACCTTGCCGGTCAAATCGAACAACCCCTGTGTCATAAAATCTCCCGTTCAGGCGGCGCGAAAACGATCGCGCAATTCGGTCTTGAGAATCTTGCCGACACCCGACAATGGCAGTTCGTCGACAAGCGAAAGCGATCGCGGCAGCTTGTAACCCGCGAGCGATGCCCGGCAATGATCCTGGATCCCGGCCAGATCGAGTTCGGCATGGGGCTTCGGTACGACGACCGCATGAACGCGCTCGCCCCAATTCGCGTCAGGCAAGCCGATGATCGCGAGCGCGGCTATTCCCGGATGGGTGGAAAGCACCGTCTCGACCTCCGCCGAATAGACATTCTCGCCGCCCGTCACGATCATGTCCTTCAGCCGGTCGACGATCGTGACATATCCGTCCGCATCCATCCGCCCGACATCGCCGGTGTGCATCCAGCCGTCGCACAGCACCGCTGCGGTTTCCTCGGGCCGCCCCCAATAGCCGAGCATGACGTTGGGACCGCGAACGGCGACCTCACCCGACACCCCTCGGGGGGCCTCGCTGCCATCGGGTGCAACGATCCGTACTTCGCAGATCGCCGTCGCGCGGCCGGCCGAACGGGCGCGGCCGTTCGCAAACGCCTCGGGGCCATGATCGGCAGGCGCGAGAAGGCAGCATGTCGGCGACAATTCGGTCATGCCATAGGCCTGGCAAAAGCTGGTCTGCGGAAATGCAGCGACGAGCCGGGCGAGCAATGCCTGGTCAATCGTCGATGCTCCATATCGGATCAGACGCACGCTGCCGGTATCGAAATCGGCGAAGCGCGGATGATCCACCAACATCCGGAGCATTGTGGGGACGAGGAAGAGATCGGTCACCTTGTGCGTCTCGATCGCGTCGAGAACCTGCAAGGGATCGAAGACAGGCAGGAAGACGCAGGTCGCGCCCGCGAAGAGCGCGAGAAACAGTCCGGCGAGCCCGCCTATATGGAAAAGCGGCGCGGAGTGGAGAAAGACCGTGCCGGGCGTCGCCCCGGGCAAAGACAGGGTGGCCAATTGCGAGAAGGCGATGCCTGAATGGCTGAGCATCACGCCCTTTGGCTTACCCGTCGTCCCCCCCGTATATATGATCGCGGCGAGATCCGCGCCGCGGCGAAGCGCATCGGGAACAGCATCGGCGACGTCGAGCCACGCATCGCGGCCCGCGACTCCATCGACAGTGGATGCACCGATCGACACGATGCAGCGCAGGTGCGGAGCGGCGGCGCGGATGTCCGGGATCAGCGCGTCGAAAAAGGGATCGACGATGAGGACCGATGTTTCGCAATCGACGAGCGAGAAGGCAATCTCGACGCTCGACCAGCGCGTGTTGACTGGGTTGATGACCCCGCCCGCCCAGAAGGTGCCGAGAAGATATTCGGCATAGTGGTTCCCGTTGCCGGCCAGAAGCGCCACCCGGTCGCCCGGCTCGACGCCCAAAGCCCGTATCGCGCCGGCGAAGCGCGCCGCCCGGTCACGCAGCTCCGCCCAGCTCAACCGTTCGTCGCCGTCGACAAGCGCGATGGCATCCGGCGTTCGCTGTACCATTCTGTGCAGGCATTGAGTCAGATACATGGGACCGTCCGACAGGGAGAGAGGCGGCGCGGGGCGGCGCGCCCCGCGCCTCGATCAGAAACGGGCCTTTGCTTGCACGGCGATGACGCGGGGCTGGTCGACCTGAACCGTATAGGCGCCGGCGACGAGCGGAACGTTGAAACCGAAGCTCGGCACATATTCGTTGGTGAGATTCTTGCCGACCAAGGCCAGTTCCCAGTGTCCGTCGGCATCTCCGACACCGATGCGCAGGTCGTAGAGGGCGACGCCGCCCGTGATACGGTTCGGATCGCCATCCGGCCCATATTCCTGGCTGGTCCGCGCCGAGACGCGGCCATCCGCAATCGCAACCAGGCCGCCGCCCACAGGCTGGCGCAGATTGACGAAGAGCGATCCCGACCAGTTCGGAGAATAGGCCAGCGTATGTCCGCTCAGGTCCTGACCGCGCGATCCACCCGTCGTCACGCACCCCAGCGCCGCGGTCTGGTTCGCATAGCAAGGCGCATTGAGGTAGGAGACATAATAGGCATCGAGATAGGCCAGGTTGCCGCCGATGGTGACACCGTCGGCGACCGCGAATTCCGCCTCGGCCTCGACGCCGCGACTCCGGGCCTTTGCGGCGTTACGAACCGTAAAGCCGACGCCATTGAAGGAACTCAGCTGAAGATCGTTGAAGGTGCTCGAAAAGGCGCTGACATTGAGGCGCCCCCGCCTGCCGAACAGGCTGGTCTTATAGCCAAGCTCGAAGGATTCGGCCGTCTCGGGCAGAAATTGATATGTGGCGTCGGAGAAGGTCGCGATCGATGAATCGAAGCCGCCTTGCTTGAAGCCGGTCCGGTAGCTTCCGTAGAGAAGACCGCCCTTGTACGGCTCCCACTCGATCGAGACCGAGGGCGTGAACTTGCTTTCGCCCGAGGAACGCTTCACGTCGAAAGGACGCTGCCCGAGGACCGCGGCGGCTGTGGCGAGCACGACCGGGTCGGTGCTGGGCGTCGTCCCCGTGCCCGGGGCCGGAACGACGCGGATGTTGTGGATGTTGCGATCCGAGGTCTGATAGCGTCCGCCTGCGGTGAGGCGGAAGCCGGGCGCGAACTCGAATGTGCCTTGGGCAAACACGCCCATCGTGGACTCGTCGCGATAGGTGGTCGTGCAGCCCCTGATCCTGGTCGTGCGTCCCAGCACGCCCAGGTCGAAGTCGCTGCAGGAATCGATCGAGTCGATCTGCATGTTCTGGAAGTAGATACCGCCGATATAGGTGAAGCGCTGGTTCGGATCGGATTCGATGCGCAATTCCTGGCTGAACTGCTTGGTCGACTGATTGAGGAACGTGTTGACGATCGGCAGCGGCGTCGCGTCGGCATCGATCTGCTCGCGCCATTTGCTGTCGATATAGCCGGTTAGCGAGACGATCTTGGCAAAGTCGAAATCGAGCGTTGCCCGGAAAGTTCCGATGACGGCGCGATCCTTTCCGCATTCGTCGCAGGCGTTCGGATTGCGACCGGCCGAGCGGAATCGACTCGCAGTGAAATCTTCATCGGCGTCGAGTGCGCGCACCTGTGCGACAAAGCTGTTCACATTGGCGAAACGCGTATCGACGAAGCCAATCTGTGCGGAGCGACCGAAGCTGGTCGCGCGGCTCGCCTGCACCGATGCGAAGAGTTCGAGATTGTCGGTCGGATTGGCAAGCAGGCTGAAGCGCCCGGAGATGCTCTTCTCCTCGGGCGCACGCTTGTCGGTGTAGCTGTTGAAGAAGGCGCCGTCGGATGTCGACGCCTTGACCGCAAGGCGCGCAGCGACCCGGTCGCTCAACGGCCCGGTCACATAGCCTTCGAGCGAACGACGCGTTCCCCCGTCGATATCGACCAGGCCGACCGCCTGCCCCTCTAGGGTAAAGCGCGGCTGGCCCGACGTGATGTTGATCGCGCCACCGATCGTGCTCTTGCCGAACAGCGTGCTCTGCGGCCCTTTCAGAATTTCGACCTGCTCCGTGTCGAGGAAGGCGAGACGCGACAGGCGGGCAACGCCCATAGAAATACCGTCCTGAAACAGGCCGACCGACTGTTCAAAGGCAGCGCTCGATCCCGAGCCCACGCCGCGGACGAACAATTGCTCGCTGAGCCCGCCGTAGCTGATGTGGAGTGTCGGAACCGACGTCGAAAGCGCTTCAAGCCCGGTGGTGCCCTGGTTGACAAGAGATTCGCCGCTCACCGCCTGCACCGACACCGGAACGTCCTGGAGGCTCTGCGCGCGCTTTTGCGCTGTGACGATGATTTCGGTCAGCGCAGGACCTTCCGATGCCGCGTCGGCCGCGTCGGCGCCGGTTTGCTGCGCGTGAACAGTCGTCGGCGCAATGGCCCCCGCCGCCAGCGCCGCGAGCGCGCAGTGCGCGAGCATCCGCCCCCGACCTTGGTACAAACGCGGCGCTTGAATCAGCCTCTCGAGCATATCCCTCTCCCATGTTCGCCATGCTACGCCGGGTGACGCGCACAATCTAGCATCCTTGATTACTCGGAGTCGATGATATGTCAAGCATTGCACAATCCATATTATGCGCTGTTTAATGTCAGTATATCTCAGACATGTTGACCAAGACCCATATCAAGGATACCTGATATGAAATTTTTGGGAGATGATTGATGCAAGAAGGGAGCGCCCTGCTCGATCCCTATGCGGGGCAAAAAACGACGCCGGGGCCAGTTCACGCGCCGCTGTTCGACGTCGACCTCAGGATCGACCTCAAGCGTCACGACCTCTATCTCCGCGGGACGCCTGCCGAGGATGTGCGTGCGCTACGCAAGGCCGCCCCCATATTCTGGCATCCCGAGGATGAGCCGAACGAGCCGGGTTTCTGGGTTTTGACCCGCCACACCGATGTTCAGGCCGTGAGCAAGAATCCCGAACTCTTCTCTTCGGAGATCGGCGCGGGGGCCTTGCTGTCCTTCGACGAGAGCCGCCGCCAGCACCTCACGCCCGAGACGCTTGCCATCCGGCGTGCGAACATGGTCAACATGGACCCGCCCGACCATCGCACCTATCGCTCGCTCGTCATGCCCTATCTCGCCGGCCCGGCCAGCAAGCGCCTCGAGCCAGCGGTGACCGAGCGGATATCGGGACTGCTCGACACGATCCAGGCAGGCGAGAGTTTCGATCTGGTCTCAGAATTTTCTGCTGTCACGCCTGCGGCAACCATGTGCCACCTTCTCGGAGTGCCCGACGACGATCGCGACATGGTGGTCGAATGGGGCGATAAACTCGCCGCGGTCGGCGACCCCGAACTTGCCGATGAAGTGGCGGCGACCCACGCCAAGGTCTATAAATATGGAATGGACCTGTTCGAGCGAAAGCGGACCGAGCCGGGCAACGACCTGCTCAGCGCAGCGCATGAAGCGCTCGCCAAGACCGACCGTCCTTTGCGCCCCTATTCGGTCGAAAGCCTCTTCTCGCTCATGATCGTGGCGGGCCACCGGACGACGCGCAACACGACCACCTCGGGACTGCTCGAACTCTACCGCCATCCGGATCAGCTCACGCTGCTGCGCGGAAAGCCCGAATTGATCGGCAATGCCATCGAAGAGATATTGCGTTATACGACGGTCGTGCCGCTATTCCGGCGGACCGCCACAGCCGATACCGAAATCGCGGGCCAGAAAATCGCAAAGGGTGAAAAGGTCGTGATGTGGTATTCGGCCGCCAACCGTGACGAGAGCGTTTTCCCCGATCCCGACCGGTTCGACATCGAGCGACCCGAGGCGCGCAAGCATCTGACTTTCGGGCACGGCGAGCATATGTGCGTGGGCAATATGGTGGCCCGCCTGCAGCTGCGCATCGCCATCGCGGCCTTCGTCAACCGCTTCGACACGCTCGAAGTCGTCGAGCCACCCGAGTATCTGCGCACCAACCAGGCGGTTTCGATCAAGCGGGTCATGGTGCGGGCCGGTTGAGACGCGATGGCGAACGCCGACCTCGCAAGGCGCCTGATTGAGATCGTCGGCCGACGATATGTCGTCACGCGCGCGGCGGCGATGCGGCGCTTCACCAAGG
The DNA here is from genome assembly GCF_058790875.1 of Sphingopyxis sp. EU05-FHT14B03. Classification (NCBI taxonomy): domain Bacteria; kingdom Pseudomonadati; phylum Pseudomonadota; class Alphaproteobacteria; order Sphingomonadales; family Sphingopyxidaceae; genus Sphingopyxis; species Sphingopyxis sp. EU05-FHT14B03. The sequence goes on from NZ_JBYTDC010000001.1 coordinate 566,084, forward strand.
GGTATCGCTTCGGCGAAGGCACAGCCTTGGCGGCAGTGAGCCCCGGGACGCTCGTGGAACTCTGGCGCGTCCTCAGGACCTGCACCGACGCCGACGCGATCGTGATCATGCAGGCGGCCAATACCGGACTGACCGGGGGTTCGACGCCGTTCGGCGATTACGACCGGCCGGTGGTCCTTGTCAGCGCGCGAAGGCTGCGGACTGCCCATCTCATCGATGGCGGGCGCGAGGCCATCAGCCTGCCGGGCGCAACGCTCGACCAGCTCGAGCGGATACTGGCCCCGCTGGGCCGCGAGCCCCATTCGGTGATCGGTTCCTCCTGCCTCGGCGCCTCGGTGATCGGGGGCATCTGCAACAATAGCGGCGGCGCGCTCATCAAGCGCGGTCCCGCCTTCACGCGGCACGCCCTGTTCGCGCGGCGCGGCGCGTCGGGTGCGCTCGAACTGGTCAATCACCTCGGCATTGAATTGCCCGCCGGCCCCGAGGACATGCTCGCCGCTCTCGAGGCGGGCCGCTTCGATCCCGGGGTGATCGTTGCGCCGCCGCCCGAAGCCGCGATCGACTATGAGAACCGGGTGCGGAGCGTCGACGAACCGACGCCTGCACGCTACAACGCCGACCCGTCCTTTCTGCACGAGGCATCGGGCAGCGCGGGACATCTCGCCGTGTTTGCGGTGCGGACAGACACCTTTCCCAGGGCGGAGAGCACGCAGGTCTTCTACATCGGCACCAACGATCCCGCTGACCTGACGAAGATCCGCCGCGACATTCTCTCAACCTTCGCCACGCTTCCAATCTCGGCCGAATATATGCACCGCGGCACTTTCGATCTTGCCGCGAGCCACGGCAAGGACATGTTCCTTGCTATACGGCTGCTGGGAACGCGCCGGCTGCCGCTCATCAACCGAATGAAAGAGTGGATCGACCGGGCAACGGCAAGCTTGCCCCTGATCCCGGCCAATCTCGCCGACCGGCTGCTCCATGCGATCGCCTCCCTCCTCCCGAACCATCTCCCGAAACGTCTTCGGCAGCTTCGCGACCGCTATGAGCATCATCTGCTGATCCGCACCGCGGACGAAACGACCGCCGAGATGGCAACATATCTCGGTAGCACGATCCCCGGCCTCGCCGCCGAATATCTGATCTGCTCGCCCGCCGAAGGCGAGGACGCTTTTCTCCATCGCTTCGTAGCGGCGGGTGCGGCCATCCGATATCGCGCACTCAATCCAAAAACCTCGGCGGGACTTGTCTCGCTCGATATTGCGCTTCCCCGTGATAAGCAGGACTGGGCCGAGACCTTGCCGCCCGAACTGGCAAGGCAAATCGCGCAAAGCCTCTCTTACGGACATTTTTTCTGTCACGTCTTCCACCAGGATTATGTCGCCATTGCAGGCTGCAACCTTGAAAGCCTAGAAGAGCAGCTCCTTACTTTTCACAATGCTCGTGGTGCCAAATATCCCGCAGAGCACGGCGTCGGCCATCTCTACCATGCCGAGGAAACGCTTGAGAGGCATTTTCAAGAACTCGACCCCACCAACAGCTTTAATCCCGGAATCGGTCGGTTGACGCGCGGAAGGAATTGGTTGCGCCAGGCCAGTCCAGAATAGGTCGGTCCTTCTTTGCTCGCTACTGCAATCAGCATCTCGTCGGATGTTCGAGGGAAGTAGCGCTGATACTAATGGCCGTTCACGGACTGGCAGGTTTCGGGAAGGTGAATGGCTATAGCTGCCGTTTCCGCCCGCACCATCGAGGACCAGGCGCCGCTGACAAACCCAACATCCAATGACACAGATCGGCTCGTCAGACGATGCCGTCCAACACGCACCGTGGCAGCTTAGGGAGGGGCCCTGCGAGACGGAGCCCTCTTGGCGATGCGAAGGTAGACCGTGACTCGATAGTCACCAATTGGGGTTCGCCTAGGTCCTGCGATTGATGATGATGCAGAACATTCTCTGAAGCACAGATCACGGTTCGGGGCAGCCGAACCGCAACCCCGAACAATCAACAATCGGTCATAGTTTGTAACTGGCGTAATCGCTTGTGCACCCGGCAATCCCCGCTTATGGTAACCGAGTTCACTAGGGGAAACGGCATGTCCGACAAAAAAACTGCAGACATTGTTCACGACATGGACGAAGTCTTGGCGAGTGCGAAGGAAGCGTGGATCAAGCCGGAAATCGCCGATTTTCAGCCGGTGACGGTTGCCCGCGGGATCAGCTATCGCATCGGCGACGGCATCAGCAACCTGAGCTGAGTCGCACCAAAGCCCTGGACAGGGGCTTGTGTTTTGACCGATCCAGCCTGCTCGCAGGCCTTTCGTGATCGAACGGCGATCGCATGCTCTTATGAATTCGGCGGCCTGCGCTTGTCGTCGTCGTTCGTCTGCATTTTCTGGCAGCGCTGATGGCCGAGACCGCTCGCGCCGTCGCCGATATCCATATCGAGCCGTCGTTCGATGTCCTGCGCGACGGGCGCTGGGCCCATCAGTCGGTCGGCCACCGCTTGTGCGCGAGGCAAGGCTCGCTTATGCTGATCGAGGGCAACAGAGGAAACGACATGGCCGATAAGGAAATCGCAGATACTCTTCACGACGCGGACGATGGCGTGGCTGGCGCCCGGGAAGCGTGGATCAAACCCGAAATCCTCGATTTTCAGCCGGTGACGGTTGCGCGCGGGATCAGCTACCGCATCGGCGACGGCTTCAGCAACCTGAGCTGATCCGCCCCAACGCGACGGATTGGGGACTGTGTTTTGACCGATCCCGCCTGCTCGCGGGCCGTTCGTGATAGACCGGCGGCTGTATGCTCTTATGAATTCGGCGGCCTGCGCTTGTCGTCGTCATTCCCCCTGCCTTTTCTGGTGACGTTGCCTGCCACCAACACTCGCGCCGTCGCCGACGTCCATATCGAACTGTCGTTCGACGACCTGCCCGACGGGTCCCTGGTCCATCAGTCGGTCGGCCGCTATGGTCTGGCGCTCCATTCCTTCGGGTCGGACTGGATTTTCCGCCATCGGGCGACAGGCGTCCGTGTCGATGCGACGGGGCGGCGGCTGGTCTGTCATTGTCCGCAACCATCGGATCTGTCGCTGCTTGCCGAAATCCTGGTGCGCCGTATCCTCCCCAAACTTTGCTATTTGCACGGCCGCCTGCCCATTCACGCGGCGACCCTGGGCGACGACGCCGGTGCCTTGCTGTTGCTTGGAGCCTCCAGCTCGGGCAAATCGACGACGACTGCGGCCCTCGCGCGCAATCTCGGCTGGCGGATTTTCAGCGACGACATGTCGATCCTCAACGATGGCGACCGCCCGCTGGCGCTGGGCGGCGTGCCCGGCGTGTCGCTGTGGCAGGATGCGGTTGACGGGCTGGATATTTCCGCCGCGCATCTGTCGCCGATGGCGGGATATGAAGGAAAATATGCCTATCGTCCTGCGGCGGGTCCGTCGGCTCCGCTGCCGCTGAACGCCATCATTCTTCTGTCGGCGGCAACCGACGACAGCGCGATCCGGCTGGAACCGCTGGCGGGGCCGGAGGTGCTGGTGATGATCTGCTCGCAGATCGTCCCGTTCAATCCGCGCGACCCCGTCGAAAACGCCGACCTGATGCGCCGCTTCAATCGGGTCGCGACGGACGTGCCCGTCTTTGCCCTGTCCTACCCCCGGACCTATGCCATGCTGCCCGCCGTCGTCGACACGGTCGCGCCGCTGATCGATCGGCGGGCGGCGTGACCCAATATGACCTTTCGCTGGCCGCGGCCGACTATGCGCCATGGGCCGGTGCGCCGCGCAAAAGCCTGATCATCGCCAGCCATCCGCGATCGGGCAGCACGCTGCTCGGCGAAGCCATCGCCTTTGCCGGCGGGCTGGGATGCCCGCTCGAATATCTGCATCGCGGATTTCGTCCCACCCTCGCCGAACGGTGGCAGACGCCCGATCTCGATCGCTACGTCGCCGCGATGCACCGCCACCGCACCGACGCCAATGGCACCTTGTCGATCAAAATGTTCTGGCAGGATATCGCCGAACTCGTTCTGGAAACGCAGCCGGATCACGACCCGGCGCGACTGGAACGCCCCGCCGACGCGGTCCCGGCGGAGGATTATCGCGCGATGGCGGCGATGCTGACGGCCATCCTGCCCAATCCGCACTATGTCTATCTCTATCGCCGCGACGGCCTGCGTCAGGCGGTGTCGTCGCTGGTCGCCACGCAGACCGGGATATGGCGCGTGATCGACGGATCGCAGGGCAGGCCCGCCTCGGGGCAGGCCGCCTATGATTATGATCGCATCATGGCTCTGCTCGCCTTCGGCGCGTTCAGCCATGGTCATTGGCGCGGCTTCTTCGCCGCCAATGGCATCGCGCCGCGGATGATCGCCTATGAGGATATGGTCGCCGATCCCGAAGACGTCATCGGTGCGCTGCTGGTCGATCTGGGGGCGACGAACCCCGTGCCCCGGCCACAGCGGATGCGGCGCCAGTCGAACGGCGCCAGCGACGCCCTGATGCTGCAATTCCTCCAGGACCACGCCGCCCGGACGGCATGACGCGCCGCCGGTCAGTTGACCGTCAACAGCCCCTTCGCCTGCATCGCGCTCACGAATTCGACCACGTCCGCCTGCCCGGCGGCGGCATCCATTTCGAACCGGTCGCCCAGATGGCGGCACAGGGTCGCCAGGTCCTTGGGTGTATCGAGCAGGTCCCAGATGCGCGACGCGCTATGGTTCAGCCGAAAGAAATGGCCGCTCTCGATGCTCATGAGGACGACCTCGCCATCGACTTCCGACGACACCATCGTATCGACACGCGCCACCACGCTGGTTTCTGTCATCATCGGGATCGTCCTTCATTCGCCGCGTTCATTTTCGAACGCATATTCAAGCCACATGTCGGTCGCAACCATGTTCCAGACCGCCGCATAGGCCGACATGGGCGGCGCGCCGCCGCCCGCCCCGCGCCAGACGAGATGTTCGGCCTGAATTTGCTCGAGAACAGCCGCATCGACCCATCCGTTGCGGACCCCATGCATATCGCGAAAGGGGCGCTTTTCCAGTCTTTGCGTCACCGCGTCGATGATCGGGGCCGAAATATTGGCCTTGTCGGTCCGCTGCCGGATCCTTTCGGGCAGGACGTCGCGCATCGCTTCGCGCAGCAGATATTTCTTGCTGTCGCCGCGCCGCAACATGTCGCCCGCCGCGCCTATCAGGAAACGCGTCAGCCGCAGATCGTGAAAGGGATGGCGAAACTCGATGCCCCGGCTCGCGGCATAGCTGAATACATTGTCCATGTTGATGTGCCGCCGCGCCAGCGAATAGACGCGATAGCGCTGGGTCTGCGAGAAGGAGCCGAGCGCCGGCGGGCGCGGCGCGTCGGCCCAGCGATCCGCAAGGTCGATCCGGCGGGCCCAGTCGGCCGAAAGCCATGGCGGCGTGTCTTGGGAAAAATCGAGATGCGGGCGCAACAGCCGTTCGCGCCGCGATCGCGACAGCAACGGTCCTACCGCACCGGCCAATATCGCCCGCGTCGCGCGCACCGGCCGGCCCCATCCCGCGCCGGCGGCCCCGGCTTCGCTTGCCAGGCCGCCCCATCTTCCGCGCCGGAACAGGTCGGGCCAGTGCGCGCGCGATCCGGCCAGCCAGTCGTCGCCGCCCTCGCCGGTCAGGGCGACGCGCAGACCGCGATCGTTCAGATGGCGGCACACCGACTCGACCGTCCCCGCCGTGTTGGGGCGCAGCGGCAGGTGCAGCGTCTGCGCGCACCATGTCGCTGCCTTCATCGCATCGAACGGTGCCCCTTCGACCATGGTCGATCGAATCCCGCATTGCGCCTCGACCTCGGCGATCCATTCGCCTTCGTCACAGATTTCGCCGGGGTAGCGCGCCGATACCGCCTCGACCATCGCCCCGATACGCCCGTCGCGGACGAGCTGGTCGATGCAGCAGACGACCGCCGATGAATCGAGGCCGCCCGACAATTGCGCCGCGACCGGTCGCTCCGACCGCGTCGTCGCGATCAGCGCCTGGTCGAACAGCGTGCGAAACTGTTCGACATGTTCCGATTCGGACAAGTCCATATGGTCCGCGAACGGCCCCGCGTTCCAGCACCAGCTCCGCACCCTGCCGTCGTCGACGCAAAGCGCATGTCCCGGCGGCAGGCGGTATATGCCGTCCCAAAAAGTCTCCGTATCGGTCACGAAACGCGCCGCCAGATGCTCGCCGAGCGCGCCTTCGTTCAGGCGCTTCGGCAAGCCGAGCCCGCGGATCAGCGTCGACGGCTCGCTCGCAAAGGCGAAAAAACCGTCCTGCCGCGTCCACAAAAAGGGGCGCATCCCGACCGGCGAACGCGCCGCGAACAGGCGGCGCGTGCCCGGTTGCCAGATCGCCAGCGCATAGTCGCCGACCAGCCGTTGCGGCAGTTCGTCGCCGAAACGGCCATGCGCGGCCAGTACGATGACGCAATCGGGTGCCGCCGCACCGGGATCGGCGGGCCCCAGCGCCTCACGCAACGCGTCGCGATTATCGAGGCGCCCGTCGAACAGGATCACCGCGCCCGACGCGCGATCGGCGTGCGGCTGCGCTTCGGTCGTCGCCTCGGGGGTGGTGTGCAGCGCAAAGCGGACGAAACCCGCAGGGCCGTCGTGCCAGCGGCCGACGCCGTCGATCCCGAGGTGCGGGGTGGCGGCGGCCAGACGGTCCAGCATGTCCGCCGTGACCGGCCGGCCGCCGACAAAGACCAGCCCGGCGATACCGCTCATGCGCGAACGACGATCAGGCCGCTTGCTGTCGCGCTGTCCAGAAAATCGGCGACATCGGCCGCGAGGACGCCCTCCGGCGCTTCATAGGATGACGCCAGCGCCGCGACGATCTGCGTGCGGTTCGCGCCGTCCGCGATCATCCGCCACATTTCCGACGCCTGTTTGTTGAGCGAGTGATAGCTGCCCCGGTCCTGGTCGAACAACAGGATCGGGCCGCCATTGTCGGTCCACACCATTGCCTTGCTCGGGGCGAAACGCCGCTCATCTCCGTCCACGTCATGCATCCCCGGTCTGGCATTCGGCCGACATCTTGTCGGAATTGACCTGACGATAACAGTGCGCGACAAGTCCGCCAATCCTGTCCGCTCGATCCCCGGCATCTTCTTGGAGTGAAACCCTATCGCGCGGACCACCGAATATCGTGCCGATATCGATGGCCTGCGCGGGATCGCGATATCGGCGGTGGTCGCCTGCCACATCAATCTGCCCTTCGCCGCCGGAGGATTTGTCGGCGTCGACATTTTCTTCGTCATTTCGGGCTTTCTGATCACGCGGCTGCTCGCGGACGAATATGATGCGCACGGACGGATCGGCCTCGCCGATTTCTACGCGCGGCGCGTCCGGCGCCTGCTGCCCGCGCTGCTGCTGGTGGTCGCCGCGACGCTGGTGGCCGGCTTCCTCTGGCTGCTGCCCGACGAACAGGTCGCGCTCGCCCGATCGGCGATCATGGCGCTGCTCTTTGCCGCCAATATCCATTTCTGGACCGTCGGGACCGGCTATTTCGAGCCCGCCAGCACACTGCTCCCGCTCCAGCATCTCTGGACGCTCGGCGTGGAGGAACAATTCTACCTGCTCTGGCCGCTGGCGTTCGCCGGCACCGCGGCGCTGGCACGACGGCGAAACCGGCCTGTCCTTCCCGCGCTGCGCCTTGTCCTCATCGCCGCCGTCGCGGCCTCGCTGGCCCTCGCGATCGTGCAGGGTCCTTCGCGCGCGGCCTTCTTCCTGCTGCCCGCCCGCGCCTGGGAGCTCGGCGCCGGTTGCCTGCTCGCCATGGCCCCGCCGCTATCGACCGCGCGCGCGCGCTGGCTCGCCCCGCTCGGGGTCACGGCGATCCTCCTCGCCATCCTCGTCTATGACACCCACACCCCCTTTCCCTCCTTCCGTGCCGCCCTGCCTGTCGTCGGCAGTGTCGCGCTGATCGCCGCCGGCGGCGCCGACCCGCGCGGGGCCGTGCCGCGATTGCTGTCGCAGCGCTGGATCGCCGGCCTCGGCAAGGTCTCCTACGGCTGGTATCTGTGGCACTGGCCGCTGCTGGCCTTCGCCCGCATCCAATGGGGCGGCGGCGTCCATGTCGTGCGCGACACCGGCCTCGTCCTGCTCGCCCTGCTGCTCGCCATCATCATGTACCACCGGGTCGAAATGCCGATCCGCGAGCGGCGCATGGCGGGGTTTGGCGACACCACCCGCTCGCTCGCAAGCGGCGGTGCGCTGCTCGTCGCGGGCCTTGCGCTCGCTGCGGCGCTGTGGGTCTGGGCCGCCCGGCCGAGCCCGGCGGGATCGCTGATGGCGCAATATCGGACGGCGCGCAGCGGCGCGGTGCGCGACTTTCCCTTTTGCAACGATCCCGCGCCCTGCGCGTCGGGCGCTCCGGCAGGCGGGCCGGCGCTGTTGCTATGGGGCGATTCGCATGCCGCCCAGCTCGGCCACGCGCTCGACCTCGCGGGCAGGCAGGCGGGCATCCACATCCTGACGCGGACCGAAGGGGGCTGCGCGCCGGGCGGTTCGCCCCTTGGTGTCCGCCGGGGCGATCCGCGCTGGATGGCATGCGCCGCGTTCGAACATCGGGTCCGCGCCGAACTGGCCGGTCTACGGGGCCATCGCAATCTGCGCACCCTGCTGTTCGCGGGCGGCTGGGACGCCCGGCAGGCCGGATGGGAGCGGCAGCTCGCCGCCGACGTCGACGCCGCGCGACGCCTGGGCCTGCGCGTGATCATCGCGCGCGACGTGCCCCTGCACAGCCGCGACGTCCTGCGCTGCACGGTCCGCCGAGGCGCCGACAGCTGCGCCGAGCCGCGCGCCGCGATCGAGCGCCGTGCCGCCGCAGTCGATCGCGCCCTCGACGAAATCGCGACCCAGCGCCCCGATGTGCGCCTCTGGTCGCCGCTCGACCGCCTGTGTCCGCACGACCGCTGCCCCGCCGCCATCGACGGGCGGCTGCTGTATCGCAATCAGGGGCATCTGACCCTCGACGGGTCGGCCTATCTGGCGCCGGCGCTGCGGCCCGTCATCGGCTGAGCCAGCCCCCGAACACCCGGCGCGGTCCGCCGCCGGTCAGCGGGGTGACGCGGTGGTGCAGTTGCGGATCGATGCGAAACAGCGTCATCGTTCCGGCGGGTCGGGCATCCTGCCGGAACAGCGTGCGACCCGAACCCTTTTCGCGAATCTCGAAACTGCCGCCCTCACAGGGCGCATCGCTCAGGTGAACCGTCACCGCCAGCCGGCGCAATCCGCCGTCGTTCAGATCGTCGTGCCAGTCGAGCCCTTGCTGCGTCCCGGGCGCCATTTCGCCGATCAGGCCGGTCACATGATGCAGCGTTTCGCAGCCGGCGATCGCCTGCGCCCAAAGGAGGAAGCTTGGCCGCTCGAGCAGGAAGCGCAGCAGCCGCCCCGCCTTGTCGCCCCCCTCATATGTCCGCTCCCCCACGCGCGCTATGGTTTCGGGCAGGAAGTCGGCGGCCCGGCACAGTTGCAGCAGCGTGTCGAGCAGCCCGTCGTCCCACGCCGGCCGGAACGACACCGCGCCATCGCGCAACAGCGCCGCGCGCATATCGGCGATCGTCGCGTCGCTCTCGTCGACCTCGGTTCGCGCGATGCCGATCCGGAGCGGGCATACCAGGCTGGGTTCCACCATGACCGACTCTTCTTCCCGACAACCGTCCCGGCGTAAAGCCGCAACTTTTGCTGGTGGCGATGCCGCGTCCCGATATATTGCGCCGATGAACAAAGATGATCGATTGCACGGGTTTGAAGCCCTCGTCCGCCAGGCCGACGGCAACGCCCCCGCCCTCGCCGCCCTTTCCCTGTTGTTCAGCAGCGACGGCTGGAAATCGCGCGCGGGCGAAATCGCGGCGCAGGTGCTGGCCTTGCCCGACGGCGATGTGGCGGCGCGCACGATCGCGCGCCACGTGATCACCACCGATGTGCCGCAATGGCATTTCGTCATCGTCGCCGATCTGGCGCGCAACCTTGCCTATGACCAGGCGCTGCAACGCGCGGTGACGCCGGGCAGCCGGGTGCTCGAAATCGGGACGGGCAGCGGATTGCTCGCGATGATGGCGGCCCGCGCCGGGGCGGCGCATGTCTATACCTGCGAAATGGAACCGGCGGTGGCGATGACCGCGCGCGAAATCGTCGCGCGCAACGGATTTGCCGACAGGATCACCGTGATCGACAAACATTCGAAGGATGTCGATGTCGGTGAACTGGGCGGCCCGGTCGATATCCTCGTCTCCGAAATCGTCAGCAATGAAATGCTCGGCGAAGGGGTACTGCCCGCAATGGAAGATGCCATCGCGCGCCTCGTCAAGCCGGGCGGGATCATCATTCCGGCACAGGGCACGATCCGCGTCGCGCTCGCGCATCTCGCCGATTTCCCCAGGACGATCGGTACGGTGTCGGGCTTCGATCTGTCGGCTTTCGACGACCTGCGCGAACCCAATTTCCGTATCCCCACCAATCGCCGCGGCCTGACGCTGGCGAGCGATGCCGTCGACCTGTTCGCATTCGATTTCACCTCGACCGCCCCATGGAGCGGCGACCGCGCGCAGGCGACGCTGCGCGCGACAGGGCAACCGGCCAACGGCCTGATCCAGTGGATCACGCTCGATATGGACGGCGTCACCGCTTATGAAAACCGGCCGTCGACCGAAGCGCCCCCCTCGGCCTGGGCGGCGGTGTTCCACGCCTTCGAAACCATGCTCGACCCACAGGACGGGCAGGACATTCCCGTCCTCGGCCAGCACGACATGGCGAATGTCAGGCTGTGGATCGATCCGCCGGTGCCAGCGGAAACCGCGCCAGCTCGGTAAATTCGTCGATCCCGTTGCAACCGACGACGTCGACATCCCCGGCGCGCACCCACACATGCGCGACCATGCCTTCGTCGGCGCGGTTGGCCACGCCATAATGGAGGGTGGTCGGCACATGCCGGCGCGTCAGCAACCATTGCGCGGCGAAGCCCTGCTCGAAACATTGCGCCCGCCAGGGAACGCGCCGGGCCGCCGCCCAGATCGCCCAGCGGATCGCCGCGATCAGTTCCTTTTGCCGCGCCGGGGCCGCATGGGGCGCGTCCGGATGCCGCGTCCGCGCGGCGATGGCGCGAAAGGGAAAAAAGCGGCGCAGCAAGGCGACAAGGGCGAGCATCAGCGTCGCCGTGACCAGCAATTTCTGCCTTTCGAACGGCAAGCGCGCGAAGCCGGTCACCGGTGCGACCGTGGCGCAGCGTCCGCTGATCGCACTGCGACTGCGGCCCCAAGGGATAAGTAGCCCCTCATGGCAGCGTCCGACGGGAGCGGGGGCAGCGCATGGCGCGGTTTTAATACCGAACTCGGTCGGCACAAGAGTTTGATCGCTACGAAGCAGCCCATGGCCCAATTTGCCTTCAGGAACCGAGGAAACACCGTTCGGGTCAATTCGGATCCTAGGGTTCCAGCGAGGCTCGGTCCTCACGGTGCATCGCACAGCTTTTTGCGATTTCTTGGCGCCAATTCTCGCATTTTCGATCATGTTCGTGTTTTGATGCCGCATTTCAGCGGCATCGGAGATGGCCCGCCATGCGTCCGGGCTTCCGGCTTTTAGCGTCCGAACGCCACCTTCCCATATTGACGGATCCGCGGTGATCCGCTCGGCATTGCGTGCGGCGATATTGCGATGCTTTTCGATGCGCTCGTCTTCGAACTCACGCCCATCCATGCTCGATGCGGCGGCGCCGATCCTGTCCAGCGGTTCGAGGGCGATGTCTTGCGCTTCGAGCGAGCGATGCGCTTCCAATCGGTGCAGGCCCACATGCTGGGGTCCCGCCTCTCGTTGGCCGCTTGTTCCAAGCCTCCGTAGCCCGTTCGCTGACGCATTGGCCGACGAGACGATGGCTCCCGTTCGGAGGTATAGACCTTGCCGTGCAATCGATCGAGATGCTTCAAACACGGATTGGAAGGTGCACCGAGGTTTCGAAGCTCGTCCGATTTGGTAGTGCCCATCGAGATGTCGCACAGGATCTGTGCAGCTTCAGGGAGCCGCGACCCAAAAGTTGCTCAACGGCGCCCGAACCCCAAAAGGCGACTGCGCATCGCGGCCGTACGGGGCCGGAACAGGGGAAGGAAAGCGATGTTCGACGAGGAGGGCAATCGTGACGACGTCATTTCTCACCCGAGATGCGTTGGCTCGCGCGCAGCGGGATCGATATCTGCTTTCAAAGAAAGACCGAGACGATCTCAATGCCTAGCCATCACGATCCTTCAACAAACGTTGAGAAGTTTCAGCGGCGACGGCGCCTGAACGGCAGCTTTCAGGCCTCAATTGGCTACGATTCGAACGGCCGACAATTATCAGCATATTGCGGATCTCCGAATATTTGAGTGGAAATGATCAAGAGCTAGGTTTCACCTCTTCCGAATCTCGATCACCCCTATAGCGGGCAAGCAGACTTGGACGCCCTTTCATCGCGGGTCCGCGTTTCCTGACTCAGCGGCAGTTCCTGGCATGGCAGGCGGCCCGCCGCGGACCAGTCTTTCCATGATGATGACGACGAGCGGCACGACGAGCGAAATATAGATGTTGTCGATGCCATAGGGGTTATCGAGCATGTACCAGATCGTCGTCAGGACCGCCGAACCGGCGAGCGCCAACGTCGCCCCGCGCGAGCTGGCGTAAAAGGGCAAGGTGAAGCCGATCACCGCGACGATCGAGATCGAAAGGCGTAGCGCGCGGGTGAAGAAGCTGAGCTTCAAAACCTCGGGCACGAACAGCGCGAAGATCAGCGGCACGAAGGCGATGACGATCGCGGCGATGCGGGTCATCCGGAACTGCTGGGCTTCGCTGGGATTGCGATAGGGCACATAGAAATCGCGGATCACGAGCGAAGCGATCGCGAGCGCGACGGTGCTGACGCTGACGAAGATCGACGCGACCAGCGACACGGTGACGAGCGCCGCTGCCCAGGTCGGCATGATTTCGAGGAACATCGGCAGCGCATAAAGGCTGTCGAGGTCGGGGCGGAGGTAGCGCGCCGCGACGCCGATCGCGGCGAGCGCAAAGCCGATCGGGAAGCAGAAGAGCGCGGCCCATAGAGCCGCCTTGCTCGCGTCGGCCGGGCCCTTCGTCGAGGAGATCGCCTGGATGATATATTGGGTCGAGAAGATCGCGCCGATCGTCGAGATCGTCCAGGCCGCGATCGTCGCGAAGCCGATCGTCCCGTCCCAGGTGAAATAATGCGCGGGAAGCGCCGCTTGCATGGGAACAAAGCCCTTGGTCGCCATCAAGGCCACCGCCGCGATGATCGCGATGCCGATCAGCTTGATCGCGCTGTGCAGCAGCGTCACATAGGCAATGCCCTTCAGTCCGCCGAAGAAATAATAGAAGGTGCTGACAACCGCGATGATCGCCATCGCCGGCAGCAGCCCGATCTTCATCACTTCCTGGATCGCCGCCGCGCCGCTAATGTAATTGCCGACGTTCACCAGCAGCAGCGCATAGATCATGATCAGCGAGACGACGGTCATCGTCTTGCGATCATATTTCTTCTCGATCGCCGCCGAGATCGTATATTCGCCCGACCCATAGATCTTCTTGGCAAAGAAGAGGCCGAAAAGCAGGAAGCCGATCGAGGCGCCAAGCACCGACCAGGTTGCCGCCATGCCGGAGTTGAACGCCTCCTGCGCGGTGCCGACGGTCGACTTGGCGCCGATGAACTCGGACATCAGGAGGACACCGACAACGATCGCCGGGAGCGCCCTTGAACCGACCATATAATCGGCATTGCTCTTGCTTCGCAGCCGATAGGTCAGCCAGCTGGTGAAAGCGATGTAGAGGACGACCGCGCCCATGATGACGATGGTTGCCGACGGCGCAAAATGACCCATTTCTCTCTCCCGTTCCGCCATTCAGCCGTACGTGCGGCGGCGGTAACCCAATCATTCAGCGAGTTCGCGCATCACCTTGATGAGGTCGCTCTTGCCTTCGAAACCGATGCCCGGAAGATCGGGCATCACGATATGACCGTCCTCGACCTTCACCGTGTCGGGGAAGCCGCCATAGGGCTGGAACAGGTCGGGGTAGCTCTCGTTTCCGCCGAGCCCCAGGCCCGCCGCAATATTCAGTGACATCTGGTGCCCGCCGTGCGGGATGCAGCGCGACGGCGACCAACCGCATTCGGCGAGCGCGTCGAGGGTGCGCAGATATTCGACCAGGCCGTAGGAGAGCGCGCAGTCCATCTGAAGATAGTCGCGGTCGGGACGCATGCCGCCGTAGCGCAGCAGGTTGCGCGCATCCTGATGGCTGAAGAGATTTTCGCCCGTCGCCATCGGGCCCGGATAGAATTCGGCAAGCGCCGCTTGCAGCTTGTAATCGAGCGGATCGCCCGCCTCTTCGTACCAGAAGAGCGGATAATCGCGTAGCGCCTTGGCATATTCGATCGCGGTCAGCGTGTCGAAGCGGCCATTGGCGTCGACCGCGAGCTGCGCGTCGCCATCGATTTCCTGGAGCACGGATTCGATCCGCCGGCGATCGATCGCGAGGCTCTCGCCGCCGATCTTCATCTTCACGACATTATAGCCGCGATCAATGTAGCCACGCATCTCGGCGCGCAGCGCGTCGTCGTCCTTGCCCGGATAATAATAGCCGCCGGCCGCATAGACGAAGACGCGCGGGTTCGCCTCGCGGCCCTTCATGTCGGCAAGCAGGCGGAAGAGCGGCTTCTCCGCGATCTTCGCGACCGCATCCCATACCGCCATATCGATCGTCCCGACCGCGACCGAGCGTTCGCCATGACCGCCCGGCTTCTCGTTGGTCATCAGCGTCTTCCAGATCTTGTCCGGATCGAAATTCTCGCCCTTCGTATCGAGTAGACTTGCAGGCTCGGCTTCGATCAGCCGATCGCGGAAGCGCTCGCGAATGAGACCGCCCTGCCCGTAACGGCCGTTGGAATTGAAACCGTAGCCGACGACACGGCGGCCGTCGCGAACGACATTGGTCACCACCGCGACGAGGCTCGCCGTCATCTTGGAAAAGTCGATATAGGCGTTGCGGATCGGAGACGAGATAGGCTTGGTCACTTCGACGATGTCGATGATCTGGGGCTGGGTCACTTTTTGCACCTTGGAGCTGATGGCGAGCGTCAGAGCGACGCGCCGCCACAGATGAGAATATCCTGGCCGGTGATCGCGCCGGCCTCGTGGCCAAGCAGGAACGCAACCGTGGCTGCGACCTCGGCGGGTTCGATGTAGCGGCCTATCGGCGGCAGTATGGGCGGAACGCCGGCCCGGTCGCCGCGCGTCAGAAACGGTGTTGCCGTCGCGGCGGGCGAGACGATGTTGGCGGTGATGCCGCGCGGCGCGAGCTCGATCGCGAAGGATCGCACCAGCCCGGTCAGGGCCGCCTTGGTCGCGGCATATTGCGCCTTGCCCTTTGCGCCGCGGCTGGTGCGGCTGCCGATCGCAACGATCCGTGCACCCGCGCCCATGCCCGGTGTCAGGTTTTGGACAAGAAGCGCGAGCGCACGGACATGCACGGCGTACATGAGGTCGCCGACGGCGGGATCGAATTCCTCGATGCCCCCGGTGGCCATGAACCCCGCGGCATGAACAATGGCGCCGACCGGACCGAGGCTGGCGGAGAGACCCGCCAGCGCCGCCATGTCGGCCAGATCGACGACCTCGAACCGCACGCCATCGGCAGGCTCGGCCGGCGTCCGGTCGAGCCCGATCACCGACCAGCCATCGCGGACGAGGCGCTGCGTTATCGCCGCCCCTATGCCCGAGGCGGCGCCGGTGACGACCGCGATGCGAGGGTCGGATGTCATGGCGTCAGACCAGCGCCGGTTCGACCAGGCCGGCGCCGCGCACCGCGTGCTCAATGCGGCGGAGTTCTTCGGCGCTCGGCGGCACCGTCGGCGGACGCACGGTACCGCGCGCGATCAGCCCGGCGGCGGCCATCGCCGCCTTCATGCAGGCATGCGCCTCGCCCGTAGGCTCGCCATCGCCATAGACCGCCTGCTTGAGCGGATCGATCAGCGCCTGCACGCGCTGCGCCTTGACCAGGTCGCCCTGCTGCACGGCATCGAGCAGGTCCGCGATCAGGCCCGGGATGACCGAGGCGAAGCCGACGAGCGCGCCATCGACACCCTGGACCATCGAGGCGAGCAGATATTCATCATGACAGGTCAGCAGCGCCTTGCCCGGCGCCGCGGCGCGGATCGCCTTCAGGTCGCGATCATATTTGTTCATCTCGCGCGTGCCAATCTTGAACGCCTGCACCGCGTCGAGGCGCGCAAGTTCGGCGAGCAGTTCGGACGAGAAGCTGGCCTTGGTCCAGGCGGGATAGACATGAACGATCAGCGGCAGCCCCGAAGCCTTGCCGATCGCCTCGAAATATTCGGTGACGTGCGACGGACGGAAACCAAAACGCAGCCAGTGATGCGGGGGCATGATGTCGAGCGCGCTGGCGCCGGCTTCGCGCGCGATCACGGCCTGTTCGCAGGCATCCAATATGCCCTCGCATACGATCGAGGAAATGACCGGGATGCGGCCATCGACCGCCTTTGCGACGATCGACGTCACCTGGGCGCGTTCCGCGGGGGTCAGCGAGAAGACCTCTCCGGTGTGACCGTTCGTCATGATCGCCTTGATGTGGCGCTGTTCGGAGAGCCAGCGCGCAAGCCGCGCAAGGCCGCCTTCGTCAATGCTGAAATCCTCATTGAACGGAACGGCGATGGCGGGGATCAAGCCCTTGAAATCGATAGCGGAAGTCACCGGTAAAAGTCTCCAATTGTTGCTATGGTGCCAAAGATTGTGCCGCCGTGCCGCCAGCGGCGCGAACGGCGAACGAAAGCTGGCGCGCGGCTTCGCAGGTGATGTCGCGTGCGCGGTCGACGAAATCGTCGAGAGTCTGGCCGAAGGACGGCGCCGCAACGCTGAGCGCCGCGAGCGGAACGCCGTCCATGTCGGTGATCGGCGCCGCGAGAACGCGCAGGCCCGTCACCGTTTCCTGGTCCGATACGGCGAAGCCGTCCTCACGGACCTTGGCGATCTCGTCGAGCAGCCGGTCGATGTCGACCATCGTATATTCGGTGAGCTGCTTCGGCGGATTGGATTCGAGGATTTCGCGTTCGGTCGCGACGGGCAGATGGGCAAGGATCGCCCGCCCCAGCGCCGACGAGAAGGCCGGGACGCGATTGCCGACCCGGACATCGACGGCCAGCCGTTGCAGCCCGGCCTGGATACGCTCGATATAGACCACCTCATAGGCATCGAGGACCCCGATCGAGGCCGCCTCGATATGGTCGTCGACAAGCGAGCGGAGCAGCGGCCGCCCGAGACTGCGGATGTCGGATCGCGCGATGGCGTTGAAGCCGAGATCGAGGCATTTGAGCGTCAGGCGAAAGCGCTTGCTCTCCCCTACCCGCTCGACATAGCCGAGCGACACCAAGGTATTCAGCATGCGAAAGGCGGTCGCATTGTCGGTCCCCGCCGCGCGCGCCACCTCCGCAATGACAAGCTCTTCGCTATCGAGTCCGAAGGCATTCAGGACCGCAAATGCCTTGGCCACCGACTTGACCGTATTCTTGTCGTTCTTCTCATCGCTCATCAGGATACTCCCGCTCGATTTTGTCATGCGGCCTGTTCCTATCAGCGCGGCGCGGCCAAAAATAGCGGGTGACGCAAGGGTCCATCCTGGCGCGCGCCGGGCGTCACCGCGCGCATGACGCGCGGCGACCCGGAGCCGGGGAGGACGAGATCCGGCCGCCGATTGTTCGGCACCCTTTGCTCGCCAGGATGGAAGAGGATGCGCCATCGTCAGAAGGAGAAGCGGGCGCCGACCTTGTACGTACGCCCGAGGACGTCGTAGAAGGTGCCATTGGTGTAGGAACTATACTGGGCAAACTTGCCCGGCAGCCCGAACCAGCCGGTCGCGCCGGTGCCCGGCGAGAAGGGCGGCTTGGTATTGAGGATGTTGTCGACGTTGGCGAACAGCTGGACCTTCGCCTTGTCGCCCGAGACGATATTGTAACGGATGTTCGCGTCGAGATAGAAATAGGCCGGAATCTTCTCGTCGAGATAGGTGTTCGCGGCCGCGAACTTGTACCGGTACATGCTGTCGATGAAGTTGCCGCGCAGGCTCACCCCCAGCTTCTCGTCATTATAGGCCAGCGTTGCGTTCCAGCGCCAATGCGGCACGCCCGAAAGGTCGCCCGCGAGATCGCGCGGATTGAGACCCGAGCTGTTTTCTTTGTATTTGTCGACATAGTTGGCGAGGAGCCGGGCCGAGAACTGGCCCGTCGAGCCACCGAACAGAACGTCGGCGCCGAAGCGATAGCCAAGGTCGAATTCGATACCCTGCGTCTCGATCGAGCCGAGATTGAGGAAGGGGTCGATAATCACGGTCTGGTCACTATTGATGAGACTGCAGAGCCCTTGGTTCGGTTCGCGTCCCGCGGCGGTGCCGCCGCCGAAGCAGCCGTCGATGATGCCCTGCGCGCCGAGCTTGCCGATGACGTCCTTGAGCTTGATGCGGTAGCCGTCGATCGAGAGCGTGAGTCCTCGCGTCAGCACATCTTCCATCGTAATGCCGACAGTGGTGCTGTAGGCGCGCTCGGGGCTGAGATCGAGATTGTTGCGTCCTGGCGAGACGGCGTTCGCCGAACCCGTTTCCACACCGCCCGGACCGCGGGTGATCACCGAGGAATAAGTGGTGTTCGCCCCGAAACTCTCGAAAAGCGAGGGCGCGCGAATATCTTTCGAATAGGCGGCGCGGAAGCGAAGGCCCGAGACGGGTTCGTAGGTGGTCCCGACCTTCCAGGTAACAACCGTGCCGCTCGTGCTGTAATCGGTCACGCGGATCGCGCCGTTGAGATCGAGCGATTCTGCGCCCTTCACGTCAGCGAGCAGCGGCACGACGACTTCGCTGAAGCCTTCGACGACGGTATAGTTGCCGGCGAAGCTCTTCGGATTGGATTGCTGGAAGCCCCCCGAGGCGAAGAGCGGCGGATTGACGAAGTCGGCGTAGAAGCTGACGTCCTGCGCGACCTTCTCATAGCGATAGTCGACGCCGGCCGCGAAGGACACGGGACCAGCCCAGGTCGAGAAGGGCTCGCCGTTGATCGACGCGCCTGCCGCGACCTGCGTATAGACCGAGCTTTGATAGAGATCGTCGACGATATAATCCTTCGCCGAGGCCAGCGACCCCGGTCCGAAAGGATTGGCGGGAACACAGAGGGCGGCCGCGCCATAAGCCGCCTCGCCCGGCGCCGCGGCCCCTTCGACATTCACGCGGCAATCGGGCAGCCCGGTCCGGGGATTGATGACGACGTCGGTTGCGGCGGCAAGGTTCGAGACGACGATATTGTTGCCGAGGATCGTGTCGTACCAGTCGCGCCCGAAGGTGCCATAGGCCTTCCACGACCAGCCTTTGCCCATCTGGCCTTCGAGGCCGGTGGCGACGCGGAAGACACGGTTGTTCGAATCCGAGGTCGCCGAACCGAGTTCGGGCGTCAGTTTCGACAGATAGATGGTGTCGGTGCCATTGGCGTTCATGATCGCCTGGATGTCGGCGGGGATGTACGGATTGCCGTTCCGGATCGCGATCGGATAGTCGGTCGAGGACGGGATCGCGTTCAAGAACAGGTCGGTTTCGGTACCCGACTCGCCATAGGAGGCTTCGATGAATCCGGTAAGGCTCGGCGAAAACTCATAGAGCGCGCGGCCAAAGAGGATCTTGCGCTCGAGCGGAGCCTGAAGGTTTCGCACACCGCGCCATTCGCCGTCACCGCCGATCGACACGCTGCGATTGATCGGTCCGACCTGGCCATAGTCGAACGGCGCCGAACTGGTCGAATTGAGGAACTGACGCCCATAGAAGGGGTCGGTCGACGCGAGCGGGTTTCCGTTGGCGGCGACGAGTACGCCGCCGCGCGTGTAGCTGTTGTGCGTCAGGCCGCAGGTCTGGAGCCCGAGATAGAAAGTGCCGTTCACCGAACCCGGGAACCAGCCGCACTGATCCTTGCCATAGGGCCGGTCGTTGGTCGTCGGGACATCCCACGACTTGCTGTACTCGCCCGCGAGCATGAGCTGGCCGCGACCATCCGCGAACGAGGTGCCGGCAGCGAGACTGAGGCTGACTTCCTGCGCGTCGCCATAATCGGAGACGCCATATTGCACCTTGCCCTGGATGCCTTCAAGCTTGCGTTTCAGCACGATGTTGATGACGCCCCCCACGGCGTCGGAACCCCAGGCCGCCGAAGCGCCGCCGCTCACCACATCGAGACGATCGACAAGCGCTTCGGGGATGAGGTTGATGTCGACCGAACTGCCGCCTGAATTCTCCGCGCCGTTCGAGGGAACGAAGCGGCGACCGTCGACGAGGGTGAGCGTACGCGTCGCGCCAAGGCCTCGCAGGTTCACATAATTGCCGCTGGCCTGCGACGTGGCGGGAAAATTCGGCGAAGGGCGAACCGAGGGAATGTCGTAAAGGACGTCCGCGATCGTCGTAGCGGCCTGAGCCTCGATCGCATCGCGCCCGATCGCGGTCACCGGCGTCGGCGCGAGATAGCCTTCACGGTTGACGCGCGTGCCAGTGACGATGATCGACGCGTCGTCGGCCGGCGCGCTTTCGGTAGCCTCGGCGTCCGGAGCGGCTTCCTGTGCCATCGCCGGGACGGCGGAGAGGAGGATCGCGGCGGTCCCGCATGCGAGCCTGATTTTCGACGTAAACAATGCCTTTTTCATTCATCCCTCCCGAGCGGGTTTCCCAAAGCGTGCCCGGTCGCCGGGCCATCCTGCCATCCGAGTGCGAAATTCGCATTATTCGGATAGCGAACTTATATTCGCATTTCTAAGCATATGGATTTTCGACAGCTTGTAAATACCCCCGAGGCAAGTTGAAGAAGTCGCTGATTTGCTTGATCTTCGCGCACCAAGGCCGCCCGGATGCCGACGATGGGGAAGGCCGCGGGTGCGACAGAAGGCGACACGGTGATGGCGAGTCGAACGTCAACGCGCGGACCTTGACATCGAGCGCCGACCCGATATCAAATCGCTCCTGACGAATATTAATTCGCTATCCGAATACATGGGAGAAGATCGATGGGCATGAAGAAGGCAATGTCGCGGTTCGCCGTATCCTTGGCTGCGCTGGCAATGGGCCAGGCCGCACTCGCCGCTCCCTCCGCGCCGCCGCTCGCGAAGATCGCCGCCGACTCGCCCCTCCTCAGCATCGACCCGAACGAAGTCGCCTGCGGTCGCCCCGCAATCGCCCTCATGGACGCGACGCGCATCACGACGGGCTGGGATCACCGCAAGTTCCCCGCCTTCAAGGTCGTCGGCAATACCTATTCGGTCGGCATCTCGGCGGTCACCGCCTATCTCGTCAAGACGAGCGACGGCCTGATCCTGATCGACACGACGTTCGACGAGACGGCGCCATGGGTTGCGGAGTCGATCGAGAAGCTCGGCTTCAAACTCGCGGACATCAAGATCATCCTCGGCAGCCACGCGCACCTCGATCACCAGGGAGGCAGCGCGTGGATGAAGGTCCATGCGCCGGACGCGAAGCTGATGATCATGGAAGGCGACGCCGAGACGGTCGAAAAGGGTTCGCCGGCGGTCGAAGGGATCGGCCGCGGCATGCCGCCGGTAAAGGTCGACCGCGTCCTGCACGACGGCGACAAGGTGACCCTCGGCGATGTGACCGTTTCGGTTTGGAAGACCGCCGGCCATACCCGCGGCGCCTCATCCTTTGAATGGCAGACGACCGAAAATGGCAAGACCTATGACGTGTTGCTGATGGGAAGCCAGCAGGCCGCCACCAAGCTCGTGCCCGAAGAATATCCCGGGATCGTCAAAGACCAGATCGACGGCTGGGAGCGACTCCTGTCGCTCAAGCCCGACGTCTGGTTCGGCGGCCACCCCTGGCAGCACAATAATGTCGACAAATATGAAGCGATGCTGGCCGAACCCGGAAGCAATCCCTTCATCGATCCCAAGGGCTATCGCTGCCTCGTGGCCGCGCGCGCCTTCGATTTTGTCGAGGAACTCAAGAAACAGGAAGCCGCAGCCGCCAAGGGCGGCAAGTGAGCGCGCGCGCGGCGCGGCTGCTCGCTGTTGCCGCGTGCGCAGCGCTTGCCGCCACACCGTCGGCCAGCGCCTCCCCCTCTTATTCGGGCGGGCCGAAAACACCGAGCCGCGCGACAGCGCTGTGCGGTCCAGGCGACAATCCCGAGCCCGGCATGCAGGGCGAGACGCCGCTTGCCGACCTCGAGGCCGGGCGCACCGCCACGCCCTATGTCTGCGGCATGCGCATCGTCGGCAAGCTCGACCCGTGGGGACGCGGCGACAATGCGATGCTCAAACGATCGCGCCAGTGCGCCTATGTTTACGGCGGCGGTGAACGCAAAGGAATCGCCGTCATCGACGCGAGCGACCCCAAGGCCCCCAAGGCGGTCGGTCTGCTCGACACGCCGGGCGCGATCGGGGGATCGGAGACGATGGACGTTATCGACACCGGCACCCGCCACCTGCTCGTCGCGGGCGACTATAGCGGTGGCCTCAGGCCGCCCGGCCCCGCTCCCCTCGACATCTACGATATCAGCGACTGCACCACGCCGAAGTTGCTCACGACCTTTTACTGGCCCGCAAACATCCATGTGCCCAAGATCTCGCCCGATGGCATGCGGGTCTATGCGAGCCGCGAATATGGCACCGATGGCCTGATGGTCCTCGACATCAGCGATCCGGCAAAACCCATTTATATGGGGGAATATCCGCTAGTCCTTCCCGGCGGCAAGGCACAGCGCTGCCACGACATGTGGATCAACGATGGCCAGACGCGACTGATCTGCGCCGGAAGCGTGCCGATGATCGAGGCGCGCAAGGGCGATTCCGCGCCCAGCATCTGGGACATCACCCAGATCGGCAAGCCGAACCCCGAATGGCCGACGATCAGGTTCGTCGGCACCAGCGACATCCGCGGCCAAGGCGACCATCATGCGCCGCTGCTGCGCGTCCGCGGCCGCCAGTATCTGGTGGCTGCGAATGAGCTCCGCTGCACCGCCTTCCCGCGCATCTTCGATATGACCGATGAAAAGTCGCTGCGCATGGTCGGCGAATTCCGGCTTGAGGCGAATGACCGCTGCCTCGATGATCCGGCATGGGCCAAGGCGAACGCCGCCGGCTCCTACGGCCTCCATTATAATGCCGTTGTCGACGATGCTTGGGGCGGCGTGGCGCTCGGCCTGTTCAGCTTCATGGGCTCGGGGGTCCGGATCGTCGACCTCCGCGATCCGACGCACCCGTACGAAGTGGCCTATTACCATCCGGGAGCCATCGATGCCCCCTCCCCTCCCGGTCCCCTCGCCGGCAAGACCGACAGTTGCATGTCGATCAACAGTTTCGTGCCAGAGACCGGCCATATCTGGTTCGTCTGCCGCAGCGGCTTTTACGTCGCCGAACTTTCAAAGGCCGTTCGCGCCAAGCTTGGCGCATCCGTGCCATGAGGTGGCAACGCCTTGGCTGATAGATGGGTCGGGCGCTTCGGCCACGGCGCATAGCGCGGACTTTCTCGGCCCTGCGGGAAAGGATGGGAATAGCCCGCGCAAGTCATTCCTGAAGGACGGGTAATAGTCCGACCAGCCGACCAAGCCTCCTCCTTGGGGGCAGTTCGCCCCCCGCCGTCCTTTTCCCGAACGCCTCCGCCATTGTAATCGGGAGGACATATCTACATATAATAGATATAAGACCCGGATGGTCCAGAGGATCGTTTCGGTGGCGCAAACCTGGTGGGAGAAGATTGATGGCAGGCCGATTGTCGGGAAAAATCATTCTTCTGTCGGGCGGAACCCGGGGGATGGGCGAAGCGCAGGTCCGCGGCATGGTGCGCGAGGGCGCCGAGGTCATTTTCGGTGGCCGGGATCGGGCCGCGGGGGCGGCGATCGAGGCATCGCTCGACAGCAAGGCGCACTTTGTGCCGCTCGACGTCACGAAACCCGAAGATTGGAAGGCTGCAGTCGAATTCGCGGTGGAGCGGTTCGGCCGGATCGATGGTCTCGTGAACAACGCCGGTGTCGGCGCTACGCGCCCGCTGGTCGACATCAGCGACGAGGAGTGGGCCAGCATCGTCGCGGTCAACCAGAACGGCGTCTTTTTCGGGATGCGCGAGGGCGCGCGCGCGATGCTGAAATCGGGCGGGGGTTCGATCGTCAATGTCGCATCGCCAGCGGGCACGAAGGCCCATGCCAATCTGGTCGCCTATTCGGCCGCGAAGGCGGCGGTGATCGGGATGTCGCGGGCGGCCGCCAAGGAACTCGCGCCCAGCGGCATTCGCGTCAACGTCCTGATCCCGGGCTTTTTCGCGACGCGCCTCCTGACCGAGACGACGAACAGCCAGGCCCTCATACGCGGTGCGCAGTTGACCCCGCTCGGACGCGTCGCACAGCCTGAGGAGAGCGTTGGCGCTGTCCTGTTCCTGCTATCCGACGAAAGCAGCTTCGTGACGGGCACGCAGATCGTCGTCGACGGCGGCTACACCGCGTGACCGGACAGGTCAGGCGTTTTTTTCGAACGCATATTGGCTTTCGGGCAACACAACCCACGGCAGTGCGGTCGATGTCCAGACGCTGACCGTCGGAGCGAAAGCTCCCGGATCGTCGAGCGTTCCGGCTTTGACGATCAGGAGCCCCTTGCCGTCGGTCGGCTCCGAGAAGATCGGCGACCCGCAACGACCGCAGAATTTGCGCAGCACCGCGTTGCCGGAAAATGTGTCCTTATCCTCATAGACCGACAGGTCGCCCTCATGGCTGACCGCGGCCCCCTTGAAGAGCAGATTGACCGAGAAGGCGCTGCCCGATTGCCGGCGACAGTTGGTGCAGTGGCATTGCGCCACCACGATCGGGTCGCCGTCGGCACGGTAGCGGACCGCCCCACAATTGCATCCGCCCTCGATCATATGGCTTTACCCTTCTGTCCGTATCGAAATCTGAAGCCGTCGAGCAGCACCTCGAGCGTCTCGACGAACAACGCCTCGTCGGACACCGGAGATTTGGCGATCGCTGCGGCAAGCAGCGGGTAACGCGCCGGATCAACCGTCGGCATCGCGGCGTGGTCGTGCGCCTTGGCCGCCGCGTCGAAGAGGGCCTTGCCATAGGTCAGCTTTTCGAGCGCCTCGAGAACCGCCAGATGATGCTCGGGCGGGTAAGGACAGTCCGACAGGCCGCGCTCATAGGCACCGAGCATCAGCTCGCGCGGGAAGAAACGCAGCATCAGCGGCCCGGCGTGCGCGTGGTTCAGCATCACGCGGCGGGTCGCAACCGCGAGGTCGATCGCCCGCTCCTCCCACGACGACCCCGGCTTTTCCCCCTGCCCCACCTCGACCAGCAAGGTCCGGGCCATCATGTGGAGAAGTTCGTCGCGGTTCTTGAAATGATAATAAAGCGACGGCGCCTGGACGTTCAGTTCGCGCGCCACCGCCTGCACAGTCAGCGCGTCGAGGCCCTGGCGATCGAGCAGGTCGATCGACACAAGGATCGCCGTTTCGCGCGTGATCAGCGGCGTCAGCGGGCGCCCCGGCCCCTTTTTTCTCTTGGCTTGGCTGGCGGGCAAACTTATCCCTTTCCCTATCGGCATTAGGCCGACAGATGCCATCATTGCCCGGCTTTGAACAGCCAAGAGGCTGCGACGCGCCAAATGCCCCTCAACCCCGCCCGTCGCGATCATGCAAAGCGCCATTCCCGAAGCCCCGCGCCCTCGACGATCCGGCCGGGCGCGCCCACAGGCTCCGCATCCGCATCGGCGAGCCGTCGCAGGACGTCGCCTTCGCTAGGCGGAACATGCGCGAGCGTCCGCTCGCCCCCCGGTGTCCGCGCAACCACCACGCCTGCTTTTGGCATCCCGTCGCGCCGATAGAGGATCGTGTAGCTTTCGATCGTCGCGTCACCCAGATAATCGCGCGCCAGCGCCGGAATTGCATCGCGCATCGCGTCGGCCTCCTCCTGATAATCGTAACTGCGGGGAAAGGAGGCCGCCGCGATCGGCTTGCCGCTGATCACGATGCTGTGATTATGCGTCGCATAGCCGCCATTTGCGAACAGCAGCCCCGTCCCGCCCTCGGCACGAAGCTGATCGGTCATGCTCGCGACGGCATGGCTCATATAGTTGCCGATCGGCCCGCCACCAAAGGTCAGGCCACCGAAGACGGTCGCCGGCCGTTCGGCCGGCCAATCGATGATCCGGCGGGCCAGCTTGGGAATGCAGGGGAAACAGCTGTACAATTCGACCATATCGAGCTGGGACGGATCGACCTTGTTCAAGGCGAGCGCGCGGCGGATTGAGACCTCCATGCTCGCGCTATGGTCGTAGCGATCGCGCTGCAACGGGCTGTTCGGTTCATGGGCCGCCGCACCATTACCGACATAGATCCAGCGGTCCTCGGCGATCCCGCGCCGGCGCGCCTCGCCGACGCTCGTCACGATGAAGGCGGCACCCTGGTTGACCGAGGCGTTGGCGACCATCAGCTTGTTATAGGGAAAGGCGATCGGCCGGTTGCTCTCGGTCGGCGTGATCACGTCAGCCGGGCTGACCGGTTTCCGAATCCATGCATGAGGATTGGCGGTCGCAACCTCAGAAAAAAGCGACCAGATCGTCCCGCTTTCGGCCTGCGCCTCGGCGAAACTTTGTCCGAGCGATGCGCGGAGTGCATTTTCGTAGAGAGGGTAAACATCGACCGGCGCGACCAGCCCATATTGCTGCGCATAGCTTGGCTCGCGCCGCTGCGCGGCTTCGCGCGTCGCATCGACGCGGCGGCCGGACTCCTCTGCCGCCGCCCTTGCTGCCGCGGTTCGCAGCGCCTCGGCGCCGCACACCAGCGCGATCCGGCACTCGCCGGCCCCGATCCGGTTGGCCGCTTCGTTGAGGAGCAGGACCGGGCTATCGCCGTTCGGCCCTTCGCTTTGCATCATCGTCGCGGGCGCGATGCCGAGTTCGCTCGCCAGAGACTCCCGCGCATCGCGAATGTCGCGGAACGATATCTGCTGGACGATCCCCAGAAAATCGGCGTCGGCGAGCAGCGCCCCGCCAGCGTCCTTTTCGGCGATCCGCAGCGCGTCCGCCATCAACACGACGGGATCGCGGCCATCGGCGGGGTTTTCCGGACGATCATTGATCTGGCCGACACCGACGATGATAGGTCTGTTATCGTCCGGCATGCTTTGTTTCCTCAACGAGCCTGCCAGACGGGCTGGCGTTTTTCGGCAAAGGCGCGCGGGCCTTCGCGCGAATCCTCGGAGGTGAAGACCACACGCGTTTCGCGCTTGTTCGCCTCCCAGAACTCGGCGTCGCTGGCGATCTGGCCCTCGGCGATACCCATGGCGATGCGCTTGCTGGCCTGCACCGCGAGAGGGGCGTTGACCGCGATGCGCTCGGCAAAGTCGAGCGCGGTGTCCATGAGCTTGTCCAGGGGCACCACTTCGTTGGCGAGGCCGAGATCGAGCGCGCGTTGCGCCGAAATCGGCTCGCCGGTCAGCAACAGCTGCATCGCAATCTTGCGTGGCAATTGCTGGACGATGCGAAACGCGCCGCCCGCCGCCGCGATGATCCCGCGCTTGACCTCGGGCAGTCCGAATTGCGCATGGTCGGCCGCAATCACGATGTCCGAGGCCAGCGCGAGTTCGGTGCCGCCGCCGAGCGCGAAGCCGTTGACCGCCGCGATGATCGGTTTGCCGATCGGGTGCCGCACAAAACCCGCGAAGCCCCAGGCGCGCTGCGCCTTGTCTTCGGGTTCGAGCCGCTCGCCGCGCGACAGGGCTTTCAGATCGGCGCCAGCGCAAAAGGCCTGGTCGCCCGCACCGGTGACGATCACCGCGCGGATTTCGGGATCGGCCTCGGCCCGTTCGAGTCCTTCGCCCAGCCCGATATGGACCGCGGCATTGACTGCGTTGCGCGCGTCGGGGCGGTTGATCGTCAGGATCAGGACATGGCCGCGACGTTCGGCGAGCACGGCGGGAGCATCGGTCATCTTGTCTCTCCGATTGGCGGGCTAAAGGCCCAAAATCTTGGCGATAATATTGCGCTGGATTTCGTTGGTCCCAGCATAGATCGACGCCGCGCGTTCGCTGACGTAACGCATCGGCGCGATCGCGGCCTCGCGCGGGCCGGCGAAAGCGCCCTCGGCGTGCGGGAAATGGACCGGCCCTGCGGAAACCCCCGCCTGCGGCTGATAGGCCATGCCATAGCGGCCAGCGGCGAGCAGGCGCAGTTCGGTGATCCGCTGCTGCAATTCGGTACCGCGGATCTTCATCAGCGACGGGATCGCATGCGGATAGCGACCGGCCCCCGCGTCGCTCATCGCGCGAAATTCGAAGATTTCGAGCGCCAGCACGTCGATCCGCGCCTGCGCGATCGCATCGGAGAAGGCGCCATCGTCGATCAGACGCCCGCCCTCGTCGCCGCGCGCGGCGCTGGCGAATTGCTCGATCTCGTCGAGGTCGATCTGCAAGCCCGGCGCATAGGCCGCGCCGCCGCGTTCGAATTCGAGCAGATATTTGGCGACGGTCCACCCGTCGCCGATCGCGCCCACGACATTCGCCTTGGGCACACGTACCGCATCGAGGAAAATCTCGTTCTGGATATTCTCGCCCGCGGGCGAAACCGTCGGCACCACGGTGACGCCGGGGCTGGTCATGTCGATCAGCAGGAAGCTGATGCCCTTTTGCGGCCGGTCGTGCGTCGACGTGCGGACGAGGAAAAAGCCCCAGTTGGCGGCGTGGGCATGGGTGCTCCACAATTTCTGGCCGGTGACGACCAGATGATCGCCATCCTCCTCGGCACGGCATTGCAGGCTGGCGAGGTCGGAGCCCGACCCGGTTTCGGAATAGCCCTGGCACCAGAAATGCTCGCCCGACAGCATGCGCGGCAGAAAATGGGCCTTCTGCGCGTCGCTGCCATGGCCGATGATCGCGGGGCCGCACATCTGCACCCCCATCGGCGACACCGGCGGTGCGCCAGCGGCGATGCGCTCGCGTTGCCAGATATAGCGTTGCGCGAGGCTCCAGCCGGTGCCGCCATGCTCGACCGGCCAGGACGGAGCGACCCAGCCCTTTTCGTGCAAGATCGCCTGCCAGGCGCGCGCATGATCCGGGTCGGCGTAGACGCTGGTCATATTGGCACCGCTCGCGCGCAGATCGTCGGTCAGCTTGTCGGTAAGAAAGGCGCGCACTTCGTCGCGAAAGGCGATTTCGTCGTCCCTCCAGGCGATGTCCATCGGCTGTCTCCTCAGGCCGCGCGCGACATTGCGACGAAGCGGCGGCGGTGCCAGTCGGCCGAGCCGAATTCGCTCTCGATCACGGTCGCGCGGCGGAAATAATGGGTCACCGCGACCTCGTCGGTCATCCCCATGCCGCCGTGGAGCTGGATCGCATTCTGGCCGACAAAGCGGCAGGCGTCGGCGATGGTCACCTTCATCGCGGAGACGGCGCGGGCGCGGTCGGCCGGCGCGGCGTCGAGGCTGAGCACCGCGCGGTACACCGCCGAGGTCGCTAGTTCGAGCTGCATATACATGTCGACCATGCGGTGCTGGATGACCTGAAAGGTCGAGATCGCCTGCCCGAACTGGCGGCGTTCCTTGGTGAAGGCGATGGTATCGTCGAGCATCACGCGCATCACGCCAAGCGCCTCGGCACCGAGCATCGCGGTTGCGACGTCGCACAGCCGCTCGATCGCCTCGGCGCCGCGTGCGATGAGCGCGCTGTCGGGGATCGCAACGGCATCGAAGGCGACATCGGCGGCGCGCCGGCCGTCGATCGTCGGAAATGCTTGTTGCGAAATGCCGACCGCGCCGGCTTCGACGAGGAACAGCGCCGGCTCGTCGCCGACGCGCGCGGTGACGAGGAAATGCGTCGCCATAGGCGCCCCGCTCACGACGATCTTGTGGCCATCGACCCGCCAGCCGACCGTCGTGCGCAGCGCAATGGTATCGCGCGGCATGCGGTCGAAGCGCGTTTCGGCCTCGGCCCAGGCAAAAGCCAGTCGCATATCGCCGCCGGCGATCGCAGCATGTTCGGCCGTGTGCCCGGCGCCGAGCGCCGACGCGCCGATCACTGCGGTTTCAAAATAGGGTTCGACGAACAGGTTGGCGCCAAGCTCCTCCATCACGACCATCATGTCGACCGCATCGCCGCCGATGCCGCCCGCACCTTCGGGCACGAACACGCCCAATATGCCGAGGTCGTCCGCAAGCCCGCGCCACAGCGATTCGCTCCAGCCGGACGCGCTACGCGCATTCGCCCTACGGACCGAAAATCCATTGTTGCGCTGAAGATACCCGCGCAACGCATCGCGCAACTGACGCTGATCGTCGGTGAAAGTGAAGTCCATCGGCAACTCTCCGTGGCGCGGCCGCTATCATAGAAGACGAGCGCCGCAAAACGAATTAGTCGATTAATTAACTTTTCTTCGCGGTGCAGATATGGCAAGCGCCAGCGCGGCCAGCGGAGCGTCTTCGCGTCCGCTGGCGTATCAAAGAGAAGGGTAAGTTCATGTCCGATCGGCCGCTGTCCGGCATTCGCGTCGTCGAAAGCGTGCAAGGGCCGCTGGCGATGATCGGACGCTATCTGGCCGATCTGGGCGCCGTGGTCGATCGCTTCGCGACCGAGGCCGACGCCGGCGCCGAGGCGGTCGTCGCCAACGCCGGCAAGCGGCTGCACACAGGCAATCTGGGCAGTCCCGAGGCCGCGACGGCCATCGAGAGCGCGCATATCGTCATCGCCGACCGGGCGTCGGGGGCCGATCTCGCCGCGCTCCGCCGCGCCCGCCCCGGCCTGATCACCATGACGGTCAGCGATTTCGGCGAAGACGGCCCGTTGGCGGAGTGGCGCGCGACCGGTCCTGTGCTCCATGCGCTGTCCGCCGTGCTGTCGCGCTCGGGCATTCGCGGGCGCGAGCCGCTGCTGCCGCCCGGCGACCTCGCCTATCAATGCGCCGCGCCGCAGGCTGTGTTCGCGCTGCTCGGCGCGCTGTACCGGGTGCTGCGCGGGGGTGAAGGCGCGCATTTCGATTTCGCCGCGCTCGACGGGGCGGTGCAGGGCCTCGATCCGGGCTTCGGCATCAACGGCAGCGCGACGATGGGCAAGCCCGTCGGCCTGCTGCTGCGCGACCGGCCACGCGCGGGATTCCAATATCCGATCATGCGCTGCGCCGACGGTTATGTGCGCATCTGCCTGCTTGCCAAGCGCCAGTGGCGGGGCATGTTCCGGTGGATGGGTGAGCCCGCGCAATTCGCCTCGCCCGATTTCGACCGGACGTCGCACCGTTATGCGTCGGCCGACCTGCTGCCGCATATCGCGGGCTTCTTCGCCGATCGTCTCCGCGCCGATCTGGAACGCGAAGGACAGGACTATGGCGTACCGATCGCGTCGGTGCTGACGCTCGGCGAATTTCTGGACAGCGACCATGCCGCCGTACGCGAAGCGGTCACCACGCTGGCCGACGGAACGCGGCTGCCCAATGGGTTCCTGACCATCGACGGCGACCGCATGGGGCCATTGCCGATTGCGGAGGCGGCCGAGTTTCCGGCAGCCGCCGGCGCGGCTCCGCTCGCCCCCTTTGGCGACCTCAAGGTCCTCGACCTTGGTGTGATCGTCGTCGGGGCCGAGGGCGCGCGGCTGCTCGGCGACCTCGGCGCCGATGTGGTCAAGATCGAGAGCCAGGCCTTTCCGGACGGCAGCCGCCAATCCTATCTCGAGCACGGCATGTCGGTCAGCTTCGCCGCAGGGCATCGCAACAAGCGCAGCCTGGGCATCGACCTGCGCAGCACCGAGGGTCGCGCGCTGTTCCTCGACATGGTCAGGCAAGCCGACGTCGTCTGCTCGAACTTCAAGCCCGGCACGATGGAGAAGCTCGGCCTCGGCGAAGCCGATCTGCGCGCGATCAACCCGCGGATCGTCCTGTCCGAAAGCTCGGCCTTCGGGGACACCGGGCCGTGGAGCGGGCGGATGGGCTATGGCCCGCTGGTTCGCGCATCGACCGGGCTGACGCTCGCCTGGCGCTATCCCGACGATCCGCAGAGCTTCAGCGATTCGATCACCGTCTATCCCGACCATGTCGCGGGCCGCATCTGTGCGATCGGGGTCGCGGCGCTGCTGATCCGTCGCCTGCGCACCGGGCTGGGCGGCGTCGCCAAGGTCGCACAATCCGAAGTGATGATCGGCCATTTCGCCGCCGACGTGGTGCGCGGCACCCCCGCCGGTGGCGCTGCCACCGACTGGCCGTGGGCGGCCTATCGCGCCGCGGGCGACGACGAATGGTGCGTGATCACCGTCGAGACCGACGCCGACTGGGCGCGGTTGTGCGAGACGATCGGCTATAGCGAAGGCTTGGCCTTCGACAGCGCCGCCAAGCGGCTTGCCGCGCGCGGCGAGATCGACACGGCGATCGAAGCCTGGCTCGCGGAGCGCAGCCGACACGACGCTGCGGAGACGCTGCAGGCGGCGGGCATTGCTGCCGCCCCGATGCTGCGGCTCTCCGAACTGCCGGATTCCCCCTATTATGTTGAGCGCGGTTTCTATCGGATCGAGGATCATCCCTGGTTGCAGGAGGATGTGTTCGGCGACGCCTATGTGGTCAAGACCACCGACCTGCCCGCACCGACCTTGCGCCCTGCCCCGCTGAGCGGCGAGCAAAGCGAAGAGGTCATCGCCGACTGGCTCGACATCGATGCGGCCGGCATTGGCACGCTCAAGGACAAGGCCATCCTCGAACCGCTTGCCGAACTGACGCGGCAGCAGGCCGAGGCGCATATGGCAAGCCGGGAACCCGTGACCGCGACCGGGCGTCCGAAATAGGACGCGCCGCCCGGTCTAGTCGATGACGTGAAAATCGTCCGACAGGAAGATCGGCGAATTGGGCAGGTCGATGAATTTCTTCTCATCGGCCAGCAGCAGTGCGCCCGCGACGCGCCCCGCCTCGGTCGAACCCGCGGCGGCGAAGCTGGCCATATCGTTCCACCACAGCTGCGCGATGCCGTCGAAATCCAGGCCGGAGGAGCCGCGCACATCGGCGAGCGGGAAGGCGCCCGGGAGCGTCAGGCTGTGCGACTGGACATATTTTCGGATGCCAAGCGCCGCGGCATGGTCCTTGACCAGCGGCGCGTGCTCGTTCCGCCAATAGTCCTGGAATTGCTCGCGCGTCAGGCCCGGCAGGCGCTTGAGGCAGAAGGTCACTCGCAGCATCATCGTCTCTCCCGTCGGTTCACGCGCCCACCGCGCACTTCCTCATTGCACGTCGCGATCAAATCTATATACAATAGATAAATGACGCAATGACCGCATAGATGATGCGGCGGGAAAGGATGGCAAGGGGCGAATGACCTATCATTCGGCAACGGGTCCGGTCGGCGCCGAGGGGCGCTATTGGGACGCGCTTCTCGAAGGGCGGCTTGAACTGCCGCGCTGCACGGGCTGCGGACGCTGGCATTGGCCCGCAGTTTGGCGTTGCGGCAGCTGCGGCAGCTGGGACCATGAATGGACCCAACAGCCGCTCGAAGGCGAGGTCTTCACCTATACCCGCACCCACCACCCGTTCGGCGGGACCGAAGCCTTCGCCAAACCCTTCTCGACCTTGATCGTCACCCTGAATTCGGTGCCGGTCCGCCTCGTCGGCGTATTGGAGGGAGACGAAGCGGGCCTGCGCATCGGCGCCCCTGTCACCGGAACGATCGCGCGCACCGCCTTTGGCGATGCCCAAATCCCCGCGCTGCGCTGGAGCCTTTCATGACCCCCAATTTGTCGGGCCTGACGGCCGCCGCCGGCGTCGGTTATCGCCAGTACAAACGCGGCACCGCGCCCGCCCCCGAACGCGGCGTGCTGGTCCGCGCGATCGTCGACGCCTGCGAAGACGCGGGTTTCGACCCGGCGGATGTCGACGGCTTTGTCTCCTATGGCGACGACAAGAACGAGCCGGTGCGGCTGATGCCCGACCTCGGCACCAAGGCGATCAACTGGTCAGCGCAGGTGTGGGGCGGCGGCGGCGGCGGCATCGCCGGAGCTTTTGGTATTGCGGCGTCGGCGATCCTCACCGGACAGGCGCGCGCCGTCGTCGTGTTTCGCGCGCTGGTCGAAGGGAATAGCGGGCGGCTGTCTGCAGCGGTGATGGCGCATCATCTCAACGACCATATGGTGTCGTCGGGCATTCTCGCCCCCGCGCAGGTCTGCGCGATGCGCGCGCAGCGGATGTTCGAATATCATGGCGTGCCCTATGAGCTGTGCGAAGAACTCGTCCGCGCCTCCTATTATCACGGCAGTCGCAACCCCGACGCGGTCGCCTATGGCAAGGATTTCGACCACGCGGAATATAGCGGTTCGCGGATCATCGCCGAACCGTTCCACCTGTTCGATTGCAGCCGTGAGAATGACGGCGCGGGCGCGATCCTGCTCGTCTCGACCGAGATGGCGCGCGACCTGAAGAAGAAACCGGTGAAATTGCTGTCGGTCGCGCAGGGGACCGAGGCGGGTTATGGCGACCTGCTCGAGAATGACGCGACCGAACTTTATCCGACCGCCGGCTTCCGCGCGATCCGCGACCGGCTCTACGGCACCGCGGGACTGACCACGGCCGATATCGATGTCGTCCAGCTGTACGAGAATTTCAGCGCGCAGGGGATCGCGTCGCTGATCGACCATGGCTTTTGCACATACGAAAATGTGGCAGAGGTTGTGCGCTTCGAAAATCTGATCGCGCCGAGCGGGAAGCTGCCGGTCAACACATCGGGCGGCAATCTGGCGCATGGCTTCGTCCATGGTTTCGTCACGGCGGTCGAGGCGGTGCGCTGCCTGCGCGGCGAAAGCCCGAACCCGGTACCGAACGCGCGCACCTGCCTGCTCGCCGGCGGTCCCGGCGCACCGACGATCAGTTCGGCGATCTTTGGGGTCGATTAAGAGTTTTTGCGTCGAACGGCCGGTTTCGGGTGGGCGTGGTCGCTCTGTATCTTATTACTTTGTCATTCCCGCGAAAGCGGGAACGCAGGGAAAGCTCAGCCTACGCACGCTCTGGGTCCCCGCTTTCGCGGGGATGACAAAAAGAGGAAGCGACCGCTTCCCACACCAAAGCCAGCGCAGGCACCTGTCAACTGACGGTCGAAATACCGCCGCTCACCGGCAGCAGCACGCCGGTCACCCAGGCGCCGGCGCGCGACGAAAGGTAGATCACCGCGCCCGCGATATCGTCCATTTCCCCTGCCCGCGCGCCCAGTGGCGAGACGAAGGCCTTGGGCACCTCGTCGTCCGCACCCATGCCAAGAAATTGCTCGGTGAGCCGCGAGGGGAAGAGGCCCGGCGCGATCGCATTGCAGCTGATATTGCGCTTGGCGAGGTGGCGGCCGAGGTGACGCGACATCATCGCAACGCCGGACTTGCTCGACGCATAGGCGAAATTTTCGAGATGCCCGGGGTTCAGCGCGGCGATCGACGCAATGTTGATCACCCGCGCCGGATCCCCCGGCGCTGCACCGCTTTCGAGTTGCGGCAGCAATTTGCGCGTCAGCAGGAAAGGCGCGGTCAGGTTGAGGTTCAGCACCGCATCGAAATCCTCGCGCCCATCGGCGTCGAGCGGCGTGGTGCGGTCGGTGCCGGCATTGTTGACGAGAATATGGAGCGGCCGCTCGCCAAGTGCTTCGGCGGCCCGTGCGATGCCGTCGTCGGTTGCGATATCCGCCGCGACGCCCTGCGCATTGCCGCCAAGTTCGGCGACGATGGCATCGACGTCGGCGGCGCCGCGCGCGACGACCCACACCTCGACCCCCGCCTGCGCCAATCCGCGCGCGATCATTCGGCCGATGCCCGATGTAGCGCCGGTCACGAGCGCGCGCTTGCCCGCGACGTCGAACAGGCCGGCGGTGTAGGCTGCGCTCATGCCAGCGTGCCGGGCGCTTGCGGCAGGAAGATCGTCTTGACCTCGGTAAAGGGCTCGATGCCCTCCGGCCCGCCCTCGCGACCGACGCCCGATTTCTTGAAGCCGCCGAAGGGATTGGTCAGGTCGAAATCGCGGCCGTTCTGAGTGAAATGCCCCGTACGGATGCCCCGCGCCACCGCATAGGCGCGGTCGGTGTCATGCGTATAGACGCCGCCCGACAGGCCGAACGGACTGTCGTTGGCGATCGCGATCGCTTCCTCGACGCTGTCATAGGGAATGACCGCGGTAACCGGGCCAAAGATTTCCTCCTGCGCGATCGCCATGTCGTTGGTCGCGTCGGCAAACACGGTGGGTTCGACATAATAGCCGCTGTTCAGCGCCGGCGGACGGCGACCACCGGTCGCGATGCGCGCGCCCTCTGCGACGCCCTTGTCGAAATAGCTGCACACTTTGGCATGGTGCCGCGCCATTGCGAGCGGCCCCATCATCGTCGCGGGATCGAGCGGATCGCCGATGCTGGTCGCCGCCATCGCCGCTGCGAGGCTTTCGACATAGGCGTCCTTGCGCGCACGCGGGACAAGGACGCGGCTGAAATTGATGCACACCTGGCCGCAGAGCAGGGTGATCATCGGCGCAAGCGCGGGTCCCATCGCCTCGGGCTCGAAGTCGTCGAGCACGATTGCCGCCGACTTGCCGCCGAGTTCCATCGTAAAGCGCGCCATGCGCGACGCACAAACCTGTGCGATATGCAGCCCGACCTCGGTCGAGCCGGTGAAGGCGACCTTGTCGACACCCGGATGGCGGACGAGCAGGTCCGACGCCTCGCGGTCGGCGGGCAACAGGTTGATCACGCCATCGGGGAAACCCGCCTCCTCGGCAGCTTCGGCGAGCATGAACGCCTCGAGCGGGGTTTCGGGCGCCGGTTTCAGGATCACCGTGCAGCCCGTCGCGAGCGCTGGCGCCAGCTTGATGAGCAGCGAGGCGAGCGGACCGTTCCACGGCGCGATTGCCGCGACGACGCCGACGGGTTCGCGCACCACCACCGCAACCTTCGACATCATGCCATTCGACGGGCGGACATCCTCGAACGGATAAGTCTCGGCGAGTCCGGCATAATAGTCGAGCAGCCCCGCGGTGCCCGCGCCCGACCCCTGCGCCATCCAGATCGGCACCCCGACCTGCGATATCCAGGCACTGTCGAGCGCGGCGCCGCGGCGTTGCAGTGCCTGTGACAGCGCGCGCATATAGCTCGCGCGTTCGGCGGCGGACATCCGCGGCCAGGGGCCCTCGTCGAACGCCTTGCGCGCCGCCGCGACCGCACGCTCGACCTCGGGCACGCCCGCCGCGACGACTTCGCCGAACACTTCCTCGGTCGCGGGATTGGTGACCGTGAAGCGGCCGCTGCCCTCGACGGGAATCCAGCGCCCACCGATAAAGAGCCGGTCGGGATGCGCCACCTGCGCGTTCGCTTGGCCAATCATCGTCTTCTCCTGATATTGCTGTTCAGCGTTTGTGGTCGTCGTGGTCCGACAGGAATTTCCCGAAGGTTTCGCCGCCGGCCGGAGCATCGGTCATGCTCGCGATCATCCAGTCATATTCAGCCTGCCAACCTTCGATTGGCGTGCGCGTCAGGCTGCCGTCGACGAGCGTCTTGATGCCGCCGATGCCCTGCGGCGGATGCGCAGCGATGGCGGACGCCAACGCGATCGCGCGCGCGTCGAGATCGGACGCATCAACGACCGCATTGACCAGCCCGATGCGTTCGGCCTCCTCAGCTTCGACCACCTGCCCGGTCATCAGGATCGCCTTGGCGCGCGGCGCGCCGACCGCGCGCGGCAGCGACCAGGTCGCATTGGCGCAGCCATAGCCGACCGCGGTCACCTTGAAGCGAAAGCCGGGCGTCGCGATGCGCATGTCGCAGGCGAGCGCGAGCAGCGCGCCCGCGCCGAAGCAGATGCCGTCGATCGCGGCGATGATCGGCAGCGGATGCGCGGCGACGCGCCCGAACACCGGATCGCGCGCCTCGAAGGCGCGGCGCATCGTGGCGGCATCGAAGCCCGCCATCTCGTGGATATCGAACCCTGCGCTGAACGCCCTGCCCCCGCGCGCACTGATGACGATGGCGCGGATGTCGGGGTCGGTTGCGGCATGGTCGAGCTGCTCGGCAAAGGCGGTGAAGGTCGGCGTGTCATAGGCATTATGCACATCGGGACGGTTGAAGATCAGGTGCAGCACCCCGGGCGCGGGGGTCGCGACGATCAGCGTCGGGTCGGTGGTCATGGTCGGGGTCCTCAGCTCGTTTGCGGCATATGCGCCGCCTGGTCGGGGTCGAAAGCGGTCACCATTTCGTAACCCAGCGACGCCTCGAAGATCGGCATCGCACCGCGCAGCCAATGGTTGAGCGCGCGCTTGCTGAGCTCGACCGCGAGCGGCGACCGCTCGGCGAGCGTCGCGGCATAGCGCAGCGCGAGCGGCAACACCTCCGCGGGCGGCACCGCGTCGGAGACGAGCCCGATCCGCTCGGCCTCGCGGCCGTTCAGCTTGTCGCCGGTGAGCAGGTAGCGCTTGGCCTTTGCCATCGAACAGAGCAGCGGCCAGACCATCGCGGCATGATCGCCCGCGGCGAGGCCGATACGCAGATGCCCGTCGGACAGGTTCGCCTCTTCATTGGCCACCGAGATATCGGCGAGCAGCCCGAGTGCGAGGCCGATCCCCGCTGCGGGACCGTTGATCGCGGAGACGAGCGGCTTTCGCATCTCGATCAGTCCGGTCAAGATCTGCGACGTTTCGCGCATCATCCGGATCTTGTTGGCGTAGTCATTGCCTTGGCCCGCGATGTCGGCCCAGTCGCCGCCGACGCAAAAGGCGCGCCCCGCCCCGGTCACCACCGCCGCGCGCGCGCCGGGATCGGCATCGATGGCGGCGGGCAGCCGCACCAACTCGCTATGCAGCACATCGTTGGTCGCATTCATCCGCTCGGGACGGTTCAATGTGAGCAGCACGACGCCCGGCGCTGGGCGCTCGACCGCAATATGCTGAAAATCATAGGCGGCGGCTGCGCTCATGCGGTGGTGCGGATCAGTTCGGCGGCTTTCTCGCCGATCATGATCGTCGCGGCATTGGTGTTGCCGCTGGTGATCTGCGGCATGATCGAGGCATCGACGACGCGCAGCCGCCCGACGCCGCGCACGCGGCATTCGGGGTCGACCACCGAGCCGGCGTCCGACCCCAGGCGGCAGCTGCCGACGGGGTGATAGGTGATCATCGTCTTGGCGCGAACATAGGCCTCCCACCCCGCATCGTCGGTGGGCACCGGGTCGGGCGAACGGTCGCCCAGCGTGATCGCGCTCAACGCGGGCATCGCGAACAACCGGTCGACCAGCTTCATCGCGCCGATCAGCGTATCGACGTCGGCGCGGTCGCCGAGCAATTGATGATTGATCACGGGCTCGAGCGCATCGCCCAGTTCGACACGCCCGCGCGACTTGGGCCGCGTGAGCGACACGTTGATGCTGATGCACGGCTCCTTCGGCATCACCGCCTCAGCCGACGACACCGTCTCGGGCTCGACATTGTAAGCGAGCGGCATGAAGTGGAGCTGGACGTCGGGTTCGTCGAGCCCGTCGCGGGTGCGCGCGAGACCCATTGCCTGCACCGCGGGCGCACCCATCGGCCCGGTCTTGTTCCAGAAAAATTTGGTCAGGTGCCGGATCATGTCGAACGGCCCGACCTGGCTGTTGAGCGTTGGTACGCTGACGAACTTGTTCTGGGTGATGCCGGGATGTTCCTGGAGGTTATGGCCGACCTCGGGCCGGTCGGCCTGCACCGCGATGCCGCGCGATTGCAGATACTCGCCCGCGCCGACCCCCGAGCGCAGCAGCAGCGCGGGCGACCCCATCGCACCCGACGAGACGATCACCTCGCGACGCGCGCGCAGAACCTTCGCATCGCCACCCTGGCGATAGCGGATGCCGACCGCCTCGCCATTTTCAATCAGGATCGTTTCGACATGCGCGTTGGTGACCGTCATCAGATTGGGACGTTTGCGCGCGTCACGCAGATAGGCTTTCTCGGTACTGCACCGCCAGCCGTCGCGCTGCGTCGCCTGGGTGAGGTACGCGCCCTCCATCTGCCCGCCGTTATAATCGTCGAGCCGCGCCAGGCCATATTGCTCACACGCGCGCAGGAACAGGTCGCACAGCGGATGCGGGTCGCGCATCGGCGACACCGACAGCGGCCCCTGCGACCCATGACTCTGGTTCGGCGCACCGCTCCAGCTCTCGCTGCGCAGGAAATAGGGAAAGACGCCGTCGAAATTCCAGCCCGTCGCGCCGAGCCGTTCCCACGCGTCGAAGTCGGCGCGGGTGCCGCGGATATAGACCTGCCCGTTGATCGCACTGCCGCCGCCGAGCATGCGCCCGCCCGACCAGATGAAGCGCCGCCCGTTGATCGACGGGTCGGGCAGCTGCCAATATTTCCAGTCGTAGCGGTCGTCGACGAGCATCTTGGCGAAACCGACCGGCATCTGGACCATCAGCCCGGTCGATTCGCCGCCGGCCTCGACCAGTGCGACGCGGACGCCCGGATTCTCGCTCAGCCGCGCCGCCAGCACGCAGCCCGCGCTGCCCCCGCCCACGACGATATAGTCCGCTTCCTCGCCTGACATGCACTCTCCATCAATCGACTAATTAATTTTAAGCTTCATATGCGCCTTCGTTGACACCGTCACCATGAAATATTAATTGATCAATTGAAAGTGGGTTGAACCACGGTGGCCGGGACAGGGAAAACCATATGCCAAGCGTGAATTTCCAGAATGCCGACGGCACCGTCGAGACGGTCGAGATCGAAGTCGGGGACTCGGTCATGCGCGGCGCACGCGACAATATGGTCGAGGGGATCGAGGCCGATTGCGGCGGCGTCTGCGCCTGTGCGACCTGCCACATCTATGTCGCCCCCGAATGGCTGGAGCGCGTCGGAGCCGCCGGCGCCGACGAAAGCGAGATGCTCGATTGCGTCAACGACCCGCGACCGAACAGCCGCCTGTCCTGCCAAATCGCGATGACCGACGACCTGGAGGGCTTGACAGTCTTCCTTCCCGAGTCCCAACGATAGGCGGGGCGAACATAGCGGACATGGGCATGGACAAAGAGAGCGGCTTGACGATCAAGGCAGCGCGGCGCGAGGAACGGTCGGCATCGGCCGAAGCGCTTTTGAACGCGACCGCGCAACTGCTGTCCGAGGCGAGCAACATCGACGTCTCGCTCAACGAGATTTCGCAGCGCGCATCGGTGAACAGCGCGATGATCAAATATTATTTCGGCAACAAGGAAGGACTGTTGCTCGCGGTGCTTGAACGCGATGCCGAAACCGCGATGACCGCGCTCAAGGCGCTGAGCGAGATGGATATCCCGGCCCAGAAGAAGCTGAAGATCCATATCAACGGTATCATCAACGCTTATTTTCGCTCGCCCTATATCAACCGCCTGATCCATTACATGGTCGAGTCCGGCAGTCCCGCGGCGAGCAAACGCGTCGCGCAGATCTTCATCGAACCGATGATCGAGGTCTATCGCGACATCGTCGCGCAGGGGGTGCGCGAAGGCGCCCTCAGGGACGTCGATCCCGGCCTGCTCTATTATTGCCTCGTCGGCGCCGCCGACCATATTTTCCACGCGGGCTATTCGGTCCCTTCGACGCTGGGCGTCGCGCGGCTCGACGACGGCATCAAGCAGAAATATGCCGAAATGGTCTGCGACATCTATCTGCGCGGTCTCGCGCCCTGAGCGTGCCGCGCTCACGCCGGCTTTAGCGCGGTCAGCTCGACCGCGATCCCGTCCATCAGCGTCGTCCCCGACACCGCCTCGACCACATCGGGGCCGTGGCCGAGCAGGATATTGACGTTCGCGCCCCCGGCCCGGTTCGCGCGCTGCCAGCCGCCGGTGCCATGCCCGAAGCAATGCGGATAAGATACCGTGCCGCGCAAATGGTCGGCGCTGACCTCGACCTCGACCTCGATCGCACCGAAGCGGTTCGACAAGGTCGCGCGATCACCATCCACCAACCCACGCTCGGCGGCATCGGCGGGGTGAATATGCAGCGTGGGCTTTTGCGAGCGGATCAGCCGGTCGACATTGTGCAGCCAGCCATTGTGCGAACGCATGTCGCGCCGCGAAAGCAGTTTCAGCCCCTCGATCGGTGCCGTCGCGAACAGCCGATCGAGCTCGGCGGCGACCATATCGTCCCACAGATGAATTTTCCCGTCGGCGTGCGCGATCTTGTCCTGATTGCCCCAAGGGATCGGAATGTCGAGCATCACGCCGTGCGGATGGTCGCGCAGCTTGTCGATCGACCAGTCGCCATGCAGGCCCGCCGGCCCCTGCCGGATAGCACCGTCGAGCACTTCGAGCGGGCGGAGCTGCCCGCCCGCTGCCTGCGCCGCGACCTCACCGGGCGAGGCGGCAGGCATCCGCAGCCCCATCCGCGCCAATATCTCGCAGAAGGTATCGAACTCGCTCCGCGCTTCGCCGACCGGCGGGATCACCGGCTCGGCATATTGCAGGAAGGGCTGCACCATGCTCATGAACGGCACCATCGGCAGGTCGGCGCGCTCGTAGAAGGTCAGCCCGGGCAGCACATAATCGGCGTAGGAGCCAGCCTCGTTGATATAGAGGTCGAACGACACCGACAGCTCGAGCTGTTCGAGCCCGCGCCGCAGCCGCTCGCCGCCCGGCGCCGCGAGCAGCACATTGCCGCCGAGCGAGAGCAGCGCGCGAACCTTGCCCGGACCGGGTTCGAGGATATCGTCGGGCATCACCGCCGAGGGCAGGAATTGCGTCACGCTCGGGAAATTGCCGACGCGGCTGCGCACCTCGTCATAACCGCCCGTCGTCGCGCGGTCGCTGCCCGCCAGCACCGGGGTCGCAAAGGTGCTGCCGCCTTCGTGGCCGAAGGTCCCGCCGACCATGTTGAGCGCCGACAGCAGGAAATTGGCGAGCGTCGCATGCGGCCCGCGGCAGATGCCGACACGGCCATAGCACACCGATTTCGGGCTGGCGGTGAGGCGGCGCGCGAGCCCCTTGATCGTCTCGACGGCGATCCCCGTGCGCCGCGCGACATCGTCATAATCGATGCCCGCGAGCGCCACCCGTAGTTCCGGCCAGCCCGCGCAACGCTCCGCCAGGAAAGCCTCGTCGGCCAACCCCTCGTCGGCAAGCGTCTTGAGCATCGCCAGCATCAGCCAACAGTCCGAATTGGGCTCGATCGCGACATGTTCGTAGCGCGCCGCGGTTTCGCTGCGCCGCGGATCGACGACCACCACGCCCCCGCGCGCCGCGACCGCGTCGAACTGCTGCCGGACGCGCGGGGTGAAGATCAGCGAGCCGTGCGAGATCAGCGGGTTGGCACCGAAGATGAGCATGAAATCGGCATTGTTGACGTCGGGCACGTCGATCGTCAGCGGGCTGCCATAGAGAATCCAGTTGGCGGTGAAGCGGGCATTGGTGTCCTGCGACCCCGCACCATAGATTTTCGTCGTGCCCAGCGCCTTCAGGAACATGCGGAACCCCGTCATGCCGTCGGTGGCATAGGCGGGCGGGTTGCCCTGGTAGCTCGCCACCGCGTCGGGGCCGTGCTCGGCGATGATTGTCGACAGCCGCGCCGCGATATCG
Source organism: Sphingopyxis sp. EU05-FHT14B03 (assembly GCF_058790875.1). NCBI lineage: Bacteria > Pseudomonadati > Pseudomonadota > Alphaproteobacteria > Sphingomonadales > Sphingopyxidaceae > Sphingopyxis > Sphingopyxis sp. EU05-FHT14B03. The sequence goes on from NZ_JBYTDC010000001.1 coordinate 609,658, forward strand.
CCCAGCGCTTCGTCCCAGCTTACCGGCTCGAACCGCCCCGGCGCGACGCGCTTCACCGGCCGCGTCACCCGGTCGGGGTCGTGCGTCACGCCATGATAGGCGATGCCCTTGACGCAGGCTTGCCCCTGCGACGACGGATTGTCGGGGTCGGGCCGCGCGCGCACGACCTTGCCGCCCTCGACCGTCGCCACCAGCCCGCACACTGCCGTGCAGATGCGGCAGAAGGTCACATGGTCGCCGTCCTCGCCCGTCGCTGGTCGCATGATTCGCTCCGGTTAGTTGATCGGTTAGAACCTTTCACTCTTTTTGCCGACTGTCCAGATTCTTCAAAATGTAAAGTCGACCGATATGGGCCAGAATCGCCATAAAGCGCCATTTCCTGTGCAATCGATGCGCAAAACAATTAATCGATTGGTTGACACGGCTTGCCATTTGATCGAAATTGCCTCGCACAAGGCCCAAAGCGGCACAGCGAGAGGATCGATCGATGGCGGACGTCAAAGACTATGCGGTAGAAGAGTTCAGCCAGCACGATCGCACGTTGATGCAGCGCCCCTATGATTTCTATGACAAGGTGCGCGAGACCGGATGCCCGGTCGCACGGTCGGAGCAGCTCGGCGGTTTCTGGTATACGACCAACTATGCCGCGACGCGCCGCGTCTACGACGATTTCCGTACCTTCAGCTCGGCCGACGGCACCGCGCTGCCGAAGCAGCCGCTGGCGCTCTATCCGATCGACCTCGATCCACCGCAGCAGACGCGGATGCGCAAATTGCTCAACCCGATCTTCCTGCCTGACGCGATCCAGAAATATCGCCCGCGCTTCGAGGCGATCATCACCGAGCTGCTCGACGCGATCGCGCCGGCCGGCGAGGCCGAATTGCAGGAACAGCTCGTCCGCCCGACGCTGGCCACGGTGATCATGCCCTTCCTTGGCGTGCCGCGCGATGATTGGGACAGCCTGTCGTTCAAGATCGATTTCCTGACCCGGATGCGCGTCGAGGATCCCGAAACCTGTGGCCAATATGGCCTCGAACTCAGCCAGTATCTGTACGAATTCGCCGCACGGCGGCGCCTGTCGCCGCCCGAGGACGATCTGATGCAGACGCTGATCGACGCCAGGATCAGCGATGAAGCGCTGACCGACGAGGAAATCGTCGGTATCGCGACGCTGGTGCTGTTCGGCGGGCTCGATACGACGAGTGCGGTCGCGGGCATGTCGCTGTGGTATCTGATCGAACATCCCGAAGAGCGTGCGCGCCTGCTGAACAACGAGATCGACTTCCCGACCGCGTTGCAGGAATTCGTGCGCTACGCCTCGCCGATCCAGGGCCTGCGGCGCACCGTCACCCGCGACACCGAGCTCGAGGGCTGCCCGCTCAAGGCCGGCGATTATGTGATGGCGATGAATGGCGCGGCGAACCACGATCCGGGGCATTTCACCGATCCGAACGAAGTCCGCTTCGACCGCGCGGTTCGCACCGAGCATGACCATCTGGGCTTCGGCGGCGGCGCGCATATCTGCATCGGCCAGCATTTCGCCAAGGTGCTGCTCGAAATGATGATCCGCTCGATCTTCGATCGCCTGCCCGACCTGCAGATCCGGTCGGATTTCCAGCCAGACTTCGCGGTGGGGGAATCGCGGGTGCTCAAGACCTTGCCGGTCACCTTCCGCGCATCCTGACCATGTTCTAGGGTGGGTCCGCGACCCGCGCTCCCACCCTGTCGACAGGATCATCATGTGCTGAAGCTGACCCCCGAAGAATCCGCCTTTCAGGGCGACGTCCGCGCCTTTTTCGCGCGCGATTATCCTGAGCATGTCATCGCGAAGAACAAGGCGGGGCAGCGGCTGACGAAAGAAGACCATGTCGATGCGCAGCGCGCGCTCAACGCACGCGGCTGGCTCGGCGTCGGCTGGCCGCGTGCGGTCGGAGGCACCGGTTGGACGCCGATCGAGCGCTACATTTTCGACCAGGAACTCGAATTCGCTCAAGCCGCGGGCATCATCCCGATGGCGGTCATCTATATCGGTCCGATCATCGCCGCGTTCGGATCGGAGGCGCAGAAGGCCGAATGGCTGCCCGCGATCCTCGAATCGCGCTGTTTCTGGGCGCAGGGCTATTCGGAACCCGAGGCGGGTTCCGACCTCGCCTCGCTGCGCTTCTCGGCGGTGCGCGACGGCGACGATTATATATTGAACGGGACGAAGATCTGGACCTCAGGCGCGCTATGGGCCGACTGGATCTTCTGCCTCGCGCACACCAGCCGCGAGGAGCGCAAGCAGCAGGGCATTTCGCTGATCTGCGCCTCGCTCGACCTGCCGGGCATCCGGGTCCACCCGATCCGCCTGATCGACGGGTCGGACGAACTCGCCCGTATCGAATTCGACAATGTCCGCGTGTCCGTCACCAACCGTATCGGCGACGAGGGACAGGCCTGGCATTATGCCAATGTCCTGCTCAAGACGGAGCGCCTGTCCTACGCGCATATCGGGTCGAAGAAGCGCGACCTTGCCAAACTGCTGGACGAGGCGGCGCGGCTGCCCGCGCGCGACGGTGGCCCGATGGACCGCGACCCGGCCTTTCGCCTCGCCCATGCCCGCGTCGAGGCGCGGCTCGCGGCGATCGAGGCGTCGATCCTGCGCGCGCTGCGCGGCGAGGTGTCGATGGCGACCGCGGCGGCGCTCAAGATCGCCTGCACCGAATGCGCGCAGGCGATCACCGAACTCGCCATCGACCTCGCAGGGCGGCACCGCCTGCCGATGCTCGACCGGGGCGGCCCCGACTGGGCCGATGCGGCACCGGCCACCACCCCCTTCGGTCCGGTGGCGGTGCAATCCTATCTCTTCGAGCGTGCGCAGACGATCTATGGCGGATCGACCGAAGTGCAGAAGAATATCATCTGGCGTTCGCTGGCGGGGATGGCGCGATGAGCGGGACGCTGTCCGACGCCGAACAGGCGATGCTTCGCGACGCCGTGCGCGCCTTTCTGGCGAAGGAGGGCGCGCCGCGATGGCCCGATTTCGCCGACCGCCTCCGCATCGGCGCGGCGCTGCTCGATGCGCAGCAAGGCTCCATCATCGCCGAGGAAATCGGACGTGCGCGGGCGCATTTGCCCTTCGCCGAGGTGGCGACGGCAGCGTGGCTGCTGGATCATTGCGGCGCCACTGCCCTGCCCGCCGACAAGGTGGCGACACTCGCTTGGGCCGAGCCGGGCCTCCGCTATGATTTCGCAGGCATCGAAACGCGCGCGCGGCGCGACGGCGACGGCTGGCGTCTCAACGGAACCAAGGCGGTGGTCGGCTGGGCCCCTGAGGCCGATACCATGCTTGTCGCCGCGCGCACCGGCGACGAGGGAGTGTCGCTGTTCCAAGTCGATTCCGCCAGGACCGAAGGCCTCCGGCTGTCGCCCTATCGGACGATCGACGGCCACCCCGCCGCCGACCTGATCTTCGAGAACCACAGCCTTGCGGCTGACGCGCTGATCGGTCCCGAAGGCGCGGCCATCGACCTGCTCGAAGAGGCCCGCGACCGCGCGCTCGCGCTGCTCGCGGCCGAGGCGGTCGGGCTGCTCGACAGCCTGCTCGAACAGACGATCGCCTACACCGGTCAACGCCGCCAGTTCGGCCAGCCGATCGCGGGTTTCCAGGCGCTCCAGCACCGCATGGTCGACATGTATCTCGAATGCGAGCTCGCGCGCTCGTCGGCGTGGCTCGCGATGGAGGCGCTCGACAAAAGCGCGGCAGCCCGCGCCCGCGCCGTGTCGAGTGCGATGGTCAATGTCGCGCGCGCCTGCCGCTTTGTCGGGCAACAGGCGATCCAGCTGCACGGCGGCATGGGCATGACCGACGAGCTGGCGATCGGCCATTATGTGAAGCGCGCGATGGCGATCGAAGTCCTATGGGCAGACGCCGACTGGCACCTCGCCCGGATCGTCGGGCTTTAGGGTCGGCGGGCGCTTGATCGAGCAGCGGGCCCGCCGATCGCCGTCAGGCCGGTTTCTTCGGCACGAAGATCACCTTGGGAAAGGTGAATTCGCGCAGGCCCTCGGCGCCGTTCTCGACCCCGAAGCCCGACTGCTTCGCGCCAGCGAAAGGAATATGCGGTCCGTTCTGGAAATTGTCGTTGATCCAGACGGTCCCCGTCTCCATCCGGTCGGCGACCGCGACCGCCGCATCGATGTCCTTCGACCACACCGCCCCCGCCAGCCCATAGTCGCAATTATTCGCCCGTGCGACGACATCGTCGATGTCGGAGAAGCGCAGCAGCGGCAGGATCGGGCCGAAAGCCTCCTCGGTCACCACCGCCGCATTTTCGGGCGGGTTGTCGACGAGGGTGATCGGGATGAAATAGCCGTCGCTCTCGGGCACATCGGCCCCCTGGAGCAAGGTCAGCCCCTCGGCGCGCGCATCGTCAATCAGGCCGCGGACGCGGTCATATTGCGCGCGGTTCTGGACCGGGCCGTACTGCACTCCCTGCTGCGCCCCGTCGCCGACAACGGCCTCTTTCGCGAGACGATGAAAGGCACCCAGCATCTCGTCATAGATATCGTCGTGAATATACAGGCGCTTGGTCGCGATGCAGACTTGCGCGCTGTTGTAGAAGGAGCCGAAGAACAGCTTCGGCGCGACCTCCGCCACATCGACGTCGGGCAGGACGATCGCCGCGTCATTGCCGCCGAGTTCGAGCGTGATGCGCCTGAGGTCGCGCGACGCCGCCTCCATCACGCGCTTGCCCGTCGCGGTCGAGCCAGTGAAGCTGATCTTCGCAAAGCCCGAATGCGCGGTCATCAACGGACCGAGCGCATCGTCGCCCGAAATGACGTTATAGACCCCGGCCGGCAGGATATCGCGCCACAGTTCGGCGAGCTTCAGCGAACAGAGCGGGGTGTAGGGCGACGGCTTCAGGACCATCGTGTTGCCCGCCAGCAACGCAGGGGCGATCTTCCACATCGCGAGCAGGAAGGGGAAGTTCCACGGCACGATCGCGGCGACGACGCCCAGCGGTTCGTGCTTGACGATCACCTGGCGCGTGTCGCTGTCCTCGACGATTTCGTTGGGCAGGTCTTGCCGCGCGACCGACTTCAGCCACCAGGCGCCCATCTGCACCTCGCCCTTGGCGAGTGCGGTCGGGCGACCCTGTTCGGCGACGAAGAGCGCGGTGAACTGGTCGAGTTGCGGCTCGATCACCTTCGCCGCCTTGACCAGCAGGTCGCGGCGCCCTTCCCAGCCGAGCGCCTTCCACGCCGGCAGCGCGCGCGTCGCCGCGGCGACCGCCATGTCGAGTTCGGCCTGCCCCGCGCAGGGCGCCGATGCGAAGACCTTTCCGGTCGCGGGGTTGATCACGTCGACGCGTGTCGCGGTATCGACCGCCGCGCCGTCGATGGTCAGCATATAGTCATTCGTAAAGTCCATTTTCACCCTCGCCCAATGATGCAGAAACTGTCTCTTGCGGGCGGGTTTGCACCAATTTTAACGATAATCAAATGATAATAGATAATGAGGGAAATTTGTGAGGAGCAGGCGATGATCGACAGCCAGACCACGCAGCTCGCGCCCGGCGAGGATGGGGTGCATTTCACCTTCTGCCGGCTGTGCGAGGCGCATTGCGGACTCGCCGCGAAGGTCGAGGCCGGGCGGATCACCGATGTCCAGCCCGACAAGGACAATCCGCATTCTTTGGGCCATGTCTGCCTGAAAGGCATCACCTTTCACAACGTCACTTACGACCCCGATCGCATCCTGACCCCGATGAAGCGCGTCGGCGGTCCGGGCGAATTCGCGCCCGTCGGCTGGGACGAGGCGCTGGACGATATCGCCGCACGTCTCACCCATGTGATCGACACCCACGGCCCCGACGCGGTCGCGTCGTACAAGGGCAACCCGATCGCCTTCGGCATCGACGTGTCGTTCAGCCTGAAGGCGTTCCTCAGGGCGCTGGGCATCACCAAATATTATGGCGCGGGGTCACAGGACACCAATGCGCGGCTGACCGCCTGTTACCTCGCTTTCGGGTCGGCGGTGACTTACGAGATTCCCGACCTGCCGCATAACGACATGCTGCTGATGTTCGGCGCCAACCCGTTGGTCTCGAACGGGTCGATGCTCTGGTCGCCGCGCGTGCGCCACGATCTCGACGCGATCGCCGCGCGCGGCCGCGTCGTCGTGGTCGACCCGCGCCGCACCGAAACCGCGCGCCGCTATCAGCATGTCGCGGTCCGCGCGAACGGCGACATCTGGCTGCTGCTCGGACTGCTCGGCGTGCTGATCGACGAAGGACTCTACGACGCGGACTATGTCGCGGCGCATACCGAGGGGTTCGCCGACCTCGCCAGCGCGGTCGCCGCGCATGGCCTGGCCGACTGCGCCGAGCGCGCGGGCGTCGATGCCGACACGATCGCCGAAATCGCGCGCAGCTTTGCCGCGACGCCGCGGGCGGTCGCTTATGGCCGGCTCGGGGTGTGCCGCGGGCCCCACGCGACGCTCGAGAATTTCCTGCTGATCGCGCTCAACCTGCTCGGCGGCAAGCTGGGCCGCCAAGGCGGCGCGATCTTCAGCCGCACGATCCTCGGCGGATCGCAGAATGTGCTGACCGGCGGCTATGGCGATACGCGCAGCCGGGTCGGTGACTTCCCCAGCGTCGCGCAATTCCTCGCCTCGGCGATGCTGCCCGCCGACATATTGGAACCCGGAGCGGGCCAGGTGAGCGCAATGATCCTGACCGGCGGCAATATGGTGATGTCGGCGCCCGGCGGGCAGGCCCTGGTCGATGCACTGCAGCAACTCGACCTGATCGTCGCGCTCGACATCTACCAGACCGAGAGCAACCGCTACGCCGATTATATCCTGCCGGTGCCGACCTTTTTCGAACGCGACGATTATCCGATGGCGGGACTCGGATCGATGATCCGGCCGTTCGTGCAGGTGACCGACGCCGTGATCCCGCCGGTCGGCGAGGCACGATCCGAATGGGAGATTTTCAATGCGCTGCTGGCCCGGATGGGCAAGCCGACCCATGGCCGCCCGATGGACGATCTCGACAAGGCTTTCCGCCTCGGCCCCGCGGGCGACGATATGGGCGCGTGCGACGGCTGGAGTTTCAACAAGCTGCGCGCGGCTCCGCACGGCGTGATGGTCGACCTGCCCGATCCCTATGACCCCTGGCCGCGCATCGCCTGGCCCGACGGCCGGGCCAGGCTGTGGCACGCGATGATCGCCGACGAATTCGTGCGCCTGGCACCGACGCCGTCCGACACGCTGCGCCTGATCACCCACCGCGACATCCGCTCGCTCAACAGCTGGCTGCATAATGTCCCGCGCCTCGTGCGCAGCCAGCACCCCGACCTGCTGATGCACCCCGAAGATGCGGAGCGGTTCGGCCTGTCCGATGGCGAGACGGTCGAGCTGTCGACCGGGTCCGCCACCGTCGCGGTCTGCGTCGCGATCACCGAGGATATGCGCCCCGGCACCGTCAGCTATCCGCATGGATGGGGCCATCATGGCGGCTGGCAGCACGCCAATGCGCAGGGCGGCAGCAACATCAACTGGCTGCTTCCGGTGGGCGAGGCAGCGGTCGAGGCGATTTCGGGAACGACGATCATGGACGGACTGGAAGTATTGATCCGGAAACGGCCTGTAGCGGCGTGACGAATTTGCGACTTGTTCGCGATGCCAGCCTTGCTACGACGGTCGGATGCAGCATTCCCCGGTCGGGGCAGGAGATCAGGCATGGACAGCGGCCCGGCATCAGCCCGGACGGACGATAATTCGACGCAGGAGCGCATCCTGCGCGCTGCCTATGATTGTTTCGAGCAATATGGGATCGGCAAGACGACGATCGAGAATATCGCGAGCCGCGCCAAAGTGTCGCGTCCAACCGTCTATAAATATTATCCGAGCAAGGATGCGATCCTCGACGAGATTTCGGTGCGCGAAACCTGGCGAGTCAACAGCGAGGTACGGCGGCGGCTGGTGCGATCGGACGACTTCGCTGATTTCCTGTCCGATACGCTGCTGCTCGTCATCCGGCTGGCGAACGAGAACATCTATATTCGCCGCATGGTCGAAAGCATCGAATTTCAGGAATCGGTGATTTCGCCGAGCAGCCTGATGCAGCAATTGCAGCGCACCTGGTGGGCGAACATGTTCGAACAGGCGCGGGCGCGCGGCGAGATTGCGACCGACCTGAAAATCGACGAGTGCATCTATTGGCTCGCGCGCGCGCAGGCGATGCTGATGCTGCAGGTCGCCTCGCCGCAGATCGAAGATGCCGAGAAACGCCGCTTCATCAGGCGTTTCATCGTCCAGCCTTTGCTCGCGGGCAGCGAAATCCGATAAACCTCCATCGCTGGGTTGACGGCCCTTCCCCAAGCTGACACAGATATTTAATCAATCGATTAAGTAGCCGCAGCGATATCGACGCGCGGCGCAGCGTGGGAGGCCCGCTCGAGCGATGACCGACGATACGGCGCGCCGCATGGCCGCCAATCCCGCTTATGGTGACGGCTATTTTGTCCGGACGACGCGTTTTCGCCGGCTCGGTCCCGATCGGGTCGAGGCGGTGCTGGAAGACCCGTTCCATGCGCTGGCGCTGCTGATCCACCACGACGACCAGAGGCTGACCGCCGTCGAGGGGCGCTGGGAGCGCCACCCGCTATCCAGTTGCGCGGAGGCAGGCGGCGAGATGACCGGCCTCGCGGGCCTGCCCTTGGTCGATGACCTGCGGACCCGATGGTTGCAGACCGAGCCGGCCCTGCAATGCACGCATATGTTCGACACGCTACGCCTCGCGGCGGTGCATATCGCGAAGGGGCGAGCCGACCGCCGCCATGACGTCATCCTGCCCGATTCCGACGCCGATTATCAGCCGGTTCGGCTGTTGCAGGATGGCGCGCTCGTGCTCGAAATCGTGATCAACGGTGATTTTCACATCACGGCCCCGTCCGCTTACTCCGGTGCCCCGCTGCTCAATGGGTTCGCGCGCTGGGCCGCCGAGCGGCTGTCGGCAGAAGATTTCGAGCGCCTGTTCCTGATCCAGCGCGGCGCCTTCGTCGGGCGCGGCCAGCGCATGGACATCACCCGCTATTATGGCCGCGACGGCGCGCTGTCGGGTCCGCTGCCCGCCACCTGCTTCGGATCGCAGCCCGAACGCTATGCGGCCTCGCTCCGCCTCGCCAACGCCCGCCCCGGCCTGCGCCGCGAGGATGCCGCCCTTTTTCCCTTCGCCTGACCACAGCAGGAAGACCCCGATGTCCGACATGCCCTTCCCCACCCCCGACCAGGCCGTCACTCGCCATCTGCTCGAGCGCCAGGCGCGCGAGCATCCGGACGATCTCTACATGCGTTTTCAGGACGGCAGCGAATGGAGTTTTGCCGAGGCGCTCGATCAGGCGCACCGTGCCGCGGGGGCGCTCAAGCGGCTCGGCGTCGAGCAGGGCGACCATGTCTTCAACTGGCTGCCCAACGGCAAGGCCGCGGTACGCGCCTGGCTCGGCACGCATATGCTGGGCGGCGTTTTTGTGCCCGCCAATCTCGCCTATCGCGGCAGCCTACTCCGCCATGTGTTGTGGCTTGCCGACGCGAAGGTCGGGCTGGTCCACCGCGACCTGATGCCGCGCCTCGCCGAGGTTGAGCGCGGTATGCTAGAAAAGCTGATCGTCATCGGGGGCGCCACCGAGCCGGTGGACGGTCTCGAACTCCATGACGAGGCGATGCTGGTAGAGCCAGGCAGCGCGGGCGACCTCGCGCGGCCGATCGCACCATGGGACGATATGGCGATCATCTTCACCTCGGGCACCACCGGCCCGTCGAAGGCGGTGATGTGCTCCTATGCGCATATGTGGACCTTCTACCACGCCGCGATGCCGGCGATGATCGGCCGCGACTATCGCCATCTCGCGCATCTGCCGATCTTCCATTCGGGTGGCTTCGGCTGCCTCTATGGCCAGTTGTCGAACGCGGGATCGGTGGTGCTCGTCGAATCGTTCAAGACCGATCAGTTCTGGCAGATCGTCCGCGATCATGGCGCGAACACGACCACCCTGCTCGGCGCAATGATCCCCTTCCTGCTCAGCACCCCGCCCTCGGACGACGATCGCAACCACAGCCTGAAATCGGTGAGCGCGGTTCCCTACACCGCCGACGTCAAGGCCTTTACCGCGCGTTTCGGGGTCGGCGCCTTCGCCGCCTACAGCATGACCGAGCTCGCCAATCCGGTGCAGAGCCCGCTCAATCCCGACAAGATCGGGGTCGCCGGGCGGCTGCGCCCCGGGCAGCACATTCGGCTGGTCGACGAACATGATATCGAGGTGCCCGAGGGCGCGGTCGGCGAGGCGATCCTGCGCTGCGACCAGCCCTGGACGATGTTCAGCGGATACTACAAGAATCCCGAGGCGACCGCCGAAGCCTGGCGCAACGGCTGGCTGCACACCGGCGACCTGCTGCGCCGCGACGCCGATGGCGACTATTTCTTCGTCGACCGCCGCAAGGACGCGATCCGTCGCCGCGGCGAGAATATCTCGGCCTATGAGGTCGAACAGGAAATCCGCGCCTTCGGCGGAGTCAAGGAGGCCGCGGTGATCGGGGTCGCGAGCGACAAGACCGAGGATGAGGTGATGGCGTGCATTATGCCGTCGGACGGCGCCGCGATCGACCTGATGGCGCTGACCGACTTCCTCGCCACCCGCCTGCCCCATTATATGGTGCCGCGCTATTTCCGGCTGATGCCCGACCTGCCGCGCACGCCCACGCAAAAGATCCAGAAATATGCGCTGCGCGATGACGGAGTCACCGCCGACACCTGGGATCGCGAGGCGGCGGGGATCAGGTTGCGGCGGGAACGGATCGGCTGAGCCGGTCCCAGGTCGCGTCGTTAACGGGCCGCTCGCGCAGCCCGGCCTTGCGGATCTTGCCCGTCGGGGTGCGCGGCAGGTCCGCGACGAACTCGACGAAGCGCGGGACCATGTAGCGCGGCAGCCGCTCGGCGAGATAATCGACGAGATCGCTTTCGGTGAGCGGCGCGGAATCGCCCAGCTGCACCACGATCTTGATCTCGTCCTCGCTGGCGCGCGCATTGCCGGGCAGCGTGGGGACGTCGGCGGCCTTCACGCCGATCGCCGCGGCTTCGGCGACCGCCGGATGCGCACGCACCTCGCCCTCGAGCTCGAGCGACGAGACATTGTTGCCGCGCACACGGAGGTAATCATTGGCACGGTCGAGGAAATAGAAATAGCCGTCGCCGTCACGGCGCAGGATGTCGCCCGTCTTATACCAGCCGTGGCGCGACGCTTTGGCATTCGCCTCGGGCTTGTTCAGATAGCCCTGGGTAATCAGGAAGGGCACCTTACCCCGGATCAGCAATTCGCCCGCCTGTCCGTCGGGCAGGTCGCGGCCTTCGGCATCGACGATCCGCACCTCGTACAGCGGCGACAGCTTGCCGCAGGTCTGCGCATTGGGCAGGTTCGACGCATTCAGCGGAAACCCGATTTCGGTCATGCCCCATCCGGTGCAAACCCTGACCCCGAAACGCGCCTCAAAATCGCGATAGTCGGGCAGCACCGGGTTCATCAGCACCCATAACAGCGGATTGTCGGCGTCGTCGGGCCGCCGCTCGGCATTCATCAGGAAGCCCGCGATGCCCATCAGCTGGGTGTGGGTGCAACCATGCGCGCGCACATCGGCCCAATAATGGCTGACCGAAAAACGGCTGCGGAAGATCATATGCCCGCCACGCACCGCCGCGAAAACGAAGCCGACGCGCCCCGACGAATGGAAGGTCGGCCAAGGCGAATAATAGACGGGGATCTGATCGGGATCGATCACCTCGCCGCTGAAATTATGCTGGACCTGCTGGATCGAACCCCACGCCTGAAGCACGCCTTTCGACGGTCCGGTGGTGCCCGAGGTGTAGATGACGGCATTGGTGTCGGCGAGTTGCGGCTCGGCATGATCGATACGCGGTGCACCCGCCTCGACCGAGGCCAGCGTCGCGACCGGGATATCGCTGGCGCATAGCGCTTCGTCGATGGTGATAATGCGTTCGAGCGTATCGAGGCGATCGCGGACCGCATTGACCTGATCGACACAGGCATTGCTGGTGATCAGCACCCGCGCGCGGCAATCGTTCAGCGCATAGGCGAGCAGATTGCCCTTATATTCGGGGTTGATCGGCACCTCGAGCGCACCGCGCCAGCTGAGTCCGATCCACGCGCAATAGGCGGCAAGACACGGATCGAGCATCGTCACGACGCATTCCCCGCGCGCGACCCCGATCGAGGCCATCGCGTCCGCGACGCGCAGCGCCGCCTCGTGAAACGCGCCGCCGGACATCGTGCCGCCCGCGACGTCGGTGATGAACGGCGCGGACGGATCGCGCGCCGCGCGCTCGCGGATCAGCACCGGGACCGAAGGCATATTCAGGCTGTCGACCATAACTCTCCCCGCGCTTCGCTTTGCCGGCATGCCGGTGCGTAAAGTCACATTTTTCACAAAGCCCTTTTTATATAGGTTTTTACTATTTACAATGCTATATATATGTAAAGTCAATCACGCCGGCCCGCTGGGACCGCGACGTCCCCCACGGAGAGTCGAATGTATCTGAGCCCCGAACATAATCGCCAAGTCGCGGAAAAGCTGTTCCGCCACATCCGCGACAACAGCACCGACATGATCGAGGAAACCTACGAATATCCGCTGTCGGTCTATTCGGACCCCGACATCGCGGTCGCCGAGCGCGAAAAGATCTTCGAACATTATCCGATGATGGCGCTTCACGGCAGCCAGCTTCCCGAATCGGGCAGCTATGTGACGGTGAAACTGAACCGCAGCGAGGCGCTGGTCACGCGCGGCAAGGACGGCCAGGTCCGCGCCTTCCTCAACATGTGCCGCCACCGCGGCGCGACTTTGGTGACCGAGGCCGAGGGCAAGCAGGGGCGCTTTTCCTGTCCCTATCATGGTTGGACCTATACCAATGAGGGCGAGCTGATCGGCCTGACCTTCAAACAGACGCTGGGGCTCAGCCTGCCGTGCCGCGAACGCAATCTGATTGCCCTGCCCTGCGAGGAACGCCACGGCTTCATCTGGATCGTCGAAAATCCTGAAGGGTCGATCGACGTAGCCGCGCATCTCGGCCCGGTGATGGACGGGGTGCTCGCGGGTTATGGTCTCGACCGCCAATATTTCTACCGCGAAGCCTTTTTCGAGTTCGACCAGAATTGGAAGATCATGGTCGACGGGCTGACCGACGGCTATCATGTCCAATGGGTCCATGGGCCAACGATCCGGCCCTATTTCTATATGAACATGATGGCGCGCGTCGAAGGCACCGGCGACCATGCGGTGACGACGACGCCGCGGCGCAAGATCGACGAGATATTGGACAGCGAGCCGGGCGAACACGACCTCGATCCCTATGTCGTCTATGGCAATATGGTCTTTCCCAATGTCAGCATCCAGCTGCACCCGCATCACGCCGAATTCTGGACGATGTATCAGGACGTCCACAACCCCGGCCGCTCGCGCGTCCATCTGCGCTTCCTGACTCCTAGGGCGCCCGGCGACTATGACGAGCGCGGCCAGACGATCCTCGCCAAGAATTGGGACATCGCCGAAGCCGCGATCCTGAACGAGGATGTGCCGATCGGCGACAGCATCCAGCGGTCGGCGAACATGCCGAACACCGGCACGATGCTGCTCGCGCACAACGAAGTGATCAACCAGCAGTTTCACCGCAGCTATGACCGGGTGATGGCGGGCCCAAGCGTGGTTCCGATGCAGGCGCGCGCAGCGCGCGGCTGAGACTCAGCGCGCGCCGAGGCCGAATTCGGCGCGGATCGCGACGTCGTCCTCGCCAACTTCGGGCGCCAGCGGCATGCCGAAATGCTGTCCCGCGACATGGATCGCGGTCGAGGTCAAAGTCAGCTTGCGCCCGTCGGGCAGCGACGCCTGATAGGTGTTGTCGCGCGCACTGAAATGCGGGTCGGCGATGACATCGGCAAAGCTGTTCACCGGCATCGCCGCCACATTGTCGCGCTCGAAATCGGCGAGCCAGTCGGCGCGCGGGCGCGAGGCGAAGATCGGGATCAATGCGGCATTGACCTCCGCGTCCTCGGTCCCCGTCTGCGGCTCGCGCGTGTAGATGGCTTCGAGGTCGGGACGGCCGACGAGCTTAAGCAGCGCCTGCCAGCTCTTCGGCGTGAAGGTCATCAGGAAGACCAGCTTGCCGTCGGCGCAACGGTAATTTTCCATCCGCGCCCAGAAACGCATTTTGCCGCTGGCATCAAGGAATCCCGGCCGCGCAAAGGTCGTGTCGGGATTGAGCAAAGGATCGAGCGCCTCGGGCAGCCAGTGCGCCGAACAATCGGCCGCCGCGACCTCGATCGCCGCCCCCTCGCCCGTCCGCCGCGCGCGATGTACCGCCGACACGACGGCGAAGGCCGCCTCCAGCCCATAGGCGTACATGCCGATCGACGGCGCCTGCGCCCCGTCGTAGCGCGAGATGCTGTCGCTCACCGGCGTGCCGAGCCCGCCATAGGCGTCGAACGACGGCCCGTGCGAGGCGAGCTTGGCATAAGGGCCCGTCTCGCCGAGCCCCGACAGCGAGCAGAAGATGATTGCAGGGTTCACCCCCTTCAGCACCTCATAACCGAGCCCCAGTCGCGCCATCACGCCGGCGCGCATGCCCTCAATCACGACATCGGCCTTGGCCGCCAGCGTCAGGAACTCCGCGCGTCCCGCCTCGCTCGCGAGGTCGATGATCACGCTTTCCTTGCCGCGATTCCAGCGCAGATGCATGTAGGAAAAGCCCGTTTCGTCGCCCACCGACCAGGGACCGGCGCGGCGCAGCGGGTCGCCGCCGTCGGGATCCTCGACCTTGATCACCCGAGCCCCCATGTCGGCAAGCCGGCCGCCGAGCGCATCGGGGCCGAAATGCGATACCTCGAGCACCAGCAGGTCGGTCAGGAAATCATAGGGCATGGGATTGCTTCTCCATCGCCGCGACGGCATCGGCGGCAGTCACGATTTCGGCCAGATAATTGCCGATCAGCCGTTCGGCATCCTCCTGGTCGCCCGCCGACAGCGTGCCGGTGCAATCGGCGACCAGATATTGCCGGTATCCAAGGTCGAACCCCGCGGCAACGCTGAGCAGCACGCAGGCGGTCGTCACCACCCCGGCGTAGAGGATCGTGTCGATGCCTTCGCGCCGGAGAAGAAAGTCAAGCTCGGTCCCGCCGAACGCGCCCGACCCCGATTTGACGATCGACAGGTCGCCGGGCTCGTCGCCGACCTCGGCGATCGGCGCAGCGCCGGGCGATCCGTCCAAAGCCCCGGCCGCTTTCACATAGGGGCGCAGCGCCGGGACGACATCGGCATAGTCCGGATGCCGGCTGGCAAGCCGCGCATGGACCACGCGCACGCCCGCACGGCGCGCGGCGGGCAGCAACAAGGCAAGATTGGGCGCGATGGTGTCGGCGAAGCGCGCGAGCAGATGGTTGGCGCGATCATCATGCCCCGCCGCGCGCATTGCGGCAATCGAGGGGCCATCCGGATCGACCTGCCAGTTGATCAGGTCGACGAGGACGAGCGCGGTTCGCGCCGGGTCAAAGCCGTTCCACGGATCGCCGGGCGTAAAGGCATCCGCATTATACCAATGGGCGGAAAGGCCGGACGGCAGCATGCCACCTATGGTGCCGGCTGATTGGTCCACCTTGTCCTCCTGCAAAAAACGCGGCCGCCGGCAATCCCCGTGCCGGCGGCCGTGCTTCCTTTTAGCGCTGCGACCCGAACTTCGTGCCGATCGTGACACCGGCGGTAGTCCCGCGCGAAAGCACCGAATAATAGCCGAAGGAGGTCGTCGACACGTTACGGAACACATCGTTCTGGTTGAACAGATCCTTACCCCACACCGAGACGTAGAACGCATCGTCGGGCGCATGGAAGGTGGCCGACAGATTGAGCGTCTCGGTCGCCTTCTGAATCGGAGCACGTCCGATGCCAGCCGGATAAGCTCCCGCTCCCGTGCCGCCCGCAGGATAGGCGCCATAGGTCGCGTGATCGAACGAGTCGACGTAGCTGAACAGGCCGCTCAGTTCGAACTTCCCGCCGTTGGCCAGGGGGATATTATAGTTGGCCTGGACGCTGACGGTGACGTCGGGCGTTGCCGGCAGGTCGAAACCCGAGCAATCCGCATTGGGAGGAACCGCGAGGCCCGATGCCCGGCGCCGATAGATGGCGCAGTTCTTGAAGCTGTCATATTCCGATTTGAAGAAGGTCGCGAAGCCCGTCGACAGCGAGAAGCGGTCGTTGGGGCGGTAGGCGGCTTCGATTTCGAGGCCCGAGATCGTCGCCTTCGCCGCATTGATCGACTGCTGGGTATTGGTCACCGGATCGACGATCGGAACCTGCAGATTGTCGTACTTGTAATAATAGGCGGCGGCGTTGAAGGTCACTTTGCGGTCGAACAGGCTCGTCTTGAGCCCGACCTCGAACGCGTCGATCGTCTCGGGCTGGGTCGGGATGACGTTGGGGATCGACGAGATATTGTAGACGCCGCTCTTGAAGCCGCGGTTGTAGCTCAGATAGCCCATGACATCGTCGCTGAACTTATAGTCGAAAACCGCACGATAGGTCAGCTCGGAGAAGGGCGCGCTAAGGCCCTTGCACGCCGGGTTGGCCGCGCAGATCGCGGCCGAATTGCTGTGGATCGCAATGACGCCGCCGGTGCCGTTGGGCACATAGGTGGTGCCCGCATTGTCCTTGTCGAGGACATGCTTTTCGTCGGTGTAGCGCAGGCCGACCGTCAGCTTGGCGGCGTCGCTGAACGCATAGGATGCTTCGCCGAAGAGACCGAGCGACTTGATGCTCACGAAGGCGCTCTGATCGATATAGGCCAGGCCCGAGGCCGGGCCGGCGCCGGCCGCCGAGCGGTCGAGCAGCGCCTGCGGAACCGTGTGCGGCTGGAGCGTGCTGGGAACGGGCAGTCCGACATATTGGTCGAGCCCCGCATAGCCGTCGCGGTAGTTGAGATAGAAGCCGCCGAGAATCCACTGGAACGGCCCATCGTTCATCGAGGTGATGTCGATTTCCTGCTGATAGCTCCGGCCCTTTAGCGCGGTATCGAACCAGAAGACGTTCGCGGGCGAGCCGTCGAGGTCATATTCGACCCCCGAGGTGCTGTGGCTATAGGCCGTGATCGACTTGATGTTGACCGGCCCGACATCGGCGTCGAGGGTCAGCGAGCCGCCATAGCCCTGGAAGCGGACTTCGGGATCGATCTGACCGTAATAGGAGCGTTCGGGCCGCGAAATATCGATCCCCGATGCCACCTGGCCGGTCGTGGTGGTTTCCCCCAGGATCGGCTGCAACGCCACCACGGCGTTGGTTTCGCCCTTCGAATAATAGCCCGACAGCGTCGCGGTGAAATCGGGCGTGGCTTCCCAGAGCACCGACCCGCGAAAGCCGAAGCTCTGATCACCGCCGACATATTTTCCGGCGCCGTTCAGCGCCTGGGTGCGGTTGCGGATATAGGGACGCTCGTTGCGGTAAAAGCCGCTGACACTTAACGCGAGCGTGTCCGAAAGGCCGCCCGTCACGAAACCGCGAGCGCCTTCTTCATCGGTGCCATAGGTGCCTTCGAGCATTCCGCCGAATTCGGTGTCGGGCTTTTTCGTGGTGACCAGGATCGCGCCAGACGTCGCGTTGCGGCCGAACAAGGTTCCTTGCGGGCCGCGCAGGACCTGCACCGACTGCACATCGGGGAAACCCTGAAGCAGGATACCGGTCTTATCGGTCTGATAGACGCCATCGACATAAACAGCGGTCGTGGCTTCGTTGCCGGGGGTGATGTTCCGCCCACCGACGCCGCGAATATAGGGCTGCGCCGCGCTCGATCCTTCGGTGATCAGAAGCGACGGCGTGACCGCGGCCAGTTCCAGAACATCCGAAACGCCGCTTTGCTGGAGCTGATCGGGCGTAAAGGCCGAAACAGCGATCGGCACGTCCTGCAAACGTTCGTCGCGCTTCTGCGCGGTCACAACGATTTCATTGACGCCCGAACTGTCGTCGGCCGCGTCCCCGGCATCCTGCGCCATCGCCGCCGTCGAGACGGTCGAAACCGCAATCGCCAGCGTGCATGTGGCGAGCTTGTAAGAAAAGCGCATAGCATCCTCCCATTGGCGACGCCCGCCCTTCGTTGAAGGCGGCGCCGCGCAGTCCATCACTGTGGGACGCGCGCTGCTCGAAACGATCAGGGCAGATCGGTTCGGCCGGTGCTGTTGCCGTGCATCACTCCCGATGCTTACAGACAACAGATTCGATAAAATGTCAACAATGTCACCGAGCAACGAGCACGCTGCGCGATGCACAATCTATGATATGTAGTTTAATTCGCGGAAATCCTTGAGAATCTTCCCGCCAACAAGGCTTTCACGTCCGGATTTCCATCGTGTTCAAATGCGATGCCGATCCTCGGCGAGTCGCGAATCGGGCCTGCGCCGCCCCGAATTGTCAGCTTGACGTGGGGGACCGATTGGCAAGCAAGGGTTCGACGACGAAGCGACGCACCATATGCCGCAGCTTGTCCTCGTCGCCGCCGAACTGGTCGAGCACCCGCAGCAGCATGACCTGATTGCGCGACAGCCAGTTCACAACATCGGCTGGGTCAAGGTCAGCTGCAAGTTCTCCGCTCGCCTGCGCGCGGTGCATCACCGATTCCCAGCGATGCCGCGCCTGCTCCTGATAAGGGCTGGTGGGGAGTTGGCTCTGCGCCGACACTTCCAGATCCTCGACGAAACGGCGTATATAGGGATTGCCGCTCGCCACCTGGACCGACGCGACAATCGCCTCGGTCGTCGTGTCGGCGAAATTCCGCTGGCGCTGGATGCGAGCGCGGACGAGGTCCTGAATCTTGTCGAGTTCGGCAAAGCCGATGTAATCGACGATCTCCATCTTGCCGCCAAAAAATTTATAGACCGTCGGGCGCGAGACGCCGGAGGCTCGCGCGATATCCTCGACCGTCGTCTTCTCGATCCCATAACGTTCGAAACAGCGACGCGCGCCCTCGACGATCTTCGCGCCGGTCTTGCCGATATCGGGCATGGCCTGTTCCTCGCGATTTTTCGAAACGTCCAATGGCTCCGTCCTTCCCCTGCCCGGCTTTCAAATGGGTCTTTGACCGGTAGACCCGCCCGTGAAACCGGCAATCGGCTTCATGCCCTGCCTTCACCATAGCATCAATATTTACATTTTCCATTTTTTGTTATTTGATAGCAGAACAGGCTTTCAGAGTCGGCAAAGCGACGATGGGTGGAGGATAAAGGGTATGCGATATCGGACAATGCTGATGATGGCCGGCGCGCTGACCGGATTGCTGACGATACCGTTTGCGGCGGCGCATGACCCGCGACCAGTTGCAATCCCCGGCGTAGCGGCCGCAGCCTGTTCGCCCGAGGCGATCACATGGGCGGGCAAGGATGTCGCGATCGAGTCGATCCGCTGGCTGGCCGACCCGGTGCCCTATTGCCGGATCGACGGGGTCGTGCGGACCGCAAATCCCGGGCCGAATACCGTCGGCTTCATGATCGCACTGCCGCAAAGCTGGAACGGCCGCTATCTGATGACGATTCCGGGTGGGTCGGCGGGCTACATCGTCAATCCGTCGCGCGAGCATCTGACCGCCGGCTATGCGGTGGCGACCACCGACAAGGGATCGCACTCGCGCGGTGCGCTCGACATGTCATTCCGCGGCGATCCGGCAAAGTCCGAAGATTATGCGCATCGCGGCACGCATGTGGCGGCAGTTGCGACGCAAACGCTGGCGCGCGGCTATTATAACCGCAGCGCGATGCCGCGCTATATCATGGGCTGTTCCGGGGGGGGCGTCAGCACCCTGATGGAAGCGGAGCGATACCCCGGCGATGCCGACGGCTTCATCGCGGCAGGCGCCCCAACCAGCGCCCATGTGCAGACGTTCTGGGCCTATGTCGCACAGCATGTCGCGCGCGATCCGGCGCGCTGGATATCGCCCGCCGACATGACGCGCGTTGGGCAGGCGATCGTGGCCAAATATGACGCGGCCGACGGCGCGCGCGACGGGCTGATCTGGGATCCAACGCAAATCCGCCTGTCGCATTCCTTGTTCCCGTTCCTCAGCGATGCGCAATATTCGACGCTCGAAATCCTGGCCGGCGGGTTCCCCCCGGTTGCGGGGTCCGACGTCGCGGCGCCGGGCTTTTGGTTCGCCAACCCCTCGCTGCTGGGACCGATCGCGCTGGGCACCGCGCCGCCGCCGTGGACCGACAAGACTCGGCCGCCTCTGTTCGGATCGACCGTGCTCAGCATGAAGGCTTTGCGCGCTACCGGCTATGATGCGCTGACGCAGATGGATTTCGGGGATCCGGCACAGCGCAACGAAGACGACGCGCTGTGGGCGCGCGTCGGCGGTTATGGCTATGATCCCGCCAATCTTGCGGCGATGCAGCGAACCGGCGGCAAACTGATCATGTGGACCGGCGCCTCCGACGAATCGATCCCACCCGCCTATACGGCGGATTACAGCGACGCGGTCCGGGCTCGGTACGGCGCCGAAAGCGGAAATTTCTTCCAGAGCTTTTTCGTGCCCGGGATGTTCCATTGCCGCGGCGGCGAAGGCTCCCCAACCGACAGCAGTCGCGCGATGCTGGACGCGATGCAGCGCTGGGTGGAGGGCGGCACGCCGCCAGCCGACATCATATTGACCAACAGTCCTCGGACGCTGGAACTCAACTCGACGTCGAACACGTCGATGTATGTTTCGGGCATGAGCCTCGAAAACCCCGCGACGGCCGACAGCGATGCCGCGGTGGCGCGCAGCTATCGCATCTGCGCCTATCCCAGCGTTGCGAAGTTCACGGGCGCGGAGGGAAGCGACGTCAGCGACGCGCGCAACTGGAAATGCACGGGAATGATGAAACGGTAAAAAGGGCGCGGCCGACGGGCGTCTCGTGCCGCCCGCCGGCCCCGATCGCTATTTCCCGAACAACGCCTTCGCCTGGTCGGGCACCGCCGGAAACAGCCCGCGCAGCGTCGGTTTGGAAATCTTGCCCGACAGGGTGCGCGGCAGCGGTTCGTCGATGAAGACGACACGGCGCGGACGCTTGAAGGCCGCGAGTTGCGCCGAGCCGTCGGTTTCGAGCGCGGACAGCGCCGCGCCTTCGTCCTTCACCCCGCTCGCGACGATCATCGGAACTTCGCCCCAGTCGCTGTCGGGAACCCCGATCACCGCCAGTTCGGCGATATGCGGGTTAGCCGAGAGGATTTTCTCGATCTCGGCCGGATAGACGTTGATACCGCCCGAAATAATCATGTCCTTCGACCGGTCGACGACCTTCACGAAGCCTTCGTCGTTCATCATGCCGGTGTCGCCGGTGCGCAGCCAATCGCCCGCAAACGTCGCCGCGGTGGCCTCGAGATTGCGCCAATATTCGCGCATGACATGCGGTCCGCGCACCATGATCTCGCCGATCTCGCCATTGGCAAGCGCGTTGCCGTCGGCGTCACCGATCTTCATCTCGCTGCCGACGATCGGGCGTCCCGCCCAGCCGATATGCGCGATCGCATCGTCGCCGTGCATCGTCGCCGCCAGCCCCGACGCCTCGGTCAAGCCATAGGACTGGATCAGCGAAATGCCCTTGGCGCGATATGCCTCGATCAGGTCGACGCTGACCGGCGCGCCGCCGGCGGCAGCTGAGATCATGCTCGACAGATCGGCCTTTTCGAAACCCGGTGACCGCATCAGCCGTTCCCAGACGACCGGAACCGTCGTCGCCGCGCTCACCCGATGCCGCTGGATCACGTCCAAATAGCGGTCGATGTCAAAATCGGATTCCAGCACCATCGTCCCGCCCGCATTGACCGCGAACTGGATGAAGCAGGAGACGATCGCGCCGGTAAAGACGAAGGGCACCGCGACCATGATCGAATCGCGCCAGGTCAGCCCTTCGGCGATATTCTTGGCGAGGCCGGGATACATGGCGCCGCCGTGCGTGAGCAGCGCGCCTTTCTGGCGCCCGGTGGTGCCCGAGGTGTAGCAGAGGAAGCCGGCATCGTTGAGGCCGATCGTCTCGGTCGGCACCGGACCGGTATCGATCAGCAGCGCGGAAAAGCGCCGCGCATCGCTGCCGTCGAGGCTGTAAATCGCGAAGGGCAGCTTCGATGCCGCCAACTCGAGCCGGTCGAGATGCTTCGCCTGAGTAACAACGATCTTGCAGTCGGCATCCTCCAGCAAAGGCAGAATTTCACTCGCGGTGAGTTTGAAATTGAGCGGCACGATCATCGCCCCGAGCTTCAGGCACGCGACGGTCAGCAGCGGCGCCTCGATCCTATTGTCGAGGTGCATGCCGACGCGGTCGCCCTTGACCACCCCGGCGGCGCGCAGGCCCCGCGCGATCGCGTCGCTGCGCGCGTCAAACTCGGCCCAGCTGGTGCGGACGTCGTCGGCGATCACGGCGCTGTGATCCGGCCTCCAGCGCGCCCAATAACGAACGAGTTCGGCGATATTCATGCAGTCTCTCCCGAGGGGGTTTTCGCGGGGTCCGGCTCTTCGTCCGGTTATGTCTCTATGTCAGGCCAACGCCTCGAACTCGCGCGCCATCTGCAAGTGCAGATGCTGCGTCGGCACTTCGTTGGCGCCATAGAGGAAGCCGGTCGTCGGCAGCGCCGCGGCATTGGCCTGGATCATTTCCTCCATCGGAAAATCCTCCTCGGTCGCGGCCTGCCGCAAAATCTCCCAGCTGCGGTTGATCCGCTCGGCAACCTCGTCGGTCAGCTTCGCCGGATCGGTCAGGAAGCGGATGTGGACATGGCATTTGCCGGGATCGGTCAGATGCGGCCACACGGTCCAATGCTCGATATGGTCGGGCGTCGGGATCACGCTCATGTTGGGGAAAATCATCAGGTTGCCGGTCAGATAGCGCCAGCCGCCCTCGATCGGTTCGCCGGCCTTGAGCTTGCGCGCGAGCCGCTTGCGCGCCGAATAGGATTGGCCGTGCCGCCCGAGATCGAGCCACACCGCGGCGCCGGTCTGGATCAGCTTGCCGACCCCTTCGGCGTGCAGGAATTGCGGGTGGAGCACGTCGATCGCGCCGTCCATCACCAACTTCCAGTTGATGTCGAGATCGATCTTCTGGTCCATGAAAACGACGAGCTTGTCGATGTCATAAGCCGCGAGCCGCTCGTCGGCCTCGCCCAGATAGTCGGCGATCGGCATGTCCTGCGGCGCCTGAGGCAGTTTGATCCACACGAGGCCGTGGCGCTCCTCTGCCTCGACCGCGAAGAGATTGCGGCACCCCTTGTCGAGCGTGCCATATTGCTCCTCGAACGGAATGCCGCGCAAGCTGCCGTCGCCCTTGAAGCTCCAGCCATGATAGGCGCAGACGAAAAAGGGCTTCTTGCCCTTCTCGCCCTGCTCGACCTTGCCGCCGCGATGGCGGCACATATTGCGGAACACAGCGACGCTGCCGTCCTTCTGCCGCACGATCAGCAGCGGCACGCCGAGTATGTCGCGGGTGACAAAACTGCCGGGTTCGGGGATTTCCATGCTCGTCGCGGCGGCGAGCGGTTGGCGCCGGAACACCTCGAGTTCGCGGGCCAGATGGTCGGCGTCGGTGAAATGCGCGGCGGGGACCTCGATCGAATCCGCGGCCATGTCGGTCGTGCCATTTTCCAGATGGTCGACGATGCGGCGATAGATCGTGTCCAATTCGATTTTCATGCCCTGTCCCTCGCCAATCCTGATGTTTACACTTTACGAAGAATGTAATTCATCTATAGTGCGGCGTCAAGCATCCGGCGATCGACGGACACGAGGTGTATGGGAATGAGGAAGTACCGGTTTTTCAATGTCGCGGCCGCCTGCCTGAGCGCTGCGGCGCTCGCGGGTCCGGCATCGGCAGCGCCCGACGACCAGCCGAAGATCGGCAAGACCTTTGCCGATTCGGTGCCCGGCAAAATCCAGCGCACCGTCGCCCCCGCGGGTGCCCCCAATATCCTCGTCTGGGTGATCGACGACATGGGCTTCGGCCAGCTCGGCAGCTATGGCGGCCTCGCCGAGACCCCCAACATCGATCGCGTCGCGCAGCAGGGGCTGCGCTACACCAATTACCACACCACGCCGATCTGCTCGGCCAGCCGCGCCGCGCTGCTGACGGGCCGCAATTCGCACCGCGTCCATATCGGCGGCCATTCGGCGATCGCGGTCGGCTTCCCCGGGCAGGACGCGCTCGTCCCGCGGAGTGCCGGCACCGTCGCCGAGAACCTGCGCCAGTCGGGCTATCTCACTTACGCCATCGGCAAATGGGACCATCTGCCGCAGGCCGACGCCTCGGCGGCGGGACCCTTCACCTATTGGCCCAGCGGCCAGGGCTTCGACCGCTATTATGGCTTCCTCGCCTTCGACGCCGACAATTTCGACCCGACGCTCTGGTCTGATCACGACCCCGTCGCGCTGTCGCCGCGCGCCGACTATCATCTCAGCGCCGATATGGCCGACAAGGCGATCGGCTGGATCGGTGCGCGCGACGCCACCGATCCGCACCGCCCCTTCATGATGTATTGGGCGACCGGCGCGGTCCACGCGCCGCACCACGCGCCGCAGCGCTGGCTCGACCATTATAAGGGCCGCTTCGACGCAGGCTGGGACGTCGCCGCGCAGCAGGTGCTCGACCGGCAGAAGAAACTCGGCCTCGTGCCAGCCGGCATGGCGCTCCCGCCGCTGCCCGCCGGGGTCAAGCATTGGGCCGATCTCAGCCGCGACGAGCAGCGCATGTTCGCGCGCCAGATGGAGGCTTTTGCCGCGCAGCTCAGCCACGCCGACGAACAGTTCGGCCGCATCCTGGGCGCGCTCGAAGCACGCGGCGAACTCGACAACACCGTCATCCTGATCACCGCCGACAATGGCGCCAGCGCCGAGGGCGCGCCGCAGGGCACGTTCAGCGAACATTATTTCGCCAACGCCTATTTCGCGACGCTCGAGGAAAATCTGCGCCATTATGACGATTGGGGCGGTCCCTCAACCTATCCCCACTATGCCAATGGCTGGGCGGTCGCGGGCAACACCCCGTTCCGCTATTACAAGCAGACCGCCTATGAGGGTGGCACGCGCGTGCCGCTGATCCTCTCCTGGCCGGGGGGCATCCCCGCACGCGGCGAATTGCGCGGCCAGTATCAGCATGTCACCGACATCACCCCGACGATCCTCGACGCCGCGGGCATCGCCCCCGCCGCGATGGTCAATGGCGAGCGGCAGATGGCGTTCGACGGCGTCAGCATGACATACAGCTTCGCCGCGCCCACCGCGCCGACCCGCCACGCCACGCAATATTATGAGATGTACGGCAATCGCGCGATCTATGCGGGCGGCTGGAAAGCCGTCGTCCCGCACCGGCTCGACGTGTGGGATTTCATGAACCGCCCCGTGTTCGGAGACGACAAATGGGAGCTCTACAACCTCACCACCGACCCGGGCGAACAACGCAATGTCGCGGCCGCCAACCCGCGCAAGCTCGCCGAGATGAAGGTGCTGTTCGACCGCGAGGCGAAGGCGAACAATGTCTATCCGCTGTCCAACACCAGCGACGCGTGGGGCTTCGTCCGTAAGATGGCCGCCGAGGACATGGCCCGGCGCGGCTATCAGTGGACCTACACCGGCGCCACCGCGCGCATTCCGGAAGCGCTCGCCCCGCCCATGCAGTCCGCCAGCTTCACCATCGAGGCGAAGCTCGATCTCGACAGCGACGCCGGCGGCACCATCGCAGCGATCGGCGGGCGGCATGGCGGCTTCGCGCTCCACTTGCGCGAGGGGCGCCCGGTCTTCTCCTATCGCAGCCTCGACCTGAAACTGACGGAAGTCGCCGCCGACCGCGCGCTGGGGCGCGGCCCCGCGACCATCCTGCTGCGCTTTGAACGGCGCGGCGAGAGCGAAGCGATCGTCCATATCCTTGCCGACGGCGCCGAAATCGCCAGCGGCACGATCAAGGGCGCCCTGCCCCGCCTGTCCTTCTCGCCGAGCGAGACCTTCGACCTCGGGCAGGACAGCGGTTCGGGGCCGCTCGCCGATGGCAAGACCGCAGGCGTACTCGATGGCCGCGTCCGCACCGTGAATGTCCGCGTCACCCCGCCCGCGGCGCGGTGACGGGCATCGAACAACAGGAAGGAAGGGAACAGCTGATGGCTTTCACCACCATCCCCGGCGCCGATGGCGACCATATCACCTATTGCCGCGTCTGCGAGGCGCTGTGCGGCATGGTCGCGACGGTCGCCGATGGCAAGATCGTCAAGGTTCGCCCCGACCGCGACAATCCCCATTCGCGCGGCCATATCTGCGTCAAGGGTCCCGCGCTCGCCGAAGTCACTTACGACCCCGACCGCGTCACCACCCCGCTGAAGCGCGTCGGCGGGCCCGGCGAGTTTGCGCCCGTCGGCTGGGATGACGCGCTGGACGACATCGCCGCGCGCCTGTCAGCGTCGATCGAGGCACATGGTCCGCAAAGCTTCGCGATGAACACCGGCAACCCGCCGAGCATGGGATGGCCCAGCTCGATGGGCAATTATCTGTTCAGCCGCGCGATGGACTGCACCAAGCTGTTCACCCCCTCGTCGGAGGATATCACGTCGGTGGTTCTCGCGACGGAGCTGATCTTCGGCACCCACGGCTTCGTCTTCCCCGACCTCGCGCAATGCGACCATCTGCTGATCTTTGGGTCGAACCCGCTGGTCAGCCACGGCTCCTTGCTCATCGCCCCGCGCTTCAAGGAGGATCTGGTCGAGATCGCCGAGCGCGGGCGCGTGATCGTCGTCGACCCGCGGCGCAGCGAGACCGCGCGCAAGTTCGAGCATGTCTCGATCATCCCCGCCGGCGACGTCTGGTTGCTCGGCGCGATGGTGCAGGTCGTCATCGCCGAGGGGCTGGCCGATAGGGCGTTCGTCGAGCGCCATTGTTCGGGCTTTGCCGAGCTTGCGGCGGCGATCGACTGGATCACCCCCGAGATCGCTGCCCCGCATTGCGGCATCGAGGCCGACGCAATCCGCACCCTCGCGCGCGATTTCGTCGCCGCGCCGCGCGCCGCGGCCATGGGACGCATCGGCATCTGCCGCGCCAGTTACTCGACGCTGACCAACTATTTCCTCCACCTCCTCAACCTGCTCGGCGGCAAGTTTCATCAGCCGGGCGGCGTCGGCTGGGGGCATGGCGGCACCGCGACCGACGCCCAGGCGACGGGACCCGGCCAAGCACGCCACAAACGCCACAGCTCGCGCATCAGCGGCCAGGCTTCGGTCTGGGGAACCCAGTCGAGCCTGACCTTCCTCGAGGAAATGACCACCCCCGGTGACGGCCAGATCAAGACATTGCTGACCGTCGGCGCCAATCCGGTGATGTCGATGCCCGGCGGGCCGCGCCTGACCGAAGGCTTTGAGGCGCTCGACCTGATGGTGTCGGTCGACCTCTACATGACCGAAACCTCGCGCCACGCGCACTACATCCTGCCCGCGACGACGGCGCTCGAGCGTGAGGACATCAATCAGTTCTTCATGAACCATATGGTGCGACCCTTCGCCCAATATGTGCCCGCGGTGATCCCGCCGACCGGCGAAGCGCGCGGCGAATATGAGATTTTGCGCGACCTTGCCGCACGCATGGGCCGCGACGGCGCCTTCGGCAACATGACGCCGTTCGAAATGGCCGACGGCGCGCTGCAGGCGGGGATCGAGGGGCAGGACGGGCTGTCGCTCGCCAAGCTGAAAGCCAATCCGCACGGGGTGATGATCGAACGCGGGCGCTGGGCCTTCGATTTCGAAAAGCGCATCGGCCATCCCGACGGCAAGATCCATTTGTGGGACGATATCGCCGGCGAGGAGGTGACGCGCCTCCACGCCGAGCCCGAGCCCGACCCGAACATGCTGCGCCTGATTAACCTGCGCAAACTGCGCTCGATCAACAGCTGGATGCACAATGTCGACAAGCTCGTCCGCTCCGACTCCCCGGCGCTGCTGATCAACCCGTCGGACGCCGCCGCGCGCGGCATCGACGACGGCATGGCGGTGAAGATCTCGACCCAATGGGGCGCGATCGAGGTCGTGGCCGAGGTGACCGACGAGGTCCGCCCGGGCTGCGTCGCCTATCCGCATGGCTGGGGCCATCGCGGCGGCTGGCGGGGCGCCAATGCGCAGCCGGGCCGGAACCTCAACGAAATCACGCCCGCAACCCCCGACCAGGCCGAACAGGTGTCGGGGATGAGCTGGCTCGAAGGCTTCCCGGTGGAGATTTGCGCGGCATGACGGCCTGGGCATGGCCGTCGCCAACCCGCGCCTGGTATGTCGCCGGGCTGCTCTGCCTGATCGCCGCACTGTCCTATCTCGACCGTTACATCATCGCGCTGCTCGCCGATCCGATCATCAGGGACATGGGCATCGATGCCACCGCGATCGGCCTGCTCATCGGACTCGGTTTCGGATTGCTCTATGCCTTGTCGGGGGTGCCCGTCGCCTATCTGATCGACCGCGGCACGCGCGTGCGCATCGTCGGCATCGGCGTGATCGTCTGGAGCCTGTCGACCGTCGCATCGGGCTTCGCGCCCAATTTCGAGATATTGCTGATGACGCGCGCCGGGGTCGCGATCGGCGAAGCGGTGCTGGTCCCCGCGACGGTATCGCTCGTTGCCGACCTCTTCCCGCCCGAAAAGCGGGCCCTGCCCATCGGCCTGTTCATGGCGGTATCGACGCTGATGGCGTCCGGGGCCTTCCTGATCGGCGCTTATGCCTTCGAACTCGCGGTCATCCTCTCACCCGATCTCGGACTCAGCCCATGGCGGCTGACGCTTGTCATCGTCGGTGTACCCGGATTGGTCCTTGGCCCGCTCTGGCTGCTCACCGTCGCCGAACCCGATCGCGTCGAAGAACCCGGACAGGCCGACCAGACCAGCCTCGCGGCGGCCCTCGCCTATCTCCGCCGCCACTGGCGCTTCTACCTGCCCTTCTATCTTAGCTTTGGCGTGTCGGCGCTCGCGAGCTACAGCTTCATCGCCTGGACGGCGACGATGCTGACGCGCAGCTATGGCCAGAGCGTCGCCGCCGCCGGCGCGATCTTCGGGCTTGTCGGCGTGATCGCGGCGGCGATCGCCGCCTTTTTCTGGCCGGCAATCAGCGCCTGGGTCTTGAAGCGCGACCGCGCCGAACTCGCGGTGCTCGCGCTCGCGGTCGGCCTCGGCATCGGCCACGCCGCAGTCGCTGCCTTCCCGCTCGCGCGCGACATCGACGGCGCAATCGCGATCATCGCCGTCGCGACCTTCGGCTATGGCGCGGCGGGCGGCCTCGCGGTGCTGATCATCCAGCACATCGCCCCGCCGCGCATGCGCGCCAAGATCACCGCGCTCTATGTGCTGGTCGGCAATCTGGTCGGCCTGACCTGCGGCCCGGCCTTGTCGGCGTGGATGTCCGACACCGCCTTCACCGGCAACGATGCGCTGCGCCAGAGCCTGTCGATGCTGGCGCTGGTCATGCTGCCGCTGACCGTGGGCCTGATCCTGTTCGCCATGACGGCGCACCGCCGCGTCGTCGCCGACGAAGGCCGCTAGGCGGCTAGGGCTTGCAGGTCGGCGCGATCGGTCCGCCCTCGATCGCCGCCTTGGCAAAGGCGATCGCATCGGCGGCGGCGGCGTTCACAACGCCCGAATGATCCTTGTCCTTGTAGATACGCGCCTCGACGACATTGCCGCGGCTGCACAGGTCGTTGACCAAGGTCAGCGTCGTCATCGGCAGCGCCGCCGTGTCAGCCGCGCCGATGCCGAAAAAGACCGGTGCCGCGAGGTCGAGCGTCGGAAACGAGCGCAAATCGACGTCGGTATCCCAGAGCCGCTTAAGCATGCCCGGCCGAAACGCCTTCGACGGATCGAGGTTGCGTGAGGCGGCCGCCTTCATCAGGTCGGGCAGGCAGGCCGATCCGACGATCTCCTCGATCTCGCGCCCCTGTTCGGTGAAAACCGCATCGGCATCGAGATCGGCATGGGTGCGCGTGAGTTCATAGCCGATCATCGCATAAGCGCCGGTGACCATGACGTCGGTCGCGCTCGACGCGAGTCCGCTCTCGATCGCTTCTCGCGATAGGTTCGGCGCGCCCGTCGCGACAACGCCGCGCACCTTCAGGTCGGGCGCGTGGGTCGGCGCATAGCCGGCGGCCGCGACGACCGTTCCGGCGCCCTGCGATTGCCCGACGAGGATGACCTGATTGGCCGTCCCGTAACGTGCGTCGCGCACGACGGCCCGCGCGCTGTCGAGGAGGCTGTACGAACTCGCGCGATAATTGGAATAGGGATGGATGCCCGGTGTGCCGAGTCCCTGATAATCGCTCGCCACCACCGCAAAACCGGCGTCGAGCCAACTCGAGATATAGCGGCCATCGCGCTCGCCGCGCGGGCGCGCCGATGGCGCGCAGACGTCAGCGATGCCGGTGGTGCCATGCGCCCAGGCCACTACGGGCCAGCCGCCCTTCGGCGGCGTACCACGCGGGAGGAAAACCGCGGCCGAAACCGGCACCATATGTTCGTCGGCGATGCCGTCGCGCGCGGTGTAGAGGATGCGCGTCGCCCTGCCCGCGCCGGGCACCGAAAAATCGGCGGGCAACGGCTCTTCGCCCAGTACGACGCCCGCCTCGCCCGGCAAAGCACCGGACCAAGCGTAAAAGGCCGGCACGCCGCCATCACCGACGTCGGACGGCGCGGCCCTCGCCGGCGCCATCACAAGGCCGAGCGAGACGATCAACATGAACCCGGCCCGCTTTCGCGGCGCCGGGTTCATCGTCGATCTGGCGCCGCGCGAACCGCGACCGAGCATCAGAATTTGACCGAGGCTTCGATGTAGAATTCGCGCGGATTATCGACGAAGGCCGACAGGTCGCTGAGCACGCCCGGACCAGCGGTGCCCGTTCCCGTGCCACCGGTGAACGGGATTTCCGAGCCGCCGGTCACCACCAGCTTGTTGCTCAGGTTGCGGCCGATCAGCGCCAGCGTCCAGCGATCGTCGGGGCCTTTCAAGCGCAGCGACGCGTCGAACTTCGTGAAGCTCGGCTGGATCGCGTCGGGGCGCAGCGTGTCGGAGAAATTATATTTGGCCGAATAGCTCATGTCGCCGCTCGCTTCGAGCGTCATGCCCGAATCCGACAGCTCGACCGCGTAGCTGGCGCCGAGGCGACCGGCAAAGCGCGGTGCCTTGGGCGGGGTCAGCCCGTCATAATCCTGGCTGGTGAAGGCCGCAGCGGGCGACGGGCGGAGCAGGTTGCAACCCTGCGCGATCGTCTGACCACCATAGCATTGGCCGACATAATCCTTGTAGGACGCATTGTTGTAGGCCGCTGCCCCGCGGAGCGAGAAACCGCCCGAACGCCAGTTGAAATCGCCCTCGATGCCCTTGACACGCAGCGTACCGGCATTCGCCACGACCTGCCCGATCGTCACCGGATCGAAATTCTGCACCTGCAGATCGAGATAGTCGTAATAATAGGCCGTCGCGTTGAGCGAAAGCGCGCCGCCCATCAGGATCGCACGCCCCCCGACCTCGCCGCCGCGGGCGCGCTCGGCACCGAACTGCCCGGCCGCGACGGTCGCGGCGGGGGTCAGGGTCTGCGAAATATTGAACCCGCCCGATTTGAAACCTTCCTTGTACGCGGCGTAAAAGGTCAGGTCGCGCGAGGGCTTGTAGCGAAGCGTGACCTGCGGCGAGACGTCGGATTCGCGATAACGATCGTCGAGCCGCAGCCCGCCCGGAAACGCCGCACCAAAGGCGGGATTGGCGGCGAGCGACGCCTGGAAGCTGTCGCGCGATTCATAGCTGTACCGCGCGCCCGCCGCGAGTTCGATCGCGTCGGACAGATTCGCCGTCACTTCGCCGAACGCCGACATCGAGCTGCCGGTGAAGCCGTTGTCGCGCTTGAACGTCACATAGGTCGGCCCTGCGGCGACAGCCGGCAAGGGGAAGATATAGGCATCGGTGTTGAAGATGAACTTGTTGCTCGACGCGAACAGCCCGAACAGCACGTTGACCGGCCCGCCCCACTTCGACTGGAAGCGCAGTTCCTCCGACGTCTGGCGATAATCGGCGAGCTGCGAGAAGGTCGCCGGATAGGCTTCACCCGACACGTTGTTCAGGTCGTTCTGCTTGAAGCGGTAATAGGAGGTGATCGAAGTGACGTCGAAAACGTCGCTCTCCAGCGTCGCGGTCAGGATACCGAAACCCGATTTGAGCCGCGAATACATGTGTCCGTCGCCGGCATAGCGATAATCGAGGTTCGCCACCTCAACGGGGATTGTCGAGCTGTCCGACCGGCCGTTGATGACGCAATCGGCATTGGGGCTCGGCGGAATGCCGTTGGCGGCGAAGGGCGTGGCGCGACCACCGCCGCAGATGCGCTCGATGATGTCGGTCGGGCCGCCGTCCTTTTGGTCGGTGTAGCCGCTTTTAACCTGGAAAGTCAGATTGTCGGTAGCGTCCCATTCGAGCGTCGCACGTCCGCTATAGGTACGGCCGCCGCCGCGATATTTGCTGTTGCTGTGGCGCTGGAGGCCGAACGGATCGATATAGGTCGCCGCGGCGGTGTTGGTGAAGGCGCCCTCACTGTCTGCGATGCGAAATGCCAGGCGCGCGCGCAGCCCGTCGGCGAGCGGACCCGAAATATAACCCTCGCCATATTTCTCCTGCGCCTCGAAACCATAGCCCGCCTTGAATCCCGCCTCGAAGACGTCGCGCGGGTTGTTCGTGGTGACCGCGATCAGGCCCGCGGTGGCATTCTTGCCGAAGAACAAGGCCTGCGGCCCCTTGAGTACTTCGACGCGCTGGACGTCATATTGGCTGAGACCGATCTCGCGGCCGCGGCTCATTGGCATGCCGTCGACGACAAAGGACACCGACTGGTCGAAACCCGCGCTGAGCGCGGTCGAACCGACGCCGCGGAGGAAGATGCTGGCCGACGACCCCGACGCCGCCTTGCCCGCGACCATCGTCGGCACGAGCTGTGCGATATCGTTAAAGTCGGTGACCGCGTAATTGTCGAGCGCCGCGCCGCCGAGCGCGGTGATCGCGACCGGGGCGTCGATCAGTCGCTCGTCGCGGCGGCGCGCGGTGACGATGATTTCGGCGTCGTTGCCGACATTGGCTTCGTCGGCGGGCGGCGGCGCGGCGGGCGCGTCCTGCGCATAAGCGGGCGCAGCAACCGCCGCGAGCGCGATAACCGATGCCAGGCAAGCGTAGCGAATTGCAGGACGCGAAACTTTGCGATCCATGACCGTCTCCTCCCAAAGGTCGAGCCGTCAGCTGCGGCCCTGTGGGATTTAACCTACAGTCATTAGATTTAAAGTCAATCGCAAATTTAACGCCGTAAGGTTTTCGGCGGACACATATTATCCATCATAAAATCTGATACTTAGTGCCAAAACTCTATCACGAAACCGGCATCAGTAATCGCTTCGCAAAAGCGATCACGCCGTCGTTGAATGCGTCGTTGCGATCGCCCGCGACCATGTGGCCGGCGCCCTGCACGTCGAGGATTTCAAGCCGCGGCACCTGCCGCCGAAAGGCCGCGATCCCGGCCTCGCTGACGACGTCGCTCGACAGCCCGCGGACCAACAGCACCGGCATGTCGACCAGCGCGCCCAGTGTTTCGGTCGCACGCTCGACGACGATATGATGCGTCCTCGGCGCGGTATCGAGGATGCGCGGATCCCAATGCCAGTACAGGCGCCCCTCCCGCGGGCGCAGATTCTTCATCAGCCCGCTTGTGTCGGTTGGCCGCGCACGCTGCGGGTTATAGGCCGCGACCGCTGCCGCCGCCTCGTCGATGCTCGCAAAGCCTTCGCGATGCCCGTGCATGAAGCCGACGATGCGCTCGATCCCGCGCGGATCGGGTTCGGGCACGATATCGACGAGCACGACGCCCGCGGGCCGCAGCCCTTCGTGCACCGCCTGGATCGCGGTCGCTCCGCCCAACGATGCGCCAACAAGGACGAACGGCACGCGCAGATCGGCCGCCACCGCGCGCAGATCGGCCGCGCGGTCGCTGAGTGCATAGGCGCCGGTGGGCGACCAGTCGCTGTCGCCATGCCCGCGCGCGTCGAAATTGATCACCTGCAATCCCGCGTCGAGCAGGCTGTCAACCGCACGGTTCCAGCTGTGTCGCGTCTGCCCGCCGCCGTGGAGCAGGATCACGCACGGCGCATCCGCCGCCCCGCCGCGATCACCGACAAGTTCGACTCCGTCCGAAGACACGAACACACGGGCCTGCAAGTGATCCGTCATCGACTGGCTCTCCTCATACTCGACAATGATCTCGGGATTATCTAACGTCAATAGATTGAACAGGCCACCCCAAGCGGCGGCGTTTTTGCACTGGCACGCGCCCGCCCGGGCTGCCATGAGCAATTTGGGCAAGGGGAAAATTTCGTTGGCACGGCCATCCAAACCGCTGATATCGCGCGCCAATGCGGCCGAGGCCGCGCTTGAGGTGATCGACGAGGTCGGGCTTGAGGAACTGAGCCTCAACCTCGTCGCGCGCAAGCTCGGGGTGCGGCCACCCTCACTCTACCATCATTTCAAAGACAAGTCGGAACTGCTCCAGGAGGTCGCGCGCATGATGTTCGTGCGCATCCCGACGGTGAACGATCCCGCGCTGTCCTTCGAGGAACAGATCATCGCGCGCTGCGTGGTGACCCGCCGCACCCTGCTCAAACATCCCAATGCCGCACCGCTGATGCTGCGCTATTTCCCGCGCCACCTGCTGCTCGCCGCCTATGAACGCGCGGCGTCCGAGGAACCCTACCCCCCCTCAATCCACCTGACCGTGATCGATGCGATTGAGAAATATACCTTCGGAACCGCGCTGTTCGAGGCGTCGGCTCAGGTGCGCGGCATCCCGGTGATCCCGGCGGTCGATGCGGCCAAATATCCGTACTTCGCCAAGGCTGTGGACGACAATCCCTTTGGCGACGAGGAGATGTTCGTCGAGGCGCTGCGCATGTTCCTGGTCGGCGTCAGGCGGCGCCTGGGCACGGATACCATCGGCGCGCCGCTCGGCGACGCCGACTAGGTCAGACCGCCCATTCGATCGGTAGCGCTTCGAGCGCCATCACCGTGCCGATGCGAAAGGCATGGCGTTCGCCCGCCGTCGCACGGAACGCCGGGATGCGTTTCACCCATTCCTCGGTCAGGATGCGAAGCTCGGCCCGGCCGAGAACATGCCCGACACACAGATGCGGACCCGACGAAAAGGTCAGGTGCGCGGTCTTCTTGCGGTCGAGGTCGAAGACGTTCGACTGCTCGAACTTCGCGGGATCGCGGCTGCCGAGACAGAGTATATTGAGCACCATCTCGCCTTCGCGAAAAGAAGCATCGCCGATCTGTTTGTCCGCGACCACCAGCCGCGGCGTGTTGACGACGCCATAGAGCCGCACCGCCTCGTCGGCGAAAGCAGGGATCAGCGACGGATCGGCGGCGAGCCGCGCCTGCACTTCGGGCATCTGCGCGAGCTGCTGGAAGGCGAAGCCGGTGACGTTGGTGACCGTGTCCATGCCGCCGAGGAAAAGCACGAAGCTCATAGCGAGAATTTCATCGTCGCTCATCGTCCGGCCGTCGACGTCGACGGTGATGAAGTGCGACATCAGCTTGCCGTCGGGCGCGGCGCGCTTCTCCGCGATCAGACCCTTGAGTTCACCGAGGATCAACGCGCTCAGCCGCCCCAATTCGGCTTCGTCATTCTGTGCCGAGAAGAAATCCTCTGCGAGATGGCGGAAATCCTGCAACCGGGCGAGGTCCATGCCCATCAGCTCCATGAAGACGCTGACCGGGAACACCTTCGACACATCGGCCTGGAAATCGCACGCGCCCTTGCCCGCGACCGCCTCGACGAACTCGGCGGCCCATTCGCGGATCCGCGGTTCGAGTGCCTTGATCGCGCTCGGTCCGAACATCGGCATCATCGCGCGGCGATAAGGCAGGTTTTCGGGCGGATCGAGGCTTAGCGGGATCATGAAGGGCGGGTTCTTGACGCGCGGAATCTGCATCTCGCGCACCGAAAAATGCTCGGGGTCGAGCACGATCTGGCTGATCGCGTCGAAGCTCTTGACGATCCAATGTCCGCCGTTGAGCCGGCTCCAGAAAATATCGGGCGCGTCCGACAGCGCGGCCGCGTAAGTGCCCTGCACATCCTCGCCGATGCGCGGATCGGCATAAATGTCGAAATCGAACACCAGATGCGCCGGAATGTGCGGCGGCACCGGCGCGGCGGCGAGTTGGGCGGCGGTCATCGACGGCTCCTCATCTGACGCGCTCCATCGTCTCATGAGCGCCGGCATAGGCTTCGCGCACCGCGGGCTTCGACAATTTTCCGGTCGCGAGCCGCGGCAGCGGGTCGGCAGAGAAAGCGACGTAACGCGGCACCTTGTAGTTCGACAGGTTCGTGTTGCAGTGGTCGATCAGCGCCGCGACGTCGACCTCGGCGGCGCCGTGATAAACGACGAAAGGCGTCTCGCCGAACTTCGGATCGGGCGCGGCGATCGCCAGCGCCTCGATCACGCCCGGAAACTCGCACACCACCCGCTCGACCTCGGCGGCCGAGATGTTGAGTCCGCCCGAAATGATCAGGTCCTTCATCCGATCGACAAAGGTCAGCAAGCCGCGTTCGTCGAGCGTGCCGATGTCGCCCGAATAGAGCCATCCGCCACGGATCGCCTTCGCGGTCTCCTCCGGATTGCGCCAATAGCCCTGCATCATGCCGGGCGAGCGCATCAATATCTCGCCGGGCTCGCCGGGGTCGCAGTCGCTGCCGTCGGGGCGCACCACGCGCAGATCCATGAAGACGCCGCCCCAGCCGCATTTCTCGGACTCTTCGATCGCCAGATGCTCGGGCATCATCGTCGCATTGCCGCCGACTTCGGTCTGGCCGTAAATCTGCCGGATCGTGATGCCTTTGGCCTTCCAGGTGTCGAGCAATTGCCGGCTGACCCGCGCGCCGCCCGCGGTCGCGAGGCGGATCGACGACAGGTCGGCGTCGGCGAAGCCCGGACAGCGCGTGATCGCCTCGAAGAAAGTGGGCACTCCGCCGAAACAGCCGATCTTCTCGTCCTGAATCAGTTGCAGGATAGCGTCGGGGACGAAGGCCGGTTCCATGTAGACCGTACAGCCCTGCACCGTATAATGGATGAGTTGGACGAAGCCCGCCGAGGTGTTCAGCGGTGCGAGCGTGATCACGCGCGATCCCGGCGACGACGAGACCTCCTCGACCGCCCAGCACGCCGCATAGGCGGTCATCGACCGGTTGGTGAAGACGACCCCCTTGGGCTTAGCGGTCGATCCGCTGGTCGCAATGATGACGACGGGGGCTTCGGGCACAGGATCATGCGCCGGCGATGCGGCTGCGGCGTGGCGTAGCGCCTCTATCTCCGCCATGGCGCGCGGGATCAGCCCCGCCGCCGTGACATTTGCCTCGAAATCGGGGGCGGCAAAGGCAAAGCGCGGTTCGGTCGTCTCGCACAACTCGCGGATTTCGCGCGGCGTGAAGCGGAAATTGACCGGATTGACGATCCCGCCCGCGCGGATGATCCCCATGATCAGCGCGCAATAAGCGAGGCTGTTGGTCGAACAGATCGCGACGCGATCGCCCGGCTGCAGTCCGTCGGCCTCCAGCATCGCGGCGACGCGGTCGGACCAGGCCTTATATTCGCCATAGCTCAGCCGGTCGCCGCCGAGCACCACCGCGGGCTGCTCGGGCCGCATCCGCGCCCACCAATCCATCGCACCCGGCAATGTCTGCGCCATTCAGTCCCTCTCTGTCCGATCTATCGCCGGGTCCGTCGTTACAGCAGTGCTTCGATCGCTTCATAATAATGGATGATATTGGTCTCGAGCCCGCAATAGATCGTTTCTTCGGGCACCCCGGCGTTCAGCCCCTGCTGGCTGATCTCGGCCGCCCGGAAATCCTCGCCGCCAAAGACGCTGAGGATCAGCTCATAAGAGCGCGCAAACACCTC
Source organism: Sphingopyxis sp. EU05-FHT14B03 (assembly GCF_058790875.1). Lineage (NCBI taxonomy): Bacteria > Pseudomonadati > Pseudomonadota > Alphaproteobacteria > Sphingomonadales > Sphingopyxidaceae > Sphingopyxis > Sphingopyxis sp. EU05-FHT14B03. The sequence goes on from NZ_JBYTDC010000001.1 coordinate 647,689, forward strand.
CTCGGCCTTCGGCGTCGACGCCGCTTCGGGGGTAAGCATGAAATATTCGACCGTCGTTCGGGCGGGACCGCGCGGCATCAGCAGCATGACGCTGATATAATATTGGCTGGTCACCACGACGCAGTTGGGGAAGGTCGTGTAAGCGTGGGTCACCAGCTTGTGGACATTGCCGTCGGCCTCTTCGTCCAGCATTTCGGGGACATAGCCGATGCGCCCCGACACTTGCCGGATGTTCGGCCCGAACATGTCGACGATGTTCGGCGCGTCCTGAAAGCGGTCGCCGATCGACGCGGCGTGGAGCCGCTGGACATGATAACCCTCGAGGAAGGGTTCGAGCACGACCTTCCAGTTCGCCTGCAAATCGAACGTCTTGCGGCCATAGACATGCGCCGATCCGATGCCGAGCGCGTCGAAATCGTCAGCGACCTGCTGCGACAGGTTCGACCAGTCGGCCGGGATGTCGCGGTTGAGCTGGACATAGACGATCCCGCCCCACTCGCGCGCTTCGAGCTCGATCAGCCCACGCTGGTTCTTGTCGAGCCCCTGAAAAGCCTCGCTGCGCGACACGCCGATCAGCTTGCCGTCGATGCCATAGGTCCAGGCGTGATAGGGACAGGTCATGCGGCTCTGCTTGTGGACCGCGCAATCCTCGATGATCTTCGAGCCCTTGTGCTGGCACGCGTTGACGAAGGCCTTGATCGTGCCGTCGCGGGTGCGCGAGACGAGCATGGGGAAACCATAGCTGTCGTTAGCGACGATGCTGCCGGGTTCGAGCAGCGCCGAAAGGGTGACAGGGACCGGAAAGCGGCGGAAGATCCGCTCCTGCTCGCGGTCATAGCGGTCCTGGCCGGTGAAGATCGCGTTGGGGCGGGTCGCGCCGAAGGGGACCACGACCGCGTCCTTTTCGGCGGGGATCTTACGGATCGCCTCGATCTGGCTCGGGGTCAGATCGGCGAGCGTGGTCAGTTTGCGGGCGGGGCGCGCAATTTCACGAACTTCACCCATATCGCCAATCCTCTCCTTTTCGTTGGCCTCAGCCTATTCGACCCTTTACCTAATAACAATAGTTTTTTATGGTGCGGGTGAAAGCGCCGTAAAAATGGCCGGAATCGAAGGGATAGGCTCATGGACTTCGACTATATTATCTGCGGCGCAGGCGCCGCCGGCTGCGTGCTCGCCTATCGCTTGTCGGCGAATCCGGCGGTGACGGTCGCACTGATCGAAGCGGGGCCGCGCGACCGCCATCCCTTCATTTCGATGCCCAAGGGACTCGCCAAGGTGATGCAGGATCCCAAGCATCTGTGGGTGCATATGAGCGAGCCCGAGGCATCGACCGCGGGCCAGTCCGAGGCATGGGTGCGCGGGCGCGTGCTCGGCGGGTCGTCGTCGGTCAACGGCATGATGTATGTGCGCGGCCAGCCCGCCGATTTCGACGCGATCGCCGAACAGTCGAGCGACGACTGGAGCTGGGAGCATATCGGCGCCGCCTATCGCGCCTTGGAGAACCACGAACTGGGCGCGGGCGAAACGCGCGGCGATGCGGGGCCGATGAAGATATCGATGCCGACCCAGCGCCTGCCGATTTCGGACGCGCAGGTCGCGGCGGGCGAGGCGATGGGCTGGGCGAACAAGCCCGACATCAACGCCCCCGACGATCAGGTCGCGATCGGCTATGCCCCGCGCACGATCTGGAAGGGCAAGCGCCAGAGCGCCGCGCAGGCGTTCCTGCGCCCCGCCGAAAAGCGCCCCAACCTCACCGTCCTCACCGACCGCACCGTCGACCGCGTGATCTTCGACGGCACCCGCGCGGTCGGAGTCGAGGTCGTCCAGGGCGGCCAGCGCGAGCGGATCGACGCACGCCACGAGGTGATCCTCTGCGGCGGCGCGATGGCGAGCCCGGCGATCCTCGAACGATCGGGGATCGGCGACGCGAGCCGCCTCGCCGCGCTCGGCATTTCGCTCGTCCATCATAGTCCGCAGGTCGGCGAAGGGCTGATCGAGCATCGCGGCATCATCATGCAGTGGAAGCTGACCAAAGCGGCGCTGTCGCAGAACCGCGTCTTCGGCGGCTGGCGGCTGCTGCTCGCGACGCTCCGCTATTATCTGACCGGCGACGGCCCGATGTCGGCGGCGGCCTATGAGATCGGTGGCTGGTTCAAGTCGCGCCCCGGGCTCAACCGCCCCGACGTCCAGATGCTGATCGCGCCGTTCAGCTTCGACATGGCGACGCAGCGCACGCAACTCGAAAAACATCCGGGGATCAACGCGGTGATCTATCCGCTGCGCCCGACCTCGCGCGGCAGCATCCATATCGCGACGCGCGACCCCGATGCCGCGGCGAGCTTCAAGCCCAATTACCGCGACACCGACGAGGATCGCGCCGCGATGGCGGGCGCGGTGCGCGTGATGCGTGATTATGCGAAGCAGGAACCGCTGGCGGGCATGATATCGGAAGAGACGCTGCCCGGGCCTACCTTCGCCACCGACGCCGAAATCCTCGATGCCTATGACCGGTTCGGGACCTGCGGCTATCATGCGGTGGGCAGCTGCAGGATGGGCAAGGACGACGCCTCGGTCGTCGACCCGGCGCTGCGCGTGCGCGGGGTCGAGGGGCTGCGGATCATCGACACCTCGATCATGCCGGCGATCCCGTCGGGCAACACCAATGGCCCGACGATGGCGATGGCGTGGCGCGGCGCGGACATTATTTTGCGCGATGCGCCCTGGGGGGGTGATCTTAGCGGCCACCCTCCAATTCCGTTCGTGTCGAGCGAAGTCGAGACACCCCGAAGGCACGCCCTCCAGATGGGTGTCTCGACTTCGCTCGACACGAACGGGATTTATAACGCGGCTTTCCCACTAGCAACGCCCAGCACCAACCACCCAACGGCTAAGGCGGCGGGACCGCCGGCGATGCCCTTATCGCCTTTTTCGCCGCCCCGCCGCCTCGTCACGCCGTCACGAACCGAATTTATAGCCGATCGTGACGCCCCCGGTGATCCCGCGGCCGAGCGCCGTCGAATAGCCGAATGTCGTCGTCTGCATGTTGCGGTACACGCGGTCGCCCTGGTTGAGCAGGTCGCGGCTCCAGACGGTGACGTAGAGATTGTCCTTCAGCGGCCGGAAGGTCGCCGACAGGTTGAGCGTCGTCAGCGATTTCTGGATCGGCGCTCGGCCCTCGCCCGCCGGATAGGGGGTGCCGCCGGCATCGATCCCCGCCGGATAGAAGCCGTGGGTCGCATGGTCGAATTCGTCGGTGTAACTGAGCAGTCCCGCCAATTCGAGTTCGCCGTCGCGGCCGAGCGGCAGCTTATAGTTCGCCGATATACTGGCCATGATATTGGGCGTGACCGGCAGATCCTCGCCCGAGCAATCGGCGTTGGTCGCGAGCGCCAGCCCGACCCCCGCGGGGCGATAGATTTCGCAGTTCGGGAAGCTGTCATATTCCGACTGGAAGTAGGTCGAAAAACTGCCGTTCAGCGTCAACCGGTCGTCGGGGCGGAACGACATTTCGGCCTCGAACCCGGAGATCGTCGCCTTCGCCGCGTTGATCGAAATCTGGGTGTTGGTGGCGGGATCGACCACCGGCACCTGCAGATTGTCGTATTTATAATAATAGCCCGCGAGGTTGAGCGTCAGCTTGCGGTCGAACAGCTGCGATTTCAGCCCGACCTCGAAGGCATCGATCGTTTCGGGCTCGGTCGCGCGCGCCGATAGCGAGGAGATGTTGTACACCCCGCTCTTGAAGCCGCGATTGTAGCTCGCATAGACGAGCAGATCGTCCGAGAATTTATGGTCGAGGACGAGGCGATAGGTCAGCTCCGAAAAACCGGTGCTCAGCCCGTCGCATTGCGGATCGGCGGCGCAGACGTCGCCGATCGTCTGCGGGATCGCGATGACCCCGCCGGCGCCGTCGGGGACATAGGTTACCTTGCCATTGTCCGCGTCGAGCGTCGCGGTCTCGTCGGTGTAGCGCAGCCCGGCGGTGATCTTTGTCCCCTGCCCGAACTCGTACGACGCCTCGCCGAACAGCCCGACCGATTCGATTTTCACGAAGGTGCTGAGATCGATATAGGCGAGCCCCGACGTAGGCCCGAGGCCGAGCGCCGACAGGTCGAGCAGCCGTTGCGGAATGACATGCGGCTGGAGCTTGCTCGGAACCGGAAGCCCGACATATTGGTCGAGTTGCGTGTAGCCGTCGCGATAGTTGATGTAGAATCCGCCGAGCAGCCACTGGAAGGGCGCGCTGCCTTTCGACGACACCAGCAATTCCTGTTGCCAGGTGCGGCCCTTGAGGTCGGTGTCGAACCAGAAGACCGAGGCGGGCGACAGGTCGAGGTCGAGCTGAACCCCCGAACCGCTGCGCGTATAGGCGCTGGTCGAGCTGATCGCGATGTCGCCAAGATCATAGTCGAGGTGGAGCGACGTCCCCCAGCTGTCGTAGCGCACCTCGGGCGGCACCTCGCCATAATAGCTGCGCTTCGGATTGCGGATATCGACCCCCGACACCGCCTCGCCGATCGAGAAAGGCGATCCCGGCGCGGGCTGCATCGCCATGATCGGCGTCGTATAGCCCTTGATATAATTGCCCTGCACCATGGCCGAGAAATCGCCGCTCTCGAACAATAGGTTGCCCCGGAAACCATAGGTTTCCTCTTCGCCGGTGCGCTTGCCGATGCCGTTCGACGGGTTGCGGTTGGTGATGTAGGGCGTTTCATAGCGATAGAAACCGCTGACGCTGAACGCCAGACTTTCGCCAAGTCCGGTGGTGACATAGGCGCGCGCGCCGCGATCGTCGGTCCCCAACGTCCCCTCGACCATGCCGCCGAAATCCTGGCTCGGCTTCCTGGTCGAGATCAGGATCGCGCCCGAGGTGGCGTTGCGCCCGAACAAGGTCCCCTGCGGCCCGCGCAGCACCTGGATCGATTCGACCTCGGGAAAGGTCTGGAGCAGAATGCCCGTCTTGTCGGTCTGATAGACGCCGTCGATATAGACCGCCGCGCTCGACTCGTTGCCGGGGGTGATGTTGCGGCTGCCGACGCCGCGGATATAGGGCACCGACTGGCTGCCGCCCTCGGGCACCACCAGCGACGGCGCCATCTGCGACAATTGCCGGAGGCCGTCGATGCCGGTCGACTGGAGCTGGTCGCCCTGGAACGCCGACACCGCGATCGGAACGTCCTGCAACGCTTCCTCGCGCCGCTGCGCGGTCACGACGATGATGCCGTCGTTGCCGTCATTCTCCTCGGCGGCGGGCGCCGCCGGGTCGCTCTGCGCGGCGGCGGGCACCGCGGCCATGGCCATCAGAATGGCGGTCGAACCCATCAAGATTTTGTGCGAAACAATCATCTTCTCTCTCCCCATATCCTTGTTATCAAGTGACATTATTCGATCCGGGTCTGCCGCCCGGCGGCCATTTAGGCATAGCGGCGGTCGGCCGAGAGCCGCCGCAGCCGCGAGATCGCCTGGCGCTCGGTCGGCGAGACGCGCGGTTCGTCGGCGGGAAATTCGTCGCGCGCCGCAGCGAGCGAGACGAGTTTGGTGCGCGGCGCCCCCGGTGGGGTGCGCGAGGCGAGCTGCTGGAACCGCATGAAGATGAAGCCCGAGGTGATGCCGGTGGTGTCGAGCCAGTTCCAGACCCCGGGGTCCTCGCCGGCGATCACATAGCGAAACCGCCCGTCGCTAGACGCCAGCGATTGCGCCCCGGTGATGCTCGACTGGACCGAGCGCGGCGACAGGCTGTTGAACCACAGCGGATGGGCGAGCGCCAGGCTCTGGTAACGGGCATCGTTCGGTTCGATGGTGATGACGAGCGCCTTGCCCGCCGGCACTTCCCAGCGGCCCTTGGTGTTATACTGTCCGGGGAAATAGCCGGCATCCGCGGGTCCCACGCTCGGCGCCGGATAGGCGTTGACCGGCAATATCTTGCCCCAGTTTTGCGCGAAATCGTCGAGGAAGCGCACCTGGTCGACCATGTTTTTCGCCGCGATGGCATAGAGTTTCTGGACGTCGGCCAGCGCCGGTCGCCGCGGGATCGGCGTCGGCTGGTCCATCCGCTCGATCAGCATCGGGGTCGGCTGTTCGGTCAGCCAGTCGTTGACGGTCTGGCGCACGAACAGGCAGCGTGCGCGCTGGTCGCAGGGCATCCAGTTGCCGGGGCGTTCGGGGCCGCCGATCCACAGTTCGAAATGACCGTCGGCCTCGATCTGTAACCGGCTCGATTCGAGCACACCGATGCGGTCGCCGACGACCCCGTCGTCGCCGGCGAGCCCCGATACGAGTTCGAAGCAATAATCGACGGTGGTGCCGCGATTGCCGAACAGGCGATAGACGCCGGTGCCGTCGATCTGGGCGCTGTAATAATGATGGTCGGGGGTGGGCAGGCCCCAGGTGCGGACATTGTCCATGTCGCGCACAAAGGCGGGACGATCGACGTCATAGCTTTTGAACGCGCGTTCGACGTGGAAAATCCACATGCCCGACAGATAATGATAGCCCTCCGCCAGGTCGGCGTCGGTGGTGCCGGGGTGGGCGCGAATGATCGCCTCGACCTCGCGCGCTGCTTCGAGAAATTGCGTATAGCCGGTTGCGGATTCAGACATGGGCCCTGGTCTCCTTGCTGGTGGCGTCGAGGAAGCCAAAGGCCTCGTCGACCATCGCATCGGTCAGTTCGTACCGTTCCAGCGAATATTGGTTGATGCCGTGCTTGCCGGCGGGATTGTCGGCGATCCACGCGCGGATCGCGGCTTCGCCATCGTCCGACAAACGCGTCCCGGCCTGCGCATAAATCTCGCGGATATGCGGGATCGGGTCGGCGAGCATCTCGCGATAATCGACCTCGATCATCTTGAGCCGCGCCCCGAGCCGGACGCGCGCCTGTTGGAAGCGATGCATTTCGGGGACCCAATATTCGAGCGCGATACGCCCGATCGCGGCGGCCGAGCGCGTCAGATACGGCTGTCCTGCGGCTTCGAGCGCGTTGCAGAAGGAGGCGACGACGGTGCGAAAATCGCGGCGCGCATAGACGAAGGTCGCGCCGGGATGACAGGCAAGCATCTCCTCGAGATGGCCGACATGCACCGGGCTCTTCAATATCCATTTGCGCCCGCGGCGGCCGCCGTCCTGCCATTGCAGATAGCGCAGCAGGTCGGCGACATAGGCGTAGCTCGGACGGCGCGGCAGCGTGCGAAGATGGGCGAGATAATCGGCATCGGGGACGCCGGTGTAGATTTGGCCGACATGCTCGAAGCTGAGATGATGGAGATTCCAGTCCTCGTCGGCGTCGTCGGCGACCGCGGGGTGCGCGGCGTGGAGCGCGGGATTGCCGGTGCGGATCGCGTCGGCGACCGCCTCGGCATAGGCCAGCCGCCCGCCGGGTTCATGCGGCGCATCGCCCGGGAAGGGCGCGGGGTTGAGCAGGCGCCAGAATTTGAGCGACTGCATCGCCGGATCGGCCGACATCATCCGCTGCAGCACCGTGGTGCCGCTGCGCGGGAAACCGAGCACGACGATCGGGTCGGCGACATTTTCGGTCAGGATTTCGGGGTGGCGCGCGCGGTCGTCGGCGAAGCGCAGCCGGTTGATCAGCAGGCGCCGCACCATCGTGTCGAGCTGCGCGAGACCCTCGGGGGTCGGCGTGTTGCGGCGCGCGAAATGGTAGAAGGCGTCGAGCGCGGCGCGGAAATCCTGTGGTTCTTCGCGGTCGATGCCGCTCTCCGCGCGCGCCGCGGCCAGCGCGCGCGCGCCGTCCGCCGTGTCGAAACCCGTCATGCGTCTTTCCCCCCGATGTGTGAATTGCGGCACGCCGCGAGCAGGCCGTCGGCCATGTCCTTGCGGCAGATCAGCAGGTCGGGCATCGCCACGTCGCGCTGGTTGTAGACGAGCGGCGCGCCGTCGATGCGCGAGGCGTGGAGGCCGTGCGCGAGCGCGACCGCCGCGGGCGCGGCGCTGTCCCATTCGTACTGGCCGCCGCTGTGGAGATAGATGTCGACCTCGCCGCGGACGACCGCCATCGCCTTGGCGCCCGCCGACCCCATCGGGACGAGTTCAGCGCCGAGTTTTTCGGCGACCGCCAGCGCTTCGGCGGCGGGGCGGGTGCGGCTGACCGCGAGGCGCGGGCGCGCGGCGGCATCGGGGAGCGGGCCCGCGCGGTCGGTGGCGAGCAGGATGCCGCCGTCGAGGCCGGGCAGCGCGACCGCACCGATGACGGGCAAGCCGTCGATCGCGAGTGCGACATGCACCGCCCAGTCGCTGCGACCCTCGCCATATTCGCGCGTGCCGTCGAGCGGGTCGATGATCCAGACGCGGCGCTTGCCGAGCCGGTCGGGGGTGTCCTGGCTTTCTTCCGAGAGCAGGCCGTCGTCTGGCCGCTGCTCGCGGAGTGCATGGATCAGGAACTGATTGGCGACCTGGTCGCCCGCCTTGCCGAGCGCCTTGCCGGTGAAGAGGCCAGAGTCGCGCACGAGGAGCAGGATGCGGCCTGCATAGTCGGCGAGATGCGCGGCGAGCGCGGCGTCGTCCAGGACGGCGCTCATCCGATCAGCCTGTCGACGATCAGGTCGGCGGCCTCGTCCGGACTTAAAGCCGTGGTATCGACGCGGACTTCCGGTTCTTCGGGCGCTTCATAAGGGCTGTCGATACCGGTGAAGTTTTTGAGCTGGCCGGCGCGGGCCTTTTTGTAGAGCCCCTTGACGTCGCGCTTCTCGGCTTCGACCAGCGGCGTGTCGACGAAGATCTCGACGAACTCGCCCGCGGGGAGCATCGATCGCACCATGTCGCGTTCGACCTTGAACGGGCTGATGAACGCGGTGATCACGATCAGCCCGGCGTCGGTCATCAGCTTGGCGACCTCGCCGACGCGGCGGATGTTCTCGATGCGGTCGGCCTCGGTAAAGCCGAGGTCCTTGTTCAGCCCGTGGCGGACATTGTCGCCGTCGAGGAGGAAGGTGTGCCGGTTCATCCGGTGCAGCTTCTTCTCGACGAGGTTGGCGATCGTCGACTTGCCCGAGCCCGACAGGCCGGTGAACCACAGCACCGCGGGCTTCTGGTTCTTGAGCGCAGCGTGCGCCTCGCGCCCGATATCGAGCGCCTGCCAATGGACATTCTGGGCGCGGCGCAGGCTGAAGTGCAGCATGCCCGCCGCGACCGTCGCGTTGGTCAGCTTGTCGATGAGGATGAACCCGCCGAGCGTGCGGTTGTCGCCATAGGCCTCGAACACCAGCGGCTTGTCGGTCGCGACCTCGACGACCCCGATGCCGTTGAGCTCGAGCGTCTTCGCCGCCAGATGATCGAGGGTGTTGACGTTGATCTCATACTTGGGCGCCTGCACCGTCGCCGACACAGTCTGGGTCGCGAGCTTGAGCCAGTAGGCGCGGCCCGCGATCATCGCCTCGTCGGCCATCCACACGAGCGTCGCCTCGAAGCGATCCGCCACTTCAGGCGGTGCATCGGCGAGCGCGATCACATCGCCGCGCGAGCAGTCGACCTCGTCGGCGAGGCAGAGCGTCACCGACTGCCCGGCGACGGCCTCTTCGAGATCGCCGTCGAGGGTGACGATGCAGCTGACGGTCGAGGTCTTGCCGCTGGGCAGGATGCGCACCGCATCGCCCGGCTTGACCGAGCCGCCCGCGATGAGGCCGGAGAAGCCGCGGAAGTCGAGGTTCGGCCGGTTGACCCATTGCACCGGCATCCGGAACGGCGTCTCGACATCGCGCTGCGCGGCAACTTCGACCGCTTCCAGATGCTCGACCAGCGCCGGCCCCTTGTACCAGGGGGTGTTGTCCGAGAGGCTGGTGATATTGTCGCCCTTGAACCCCGAGATCGGGATCGCGGTGAACTGGGTGATGCCGATCTCGGTCGCGAAGGCGCGGTACGAGAGCAGGATGCGCTCGAACACCGCCTTGTCGTAATCGACGAGGTCCATCTTGTTCACCGCGAGCACGATATGGCGGATGCCGATCAGGTGCGCGAGATAGCTGTGGCGGCGGGTCTGGGTCAGCACGCCCTTGCGCGCGTCGATCAGGATCACCGCGAGGTCGGCGGTCGAGGCGCCGGTGACCATGTTGCGGGTATATTGCTCGTGCCCCGGGGTGTCGGCGACGATGAACTTGCGCTTCTCGGTGGTGAAGAAGCGGTAAGCGACGTCGATCGTGATCCCCTGCTCGCGCTCGGCGGCGAGGCCGTCGACGAGCAAAGCGAAGTCGATCTCGCCGCCCTGGGTGCCGACGCGCTTGCTGTCGGCTTCCAAGGCCGCCAGCTGATCCTCGAAGATCATCTTGCTGTCGTAGAGCAGCCGTCCGATCAGCGTCGACTTGCCGTCGTCGACCGAGCCGCAGGTGATGAAGCGCAGCAAGGACTTTTGCTGATGCTGCGCAAGATAAGCGTCGATATCCTCGGCGATGAGCGCGTCGGTGACATAGATGGGGGCGTCGGGGCTGTCGGTCATCAGAAATACCCCTCCTGCTTCTTCTTCTCCATCGACGCGTCGCCGCCATCCTTATCGATCGCGCGGCCCTGCCGTTCCGACGTCGTCGTCAGCAGCATCTCCTGGATCACTTCGCTCAAGGTCGCCGCCTCGCTCTCGACCGCGCCGGTGAGCGGGTAGCAGCCGAGGGTGCGGAAGCGGATCGAGCGCTCAACCGGGACTTCGCCCTCGCGGAGCGGGAAGCGGTCGTCGTCGACCATCAGCAGCAGCCCGTCGCGCTCCACCGTCGGGCGCGGCGCGGCGAAGTAGAGCGGCACGATCGGGATATTCTCGCGGGCGATATATTGCCAGATATCGAGCTCGGTCCAGTTCGAGATCGGGAAGACGCGGATGCTCTCGCCCTTCGCTTTGCGGGCATTGTAGAGGTTCCACAGCTCGGGGCGCTGCTTCTTGGGATCCCAGCCATGGCTCGCGGTGCGGAACGAGAAGATGCGCTCCTTGGCGCGGCTCTTCTCCTCGTCGCGGCGTGCGCCGCCAAAGGCGACGTCGAAGCCATGCAAATCGAGCGCCTGCTTCAGCCCTTCGGTCTTCCACATGTCGGTGTGCAGCGGGCCATGGTCGAACGGGTTGATCCCGCGCGCCTTCGCCTCGGGGTTCTGGTAGACGAGCAGCTCCATGCCGCTCTCGGCCGCCATCCGGTCGCGCAGCTCATACATCGCCTGGAACTTCCACGTCGTATCGACGTGGAGCAGCGGGAACGGCGGCGGCGAGGGATAGAAAGCCTTGCGCGCCAGGTGCAGCATCACCGCGCTGTCCTTGCCCACCGAATACAGCATCACCGGCGCCGCCGCATCCGCCAGCACCTCGCGCATGATGTGAATCGCCTCCGACTCCAAGCGGTCAAGATGGGTCAGCGCATTGCGGGCTGCGGGCATGCGGGGGGATTGGAAATTTGCCGGTCTCATGCCCCGCTCTTAGGAAGGCTGCGCGCCCGGCTCTTGACGATTCCTGCTAATTTGTAGAATCCTGCTAATTAATCGACTGACTAGATATCTTTCCATGCCCGACCGGGCGTGATAAGCTGTCGACGACCGCGCATCAAAGCGCGGCATCGCGGGAGGCAAGGATGCTGGGAAGCTTCTTTAAGAGTGATCGCGCGATCTATGCGCGCCACCAGTCGGACCTGGTCGTCGAACGCTGTTCGTCGCAAAAGGGCTGGCGCGGGATGCATCTGGAGGTCGGCCACAATCGCGGCTGCGACGTCCGGTCGCTGATGCTGCAAGGCCATTTGATCGGCATGCAGATCACCGGGCAGCCGCTGGCGGTCGAAATCCATGAAAATGGTCGATGGGTTCCCGCCACCCTGCCCTCGCATCAATTGTTCATCCATCCCGCGGGTACCCCGCTCAATATCCGGCACGATCTGTGGACCCGCTGGGCCTTTGCGATCGTCGACCATCCGGCGCTGGGGGCGCGGCGGGGGGCCGACAACACGTCGGGTTGGTCGGACCATGACCAGATTTTGTCGCTGCTGTTCCAGGCGCTGATCGAGCAGCTCTGCCACGAGCAACGCGATACGAGCGGCGATCGCGCACTGGCCCAGTCGCTGATCGACAGCTTCATCCTGGCGATGCACCAACGCGCCCCCGCGTCGCCCGCCGCATCGGCGCGCGGCGGCATCGCGCCCTATATGGTCGCCGATCTGCGCGTCTGGATCGAAGGCAATCTGGAGGCGAAGATCGGCGTCCAGGACATGGCCGACCGCCTCGGCTATTCCTGCGCCCATTTCGCGCGCGAGTTCAAGCGCGAGGTCGGCGTCACCCCGCACGGTTTCCTGCAGGACATCCGCCTGTCGACCGCGATGGACCTGGCGCGCCGCGGCGCGGCGCTGGTCGACATCGCGCACCGCTGCGGCTTTGCCGATCAGGCGCATCTTTCCAACGCCTTCAAGAGCCGGTTCGGCTTTTCCCCGGCAAGCCTGCGCCAGCGCAGCAATTAAAAACCCGCGATCGGCGCCGGGGATGGATCGACGCCATCGGCAAGGCCTTCGACGAACGCTCGCGGCTGCGACAGGACCGGGTTACAAAGGTCCCAAATCATGAGTGGGAGCGACGCGATGAAAACCGCCTGGGTCTGGGTCGTGACGATGCTGGCCGCCTGTTCGTCGCCGGCCAGCGAAACGGAGACGCCAGAGGGAACGACCGGCGAAACCGCCGCCGCCGCGCCTGCCGCCACGGCCGCGCCCGCCAAAACCACCGCCGCGCTGACGCTGGCTCCCGACGGGCTGTCGATCGTCGAAACGCCACCGGGCAAAGCCAGGCTGGTTCCCTTTGGTATCCCGCGCGCCAGTGCCGAACTGATGGTCGGCTCCGTTCAGGGCGAACAGCTGGGCAAGGGTTCGAGCGCCGAATGCGGCGCCGGAAAAATCGACTACACCAGCTACAGGGACGATCTCCAGCTGACCTTTCAGGAGAACAAGTTCGTCGGCTGGACGATCAACGGCGGCGAATCGCCGCTACGCACCGCGAAGGGCATCGGCGTCGGCTCGACGCGCCAGCAACTCGACGCCGCGTACAAGGTCGACGTCGAGGATTCGTCGCTCGGGCTGTTGTTCAGCACCGGCGACCTCGTCGGCTTGCTCGACATCGATGGAATCGACGGGCTGGTCACCAGCATCTGGGCGGGGACGGTGTGCCTGATCGATTGAGGCGATGACGCGCCTATCGCTCCAGTTCGAGCAGATATTGTTTCGCTTCCATCCCGCCCGCAAAGCCGGTGAGTTTCCCCGTCGATCCGATCACGCGGTGGCATGGGGCGATGATCGAGATGGGGTTGCGGCCGTTGGCGGCGCCGACCGCGCGCGACGCGCCGGGCTTGCCGATCTGCGCCGCGACCTCGCCATAGCTGCGCGTCTCGCCGAACGGGATGGCGAGCAGCGCCGCCCACACGCTTTTCTGGAAGGCGGTCCCGGCGAAGGAGAGCGGCACGTCGAAACGCCGCCGGTCGCCGGCGAAATATTCGCCGAGCTGGCGTTCGGTCTCGACCAGCAGCGGATGATCCGGCGCCTCGGTCAGCGGACCGAGGCGGACGCGGCCCGGCCGGTCATTCTCCCACAGGATCGCGGCGAGGCCGTTGGCATCGGCGACGAGGGTCAGTTCGCCGACCGGCGACCAGATGGTTTTGAAAACATGCGTCATGCGGCCATTCCTTGAACTGTGACGCTCGGTCTATGGCGAGGATTGCGGCGAAGCGCGTCCCGTATCTTGCGCCCAATCGCCCCGCCGAATTTTCTAGCCTCTTTCACCGGCTGTGATAGCCCATGGTCCGGGCGGGGGACAGGATATGGCGACAGCGAACGGCGACACGCGGCACAGCCCCGTCCGGCTGACCTGGATCGTCGTCCTGATCGCGCTGTCGGTCCTGCTCAACTATGTCGACCGCGGCGCGATCGGCGTTGCGGCGCCGCTGATGAAGGAAGAGCTGAAGCTTTCCGCGACCGGCTTCGGCTTTGCGGTCTCGGCCTTTTTCTGGGTCTATGCGCCGGCCTGCCTGTTCGTCGGCTGGCTGTGCGACCGCTTCTGCGTTTATCGCGTCTTCGCGATCGGCGTCGCGATCTGGGCGATCAGCACCGCGCTGACCGGGTTCGTCGGCGGACTCGCGTCACTGATTCTGCTGCGCCTTTTCCTCGGGCTCGGCGAGAGCATCGCCTTTCCGGGCAGCAGCAAGATCTTCGCCGCCGAGGTTCCGGCCGAGCGCCGCGGCATCGCCAATGCCTCTGTCTCCGCGGCGCTCGCCTTTGGTCCCGCGGTGGGGGTGCTGTTCGGCGGCGCGATCCTCGGCGAATGGGGATGGCGACCGGTCTTCTGGATTTTCGGGCTGGGAACCTTGCTCTGGCTGATCCCCTGGCAGATCGCTTCGGCTCCGCTGCGCGCGAAGCGCATCGCCGCGCCCGCCGGCGAGCGCGTCTCCCTGACGCGGCTGCTCGCCATCGCGACGCTGTGGAAAATGGGGGCGGTGCATTTCCTCTCCAACTATGGCTTCTACTTCCTCCTCGCCTGGTTGCCGCTCTATCTCGTCAACACCGAGGGCTATTCGATTCCCGAGATGACCGCACTGACGACGCTGGGCTTCACGACGCAGGGCGTCGTCGCGCTGGGCGCGGGATGGCTGTCGGACCGCATGGTCGCGCGCGGCGCCGAAGAGGGCGAACTGCGCCGCAAGCTGATGATCGCGGGCCATTTGTCGACCGCCGCCGCGATCGCGGGGATCGGCGCCAGCGACAATGTTTTCGCCCTCGCCGCCTGGCTGGCGCTCGCCGGGGTCGGGACCGGGCTGATCGCGACCAACCTGTTCGCGATCGGCCAGATCTTCGCGGGTCCCCGCGCCGCGGGAAGCTGGATCGGCGTGCAGAATGCGCTGGGCAATGTGTCGGGTATCGTCGGGCCGATCGTCACCGGACTGATCATCGACTATCTTGGCGGCTATGGTTGGGCCTTTGCATCGGCCGCCGCGCTGGGCGCGCTGGGCGCCGTGCTATGGTGGAAACTCATTCCCGAAATTCGCGCCGCCGATCTGTGATTCATCGGCTGGCCAATCGCCGCGTGCATTATTAGAGCGCGAACATCCCCTTTTCTTCGGAGCGCGCCATGACCCCCACCGCCACCATCTTGCTGCTCGGCTCGGGCGAACTCGGGCGTGAATTCGTGATTTCGGCGAAGCGCCTCGGATGCCGCGTCATCGCCTGCGACAGCTATGCCGGCGCGCCCGCGATGCAGGTCGCGGATAGCTTCGAAGTCTTTTCGATGCTCGACGGCGACGCGCTGCGCGCGACGATCGAAAAGCATCGCCCCGACCATATCGTCCCCGAGGTCGAGGCGATCCGCACCGAAATCCTTGCCGAGGTCGAAGCCGAGGGGTTCCATGTCGTCCCCAGCGCGCGCGCCGCGCAGCTGACGATGAACCGCGACGCGATCCGCGATCTTGCCGCGAGCGAGTTGAAGCTCACCACCTCGACCTTCGAATATGCGACCACCCGCGAGGAACTGGCCGCCGCCGCGACCCGCATCGGCTTCCCGCTCGTGGTCAAGCCGGTGATGTCGTCGTCGGGCAAGGGCCAAAGCACCGTCAAGACGGCCGCCGACATCGATGCCGCCTGGGACTATGCCGCCGCGGGCATGCGCGGCGACCGGCTGCGGGTGATCGCAGAAGCCTTCATCGACTTCGATTACGAGATCACGCTGTTGACGGTGCGCCACAAGGATGGCGTGACCTTCTGCCCGCCGATCGGCCACCGCCAGGAACGCGGCGACTATCGCGAAAGCTGGCAGCCTGCGGCGATGTCGACCGCCGCGTTGCAATCGGCGCAGGACATGGCGACCAAGGTCGTCGATGCGCTCGGCGGCCACGGCATTTTCGGGGTCGAGTTTTTCGTCAAGGGCGACGCGGTGATCTTCTCCGAACTCTCGCCCCGCCCGCACGACACCGGCATGGTGACGCTGATCTCGCAGCGGCTGACGCAATTCGACCTCCACGCGCGCGCCATTCTCGGCCTGCCGATCCCCGTCATCGCCGTGCCCGATGCCAGCGCCAGCGCGGTATTGCTGGCCGATCGCGACGCGAGCGATTTCGCGATCACCGGCCTCGCCGAAGCACTGGCCCAGCCCGACGCCGAAACGTCGGTCGACGCCCGCATCTTCGGCAAGCCCGTCACCCGCCCCTGGCGCCGCATGGGCGTTGCGCTCGCAAAGGTCGCGAGCGGCACGACCGACGATGCGCGCGATGCCGCGGTCGCGGCGGCGGCAAAGCTGCATATCGACTATAAATAGCCCCGCCATTGCGAGCGCGGCGAAGCAATGACGAAGGATTGTATCGAATCCTCCGCGAGATAAGCTGCGCCATGGCAAAGCGCCCTGTCCCGCTCCTTCGCTGGCTCGCAATCGTCGCGCTGCTGTTCCTCGTAATCGGCCTGCCGCTGATCTTTCGCGACCAGTTCATGGCGGCAAGCGACGCCGTCCTTGCCGCAGCCGACGAGCGTCCGATCGCCGCCGCCGCCTTCATCATCGCCGCGCTTACCCTCGACCTGTTCCTGCCAGTGCCCAACGGCGTCACCAACACGCTCGCGGGGGCGGCCTTCGGGTTCCCGGTCGGGACGCTCGTCATCTGGCTCGGGCTGATGGGGGCGAGCCTCGCCGGCTATGCCGTCGGCCGCTGGGCGGCGCGCCCGCTCGCGAAACGCTGGCTCGGCGCCGACGATGTCGAAAAGGCCCATGCCCTTGCCGAACGCGCAGGGCCGATCGCGCTGATCCTTTCGCGACCGGTCCCGGTCCTGGCCGAGGTGATGGCGATCGCCGCAGGCGTATCCGCCATGGCCTTCGCGCGCTTCGCGCTCGTCATGGCGCTCGCCAACCTCGGCGTCGCGATGCTGTTCGCGGCGATCGGGGCCGCAGCGATCGAGCAGGCCTCGACAGAACTGCTGATGCTTGGTGCCGTGGGCCTTCCCCTGCTCTTCTGGCTGAGCTGGCAAGGCATCGAGCGCTGGCGCACCCGGTGATGCGCGCGACCGGGAAGAAAGCAGGAACATCGCCCTAGGCCGCCCCGCCGGCCGCTGCTACATCCGCGCCATGTCGGAAAAGAATCATCTCTATCTGGTCGATGGCTCCAGCTACATCTTCCGCGCCTATCACCGCCTGCCGCCGCTGACGAACCCGCAAGGGACGCCGGTCGGCGCGGTCTATGGCTATACGACGATGCTGTGGAAGCTGGCGAAGGACCTGCACGACGCCGACGGGCCGACGCATCTGGCGGTGATCCTCGACCACTCGAGCAAGTCGTTCCGTAACGACATCTACGACCAGTATAAGGCGAACCGGCCCGAGCCGCCCGAGGATCTGCGCCCACAATTTCCGCTGATCCGCGACGCGACGCGCGCCTTCTCGCTGCCGTGTATCGAGCTTGAGGGTTTCGAAGCCGACGATTTGATCGCGAGCTATACCGAGGCGGCGGTCGCCGCTGGCTGGGACGTTACCATCGTCTCCTCCGACAAGGATCTGATGCAGCTCATCCGCGAGCCGGCGGGCGACGCGCCGCAGGTCGACATGCTCGACACGATGAAGAATGTCCGCCTCGGCCTCGACGCGGTGAACGAGAAATTCGGCGTCACCCCCGACCTCGTCGGCGACGTGCTCGCGCTGATGGGCGACGCGGTCGACAATGTCCCCGGCGTGCGCGGGGTCGGGCCGAAGACCGCGACCAAGCTGATCGTCGAATATGGCGACCTCGAAAAGGCGCTCGCGGGGGCCGAGACGATGAAGCCGTCGAAACTGCGCGACAATCTGATCGAGCATGCCGACATGGCGCGGCTGTCGCGCATCCTGGTCGAGTTGAAGCGCGACACGCCGATGCCCGACACGCTCGACCAGCTCAAGCTCGGCGCGATCCCGCCCGCGCCGCTGAAAGCCTTTCTCGACGAACATGGTTTCCGCTCGCTGTCGGCGAAGCTCGATCTCGGCGCGACCCCCGGTGGCCCGCCGACGCTGCCGCGCACCGGCGCGGCCCCCGCGCCGGTTCCCGCTGGCGCACCCTCGACCCCGACCCTGCCCCCGATGCCGGCGATCGACCGCTCGCTTTACGAGACGGTGACGACGATCGAGGCGCTCGACCGCTGGATCGCAATGGCCAAAGCGGCGCATGTCGTCGCGGTCGACACCGAAACCGCGAGCCTCGACAGCGTCACCGGTACCCTTGTCGGGGTCAGCCTGTCGACCGGTGCCGGCAAGGCATGCTACATCCCGCTCGGCCATGGCGGCACCGACATGTTCGCCGAAAAGCCCGACCAGATTCCTCTAGGCGAAGCGCTCGATCGCCTGCGCCCGCTGTTCGCCGACGATGCGGTGCTCAAGGTCGGCCATAACCTGAAATATGACATCGGTGTGCTCGCGCAGCACGACATCGTGATCGCGCCCTATGACGACACGCTGGTGATGAGCTTCGCACTCGACGCCGGCAAGCATCAGCACGGGCTCGACGAGCTGGCGAAGCTCCACCTCGATCACATCTGCCTCACCTTCAAGGAGATGTGCGGGACCGGCAAGTCGCAGATCAGCTTTGCCGAAGTCCAGCTCGACCGCGCGACCGAATATGCCGCCGAAGACGCCGAGGTCGCATGGCGCCTGTGGAAGCTGCTCAAGCTCCGCCTGCCGCTCGAAGGCGGCACCCGCGTATACGAAATGGTCGACCGCCCGCTCGCCGCGATCGTCGAGGCGATGGAACGCGCCGGGATCATGGTCAATCGCGACTATCTGGCGAAGCTGTCGGGCGAGTTCGCGACCGAAATGCTGCGCATCGAGGGCGAAATCCACACCCTCGCGGGCCAGCCCTTCGCCATCGGCAGCCCCAAGCAGCTCGGCGAAATATTGTTCGACAAGCTCGGCCTCAAGGGCGGACGCAAGGGCAAGTCGGGCGACTGGTCGACCGACCAGAACGAGCTCGAACGGCTCGAACGCGACGGCGTGCCGATCGCGCGCAAAATCCTCGAATGGCGCCAGCTCGCCAAGCTGAAGTCGACCTATACCGACGCCTTGCAGCAGCAGATCAATGCGAAGACGGGCCGCGTCCACACCAGTTATAGCCTCGTCGGCGCGCAAACCGGACGACTGTCGTCGACCGATCCGAACCTTCAGAACATTCCGATCCGCACCGAGACCGGGCGCCAGATCCGCGACGCCTTCATCGCCGCGCCGGGTCATGTCCTGATCGCGGCCGACTATAGCCAGATCGAACTGCGCCTCGCCGCGCATATGGCCGATGTACCCGAACTGAAGGAAGCCTTTGCGCAGGGGCAGGACATCCACGCCGCGACCGCGATCGAGCTGTTCGGCGAAAGCAACCGCGACACGCGCGGCAAGGCCAAGACGGTCAATTTCTCGATCCTCTACGGCATTTCGCGCTGGGGTCTCGCCGGCCGGCTTGAGGTCACGCCCGACGAGGCGCAAGCGCTGATCGCGCGCTATTTCGAGCGTTTCCCGGGGATCAGCGATTATATCACCGACACGCTGGAGAGCGTCCGCGCCAAGGGCTATACCGAGACGCTGTTCGGGCGAAAGACCTGGTTTCCGCGGATTAAGGCGGCAAGCCAGAACGAGCGCGCGGGCAGCGAGCGCGCCGCGATCAACGCGCCGATCCAGGGCACCAGCGCCGACCTGATCAAGCGCGCGATGGCGCGCATGCCCGCCGCGCTCGCCGAGGCCGGCCTGTCCGACGTGAAAATGCTCCTCCAGGTCCATGACGAACTCGTCTTCGAAGCGCCCGAGGACAAGGCCGCCGCGGCGGGCGACGTCATCCGCCGGGTGATGATGGGCGCCGCCGAACCCGCGCTGACGCTTTCGGTCCCGCTGGAGGTCGAAATCGGCACCGGCAAGAGCTGGGGCGAAGCGCATTGAAGATGCTCGCGCTGGCGGCCGCGTTGCTGCTTCAGGATGGTGCGGCGGTGGTCCCGCCGCCGGTTGTGGAAACCGCACCGCAGCCCGCCGCCATCCCCGCGATCGCCGATGAGGACATGCGCCTGTTCGCCGCACTCAATGGCCGCAAGGTTGCCGGGCGCCCCGTCGGTGGCCCCTATCCGACCGCCGACAAGATCCTGCTGCTCAACCGCGACCGCAATGGCCACCCCGACATCGGCGGCAGCCTCGCGATGCCGGTGCGCCAGTCGCTGCCCGCGCCGCCCGCCGGGACGATCGCGGTCGTCCGGCTGCACCAGCGCTCCGAAACCGTCGTCCCCGGCCCGACCGCCGACGACCTCGCCTTCGTCGCGGCGAACAGGATTCCGCTGTTCGTGATCGGCGAATGGGCGCGCCCCGCGCCGATGTGGGAGGTCGCCTGGCAGGGCGACGCGGTGCGCTACCGCGTGATCGGCGACGTCGGCGAAATCGGTCCCTGGCAGGATTGACGCCTCAGGGCTGCGGCCCGAAGCGATTGGGACCCGGCGTCCCGGCGCGCAACAATTCGATCACCAGCACGAGCATCGCGAGGCCGGCAACGATCGCCGCCCAGCTCACCCCGGACGCCTCGGGCTGCATCTTCGCTATCAGCCCGAAAATGTCGCCCGGCTGTTGCGGACCGCTTTGCGCGGCCAGTTCCGCCGACAGTTTCGGCATCATGCCCAGGATATGCTCGGTGCGACGCGCCTGATCGATTCCCGTCACCACCGCCGCAAGCGGCAGGATCAACGCGAACAGCCCGCTTCGCCCCCGGTCGTGCAGGCGGCGCGCGGTCGCCGTCAGCAACAGCAGCGTGGCCACCGCATGCATCGCCACCGCGATGTAGATCGACGCGATCATGCCCTCGAACATCTCGGTCATCATCTTCAGATTGGCCGCCTTGGCATCATAATCGGGCTGCATCGCGCCCTGCAGGTCGATCGACGGAAAGGTGAGCACGACCTGCGCGATCATCTGGACCGCGACCAGCGGCGCAAGGACGATGGCGAAATAGATCCAGAACTGGACCCGGTCGTCGCGCCCGCGGGGATCGATCGTCCCCGCCACCCCGCGCCGCACGATCCTCCCGATTGAAATATCGGCCATTTGTCTCCCCCTTCGGCTTTCCGGATAGCCGTTCGGCGACGGCGCGCCAAGCATATGCCGCGTCCATCCGCCCCGCCGCGAAGCCGGGCTGCGTGGTCGCGCCCTTTCCCCCCTGCGAAATTGCGCCTATGACGCCCGCGTGACGTCTGGCTGACACAGATGTGACAGCCCCCGACGAAAGGCCGACATGAGCAGCATTCCCCCGCAGGCGGCGACCCCTCCGGTCCGCATCCAGCAGAATATCCTCGCGCGCGGCGAACGCCGCCTGCTCAACTGGATCTGCCCGCGCCTTCCCGGCTGGGTCACCCCCGACCAGCTGACGACGCTGGGCTTCCTCGGCGCGGTGATGGTCGCGATGGGTTATATGCTGAGCTGGCTCGGCCCGGCGTGGCTCTCGCTGTCGGTGGCCGGCTATGTCGTCCACTGGTTCGGGGATTCGCTCGACGGCAGCCTCGCGCGCTGGCGCCGGATCGAGCGCCCCTCTTATGGCTATTTCGTCGATCACAGCGTCGACGGCCTTGCCATCTTCCTGATGGTCGGCAGCATCGGGCTCAGCCCCTATATGCGCTTCGACGTCGCGCTGATCGCGGTGATCGGATATCTGCTGCTGGCGATCCACAGCTTCCTCGCCGCCAAGGTCGTCGGCGAATTCCGCCTCTCCTACATGGCGGGCGGCCCGACCGAATTGCGGCTGATGCTGATCGCGATGACCGGGTTGATGCCGATCGTCGGCGGCGCCGATGTCTGGCACACCAATTTCTCACCCTTCGATCTTTTCGGGCTCACCATCTCCAGCATCCTCGTCACCCTGTTCGTGACGCAAAGCTTCGCCACCGCGCGCCAGCTCGCTCACCGCCGCGACTGAACCCGCCTGCCTTTTCGCTTGACTGTATTGTCATAATAATACAGCTAGCCGAAAAGAGGAGGGCGACATGAATCTCTGGAAAACCGCCTTGGCCGCCGCATGGATCGCGGCGCTGCCGTTCACGGCCGCCGCCGCCGATCCTGCCGCATCCGCGCCCGAGCCGATCGAAATCCTGCCGATCGCCTTTTCCGCCGAGGGCCTGTCGGGTCCCGGCGGCGATCGGCTGCGCGCCGAACTCGCCGACGTCCAGTTCATCGCGCTCGGCGAGGATCATGGCTTTGCGGGATCGCCCGAACTCGGCATGGCGCTGGCGCATGACGTCGCCGCGCCGCCCGGCGCGGCGCCGCTCTATCACGCGGTCGAGGTCGGCCCGGTCGCCACCCGCTGGGCCGGGCAGACGCTGCGCGACGGCGGACCCGACGCACTCGGCAAACCGCTCGCCGGACGGCCCTTTGCCATGCCCTTCCTGTCGAACGTCGAGGATGCGAAACTCGCCGCGCCCTTCGCCGCCAACGACCGACTGTGGGGCATCGACCAGGAATTCGTCGGATCGCCCACGATCCTGCTCGATCTGCTCGCCGAGCGCGCGAAAGACAAGGCGACGACGGAATTGCTCGCAGGGTGGCGCGACAAGGACAAGACCGCGCTCGGCGCCGGCCGGTTCGACGCGATCATGCTCCAGACGACCACCCCCGCCGGTTTCGCCGACCTCAGGTCGCGCTTCGCCGGCGATGTCGAGGCGCTCGCGATCGTCGACGCGCTCGCGAAAAGCGCCGCGATCTACCAGCTCAACGACAGCGGACGCTATCTGGAGAATAACGAGGTCCGCGCCGCCTTGATGCGCGGCTATTTCCTGCGCGCCTGGCGCGGCGCGGCGCCGAACGCACCGACGGTGCTGTTCAAGATGGGCGCCTATCATATGGGACGCGGCACGACGCCGACGTCGATCTATGATATCGGATCGCTGCTGCCCGGCCTCGCCGCCGCGAATGGCAAGACGTCGATTCACATCGCCTATGTGCCGCTGGCGGGGATGGTCCGCACCGTGAAGCCGTCGCCCACCGCCTTCACCGCAGTCGTACCTTATGAGGACGAGGCGATCGGTCCGATCCTCGACGCCGCGGGCATCGCCCGCGACAGCCTGCCCGCGACGGGCCATGTCCTGATCCCGCTCGCGCCGCTGCGCCACAAACTGCAGGGCAAGGCGCTACGCGAATTGCCGAGCTTTTCGCGGTTCATGCTGCTCGGTTACGACTATCTGGTCACGACGCGCGACGCGAAACCCGCGACGCATTTCGAGGCGCGCTAGGTGCGCGCGCGCGCCTGACGATAGATCCCGAGCAGCCGCAGCGTCTTGGTCTGGAAATCGAGCTCTTCAAGCGCGCGGTCGATGCGTTCCTCGCCCGGCGCCCCGACGATGTCGGCGTAAAAGGTCGTCGCGGTGAAACTGCCCCCGACCTGATAGCTTTCGAGCTTGGTCATGTTGACGCCGTTGGTCGCGAAGCCGCCGAGCGCCTTGTAGAGCGCGGCGGGAATGTTGCGCACTTCGAAGATGAAGGTCGTCATCAGCGGCACGTCCTGCGGCAGTTCGGTCAGCGGTTCGCGGGCCAGCACGACGAAACGCGTCATATTATGGTCGGCGTCCTCGATCCCGGTCTCGTGCAGCTTCAGCCCGTAGAGGTCGGCAGCGTGCGGCGGTGCCAACGCGGCGAGGCCCACCTCGTCGCTGTCGGCGACCCACGCCGCGGCGCCCGCGGTGTCGCTGTGCGCCACCGGGTCGATGCCGTTGCCGCGCAGCCATTTGCGGCACTGCCCCAGCGCCTGTTCATGGCTCATCGCGCGCGTCACCGGGCCGAGGTCGCGACTCATCAGACCGTATCGGATGCGCAGGAAATGCTCGCCGACGATCGACAGGCCGGATTCGGGGAGAAGGAAATGGATGTCGGCGACGCGGCCGTGCAGGCTGTTTTCGATCGGGATGATCGCGCGGTCGACGCGCCCGTCGCGCACCGCCTCGATCGCGTCCTCGAACGAATAGCAGGGCAAAGGAAGCGAATTCGGGTCATATTCGCGCGCCGCGAGGTCGCTGTTGGCGCCCGGCGCGCCCTGAAACGCAAGGCCGCGCGCCGGTTCGGCGAGTGCCGCCGCCTTCATTTCGTCGACCAATGCCTGCGCCGATGCCGAATAACTGCCCATATGTGCCTTCCCGCGTGGAGGCCGCGCGCATAGCGGCGCGGGCCTTTTCGCGCAACCGGCGTGAAGAGCCTTTCATCCCCTTGCGCCGCCGTGCGCGCACCAGTAAGGGAGCGTCCAAATCAGATATGAGCGTCCATGGGCGGGCGCCAGCGAACGGGGCTGCAAAGCATGGACAATCGCAACAATACCATCGCCGGCTGGGTGCTCTTTGCGGGCATTTGCGCGCTTGGTCTGACCATCGGGTCGGGCATGGTGTTCGCCGACCATCATCCTGAAAAGGAAGGCTATCCGATCGAGGACGCCGAAGGCGGTGCCGGCGGCGGCGAATCGGCCGTCCCGCTTCCCAACCTGCTCGCCGCGGCGGATGTCGCGAAGGGCGAGGCGGTGTTCGCGAAATGCGCCGCATGCCACACAATCAACGCAGGCGGCGCCAACGGCGTCGGCCCGAACCTCCATGCGGTGGTGGGCGACGAAATCGGCCACGGCCGGGGCGGCTTCGCTTTCTCCGACGCGCTCAAGAGCCACGGCGGCACCTGGACCTTCGAGAATATGGACCATTGGCTCGCCAGCCCGCGCAAGTTCGCGAGCGGCACCAAAATGTCGTTCGCCGGCCTGTCGAGCGCCGAAGATCGCGCGAACCTGATCGTCTATCTGAACGCCCAGGGTTCGAACGTGCCGTTGCCCGCCGCCGAAGCCGCTCCGGCAGCTGACGCCGCTGCGGCCCCGGCCGAAGGCGCGGCGACACCCGCCGCCGACAAGGGCGCCGCTGCACCGGCGGCCGGCGCCGCGGCCGCTCCCGCTCCGGCCGAAGCCAAGAAGTAATGCGTCTCGCGCCCGTCGTGCTGGCGGGCGCGCTCGTGCTTGCGGGCGCGCTGGCGGGTTGCGGGAAAGGCGACAAGCCGGCCGCCGAAACCCCGGACGCGCCGTCCGGTGCCCCCGAAGCGACGGTCGAACCGACCGCGGCGATGGGCGAACAGATCTTCAAGCGCTGCGTCGCGTGCCACACGATCGACAAGGGCGGCAACAACGCCATCGGACCCAATCTGCACGGCGTCGTCGGCCGCGCGGTCGCCTCGCACGCCGGGTTCAGCTATTCGTCCGCGATGAAGGCGAAAGGCGGCATCTGGGACGACGCGGCGCTCGATCTTTATCTCAAACAGCCGATGATGGCGGTGCCCGGAACGCGCATGGCGTTCGCGGGCATTCCCGACGATGCCGATCGCAAGGCGCTGATCCTGTATCTGGACGCGCAGAAATAGGCGGCTAGCGGGCCCCCGCCTTCGCGGGGGCGACGAAAGGGCGGCCTATTCCGCCGCCACCTTTGCATAGAAATCCTGGATGATCGCCCACGCCTCGTCGGCGGTCTCGACGAAGTGGAACAGCGACAGGTCGCGCGCGCTGATCACGCCTTCCTCGACCAAAGCGTCGAAATTGACGACGCGGGTCCAGAATTCCTGGCTGAAAAGGACGATCGGGATCGGCTTGATCTTGCCGGTCTGGATCAGCGTCAACAGCTCGAACGTCTCGTCGAATGTCCCGAAACCGCCCGGAAACACGCACACCGCGCGCGCGCGGAGCAGGAAGTGCATCTTGCGCAGCGCAAAATAGTGGAACTGGAAACTCAGCCCCGGGGTGACGTAGCGGTTCGGCGCCTGCTCGTGCGGCAGCACGATGTTGAGCCCGACCGATTCCTTGCCTTCATCGTCGGCGCCGCGATTCGCCGCCTCCATGATCGATGGCCCGCCGCCCGAACAAACGACGAAGTTGCGGCAGCCATTCTTGTCGGGCGGCACCTGGCTCGCGATGCGCGCCAGTTTGCGCGCCTCCTCATAATATTTCGCCTTGGCGGCAAGCCGCTCGGCGATCCGCTTTTCCTCGGGCGTCCGCGCCGCGTCGAGCACCGCCTGGGCATTGTCGGGCGACGGGATGCGCGCCGATCCATAGATGACGAGCATCGATTCGATCTTCGCCGCGTCGAGCATCAACTCGGGTTTCAGCAGTTCGAGCTGAAAGCGTACCGGACGCAAAT
Source organism: Sphingopyxis sp. EU05-FHT14B03 (assembly GCF_058790875.1). Classification (NCBI taxonomy): domain Bacteria; kingdom Pseudomonadati; phylum Pseudomonadota; class Alphaproteobacteria; order Sphingomonadales; family Sphingopyxidaceae; genus Sphingopyxis; species Sphingopyxis sp. EU05-FHT14B03. The sequence continues at coordinate 673,782 of NZ_JBYTDC010000001.1, forward strand.
CCTCGCGCAGCAGGAATTCGGTGTCCTGGAACGCCAGCCGATAGGCGGGGTCCTGGGTCTGGGGAGTCGATACCGCCTGCTTGGCGAATTGCGCGTCGTCCTTGGCCTTGTGGAAACGCGAACGATGGGGTTGTTTGTCTTCTGTCATGGGCGGACGGCTAGCCGTTTCCGCCGCGAAAGCCAAGTGCGCGGCGCCCTAGCGGCAGTATCCGGCGCCGCTCATATCCATGTGGAAATGGTTATAATGGGCGGCGTTGTAGTCGGGGCTGAGCACCGTGCCGAAGCGCCGGCACGCCGATTTGTGCAACGCGCGGAGGAAGTCCTGCGATGGTTTGTCGCCCGTCCACCCGCCGTCGAGCATGATCCGCCGCCCGTCGGCGAGCACGAAGCCCGACACGTCGACCGCGTTCGAATAGGCATGCTGCGACAGCCGGCCCGAACGGCCGCCATAAATGTTGCGGCAGCTGTAGGTGCCGAAGGTCTCGATCTTGACGACCTCCTGCCCGAAATATTTCCGCGCCGCTGGCTTCACCGCATATTGCGCCCACGCCGCGAAGTTGCGCGCCAAGGGACAGGTCATCGCGCCGAGGTTCGTCGTCGGGGTGCCGATGTCGAGCAGCTTGACCGCATCGATCGAACTGCACCCGCCGCCATGATCCTGGTTGGGCAGCGGGGTGAACTTCACCCCCGCCTGCTTCAGGTCGACCGCGCATTGCCGCGCCTCGGGGCTGTTGAACGACGGTGCCGAGGTCATCTGCGGGCGTTTGGGCGTGTCCGCCGACGGGCGCTGCGTATCGCTGCGCTTCATCACGTCGGGGCTGCCGAAACAGGCCGAAAGCGAAAGGGCCGCGATCGTCGCCATCAGGATATGGGGCCGGAGAAGCGGGAGTTTCGCCATGGCGTCAATTTACCGACACCATGGTTAACAAGTCTTAAAGTATGGCATCGGCTCGTCGATAATTTCGCCCGGGCGGCGCAATTTGTTTGACAGTTACGCGGCGCTCCCTAAACGCGGCGCCGGGCCACGCGGTCCCAACGCCGCGCGAGCTCTCTGCAAGGAGAGACTAACATGACTGAAGTGCCGACACCCGAATTGCGCCCTGCGCGCCCGTTTTTCTCCTCCGGACCCTGCGCCAAGCCGCCGGTCTGGTCCCCCGAAAAACTCAACACCGAATCGCTGGGACGCTCGCATCGCGCCAAGATCGGCAAGACGCGCCTGCAGCTTTGCATCGACCTGATGCGCGAGATGCTGCAGCTTCCCGACACCCACCGCATCGGCATCGTCCCGGGCAGCGACACCGGCGCCTTTGAAATGGCGATGTGGACGATGCTTGGGCAGCGCCCCGTCACGACGCTCGCTTGGGAGAGCTTTGGCGAAGGCTGGGTCACCGACGCTGCGAAGCAGCTCAAGCTCGACCCCACCGTCATCCGCGCCGATTACGGCCAGCTTCCCGACCTGACGCAGATCGACTGGTCGAACGACGTTCTCTTCACCTGGAACGGCACCACCTCGGGCGTCCGCGTGCCCGATGGCGACTGGATCGCCGCCGACCGCGAAGGATTGAGCTTCGCCGACGCGACCAGCGCGGTGTTCGCCTACGACCTGCCGTGGGACAAGATCGACGTCGCGACCTTCAGCTGGCAGAAAGTGCTCGGCGGCGAAGGCGGCCATGGCGTGCTGATCCTCGGCCCGCGCGCGGTCGAACGCCTCGAAAACTACACCCCGGCCTGGCCGCTGCCGAAGGTCTTCCGCCTTGTCAGCAAGGGCGCGCTCGCCGAGGGCGTGTTCAAGGGCGAGACGATCAACACCCCGTCGATGCTCGCGGTCGAAGACGCGATCTTCGCGCTCGAATGGGCGAAATGGCTCGGCGGTCTCGACGGGCTGAAGGCGCGCAGCGATGCGAACGCCGCGGCGCTCGACAAGATCGTCGAAGACCGCGAGTGGCTGAGCCACCTCGCCGCCGATCCCGCCAGCCGGTCGAAGACCTCGGTCTGCCTGTCGGTCGCGGGTGCGGACGAGGGCTTCATCAAGAAGTTCGCGGGGCTGCTCGACGCCGAAGGCGCCGCCTATGACATCGCGGGCTATCGCGACGCGCCGCCGGGGCTTCGCATCTGGTGCGGCGCGACCGTCGATACCGCCGATATCGAAGCGCTCGGACCGTGGCTCGACTGGGCCTACGCCTCGCTCATCGCCTAATTCTGTTCCCCGGCGCAAGCCGGGGCCCATTTCCCCATTCCGCTACAGGTCCCGGCTTTCGCCGGGATACGGAGACAGACAATGACCGCTCCCAAAGTTCTCATTTCCGACAAGATGGACCCCAAAGCCGCCGCGATCTTCAAGGAACGCGGCATCGACGTCGACGTCATCACCGGCAAGACCAAGGACGAGCTGATCGCGATGATCGGCGACTATGACGGCCTCGCGATCCGCTCGGCCACCAAGGTCACCGCCGACGTCCTCGCCGCCGCGACGAACCTGAAGGTCGTCGGCCGCGCCGGCATCGGCGTCGACAATGTCGACATTCCCGAGGCGTCGAAAAAGGGCGTCATCGTGATGAACACGCCCTTCGGCAACAGCATCACCACCGCCGAACATGCGATCGCGATGATGTTCGCCCTCGCGCGCCAGATTCCCGAAGCCAACGCCGGGACCCAAGCGGGCAAATGGCCGAAGAACGATTTCATGGGCGTCGAGCTGACCTCGAAGACGCTCGGCCTGATCGGCTGCGGCAACATCGGCAGCATCGTCGCCGAGCGCGCGCTGGGGTTGCGCATGAAGGTCGTCGCCTTCGACCCCTTCCTGACCCCCGAGCGCGCGATCGAACTCGGCGTCGAAAAGGCCGATCTCGATACCTTGCTTGCCAAGGCCGATTTCATCACGCTGCACACGCCGCTCACCGACCAGACGCGCAACATCCTCTCGGCCGAGAATATCGCCAAGGCGAAAAAGGGCGTGCGGATCATCAACTGTGCGCGCGGCGGGTTGATCGACGAGGCGGCGCTCAAGGACGCGCTCGACAGCGGCCATGTCGCGGGCGCCGCGCTAGACGTGTTCCAGACCGAACCGCCGGCGGCCGATCATCCGCTGTTCGGCGCGCCGAACTTCATCTGTACCCCGCACCTCGGCGCGTCGACCGACGAAGCGCAGGTCAATGTCGCGATCCAGGTGGCCGAGCAGCTGTCGGACTATCTGCTCACCGGCGGCATCACCAACGCGCTCAACGTGCCGAGCCTCTCGGCCGAGGAAGCGCCGAAGCTGCGCCCCTATATGAGCCTCGCGGAAAAGCTCGGCAGCCTCGTTGGCCAGCTCGCGCACGACAACCTCACGACGATCTCGGTCGAGGTCGAGGGTGCGGCCGCCGAACTCAACCTCAAGCCGATCACCGCCGCGGTGCTCACCGGCCTGATGCGCCGCTATTCGGACAGCGTGAACATGGTCAACGCGCCGCATCTCGCCCGCGAACGCGGGCTCGATGTGCGCGAAGTGCGTCATGATCGCGACGGCGACTATCACACGCTCGTCCGCGTCACGGTGGCGACGAGCGACGGCGACCGATCGGTTGCCGGCACCTTGTTCAGCAACGGCGACCCGCGCCTGGTCGAAATGTTCGGCATCAAGGTCGAGGCCGATCTCGACGGCCACATGCTCTACATCGTCAACGAGGATGCCCCCGGCTTCATCGGCCGCATCGGCACCGCACTCGGCGAAGCCGGGCTCAACATCGGCACCTTCCACCTCGGCCGCCGCGCCGCCGGGGGCGAAGCGGTGCTGCTGCTCAGCCTCGACTCGCCGATGCCCGAACCCCTGCTGTGGCAGCTGTGCCAGCTGCCCGGCGTGAAGACGGTGAAGGGTTTGAAGTTCTAGGACTTCCTGCCCTGCCAGTCCGCGTCGGGTGGACCGGGATGCCCAATCAGGCTCTCTCTCCTCCACGGTGTTTCGGCACCACCCGACGCGGACGAATCGCACCGGATCGTTGACTCCGGTCGCGACCAGCCTAAGGCCGCTCCGATGCCCAAAGCCCCCGCCCTGCTGCCCGAAGGCCTGCGCGACCGCCTGCCGCAACAGGCCGAGGCCGCGTCGCGCGTCACCCGCGCGCTCGTCGATGCGATGCGCGCGCACGGCTATGGCCGCGTCGCGCCCCCGCTCGCCGAGTTCCGCGAGACGCTCGGCGGCGACGACGAGCGCGCATCGCGCGATCTGCTCCGCTTCACCGATCCGGTATCGCAGCGCACCCTCGCGCTACGCCCCGACATCACCCGCCAGGTCGGGCGCATCGCTACCTCTTTGCTCGCGAGCGCTCCGCGGCCGCTGCGCCTTTGCTACGCCGGGCAGGTCGTCAAGCTGCGCGCCAGCCAGCTTCGCCCGGCGCGCGAAATGCTGCAGGTCGGCGCCGAGCTGATCGGCAGCGACAGCGTCGCCGCGGCGCGCGAGATCGTCACCGTCGCGATCGACGCGCTGGACGCCGCGGGCATCGGCCCCGTCACCATCGACTTCACCCTGCCCGACGTCGTCGACCTGCTCGCCGCCTCGCTGCCGGTCGCGGCCAGCCTCGATGCCTTGCGCGATGAACTCGACGCCAAGGATGCCGGCGCGCTCGTCCGCATCGGTGCTTCGGCCTATCTGCCCTTGCTCCGCGCCACCGGTCCTTTCGACCAGGCGATCGCCGACCTGCGCGCCTTCGACAGTGCCGGGGTGCTTGCCAGCCGTATCGACGCACTGGAAGAAATCGCCGCACCGATCCGCGACCGCGTGTCGCTGACCCTCGACCCGACCGAGCGTCACGGTTTCGCCTATCAAAGCTGGTTCGGTTTCCAGATCTTCGTCCCCGGCCAGGGCGACGCGATCGGCCGCGGCGGCGGCTATGCGATCCCGGTCGGCGAGGATCATGAAGAATCGGCGGTCGGCTTCTCGCTCTATCCCGATCCGCTGATCGACGACGGCCTCGGCGCCGAGGACGACGCCGACCGCCGCATCTTCCTGCCGCTGGGGCACGATCCCGCGCTCGCCGCGAGCCTGCGCGCCGACGACTGGCAGACGGTGGCGGCGCTGTCCGAAGCCGATAATGCACGCGCGCTCGGCTGCGGCTGGCGCCTCACCGCCGACGGTCCCGTCGAAGCCTGAAGCGCACCCCCACATCCGTTCGTGTCGAGCGAAGTCGAGACACGCGACCGCATAGGCTGCCCAAGCCGTATCTCGACTTCGCTCGATACGAACGGAGCAAAAAAGCCCGGCTAGAAATCCGAAACCCCAAAGCGCGGAATCCCCTGGTTCACCCCCGGCGGATCGAGCACTGTGACATCGAGTTCCACCGGCTCACCGATCCATTCGGCAAGGCTGGTATGGTCGGCGAGATCGTCGTCGGTGAGCGGATGCACCAGCGCGCGCAGCCCCGTCGCCTCGATCGCAGCAACCACCGCCGGCACCGCGCTCCCCACAAAATGCACCTCATATTGCGCGATCGGATGCGGCCCCACCCCGCCCTCGGTCATCGACCCGACGAACAGGATCGCCGGATCGCGCCCGAAATCGTCACGCAGCGCTGCAGCCGCAGGACGTTCGGCGGCGTCATAATAGATATGCGCGTGATAGGGGGCGGCGGGGTCGGTCATAGGGGCATCGCTTTCCGGGTCACGTCACCCCGGACTTGATCCGGGGCCTGCCTGCCTTGAACGAGAAGGCTGGCCGCGGGTCAAGCCCGGGTTCTTCCCCAGCCTGACGATCATTTCGAACGCTTCGGCCAGCGTGACGCCGATGCCGCGCAACGATCGTCGCGAGCGGATGTTGTCGAAATACCGCAAATGAATCGAGGGTGGGTCGCCCTCGTCGTCGGAGAGAGAAAATGAAAAAGCTTCTGAAAATTTTCGCAATCGGCAGCTCGATCTTGGTCCTGTCTGCTTGCAACACGGTTCAAGGCGCAGGGAAGGATGTCGAATCGGTCGGCGACTGTGCCGATGGCGTGAAGGGCAATTGCTAGACAGCGGCGTTAGACGCTATCGCGCAAACACCCGCTTCAACCATGCGTCGACCGCCGTCGTCGGCGCGTAACTCGGGTCGCCCAGTCGCCGGTTGATCTCGGCATGGCCCTGCAATCCCTCGCCGGGAAAGCTGCCATGCTCGACCTTGCTCCCGCCCGCCTCGAGCGCGGCGCCTAGCGCTTTGGCTTGGCGCACCCCGTCGGGCCGCTGGACGTAGAGCAGCAGGAAGGCCGGGGCGTTGGGCGCCGCCGCGTGCAGCGTCGGCGATAGCTTCGCCTGCCGCGCCGGATCGCTCCCGAACGCCTGCTTATAGGTCGCCTGCATGATCGGCGGTCCGTCCTTCGTCTGCGCCGGCACGTCATAAGCCGCGCCGTCGATCGGGATCGCCCCCGCGATATCGGCGAAAGAAAGGCCGACGCTCTTCAGATAGGTCTCATCGGTGCCGACCAGCGCCACCAGATGCGCGCCCGCGCTATGCCCCATCAGCACGATGCGCCGCCGATCGATCCCCAGTCGGTCGGCATCGCGGATCAAGGCCTTCACCGCCATCGCGACATCCTCGGCCTGCTGTTCGACCGGCGAGTCCGGAACCAGCCGGTAATCGATCGACGCAAAGGCATAGCCCTCACCCGGATAATGGTCGGCCTTGAAGCGCCCGGTCGCATTGTCCTTGCTGCCGCGCTTCCACCCGCCACCATGGACAAAGACGACCAGCGGCGCCGGCCCCTTCACGTCTTTCGCACGCCAGACGTCGAGCGACTGGAGCGGATCGCGGCCATAGAAGATCGTCTCGCTGCCCGGCGCCTTCGGCCCCTCGTCGGCACCCATTCGCTGCGCGATCCGGTCGCGCAGCCGCTCGCGCGCCTCCGCAAAGGGGCCCGGGACGATCAGGCTTGCCGCGACGAACGCCGCGAGCGCCGCGCCTGTGATCAACCGCTGTTTTCGCATCGCCTGCAATCTCCGCTTTCCCTGACGCCAGCATATCTAGCCCGCAAATGTCGCAAATCCGTCCCACCAAGCTTGCCTCTGCGGCCAAATCCGCTAAGGCCGCGCCGGGCCGGCGCTGGTCGTTTCGAGGCCCCAGTTCAGCAGGACAGCATCATGGCAAATGTCACCGTCATCGGGTCGCAATGGGGCGACGAGGGCAAGGGCAAGATCGTCGACTGGCTCGCCAGCCGCGCCGACGCCGTGGTCCGGTTCCAGGGCGGGCACAACGCCGGCCACACGCTCGTCGTCGGCGAGCAGGTCTACAAGCTCTCCTTGCTCCCGTCGGGAATCGTCACCGGCACGCTGTCGATCATCGGCAATGGCGTCGTCCTCGACCCCTGGGCGCTGCGCGACGAGATCACCAAGCTGCGCGGCCAGGGCGTCGCGATCAATCCCGAGAATTTCGCGATCGCCGACAATTGCGCGCTGATCCTGCCCTTCCACCGCGACCTCGACGCGCTGCGCGAAACCGCGGCGGGCGCGGGCAAGATCGGCACCACCGGGCGCGGCATCGGCCCCGCCTATGAGGACAAGGTCGGCCGCCGTGCGATCCGCGTCTGCGACCTCGCGCATCTCGACAAGCTAGAGCCGCAGCTCGACCGCCTGACCGCGCACCATGACGCGCTGCGCGCCGGTTTCGGCGAACCGCCGATCGACCGCGAACGCCTCATCGCCGACCTCACCGAAATCGCCGACTATGTGCTCGAATATGCGCAGCCGGTGTGGAAGCGCCTGAAGAAGGTCCGCAAGGCCGGCGCGCGCATCCTGTTCGAAGGCGCGCAGGGCGTGCTGCTCGACGTCGATCATGGCACCTATCCCTTCGTCACCAGCTCGAACACCGTCAGCGGCACCGCGGCGTCGGGCTCGGGCCTCGGCCCCTCGTCGGTCGGCTTCGTCCTCGGCATCGCCAAGGCCTATACGACGCGCGTCGGCAGCGGCCCCTTCCCGACCGAACTCGAAGATGCGACCGGCCAGAAGCTCGGCGAGCGCGGGCATGAATTCGGCACCGTGACCGGACGCAAGCGCCGTTGCGGCTGGTTCGACGCTGTGCTCGTCCGCCAGAGCTGCGCCGTCTCGGGCGTCACCGGTATCGCGCTCACTAAGTTGGACGTGCTCGACGGCTTCGACACCATCCGCATCTGCACCGGCTATCGGCTGCGCGGTAAGATCCTCGACTATTTCCCCGCCCATTCGGCCGACCAGGCCGAGGTCGAGCCGATATACGAGGAAATGGACGGCTGGCACGAAACGACCGCGGGCGCGCGCAGCTATGCCGACCTGCCCGCGCAGGCGATCAAATATGTCCAGCGCGTCCAGGAACTGATCGAAACCCCGATCGCATTGGTATCGACCAGCCCCGAACGCGAAGACACGATCCTGATCCGCGATCCGTTCAGCGACTGATCCCCGCAGCCGCAACGTCGCGGATCGCTGCGACGAAGCCGTCGGGGTCATTCTCCTGAATGAAATGTCCACCGTGCAGCGCGCGATGCGCCATGCCGTGTGCGCCCGGCACGCGCTCGGTGAACAGCGCGTCGCCGCCGCGCGTGATCGGGTCGCCGTTGGCGAAGCAGCAGAGGAAGGGCTTGTCGAAGCGCTCGAGCGCCGCCCATGCGCGTTTCTGGTCGGGTACGGCGACATTGTCACCGAGCGGCACGAAGGACGGAAAGATGCGCGCCGCGACCTTTGACGCGCGGGTCGGAAAGGGCGCGTCATAGGCGGCGATTTCTTCGGGCGTCAACTGCCGTTTCGCTCCGGCATTGACGATCCGCCCGACCGGAAACACCGGACTGTAGCGCGAGAAAGCGCGCCAGATGGCGAAGGCGCGCGGCGCCGGCTGGCCCTCGGGCAGGCCACCGTTGGACAGCGCGACCCCAGCGAAGCGATCGGGCATCTCCGCCACCAGCCGCAACCCGATCAGCGACCCCCAGTCCTGACAGGCGAGGATCATGTTCTTGAGGTCGAGCTCCTCGATCCACTGGCGCATCCACGCGACCTGCTGTGCATAGCTGTAGGCACCGGCATCCAGCGGCTTGTCCGACCGACCGAAACCGATCAGGTCGGGTGCCAACACGCGAAAGCCCGCGTCGACCGCCGGCCCGATCATCTTGCGATAGAGATAGGCCCAGGTCGGTTCGCCGTGCAGCATCAGCACGGGCTGCGCATCCGCTGCCCCCTCGTCGACATGATGCACGCGCAACCCGCCGTCTATCTCCAAATATTTCGGCGCATAGGGCCAGTCGGGTAGCGCGGCGAAGCGCGCGTCCGGCGTGCGATATATGGTCATGCTCCAATCCCCCCGCCGCCACCTTAGCTTGGGAGGCCGCGCTGACAACCACTTGCCGGAGACCGCCAAAGGCGTAGGGTCGGACGATGCGCTCCGCCCTCCCCCTCGTGTACCTGCTCATCACGGCCTGCGGATCCGCCGCGTCGCAGCCCCCGCAAATACCCCAGAACGCGAAGGCCGACCGCCTGCTGGTCGACAAGAGTGACCGCACCCTGATCGCCTTTGTCGGCAACCGCGAGATCGCGCGTTACACCAATATCCGCTTCGGCGACGCGCCCGAGGGGCATAAGCAGTTCGAGGGCGACGAGCGCACGCCCGAGGGCGACTACAGGATCGACGGCCGCAACGCGAAGAGCGCCTATCACCTGTCGCTGCGCATCTCCTATCCCAATGCCGCCGATCGCGCTTATGCGAAGGCGCAAGGGCGATCGCCGGGGGGCGATATCTTCATCCACGGCCAGCCCAATCGCTGGCCCGGTCCGCCGCTCACGACCGACTGGACCGACGGCTGTATCGCGCTGTCGAACGGTGAAATAGAGCAGCTGTGGGACCTGGTTCCCGACGGCACCTTGATCACCATTCGCCCCTAGGAGCTTCCATGTCCCGCAACATTCTCGTCTTCTACGGCAGCTACCGCCGCGACCGGCAGGGGATCAAGCTCGCCCACTGGCTGGTCGAAGCGATCGCGGCACGCGGCGACAGCGCCGAACTGATCGACGCCAAGGCGGTCGACCTCCCCATGCTCGACCGCATGTACAAGGAATATCCGGAGGGCGCGGCGCCGCCCGCGATGGCGGAACTCGCGGGCAAGATCCGCGCCGCCGACGGCTTCCTGTTCGTCACCGGCGAATATAATTGGGGACCGCAACCCGGCCTCAAGAATCTCACCGATCATTATCTCGAGGAATGGTTCTGGCGCCCCGCCGCGATCGCCTGCTATTCGGCCGGCCCCTGGTCCGGGGTGCGCGCGATGATGGGCTGGCGCGACACGCTGGGCGAAATGGGAATGGCGGTGATCTCGTCGATCCTGCCGGTCGGGCGGATCGGCGGCGCCTTCGATACCGACGGCCAGCCGGCGGGCGACGACGGCGCGCGGCTGGCAAAAAGCTTCCCGCGCTTCGCCGACGACCTCAACTGGTGGATCGACGCGGCGCGGGAACAGCGGGCGCGCCAGGCGCCGCCCTATTAACCTAACCCGACTTCAGTTCCGCCTTCAGCCGCAGGCTGGCACGCCAGAAGAAGAAGGCGGGGATCAGCCCCAGCCACGCCGCGCCATAAAGGACGTAACGCACGCTTTCCTGACCATAGGTCGGCGCCAGCATGTCCGACAGCACCCCGAACAGGAACGGCCCGAAACCCAGCCCGATCAGATTCTGCCCGAACAGCATGATCGACGCCGCGACCGCGCGCGCCTGCGGCCGCACAAGCCCCTGCACACAGCCATAGGCAGGACCGTAATAGGCCGAATTGAGGATCGTCGGGACGATCAGCAACGCCACCGCGACGCGCCAATCCTCCATATAATAGCCGAGGAACAGCACCGGCGCCGCGAGCGCCATGCCATAGGCGGGGAAGGTCAGGATATGCTTCTTGTCGCGCGGGCCGAACTTGTCGGCCATCTTGCCCCCGAGCCAGGTGCCGAGCACCCCCGCAAGCCCGAGCACGACCGCCATCGACAGCCCCGCCTCGGTCGTCGAAAGCCCATGGCTGCGGATGAAGAAGCTGATCGTCCACAGCGCCTTGCCATAACCGAGGAAGGCGACGACCGACGATGCGATCAATATGTAGACGAAAGCGCGCGAAGCGAAGATTTCGCGCATCGCCTCGCGGGTCGACAGCGGCACCACCGCCGCCGCGCTCGCCGCGGCTTCGGCAGTGCGGCTGTGGCGCGGCTCGCGCATCACGAACAACACGATCAATGCGAGCAGCAAACCCGGTGCGCCGACGAGCATCAGCGCGATCCGCCAACCATAGAGGTCGTTGACGATGCCCCCGATAATCAGCCCGAGCAGCGAACCGATCGGCACGCCCAGCCCGTAAAAGGCGATCGCCGACGAGCGTTTCTCGGCGGGCACGCTGTCCGAAATCAACGAGTGCGCGGCGGGGGTGCAGCCCGCCTCGCCGACCCCGACCCCGATCCGCGCGAACAGCAGCTGGACGAAATTCTGCGCGAGTCCGCACACCGCCGTCATCGCCGACCAGACGGCGAGCGCGAGCGCGATCAGCCGCACCCGGTTGGTGCCGTCCTTGTCGGCATAGCGCGCGATCGGGATGCCGAGCAGCGCATAGAAGACCGCGAACGCCGGTCCCGCGAGCAGTCCGAGCTGGGTATCGCTCAGCCCGAGGTCGGCCTTGATCGGCTCGGCGAGGATGTTGACGATCTGCCGGTCGAGGAAATTGAAGATATAGACGATCAGCAGCACCCACAGCATCGTCCGCGTCTGCGCGGACACGCCTGCGGTGGGCGGCGACCCGATGCTCCCGGCAAGGGCAGCTTTCTGGTTCATTCTTATCTCCCGTAACGCCATGGGAGCAGACCCGGCACCCCGGTGTCAACGCCGTTGCGGCGCGCCGAAATTCGCCGCTTGCAATTGCCGCTACGGCTGGCAGCTTCGCGCCCATGCAAAAAATTTCGCTGCTCGTCGCCACCGCCCTGCTCGCCGTCGCTCCCGCCGCCGCGATGCCGCCGCCGCTGCCGCCCGTCGAGGGCAAGGACGCCGCGACACTCCAGGCCGAGATGGAGAGTGGATCGATGTACGACGAACTGCTCACCACCCTCTATCTCGACCGCATTTTGAAGATCGACGACTATGGGCCGAAGCTGAACGCCGTCATCGCCACTTTCCCAGACGCGCAGAGCGAGGCGACCCGGCTGTGGAAAGAACGCGAGGCGGAGAAAAAACGCGGCCCGCTCCACGGCATCCCGATCCTGCTCAAGGACAATATCGAGGCGAAGGGGCCGGTGCCGACGACCGCCGGCTCGCTCGCGCTGAAGGACAATGTCACGAACCGCGACGCGCCGATCGTCGCGCGGCTGCGCGAGGCGGGCGCAGTCATCATTGGCAAGACCAACCTCAGCGAATGGGCGAACATCCGGTCGAACAATTCGACCAGCGGCTGGAGCGCGGTCGGCGAACTCACCAAAAACCCCCACGCGCTCGACCGCAACACATGCGGCTCGTCGTCGGGCAGCGCCGCCGCGGTCGCCGCCAGCCTCGCGCCGCTCGCCATCGGCACCGAAACCGACGGGTCGATCACCTGCCCCGCCGGGGTTAATGGCGTCGTCGGTTTCAAACCGACCGTCGGCCTTGTCAGCCGCACCCATATCGTGCCGATCAGCCACAGCCAGGACACCGCCGGCCCGATCACCCTCACCGTCCGTGACGCCGCCGCGGTGATGACCGTCATCGCGGGTAGCGACCCCGCCGATCCCGCGACCGCCGAGGCCGATGCGCGCAAGACCGACTATGCCGCCGCGCTCTCGCCCGACGCGCTGAAGGGCAAGCGCATCGGCGTGCTGCGCGACCGCATCGGAGACCGGACCGACGTCGCCGCACTGTTCGACGCGGCGCTAAAACAGATGGCGGACCTCGGCGCGACGATCGTCGAGATCGACGACAGCCGCAAAGGACTGGAGGAACTGGGCGCCGCCGAGTTCGAGGTGCTGATGACCGAGCTTAAGGCCGACATGGCGGCCTATCTCGCGGGCCTGCCCGGCAAGGACGGACCCAGGACGCTCGCCGACCTGATCGCCTTTAACAAGGCAGCCCCCGCCGAACTCCAATGGTTCGACCAGTCGCTGTTCGAACTGGCCGAGAGCAAGGGCGGACTCGACAGTCCCGCCTATGTCGAAGCCAGGGCCAAGGCGGCACGGCTTGCGGGTCCCGAGGGGATCGACAAATTGTTGAAGGACAAGCGCGTCGACCTCCTCGTCGGCGTCACCAACGGCCCGGCGTGGACCAGCGACCTCGTCAACGGCGATCATTATAGCGGCCCGAGCGTCAGTCAGCTTCCCGCCGTCGCCGGCTATCCGCACCTGACCGTCCCGATGGGCGCGGTCGAGGGCCTGCCGATCGGTGTCAGCTTCATCGGTGCGAAGTGGAGCGATGCCGATGTGCTGAGCGCCGGCTATGCCTATGAGCAGGGGAGCCGCAAGCGCATGACGCCGACCTATCGGGCCAGTGTGACGCCATAGGCAACGTCATCCCCGCGAAGGCGGGGATCGCTGGCGTCCAGACAGGCTGGGAGCGGCCCCCGCCTTCGCGGGGGCCACGATCATCACCGTTTATCCCGCCGGCGCTTCCAGCCCATTTCCTCAAGCTCGAGCAACTCCATCGGTACATGGATGTTGCGGATCGCCATCCGCACTTCGATCAGGAACAGCACCAGCGAGGCGAGCAGCAGCAACATCGCGATCGCGAACGCCCATGACGCGGCGAGTCCTAGGTTAAACCCGGCGATCGCCTGCGCAAACAACAGCGCAACGAGCAAACAGACGACGATGCCGCACGCGACGGCCGCGGCGATCGCGTTGTTGATCACATCCATCCGCCGATCAGCGGCACGTAGTTCGGCGACGACCCGCTCATGCTCCGCCCCCTCGGTCTCGGACCAGCGCTCCATCAACGCCCGCGAGCGGTCGACGACACGCGACAACCGCCCGGTCAGGACGTTGAGGAGGCTGCCCGTCGCAACGAGCAGGAACACCGGGGTGACCGAAAGCTGGATCGTCTCGGCGATCATCGCCGAGCCGGTGGACGTCATCCCTCGCCGCCCGCCGCAACCGATGGCGTGTTGACGCCGTGCATCTGGAGGAACTTGCGCACATTGCGCGCCGCCTGCCGGATGCGCTGCTCATTCTCGACCATCGCGATGCGCACGAAGCCTTCGCCGTCCTCGCCATAGCCGACGCCGGGCGCGACCGCGACCTTGGCATGGGTGAGCAGTTGCTTCGAAAATTCGAGGCTGCCCATCTCTTTCAGCGCGGGCGGCAGCGGGGCCCAGGCGAACATCGACGCCTTGGGGCTCGGAATGTCCCAGCCGGCGCGGCCGAAGCTGTCGACCATCACGTCGCGGCGCTTCTGGTACAGCTCGCGGTTCCTGGCGACGATATCCTGCGGCCCGTTCAAGGCCGCGCACGCGGCGGCTTGGATCGGGGTGAAGGCGCCATAATCGAGATAGGATTTCACCCGCGTCATCGCAGCGATCAGCCGCTTGTTGCCGACCGCGAAGCCCATGCGCCAGCCCGCCATCGAATAGGTCTTCGACATCGAGGTGAATTCGACCGCGACATCCTTCGCGCCCGGCACCTGCAGGATCGAGGGAGTCGGATTACCGTCGTAATAAAGCTCCGAATAGGCGAGATCGCTGAGGACCCAGACCTTATTCTCCTTCGCCCAGGCGACGAGCCGTTCGTAGAAAGCGAGATCGACCGCCTCGGCGGTCGGGTTCGACGGATAATTAACCACCAGGATCGACGGGCGCGGCACGGTGAAGGCCATCGCGCGGTCGAGGGCGCGCCAGTAATTTTCGTCGGGGGTCGTCGGCACGCTGCGGATCGTCGCGCCGGCGATGATGAAGCCGAAGGTGTGGATCGGGTAGCTGGGGTTCGGCGCCAGCACGACGTCGCCGGGACCGGTGATCGCGGTGGCGAGACTCGCGAGTCCCTCCTTCGATCCCATTGTCACCACGACCTCGCTTTCGGGATCGAGCTCGACGTTGAAGCGGCGCGCATAATAATTGGCCTGCGCGCGGCGCAGCCCCGGAATGCCCTTCGATTGCGAATAACCATGCGCGTCGGGCTTCATCGCCACTTCGCAGAGCTTGTCGATCACGTGCTGCGGCGGCGGCAGATCGGGGTTGCCCATTCCCAGGTCGATGATGTCTTCGCCCGAGGCGCGGGCGGCCGCACGCATCGCATTGACTTCGGCGATGACATAGGGCGGCAGGCGCTTGATGCGATAGAATTCATCTTCGGACATGGGAAACTAGAACAACTCCTTTTCGTTATCGGTAATAAGCGCGAACGGCCGCTCGCCAGCCGCGCCGCGGCTTGTTATAGGCATAATCTCCGGACAGACCAGCAGGAACCAGCATGAGCGACACGGGCAAAGACGGCACATCGGAAACGCCAAACCCCTTCATGCCCGCACCCGACGACCTGCAGCATTGGACCAGCGTCATGGGCCGGGCGCAGCAGATGATGCTCGATTACGCGATGGGACAGGCGAACGAGGGCAAGACCGGTGCCGCCGCGATGTTCGATCCCGCGGGCTGGCTGAACAGTCCCGCGACGCAGGCCTGGGCCGAGCAGTCGGCAAAAATGTGGGAACAGGGGGTTGCCTTCTGGACCTCGCTGGCGACGCTGACCCCGGGCTTCACCCCCGACGCGCCTGCCGAAGCGCCGAAGGACAAGCGCTTTGCCGATCCCGAATGGACCGAAAACCCCGCCTTCGCGCTGATCCGCCAGACCTATGGCCTGCTTTCCGACCAGTTGCTGGCGACGACGCGCCAGATGTCGGGCCTCGACGAGAATGCGCGCAAGAAGATGGAGTTCGCCGCCAAGGGCATGGCCGACGCCTTTTCGCCGTCGAACCTAGCGCTCACCAACCCCGAAGTGATCAAGCGCGCGGTCGAGACGCGCGGCGAAAGCCTGCTCAAGGGGCTCAAGCACATGCTCACCGACCTGTCGCGCGGGCAATTGAGCCATGTCGATCCCGACGCGTTCGAGGTCGGGGTGAATATCGCGACGACGCCGGGCAAGGTGATCCATGAGACCGATCTCTATCAGCTCATCCATTATGCGCCGACCACGAAGGACGTGTTCACCGTCCCGCTGCTGATCTTCCCGCCGTGGATCAACCGCTTCTACATCCTCGACCTGAACCCCGCGAAAAGTTTCGTGCGCTGGGCGGTCGAGCAGGGGCTGTCGGTATTCATGGTGTCATGGAAATCGGCCGACGCGTCGATGAAGGACGTGGTCTGGGACGATTATATCGCGGCGCAGGTCGATGCGATCGACACGGTACGCGACTTGCTGGGCGTCCCCGCGGTCCACACGATCGGCTATTGCGTCGCTGGCACCACGCTGGCCGCAACGCTCGCGATGCTGTCGGCCAGGCAAGAAGCCGACAAGGTCCAGTCGGTGACCTTTTTCACCGCGCAGATCGATTTCGAATTCGCCGGCGACCTCAAGATGTTCGTCGACGACAGCTATCTGGCGCTGCTCGAACAGCTGTCGGCGCCGGGTTTCCTCGATGGCCGCTATATGGCGGCGACCTTCAACAGCTTGCGCGGGCGCGACCTGATCTGGAACTATGTCGTCAGCAATTACCTGCTCGGCAACGACTATCCGCCCTTCGACCTGCTCTATTGGAACGGCGACACCACCAACCTGCCCGCGAAGTGGCACCGCCAATATCTGGTCGACCTCTATCGCGACAACCGGATGGTGATCCCGAACAGCCTGTCGGTGTGCGGCACCCCGCTCGACCTCAAGAAGATCAGGACACCCGCCTATATCCAGGCGGGGCGCGAGGATCATATCGCGCCGCTCGCCAGCGTCTGGCGGCTGATGGACCATTTGTCGGGCCCCAGGACCTTCCTGCTCGCCGGTTCGGGCCATATCGCCGGGGTCGTCAACCCGCCGGCCGCGTGCAAATATCAATATTGGGTCGGCGACAGCGACGCCGCCACGCTCGACGACTATGTCGCCAGCGCGCACGAGACCAAAGGCAGCTGGTGGCCGCACTGGATCGACTGGATTGCCACACAGGATAGCGCAAAAACCGCCGTTAAGGGTTCGCGCATTCCCGGAAAAGGTGCTAAGAAGGCGATCGAGGATGCCCCCGGCCGCTACGTCAAGCAGCGGTAAAATCGGGGAAACAAAGGGCCAATAAGGCCGCGAGCAACAATTTTTGTGCAGTGCACAAAAATATCCTTGAAATCGCCACGCCACTCCTATATTGTGCACTGCAACATAAAGGAGTTACCCCGATGGCTACCAAGATGGATAGTGCCGAAAAGGCTTTCGAAGCCGCGACGCTGGAAACGCCGGCGGCGACTCCGGCCGCTCCGGTCGAAACCGCTGCCCCGGCAGTGGCGAAGGCCGCTCCGGCGCCCGTAAAAACCCCGACGGTGAAGGCAAAAGCCAAGCCGGTCGCAAAGAAGGCCGCGGCCCCCAAGGCCGTCGCCAAAAAGGCCGCCCCCAAGAAGGCGGTCGTCAAGACCATTGCCCCCAAGCCCCTGAAGGCCGCACCGAAGCCGGTCGCTGCCGCCACCAAAGGATTCAAGACCATGAACGACACCGTCAAGAAGTTCGCCGACGAAGCGAAGACCCGCGCCGAAGCGCTGACCGCCGATTTCAACGCGAAGGCCAAGGAAGCCGTCGAGTTCAACAAGGCGAACCTCGAAGCCCTCGTCGAAGCCGGCAAGATCGCCGCGAAGAACGCTGAAGTCCTCGGCCAGGAAGGCGTGACCTTCGCTCGCAAGAGCTTTGAAGACACGACCGCCGCGCTGAAGGGCTACACCGCCGTCAAGTCGCCGACCGAATTCTTCAAGCTCTATGCCGAAAACAGCAAGAAGGCGTTCGACGCCGCTGTCGCGCAGACCTCGAAGACCAGCGAACTCGTCGTCAAGATGGCGAACGACAGCTTCGCGCCGATTTCGAACCGCGTGTCGGTCATCACTTCGAAGATGAAGGCCGCCTAAGGGCCTTCCTCTTCCCGTTGGCGCGGGCGTCTCTCCCCTCCTCCCAGCCTGCGCCGACAAACCAAGACCGCTCGCATCCTTCGGGTTGCGGGCGGTTCTTGCTTTCGGGGTTCTCACAAAAGGGGTTAATGATGCCCCTCCCCCTTGCGATTCCATCGCGGCGTGCGATATTCCGGTGACAATGCTTCCAGTTCAGACTCTCTCCCCTATCCGCGCCATGGCGGACAAGGACGATGGCACGCCCGGCCCGCCGGGCGTCGGCATCGCGACACGCACCCGCGCGAAGGCCAAAAAACCCTCGATGTACAAGGTGCTGCTGCTCAACGACGACTATACCCCGATGGAATTCGTCGTGATGGTGCTCCAGCGCTTCTTCAACATGGACATCGAACAGGCGACCCAGGTGATGCTCCACGTCCACCAGCAGGGCGTCGGCGTGTGCGGCGTGTTCAGCTATGAGGTCGCCGAGACCAAGGTCAATCAGGTGATGGACGCCGCGCGGCAGAACCAGCACCCGCTGCAATGCACGCTGGAAAAGGCCTGAGCTAACCCGCCCGCCGCGCCTGTTCGGCCTTCAGCGCCGGCGACGGCTCGCCCTTCAAGTCGCCATAGCCCAGCGCCGCGCCGCACCCCGGGCAGACCGTCGCCGTCCCGACATCGGTGCCGCACGCGCGGTGGGTATAACGCATCGCCGGGCCGTCGCCGGTCTCGCCATCCGCATACGCCCACCGCTCGGCCCAACCGCGCATCGCATAGAGCACGTCGAACAGATCCTTGCCCTTGTCGGTCAGCCGATATTCGTGGCGCAGCGGCTTGTCCTGATAGGCATGGCGTTCGACCACGCCTTCCTTTTCCAGCAGCTTGAGCCGCGCGGACATAAGCTGCGGGCCGAGTCCGGTGTTCGCCGCGATCGCTTCGAACCGCCGCCGCCCGAAGAACAGGTCGCGCAGGATCAGCAGCACGGCGCGGTCGCCGAGCAGTTCGGCTGACCGTCCGACGGGGCAGAAAGTATCCGAAAGATCCGCACGTCTGGGCATCTATCGTCCTCCCTACTCGTCATTGCGCGCGAAGCGAAGCAATCCAGAGCGGTTTACGCAGGCTCTGGATTGCTTCGCTTCGCGCGCAATGACGCGGTTTTTTGTCGCAGTACAATTGCCACCCTTCGTGGAAAAACCACTTGTCACTATGATTATCATAGTTATGATGGACGGCAAGAGGAGAGTCGCATGTCCAATCCAGCCGCCGTCATCATCGGAGCCGGCGACGCCACCGGCGGCGCGATCGCGCGCGCTTTCGCCGCCGAGGGCCTCACCGCCTGCGTCAACCGCCGCGCGCGCAACGCCGACCAGCTCGAATCGCTGGCGCAGTCGATCCGCGATGCGGGCCAACAAGCGCGCGCCTTCCCTGGCGACGCCCGTGAAGAAAGCGACATGATCGCGCTGTTCGACCAGGTCGAGGCCGAGATCGGGCCGGTCGAGGTCGCGGTGTTCAACATCGGCGCCAACGTCAATTTCCCGATCACCGAGACGACGGTGCGGGTCTACACCAAGGTCTGGGAAATGGCGTGCCTCGGTGGCTTCCTGATGGGCCGCGAGGCGGCGAAGCGCATGGCGCCACGCGGTCGCGGCACGATCCTCTTCACCGGCGCGACCGCGAGCTTGCGCGGCGGTTCGGGCTTTTCGGCCTTTTCGGGCGCCAAGGGCGCGCTGCGCATGCTCGCCCAGTCGATGGCGCGCGAACTCGGGCCGCAGGGCATTCACGTCGCCCACACGATCATCGACGGCGCGATCGACACCGACTTCATCAAGGGCCGCCACCCCGATTTCGACAATGCCAAGGCGGCCGACCTGATCCTCAACCCCAACGCCATCGCCGCCAATTATGTGATGCTCCACCAGCAGCCCAAAAGCGCCTGGACCCACGAACTCGACCTCCGCCCATGGGGAGAAAAATGGTGACCAAAACCGCCCAAAAGACATTGGAACTCATCTTCGATTTCGGCAGCCCCAACGCCTATCTGACCCTGAAAGTCTTACCCGAACTGCTCGACCGCACCGGTGCCGACCTGATCATCACCCCCTGCCTGCTCGGCGGCATCTTCAAGGCGACGGGCAACAGGGCGCCGATGATCCAATACGCCGACGCGCCCGCGAAGATGGCCTATGAAAACCTCGAGATGCGGCGCTTCATCGACAAGCATGGCCTGACAAAATTCCGCCTCAACCCGCATTTCCCGGTCAACACCCTGCTCATCATGCGCGGCGCGATCGTGGCGGAGGATGACGGCAACCTTGACGATTATGTCGAGGCGGTGAACCGCGCGATGTGGGAAGATGGGCTGAGAATGGACGATCCGGAGGTCGCCGCGGCCTTCCTCACCGCCAACGGCTTCGACGGCCCCGCGCTGCTCACGCGCACGCAGGAACCCGAGATCAAGGCGAAGCTCGCCCAAAACACCGAGAGCGCGGTCGCGCGCGGGGTGTTCGGCATCCCGACCTTTTTCGTCGGAGAGGAGATGTTCTTCGGCAAGGACCGGCTGGCGCAGGTCGAGGAAGCGCTGGGCTAAGCGTCTGCGGCGGGCTGCGGCGGGCGCCCGGCGACCAAAATCCCGGCGACGATCAGCGCCAATCCCACGATGTGGAACAGGTGCAGCACCTCGCCGAGAAAGAGCATCGCCAACCCTGCCCCCATCAGCGGCATGATATTCATATACTGCCCGGTCGCCGCCGATCCGATCAGTTCGACGCTACGGTTGAAGAAAAGATAGGCCAGGAACGACGGAAAGATCGACACATAGGCGATCGCAAGGGCGCTGCCCGTCGCCGGCACGATCAAGCGTCCCGACCAGATTTCCGTCGCATAGACCGGCATGATTACCATCAGCCCGACCATGATCGATGCGGCGAGAAAGCTGAGCGGATGCACCGCCGGGCGACGGCGGAGCAGCACCGAATAGAGCGCCCACAACATCACCGCGACGGCGATGATCGCGTCGCCGCCATTCAGCCTCAACGCGAGCAGCAGGCCGGGGTCGCCGCGCCCGATGATGATCAGGACGCCCGCCAGAGACACGGCGACACCCGCGATCTGCCGGGCGCCCGTCCGATCGCGCATCACCAGCGCACCGACGATCAGGATCAACGCCGGCTGCGCCGACTGGATCAGCATCGAATTGAGCGCGGTGGTGGTTTGCAGCCCGGTATAGAGCAAGGTGTTGAACGCACCGATTCCCAGCGCGCCGAGGATCAGCATGACCGGCCAACGCGCCCGCAATGCGGGCCAATCGCGCTTCAGATGCGGCCAGGCGAGCGGCAACAGCAGCGCGAGCGCGATCGTCCAGCGCCAGAAGGACAGCGCGGCGGGCGGCACCAGGTCGCGCGCGGCGCGCCCGACGATCGAATTGCCGGCCCAGAACAGCGCCGTCATCGTCAGCAGCAGATAGGCCCGCGACCACAAGGCCGCAGCCGGCCCATTCCCCTTCACCATGGCGGCGCGACCCTGTTCTCGTCTCATGCTTCGTCACCCGGCTTTCGCCGGGATGACGGCAATATCCAAAACGCCGTAGCGCGCTAGCTGAAATCGAGCTGGATGATCTGGCTCGGCGTCGCCCGGCAATACATTTCGACCGTCCGCGCCCCGTCGGGATAGGTCGCGGTCATCGTGGCGCGGATGCGCCAGCCGCCATTGCCCTGCTCCAGCGACACCAGCTTGTCATAGCTCAGCCGCGTGCCGCCGGTGACCCCGATCTGGCGTGCCGCGTCGTTCATGCAATTCTGCACCGACGGCCGCGCCGCGCTCGGCAACGCCGACAGGTTCGCGCTCAGCGTCGCCGGCGGTCCGGCAGGATAGGTGGCGGGCTCATCGGTCGTCGTCTCTTCGCCCGCCGGGGTTTTCTTCTTCTTGCTCAGCAGCAGCGCGAGCAGCCCGCCCGCGACCACGACGCCGCCGATGATCAGCCCGGTGCTCGGCCCCTTGTCCTTCTCGGGCCGGGGTCCGGGCAGCGGGGTCAGATTGTTGTAGCCATAGGCGAATTCGGCCCGGCAACCGTCGTTCACCCAGATGTAGTTCGCGGTATAGCCCCATTGGCGCCCGTCGTTGCACTTGCCGCCGAGCCGCCGCACCAGCTCGACGCGGTTGTTGGTCTGCACATTGCATTGTTCGTAGCGGCTGCCGCGCGATTCGCAGCGGATCGTCCCCGCATAATCGTCGACCGGCTGCGGCAGCGGCACCGGATAGCCGCCGCCATTGCCGTACCCATAGCCATAACCGAATTCGGCACGGCAGCCGCCCGACACCCAGATCTGGTTGGCGGTGAAGCCCCAGTCGCGCCCCTTCGAACAACGCCCGCCGATCACCCGGATCAGGTCGACGCGATTGTCGGTGCGCACATTGCAGCGCTGGAGCTTGTTCTTGCGCGATTCGCAGCGCAGCGTCCCGGCATAGCCCTGGTCGCGCGGCGGCTGGATCTGCGGGCCGCCCGAGCCGGGATAGGGATAGGTCGTCTGGGCAAGAACCGGCGGCGCGAGCTGCGCCATGATCAACGACGCCGACGTGGCGATGGTCGCGACAATATTCCTCATGCCCTTGCCCCTTCTGTTCTGAAAACCGACTCCGTCCAGTAACGTCCCTCTACTTCCCGATATTTGCACCAATGTTTCCACGTTTCGGTGCGCATTGCCATCGCAAAAGACCGGGTCCGGCAGGCAGGACTTAACCATGGGCGGCATCACTTCCCTTTCGGCGCAGCCTCGCTTAGGCTGCACCCTGCCATCCACCGCAACCGGAGGGCGGATGGTATCGCCATGATCGACCATCGGGGGCCGTGACAGTCATGCCGCGCAAACACATCATATTGCTCGTCCATGGAATCAGGACACACGCCAGTTGGTACGAACGCGCGCAACAGGTGTTTGCGCAACTCGGCGACATCGAAATCGAGCCGATAAAATACGGGCGCTTCGACCTCTTCCGTTTCCTGATCCCCGGCCCCTGGCGCCGCGGCCCGATCGACCGGTCGGAAGACCGGATGCTGCCCATCATCGACCGGGTCCGCAAAGAGGGCGGGCTGGTCAGCGTCATCGCGCACAGCAACGGGACCAATGTCGTCGCGACGCTGCTCAAGGAAAGCTACTTGTTCAAGATCGACAATCTGATCCTTTGCGGATCGGTGATCGATACCGATTTCGACTGGGAAGGCGTGTCGCACAAGGTCAGCGGCAAGATCATCAACGATTATGGCGTCCGCGACATCTGGCCCGCAGTCGCGAAATCCTTCACCTGGGGCTATGGCTATTCGGGCACCAACGGCTTCGGCGCGCCGGTCAAGGACCGGCTGCACGACACCACCCATTCGGCCTATTTCTCCAAGGACTTCATGGAGAAATACTGGATCAGCTTCTTCCGCGACGGCACGATCGTCCGGCCGGAATATGGCGATGTCGAAATCCCCGAATCGCCCTGGTGGTTCTATTTTTTCGAGATACCGTGGAAATGGGCGATCCTCGCGCTGCTGGGGTTGCTGGCCTTTTTCCTCTGGTCAGACAAAACCGCGATAGATGGCGGTGCAGGAATCAGCCGGGAAACCGGAGGGCCGGCGAACTACTTCGCCTATTATGAGATCGGTCAGGACGGCAGACCGACCAGCGACGGCGACCTCCGCTTGGAAGAGCGGGAGCAGGGCCTCCCCACTTATGAAGATGTAAAAGACGGCACGATCCTGGAGGTAATGACCGGCAAAAATCTGTATCTTGAACCCGAACGATCTTCGAAGAGTGTTGCCGTTGATCCCGGTACGTGTCTGGAAGTGCTTTCCCACGCCAAGCCTTTCAAGCCGGAGTTTGCGGTTTCGGGCGGATGGTTCGAAGTCAGACGGGTGTCATGTGCCGGCCAGTCCAGCGAGCCCGCCCCCGCCGAACAATCGGCCGGAACGACCGAAATTCCGGCCTTCAGCGCCGCGTGCGACCGGACCTCCTATGTCGTGAACCTCGACGAACTCGGCCAGTTGCGCACCGAGGCTGAACTGGTCAACACCGCAGCATGGGTGAATGTCGCGATCGGCGAGCTCGGGCAACGCGAATATTCGGGAGAGGAGGCCAATCCGCATATCGTCGCCTATATGGCGACCGCCGAACCCAAACTCCGCTCGGACGAACAGCCTTGGAACAGCCAGTTCGTCAATTATGTGATGAACCGGGCGGGGAAGACCGGCACCAACAGCGGACTGGCTCGGTCGTGGCTGAACTGGGGCAAGAATCCGATCGACGAGGTGGGCGAGCGCGTCGTCGGTTCGGTCGTCGTTGCCAGCCGCGCAGGCGTCCCCGGCGGCGGCGTCGCCGGCTTTTACCTCGGCCCCGACGGCACCGATTCGATCCGGATGCTGGCGGGAAATATCTGCAAGGAAGTTTCGATCGTATCGGTGCCCGAGGGCAGGATTCTGGGCTATCGCCTGCCCTCGGACTGGCTTGGCCCCGCGCAATGAGCGTCGGGTCCGCTTGCGCCGCCGCCGCCATCCGCTAAAGACAGCCGATGGATCAAATCGTCATTCGCGGCGGCCAGCGACTCAAGGGCCGTATCCCCATTTCCGGCGCCAAGAATGCGGCGCTCACCCTGCTGCCCTGCGCGCTGCTCACCGACGAGCCACTGACGCTGCGCAACCTGCCGCGGCTCGCCGACGTCGATGGCTTCGGCCACCTGCTCAACCAGCTCGGCTGCTCGACGACGATCGAGGGGTCGCGGCCCGAGGATTTCGGCCGCGTAATGACCGCGCGCACGACGACGCTGACGTCGACCGTCGCCCCCTATGACATCGTCCGCAAGATGCGCGCCTCGATCCTCGTCCTCGGCCCGCTGCTCGCGCGCGCCGGTGAAGCCACCGTCTCGCTGCCCGGCGGCTGCGCGATCGGCAACCGCCCGATCGATTTGCATCTCAAGGCGCTCGAAGCGCTGGGCGCCGAAATCGAACTCGCCTCGGGTTATGTGAAGGCGAGCGCGCCGGGCGGGCGCCTGAAGGGCGGCAAGTTCACCTTCCCCGTCGTGTCGGTCGGCGCCACCGAAAATGCGGTGATGGCCGCGGTGCTCGCGAAAGGCACCTGCATCCTCGAAAACGCCGCGCGCGAGCCCGAGATCGTCGACCTGTGCAACTGCCTCGTCGCAATGGGCGCGTCGATCGACGGCATCGGTACCGAGACGCTGACCATCGAAGGCGTCGACCGCCTGCACGGCGCGACCTATCGCGTGATGGCCGACCGCATCGAGGCGGGCAGCTACGCCTGCGCCGCCGTCATCACCGAGGGCGATGTCGAACTGGTCGGTGCCAACGCCAGCGAGATGGAAGCGACGCTGGCGGCGCTGCGCCAGGCGGGCGCGACGGTCGAGGAAACCAAGACCGGCATCCGCGTCGCGATGACCGGCCGCGCCGAACCGGTCACGCTGTCGACCGCACCTTATCCGGGCTTCGCGACCGACATGCAGGCGCAGTTCATGGCGATGGCGACGCTGGGCAGCGGCGCCAGCCTGTTCACCGAGACGATCTTCGAGAACCGCTATATGCACGTTCCCGAACTGGCGCGCATGGGCTGCGACATCGACGTGCGCGGCCGCAGCGCCGTGGTGCGCGGGGTCGACCATCTCGTCGGCGCCCCCGTCATGGCGACCGACTTGCGCGCCTCGATGAGCCTGATCATTGCAGGGTTGGCAGCGCAGGGCACCACCGAGGTCAACCGCGTCTATCACCTCGACCGCGGTTACGAGCGGCTCGAGGAGAAGCTGCAGGCGGTTGGCGCGGACATCGAACGGATCAGCGCGGGGTAAAGGGGCACGCAATGGCTGTCGAATGGCTAAATTTTGAACGCAAAAACTCATCGACCAAACGCGTTTGGAGCCGTTGGCTTACCGAGGTCCCGGCAATCAGGTCAGACTTTCTGCATTTCGTCAAAGATCACGACATTTTCGATTACAACGAAACAGCTGCCGCAGGGATACTTGCGGCGGCCGCTACGAGGGCTGGTTTCGTGTCACTAGCAGAATATGTCTGTCGCAAGAAAATGCAGACCGATCGTCGCAAACGCGTCAACGGTCGCGCCGATCTATGGATATTGGATCAGCGCGAGAGGCGAACATGGTCATTTGAATTCAAGTACTTAACTAGCTCAAATGGCTATAAGATTGATGTACTTGAGGATAAGATGCAGCAGGCGATCAATGACGCGTCATGCATTATCGAAGGAGAGGCGGACTGCGCCTATGGGGCTCTTCTTGTAAGCGCCAACCACGACACAGAATTTTCGGAACGCTATCTGGGAATTTTGAACGAGTTCGCCAAACAGGTGGATTATGCAGCAAAAATAGAAGGTGGAAAGAACCCGTTGTTCTTTTTTGCAACCCGGTCTTAGTCGCTATTTGGCATTCACCGTCAGCTTCTGCCCGCGCCCATAAGCGCCGCGCACGTCGCGCTTCACCCAGTCGCCGAGCAATTTCAGATAGCCGTGGGTGATCCGCGTGACGCTGCGCTCGCCATCCGGCCCGGTGGTGAACTCGAACATGCCATGGTCGGTCTGCGGAAAAAGATAGACGTCGACCGGCTTGCCCGCCGCCTTCAGCCCCATCAACGCGGCGCGCGTCGTCTCGATCGGCGCCTCGCGATCCTCGCCCGCGAGCACCCACAGCAGCGGCGTGTCTAGTTTCCGCAGCGCCGCAACCGCGTCATAGTCCCAGATCAGTTCCAGATTGTCGAAGCGCGCGCGGCCGACGCGGCGTAGTTCCTCGTTCGTCATCCGCGCCATCGCGCCGCTATATTCGCCCTCGATCTTCCCAGCCCATGGCTGCGACGCCATCGCGCGCCGCGCGACGTCGAGCGCGTCATAACCGTCCCTGAAATTCGACAGCAGCAGCGTCGCGGTCGCTTGCGACAACCGCGTCACCAGCGCCTCGGCATCCTTGCCGAGCCCCGCAGCGCGGACCTCGGACACCATCTGCTCGCGATCCTCCTCGATCGGCGAGGCGACGAGGCCGAAGCCGACCGCGACGAAATCGGCCCGGGTGCGCGTCGCCGCGAGCGGTGCGACCCAGCCGCCCTGGCTGCCGCCGAAAAAGCCCGCACGACCGTACCGCCCCGCCGCGAGGCCGCGCGCGGTCTCCAGCGCCTTCGCCGCGTCGGCGGCGAGCAATTCGAAATTCTGCGTATATTCGCCCTCGGACCCGCCGGTGCCGCGCTTGTCATAGACGAACACCGAAATCCCCTGCGCCGCCATCGCATAGCCATAGACGCCGCCGATCGGCGAGGTGCGTTCGGAGCCGTGCACCATGACCACCAGCGGCCGCCTGGCATCGGCGCCGGGCGGTTCGATCAGCACGCCGGTCAGCCGGGTCCCGACGCTGTCGAAGCTCGCCGGGGTCTCGCGGAAGGCGATCCTGTTCCAGCGCGCCCCCCGCACGTCGACCATGCCGTCGCGGCACGCCAATGGCGGCGCCGCCTCGCTCGTCGCGCCGCGGCGTCCGTCGCGGAACAGATAGCGCAGCCCCGGCGCGGGGATGCTCGGCACCGGCGCGAGCACCATGAAATCGCCGTCGGCGGCGGCATAGGTGCCCGGCGCGCAGGCGGACTGCGCGGCGGCGGGCGAGGAGAGGACGGCGAGCGCGGCGGCGAAAGCGAAGGCGATAGGTTTCATGATCCTGTTTTTAGGACAGCCGCCGCGAAATCCGAACCGCCTTCGACCAAGAACCGTTGCCGATCGATAGCGGGGCGCGCATGGTCGCGGCATGACCCGTGCATCGCACCGCACCGCCAAGGGGCTGCGCCAGTTTCTCGATCCCGAGCAGCAACGCGGCTGGCTGGAAGGCGACTATCGCCCGCCCGACGCCGACGAGCGGGCCGAATCGATCGAGCAACGCTTCAAATATGCGGCGCGCTTCGAAAAATTGCTGCGCCGCCCGCAGGCGGAAGACCTGCTGGCGATCCTCGGCCTGTACGCCGCCGCCTGCATCCCGGTGCCGCGCCTGACCGAGCGCTATTACTGGTCGGTCTCGTGCCTGCCCTCGACCTCCGGCAAGCCGCTCGTCCGCGTCAATGCGAGCTGGATGGAGCTGTTCACCCTCTATGCCGACGGCGACGATCTGCGGGCGCGGTTCATCGTCCATCTTTCGGATTTCACCGCTGACGGGTCGTGCGATCCCGAACAGGTGGACCACCCGCTGCTCGAGCAATGCGTCGCCGCGCCCGAGAATGTGAGCTGCTTCTTTCCGAACGGCGCCGACATGTTCGGGATCAGGGTCCGTAGTGCGGCGTCGATCCGCGTCTTTCTGTCGAACGCACATGCGTTGCGGGGCGTCCGCGCCTTCAACCTGACGCATATGAACCGCGGCCGGAACGCCTATCAGGCGAGCCATTCGTACAGCGTCGCGGATCATATGGTGGGCGAGGAGCGGTCCTGAAGCGCTGCGAGCGACCCGGTCAGTCGGTCTTGTCGACCGGCACCGACACCGTCCCGCCGCTGACCGAGGGCTTGTCGGGCCGCTTCGCCACCGCGATCGCCAGCCCAACCAGTGCCACCGCACCGCCCGCGATCGACAGCGGCGCCCAGCGATAGCCCTCGAGCACGGTTGAGAATCCCATCGCGATGATCGGGATCAGCACGCTCGACCAGGCGGCCTGTCCCGGCCCGACCTCGCGAATGATGTTGAAATAAAGCGGAAAGGTGACCGCGCTCGCGATCACGCCCAGATAGAGCACCCCGGCGATATAGGCGGGCGTGGTCTCGATGACCGGCGGGCCCGTCGTAATCCATGCGAAGCTCGCATCGCCGAGCGCGCCGAACAGCATCGCCCAGGCGATCATCACCACCATCGATTGCGCGCGCGCGATTTTGGCTCCCTGCATGACGTTCGAGGTCGATGCGCTCATCACGCCGCTCAAAGCCAGTACCGTGCCGAGCAGCACCTCGCCCGCGCCGACCGTGGCGGCGCGATATTCGTGGAGGATCATCATGCCGACCCCGACGATCGCGATTCCCGCCCCGGCGAGGAAGCGCCCCTCGACCTTCGTCTTGAGGAAGACGCGCCCGAGCAAGGTGTTCGGCACGATCAGCAGCGCGAACAGCACCGCGACGAGTCCCGAGGTGATATGCTGTTCGGACCGGTAGACGAAGTTGAAGTTGAACGCGAATTGAGCGAGGCCCAGCAGCGCCGCGAAGCCCCACGCCCAGCCCGATAGCAACAAGGATTCGCGCCGCCACAGCGCATAGGCGAACATCGCCGCCGCCCCGACGAAGAAACGATAGGCGACCGACCAGCTCGGCGGCACGACCCCCAACTGCCCGGTGATGACGATCCACGTCGAGCCCCAGATCAGCGTGATGAACGCGAACGGCAGCAGGACGCGCGGCGTCAAAAGGCTGGGCTGCGCGCTCACAGCGCCGCGATGGCTGCCGCGAGCGGCGCGACGGCTTCGGCGTCCTGGTCCCAGCTCACCACCAGCCGCGCCGCACCCTCGCCCCAGTCATAGAAATCGAAGCCCTTGGCACGCAGGTCGGCGGCATCCTCGGCGCTGATCCGCACAAACAGCTCGTTCGCCTCGACCGGATACATCAGCCGGTCGCCGCACGCCGCCGCGAGCGCCGCCGCGCCCGCATTGGCGGCGCGCGCGTTGGCGAGCCACAGATCGTCCTTGAGCATCGCGCGGATCTGCGCCGCGACGAAGCGCCCCTTGCTGAGCAGGTGGCCGCCGCGCTTCTTGAGTTCGCGCACGCCTGCGCCGCCGCTGCCGCCGAAGAAGACCAAAGCCTCGGCCATCATCGCACCGTTCTTGGTGAAACCGAAGGACAGCGCATCGACCCCGGCGCGCCAGGTCACATCGGCGGGCGCGCAACCCGCGAAGGCGACGGCATTGGCGAAACGCGCGCCGTCCATATGGAGCTTCAACCCCTTGCTCCTGGCGATCTCGCTGATCTCGCGCACCTCGTCGGGGCGCCAGGCGAGGCCATATTCGGTCGCGTTGGTGATGCTGATCGCGGCGGGCTGCACCTGGTGGACGTCGTTGCGGATGCTGCGGATGCGCTCGCGCAGCGCGTCGGCGTCGATCTTCGCGCCCGGCCCGGGCAGCGTCATCAGCTTGGCGCCGCCCGAATAAAAACTCGGTGCGCCGCATTCGTCGACCTCGATATGCGCCTCTTCATAGCAGAGGATGCCCTGCCAGGGCCGCACAAAATGCGCGAGGATGATGCTGTTCGCGGCAGTGCCGGTCGGGATCCACACGACCTCGCAGTCGGTTTCGAACAGATCCGAAAAGGTCGCGTCGAGCGACTGGCTGAGCGCGTCGCCGTCATAGGCGGTGTCGACGTGGTTGGCGGCCGCCAGCGCTTCCATCACCTTGGGATGGACGGTCGCGGCGTTGTCGGAGAAGAAGCGGGTCGCGGTCATGTCGCGCCCTTAGCGCAGCGAAACGCGGCACGCCAGCGGGGCCTCAATGGCGGCGATAGACGTAGCGTTTATAGGTCCGCGACCAGCGCACCAGATAGCGCCCCGGCCAGATGAAGCGTGTGCGCATCCCGGTGCGATTGACGTTCAGCGCAAAGCGCGGAACCAGC
The DNA here is from genome assembly GCF_058790875.1 of Sphingopyxis sp. EU05-FHT14B03. Taxonomy (NCBI): domain Bacteria; kingdom Pseudomonadati; phylum Pseudomonadota; class Alphaproteobacteria; order Sphingomonadales; family Sphingopyxidaceae; genus Sphingopyxis; species Sphingopyxis sp. EU05-FHT14B03. The sequence goes on from NZ_JBYTDC010000001.1 coordinate 704,319, forward strand.
ACAGTGCGCCATTCCCAATCGTCGCGTTCGGAGGTCGCGTCCTCCGCATTCCATTCGTCCATGTCCGCTACCCCATTGGATGGTGGCAGCCTCTTCCCGACATTATCGTTCGATTGCCGGGACGGTACGTATCACGCGCAGGGCGCCGGGTCGACCGCATGCGATCGATCCGGCCGCCTGCTGCGGCGATTCCTGCCCCGAACGGGTCGAAGCGTCAGCGGTCGCGCTTGGCCAGCAATTTCAGGCGCAGCGCGTTGAGTTTGATGAAGCCCGCCGCATCCTTCTGGTCATAGGCGCCGGCATCATCCTCGAAGGTCACATGGCGCTCGCTGTACAGGCTGTTCGGCGACTTGCGCCCGACGACACTGGCATTGCCTTTGTAGAGCTTGAGCCGCACCGTGCCCGACACCTTTTCCTGGCTATGGTCGATCGCCGCCTGCAGCATCTCGCGCTCGGGGGCGAACCAGAAGCCGTTGTATATGAGCTCGGCATATTTCGGCATCAGCTCGTCTTTCAGATGCGCGGCGCCGCGATCGAGCGTGATGCTTTCGATGCCGCGATGCGCGCGGGCGTAGATTTCGCCGCCCGGGGTCTCGTACATGCCGCGCGATTTCATGCCGACGAAGCGGTTCTCGACGAGGTCGAGGCGGCCGATGCCATGCTTGCGGCCAAGCTCGTTGAGCGCCGTCAGCAACGTTGCGGGCGACATCGCCTCGCCGTTCAGCGCGACGCCGTCGCCGCGTTCGAAATCGACCGTGATATATTCGGGGGTGTCGGGCGCATCCTCGGGATTGACCGTGCGCGAATAGACATAGTCCGGGGTCTCGTCCCACGGATTTTCAAGGACCTTGCCCTCGGACGAGGTGTGGAGCAGGTTCGCATCGGTCGAGAAGGGGCTTTCGCCGCGCTTGTCCTTGGGCACCGGAATCTGGTGCTTTTCAGCGAATTCGATCAGCGCGGTTCGGCTGGTCAGATCCCATTCGCGCCAGGGCGCGATCACCTTGATGTCGGGGTTCAGCGCATAGGCGCTGAGCTCGAAACGCACCTGGTCGTTGCCCTTGCCGGTCGCGCCATGCGCCACGGCGTCGGCGCCGACTTCCTGGGCGATCTCGACCAGCCGCTTCGAAATCAGCGGACGCGCGATCGAGGTGCCGAGCAGATAATCGCCCTCGTAGCGCGCGTTGGCGCGCATCATCGGGAAGACGAAGTCGCGCACGAACTCCTCGCGGACATCGTCGATATAGATATGCTCGGGCTTGATCCCCATCAGCTCGGCCTTGGCGCGCGCGGGTTCCAATTCGTCACCCTGCCCGAGGTCGGCGGTGAAGGTCACCACCTCGCAGCCATAGGTCACCTGCAGCCATTTCAGGATGACGCTGGTGTCGAGCCCCCCCGAATAGGCGAGGACGACGCGCTTGATGGACTCGGACATGGCAGCACCTTCTGGCGGGAAATGACGGGGCGGCGCCTAACAGGCCGATCCGCGCGGCGCAACGCCTTGGCGCGTTCTTACAAGTTTCAGCGCGCGACATGCGGCATGATCGCGCGCGGGGACGCGCCTGCAGGATGATTGTCATGCGAATGATCTTGACCTTCGCCGCGCCGCTGCTCGCGCTGGCGACGGCTTCCTCGACGCTGAGCGCCGGCGGCGCGATGCCCGCCCCCACCCGCGAATATAACCAGAATGTCGATTGCCATAACGCCTATGACCGGTTGGTGGCGGAGAAGAAGGCGGGGACCAGCCCGTCGGCGGCGGCGCTGGCGTGGGCGCAAAGCTATGAGGCGGGCGCCAATGCCGGCACCCCCTGTCCCGCGCCGCTGCCCGAAATGACCGCGCGCGGCGGCAACTGGACTATCCGCACCGTGGAAGGGCGCGACGCCGCGCTCGCCTATGCGCAGAAACAGAAGGACCCCGCCGCGCTCAGCGAGATCGGCCACGCATGGATCAACAGCAGCGTCGCCGGCGGCACCCCGCAGGACGGGCTGGCGCTGATCGAGCAGGCCGCCGACCTTGGCGACCCGGTCGCGCTCTATTCGGTCGGTACTCTCTATGGCGCCGGGATCATCGGCGGCAAGAAGGACCCGGCCAAGGCGTTTGAACTGCTCAGCCAGTCGGCGGCGGCGGGCCACATCGACGCCATCTATCGGACCGGACTCTATTATCTGGAGGGCATCGGGACGAAAAAGGACCCAAAAAAGGCCTTCGCCGCCTTCAAATCCGCCGCCGAGCGCGGGCATTTTTACGCGGTCATCATGGCGTTCGACATGATCAACAGCGGCACCGGCACCAGGAAGGATTTCGACCTCGCCTATCGTCTGTCGCGGATCGTCGCCGACCAGGGCGAACCCTATGGCGCCGTGATGGCGGCGTCGTCGTTGCTCCAGCTCAAGAACCCGCTGCCGCATGAAGACGAGATTCTCTATTGGATGGACGAGGGCATCGCGCGCGGCGACGACAACATCCGCGGCCAGCTGATCCCGCTCCGCGCGCAGGTCGTCGGCGCCTTCACCAAGGCCAAGGCTCCCCCCGAGTACAAGCCGCGCGTGTTTAAGGCGTGCCCCATGAAGACCGTGTGCCTGGTGAACCATTATTCGGGGCTGCAAAGCTGCACCACGAACAAGGATTATTGGAACGACTGCGACGGGTGAGACATCCTCCCTGTGGCCGCAGGCCATGGGGAGGGGGACCGCTCGCGAAGCGAGTGGTGGAGGGGCCGAAAGGTCGCGCGACGCCCGACGGCGTCGGCCCCTCCGTCACCCGCTTCGCGGCTGCCACCTCCCCATCGCTTCGCGACAGGGAGGATTGGTACGACACCCGTGTCCTTGCCTTCGGACAGGAAGGTACCGACGCGGTCGCCGCGCGGACGACCGTTGCGGATCGTGGCTAACGCTTTATCATCCTTTCCCGTCCACTTGTCCGGCGAGGAGAGATTTATGGACATCGCGACGCCGCCTAAAAAGACGCACTGGTCGCGCGCCCGCGCTATGGCCGAGGCGGCGCCGCCGACACGCAATCGCTATGTCGATTTCCTGCGCGCCTTTTCGATCCTCGCGGTCGTCGTCGGCCACTGGCTCGTCGCCGCGCCCTATATGAAAGACGGCGCGGTCGAGGGCGGGCATCTGCTCGGCATCCTGCCCTGGACACAGTGGCTGACCTGGGGGTTCCAGGTCATGCCGCTCTTCTTCCTCGTCGGCGGTTTCTCGAACGGGCTGTCCTGGGCGGCGACGCAGCGAAACGGGGGGCGCTTCACGACCTGGTTCGCGGCGCGCGTCCGGCGGCTGATCAACCCGGTGCTGCCGCTGCTGCTGATCTGGGCGCTGGTCACGCTGTTCGGCACGCAGGCCGGCATCGACCGCGCGGTGGTCAAGATGGCGACGCAACTCGCGCTCGTCCCTGTGTGGTTCCTCGCCGTCTATCTGATCGTCACCGCGCTGACGCCGTGGAGCCATGCAGCGTGGCGGCGCTTTGGCCTCCCATCTTTCTTCGCGCTCGTCGCGGCGGCGGTCGTGATCGACGTCGCCACGCTGCAATATGGCATTCCCTATGTCAATTTCCTGAACTTCGTCTTCGTGTGGGTCGCGATCCACCAGCTCGGCTATGCCTGGCACGACGGGCGGATCGCCGCGCCGCTGCTCTGGGCGGCGGCGGGCCTGGTCGCGCTCGGGCTGCTCGTTGGCCTTGGCCCCTATCCGGTCGCGATGATCGGCGTGCCGGGTTCGGAGCTGAGCAATTCGATGCCGCCGACGCTGGCCCTGCTCGCGCTCGGCATCGCGCAAACCGGACTCGCGCTCGCGCTCGAAAAACCCGCGCGCAAGATGCTCGATGGCCTCACCGCATGGACGGCGGTGGTGCTGATCAACGGCATGATCATGACCGTCTATCTCTGGCACCTCACCGCCTTTGTGCTGGTGATGATTGCCGCCTGGCTGCTCGGCGGCGTCGGCCTGCATGTTGCGCCGGGCAGTACTGAGTGGTGGCTGGCGCGTCCGGTCTGGTTCGCGCTCTATATCGCGTTGCTCTTCCCCTTCATCCTGCTCTTCGCCCGCTACGAGAGCGGCGGCAAGGCGGCGGAGGGCGACGTCACCCACGCGCGCCTGATCCTCGGCATGCTGATGATCTGCACCGGGCTCGCGATGACCGCCGCGATCAGCATCGCCAGTCCGCTCGGCGTTACCGGCGTGCGGCTATGGGTCGTCGCCCTGCCCTTCCTCGGCGCCGCGCTGGTCGGCTTCGGCCCCGCCGCGCGCCTGTTGATGCGCCGCGCCGAAACCTAGGAGACGCGAGATGGCCAAGACCGAGATCAAGACCAGGGCGACCGAGGTGACCGTCGCCGACTATATCGCATCGCTCCCCGAAGAACGCCGCCGCGAGGAGGCGCCGGTGATCGACGCGATCCACCGCCGCGTCACCGGGCTGGAGCCGAAGATGTGGGGACCGTCGATCATCGGCTACGGCAGCTATGACTATCACTATGACAGCGGCCATTCGGGCACGATGGCCCGCGCCGGCTTCAGCCCGCGCAAGGCGGCGATCACCCTCTATCTGATGGAAGATTATGGCGAGCGGCAGGCCGAGGCCGACGCGCTGTTCGCGGCGCTTGGCAAGCACAAGACCAGCAAGGTCTGCCTCTATATCAACAAGCTGGGCGACGTCGATCTGGCGGTGCTGGAAAGGCTGGTGGCGCTGACCTGGGACGCGATGAACGCGAAATATCCGGCCTAAATCCCCGCATACCATTCATAATCGATGCGGTCCTCCCAATAGCCGCCCTTGCCCGCGCCGATGCCATCGAGGCTGGCGACCGCTTCGATCCCGGTGACATATTTGGCGTGCTTGTAGCCCAGCTGGCGTTCGATCCGCAGCCGCAGCGGCGCGCCATTGGCGATCGGCAGCAGGGTGCGGTTGAGCGCCCACGCCAGGATCGTCTGCGGGTGCAGCGCGTCGATCAGGTCGCAGCTTTCATAATAGAGCGCGTCGCCGATCCGGTCGGCGCAGCGGAAGACGATGAAGCGCGCGGCGTCCTTGAGCTGCGCCGCGGCGAGGATGCGGCTGAGCTGCACCCCCGTCCATTCGCCGATCGCGCTCCACCCCTCGACGCAGTCGTGGCGCGTGATCTGGCTCCGCTGCGGCATCGCACGGATATCGGCCATCGACAGCGACAGCGGCTTGGCCACCAGCCCCGTCACCACGACGCGCCAGTCGGCGAACCCGCTTGCGGCATGGCCGGCATAGGCCGCGCCCGGCGGCAGCTTCGTCCCGTTCGAGCGGAACACAGGCGACAGATCGGCGCGGCCGAACTCGCGCGCCAGCGCGTCGCGGTTCATCAGCGCGCGTTGGCTGCCGCGATGCATGTCCTCGCCCATCGACAATATCTTGCGCGTGATCGGTGCCTCGTTGATCGCATCGCATCCGGCCAGCAACGGCAACGCACCCGCCGCCGCGGCCAGCCCGCCCGCGCGCGCGATCAACTGGCGGCGGGGAAGAAGGATATCGCTCATTCGCCCTTCTCCGGCGGCAGGCGGAACCAGCCGCTGACCATCGAACGGATCTCGTTCACCGGCCCCGCGAGCAACACCATGACGATATGGACGAAGAAAAACGCGACGAGCAGCCATGCCGCGATGAAATGGAGCGAACGCGCCGACTGGCGCCCGCCGAAGATATCGAGCAACCACGGCCACGCCGCGCCCATCCCCGGTGACATCGTCAGTCCGGTGAAGATCATCAGCGGCAGCAGGATAAAGATCACCCCGATGTAGCTTAGCTTCTGCAGGATATTATAGCGCGCCGCCGCCTCCCCCCTGGGAAAGCGCAGCCGGGCATGATCCTTGATGTCGTGCCAGATATGCCGCGGCGACCATTCGTGCCGCCGAACGTGCAAATCCTTGCGCAAATGCCCGCCGATCGCCGTCCAGATCATATAGAGCGTCAGCCCGATCGCGAGCACCCAGGCAAAGAACAGATGCCAACGCCGCCCGTCGGCAAGGCTGTATTTGGTGGGGATCGTCGCCCAGCCCGGGAAGGCCCAGGTCTGTTCCCCCCCCTCAGCGTCGGTCCAGCGCCCGAGCACCCCCGTCGTCTCGATCCGCGTATCGCCGATCCGCACGAATCCCGTCGTCGGCGTCGCCCCGACCGCGAACCAGGCATGGTCGGGGTTGGCCCCATATTGCCCCCAATAGAGGCGCGGGTGGGCGTTGAAGATCATCAGCCCGCTCATCAGCAGGATGAGCAGCGTGACGGCATTGACCCAATGCCAGATGCGCGTCGGCAGCCGGTGGCGATAGACGCGCCGCGGCTGCTCCGCGCCGGGCGGAACGGTGGGGGCTTCAGGCTGGGCCATATCCCCCATTCGCTTCGTTCCTCGCTTTGGTTACGCCGCGACCTCGGTCGCGAACTGCGCGCGATATTGGTTCCTGAGCGACACCTTGTCGATCTTTTCGCTACCGAGTTTTGGCAGCGCCGCGTTCGACATCCAGATCTTGTACGGCACCTTGTACGGCGCCAGCCGCGCGCTGAGGAACGAACACATCGCGCCGTCGTCGACCGTCGACCCGGGCTTCACCCAGATCACCGCGCCGACGACCTCGCCCAGCCGCTCGTCGGGCAGGCCGAACACCGCGCATTCGTTGACGTCGGCATGTTCGTAGATCGCCGCCTCGACTTCCTGGCAGCTGATATTCTCGCCGCCGCGGATGATGATGTCCTTCTTGCGGTCGACGATGAACAGATAGCCGTCCTCATCGACGTAACCGAGGTCGCCCGAACGGAAATAGCCGCTGTCGAAAAACGCCGCCTTCGTCGCTGCCGGGTTGTTCCAATAGCCCTCGAAATTGGCAACCGAACGCATGCACACCTCGCCGACCCCGCCCTGCGGCAGTTCGTCGCCATTGTCGTCGAGGATCGCGAGGTCGACCAGCGGCTTCGACGCCGGGCCGGTCGACATCGGCTTGGCGAGGTAATTTTCGTTGATGATGCCGCAACCGACCGCATTGGTTTCGGTCAGCCCGTAACCCAGCAAAGGCTTGGCATCGCCCATCTCTTCGGACAACCGCTTCACATGCTCGGGCGGGCGCGGCGCGCCGCCGCCGGCGTAGCTCTTGCACGTCGACAGATCGTAATTCTTGCGGTTCGGATGGGTCAGGATCTCATAGCTCATTAGCGGCACGCCGACGAAATAATTGCACTGCTCGTCCTGGATCAGCCGCATCGCCTCTTCGGCGTTCCACTTGGGCATCAAAACGAGTTTCCGCCCCAGCGCCATGCTCTGCAGGAACACTGGGATTTCGGCGGTGACGTGGAACAGCGGCGTGCAGATCAGGGTCGCGGGCTGGATGTCCGACATCAAGCCGTCCTGCGTCAACAGATGCACGATGCTCGCGGTCTGGGTCACATAGTTGAAGATCGCCTGCACCACCGCCTCGTGGCGCGAATAGGCGCCCTTCGACTGGCCCGTCGAGCCCGAGGTGAAGAGGATCGTCGCCAGGTCCTGACCGGTGAGCACCGGCAAAACCGTATCCGCGCTGCCGCCCGCCGACGTGATCGGCGCGATCGCTTCATCGATCGGCTGCGACAGGTCGAGCGTGATGACCTTCGCGCCATGCGCGACCTCCGCGAGTCGCGCGGCGCGCTGGACGTCGGCGATCACCAGTTTCGCCTCGCTGTCGGTGATGCCGGCGGCCAGCTCACCGCCCTGCCACCAGCCGTTGAGCAAGGTCGCGCAGCCGCCCGCGAGCAGTACGCCGATATAGGTGACGCACCAGGCATTGGCGTTGCGCATCGCGATGCCGACGCGGTCGCCGCGCTCGACGCCATGGCCCTCGATCAATCCCGCCGCGACCTTGCGCGCCGCGGCATAGACCTGGCCGAAGCTTAGCCGCTCGTCGCCCTCGACGAGGAAGGTCGCATCGGCATGCTGCGCAGCAAAAAACGCAACATAATCGGCAAGGTTGGTCGGCGCGTTGGTAATAAAGGGAAGGTCCCGGCCAAAACGTTCGACCGTTCCGACCTGGATCGGGCCGCCGGGCCCCGTGATCAGATTATAGGCGGCTTCCAGGCGCAAATCGAGCGCGGATGGCATCGGGCATCTCTCCTCTTGGTCTCGCTCGCCATACCCCTTATGGGGAGGCCTCTCCTGGGGAAGGACAGCGCGACTATATGTTTCTTTTTGCAACCTTAGCCGAAGCAACGCAATATGTGAACTTCCACGATCTCATGGGGGAAAACTCCGAGATCGCGTTCAGCGTCTTCGGCTGGCCGATCCGCTGGTATGCGCTCGCCTATCTCGCCGGCATCTTCCTCGGTTACTGGTATCTGCTCAAGCTGATCGACCAGCCCGGCGCCCCGATGGCGCGCCGCCACGCCGACGACATGATCTTCTATGCGATGCTCGGCATCATTCTCGGCGGCCGCCTCGGCTATGTGCTCTTCTACAATCTGGAAGCCTATATCCAAAAGCCCGCGACGATCTTCAAATTGTGGGACGGCGGCATGTCGCTGCACGGCGGCGTCATCGGCGTGCTGATCGCGATCTGGTATGTGACGCGCAAGGAAAAGCTCAGCTTCCTGCGCTTCTGCGACTATGTCGCGTGCGTCATCCCCTTCGGCCTGTTCCTCGGCCGCATCGCCAATTTCGTCAACGGCGAGCTGTGGGGGCGCATTTCCTATGTTCCCTGGGCGATCATCTTCCCCGGCGAGGCCGGCCCGCTGCCGCGCCATCCGAGCCAGCTCTACGAAGCCGGCCTCGAAGGGCTGCTGATGATGGCGGTCCTCACCTGGCTCTTCTGGCGTACCGATGCGCGCTACAAGCCGGGCCTGCTCGTCGGCATGGCGTCGATCATCTATGGCGTCAGCCGCTTCGCGGTCGAGTTCGTCCGCAACCCCGACAGCCAGCGGATGTGGGTCGTCGAAAGCACCGGGCTGTCGATGGGGCAATGGCTCACCGTGCCGATGATCGTGATCGGCCTGTGGCTGGTCCTCACCGCCAAGCGCCGCCGCCAGCGCGTCGAACCGATCGCCGGGCCCGACAGCGTTGCCTGACGAGAGTCCGCTGGAAAGCCTCTGGACGGACGGCCCGGTCAGCCTCGCCGACTATATGGCGGCGGCGAACGGCCATTATTACGCGGCCCGCGACCCGCTCGGCGCCGCGGGCGATTTCACGACGGCGCCCGAGATCAGCCAGATGTTCGGCGAACTCGTCGGCATCTGGTGCGCCGACCTGTGGGACCGCGCCGGGCGTCCGGCCTTTCGCTATGTCGAACTCGGCCCCGGTCGGGGTACCCTCGCCGCCGATGCGCTGCGCGCGATGCGGCGTTTCGGCTGCGACCCCGTCGGCGTCGAACTGGTCGAAACCAGCCTGGCGCTGCGTGCGGCGCAATTGTCGCGCGTTCCCGATGCCCGGCACCATGACGCCGTCGAAAGCCTGCCCGGCGACGCGGCGCTGCTCATCGTCGCCAACGAGTTTTTCGACGCGCTGCCGATCCGCCAGTTCGTCGCGACCCCCGAGGGTTGGCGCGAGCGGCTGGTCGCACGCGACGGCGCGCGGCTCGTGACGCAGCATGGCGACACCCCGGTCGACGCCGACGTCGCGCCGCTGCTCCGCACCCAGCCCGTCGGGACGGTCGTCGAAACCAGCCCCGCCGCGTCCGCGGTCATGCACGGCTGCGCGCTGCGCATCGCGCACAGCGGCGGCGCGATGCTCGCGATCGATTACGGCTATCGCGGCCCCGCGGCGGGCGACACGCTGCAAGCGGTATCGAGCCACCGCTACGCCGACCCCTTCGAGCGCGCCGGCGAGGTCGACCTCACCGCGCATGTCGATTTCACCGCACTCACCGCGGCGGCGCGGCACGGCGGGCTCACCGTCGCCGGTCCCGTCGGCCAGGGCCTGTGGCTCCAGCGGCTCGGGATCGACGCGCGGCTCCAATCGCTGATCGCCGCCTCGCCCGCCCGCGCCGAAGAACTCGAGGGCCAGCGCCACCGCCTCGTCGAGGCGGGCGAGATGGGCGAATTGTTCCAGATCCTCACCGCCTTCGACCCCGCCTGGCCCCACCCCGCAGGATTTGCCGCATGATCGTCCTCACTCCCGCCACCATCGCCGACGCCGAGGCACTGTCGGCGTTCGCCAATACGGCCTTTACCGCCACCTTCGGGCATATCTACGACCCCGCCGACCTCGCGCTCTTCCTGTCGACATGGAACCCGCCCGACCGGTTCCGCGCCCAGATCGCCGATCCCGACTGGTCGATCGCGATGGTCCGCGACGATGCCGGCGCGATCCTCGGTTACGCCAAGATGGGCCCGCTCGACTTCGAGCTTCCCGCCGACCAGCCGACCGACGACGCGGTCGAACTCCACCAGATCTATCTCGCCGACGCCGCCAAGGGCACCGGCGTCGCGACCGCGCTGATGGACTGGGGCATCGGCTGGGCGCGCGCGCGCGCGTCGATCCTCTATCTCTCGGTCTTCACCGACAATCCGCGCGCGCAGGCGGTGTACCGGCGCTATGGTTTCTACGACGTCGGCCGCAATGCGTTTCGTGTCGGCAACCATGTCGACGAAGACCGCTTCTTCCGGCTCGACCTGTGAGCGTCCCCTTCGTCCGGTCCGACGCGCTCGCCGACGTCCCCCACGGTTTCTTCGGCCGGCGCGGCGGCGTCTCGACCGGCGACCTCGCGTCGCTCAACTGCGGCCTCGGATCGGGCGACGACCCGGCGCTGATCGCCGAGAACCGGCGCCGCGTCGCCGACACCACGCTGCCCGGCGCGACGTTGACCGGCCTCTATCAGGTCCATGGCCATCGCTGCGTCATCGTCGACGGCGAAACCGACCTCGCCGCCCGCCCCGAGGCCGACGCGCTCGCGACCCGCACGCCCGGCCTGTTGCTCGGCATCCTCACCGCCGATTGTGTACCCGTCCTCTTCGCCGACCGCCAAGCCGGCGTCGTCGGCGCCGCGCATGCCGGCTGGAAGGGCGCGCTCGCCGGGGTCACCGACGCGACGCTGACCGCGATGGAAAGCCTCGGCGCGACCCGCGCCGGTATCGCCGTCGCGATCGGCCCGTGCATCGGGCGCGCCTCCTACGAGGTCGACGAGGGCTTCGTCGCCACCTTCCTGACCGACGATCCGGCCAACGAGCGCTTCTTCGCAGCCGGCAAGCCCGGCCATGCGATGTTCGACATCGCGGCCTATGTCGCCGCGCGCCTCGCCGCCGCCGGGGTGAGGCGAATTGCCATCGGCGGGCACGACACCTATGCCGAAGCCGAGGATTATTTCAGCTATCGCCGCGCGTGCCACAAAAGCGAGAACAGCTATGGCCGCCAGCTATCGGTGATCGGAATCCGCTGATACATAATCATCCGTCATCCCGGCGAAGGCCGGGATCTCAGCCCCGCATCGTGACGCGCCGGCGGGAGCCCGGCCTTCGCCGGGATGATGGCAAAAGGGGGATGCGGATGAAGAGCCTGGCGATACCGCGCAAACGGCTGGTTTCGATCGTCGGCGGGTCACTCGGCAATCTGGTCGAATGGTACGACTGGTTCGCCTACGCCTCTTTCGCGATCTATTTCGCGCCCGTCTTCTTCCCCAAGGCCGACCCCACCGCGCAGTTGCTGAGCACCGCCGCGATCTTTGCCGTCGGTTTCATCATGCGGCCGATCGGCGCCTGGGTGATGGGGCGGTTCGCCGACACGCGCGGACGCAAGGCGGGGCTGTCGCTGTCGGTCGCCTTGATGTTCAGCGGATCGTTGCTGATCGCCGTCGCCCCCACTTACGCGGTTGCCGGGCTGCTCGGCCCCGCAACGCTGCTCGTCGCGCGCATGCTACAGGGCCTGTCGCTCGGCGGCGAATATGGCGCCAGCGCCACCTATCTCTCCGAGATGGCGCCGCGCAAGAATCGCGGTTTCTGGGCCAGCTTCCAATATATGACGCTGATCGGCGGCCAGCTTTGCGCGATCTTCGTCGCGGTGGTGCTGCAGGGCTTTTTGACCGAGGAGCAACTCACCGCCTGGGGCTGGCGCATTCCCTTCGTCATCGGGGCGCTGCTTGCGCTCGGCGTCTATGTACTCCGCCGCAACCTCGCCGAAACGCCGTCGTTCCAGAATCAGGCGGTCGACCGCCCCGCCTCGACCGCGAAGCTGTTGTGGAAAGAGCATCGCCGCGAATCGATCCTCGTCGGCATCTTGTCGGCGGGCGGTGGGCTCGGCGCTTACACCTACACCAGCTATATGCAGAAATATCTGTTCAACACCGTGGGCTTCGACAAGGCGACCGCGACCTATATCATCGCCGCCGTCCTCCTCTGGTTTACCGCGATGCAGCCGGTGTTCGGCGCGCTCGCCGACAAATTCGGGCGCAAGCCGATGCTGCTGCTGTTCGGAATCGGCGGCGCGATTGCCGCGGTGCCGACCTTCCTGACGCTCGAGACGGTGACCTCACCGATCGTCGCGACCTTGCTGATCATGATCCCGATCACGCTGCAAAGCGGCTACAGCGCCAACAATGCGCTGGTGAAGGCCGAACTGTTCCCCGCGCATATCCGGGGTCTTGGCGTCGCCCTGCCCTATGCCATCGGCAACGCGATCTTCGCGGGAACGCTCGAAATGGTCGCGCTCGGACTGAAGGGCGCGGGGGTCGAGTGGCTCTTCTATTTCTACGTCGCCTTCATCATCGCCGCCGCGGGCGTCGCAACGCTGATGCTCCCCGAAACGAAGGATCGCAGCCTGATCGTCGAGGATTGACGTTGTATTCCTAGACGCCAGCATCGGCGTATCATTCGTTTATCTTGCCTTGAATGATCATGAATATCTTGTGCAGGGTCGGATCGTCCGGCTTCAAATCTTCAGCAACGCCGAAATCAACAATCGCTCCGTCCATATCGCCGCTTAGCGCCTTGGCCTCGGCCCGTTTCATATAATGACTGTGCAGTTTGGGCTGAAGTTCGATCAGCTTGTCATAGGTCCGGATAGCCTCAGGGTACCGCTGCGCCTCCATCAGTTCTCGCGCTGGAACGCCGAACATATTCGCTGCCTCAGACACCTTACGGTTGAGCTCATTTTGTTTGTCGGCAGTCTTGGGAGAGACCTTTGATTCTTCGTTAGCTGGCCCCATCGACGAAATAGCGTCCGAAATCTCTTCCGCCCGGGCATTCAATTTTTCGTTGATCTCATATATGCGATCGAACTCCTCGTCGGCCGAAGAGACTGCAGCCGCCAATCGCAAAAATCGCTGATTGAGTTCCGGCTCCTTCGTGGTCGATTTATATTGCACACGATGTTCGTTTTCAGCCCAAGCGTGCTGTAAAGCTGTTCGCACCTGAATCTCGAACAGCTTGTCGGTAATGCCCTTATACTCCATCAACCCATCGCGAGTCCTTCCCAGACGAGCGATTAGATGATGACTCTCATACCCCAGCCTTCCCTGAGCAAGAAGCTTTTCCGCCTTGTTTTCCTCTTCGACTATTTCTAAGCATTTGCGTAAAATTTCGCAAACTTCAACTATATGCCTTTTAGCTATTACTATTACCCTAAATCCAACTATATCCGTTATTTCATCGAAAGGTTTTTGATACTTTAGTTTTCCATTTTCATCTATTTTGTTAGATTTAGAGTAAAAACTATCAAGCGTCTTCACTCTATGACCATGAGCAACAACAAGTTTTTCAGGGATAACTTGACCTAATATAGAAGATACGGCTGAACACAGCGCATGATTTCCTTCCGCCCTGGCTTTAAATTCCCGGTCTATCCAATCTCTAAGGTGCTGTGTCGTCGCCATTTCATCCCCCAACATCGAAAGGCTTATTTTCCTATTGGTTCGAGGGTACCGCATCTTGAATGTGGAAACAATGTTGCGATCCTGCGTTGCACCTCAGCGCCGGGGTCTGATTGCGGAAGGCGCTCAACCGGGTTAGTGGTTGCCGTTGAAACCAATAATCTTCGAGGAAATGACGCATGCCCCCCATCGACAACGCCGACCTCACCGGCACGACGCCGCGCCGCGCGCCCAAGAAGGACGTCACCGAAATCGGCGGTCGCCAATTGTCGCCGACGACGCTGATGATGGGGTACGGCTATGATCCGACGCTGTCTGAAGGTTCGCTCAAACCGCCGATCTTCCTCACCTCGACCTTCGCCTTCGAAAGCGCCGCCGCGGGCAAGCGCCATTTCGAGGGGATCACCGGCAAGCGCCCGGGCGGCGCCGACGGCCTCGTCTATTCGCGCTTTAACGGCCCGAACCAAGAAATCCTCGAAGCGCGCCTCGGCGTCTGGGAAAAGGCTGAGGATGCGCTGGTCTTTTCCAGCGGCATGTCGGCGATCGCCACCCTGCTGCTCGCGCATGTCAGCATGAACGACGTCATCGTCCATTCTGGCCCGCTCTATGCCGCCACTGAAACGCTGATCGGCCGTATCCTGTCGCGCTTCGGCGCCACTTATGTGGATTTCCCCGCCGAAGCTTCGCGCGCCGAGATGGACGCGATCCTGACCCGCGCCAAGGAAATGGCCGAGGGTCAGGGCGGCAAGGTCGCGATGGTCTATCTTGAAAGTCCGGCGAATCCGACCAACGCGCTCGTCGATGTCCAGGCGATGCGCGCCGCGACCGACGCCGCCTTCGCCGAGGGCACCCGCCCACCGATCGCGATCGATAACACTTTCCTCGGCCCGCTCTGGTCGAAACCCCTCGCGCATGGCGCCGACATCACGCTCTATAGCCTCACCAAATATGCCGGCGGCCATAGCGACCTCGTCGCGGGCGGGGTGGTCGGCTCGAAGCACTGGCTCGGCCCGATCCGCATGATGCGCAACACCATCGGCACGATCTGCGACCCCAACACCGCCTGGATGCTGCTGCGCAGCCTCGAAACGATCGAACTACGGATGAGCCGCGCCGGCGAAAATGCCGAAAAGGTCTGCGCGTTCCTGCGCGATCATCCCAAGGTCGACGGCCTCGGCTATCTCGGTTTCCTGCCCGAAGGGTCGCAGAAGGACATCTTCGACCGCCATTGCACCGGCGCCGGTTCGACCTTCTCGCTGTTCATCAAGGGCGGCGAGGAAGAGAGTTTCCGTTTCCTCGACGCGCTCAAGATCGCCAAGCTCGCGGTCAGCCTCGGCGGCACCGAGACACTCGCCAGCCACCCCGCCGCGATGACGCATTTGTCGGTCCCCGACGCGCGCAAGGCGTTGATGGGCATCACCGACAACCTGGTCCGCATCTCGATCGGCATCGAGGACGCCGACGACCTGATCGCCGACTTCGCACAGGCCTTGGACGCTGTTTAAGAATCCTCCTCACGCTTGCGGGAGGGGCTAGGGGAGGGCCTGTGGGACGGGGCGGCCTTGAATAGACACGCCCCCCCCGACCCCTCCCGTAAACGGGAGGGGAGAGTTACCGCCGCTTCCCCCGCCAATCGACCACCGACCACCCCATCTGCGGCGCCAGCTTTTTCAGCCCCCGCGATGGGGTCGTCGCCACTGCCTCGTCGGCGAAATGCAGCATCGGATGGTCGGACACATGGTCCGAATAGGCACGGATATGCGCGGCATCGCGCGTGATCGCGTTCGCCGCCATCCAGTCCGAAATGCGCGCGAACTTCGCCTCGCCATAACAATTGTCGCCCGACAGGCGCGCGTGGACATGATCCGCCCCGTCGGGCTCGTCGAGGCGGGTCGCGAGGACGTCGGCGATCCCCAGCCGCTTCGCGATCGCATCGACATAGAGATGGAAGGACGCGGTCGCGAGCAGCACGCGGTACCCCGCCGCACGATCGGCCTCCAACTGCGCGAGCGCCGCGCCGTGCAATCCGCGCGCGACCACCTTGTCGGCATAGCTTTCGGCGAGCGGCGCGATCTCGTCGCGGCGGAAACGCGGCCCCACCAGCAGCCGCAGATTGATCGCCTTCAGCCGCGACCGGTCGATCAGTCGCAGCGAATAGGCGAGGCCCGCCAGCCCGACGAGCGGGGTCAGCAACATCCGCCATTGCTGGCGGCGGCGCACCACATGCATCAGGAAACCGCTGTAGGTTCCCGCACGCGTGATCGTGCGGTCCATATCGTACATCGCGATACGGTGCGCGGGCGCTGGTTCGGACACGACGATATTATCATCCATGGGCAACGCCTTAGCGCGCGGCGGCGCGGCGGCCAAGGCCACCCAATCACGACGAACCGACCCGTGGAATGGCTTGCCGTTATTCGCCAAATAATACAATGTCGTCGCACGATGGTGGCCAGGGCGGACTTCGAACAAAGCGACGGCGCCGATGGCGTCGCGGTCCGCTTCACCGGGCGGCTGACGCTCGCGCGGCTCGGCGACCTGCCCGCGCGGCTCGATGCGCTCGGCCCGATCGCCTCGCTCGACCTCTCCGCGATCGAACGCATCGACACGGTCGGCGCGTGGATCGTCACCCGCACCGTGCGCGACCATGGCGCGACGGTCACCGGCGCCAGCGAGGAAGCCCAGCGGCTGCTCGAAGCGCTGGCCAGCGACAAGAGCGAATATCGCGTTCATCGCGACCGCCGTCCGCCGTTGATCCGCATGCTCGAACAGCTCGGCGTCGCCAGCAGCGCGATATGGCGCGAACTGCTCGGCATCATCGGCTTCTTCGGCGCGATGATCATGGCGCTCGGCACCCAGATCCGCGCGCGCCGCCGCCTGCGCTGGAACGCCATCGTCACGCGGTTCCAGACCGTCGGCGTCGACGCCCTCCCCATCATCGGGCTGATGACCTTCCTGATCGGCATCGTCATCGCGCAACAGGGCGCGGTGCAACTGCGGCAATTCGGGCTGGAGGTGTTCACGATCAACCTCGTCGGCCGCGCCTCGATCCGCGAACTCGGCCTGTTGATGACCGCGATCATGGTCGCGGGCCGCTCGGGCAGCGCCTTCGCGGCGCAGATCGGTACGATGAAGCTGACCGAGGAAATCGACGCGATGCGCACGATCGGCGTCTCGCCGATGGAGGCGATCGTGCTGCCGCGCGTCGCCGCCGCGACGATATTGATGCCGCTGCTCGGCTTCTATGCCAGCATCTGCGCGATCATCGGCGGCGGCGTCTTTTGCTGGATCGGGCTGGAAATCCCGCCGCTCACTTACATTCAGCTGCTCCGCGACATCATCCCGATGACCGATTTCTGGGCGATGCTGATCAAGGCGCCGGTGTTCGGGGTGCTGATCGGCGTCACCGGCTGTTACGAGGGCATGCAGGTGCGCCAGAATGCCGAGGAGGTCGGCCAGCGCACCACCTCCGCGGTCGTTGCCGCGATCTTCCTCGTCATCGTGCTCGACGCCTTTTTCGCGGTCTTCTTCTCATCGATCGGATGGAACTGATGGCCGACGAAGCCGAAGAACAGCAAGTCCGCGAGGAAATCGCCGCCGCCGACGCGGTGCGCCCCGAACAGTTCGACCGCGCGATCTGCGTGCGCGGGCTGGTCAACAAGTTCGGCGACGCGGTGATCCACGACCATCTCGACCTCGACGTCCGGTCGGGCGAGATCCTCGGCGTGGTCGGCGGCTCGGGCACCGGCAAGTCGGTGCTGATGCGCTCGATCATTGGACTGCAGACCCCTGACGCCGGCGAGATCGAGGTCTATGGCAAGTCGCTCGACACGATCGCC
The DNA here is from genome assembly GCF_058790875.1 of Sphingopyxis sp. EU05-FHT14B03. Taxonomy (NCBI): domain Bacteria; kingdom Pseudomonadati; phylum Pseudomonadota; class Alphaproteobacteria; order Sphingomonadales; family Sphingopyxidaceae; genus Sphingopyxis; species Sphingopyxis sp. EU05-FHT14B03. Next base: position 721,925 of record NZ_JBYTDC010000001.1, read on the forward strand.
GACGAAGAGGAATCGCGCGACCTGCGCCGCCGCTGGGGCGTGATGTTCCAGGGCGGGGCGCTGTTCTCGACGCTCAGCGTCGCCGAAAATATCCAGGTCCCCCTGCGCGAATATTACCCGCGCCTCGACCAGAAACTGCTCGACGAGATCGCCGCCTACAAGGTCGCGATGGTCGGCCTGCCCCCCGACGCGGGGCCCAAATATCCTGCCGAGCTTTCCGGCGGCATGGTCAAGCGCGCCGGCCTCGCCCGCGCGCTGGCGCTCGACCCTGCGCTGCTCTTCCTCGACGAGCCGACCGCCGGCCTCGACCCGATCGGCGCCGCCAAGTTCGACGAGTTGATCCGCGAGCTTGCCGACACGATGGGACTCACCGTTTTCCTGATCACCCACGATCTCGACTCGCTCTATGCGACCTGCGACCGCGTCGCGGTGCTCGCCGAGAAGAAGGTGATCGCGATCGGCACCATCCCGGAACTGCTTGCAACCGAGCATCCATGGATACAGGATTATTTCAACGGACCGCGCGGCCGGGCTGCGGCAAGCGGGAACCAAACCGCGCAGCGGCGATAGGAACAGCTGATGGAAACTCGCTCGAACAACGTCCTCGTCGGCGCCTTCGTCCTTCTCTTTACCGCGGCGCTCGCCTTTTTCGTCGTCTGGCTCGCCAACGACAGCGGCGGCGACAAGCGCGAATATGACATTTATTTCAAGCAGTCGGTCGATGGGCTGAACAAGGGCGCTCAGGTGCAATATTCGGGCGTCCCGGTCGGCCAGGTCACCCGGATCGCGCTGCTTCCCGACGACCCGCAATTCGTCCGCGTCCGCATCGAAGTGAACGAAGGCGTCCCGATCGTGCAGGGCACCACCGCTGCGCTCGAAGGCGTCGGCTTCACCGGCGTATCGCAGATTTCGCTCGCCGGCGGGGTCAAGGGCGCGCCGCCGATCACCGACAAGGGGCCCGACGGCAAGCCCGTCATCCCCAATCGCGTCGGCGGCCTTGGCGAACTGCTCAATACCGCACCGCAATTGCTCCAGCGCCTGTCGACGCTCACCGAACGCCTCGCCGAGCTTGCCGACGACCGCAATCAGGAAAGCTTCGCCGGCATCCTCGCCAATGTCGAGCAATCGACCGCGATCCTCGCACGCAACGGTCCGGCGATCGAACGCGCGCTCGCCGACACGCGCATCGCGATCCAGCAGACCGGGGTCGCCGCCGAACAGATCGGCAATCTCGCCGCGTCGGCGCAGGGCACGATCGACCGCAATGTCGATCCTGCGATGAAGAATCTCGCCGATACGCTAAAGGCCGCCAACACCTCGATGAAGACGCTCGAAGGCGCGATCGCCGACGCGCGGCCCGGCCTCAAGACCTTCAGCGAAACGACGATCCCCGAGGCGAACGCCCTGATCCGCGACCTGCGCCGCACCTCGACCTCGCTGTCCAGCCTGACCGACAAGCTCGACCAGCAAGGCGCGGGCGCCGTCATCAGCGGCAGCAAGCTGCCCGACTACAAGCAATGAGGATTTTCCGCATGACACGCCGTCTCCGCACGCCCTTGCTGCTCATCCTCGGTGCGGCGACGCTGTCCGCCTGCGTCAGCTTCGGCGCCAAGCCGCCGCCCTTCCTGCTCACCCTCGACGCCGATGCCGCCCCGCCCGCAGGCGCCGCGCGCACGGCAGGCGAGGCCGCGACGCTGACGATCCTTATCCCCACCGCGCCGCAGAAACTGCGCACCCAGCGCATCCCGGTGCAGCAGGACGGCGCCAGCGTCGCCTATGTCAAGGATGCGCAATGGGTCGAGGCGCCGCAGCGCCTGTTCCAGCGCCTGATCAGCGAAACCGTCGCCGCGCGCTCGGGCCGCGTCGTGCTCGACGAAGGCCAATATCTGACGGCGCCGGGCGAACAGCTCGCCGGCCAGCTGATGGAATTCGGCGTCGACGCCCGCACCGGCGAGGCCGTCGTCGTCTATCAGGCGATGCTGGTCGCGGCCGGCGGCAAGAGCGTGACCCAACGCCGCTTCGAGGCGCGCGAAAGCCTGGGCGGCGTGGTCGAAGCGAAGCCGGTGGGCGAAGCGCTGCAGAGGGCGGCGAACAAGGTCGCGGTCGATGTGGCGGGGTGGCTGGGGGACTGAACCCGCTCCGCGCCACGCGGCTTGCCATTTCGCCACCGCCATCCTAATGGCCCCCGCCACGACGATCTTTCGTCGACGCGTGCGGCCTCTTACGGGTTTCCGGCCAGCACCTTTTCTTTCGAGCCCGCACTCGAAAGGAATCCGCCATGGGATGGTTCATCCTGGCTATCGCCGTCTTTACCGAAATTTGCTGGGCGCTCAGCCTGAAATGGGCCGCGACGCTTGGAACATGGCAGGCTTCGGCCGTGCCCGTCTCGCTGAGCTTCCTCAACATGGCGCTGCTCGCCTTTGCGATGCGCGACATTTCGGCGGGCACCGCTTATGCGATCTGGACCGGCCTCGGCGCGGTCGGGGTGATCATCGGCGGCATCATATTGTTCGACGAACGCATCAGCGCGGTACAGATCGGCTTCATGGCGCTGATCGTGATCGGCGTCGCCGGAACGAAGCTTTTCGCGGCAAATTGACGCGCGTCTATTTTCGGGCAGGAGCGGACGTAAATATCCTCCCTGTGGCGAAGCCATGGGGAGGGGGACCGCGCCCGAAGGGCGTGGTGGAGGGGCCGAAAGGTAGCGCGACGCCTGACGGCGTCGGCCCCTCCGTCAGCGGCTTTGCCGCTGCCACCTCCCCATCGCTGCGCGACAGGGAGGATTTAAAGAACGCCCGCTCCCCGCCCCAAAACAGCCGTCACCCCATCAAACTCTTGCTCGCCTGCTCGGTGGTATCGCGCGACAGCCCCGGCTGCGCCAATATCCGCTCCAACTCCGCCTTCATCATCGCCGCGCGCTGATCGTCGAAGCGCTTCCAGCGCCCCAGCGGCGGGATCATGCGGGCCGCGGTTTGCGGGTTCTTCGGATCGAGCGCGATCACCAGATCGGCGATCAGTTTATAGCCCGCACCGTCGGCCTGGTGGAACGCCGCCTGGTTTCCGGTCAGCGCGCCATAGAGCGAGCGCACGCGATTGGGGTTCGCCAGCGTGAAATCGGGGTGCCCCGCGAGGTCCTTCACCGCCGCGACCGTGTCGGAGCGCATCGACCAGGCCTGCACCTGAAACCATTTGTCGAGCACCAGCGGATTGTCGCGGTAACGCTGGTAGAAGATGTCGAGCGCGTGCGTCCGCTCGTCGCTGTCGCCATGCGCCAGAGTCGCAAGCGCCGCCTGCCGCTCGGTCATGCCGTCGGCGTTCGAGAAGATGCCGAACACCAGCGCCGGCACATCGGCGATGCCGGTCGCGGCAAGATAGGCGATCGCGACGCCGCGCAGGCGGCGGCCGCCCTTCGCCTTGGGCGACAGGTCGGTCGCGGGCGGGCCGGTTCCCGACAGAATCGCGCGCCATTCGCCCTCGAGCGCTCGGCCGATCGCGGCCTGCAGCGCCAGCCGCTCGCGGCGGATCGCATCGGGGTCGACCGTTACCATCTGGTCGCCGATGAAGGCTTCGCTCGGCAACAGCACCGCCTCGGCGACGAAGGCCGGATCGTCGGCGCGGCCCGCGAGCGCTCCCGCGACCGCGTCGATCACCGCATGAGGATTGGCCTTTTCACCCGACACCGCCGCAACCAGCGTGTCAAGCATCAGTTGCTGCAGCGCCTCGTAACGCGCGAACGGATCATCATCATGCGCCGCGAGCCAGGCCAGTTCGCCCGGCGCGCGGACATAATCGACGATCACCGGCGCCGAAAAACCGCGGTTGACCGACAAGGCCGGCCGCGCCGCGAATGCGCCGAGCGGCACGCGCTGGCTCGCGCCGGTCAGCGTCACCAAAGTATCGGGCATCGCCGCCCCGCTGCCGTCCATCGCGAAGGCCGCGAGGCGCAGCGGCATCATCATCGGCTGCTTGTCGGGCTGGCCCGGGGTCGGCGGCACCGTCTGCGCCACGTCGAGGAACCAGTCGCCATCCTCTTCGGCCAGCGCCAGCGTCAGTCGCGGCGTCCCCGCTTGCTCGTACCAGCGGCGGAACAGAGACAGGTCGATATCGCCGCCCTCCTCCATCGCGCGGACGAAATCCTCGCACGTCGCGGCTTCGCCGTCGTGGCGCTCGAAATAAAGGTCGGTGCCGGCGCGGAACCGCTCGGGGCCGAGCAAGGTCGCCATCATCCGGATGATCTCGGCGCCTTTGTTATAGATGGTCGCGGTGTAGAAATTCGAGATTTCCTGAAAGCTGTCCGGACGGATCGGGTGCGCGAGCGGTCCGGCATCCTCGGGGAATTGCGCCGCGCGGAGCAGGCGGACATCCTCGATCCTTTTGACCGGCGACGATCCCATGTCGGCCGAAAAGCTCTGGTCGCGAAAGACGGTGAAGCCTTCCTTCAGGCTGAGCTGGAACCAGTCGCGGCAGGTGACGCGATTGCCCGACCAGTTGTGGAAATATTCATGCGCGACGACACCCTGCACGCCGTCGTAATCGAGGTCGGTCGCGGTATCGGCGTCGGCGAGGATGTAGCGCGTGTTGAAGACGTTGAGCCCCTTATTCTCCATCGCCCCCATGTTGAAATCGCTGACCGCGACGATGTTGAACAGGTCGAGGTCATATTCGCGGCCATAGACGCGCTCGTCCCACGCCATGCTGTCCTTGAGCGCCTGCATCGCATGACCGGTGCGGCCCTCATCGCCCGCGCGCACCCAGATGCCGAGTTCGACCTCGCGTCCCGAAACGGTGGTGAAACTGTCGCGGTTGACCACCAAGTCGCCCGCGACAAGCGCGAAGAGATAGGACGGCTTGGGCCAAGGATCTTCCCACAGTGCCCAATGCGTGCCCTCCGGACCATCGCCCTGCTCGACGCAATTGCCGTTCGACAACAGGATCGGAAAGGCGGTCTTGTCGCCCGCCATGCGCACGCGATAGCGGCTCATCACGTCGGGACGGTCGGGATGGAAGGTAATGCGGCGAAAGCCCTCGGCCTCGCATTGCGTGCACAGCATGCCGTTCGACGCGAACAGGCCCATCAGATTGGTGTTGGCGCTCGGGTCGATCACCGTGTCGACTTCCACTGTCGCCGCTATGCGGTCGCCGAGATCGACGACCAGGTCGCTGCCCTGCATGCGCCAGTCGTTCCACACCGCGCCGTCGACGCGCACCTCGACCGGCGTGATCGCGTCGCCGCGCAGGGTCAGCGGCACCGGCGTATCGGCACGGCGCTCGACCGACAGGCTGGCCGACACCTTGGTCTCGTCGATGCCCAATGCGAAATCGAGCGCGACGTCGGGGACTTGCCATTCCGGCGGACGATAATCGCCGCGGTGGATGGTGACGGGAAGGACGGGCGTCGAGGAGGCATCGGTCATGCCGGCAGGTCTAGGCGCGGGCCGCAGCCTGCGCAATAAGGCGCGGCGATGGGACAGATGCTGATCTTTGGAATGGGCTATGCCGCAAGCCACCTCGCGCGGCGGCTGGAGGCGCGCGGCTGGGACGTGAGCGGGACGACGCGCGATGGTCGCGGCGGGACGCTCGCGTTCGGCGACCGCGATGCGGTGCTCGCCGCGCTGCGCCCGGCGACGCACATCCTCTCGTCGGTCCCGCCCTCGGACGGACGCGACCCGGTGCTCGACCATTATGGCGATGCGATCGCGGTCGCGGGCGCCACATGGACGGGCTATCTCTCGTCGACCGGCGTCTATGGCGACACCGGCGGGGCGTGGGTCGATGAGACCGCCCCGATCAAGGGCCGCCGTGCTGACCGCAACACCGGAGACGCGGCCTGGCAGGCGCTGCGCGGCGACATGTGCGTGCTTCGCCTCCCCGGCATCTATGGCCCCGGCCGCAGCATCCTCGACCGCATCGGCGAAGGCCGCGCGCACCGCATCGCCCTGCCCGATCAGGTCTTCAGCCGTATCCATATCGACGACATCGCGAGCGCCGTGATCGCATCGTTCGGCGGTCCCCCGGGCGTGTACAACCTCGCCGATGACGAACCTTGTCCTCAGAACCGCCTCGTCGAATGGGGCTGCGCGATGCTCGGCGCGCCGGTGCCGCCGTTGCAGGCCCTCGACGAAGCCGGCCTGTCGCCCGCCGCGCGCGCCTTCTATGCCGAGAATCGCCGCGTCGCGAACGGCAAGGCGAAACGCCTGCTCGGCTGGACTCCATGCTATCCGAGCTTTCGAGAGGGGTTGGCAGCCTGTCTGTAACCGTCGCCCCCGCAAAGGCGGGGCGACGAGTCAGATCAACACATCCACCGTGTGGATCAGCACCCCGACCAGCCCGCCGACCAGCGTGCCGTTGATGCGGATATATTGCAAATCGTCGCCGACCGCATTTTCCAGCCGGTCGGTGATCGTCTTGGCATCCCAGCCGCGGATCGTGTCCGACACAAGTTTCAGCGCGGTCTCGCCATAGCTGTCGACTGCGCCGACGACCGCGCGCCGCGCATAGCGGTTGAGCGTACGCTTGATATGGGCATCCTCGCCCAGCATCGCGCCGAACTGGGTGACGAGTTCGCCCAGCCTGCCGGCAAGCATGGTGTCGGGATCGCGCGCGGCTTTCAGCAGCGCGCCGCGGCCCTGTTCCCACAAACCATCGAGCCAGCGCTTGACCGCCTTGTTCTCGAGCAGTTCGTCGCGGACCCGCGCGACCTTCGCCTGCACTTCGGGATCGTGCTGCAGGTCGAGCGCCATCTTGGCGAGCCCTTCCTCGACACGGATGCGCAGCGGATGATCGGGTTCGACCGCCATTTCACTGAGCAGCTTGCCCAGCCCCGCGACGATGCGGTTCGAAATGCTTTCGTCGAGCCCGGTGAAGCGCACGATCGCATTCGAATTGTCGTGCACCATCTGGTGAATCAGATGGTCGTTGAGTTCGAGCGTCTTCGACCCCCATTTGACCATCGCGTCGAGCAACGGCTGATGCCGCCCCTCGGCCAGCGCCGCCTGCAGCGCCTGCCCCAGCAGCGGCGCGACGTCGAGTTCGCGTAAGCGGTCGGCGATCGCCGATTTGACCATGCCGCCCAGCCGCTGCTGGTCGAGCGCGCCGAGGCCGTCGGCGATGATCCGCGACGCGCCGCGTTTCAGCCGCCCGCCGCCTTCGCCCGGTTGCGACAGGAATTTGCCCACCGCGCCCGCGATGTCGACCGTCTGCATCTTGCGCGCGATCAGCCGCGGCAGCAGGAAATTGGTGAGCAGGAAGCGCGCGAGCGTGTCGCCGATGCGGTTCTTGTTGCGCGGCACGATCGCGGTGTGCGGGATCGGGATGCCCATCGGATGGCGGAACAGCGCGGTGACCGCAAACCAGTCGGCCAGCCCGCCGACCATCGCCGCCTCGGCAAAGGCGCGCACGAAACCCACCGCAGGGTGAACGTCCTGGAAATATTTGGCGCTGACGAAAACGATCGCCATCACGACGAGCATGCCGGTCGCGACGACGCGGATGTTGAGCCCGCCCGTCGGAACGGCAACGCCCACCCCCCGGTTGATATGGGGGGGGTGGGCGCGATCGGTATCGATTTGCGGCGAAACGCTGTCCGTCATGGCCATCCAATGGCGAAGCGCGGCAAAGGTTGCAACCGGCGCCGCGCCGCGCGCTTTCGCGTCACTCCGCCGGGTGCGGTTCCGAAGGAATGCCGTGCGGCTTGGTGTCGTCGCCCGGCTTATAGGTCAGCAGGTTGCGCGAGAAGAATCGGCCCAGGCGCTTTTCGATGCTGTCAGCGAGGCTGAAGCCCGCCGGCACGATCAGCAGCGTCAGCATCGTCGACAGGATCAGGCCGCCGATCACGACCACCCCCATCGGTGCGCGCCAGGCGCCGTCGCCCGACAGCGAGATCGCCGTCGGCACCATTCCCGCGACCATCGCGATCGTCGTCATGACGATCGGCTGGGCCCGCTTGCGCCCCGCGTCGAGCAAAGCCGGTCCCTTGGCGATGCCATGATCCATCTCCTCGATCGCGAAATCCACGAGCAGGATCGAGTTTTTCGCCACGATCCCGAGCAGCATCAGGATGCCGATATAGACGGGCATCGAGATTTCCATGCCGGTGATCCAGAGGCCGAGCAGGCCGCCGAGCGGCGCGAGCAACAGCGACGACATGTTGACCAGCGGCGAGAGGAAGCGGCGGTACAGCAGGACTAGCGTCGAAAAGACGAGCGCGAGGCCCGCGACGACCGCGATCGCGAAGTTGAGGATCAATTCCTCCATGAACTTCTGCTGGCCCTGCACGATCTTGCGGATGCCCTGCGGCATGTTCTTGACCGACGGCAGCGCATCGATCTTGGTCTGCGCGTTGCTGGTCACGAGGCCCTTCGTCAGATCGGCACCGATCACGATACGGCGGGTCTGGTTATACCGGCGCAGCTCGGTCGGCCCCGCGCCGAAGCTGATCGCCGCGACCGATTTCAACGGAACCGTCGTACCGCGTGTCGTCGGTACCGGCAGATTTTCAAGCGTCGCCAGGCTGCGGCGCGAATCTTCGGACAGCAGCACGCGGATCGGGATCTGGCGATCGGACAGCGAGAATTTCGCCGCATTCTGGTCGATGTCGCCCAATGTCGCGATGCGGATCGTCTGGCTGAGCGCCGCCGTCGTGACGCCGAGGTCGGCGGCAAGGTCCATGCGCGGATTGATGATGATCTCGGGCCGCGGAATATCGCCCTCGATCCGCACCGCCCGCAGTTCCTTGAGCGCGCTCATCTCCTTGACGATCTTGAGCGCATGCTTTTCGAGCGCGACCGGATCGTCGCCGCCGATGATGAAGCTGATGTCGCGGCCCGAAAAACCGCCAGCCTGGCTCTGGAACGACACGCGCGCGTCGGGGATCGCCGCCATCTTCGGCTGCAGACCGCGTTCCCAGTCGACGCTGCTCGTCTCACGGTCCTTTTTCAGCGTGATATAGACGCTGCCGCCGCCGACATTGACGTCGTAAAAGGCGTTTTCCACCGACTTGTCGGCCGCCAGGATCGCATTGACCTGGTTCGATATCCGTTCGCTCTGCGCCAGCGTCGACCCCGGTGGCAATTCATAGGTGATCTGGCTGTAGTCGCTGTTGATCGTCGGCTGGAACTGGCTGGGAAGCGTCGCGAAAAGGATGATGCTCCACACAAAGGCTCCGACGCCGATCCCGACGATCCACACGCGGTGATCGAACAGTCGCGCATACGCGCGCTGGGTCATATATTGCGCCCATCGGGTGAAGCGCCAGTGGTGCATTCCGAACAGGCGCCCGAGAAGCCAGGCAAGCGCTCCGAGCAGGATCGCCGCGGCCATGACCATGGCCCAGGACGTGATCGCCATCTGAGCTGGCGCCAGCTTGCCCAGGAACCACAGAATCCCGCACAGCACAGCAACGATCCCGCCGACCCACGCATAGGCGCGCAAAGCCGACCTGAGTGTGGTCTGGTTGATCCATGCGACGAATGCGCTGAACAGGATCATCACCAGACTGCTCAGGAGGAAAGCGGCGACGGCTGCCATCGGCGTCAGCAGCAGGAAATGGAGAGCCGCATTCGGCCCGCTCTGCCCCACCGGCACCGGCTGAAAATACTTCATCGTCATCACGACCAGCGCGCCGAACGCCACCAGCAGCGGCAGAATCAGGAAGGTCGGCCGCGTCGCCATCGGCTCGAAGCGCGCCCGCACCACCTTGTGCTTGCTGTCGTCGAGCGTCCAGCGCAGGATGTTTTCGTACCGGTCGACCCACGGCCCCGACGCATGGTCCTGCTCGCCCTGCGCCGACAGGAAATAGGCCGCGATCATCGGCGTGATCATGCGCGCGACGGCCAGGCTGACGAGCACCGCGAAGACGACCGTCATCCCGAACTGGATGAAAAATTGTCCCGACACGCCGGGCATCAGCGCGACGGGCAGGAACACGGCGACGATCGACATCGTCGTCGCGACCACCGCGAGGCCGATTTCGTCGGCGGCGTCGATCGACGCCTGATAGGCGGTCTTGCCCATGCGCATATGCCGGACGATATTCTCGATCTCGACGATCGCATCGTCGACGAGCACCCCGGCGACGAGGCTGAGCGCGAGCAGCGACAGGCCGTTCAGCGAAAAGCCCATCATGTCCATGAACCAGAAGGTCGGGATCGCCGAGAGCGGGATCGCGAGCGCCGAGATCAAGGTCGCGCGCCAGTCGCGCAGGAACAGGAACACGACGATGACCGCGAGGATCGCGCCCTCGATCATCGCCGCCATCGAGCTGCGATATTGTTCCTTGGTATATTCGGTGCGCGTGAAGAGGATCTTGAAATTGACCTTGGGGTTGTTCTTCTTGATCTCGGCGAGCTTCTTCATCGTCTCGTCATGGACGGTGACGTCGGACGAACCCTTGGCCTTTTCGATCGAGAAGGACAGCACCTGCCGCCCCTCGATCTTGGCGAGGTTGCGCTGTTCGGCATAGCCGTCGGTGACCGTCGCAACATCGCTGAGCCGGATCGTGCGGCCATTGCCGAGCGACAACTGGTAATTGCCGAGCTGGTTCGCGGTCCCGGCGTTGCCCAGCACGCGGACGGCCTGTTCGGACCCGGCGATTTCGGTGCGCCCGCCCGCGGCGTTGACGTTGACCTGGCGCAGTTGCTGGTTGATCTGGCTCGCGGTCACGCCATAGCTTTGCATGCGCGCGGGATCGAGGATGACGCGGATTTCGCGGTCGACCCCGCCCGACCGGCGCACGCGCGCCATGCCGGGGATCGACAGCAGATCCTTGGCGACATTGTTGTCGACGAACCATGACAGCTGTTCGAGCGTCATGTCGGTCGCTTCGACCGCGAAATAGGTGATCGGCCCGCCGGAGAAATCGACGCGCACGACCTGTGGCTCGAGGATTCCGTCGGGCAGGTCGCTACGAATCTGCTGAACCGCCTGGTTGACGTCGTTATAGGCGCGGTCGATCGGCGTACCGATCGCGAACTGCACCATCGTGCTGCTGCTGCCCTCGCCGACATAGGAGGACATGTCCTCGACCCCGCTGACCGCCCGCACCGCGGCCTCAACGCGCTGCGTGACCTGCGTCTCGAGTTCGGTCGGCGCGGCGCCCGGCTGCGCGACCAGGACCTGCACCGCCGGGAATTCGACGTCGGGGTTGTCGTTGACGTCCATCCGGTTGAAGCTGACGACCCCCGCCAGCAGCAGCAGCACGAACAGGACGATCGGCGGCACCGGATTGCGGATGCACCAGGCGGAGATGTTACGGAAGCTCATGGTTCAAACGCCCTTGTGCGCACGTCCGGCAAAAATCGGATATCAGTTCGACGTTTTCTGAAGGACCGGCTTCACGGTATCGCCGGGATTCAGGAAGGCGCCGGCCAGTACGACGACGCGCTCGTTGCCGGTCAGACCCGATGCGATCGCGATCCCGGCATCGGAGACCGAACTGACCTGGACCGCGCGGCGCTCGACCTTGTTGTCGTTGCCGACGATCAGGACGAAGCTGCCTTCGGGGCCGCTCTGGACCGCACTTTCGGGCAACAACGGCGCCTCGGCCGAACCGGCGACCAGCTTGGCATCGGCGAATCCGCCGGGGCGCAGTTCGGCGCTGTACGGGATCGCGATCCGCACCATGCCCTGTCGGGTCTGCGGATCGATGACCGGCGACTTCTGCCAGACTTGGCCCGCAACGCCCTGTGCGGCGCCGACCGGGGTCACCGTGGCCCGCGTTCCCACCGGAATGCGCGCCAGATCGGCCTCGGCCAGCTGCGCCATCATTTCCATCTCGCCGCCCTTCGCCATGCGGAACAGCACACCGCTGCCCGAGCTGACGATCTGCCCGGGCTCGACCTGGCGCGTCAGCACCAGGCCCGCCGCCGGGGCGACGATGTTCAGCCGGCCGTTGCGCGCCTGCGCTTCGCCATATTGCGCCTGCGCGACGCGGACGCGCGCATTGGCGGCATCGCGGGTCGCGCGCTTGCGATCCATGTCGGCCTTGGAGATGAAGCCGCGCGATACCAGCGCCTCGGCACGGGTGAGTTCGGCCTGCGCCAGATCGGCGTCGGCCTGCGCCACGCGGATCGAGGCGGACAGCGCCGCGGCCTGCTGCGATTGGACCGAGCGGTCGATCACCGCCAGCGTCTGCCCCGCACCGACCCACTGGCCCGGCTCGACGAGCACGCGGACGACCTGACCGCCCTCGCCGGCGACGCCGACGGGCATTTCGCGGCGCGCCGCGATGGTGCCGTTGGCCGAGATCTGCGCCTGAACCGATTGCTTGCCCGGGATCACGACGGTGATGTTCGGAATGCTTTCGCTCGATGGTCCGCCGGCGGACCCGCCAGCGGCGGCGGCGCCATCGCCCTTGCCCGCCGAAAAGGCGAAATAGGCCGCGGCGAGTGCCGCGAGGATCAGCGCGATCGCGACGATCAGCAGCATCCGGCGCCGACGATTGCCGGCCTCGTCATCATAGCCCGCGAGGCTGTCCATCACATCCACTTTCCGCTCGTAGTTCACGCCAAATTCCTCTGTCCCGCCCCAACCATGGCATGCGAGGGCCGCGTCGTCCGTGCCCGCGAAGGGGGCGCCGGAACCTCGGCCATTCTTCGCGGTGTATTATCCAATTAAATCACCCCTGACAAGGGGGAAACGCGACCGCACCGCCGCCCAAGGCGCGGCGCTTCATAATCGGCCCGGCGGCCGAACTCCAGTGGCCTGGCGCCAAAAAAGGCGGCCGACTCGCGCCGACCGCCTTTTGGAAACCGATCCGGAAAGGACCGTCTATGTCAGCGGGATCAGCGGACCTTGCCGCGCCGCACGAGATTGACGATCCCGAGCAGGACCACCGCGCCGATGAAGGCGGTGAGCAAGGTCATCGGATCGAAGGCGTCGCCGCGCAAATGCCCGCCGCCGAGAAAGCGGCCGAACAGGAAACGGCCGAGGATCGAACCGAGACAGCCGACGATGATATTGAGGAAAATGCCCTGTTGCGCGTCGGTGCGCATCACGATGCTCGCGAGCCAGCCGATGACGCCGCCCATGACAATTGCGATAATCCAAGTCATATATGACCCCCTACGATCGTTTTGGATGCCCGAATATTACCGGGCAGACGCGATGGTAAACCAAATCGCGTCAACCGCCTAGCGATATGGCGGCGACGCCGAACGCCGCCGCCACGGGTGTCAGCGGACGCTGCCGCGACGCACCAGGTTGATCAGGCCGAGCAGCACGACAGCGCCGATAAAGGCCCACAGCAAACCGATCGGGCTGAAGGTACTGAGGCTGGCGCCCATGCCGAACATGCCGCCCAATATATTACCGAGAAAAGCGCCGACGATACCGACGACGACATTCAGGATGATGCCCTGCTGTGCGTCGGTGCGCATGACGATGCTGGCCAGCCAGCCGATGATTCCGCCGACGATCAGCGTGATGATGATACCCATAGACACACTCCCTTATTGCCGGACCTGCGGAGCACGCAGACCGGGTGACTTCCGGCAACGCCTGATGGCGTCCGAACCTCGTTTTGCCGATGTCAGCACAATGCGATGGGAGCGCAAAAGGTTCCCGGCCGGTCCGCGAGGACGCGGCCGGGAAAGTGGGATCCGTTCCGATCTGGGAACTTCTCCGGGTCGCAAGCGGAGGGATAAGCAGGCGGGGGCGACGGCGGTGTGACAGAAGTCACAGGGCGCACGAAATATTTGGCGGCGGTTGCGGACAGGTCGGTTTCGGGGTGGGGCGCGGATGGTCCTTAAATCCTCCCTGTCGCGCAGCGATGGGGAGGTGGCAGCGACAAAGCCGCTGACGGAGGGGCCGACGCCGTCAGGCGTCGCGAAACCTTTCGGCCCCTTCACCATTCGCTTAGCGAACGGTCCCCCTCCCCATGGCTTCGCCACAGGGAGGATATTTACGTCCGCTTGCGCCCGAAAGCCGACGTTCCAACGACTGCCTGCCCTGCATCAGTCGAGGCCACTGCCCCACCCGCATCGCGCGCACGCGAAATGGGGGCCGGCATCGCTGCCAACCCCCACTATCCGGTATCCTTCCGGTCGCTGCCCGCTTGCCTTCATCCCGGTCCGCTTCTCTTGCGATCGGCGGCCCGCAAAACGACGCTTGCGGCGCGTTCCGGAGCTATCCGGCGATGGTTTGGTCGGCCCCCTTTCGGGGGCCGGCCGCACCTGGAAAGCCCTTCATCATCTCTTCCTGCGTCTGCCGAAGCAATCGCCGTCCAAGCGATGGACTGCATTTCCTGTCCCGATCGGGTCCGCCTCAACTCGTGGGAATCGCGGCGTTCCGTGACCAGGGTATCGGTCCACTTCCTCGTCGTTCCGGTCCGTTTCTTTCCAGTCGGTCTTGCAACCTTCCTTCGTGTCCCGGCGGTCCGTCGTCTCCGTCGTCCGATGATTGGAAGCTGACATGAGTCGGCGAGGCCGCCAACAAAAATTGCAGCGAAACGCCCCCAATTGCGCCGTCGACTGTGGATAAGTCCGGCATTAGCAATTAGCGGATTCGCCGCAGCATTTTTGTAACAAGAGCGCAGCATTTTCGGATTCGGTTTTCGAAAAGCCGGCCGCCACTCATCGCCGCGACTCGATTTTTCAGACGCGACTCAGGCGCGTCCCAAATCGCCCTTGCCCACCGTCCCCGACGCCATCTCCAGCATCCGGTCGAGGCTCTTGCGCGCCGCGAGCCGCAATTCCTCGTCCATCTCGATCCGCGGCTGCAGGTCGCGGAGCGCGATATAGAGCTTCTCCATCGTGTTGAGCGCCATGTACGGGCAGATGTTGCAGTTGCAGTTGCCGTCGGCCCCCGGCGCCCCGATGAAGGTCTTTTCGGGGATCGCCAGTTCCATCTGGTGGATGATGTGCGGTTCGGTCGCGACGATGAGCGTATCCGACGGGAAGGTCTTGGCGAATTGCAGGATGCCGCTGGTCGACCCGACATAATCGGCATGGTCGACGATATGCGGCGGGCATTCGGGGTGGGCGGCGACCGGCGCGCCGGGGTGCTGTGCCTTGAGCTTGAGCAGCTCGGTTTCGCTGAACGCCTCATGGACGATGCACACGCCCGGCCACAGCAGCATGTCGCGCCCGAACTTGCGGTTGAGATAACCGCCGAGGTGCCGGTCGGGGCCGAAGATGATCTTCTGGTCCTCGGGGATCTGGCTGATGATCATCTCGGCGCTCGATGAGGTGACGATGATGTCGCTGAGCGCCTTCACCGCCGCCGAGCAGTTGATGTAGGTCAGCGCGATATGGTCGGGATGCTTTTCGCGGAAGCGCTTGAACTGTTCGGGCGGGCAGCTGTCCTCGAGGCTGCACCCGGCGTCCATGTCGGGCAGGATGACGATCTTTTCTGGCGACAGGATCTTCGCGGTCTCGGCCATGAACTTGACGCCGCAAAAGGCGATGACGTCGGCGTCGGTGTCCGCGGCCTTGCGCGACAGTTCGAGGCTGTCGCCGACGAAATCGGCAAGGTCCTGAATCTCGGGCTTCTGGTAATAATGCGCGAGGATGACCGCGTTGCGTTCCTTGCGGAGCCGGTCGATTTCGGCGCGCAGGTCGAGGCCGGAGAGGTTTTCACGGATCGGAGCAGTCATCTTATTTCCTTGTCGGAGCAGGAATTTCCCGCCCCTCTACACGTCACCCGCCAGCGGGGCAATTCGCCGCGTCAGCCGCCGGTCAGCCGCGCCGCCAGCGCGATCACCGGCGGCGCCAGCGACAGGAGATAGATGGTGGCGCGCACCGCGATGACAATGAAGAAGATGGCCTTGGTCGCCGGATGAACCCGCCCGAAGGTGCGGCGATCGTGCAGCGCGATGATGCCGACGACGGCGAGCTGGATCAGGCCGATCGGGATATCGGACCAGCCGATCATCAACGGCATCGGCAGGATGCGCCCGAGCGCGGGTTCGAGGATGACGATCGTCGCGCCGATCATCAGCCGTCGGTGCCACTGGGTCGCATGCCGCCGGCGCACCGCCCACCAGACCATCGCGCCAAAGACCAGCGCCTCGACCGTCGTCAACGCGAGGAAATAGGGCGGCGAGAAAAAGGGTGGAAAGCGGTTCAGCACCAGCGACGCCAGGCCGGTAAAAATCCCCAACCCGGTGATGACGAGCGCAAGCCCGCCGCCGATCCAGCCGAGCCGCCGGTGCAGCGGCAGCTCGGCGCGCGACACCAGCGTCGGCTGGACGATCAGCAGGCCGAGCCAGGCGAGCATCGCGATCCCGTGGAGATGCACCCAGAAGGGCGCCGCCACAGGGTCGACGAACCCGCGCAGCGCGAATTGCGCAAAGCCGAAGACAATGAAGACCGCGAGGCCGATCGCCATCCGCTGCCAGAAACGCTCCGCGGGAATCACCCCCGCCGCCGACGTCGCCATGCCATACCCCCCCAGGTTGGTTGCACGGCTGGACTAGCGCAGCGAAGGCCGCGCGCAAAGGCCGATTCAGTCGGCCGTGTCCCCGGCGAACCGCGCAGTCACCTTGGCGTCGATGCCCGCGGCCCTCAGCGGCATGGCGAAGCTCTGCTCGATGGCGGTGCGCGCCGCACCCTGCGCAAGGCGCATCGGGGTGCTGCCCCTGGCCTGCTTGATCAGTTCGTCCTGCGCGGCCCTACGGTTCGCGTCGTCGAGCGTCTTTTCGGCGTCGGTCAGCGTCAGCAGGATCGCGCCGTCGCGAAACTCGCTGATCGCGTCGATGTCGATCTCGGGTCCGGCGAGCCGCAACGGCGGCAGCGTCACGGTCAGCGTGCCCGCCTCGGCATTCCAGTCGAGGTCGGATTGCTTGAGCTTCGCAAGGTCGAGTTCGTAGCGCACCGTGCCCGGCATGATCAGCGTCTTTTTGGCGCTCAACCCGAGCCGGCTCTGCGTCGAGGTCACTACCGCGACATAACGCGCGGTGAAGGGGACGAGGATATTCTGCTCCTGCAATCCCTGCAGGCTCGCGGCGACGACGGTCTCGGGCTCATAACCGCGCTGCCAGTCCTGCCAGGCGCGCCAGCCGAGGAAGACTCCGACCGCCAGGACGACGAGGATCAGGATGCGGAAGAGCGAGCGGCTCATGCGACCAGCCGCCATGCGTCGGCTTCGCGCGCTACGCGGCCGCGCTGCTCGAGATCGAGCAGGTGCGCGAGCACCGACCGCCCGGCAGCACCGGTCAGGCGCGGGTCGAGACCCTTGTACATATGCGACACCATCTCGGGGATAATGGTCGTGCCGCGTTCGAGTTCCTTCAAAATCTGGCGCTCGCGCTGTTTACGGTGGCCCAGCATGCCGCGCACCAACTGCCGGGGCTTGGTCACTGAGGGGCCGTGCGCGGGATAATAGACGCGGTCTTCGCGCTCATAGAGTTTCGACAGGCTGGCCATATAGGCCGCCATGTCGCCGTCGGGCGGGCTGACGACGCTGGTCGACCAGGCCATGACATGGTCGCCGGTGAACAAGGCGCCGCTTTCGAGCAGCGCGAAGCAGAGGTGATTCGACGTATGCCCCGGGGTCGCGACCGCCTCGATCGTCCAACCGTCGCCCGATATCCGCTCGCCGTCGGCGAGCACGCGGTCGGGGGCATAATCGGGGTCGAAGGCCGAATCGGCGCGCGGGCCGCTGTCGCTGATGGCGAGCGGCGCGCAGCCGATGATCGGCGCCCCGGTCGCCTCCTTGAGCGGCGCGGCGGCGGGGCTGTGGTCGCGGTGGGTGTGGGTACAGAGGATCGCCGCGACGCGCGCATCGCCAACCGCGCGCAGGATCGCGTCGACATGGCCAACCCCATTGGCATCGGCAGGGTCGCCGACGCTGAAGCCGCTGCCGGTCGGGCCGGGGTCGATCACCGCGACGTCGCTGCCCGCCCCGACGATCCAGGTCTGGGTGCCGGTGAAGGTATAGGGCGAAGGGTTCGGCGCGAGCACGCGGCGCACAAGCGGTTCATGCTGCTCGCAATCGCCGGCGTGGATGGAGTCGGGCCAGGGCTTTTCGTCGCTCATGGGGTGCATGTGGCATTGCGGGCGGCGGAGCAAAAGGGGATCGGCGAAGAAATTCGGACGGGCGAGCGCCTTAAGGGCACAAAAGCCCCGCATGACGCGCCAACAAATGAGTCCTTTGTGGCTTTAAGCGATGCGACGGGCGAGGCGGCGAGCGCGTTTTTGCGAGAAGGCACCGGAGCGGTCGGCTGGCTCATCGGCAAGGGTAGATCATGGCGGGATAAATTAGGAAAGCCCGATTTTGGGGATGGCGGGTATCGAGCGATTGCGGACATAAATCCTCCCTGCGGCGCAGCCGTGGGGAGGGGGACCGCCGCGCAGCGGTGGTGGAGGGGCTGCGGCCTTGCGCCAGCCTTTGACGGCGTCGGCCCCTCCGTCAGCGCTTCGCGCTGCCACCTCCCCATCGCTGCGAGACAGGGAGGAGCGGCAACGCCCGCTTCCCACCCAAAGCGAAAATCGCACCCCTGCAAAGAAAAAGGGAGCGGTCGCCCGCTCCCTTTCCCCGCCCCTGCCGCAGATGCCCACCGGGGAGAAGGCACCCGCGTCAAAACTGAAACTGTCAGTCGACCGGTTTTTCGAGGTCGGCGATCGCGCGGTCGAGGTCGGCGGCGACCTTGGCGCGAATCTCGTCGGACATGCGCCGGCCCGCTTCGCCCTCGGCGAACTGGTCGCGCGCCTTTTTGAGCGCCGACAATTGGGCCGTCCTGTCCATGCCGCCGCCGCAGCGGACCATCACGACGCGGCTGTGCTTCCTGCCATCCTTGTCGTCGCGGCTCACCAGCGGCGTCGACTTCTGGCCCTCGCCGCAGTTGATCGCCGAGAAACTCTTGCCGTCGAACGACTGCCAGGCACCGGGAGCCATCGGCGGCATCGGGGGCATGGGCGGCATCGGCGGGATGGGGGCAAGCGCGAACTGATGCTTGCGCTTCGCCTCCAGCTTGTCGGCGATCGCCTCGGCCTGCGCGCCGGTGACACCCTGTTCCTTCAGCGTCGCGAGGATGTCGTCGCGCGACAGCGCGCCGGGCATGCGCAGTTCGAACCGCTTCGCCCTGGCGTCGCCGGGCGCGAAGATCATGGCTTTGCCCTCGCCGTCCTTGACCTCGCCGTTGCGGATCACGATGCGATGCACCTCGCGCTTCGTGCCGTCCCTGGCGGTCGCATCGCCCTCACCATGCTCTTCGCTGGTGAAGATCATCACGCGCGGGGTGCCGGCGATGGCCTCGGGGGCCTCGGGCGCTTCGGGCGGCAGCGGCGCGTCGGGAGCCTCGGGCGGCGGCGGGGGTGCGGGCGGCGCGGCGAGGTCGCTTTGCGCGCTCGCGATCCCGGCGGGCACCAGCGTCGCGGTCGTCGCGAGCACCGCGAGCGTCGCGCCGCCGACGAGCAGCCGTCCGACGAGGCCGCGCTTCTTCGAAATATCCTGCTGCATCAGCATCGTCAGTCTCTCCTGCAAATTGTCGTGGACCGCCATCGGCGCCGCGAGCGACAGCCGCGAGCCGACCGCCGCCTTGGCGATCGCAGTGGCATAGCGCGCGGTGCGAACATTGCGCGGCGCGCTGTCGGTCAGCGCGAGGACCCGCGCGTCGCACGCCGCCTCCTGGTCGAAACGAAAGGCGCGGAGCGCGCGCCAGGCGAAGGGGTTGAACCATTGCACCGACAGCAGCAGCAGCGCGGCGGCATTGGCCCACAGATCGCCGTGGCGATGATGCGCCAGTTCATGGTCGATCGCGAGCGCGCGTTCCTCGATCACATAGCGCGCGAAAAAGTCCTGCGGCACCGCGACATAGCGGCGCCACAGGCCGAAGGCGACGGGTCCGTCGACCGCGTCGGTCATCACCAGCCGGATGGTGCCGATCGGTTCGAGCACCACCGCGCCGGTCAGCACCTGACGGCGGAAGCGGTGGTGCGACACCATGGCCGCGATCAGCACCGCAACCATGCCCGCCGCCCAGACGGTAAACAGCACCGGCAGCACGTCGGCCATGGTCAGCAGCGGAGCGGCCTGCACCGTCGACGCCGCCGCGACCGTATCGGTCGGCGCGAGCATGATCAGTTCGGTAACCGGTTCGGCCGTCGCAGAGGCCGCGGCGGCAATGGCCGGTGCGACCTCCGGCTGCGCGAAGGGCAGCGGCGGCAGCAACAGGCGCAACGCGGGCACCGCCCACAGCGCATAGGTGAGCCCCGGCCCGAAATGGCGCGCGAAGGGCTTGCGGATCAGCAGGATCATCAGGACGAGCACGGCGGTCGTGACCAGCGTGTCGCCCCAGGCCTGGAAGACCATGGCGGCGCTCATGACTTCAGCCTCCTGAGCAGCGCCTCGATCTCAGCGATGTCGGTGTCGGACAGCGCCTCGCGCTCGGCGAGATGGGCGATCAGCGGGCTGACGCGGCCGCCGAACAGGCGGTCGACGAAGCGCTGCGATTCATCGCCCACCGCATCGGCGCGCTCGACCGCGGGGCTGTAGAGAAAACGCCGTCCTTGCGCTTCGGCGGTCACCGCGCCCTTCTGGACGAGGCGCGCGACGAGCGTCTTGACCGTCGCGAGCGTCCAGCCGTTCGCGGCCCCGACATTCTCCGCAAGATCGGTCGCGCTCTGCGGGGATTCGTCCCACAGCGCCGACAAGATCTGCATTTCGGATTCGCTGGCGCGTTCTGCCATCGTGGAACCCCTCCCTTCGGCCTCATCTGCGATACGACTACAGATGTAGTCAATAGGCTGAACCGATGATGAATGAAGCTGAACGGCGCTGAGGGAACGATCGTCCCTGTGGCGAAGCCATGCGGCAGTGGCAGCGGCGTAGCCGCTGACGGAGGGGGCGACGCCGTCGAGCGGCAGCGCAAGGCCGCGGCCCCTCCACCAACCGCTTCGCGGTCGGTCCCCCTCCCCATCGCTTCGCGACAGGGAGGATTCGGACAGACCTGTCGGGATTTTTGACACCCCCGATGCCCGGTAAGGAATTGCTAACCAGCATCTCGCCCCGAAAACCGCGATGTCGCCAAACTGGCACGCCCCTTGTATGGTATCGGATGTTCCCGAGTGTTCCGCTCAAAGGAGCGGTGGGGGACATCAGTCTGGTCCCTGATGTCCCCTGCCCCCACTCAGGACATCCCCACTTACCCCCGACGCGACGGGGGGCGGAGCGGCCGAAAGGCCCCGCCCCCCGGACGCACTTCTCAGTCTCCTGCAAGCTCCGGCACGCCGAACAGCGCCGCGCAATGCGTGCGATCAAGCCGATGCCGAAAATCCTTCGAAAACCCGGCCTTCGTCATAATATGTATTTTTGTTGCATGTTTTAAGTTCGGCGAATAGATGCGCGTCATATGCATGTTCGGAGCGAGTCGTGGAACAGGACGAGCAGATCGACGAAACCGCGCTCGAGCGCCTGATCCCCGCCTTCTACGACCGCGTGCGCGCCGATGCGGAGATCGGCCCGCTGTTCAACGACGCGGTGCACGACTGGCCCGGCCATCTGGAAAGGCTGGTCGCCTTCTGGTCGTCGGTGATGCTGACCAGCGGCCGATACAAGGGCAGCCCGATGGCCGCGCACCTGAAGCACAAGGCGCACATCACCCCCGCGATGTTCGACCGCTGGCTCGCGATCTGGACCGCGACCACCGACGAACTGCTCGCGCCCGCGGCGGCTGCCGCACTGCAGGCGAAGGCCGCCCGCATCGCCGAAAGCCTGCAACTCGCGCTTTTCTTTCGCCTCGAAGATCCTCGCATCCGGGCCAGCTGACCTTCATCTGGTTCAGGACAAAGCCCCTATGCGCACCGTCTCCGCGGGCCTGTGAGACCCCCGACGCGTCCCGAAGCCGCGTACCGGCACAAAAGGGCCCGCCGACGCACTCCAGCGTCGGCGGGCCCTTTTGTTCGGAAAGGCGATGTTCCCTTATTCGGCGCGCGCCGGGACGTCGGCGACCAGCGTGTGCAGTTCGCCCGCCTCCCACATTTCCATCATGATGTCGCTGCCGCCGACGAATTCGCCCTTCACATAGAGCTGGGGGATCGTCGGCCAGTCGGAAAACTCCTTGATGCCCTGGCGGATCTCCATGTCCTGCAGCACGTCGACGGTGTCATATTCGACCCCGAGCCGGTCGAGCATCGCGATCGCGCGCGACGAAAAGCCGCATTGCGGGAACAAGGGCGTGCCCTTCATAAAGAGCAGGACGGCATGGTCGCCAACCAGCTTGGCGATACGATCATGGGTGGCTTCGGTCATGGTGCAGTCTCCGGTTGGGCGCGATGTCGCGCCCGAAAATCATCTGGTCCCTATGAAGGAACGCCGGTGGTCAATTGCAAGGCATGAAGTTCGCCGCCCATGCGCCCGCCGAGTGCGGCGTACACCGCCTTATGCTGCGCGACGCGGGTCAGCCCTCGAAAACTCTCGCTGACGACATGCGCGGCATAATGGTCGCCGTCGCCGGCGAGGTCGGTGATCGTCACCTCCGCACCGGGGAAAGCGGCGGCGATCATCGCCTGCAGATCGGATTCGCGCATCGCCATCGCGCGGCGCCTACTGCTTGTCCATGAATTGGCGGCGCGCTTCGACCGCCTTGTCGTTCAGCGCTGCGCGGATTTCGGCGTCGCTGATCTCGACCTGCGCTGCGGTCAGGTCGCCCGCGAGCTTGCGGATCACGTCCTCGTCACCGGCTTCCTCGAAATCGGCCTGGACCACCGCCTTGGCATAGGCGTCGGTTTCCTCGGGAGTCAGCCCCATACGCTCGGCGGCCCATTCGCCGACCAGCCGGTTGCGGCGTGCGGTGATGCGGAACTGCACCTCCTGGTCGCGGGCGAACTGCGCCTCAAATGCTTTTTCGCGATCGTCGAATGCGCTCATCATATCCTCTTGGTTTGAAACCTGTCGGCTTGCAGATAGGTCGGGCGGCCAAGGCACGCAAGGCGCCTGTGCGCCAGATCACTTCCCTTTTGAATGCGAAGGGGTTAGGGTTCGCGCCAACGGTTATGGGTCGTACCGCAGCAACAAAGACTGCGCCTTGCCGCCATCGGGCTGGCACGGCGCCCTTGCGTTTGTGTTTGGGGGATTACGTTCATGGCCGCTCGACGTCCGTTTTTCGTCTCGTTTCTGGGAATGCTGGCGCTTGCCGCACCCGGGACGGCGTCGGCGCAGGCGTCCGACCCGACGCTGCGCGACAGCTTCGCGATCGGCGACAAGGGCGGGTCGCTTTGCGAGGTCCAGTCGACGGTACGCGACTCGGTGATCACCGGCATGTTCGACCGCGCGTGGATGATCGTCTGCCGCGATGCCGGCCAGCCCGTCGGCTATGTCCGGATGCTGCGCGCGACCCCGGCCGAAACCCGGGCCCGCGTCGATCGCGCGCGGGCCGGAACGATCGCCTGTACCGCGACGGACAACTGCATGGTCAAGGACAGCGACGTCCAATGGACCACGCGCATCGAGGGCGAGGGCAACACCAGCTACGCGGTCGAGGGCTTTACCGCCTATAAGGACGCGCTGAACCTCGCGCTCGAATCGATCCGCCAGCGCAAGGTCGCCTCGGGCACGATCAATGTCGCGACCACCTCGATCGGCGGCAACGACGGCTTTGCGCGCACGCTCGCGGGGACGATCGACGTCGATCGCGCGCTCGCCGAGGGTTATCGCCGCAACCACAGCGGCGATTATGCCGAGGCCGCCGAATTTTTCGAAGCGCTGTCGCGTCGCGCGCTCGAGGAACAGGCCGCCGCCGACATCGATCCGACCGAATTCACCCTCAACCGCGCGCTGCAGAAATCGAACCTCGGCGAATTCGCCGAGGCCGAGCGGCTGTTCGGCGAGGTCGAGGCGATCCCGACCACCGATGCGGTGCAATTGCGCCTGCGCCGCAATTTCCGCGCGATCCACGCGCTCAACCAGCGCGATTATGCCGGCGCCGCCGACCTGCTCAACACGCCGATCCCGCCGCTGGCCAGCGCGGTCACCGTGGCGGGCGACGCGGTGACGCTGACCCCCGAGATCGTCGCCGGGGTCAACAGCGGCAGCAATGCGCGCGCGATCCGCCAAAGTTCGGACAATGAGCGGCTGACCCCACTCGAACGCGCGCAGATCATCGACGCGCAGGCGGTCCACCTGCTCGGCACCGTCGAGCGGCTGCGCGGCAATCCGGCGGCGGCGAAAGCGGCGCAACTCAAGGGGCTGGCCGACGCGATGGCGGTCCGCGAAGGCCGCGTGACCTCGATCGTGCGGCTGCGCTCGCAAATGCTCGGCGAACTCGCGCTCGCCGAAGAGGCCGCGGGCGACAAGGACGCCGCCGATGCGCGCTTCCTGGAATCGATCAACGCGCTCGCGGTCGAATATCCCGAAACCAACGCGCTCGCCTCGGCGCGCGCGCGCTATGCCGCCTTCCTGACCCGTCAGGGTCGTGATGGTGAGGCGATGACAATCTATCACGACGTCGTCGGCGCGCTCGCGAGTTCGCAGCGCTCGACCTCGGGCATGGCGAACATGATGGCGCCCTATTACCGGCTGCTCGCCGCCAAGGCCGCGAGCGACCCCGCCGCGGTCGGTGACTTCTTCGTCGCCAGCCAGTTGCAGGTCCGCCCCGGCGTCGCCGATACCCAGGCGGTGCTGGCGCGCGAATTGTCGAGCGGCAGCGCCGAAGGATCGCGGCTGTTCCGTCAGGCGACGACGCTGAACCGCGACATCGAACGCGCCCGGATCGAGGATGCGCGGCTCGCGCAAATGGTGGAAACGCCCGAAATCAACGCGCTGCGTGCCGATCTCAAGACGCGGCTCGACAATCTTGACTTCCAGCAGGCCGAAACCGTCGCGTCGCTGTCGGCCTATCCGCAATATCGCGTCGTCGCGCCGGGCAAGCTCGACCTTGCCGAACTGCAAGCGGTGCTGCGTCCCGACGAGGGGTATCTGAAGATGCTCGTCGTCGGCGATGCCGTTTATGCGATGCTGATCGACACCAAGGGCGCGCAGCTGTGGCGCTCGGACATCAGCACGACGCAGCTCGAAAATGCGGTCGACAGCGTCCGCTCGACGATCTCGATCGTCGAAAATGGCCGCCGCGTCACCTATCCCTTCGACGCCGCGACCGCGCGCAGCCTTTACACCCAGTTGTTCGGCCCGGTCGCCGACCGGCTGCCGACGATCGCCAACCTGATCTTCGAACCCGATGGCGCGATGCTGCGGCTGCCGATCAACCTGCTGATCACCGCCGATACCGGGCTCGCCGATTATGAGCAGCGCCTGCTCGATCCGGGGGCCGACGCGTTCGACATGCGCCGGATTGCCTGGCTCGGGCGGACGACGCGGCCGAGCACCGCGGTGTCGGCGCTCGCGTTCCGCAACGCGCGCCAGGCGGCACCGTCGAACGCGGCGCACCAATATTTCGGGCTCGGGCAGAATCTGCCGGTGGGGCCCACCCTCCCCTCGCTCGGGTCGCGCGGCGCCGCCGGCGGGGTCGACGACAATTGCCAATGGGCGCCCTCGCAGTGGAACCGCCCGATCTCGGCCGACGAACTGAACACGGCGCGCGTCGCGATGGGCGACCGGGCGGCGGCGCTGCTGACCGGCGGCGCCTTCACCGATACGGCGGTCAAGGCGCGGGCGGACCTCAACGACTATCGCATCATCCATTTCGCGACCCACGGCCTCGTTACCGCACCGCGCCCGTCCTGCCCGGCGCGCCCGGCGCTGGTGACGTCGTTCGGCGACAGCGATTCGGACGGCCTGTTGACCTTCCAGGAAATCTACGACCTCAAGATCAACGCCGACCTGGTGATCCTGTCCGCCTGCGACACTGCGGGCGCCGCCTCGGTCAGCGCCACGCGCGAAGCCGGCGTGGCGAGCGGCGGCGGCAATGCGCTCGACGGGCTGGTCCGCGCCTTCATCGGCGCCGGCGGCCGGTCGGTGATCGCGAGCCACTGGCCCGCCCCCGACGATTTCGACGCGACCAAGCGGTTGATCGGCGGACTGTTCGCGGCACGGCAGGGTGAGAGCGTCGGCGACGCCCTGTGGGCAACGCAGACGCTGCTGATGGACGAAAAACAGACCTCGCATCCTTATTATTGGGCGGGGTTCGCGATCATCGGCGACGGCGGCCAGGCGCTGCTCCACGGCGGCACCGCGACCGCAGCGGCACCGCAGACCGGAGAGGCCGCCGGCCGCGCCGCCCGCTGATCCGATGACCGAAACCCCGACGACCGAACCAGAGACGGCGCCCGAAGCCGCGGCCGAAAAGCGCGCGGCGGTGCCGCTGCGCAAACAAGTGCGGCGGCTGTTCACCCAGCTCGGACCGGCGCGACTGGCGACGACGCTGATCTTCCTGATCGTCGCGATATTCGTCGCGCGGATGAGTTGGCAATTGCCGCTCGCCGGCGACGCCGAACGCGCGCTCTACGACAGCCGCGCCTCGCTGACGGCGCAGCATGTGGGGCAAGACCCGCGCATCGTCATGATCACCTATAATGACGAGACGCTGTTCAACACCGGGATCCGCTCGCCGCTCGACCGCACCCTGCTGACGACGGCGCTCGCCAACATCGACGCGATGGGCGCCAAGGCTATCGGCATCGATATCCTGTACGACTCACCGCGCCCCGACGACGACGCGCTGAAGGCGCAATTGCGCGCGATGAAGACGCCCACCTGGCTCGCCTATCTCTCGCAATCGGACAACCCGACCACCATCCAATATCAGCAACAGCAATTCCTCGACGCGTTTCTGGCCGATGTGACCACCGCCAGGACCCACCCGACCAGCGTGCGCTTCCGCACCGACGAGGACGGGGTGATGCGCAACTGGCCCGACCGGCCCAAGGGGTTGCCGCCGCTGATGGCCAATGCGCTGGCGCCGGTCGACAAGGCGCATGCCGACTATCAGGGCAATATCCGCTTCCGCTTGCCCGCCCGCGCCGATGCGGAGCAGGAAGAGCCGGTCTTCGCCAATATCCCGATCGACAGCTTCGCCATCCCGATGGACGACGAGACGCGCGCCGGTTTCGCCGAACTGGTGCGCGGCCGTTATGTGCTGATCGGCGGCGACATCGTCGACAACGACCTGTTCACCACCCCGCTGTCGCGCCTGCCCGACCTGCAAACGGGCGAACGCGAGCAGATGATCGGGCTGGAGGTGCACGCGCATATGCTGGCGCAGCAACTCGACGGCGCATGGTCGAACCCGGTTCCGGGCTGGGGCCTGTGGGCGCTCGCGCTGCTCGTCGTGATCGCGGGCGGGCTCACCAGCCTGATCGACCTCAAGGCGCGCTGGGTGATCGCGATCTTCATCGCCCAGATGCTGTTTTTCCTCGCCTATCCCTTCTGGCTGCAAAAAGTCGGGGTCGATACCACCGGCCTGCCCGCCTTCGGACAGGCGCTCGGCTGGCTGTTCGGCTTCGTCGCGGTCGGCTCGGCGGCGCGCGCCATCGGGTCGCGCCAGCGCGCCTTCGCGCAATCGGCGCTCGGCAAATATCTGCCCGCCGACGTCGCCGAACAGATCATGCGCGACCCCGAACAGCTGTCGCTGCACGGCGAGCGGCGCAACATCTTCTGCGTCTTCACCGACCTCGAGGGCTTTACCAAGCTCAGCCATGCGACGACGCCGGAAACCGTCGCGCGGCTTCTCAACGAATATCTCGACCGCTTGTCCGACGTCGTGCTCGGCCATGGCGGCACGATCGACAAATTCGTCGGCGACGCGGTCGTCGCCTTCTGGGGCGCGCCATTGAGCCGCCCCGACGACGGACCGCAGGCCGCCGCCGCGGCGATCGCCATGTACGAAGCGGGCGAGAAATTCCGTGTCGACCTCGCCGCCGAAGACGTCCCCCCGCTCGGCATGACGCGCGTCGGGCTCCACGTCGGCGACGCGATCGTCGGCAATTTCGGCGGCGAGGGCCGCATCCAGTACACCGCGCTCGGCGACAGCATGAACACCGCCTCGCGGCTCGAGGCGGCGAACAAGAGCCTGAAGACCGGCGTCCTGATCTCGGCCGAGGCCGAGGCGCGCGCGAAGCGCGACGATCTGGTGCCGATGGGCCGGGTGACGCTGCGCGGCCGCGCGCAACCGGTCGACACCTTCACCCCGCGCCCCGACCTCAGCGCCGACCAGCGCGCGCGCATCGCCGAAATGGTTGCGGCGCACGCGGCAGGCGATAAAAATCTTTATGTGACCTGCGCCACAGCGGTGGGCGCCGAATTCAGTCACGATACATCCATCCTGTTCTTGATAGAACGACTGAACGAGACCGAAAGTGGAGAAAGCTATGTCCTGTCCTGAGATCCGCACGCGCCGGCTGGGATTGACCGCCGCCGCCGCGCTCGTCGCGATCGCCGTCACCGGCACCGCCGCGGCGCAATCGATGGTCGTCCGCTCGACCGGGCCGTCGGCCTCCAAATATCCGGCGGGCACCAAGCTCAAGAACAGCGACCGCGTGACGCTCGTCGCGGGCGACAAGGTCGTGCTGATCCAGGGCGGCAAGACCAAGACGCTGACCGGCGCGGGCACCTTCACCGCCGGCGCCACCGTCGTCGCCAGCCAGTCGATGGGCACCACCGTCACCCGCATGATGGCCAAGCGGCCGATGGCGACGCGCGGCGGAGCGTCGCGCGGGCCGGAGGAAATGAGCGCCGAGAACCGCGCACCCAATTTGTGGCTGCTCGATTATCGCGCCGGCGGCACCTTCTGCGTCGCCGATCCGGCGACGCTGATGCTGTGGCGCCCCGATATGACGAGCGACACCGCGCTGACCATCGCCAGCGGCGACAAGAGCGAGACGGTGGCGATCGTCAGCGGCGCGCAGTTCCGCAAATGGCCGACCGACACGTTGCCCGTGCAATATGACGTCGACTATCGCCTCTCGGGCGGCGGGCTTGCCGCGCCGGTGACGGTCCGCTTCGCCGCGCTCGCGGCGATGCCCGAAACCCCCGACGCCGCCGGCGAAATGCTGCTCGGCAAGGGCTGCGCGCCGCAGCTCGACAGGCTGGTCGACGCGATGGCCGAATCGGAAGCGACGGGCGGTTGACGGAAACGGGCGGGAATGATTGAACCCGCCCGATCCATCTGATAACAATGGGATGAAAAGCTGCCGTACGAGCGGCAAGTCCTTTCCTTGGGTCGAAAATTCGCGCAGCCCGTCACCGGGCTGGGCATGATGAATTGGACGTGCGGCGGCGACGCCGCGCGCCGTCGAACGCAAGGGGTGGAGATGATCGGCAGCGGCTATCAGGGGCAATCGCGCGAAGCCGAAACGCGGCGGCGGGCCTTCCGGCGCTTCGTCGCCGGGTCGGGCCTGATCGTCGCGGCCTTGCCCGTCGTCGGGCACGCGCAGGTCGCGACCCCGCAAATCCCGACCCGCGAGGAAATCCAGCGCCCGGCGCCGCCGCCGGTTCCGCAGGCGAACGAACAGGTCGTCACCGCCGACGATGCCATCGAACGCGCACCCTGCCCGCTCGCCAACCCCGAATTCGCCAATATCCGCGTCACGCTGCGCGACGTTCAATTCTCCAGCGTCGAGGGCATCGACCCGGCGACGCTCGCGTCGACCTGGTCCGACCGCGTCGGTCAGGACCTGCCGATCTCGGTGGTCTGCGACATTCGCGACCGCGCCGCGACGATGCTGCGCGCAAAGGGCTATCTGGCCGCCGTCCGCGTCCCGCCGCAGACGATCGACGACGGCATCGTCAAGCTCGACATTCTCGCCGCGCGGATGAGCCGGATCGAGGTGCGCGGCGACGCCGGCGCCAATGAAGGGTTGCTCCAGCGCTATCTGTCGCATCTTCAGGACCAGCCTGTCTTCAACATCGCCGATGCCGAGCGCTATCTGCTGCTCGCGCGCGACATTCCGGGCCTGTCGGCGCGGCTGACCCTGCGCCCCGGCGCCGCGCCGGGCGAAGTGGTCGGCGAGGTGACGGTCGACCGCACCGCCGCGATCCTCGACTTCAACGTCCAGAATTTCGGGTCGAAGGACGTCGGTCGCTGGGGCGGCATCGCCCGCGCGCGCGTCTTTGGCCTGACCGGCATGGGCGACATGACCACGGTCAGCTTCTATTCGACCCCCGATCTCGACGAACAGAATGTCGCGCAGGTCGCGCATGAATTCCGCGTCGGCGACGAGGGGCTGAAATTCGGCGCCAGTTACACCTATGCCTGGACGCGGCCGAGCGTCGCGGCGCTGCCGATCAAGTCCGAAACCCAGATCATCAGCCTGTTCGCATCCTATCCGCTGGTACTGACGCAGGCGAACCGGCTGACCGTCGGCGGCGGGTTCGACCTGATCGACCAGGACATCGGGCTGGGCGGCGTGCCGCTCAACCGCGACCGGCTGCGCGTCTTCAACCTGCGCGCCGATGGCAGCTGGACCGACCCGGCATCGATCGGCGGGCGCAGCGGGTTCAGCCCCGCCGAGCCGCGCTGGTATCTCGGCGCCTCGCTCGAAGCGCGGCAGGGCGTCAATTTCCTCGGCGCGAGCGACGATTGCGGCCCCACCGGCGCCGCCTGTTTTGTCCCCGGCGCGATCCCGCTGACCCGCATCGAGGGCAAGCCCGACGCCTTCCTGGTGCGCGCCAACGCGCTCGCCGAATGGCGGCCAGTCAAGAATTTCACCCTGTCGGCGGCGCCGCGCGCGCAATGGGCGAGCGACCCGCTGCTCGCCTATGAGGAGTTTTCGGGCGGCAACTTCACCGTCGGACGCGGCTTCGACCCCGGCACGGTGATCGGCGACAGCGGCGTCGCGGTGTCGGTGGAGGCGCGCTACGGCAGCCTCGTCCCCGCGAACACCGAAAGCGGCGCGCTCCAGCCCTTCGTCTTTTTCGACGCCGCCTGGGTCTGGAACAAGGACCTCGCCTTTGCCGGGCTCAATCCGCAGAAACTCTATTCGGCCGGCGGCGGCATCCGCCTTGCTTATGGCGATTTTGGGCGGCTCGACCTGACCGTCGCGGTGCCGCTCAACCGCGCGGGCTTCCTGACCCAAAAGCCCGAACCCCGCTTTCTGCTCAATTTCACCACCCAGTTCGGCGTGAAGGCGCGCTGACATGAGTTTTTCATCGAGGACATCCGCCATGCGTGCCACCGCTTCGATCCCGACCGTCCGCACGGGCAAGCCGCACCTGTTGGCGAGCTGCGCGATCGCGGCGGGGCTGGCCGCGCTCGCCTTCGGCGGCCCGGCGCGCGCGCAGGGTGTCCAGGGAACGGGGCAGGTCGTCACGGGCACTGCGACTATTTCCCCGCCGGCGCCCGGCATCGCGCCGCCGAACACCACCCAAGTCGTGACCACCAGCGCGCAGACGATCATCAACTGGACCCCGACCGACAGCGCAGCGACCGGCGCGCCGATCGATTTCCTGCCGACGGGCAACACCCTCGAATTCTATGGCACCGGCCAATACACCGTCCTCAACCGCTTCGTCGCGGTCAACCCGATCACCGGCGCGCCGATCCCGATCAGCCGCCAGATCGCGCTCAACGGCACCGTCAACAGCTATGACGGATCGCCGTTCTCGAGCGCCGGCAACCCGCAGGGCGGCAATATCTGGTTCTACAACGCCGGCGGCATCCTGATCGGCGCGCGCGCGGCGATCAACGTCGGCAGCCTGGTGCTGACCGCGAACGATATCGACACCACCGGCGGCCTGTTCGGCCCCGGCGGCGAAATCCGGTTTCGCGGCGCATCGGGCAGCACGGCGTCGATCGACATCAGCCCGCAAAGCTTCATCAGCGCTTCGTACCCCGGCAATCCGGGCAGCAGCTATGTCGCGCTCGTGGCCCCGCGCATCAACCAGGGCGGGATCATCGACGTCGATGGTTCGGCCGCGCTCGTCGCCGCCGAACAGGCCGACATTACGATCAACAACGGCCTGTTCGACATCAATGTCACGGTCGGCGCCGAGGGTGGCAACGCCATCACCCACACCGGCATCACCGGCGGCCCGGCCCACCAGCAGGGCGATACCGACCAGAGCCGCGTCTATATGGTCGCGATCCCGAAGAACGATGCCGTCACGATGCTGATTTCGGGTCAGGTCGGCTATCGGGACGCGGTTACCGCGCAAACCGACCCCGACGGCGCGGTGGTGCTGTCGGCGGGCTACAATGTCGCCAATGGTGTGATCGCCGGCGCGCCGGTGGGCACCGCCGCCGCGAACATCACTGTCAACGACACGATATTCCAGAGCAGCGTCACGGCGCACGCCAGTGGCGCTTTCGTCGGCCAGCCGATCGCGTCGATCCCCGCTGGCGGCCCTGTCGTCGCCGTGCCGCCGCCGCATCTCGGCCGCCTGATCGTCCAGGGCAACGCCACCTTCATCGGCGACGCCAGCGCGACGGTATCGGTCGGCAACAACCAGATCGTCGGTGCCACCGGCAATTTTGTCGTCGCATCGAACGGCAGCGGCGGTCAGGCCGGCAATGCGGCGATCAACGTCAATCCGGGCGGCGGGCTGGCGGTTCTCGGCAATCTGTCGCTGCTCGCTGCCGGACGGCCCGATGCCGTCACCGGCAACAGCACCGGCGGCAGCGCCCAGTTCACGGTCGACGGCGGCACCGTCGTCGTAGGCAACGGCATTGCGATTTCGGCGGCCGGGACGGGCGACCTCAGCGCCACTGGCATCGGCGGCACGGGCACCGGCGGCACCGCCGGCCTTACCGTCCAAAATGGCGGCTCGCTCACCGCCGACACGATCAATGTCTCGGCCAGCGGGCGTGGCGGCGGCGTCACCAGTTCGCCGTCAGGCGCCCCGGTCATCGCCGACCAGGGCGGCAACGGCCAGGGCGGCACCGCCGAAGTCACCGTCGACAGCGGCGGCACGCTCACCGCGAACACCAGCCTCAGCGTCACCGCGAACGGCGCCGGCCAGATCGGCAACGTCCAGTCGGGCAATGGCACCGGCGGCACCGCGCGCATCCAGGTGCTCGGCGCGCTGAGCTCGCTGACCTCGCCCACCACGACGCTCGCGGCGGGCGGCACCGGTGGCGGCTCCGTATCCAGCCCCAATATCGGCACCTTCCCCTCGCTGAACGGCGGCGACGGACAGGGCGGCACGATCGAACTGACCTTCACCGCCGACAATTCCTCGACCGCGGCGCTCGGCGACCTGACGGTCAATGCGTCGGGGGCCGGCGGCAACGCCACCGGCGACGGCGCGACCGGCGGCAATGCGACGGGCGGCACGGTGACGATCACCGCCGACAATGGCATCAACGCCGAACAAAACTCCCTGTCCGTCGACGCGAGCGCGCTCAGCGGCGGCGCATCGAGCGTCAACGGCACCAGTTCGACCACCGGCGACGCCGTCGGTGGCACGATCAATGTCACGATCAACGGGGGCGCGACCCTCGCGTCCGACAGCTCGATCGGTTTCGACGCCAGCGCGCAGGCCGCGTCGGGCGAGAACCGCGGCAATGCGCGGGGCGGCACCATCGCCGTGACCGCGATCGGCAGTGGCGGCAACAGCAGCCTGACGGCTTTGACCACGATCACCGCCAATGCGAGCGTCGGCGGGGCCAATGGCACCCTGCCCAACAGCACCGGCACGGCAACCGGCGGCGACATCGATTTCACCGCCGATGGCGGCACGATCACCGCCGGATCCTTCGATATCGCTGCCACCGCAGCCTCCGGCAACAGCGCGGGTGCCGGCGGCGCCGCGCAGGGCGGCACGATCGACATTCGCGCCGCGAACACCGGCGTCTTTTCGGCAACCGACAGCGCCGGAACCAGCTCCTTCGCGACCGATGCGGCAACGGGTTTTTCGCAGGGCGGCGCCTCGGCCACCGGTGGCCGGATCGGGGTCGTCATCGATGGCGGGACCGTCAGCTTCGGCGCCCCCGCCTTTTTCAGCTCGACCGGCATCGCCGGGGGCGACGCGAGCAGCGCGGGCAACATCGTCGTCGGCCGCGGCGGCTCGATCCTGCTTCAGGTGCTCGACAACAATCTCAACACCAGCACCCTCAATTTCCAGAGCCTTTCCGTCAGCGCCGACGGACGCGCGGCCCAGATTTTCGAGGGGCCGGCACAAATGCCCGGCACCGCCGCGGGCAATGGCGGGGACATCACCGTCGACGTGCAGGGCGGCCAGGTGACCGGCGGACAGCTTCAGCTTTCGGCCAGTGGCTTCAGCGGCTCCGTCGCCGGGAACGACGGCGTCGGCAGCGGCGGCATCGCGGCCTATACGCAGACCGGCGGCGCTGTGAACGTCGGCGACCTCGTCGTGTCGGCGGATGGTGTCGGCGGCGGCAACCTGCGCGCGTCGACCGGCGGATCGGGTTTTGGCGGCACGGCAACCATCGACCTGCTGGGCGGCACGCTCGACGCCACGAACATCACCGCGCAGGCGGTCGGCGCCGGCGGCGCCGGGCAGATCGGCGACGACAGCGACCCCGCGAACCCGGTCGACGGCCAGAATGGCGGTTTTGGCCAGGGCGGCACCGCGACGATCAACCTCAACGGCAACGCGGTCGTCACCACCACCACGCTCAGCGCCCTTGCGTCAGGCATCGGCGGCGACGGCGGCGATTTCATCAGCGCCGCGGGCGTCGTCGGCAACGCCGGCAACGGTGGCAACGGCCAGGGCGGCACCGCCGCGATTAACCTGACCGCGGGAACGCTGACCTCGGGGGACATCACCGCCGACGCCGGCGGTTTCGGCGGCAACGGCGGCGGGCTGCTCAACCTCAATTCGGGTCCGGTGTCGGGCGTCGCACGCGGCGGCAACGGCGGCAACGGCCAGGGCGGCACCGCGACGATCGACCTCGCGACTTTGGTCACCGCAACGGGCACCATGGGCGGCTATGCGCTGGGGGTCGGCGGCATCGGCGGCACCAATAATATCGGCGGCGACGGCGGTTTCGGGCAAGGCGGAACCGCAGAGCTGATCGTCGACAATATCGCTGCCGGCAGGGTCGACGTGATCCTCGATTCCAGCGCCGAGGGCGGCGACGGCGGCGACGGGGTCGACGGCGCGGGCGGTTTCGGCGGCTCGGCCTTTGGCGGCATATCGCGCGTCCGGGTGACCGGCGCGAATGGCAGCGCCACCATCTCGCAGGACAATTTCACGGCCGGCGCACTGGGCGGCCAGGGCGGCAATGCGGCACTCGCAGCGGGCAATAATCCCCGCGTCGGCCCGGCCGGCGGCGGCGGCGGCAACGGCACCGGCGGCACGGTCGAAGTCATCGCCGACGACGGCGCGGTGACGCTGACCTTCGGGCGGCTCAGCGCCGTCGCGCTCGGCAGCTTCGGGACCGGCGGTGACGGCGGGACCGGCGCCGACAATCCCGGCACCATCACCCTGCCCGGCCCCGACGGCATCCCCGGCACGCCCGACGATGTGGTCATGGGACTGAGCGGCGGCGACGGCGGCCTTGGCGGCGCCGGGTCCGGCGGACTCGTTCACCTGGTCGCCAATGGCAGCGGCAGCATTTCGTCGAGCGGGGCGCCGGTCTCCATCGCGGTCGGCGGCACCTCTGGCGCGGGCGGCGCGGGCGGCGTCGGCTCGGGGGGCGACGGCGCCGGAAATGCCTTTACCGGCACGATCGGCGGCCGGGTCCAGATCGAAACCTTCAGCAACGGGACCGCTGCCGGCACGATCACCCTCGGCGACACGACGATCGACGCCAATGGCGATGTCGCGGGTCGGATCGAGCTGCGGAGCGCGGGCACGATCCAGATGGCCAGCCTGACTGCCAATGCGTTCGGCGGCACCTCGCTGACCAACAACGACACCGACGTCGCGCCGCAGGGCATCTTCCTCGGCGTCACCAACGGGCTGATCCAGACCGACGGCGCCGTGTCGCTGAACACCGACGGTTCGGTCGGCGTCTATGCCCAGGGCACCGGCCAGCTCAACGCCGGCGGCGCGCTCACCGTCAATGCGGGCGACCAGGTCGATATCCGCCACGATTTCCGCACCGGCACCGCGCCGACGATCCAGTCGGGCACCAGCGCCTCCTTCACCGCGGTGAACTCGATCCGCAGCGCGCCGGGCAGCCTCGTCAGCGGCGGCACCAGCCTGTCGATGATCGCGACCGGCACCAACAGTGCGATCGACGTCGATTCGCTCGATGCGCAGACGCTGACCCTGCTGCTCGCGACCGAAGGCCGCATCAACGTCTATGGCACCACGACCAGCGGCGACGACCTGACCGCCAATGCGCGCGACGAGGTGGCGATCAACGCCGCGACGGCGGGCGACGACATCAGCCTGACCGGCAACACGATCGTCGCCGGGCGGCTGGTCACCACCGGCACCGGGCTCGATTCCGAAGTCGACGGCAGCAACATCTTCTTCAGCACGGTGAGCGCGGCGAGCGTCGACCATGCCGAGGCCGACAATGATTTCACCGCGAATGTCGGCAGCTTCGCCACCGGCCCCAATTCGATCATCACCGGCGGCGACATCGACATCAACGCGCTGGGCGCGGTCGACCTAGGCAATTCGACGGCGGGCGGGTTCGTCGCGGTCGATGGCCAGTCGATCGTCTTCGATACGATCGGCGCCGGGACCACGGTCACCCTCAACGCGACCGGCACCGCGCCGGGGGCCGAGGGCATCCTCGGCAACGGCATCACCGCAGGCGGCAATGTCGCGCTGTTCGGCAACACGATCCGGATCAACGACAGCGTCGTCACCTCGGCCTCGCTGTTCGCCCTTTCGACCGGCGGCAACGCGCGCCTGTCGGCGACCACCGACGGCGACATCATCATCAACAGCGCCGGCGACATCGGCGGCAATTTCGCGGCGGGCGGCAATGTCGGCCTGACCGCGGCCACCAACATCACCGCACAGGCGACCGCCGCCGGCACCTACGTGGGGCCCAACGGCCCGTCCGAAGGCTATGTCTTCATCAACGCTGCGGGCGATGCGAACCTGCTCGCGGGCAGCAGCGCGGCGACGATGATCGGCGTCGCGGCGGGCACCAACGCCAATGTCGACGGCGCGACGGCGGGCGAGGATCTTTATGTCGTCGCGGGCAACACCGCGACCGTGACCAATTCGCTCGCGGGCGACGACCTGATCGTCACCGGCACCTGCTGCGTCATCGTCGATAATGTCTCGACCACCGGCGCGGGCCCCGACGGGCGCAGCCTGATCCTCGCGCCGTCGAGCGCGGGCGGACCCGACATGTGGCAGATCCAGACCGGCCCCACCGACCTGTCGAACATCGTGCTGACCGCCTCGGCGGGGACGATCGACGCGTCGAACGCGGTCGCCTTCGACAATCTGACCGCGACCGCCAGCAATGTCGTACGCACGACGAACACTATTCGCTCGGGCCTCGTCACCACGATCACCGGCAGCGCGCTCGATCTCGAATCGGTCACCGCAGGCACCGACATCATCCTGACCTCGACCAGCGGCGGCATCGGCGCGATCGGTGCGCTGTCGGCCGGGCACGACCTGACGATCACCTCGGCGGCCGGCGGCAGCTTCGCCGACCTGTCGGCGGGCGACGATATCCGCATCACCGCCAACGGCAATGTCTCGGCGGCAACCCTGCTGACGACGGCGGGCGGTGCCGACAATGAGGCCGACAACTCCGGCGCCTATATCACCACGCCGGGCAGCATCGCGATCACCGGGGCGACGAACACCGTGGGCCAGACCCGCCTGACCGCCGGCGGCACCGTCGACGCCGGCGCGATCAACGCCGATTATACCTTCATCGACGCGGTAGGCGCGGTCAATATCACCGGCAATGTCAACAGCGGCGGCATGTTTATCGAGGGCAGCAGCGTCGCGCTGCGCAACGCCAACGGGCTTTCCAACCAGATCCTGCTGCGCGCGACCAGCGGCGACGTGACCGCCAACGGCAATGTCACCACGCTCGCCGACCTGCAGGTACAGGCGACGGGCGCGATCACCATCTCGGGTGCGGCCAGCGGCGGCAATTTCGTCGAGATGATCGGCGGCTCGATCGACGTCGCCGACGTCAGCTCGAACAGCTTCGTCACGCTGCGCTCGAACAGCGGCGCGATCAATTCGACCGGGACGATCTCGGCGGGCAGCGATGTCTTCATCAACGCCGCGACGGGCGGCACCTTCAACGCGATCACCGCGGGCGACGATGTGTCGATCGGCGCGGGCGGCGACGTCACCATCGCCTCGATCACCGCCGAGGGCAGCAACCCGCAGGGCGAGGAAATCGGCAGCAACGTTTCGGGCACCATCGCGGGCGTGCTGACCGTGACCGGCAGCACCTTCGCCAACGACGACGTCAATTTCAGCGCGACCAGCATGTCGCTCCAGGACGTGACCGCGGGCGGCTCCTTCACCGCGGGCGCGAGTGGCGGGCCGATCGCGCTGACCAGCGCCGACGTCGGCGCCAATATCGGCCTGACCGCGACCGGCGCGGTAACCGCGACCGGGCTGCTCCAGTCGGGCGGCGACACGACGGCCAGCGGCGCCAGCCTCGGCCTGCGCGGCATCACCGCGGGCGGAAATGTCGCGCTGACCTCGACGACGGGCGACATCCGCACCGACGGCGACGTCTTCGGCTTCAACATCAGCTATACCTCGGCGCGCGACATCGTCCTCGACGCGAACGACCGCGCCTTTGCGAACGGCACGCTCGCACTCGACGCGAACCGCGACGTCCTCGTCGCCGGGCAACTCGACGCCGACCGCGACCTGACGGTGCGCGCATCGCGCGACGCCAATGTCCGCATCGCCGGCGCGGGCGACGACATCCGCATCACCGGCGGTCGCAGCGTGACGGTCGGCAGCGTCGACGCGACCGGCGGCGGCATCGACGACGAGAATAGCGGCAGCAACATCGTCCTGCTTTCGTCGGGCGCGCTGGTCGCCAGCGGCCCCGTTTCGGCGGCGAACAACGTCACCCTGCGCGGCACCAGCGTCGGAACGCAGGGGGTCGACGGCAATATCGTCTCGATCACCTCGACGGTCGGCGATGTCGACCTCGGCGGCAGCGTCAACGGCTTCAACGGCGTCACCATCGCTTCGGCCGGCGATATCACCCAAACCAGCGCCAGCCGCATCGCGACGAGCGGCAATCTGACCGCGACCGCCGGCGGCGACATCGCGGTCGGCAACATCATCTCGGGCGGCGCACAGATTTCGGCGCCCGGATTCATCAGCACCGGGTCGATCACCGGCTCGGCCCGCGTCGAAGCGGGCGGCGCGGTGACTGTCGGCGGTAATGTGCGCGGCGGCGTCTTCTCGGCAGAGGGCAGCTCGATCGACCTCGGCGCCAACGAGGTGCGCGTCGTATCGACCGACCTGACCGCGACGAACGGCGGCATCACCGCGACCGGAGCGGTGATCGCAACCGGCGGCAATGTCGCCGCCAACGCCACCGGCGCCGTCAGCCTGACCGGCGGTGTCACCGCGTTCCAGAACGCCAGCCTGACCGGCGCCAGCATCGCCGTCGGCGATGTGACCGGCACGAACGGCAGCGTCAGCCTGACCGGGACCAGCGGCGCGGTCACGGCCACCGGGACGATCGACGCCGGCCGCGACATCGTCATCGCGACGACGCAAGGCGGCAGCTTCGGCTCGCTGATCGCGGGCGACGACATCGGCATCAGCGGCAGCGGCGACGTCACCGTCGCGCTGATGGACGCAACCGGCGACAACCCCGACAGCGGCGAGAGCGGCAGCAACATCAACATCGCGCTCGCCGGGGCCTTCGACGTCGACCATGCCGAGGCGGCGGGCGACTTCACCGCCGACGTCGCGCGCATCCGCACCGGACTCAACTCGATCATCACCGACGGCAATATCGACATCACCGCCAGCGGCGCGGCCGACCTCGGCAATTCGACCGCCGGCGGGCATATCGACGTCGATGCCCAATCGATCGCCTTCGCCGCGCTCGACGCGGGCGACTATGTCGACCTCAACGCCACCGGGACCGCGCTCGGCGCCGAAGGAATCGCCGGGACGACGATCCTAGCGGGAAGCAACGTCTTCCTGACCGGCAACAGCATCACGGTCGGCAACATCGACTCCGGCGGCCTGTTGTCGGCGTTCGGCAGCGGCGGCGACGTCGCGATCGCCAACGGCACGGCCGCGGGCAACATCGGCGTGCTGGCCGGCGGCAATATCAGCGGCGCTTATGTGGCCGGCGGCGACATCGAACTGAGCGCGGGCGGCAACATCAATGTGACCGCCAATGCCGCGGGCGGCGCCCCCGACCCGAGCAACGGTGACGTCGACACGGCGGGCAATGTCTTCGTCGACGCCGGCGGCAATGTAACGCTGGTCGACAGCAGCGGGGCCGGCATGGTCGGCGTCAACGCCCGCGGGTCGGCGACGCTGACCAATGTCACGGCGGGCGAGGATATGCTCGTGCTCGCGGCAACGACCGCCAACCTCTCGGGCATCACCGTCGGCGACGATCTCGACGTCCGGGCCGGCGGCGCGGTGACCGCGACCGGCGTTCGCGCGACCGCTGCGGGACCCGACGGCTTCGTCCTCGACTATACGGCGAACGGCTTCACCATCGGCCAGGGCGAAGGGGTCTCGTCGCTCGACGGCGCCGACATCGACCTGCGTTCGACCGGCGGGTCGATTGCCGCCGCCGGACTGTCGGCGGGCGACGACATCATCCTGGGCGCCGCCACGTCCTTGTCGGTCAGCGGCGCGACGACGCTCGGCCTCGGCCAGACCGGGGGCGACAGCAGCATCCGGACGCAAAGCGGCAGCGGCACCTTTGCCGGCCTCGCCGCTTTCGACGATGTCCGCATCAATGCGTCGGGCAATGTCGCGGTGACCGCGCCGGCGACGGCGGGCCGCGACATCACCATCGCCGCAGCGTCGGTCGATATCGCCAGCCTGACGACCCCGGTCGGCGACGGGATCGACAGCCTGAGCGCCGGTCGCAACCTGCAGGTCACGACAAGCGGCGCGATCAGCGGCGGCGCGGTGCGCGCCGGCGGCAATCTGGAACTCGCCGCCGGGACGACGATCGCAATCACCCGCGCCGTCACCGGCACCGGCGGCTCGCTGGCGCTCAGCGGCGGCGAAGGCGTGGCTGCGGGCACCGTGGCCAGCGGCGGCACCACCTCGCTCGACAGCGCCGACGGCGCGATCGAGATCGCCAGCCTGAGTTCGGTCGGACCGGTCGATGCAAGCGGCAACAGCATCGCGATCGGCAGCGGCAGCGGCAATCTGGTCTTCAGCACGCTGACCACCGATGTCGGCGACGCGTCGATCACCAACAGCGGCAATCTGTCGGTCACCGCCGGTACCGTGGCGGGCCGCGCATCGCTGCGGTCGACCAATGGCGACCTCAGCGTGACGCAGCTCGGCGCCGCCGACGTGCAGCTCGAATCCGACGATGACATGACGCTCGGCGCGGTGACCGCGACCAACAGCCTGCTCGGCGAGGCTGGCGGAGTGCTGACGGTCAATGGCGCGGTCACCGGGCGCGAAATGTCGTTTGGATCGGCGGACATCGTCATCGGCTCCGGCGGGCGCCTCGGCACCGCCGGCACCACCGCCGTGCTCGACGTGCGCAACACCGACGGCAACAGCCAGACCTTCATCGGCGGCACCGGCACGCGCGACGGCTATCATATCGACGCGGCCGAAATGGCGCGCCTCTATGGCACCGACATCCGTATCTTCGCCCCGCAGGTTGACGACAACAATGGCGGCTTCGTCGCGGCGGCGCCCGGCGGACTGCCGATCGGTTCGGTCGGCAGCAACGCGCAGCCCGACGTGATCATCGACGATTTCACGATGACCGCGGGATCGCCGACCTCGAACCTCGGCACCAACGGCACGCTGACGATCGAAACCCCGGGCAAGGCGCGCGTGCTCGGCGACGTGCTGCTCACCGGCATGGGCGACAACAACGGCCTCGCGATCCGCGCCAGTGACGCGCTCGAAGTCATTTTGGGCGAAGGCACGATCCGGCTCACCGGCGGCAGCAGCACCAGCGGCGCCTCGACCCCCGGCGGCCTCCTGACGCTCGAATCGGAGGATGTCATCGTCGCGACCGCCAGCGCGATCGCCGACGTCGCGGCGGCGGCCGACATCGATGCGATCGACGACCGGCTGGCACAGAATGACGGCGTGACCAGCGACGAAGGCGCGCTGGTCGCGGGCGGCATCGACGTCAGCGTCGTCGGCGGCTTCTATGTCCAGAACAGCGGCCTCGGCACGCGCTTCGCGCAGCGCCGCGGGCTGACCTTTGGCGCGCTCGGACTCAATGTGAACGTCGAGGGGTCCGATTCGCGGATCGTCATCAACGGCGTCCACCTTGGCCCGTCGGGCCAGGTCACCGGCCTCGACGCCATCCCGCTGCTGTCGATCGACGGCTTCGTGATCGGCAGCGGTCCCTTGAGCGGCAGCGGCCTCGCCTTCGACTCGGGATCGACGATGAACGGGTGCCTGATCGTCAGTTCGACGACCTGCGCCTTCCTCGAATTCGAATCCTCCTTCCCGGTGCAGGATGTCATCAACGACAAGGACGATGACGAGGGCGATGGCGACGACGCCGATGGCATGAGCCTGCCGGTGCCGCTGATCACGATGCGCAGCCTCGACCCGTTGACGGGCGAGCCGCTGCTCGACGATCCGGTGACCGGCGCGGGCAACGACGACCTGTGGACGCCGCCGAGCGAATAAGCGTTTCGGTTGACGTTGGGCCTCGCGGCGGGGCATGGCGCGGTCGATGACCGACGCCCCTGCCCTGCCGCTGAAGCTGTTCAACAGCCTGACGCGCTCCCTCGAGGAGTTCGTCCCCGTCCATCCGGGCGAGGCGCGCGTCTACAGCTGCGGGCCGACGGTCTATAACTATCCGCATATCGGCAATATGCGCGCCTATGTCTTCGCCGACACACTGGGGCGGATACTGTCGTTCAAAGGGTACAAGCTCACCCACGTCATCAACATCACCGACGTCGGCCATCTGACCGACGACGCCGACGCAGGCGAGGACAAGCTCGAAAAAGCGGCGGCCGAGCGCGCGCAATCGATCTGGGACATCGCGCGCCATTATACCGAGGCCTATTGGGCCGACATCAAGGCGCTCAATATCCGCCAGCCCGCGCACTGGTCGATCGCCACCGACTATGTCCCGCAGATGATCGAGTTCGCCAAGGCGATCGCCGACAAACATTGCTACGAACTGGACAGCGGCCTCTATTTCGACACCGCGAGTGTCAATAATTACGGGCGCCTCGCGCGCCACGGCACCGATGAGGGTGAAAGCCGTATCGACCCGGTCGATGGCAAGCGCCAACCTGCCGATTTCGCGATCTGGCGCAAGACCCCCGCGGGCGAGACGCGCCAGATGGAATGGGATTCGCCCTGGGGCCGCGGCGCGCCGGGCTGGCACCTCGAATGCTCGGTGATGTCCGAAGCGCTGCTCGGTTTCCCGTTCGACATCCACACCGGCGGCATCGACCATCGCGAGATCCATCATCCGAACGAGATGGCGCAGAACCAGGCGCATAATTGCACTGACTTCAGCGGCGCGCGGTTCTGGATGCACAATAATTTCCTCGTCGAACGCTCGGGCAAGATGTCGAAGTCGAGCGGGGAATTCCTCCGCGTCCAGCTCTTGGTCGACAAGGGCTATCATCCGCTCGCGTACCGGCTGATGTGCCTGCAGGCGCATTATCGCAGCGAGCTGGAGTTCAGCTGGGAGGGGCTGGGGGCGGCGCTGACGCGGCTCAAGCGGATGGTGAAGATCACAGAGATGATCGCCGATCCTCC
The DNA here is from genome assembly GCF_058790875.1 of Sphingopyxis sp. EU05-FHT14B03. Lineage (NCBI taxonomy): Bacteria > Pseudomonadati > Pseudomonadota > Alphaproteobacteria > Sphingomonadales > Sphingopyxidaceae > Sphingopyxis > Sphingopyxis sp. EU05-FHT14B03. The sequence continues at coordinate 765,536 of NZ_JBYTDC010000001.1, forward strand.
CATGACCGAAGGCTTGTCGCACCCCAAATTCGAAGCTGCGCTGGCGAAATTTGATGCCGCGATGTCGGACGACCTGAACACACCGATAGCGCTCACCGCGCTCGAAGATGCGCTTGCGGTGAAAAAGGTCGATGCCATCATCAAGCGCAGCGTCATCGAACGAATGGACGCCGTGTTGGGGCTCGGCCTGTTCGGAAGCGAGACCAACGACGAGCTAGCTCGCGAAGATCTTCGCGTCCGCCCAAAGGCCGCGGCCATCACCGAAGAAGAAATCGAAGCCACCCTGACCCGCCGCAAGGAAGCCCGCGCCGCCAAGGACTTCGCGGCCTCCGACGCGCTGCGCGACGAGCTCATCGCCGCCGGGGTCGAGGTGATGGACGGCGACCCGCTCGGCTGGGATTGGCGGTTGGAGACATAGCTGCCGCAGTCATGGGCGAGGTCGGATTTCGACCGAAGTCGGCTATAAATCCTCCCCGTGGCGAAGCGATGGGGAGGACGCGACAGGGAGGATCGGCAACGTCTGTTCCCTACCCAATATTGATCATCAGCGCTTCGGAGGTGGGGCGGCAACAAGCGACCGAAAGTTGCAGTTAACGCCAAAACGCGATGCCGCTAAGAGCTGTAGGATGTTTGTCAGGTTTGTAATTGATACACTGGATGAGGATTCAGGTCGGCGGCAGGGGCTGTTCCAGGCGGGGGAAACTCTCGCCTCAAGCGGACGGATGGGTGCAGATGATCTGAAACATCTGGAATCGCTGTACGCTTGGTTCAAAGCTCATCTTCCAGTACCGACCCGCTTTGCGGTTTCTTCGAAGCCCCATGCGAAGGCTCAAGCACTAAGCTGGTTTCGCGACGCGTCGAGCGAGCATATCGGTCAGATGCGCGAGTATAAGCGGGTTCTGGAGAAATATGGCCTGCAAGTGTCAATGCTCTGCACCAAACGCCCCGGCTACATTGTGTTCGAAGATCAGCATCAGGTGGTGGCGTATCCATTCGCTGATACGCCCTGCTGACCATCCACTAATCCTCTCCCTGGATTGAAAGCAGCCTGACCGCTTCCCACCCCAAATCTGACGCCACGCCCCTTGCTTACACTCCTGTAAGCGTTACACTCCCGCCATGCTCGACCGCATCGCCTGGCTCATCCTCGCGCTCATCCACCTCGCCCCGGCGCTCGCCTTCTTCCGCCCCGCGATGCTGACGCGCCTCTACGCGACCGACGCCCAAAGCCCGACCTTTCTGCTGCTCCACCACCGCGCGGCGCTGTTCGTCGTCGTCTGCACCCTCTGCGTCTGGGCGGCGTTCGACCCCGGCACGCGCCGTGCCGCCAGCGTCGCCGCCGCGATCAGCATGCTCTCCTTCCTGTGGCTCTATTGGCAGGCCGGATCGCCCCCGTCGCTCCGCACCATTGCGTTCGCCGACCTTGCCGGACTGCCCTTTTTGGCCATAGTGGTGTGGCGGGCCTTCTCCCCCGCCTGAAACACGGGATCGCCAACCAATGACCAAGACCGTCACCGTCCTCTCGGGCCTCGTCCGTCCGCTCATCGAAAGCCGCCTGCCCGACTGGGTCGAGCCGCGCTTTTTCCAGTCGAAGGAGGAGGCGATGGCGCTCGCGCCCGAGGCCGAGATCGGCTGGTTCGACATGTACGACAAGCGCGACATGGCCGCCGCGATCACCGCTGCGGCGAAGATGCGCTGGCTGAACTCGATCTATGCCGGGGTCGACGGCATCCCGTTGGGCCTGCTCGCACAGCGCGGAACGGTGCTCACCAACGGCGTCGGCATCAACGCGATCACCATCGCCGAATATGTCGTGATGGGCATGCTCACCGTCGCCAAAGGGTACCGCGAAGTCGTGCGCGCGCAGGAGCGGCATGAATGGCTCCAGGATTCGCCCGGCAAGGTCGAACTCTACGGGGCGAAGGCGCTGCTGCTCGGCTATGGTGCGATCGGCAAGCTGGTCGAGGAGCGGCTGAAGGCCTTCGCCGTCGACGTCACCGTCGTGCGCCGTTCACCCGGCCCCAACACGCTGACCCCCGACCAGTGGCGCGACCGCCTCGGCGATTATGACTGGGTGATCCTCGCCGTCCCCGCGACGCCAGAGACCGACGGCATGATCGGCGCAGCCGAACTCGCCGCGATGAAGCCGTCCGCGACTTTGATCAACATCGCACGCGGCAGCGTCGTCGACCAGGCCGCACTGGTGACCGCGCTCGACGCCAAGCAAATCGCCGCGGCCTTCCTCGACGTCACCAGTCCCGAACCGCTGCCCGCCGACGATGTGCTGTGGAGCCTCGACAATGCGCATATCACCATGCACCTGTCGGGCCGCGCGCAGGACAAGATGTTCGTGCGCGCCGCCGAGCGCTTCCTCGAAAATCTCGGCCGCTGGCACAAGGGCGAGGCGGTCGAGCCGCGCGTCGACCTGACGCTGGGCTATTAGCCCGGCCGTTCGGCCTTCAACTCGCGCACCAGCGGTTGCAGCCGCTCGTCATATTTCGCCAGCATCGTGTGCGATCCGGCGTGGTCGTAGAAGCTCACCAGCTCGCGCCCGTTCCAGCGGTGCAGCGCATAGGCGGGGTCTTCGGCGACGATCATCGGGCGGTCGTCGGGCTTGTTCTCGTCGATCGGGCGCAGGTCGAGCGACACCTGCGGCGCGGTCGACGAACAGATGGCGATGGTCCGCCCCTCCCACGACACGGTGACGCTGCGGTGAAGATGCCCGCAGATCAGCCCGCGTACCTGCGGGTGGCGGCGGATCACGTCGGTGAAGGTCGCGACCCAGGGTTCGTCGGGATGCGTGTTCATCCACTCGATCCCGCTTTCGACCGGCGGATGGTGCATCACGACATAGGTCGGCTTGGCCGGCTCCTTCGCCAGTTCGGCGTCGAGCCACGCCGCGCGCGCCTCGCAAAAGGCGCCGCCATGGCGCCCTTCCTCGAGCGTATCGACGGTGACCAGCCGCAGTTCGGGCAGGTCGATGCTGTACTGGATAAAGCCTTTGCCGTCGTCGAAGCCCGGAAACTGCGCATGAAAATTGTCGCGCAGGTCGTGGTTGCCGACGCTCGGCCACACCGGAAAGGGGCAGCGCGAAAAGGCCGTCGCCAGACGGCGATAGCTGTCCGGATCGCCGCGATCGGTGATGTCGCCGGTGGCGAGCAACAGGTCGGGCCGGTTCGGCCCCTCGATCAGCAGGTCGAGCACCTCGTCCAGCCGCTTGCGATTATATTCGGCCGGATTGTCCGGATCGAACCCGATATGGATATCGGTGATCTGGGCGATCAGCATATCCGTCCCCTGTCTCAGGGCCTAAACCCAAGAACTGCGCGTTCGAGGCGTCGAAATGGCGAAGATATCGCCTTCGCGTGGCCGCCGCGGATGGTGGTTCCATCTGCAAGGCCGCGCGCAGGCGAGATCGAAGCCATTTCGGCGTCCCTTCGGGATTTGATCGATTTTGTCCATGGCTGCGTCAGCGAGTGTTGAAATATCGACATATTCCTGCCCCTCGCTTTCTGGCCCTGAACAAAATCGCTTCAAACCTCGAGCGCGCAGTTCTTGGGTTTAGGCCCTTTTGGTCGGCTGGTCCGACCGCCCTGTTGTCATCCGCCCTGTTCAGTGGCTTGTAGCGCTGGAGTGCGCCAAGTCACATTATAAAGATTCCGGCCCACACGCCCTGTGATTTGGCTCACAGCATAAGTATCGTGCGACGGTTGTTTTGTCATGAACGCCGTCTTTTTCTTGCGCTGGGTCGGCGGCATCCAGGGTTTGCCGCCGTCGCTGTGATATTCGTGGCACATCGCGCAGGGCGATTCGGTCGCGGTCTCGACCTTGACCAGCCGCGCGCCGCCCTCGCCGACATGGCAGTCGCGGCACTGGCGCAGCCCCGGGACGAGCAGGTCGGTCGATTGTTTCGACGCGCTCGCCGCAGTGTGGCAGTCGGCGCATTCGGTTTCCTTGTGCGCGTCATGGTCGAACCAGCCCTTTTGCAGGAAGCGCGGCGTCTGGTTGACCGCCATCACCCGCCAGTCGTTGCCCGACGTCGGCGCAAAGATCGTGTGGCAGTCGTAACAGGCTCCGCCCTTCGAAAAGACCGCGCGCACGGCGTCCTGGGCGCGGCTCGGCCGCACCGCGACCTCGCGGAAATAGATGTTGTAGACCTGCCCCTCGGCATATTGGCCCGGCCGCCGCCGTTCCATGCCGCCGAGTTGCAGCGGCCGTGCGGGCGGGGTCGAACGATAATAAGCGGTGAGGTCGGCAACGACCTGTCCGGGCTCGCCGTGGCGCAGCGTGCGCGTCACGCCGCCGACGGTTTCGAAGGCGAGGCTGTGACACATCGCGCAATCGCGCTCCATCTCGACCGGCTTGATCCGCACCCCGTCGGCGTCGGGCTTGTGGCAGTTCGCGCATTCGAGCTTCTTGCCGAAGTCGTAGCGTCCCCGGAAGCTCGCCGCCATGCGCGCGACCCCGCCGGCCGCCTGCAGGTGCAGGTCGTGCGGGAATTTCAGGCCGTTATAGTCGAGCGACGGCTTGCCGAGCGCGGCGCGCACCGGCTTGGCGCCCGGCGCCGCGTGGACGAGCGGACGGAAATCGGGATGGCTGGTGCCGAAATCGCCGGCATCGGCAAGCGCGGTCGGATGCCCCGCGGCCTTCAGCCGGCCGTTCATGCCCTCATGGCAATCGGCGCAGAATTTCTGCGGCGTCGCCGCCATCGGCCCCGCGCCCTCATGCTCGGTATGACATTCGACGCAGCGACCCTGCGGCCGGTTGAACGCCTGCCCGACCCCCGCGAGGAATTTGTCGAACCCGCCCGGCGGCGCGCGCGCCGCGAGCAGCATCGCGGTCGGCGCATTGGCGTGCGCGGTGCTCATCGCCTTATGCTCGCCGGTGTGACAGCCGACGCACGCCTTGTCGGTCACCGCCACGAACGGCTCGACATGGCACGACTGGCAGTCGTTCTTCAGATTGGCGTGCGCGCTCGACAGCGGCCCCGACAGCCACGCGGTGTCGGCATGATAACCCTTCGGCCGCTCGTCGACATTCTTGTAGCTCTGCCAGGCCCAGATCGGCCCGACGAGAAAGGCGAGCAGCATCAGGATCGCGAAGGTCCAGGCGCCGACACGCTTACCCGGCATCACCCCCTGCAGCGAGAAGGCCTTGGCCTCGTCGACGTCCTTCGACGACTGCGACAGCTCGTCGATGCGTTCGACGAGCAGGATGATCGCCTCGCCCTCGCGCGCGATCGTCAGGCGGTGGCCGCCGAAGCGCAACTCGGCACCGGCGGCGCTGTCGATATCGGCGACCGTCTCGGGCCGGCCGTTGATGTCGAAGCCTAGCCCCTCCTGCGCCTGCACCCGGACATGACGCCCATCGGTGCTGGTGATCGTCGCATGATGCGGGTTCACCGCCAGGTCGGCGATGTGAATGATGTTGCCGCCCTCGCGGCCCAGCGTGATCGCATCGCCGGGCAGCGCCTGGTCGCGGATGATCTGTTTGCCGGTCTTCGTTGTCGAGATACGGCGCAGGATGAAGCTCATATTTCCCCCTCCCCTCGCCTTACCAATAGAAGAACACGCTGATGATGTGCGCCGACAGCGCCGCGATCAGCGCAAAGGTCAGCGGCACATGCACGTAAAGCCAGATTTCGAGCAGCGCGCGGATGCGCAGATGCTGGCGCAGCCGCCCGAGCGCCGCCTGTTTCTGCTTCAACAGCCCGACGACCTTCTCGCGCGCCTCGGCATCGCTGCTGCGCGATCCCGCGAGCGTGTGCAGCGCGGCGGCAGTCGCGCATTTGGGATAGCGCCCCGACAAGCGCGCGCCGATGCCCCCCGCGAAAGGGTCCTCGTCCAGCGCCGCGAGCACCGGCGCGGTATCCTCGGGGGTGAGCGGCTGTGCGGCGCTGTGCAACTGGCGGTCGAAGGCACGGATCGCCTCGAGCATCTGCATCTGCGTCATCTCGTCGCGATTGTTCGACAGCGCCGCGGGAAGCGTCGAATAGACGACGATGCCGTAAAGCCCCGACAGGATGACCAGCATCATCAGCGCCCAGGCGAGCGTATGGACGTTCCAGCCGAGCTGAAAGCCGGTGTGCCAGGTGCCGATCACCATCAGGCTGAGCCCGAGATAGACATGCGCCGAGGTCCAGGCCTTGAGCGACCAGTAATCGCTCGTCATCTTGCGCTTGCGATAACCCAATGCGGTGAGCCACAGGATCAGCCCGGCGCCGAGCGTGCCGAGCGTATAGCCGTACCAGCTGCCGCCATTGTGCCGCGGCGTCACGTCGACCATCGCATAGCTGACGATGATCAGCAGGCAGAGCCCGCCCGAAATCTTGGCCCAGCGGAAATTGGCGTAGCGCAGGAAACCCTCGTGCCGCCGCTCGCGGACGCGTTCGGTCTGCGTCGCCTTGCTGCGGCGGCCGCCGCGGAACAGGTTCGAAAACAGGCTCGCCATCAGCCGGCGTCCTCTTCGAGCCGCGCGATCGACAGGAATTCCTCGGGCGACACGCGGATCGCGGCGCCGGTCGGGCACGCCCGCACGCATGCGGGGCCGCCCGCGATGCCCTTGCACATGTCGCATTTGACCGCGATCTTCTTCGGCTTCTCCTCGCCCAGTTTCTTCTTGGTCCATTTGGGCGAGGGTTCGCCGGGACCGGGACCGAAACCAGTGAGCAGCCAGCGCAGCAGGCTCGGCTTCTCGGGTGGTGCCGCCTCCATGCGGATCACGCCATAGGGGCAGTTGCGCATGCAGTTGCCGCAGCCGATGCACCCCGGCTCCATGAACACCTCGCCGTCGGGGCCGCGGTGGATGACGTTCGGCGGGCAGTCGGCCATGCAATGCGGATGCTCGCAGTGGCGACAGCTTGTCGGCACATGCAGATGCGCGAAGGTCTTGCCCGCCTCACGGTCGAGCCGCGACAGCCCTTCATGGCTGTCGGCGCAGGCCTTTTCGCAATTGTCGCAGCCAACACAGAGATTCTCGTCGATCAGCAACGCGTCGGTCGCCTCGCCCAGCCCTTCCTTCATGATGAAGCCGGCGGTGTCCGAATACAGGTCGACCGCGCTCGAATAGCTCGCTTTGCGCGATTCGATGAAGGCATTCATCGCGGCGCGCTCGGCGACCGCGGCCTCGGTCGCCTCGCGGACCTTCGGCCGCTTGGCGAGCATTTCCTTGAACTGCTGTCCCTTCAGCCGGATCACTTCGCTCGCGACCGCGGCCTTGACCGTGGCGTTGCGCGGCGCGCCGCTGAGCACCGCCATTTCGCCGAAATAGCTGCCCGCCGGCAGGTATCGCAGGAAGATCGCCTTGCCGCCGATATCCTTCTCGACCACCATCGAGCCCGAGCGCACGACATAGACATCGTCGCCCTCGTCGCCCTCGGCGAGCACGACCTTGCCCGCCGGAAAGCGTTCGATCGCCGGATCCTCGACGACCGGTTCGAGATCCTCGACCGTCAGCCCGCCCTTGAAGATCTGGAGCAGCTGGCGCTCCAGCGAGATGCGGTTGATCACGCGCTTGGCGCCCGGCACCGACGCCATCAGCTTGAGCGCGGCGGTACGCGACACCTCGACAAAGATGCTGTCCTCGCCGGCGCGGATCGTCGCGCCGCGCTTGCGGCCCGAAATCAGGCCGACCTCGCCAAAGATCGACCCCTGCTCGATCGGCACCGTCATGTCCGGACCGATCTCGACCACCGCATGGCCGTCGGCGATCGCGAACAGCGATGATCCGGGCTCGTCGGCATAGAAGACGACCTCGCCCTTGGGATAATAGCCGACCTTCGAATCGAGCATGAACTCGCGCATCTGCAGCGGCGAGACGTCGGCGAAGATGCGAACGCGGGTGCGGATATAGTCCAGCCACTCGCTGACCGATTTCTTCTGCGGCAATTTCTCGAAAATCGCCGCCAGATCCTTTTCGTCGGCGGGGGTCAGGTCGGTGTTGCCGTTGATGAACTCGACGACGTCATAGCCCTGGTTCATGCAATGCTTGATCAGCGGATAGCCCGCGAGCGCGCCGATCACGAAGATGCCGGGGACGGTCGATTCAAAGGTCGGCGACAGCTTGGGAAAGGCTTCGCGGTCGGGACCGGTGAATTCGATCCCCATCGATTCGACGAAACCACGCGGCGCGACCGACCCGAGACGCGCAACGATCACGTCGCACTCGATCTTTTCGTCGCCGGTCGGGGTTTCCAGCGTCAGCCAGCCGGGCTCGACCAGCTTGGGCTGGGTCTCGGTACGGATCGACATGAAACCATTTTCGCCCGCCTCCATCATGTCGGAGACATTCTTGGCCTTGGCGCGCGCGAAATCCTTCGAGCGGTTGAGGATGGTGACGGTGTTTTCCAGCGCCTCCTCGGCGACGCCGAGCGCATTCTCGATGCCCGCGTCGCCCGACCCAACGACGGTGATATGCTTGTCCTTGAAATCCTCGGGATCGTCGACGGTATAGATGATGTGCGGCAGGTCGTTGCCGGGGCAGCGCATCCGGTTCGGGTTGCCCTGGGTCCCGATCGCGAGGATGATGTTTTCGGCGTGAAAGACGTCGCCCTTGGCGGTCTTGATCGCGAACGCGCCCTTTTGCCCGGTCACCTCGGCGACTTCGGCATGATAGGCGACCTGGACCTTGTTGTTCGCGGCATCCTCGTCCCAGTTGCCGAGGATATATTCGCGCGCGCCCTCGGCGAAGCGGCAGTCGGACCTGAGGTCGAGCCGCTCGGGCGTCGCCAGCACGCGCTTGCCCTTCTGATATTTATAGATGGTGTCGGAAAGGTGATCGGTCTTTTCGAGCAGGATGTGCGACAGGCCAAGCTGTCCGGCGCGCGACGCGGCACTCAGCCCCGCGGGACCCGACCCGATGATCGCGACCCTGACAACATTGGGGACCGACTCGCTCATGCGCGCGTCCGCCGGCCGCGCGATACGCCGCCCGACCTTGTCGCCGTGATGCTCACAAACCTGCGCACGGGCATCCCTGTCCCCCTGTCGCCAGCCCCCCGGCGAGTACAATATGGATGCGACCCGGACTTATGTCCTGAACGTCAAGCTATGCCCTTGAAAGCGGGGAAAGGTCAACCGGCGAACGGCTAGTTTCTGGCTGCTGCGAGCCGTTCGCAACAGCGCCAAAAACGCCGCGTGTCAGGCGAGTTCGAATTGCGCCGCGATACGGTCCGACGCGACCGGCTCGAATCGCGACCAGCCCTCGGGACCAAGCTTTTCGAGCGGGCGGAAGCGCGCCTTATACGCCATGCGCGCCGACCCCTCGATCCAATAGCCGAGATAGACATAGGCCAGCCCCGCCTGCGCGGCGCGCTGGACATGGTCGAGGATGATATAGGTGCCCAGCCCCTCACGCAGCGGATGCGAAGCGTCGAAGAAGCTGTAGATCATCGACAATCCGTCGCTCTGCCGGTCGGTCAGGCAGCAGCCGATCAGGCGGCCGCGCACGCCGTCGACGCTCGGTTCGCGATATTCGATCAGATAGCTATCGACCGGGGTCTGTTCGACCATGTCGGCGAAATCCTGTTCGTCCATGTCGGCCATGCCGCCATTGGGATGGCGCGAGGCAAGATAGGCGCGGAGCAGCGCATATTGTTCCTCGGTCGCCCAGGGCTTGCAGGCGGTCGCGACGATATCGCCGTTGCGCCGCACATTGCGCTTGTGCGAAGTGTTCGGCGTGAAATCGCCGGCGCACACGCGCACCGACACGCACGCCGTGCAATCCGAACAGCTCGGGCGATAGGCGACCGACTGGCTGCGACGAAACCCGATGCGGCCGAGCGCGTCGTTGAGCTCGCCCGCGCTGTGGCCGCTGAGTTCGGTGAACACCTTGCGCTCGGTCTTGCCCGCCAGATACGGGCAAGGCGCCGGGCTGGTGACAAAAAAGCGCGGGAAACGGAACGGGGCGGACACGCGGGCTTCATCTCCGAAACTGGCGCAGCAGACCCCGACGCAAGGCCCCCCGACGCGTTGATGCAGGGGGTTATGCCGCGCCGCGCCGATGGTGCAAAGAGGATTTACCAATTTCGACCGTCCGCACGCGGGTCCGACCGAAAAAAATTGTGCCTGTCCGGCACATCTGTGCCGGACTGAATCAACCCTCAGCTGTAACCGCGCAATTCATCGCCGGTCAGCGTCGCGACATGCAGCACATTGGTCGACCCCGGGGTCCCGAACGGCACCCCCGCCATCATCACCAGCTTCGCACCGGGCCGGCCGATGCCGTGGCGCAGCGCCATGCGCTTGCCCTTGGCGATCATCTCCTCGAAGCTGCCGATGTCCTTCGTCGGTACCGCATGCGCGCCCCACAGCAGCCCGAGCCGCCGCGCCGCCTCTTTCTTCGGGGTCAGCACGAGCAGCGGCGCATTCGGCCGCTCGCGCGCGACGCGGCGCGCGGTCGAACCCGACGCGGTGAAACAGATGATCGCATCGGCGGCGATCGTCGCGATGATGCTCCCCGCCGCTTCCGCCAGCGCATCGGCGGTCGTCGCGTCGGGCAGCGTCTCGGTGAAATGCAGGCGGCGGAAATAATCGGGATCGCTTTCGACCGAGCGCGCGATCGAATCCATCATCGTCACCGCCTCGACCGGCCAGGCGCCCGCCGCGGTCTCGGCCGACAGCATGATCGCGTCGGCGCCGTCATAGATCGCGGTCGCAACATCGGACACCTCGGCGCGCGTCGGCGAGGGCGAGGTGATCATCGATTCGAGCATCTGCGTCGCGACGACCACCGGCTTGCCCATCCGCCGCGCGGTCGCGACGATGCGCTTTTGCAGCGGCGGAACGGCTTCAGGTGGCAATTCGACCCCCAGGTCGCCGCGCGCGACCATCGCGGCGTCGGCAAGCTCGAGGATCTCCTCGATCCGCTGGACCCCCGACGGCTTTTCGAATTTCACCAGCAGCGCCGCCTTGCCGCCGATCAGGGTCCGCGCCTCGGCGACGTCCTCGGGCCGCTGGACGAACGACAAAGCGATCCAGTCGACATGCTGTTCGAGCGCGAATGTCAGGTCGCGGCGGTCCTTTTCGGTCAGCGCCGCGAGCGGCACGACGACGTCGGGGACATTGACACCCTTGCGATCCGAAATCTTCCCGCCGACCTCGACGACCGTGTCGATCCGTGTCGGTGACACCGCCTGCACGCGCAGCACCAGCTTGCCGTCGTCGATCAGCAGCCGGGTTCCGGCTTCGAGCGCCGCGAACAATTCGGGATGCGGCAAATGCACCCGCGTCGCGTCGCCTGGCGCCTTGTCGGTGTCGAGCGCGAAGGGTTTGCCCTTGACCAGTTCGACCGGGCCACCCGCAAAGCTCCCGACGCGCAGCTTCGGCCCCTGCAGATCGACGAGGATCGTCGTCGGGCGGCCGGTATCCTTCTCCAGCGCGCGGATCGCGGCGATCACCTTCGCATGGCCTTCATGATCGCCGTGGCTCATGTTGACGCGAAAGGCGTCGGCACCGGCGCGGTGCAGTTCGGCGATCATGTCGGGCGTCGCGCTGGCGGGGCCAAGCGTCGCGAGGATGCGCACCTTGCGCTGGCGGGGAGTGAAGCTCTGGACCACGGGGTGCTCCGGTCAAAAATCTGGGGGTGAATGTCGGCCGCTTGCCTAGGCGCGTTGCGGCGGCCAAGGCAAGCCGCGTATAGCTATTCATCGCCCCGAACCGGCCGAGTGGAGAAACGATCATGTCGTGCAGCGAAGACCAGAATGTTCCGAACGACGCGCTCGACACGCTCGACGATGCCGTCGCCGCCGCGGCCTTTCGCCGCCTTGTCCGTTTGCTCCAGCATCGCAGCGACGCCGCGAACATCGACCTGATGGGGCTCGCGGGCTTCTGCCGCAACTGCCTCGGCGACTGGATCGCCGAGGCCGGCGGCATCGACAAGGAGGATGGCCGCGCGATCGTTCACGGCATGCCGACCGCCGACTGGAAGGCGCTCCACCACACCGCCGCGACCCCCGAACAGCTCCGGCGGATGGAAGAAAGCATGGCGAAGAATCCCTGACCTCGCTAGGGACGCGCCAAGCGCGATTCTCGCGTCCCACCATCCCCATTACCGGAGTCCAAAATGAGCGAAGCCACCGTGTCCGACCAGCAACTACGCCTGTTCATCGAGCGTATCGAGCGGCTGGAAGAAGAGAAAAAGGGCATCGCCGACGATATCCGCGACACCTATAATGAGTCGAAATCGCAAGGTTACGACCCGAAAATCATGCGCCAGATCGTCCGCCTGCGCAAATTGCCGGTCCACGACCGCAAGGAAATGGAAGCGATCCTCGACGTGTATAAATCGGCGCTCGGCATCGACTGACGCCCACCTTCAGATCAGGAGAGAGTGACGATGTTCAGCACCACCACCAACGCCGTCGAGGGCCGCCCGGTCCGCGAATATCTGGGCATCGTCACCGGCGAAGTGATCGTCGGCGCCAATCTGTTCCGCGACCTGTTCGCCAGCATCACCGACATCGTCGGCGGCCGCTCGGGCAAATATGAGGATGTCCTCGCCCGCGCGCGCAAGGAAGCGCTGTCCGAAATGGAGGGCGAAGCCGCCCGCCTCGGCGGCAATGCCGTCATCGGCGTCGATCTCGATTACGAGGTCATCGGGCAAAATGGCTCGATGTTGATGGTCAGCGCGTCGGGAACCGCGGTCATCCTCTGAAACGGACGGGAGCTGTGGGGGCGATGACATTCGGACGGGTGGCCTTGATATTGGCGGCATCGATCGTCGCGCGACCGGTTACGGCGCAGGAAGCGCTGCCCGATCCGGCAACGATCAGCGTTCCCGACATCGGGTCATCGACGGACCCCAAGGTGGCTAAAGAGGGATATAAATTCTTCTTCTTCCATGATCCGTCGGTCGGTTTTGCCGAAGCCTATGCCGATATTGCCGAATGCCGCACCTTTCTGGCGAGCAATGGCGTTCCGGCGCTGCCGACGTTTCGGCCATGGGTCGAACCCGTCAAACGCAAGGACACGGCAAGCGTTGCCCCCTATGGCTTCGTCGGGGCGGTGATCGCCTCGATCGTCCTCCCGAAGATGGAGCGCGCCTTGCGCAGCAACAAGCTGCGCCGTTGCATGGAACCGCGCGGATACCGGCTTTACCCGATCGCGGAGGCCGACTGGGATCGGCTGAACGACGGCGATGAAGAAATGCTTGTCGCAATGCAGGCGAAGCTGGCTTCGGGGCCGAAGCCGCAAATCCCGGAAGTCAGCGAATGATCCGGCTGTTCCTCGCCTTGTTCCTCGTCAGCGCCTCCGCAGCCGCCTTTGCAAAAGGCGGCGACGGGGTGACGAACCACACCGCCGCACCGGCCGCGCTCGATTCGTCCAAAGCCTATCTGCTTTTCCAGTCGAGCACGGCCAAGTCGGGCATGGTCAATATCGAGCATGTCTTCCTGCGCATCCCGACCGAAACCGAGATCGCGGCATATCGCGCGGCGAAGGACGCCGCCTATGCCGCCGATCTGCCGAAGTTCACCAAGAAGGCCAAGGACGGCCGCGTCCCGACGATCGACGATTATGCCTTTGCCTATGACGGCCCAGCGAACGCTTTCGCCGTCGATGGCGGCGATTTTCTGGAAGACGGCGACATGCGCACCTTCCTCGTCGAAGTCCCGGCGGGGAGCTATGTTCTCTATGGCATCTCGGTCGGCGGCCGGGTGATCACGACCTGCAACTGCCTCGGCACCGTGAAATTCGCGGCACGTGCCGGCGTGATCACCGACATGGGGTCGCTGTTCGCCGACAAGGTGCACAAGGAATCGCCGGTCCCGAATCTGGAAGACAATGTCGGGCCTTCGATGTCTGCCCATGGCTTCGTCCTGGGCCAGGCGCTCGTCCCGTCGACGGACGAATTGAAACACCCTGCGGCTCTGGCCGGCCTGCCCTTCGAGACCGCAGATTATCACGCCGTCGGGCTGTTTACCGAACCCGGTGCACAGGGCATCAACCGCCTCGCCCCGATCCCCGGCATCCTCGGTTACGATCGCGGCAAGGTCATCGACCTGCGCACGGGCCAACCGGCGAACTAGCCGAAAATCGCCAAGCCCGTTGAAAATTGCGCCGCACTCGGCAATAGGCGCGGCAGTCATCTCATCGATTTCAGGAGCCCGCCGTGGCCGGCCATAGCAAATATAAGAATATCATGTACCGCAAGGGCGCGCAGGACAAGAAGCGCAGCTCGCTCTTTTCCAAGCTCTGCCGCGAAATCACCGTCGCCGCGAAAATGGGCCTGCCCGACCCCGACGCCAACGCCCGCCTGCGCGCCGCGATCAACGCCGCCAAGGCGCAGTCGGTGCCCAAGGACAATATCCAGCGCTCGATCGACAAGGCCGCAGGCAACGACGGCGATAATTACGAAGAAATGCGCTACGAAGGCTACGGCCCGGGCGGCGTATCGCTGATCGTCGAGGCGTTGACCGACAATCGCAACCGCACCGCGACCAACGTCCGCACCGCCTTTGCCAAGAATGGCGGCAACCTCGGCACCTCGGGCAGCGTCAGCCACGGCTTCGACCGCCTCGGCCTCATCAGCTACCCCGCGAGCGCCGGCGACGCCGACACCGTCTTCGAAGCCGCGCTCGATGCCGGCGCCAGCGACGTCGAATCGTCCGAGGACGGCCATGACATCTGGACCGACGTCGACGGCCTGCACGAAGTCGCCAAGGCGCTCGAAGCCAAGCTCGGCGACCCCGAAGGCGTCAAGCTCGCCTGGCGCCCGACGCTGAAGAGCGACGTCACCGACGAAAGCATCGCGCAGACGCTGTTCAAGCTGATCGACACCCTCGACGACGACGACGACGTCCAGACCGTGTGGGGCAATTACGACATTTCCGACGAGGTGATGGAGAAATTGGGCTGATGAAAATCCTCCCTGTCGCGAAGCGATGGGGAGGGGGACCGCTCGCGAAGCGAGTGGTGGAGGGGCTGGTGCGTCATGGCCCCTCCGTCAGCGCTTCGCGCTGCCACCTCCCCATGCCTGCGGCACAGGGAGAATCAAGACCATGATCATCCTCGGCCTCGACCCATCGCTCAGCTGCACCGGCTGGGGCGTCATCCGCGTCGAGGGCAGCCGCATCAGCCATATCGCCAACGGCCAGATCAAGACCGACGCGAAGGCGCCCCTGCCCGACCGCCTCGCCCATCTCGACACGGTGCTGGCGGCGGTGATCGCCGACCACGCGCCGACGCAGGCGGCGGTCGAGGAGGTGTTCGTCAACGACAACCCGCAATCGACGCTGAAGCTCGCCCACGCGCGCGGCGTTGCCCTCCTCGGCTGCGCGCGCGCCGGCCTCCCCGTCGGCGAATATGCCCCGCGCCTCGTCAAGAAAGCGATCGTCGGCACCGGCGCCGCGGCGAAGGAACAGGTGCAGGCGATGCTGCGCGTGCTGCTGCCGGGCGCGAAGGTCGCGGGCGCCGACGCGGCGGATGCGCTGGCGGTCGCGATCTGCCACGCGAACCACAAGCCTTTGCGCTAGGGTTCAAGAAAGCGATTTCTGGCAAAAAGGCACAAAGAAATCTGCCTTGGTCCGGATGAGCGGTTTTTCACATCATCGTCACCCTGAACTTGTTTCAGGGTCCATGGCCCGGGCTATCGGGCCACGCGGCGTCGAGCGAGAGTACCGGCCATGGATGCTGAAACAGGTTCAGCATGACGAAGGGGGGTGAGGTCGACGCATCACCGATCGCCGGGGAGCGCACCCCCTTTGTGGCTTCGTGGCTTCGTGCGAGATTCCTTCTTCCTTGTTCCCTTTTCATTCTCCCCGCGCTAGCACAGCGACATGATCGCAAAACTCACCGGACGGCTCGACAGCAGCGGCGCAGGCCATGCGGTGATCGACGTCGGCGGCGTAGGCTATCTGGTCGAGGCCTCGGCGCGCACCCTTGACGCGCTCGGCGCGGTCGGCGGCGACGTCACCATCCACACCGAAATGCTGGTCGGCGAGGACTTTCTCCGCCTGCTCGGCTTCGCGCGCGCCGAGGAGCGCGACTGGTTCCGCCTGCTCACCAGCGTCCAGGGCGTCGGCGCCAAGGTCGCGCTCGCGATCCTCTCGGCGCTCGAAGTCGCCGACCTCCAGCGCGCGCTCGCCAGCGGCGACAGCGCGATGATCGCTCGCGCCAATGGCGTCGGGCCGAAGCTGGCGCAGCGCATCACGCATGAATTGAAGGACAAGGCGCGCGCGCTGGGCGGTATCGCTGGTTCGAGTCCAGCCCTGTCCGCCACCACCGGCCCCCTCGGCGACGCCGTCACCGCCCTCACCGGCCTCGGTTTCAAGCCCGGCGAAGCCAGCGCCGCGGTTGCAGCGGCGAGTGAGGAACTCGGCGCCGGCGCGACCCTCGACGCGCTGGTTCGACTGGCGCTCAAGAAAGCGGCGAAGTGAAAGGCCTCACCTCTCCCACCCTCGTCACGCTGAACTTGTTTCAGCATCCATGGCCGTCGCCAAATATTAGTGGTAAGCACTTGCGACAATATCTTGGCCTCTTCCTCGCGACTGCAATCTTACCTTGGGCAAATCCCGCACGCTCACAGCAGTCTGAAGCGGGAGCTTCCGCGCCGATTTGGAGCGAAATCACAGTCCGAGGAAGCGTGCCGGCTCATATCAGACCCACCGGCGAACACGGGACAGTGGTAGTGGAAGGGGATGTGACCCCAGAGGGCAAAATCTCCAATCTCGCCGTCACGAAATCAAGCGGATCGCTGGCTATAGACGATCATGCGCGAAACAGCGTCAATGGACAATCCATGCCATCCGACGAAATGAAAAAATCACCGTCTCGCGTTCGCCTTAATGTCGAGATATATAATCCTCCCTACAAAGATCTTCAATCCATGGGATCTAACCTTTCCTGCGAGCAAGCTGTTCTCGATTCCGATTGGTACGCTCGGACATTTCCCAATTCAGGACTAGAAAAAACACCTCAATATCTATTTATTAAATTTTCTTATAGTATTTCCGATATTCCGGAACTCGCATTCGTCGCCGATAGGAAAAATTACGACAGGACCTGGGCCGCGGCACTCGATGCCTGTCGCAAGACGCCAACCTCGTCTTTTTTTGCGACATTGATCGCGACGTCAAAGCAATGATTCATAAATGACGACCGCCCCCACCCGCCACGCCTCCTGCCGCTGCGGCCAGCTTCGCATCGCCTGCACCGGCGAGCCGATCCGCGTGTCGGTGTGCCATTGTCGCAATTGCAAGGCGCGGAGCGGCAGCGCCTTTGCCGCACAGGCGCGCTTCCCCGCCGAGAATGTCCGCACAGAGGGCCAAGCGAAATTATACCAGCATCCCGGTGGAAGCGGCACACTCGCGGACTTCTACTTCTGCGAAAACTGCGGCTCCACGCTCTGGTTCCTCAATCACCCGGAGCTCGACAGCTATGCCGTGCCGATCGGCAATTTCGAACCAGGCCATGACTTCGAGTTGCAATTTTCAGTCTATGAGGATCGTCAGGAACCTTGGGTTTGTATCCTCGGCGAGGCAATAGAGCGTTATGACTGAGCCGGCCCTCACCACCCCCCAGCGCACCCCCGAGGATGCCGACGCCGCGCTGCGGCCCAAGACGCTCGCCGAGTTCGTCGGCCAGGCGGCCGCGCGCGAAAACCTCCGCATCTTCGTCGAGGCGGCGAAGGCGCGCGGCGATGCGCTCGACCATGTGCTCTTCTTCGGCCCGCCGGGGCTGGGCAAGACGACGCTGGCGCAGATCGTCGCGCGCGAGCTTGGCGTCGGCTTCCGCTCGACGTCGGGCCCGGTGATCGCCAAGGCCGGCGACCTCGCCGCGCTGCTCACCAACCTCGAGGACGGCGATGTGCTGTTCATTGACGAGATCCACCGCCTGTCGCCCGCAGTCGAGGAAATCCTCTATCCCGCGATGGAGGACCGCGCGCTCGACATTATGATCGGCGAGGGCCCGTCGGCGCGGTCGGTGCGCATCGACCTGCCCAAATTCACCCTCGTCGGCGCGACGACCAGACAAGGCCTGCTGACGACACCGCTGCGTGATCGTTTCGGCATTCCGGTGCGGCTCAATTTCTACACCCATGGCGAACTCGAACAGGTGATCACGCGCGCCGCGCGGCTGCTCGCGCTCCCACTCGCCCCCGATGGCGCGCTCGAAATCGCGCGCCGCGCGCGCGGCACCCCGCGCATCGCCGGCCGCCTGCTCCGCCGCGTCCGCGATTTCGCGACCGTTGCCGGGCACGCGATCGTCGATGCGAAAGCGGCCGACGCCGCGCTCAACCGGCTCGAAGTGGACGCGCTCGGGCTCGACGCGATGGATCGGCGCTATCTTCTTATGATCGCGGACATTTATCGCGGCGGCCCGGTCGGCGTCGAAACGCTCGCGGCGGGCCTTTCGGAGCCGCGCGACACGATCGAGGACGTCATCGAGCCCTATCTGCTCCAGATCGGCCTGATCGCGCGCACCGCCCGCGGCCGGATGATGAACGCCAGCGCGTGGAAACATCTCGGGCTCAATCCGCCTGCGGGCACCCAGGAAGGCCTCTTCGACCAAGGAAAATAGGCGGAAATCCGCCACTTTCTTCCACCAAACGGCATTATCGCGCGACGAACCGTTGATCAGGGGTTTGCGACGAGTCGAAGCATCGCTATCGGTTAACCAGATGAGCGACGCCCCGCCCCCCTTCGTCCCCGGCGCCTTTGTCGGGGCCGCGCATCATTACCGTGCGCGCGTCTATTTCGAGGACACCGACCTCTCGGGGATCGTCTATCATGCCAATTATCTGCGCTATATGGAACGCGCGCGATCGGACATGCTGCGCCTTGCCGGGATCGGCCAGCGCGCGGCGATGGAGGGCGGCGAAGGCGCCTGGGCGGTGACCGACCTGAGCATCAAATATCGTGCCCCCGCGAAACTCGACGACGATCTGCTGGTCGTCAGCACCGTCGAGGCGGTGCGCGGGGCGAGCGTGATCATCGCGCAGCGCATCCTTCGCGGTCAGGATGCGTTAAGCTCCGACACGTTTACCGAGGGGCGTGTCACTGCGGCCTTCCTGTCCCCAGCCGGCCGTCCCCGCCGCCAGCCCGGCGATTGGGTCCAGCGCTTCACCGCCATCATGAATGGAGAGAATTTCCCTTGCTGAACAATATTTCGCTGGCCGCCGACGCGGCGACGCTGTCCCCGATCGCGCTGTTCCTGCAGGCCGACTGGGTCGTCAAGGGCGTGATGATCGGCCTGCTTGCGGCGTCCATCTATGTGTGGACGGTGATCGCCACCCACGGCCGCGGCGTCAGCAAGATGATGAAGGCGTCCGAACGGTTCGAGCGCGATTTCTGGCGCGCGGGCAATATCGACAAATTCTATGACGAGAATGGCCGCGAGGAACTGCCCAGCGCGAAAGTACTCGGCGCCGGGATTTCGGAATGGCGCCGTTCGACCGCGGGCAAGAGCGTCGACCGCGACGGCACCCGCGAGCGACTGGGCATTGCGATGAACGCCGCCGTCGCGGGCGAAGTTGACAAGCTGGCGGACAAGATCGGCGTGCTCGCCACCATCGGCTCGGTCGCGCCTTTTGTGGGCCTGTTCGGTACCGTGTGGGGCATCATGCGCGCCTTCACCGAGATCGCGGCGCAGAACAAGAGCAGCCTTGATGTCGTGGCCCCGGGCATCGCCGAGGCGCTGTTCGCGACCGCGATCGGCCTGTTCGCGGCGATCCCGGCGGTCATCGCCTACAACAGCTTCTCGCAGCGTCTGAACCGGCTCGAATCGCGGCTCGGCCGTTTTGCCGACGGGCTGCACGCGACATTCAGCCGCGAGCTCGAGGTCGAAGCCTGATGGCAATGTCGGGTCCCTCGGGCGGAGCCACCGGTCGGCGCGGACGCGGCGGGCGCCGCGCGCCGATGTCCGAAATCAACGTCACGCCGCTGGTCGACGTGATGCTGGTGCTGCTGATCATCTTCATGATCACCGCGCCGTTGCTCGCCTCCGCCGTCCCCGTCGATCTGCCCGAAAGCCGGGCCAAACCGGTCGAGACCGAGGAGCAGGAGCCGGTGCAGCTGTCGATCAACGGCGACGACACCATCTATATCGGCGAGGAAGTCGTGCCCGAGGCCGAGCTGCCCGCACGGCTCGACGCGATCGCGGCGGCGCAGAAAGAAGGCGAGCGGCCGCAGCAGATCATGCTGCGCGCCGACAAGGGGCTCGATTACGGCCGCGTCATGCGCGTGATGGGCGAACTCAACCGCGCCGGGCTGACCCGCATCGCGCTGGTGACCACGGGATCGGAGGGCGGGTCCGAAGGCGCAGCGCCTGCGGTCACCGACGGTTCAGGCACGGCTCCATAGGCTGACATCATGGCGGCGACACGGGCAATGAAGGGCAATGAGGCACGCGGCATCGCCATCGCGGTGATCGCGCACGTCCTGATCATCGGCCTGCTTTCGGTCCAATGGACCGCGGGCGAGCGGCGCTTCGACAATCCGCCGATGGAAGTCGACCTGATTGCCGAGACCGCGACCGAATCGAGCGCGCCGGTGCTTAGTGACACGCCACCCGCCGCCCGATTGGGCGAGGAGGATGCCGTCGATATCGCCGCCCCCGAACCACTGCCTACACCCGCGCCGCCGCTGCCCGAACCGATCGTGCGCCCAACCCCCGCACCAACCCCCAAACAGGTCGCGCGCCCAGTCCCAGCGCCGCCCAAAAAGACCCCGCCGGCGGTGGCCAAAGCACCGCCGAAGGCTGCACCCAAGGCGCCTGCCACAAAGTCCGGCGCCCGCCCGACCGGACGGCTCGATGGCATCACCGACGGGCTGGGCCGCGAACAGACCAAGGCACCCAGCAAAGGCGCCCCGGCCGCCAAGACCGCGGCCGAGGTCCGCCGGTCGATCGATGTCAGCATCAAGGCGGCAGTCGCGCCGCGCTGGAACGGTTGCCGCGTGTCGGGGGTCGATGTCGATCAACTCAAGACCGTGGTGAAGTTCCGATTGACCGCATCCGGGGCGCTCGCCGGGTTTACCAGTGTCACCACGACCGGCGAAAACGACAGCAACAAGTTTCAGGTCCAGCGTCATCAGGAATGCGCCAAGCGCGCGGTGGAATTGGCCGCTCCCTTCGACCTGCCCGAAGAAAATTATAGCTTCTGGCAAAATTACACGCTCGATTTCATCAAGAGGTAAGTGACATGATCCTCCGTTCCACCGCCTTCGCCCTCGTGCTGGCACTCGCTGCTTCCCCCGCCATGGCGCAGGTCGCTCCGACACCGCCCGCCACGCCGGCACCGACCGAACCGCGCGAAACCATCGAAGGCACGCTGTCGCAGGACCGCACGGTCATCGCGGTGCCCGCGCTCGCCACGCCGGCGGTCACCACCGTTGCGGGCCTGCGCACCGACAGCCTCGGTCGCCAGATCGCCGAAGTGATCGCCGCCGACCTTGAACGCAGCGGCCTCTACGCGCCGCTCGGCCCGGGCAGCGTCCGCGCGATTACGATGGCCGAGGTTACCGCGCCGCGCTTTGCCGACTGGCAGGCCCGCAATGCAGAGAATGTCGTCCACGGCTTCGTGCGCACCAACAGCACCGGCGGGCTGATCGTCGGCTGCTATCTCTATGACACCCAGCTCGGCAGCGAGCTGGTGCGGCAGGGGTTCGAAATCCAGCCGGGCGACTGGCGCCGCGCCGCGCATAAATGCGCCGACGCCATCTATTCGCGGCTGTCGGGCGAGGCGCCCTTCTTCGACAGCCGCGTCGCCTATATCGCCGAGAGCGGCCCCAAGGGAAACCGCATCAAGCGCCTCGCGATCATGGATTCGGATGGCGGCAACCACCGTTTCATCACCAACGGTCAGGCGCTCGCGATCTCACCGCGCTTCTCACCCGACTACCAAAAGATCGTCTATGTCAGCTATCTGAACGACCGCGTCCGGGTGTTCATCTATGACGTGGCGGCGGGCACGCAAAAGCTCGTCACCGAAAGCCGCAACGCGACCTTCGCGCCGCGCTGGTCGCCCGACGGCACGCAGATTCTCTTCTCGATGGCGACCGGTGGCAATACCGACATCTATCGCATCTCGGCGAACGGCGGCACGCCGGTGCGGCTGACCAACAACCCGGGCATCGACGTCGGCGGCAGCTTCTCGCCCGACGGCAAGAAGATCGTGTTCGAAAGCGACCGGTCGGGCGGCCAGCAGGTCTATACGATGAACATCGACGGGTCGAACCAACAGCGGATCAGTTTCGGCGGCGGGCGCTATGCCACCCCCGAATGGTCGCCGCGCGGCGATTTGATCGCCTTTACCAAGATGGGCGGCGGCGAATTCCGCATCGGCGTGATGACCCCGTCGGGCGGCGGCGAGCGCCTGCTGACCAACGACTGGCAGGACGAAGCGCCGACATGGTCGCCGAACGGCCGCGTGCTGCAATTCTTCCGCACCTCGCGCGGCGCCTCCGGCAAGTCGAGCCTGTGGCAGGTCGACCTGACCGGCGTGAACATGCGCAAGCTGCAGACTCCGCAGGACGGGTCGGACCCGAGTTGGGGACCCGTGCTGCCGTAATCGGCCAATCCGCACCAAATGTGCGGCGGAACCAATGTTGCAGCCTCGGGTTGAACCCAAAGGTTCAACATGGGTTAATCTCAACATGAACAGGACCATCCGGATTAACACGAAAGGGACGACAACATGACGATACGGAAAACCACCGCCATGATCGCCGCGATCGCAATGCTCGCCGTGGGCGCTTGCTCGAAAAAGGCGCCCGAGGTTCTGCCCCCCAACCCCGACGGGATCGACGACGGCAGCGGCAATTCGGGCGGCGGCACCGGCGTGATCCCGGGTTCGCAGCAGGACTTCCTGAACAGCGTTTCGTCCGACCGCATCTTCTTTGGTTTCGACCAGTATAATGTCGATGCCGAGGATCAGGCGACGCTGAGCAACCAGGCCCAGTGGCTGCAGCGCAATTCGGCGGTTCGCGTTCTGCTCGAAGGCCATGCCGACGAACGCGGCACCCGCGATTATAATATCGCGCTTGGCGAACGCCGCGCCAATGCCGCGAAAAACTATCTCGCCTCGCTGGGCGTCGACCCGTCGCGGATCGAGGTGATCAGCTATGGCAAGGAACGCCCGGCCGACACCGCGTCGACCGAGGAAGCCTATGCGAAGAACCGCCGTGCGGTGACAGTGGTCATCCAGCGCTAAGCAACGGCCACAGCGCCACCGTCGCCCAGGCGGCGACGGTGGCAAAGAGACCGAAGGGGACCTGTCGCAACGCCAGCGGCCGGTCCCCTTTCTTTTGCGTGGTCAGCGCCCAGACCATGCCGCCGACGCTGGCGAGCAGCAGCATCAGCGGCAGCGCCTGCCAGCCGAGCCAGCAGCCGATCGCCGCGACCAGCTTGGGGTCGCCGCCGCCCATGCCGTCCTGCCCGCGCCCGCGCCGATAGGCGAGCGCGACGAGCGCGAGCAGCACCCCGCCCGCGACCGCACCGATCCAGCGGTCGAGCAGCACCGTGTCAAGCAACGGCCCGGCGAGCAGCAGGCCGGTGATGGCCAGCACCGCATTGAGCCGGTCGGGCAGCCACATATGCCGCGCGTCGAGCAAGGCGAGCGGCAGCAGCAGCCAGCCGAACAGCGCCCAGAGCCACCCCGCGATGCCGGGCATGATCGTCAGCGCCAGCGCGCCGATCAGGCCCGATGCCAGCTCGACCTGCATATGAAAGGGATCGATCCGCGCGCCGCATGTCCGGCAACGGCCGCGCTGGACGAGCGCCGAGACGAGCGGGACGAGATCGAGCGGACCGAGGGCGCGCTCGCAGCCGTCACAGTGGGAGCGCCCCAGCAGCGACCGCCCGTCGGGCCAGCGTAGCACCAGGGTCGCGATAAAGCTGCCGAGGACCACCCCGAGCAGCGCCGCGAACCCGACGCCCGCGCCATATGGCAAGGCGTCAAGCGCCGCCGTCATCGGTCAGAAACGGCCCGAACTGACCAGCACGAAGCCGTTGCTGCCGGCGCGAAAACCGATCGCCGACAGCGCCGACGCCATCACCGGGTCATCGGCGGTGATCGCGAACTCGGCACGCCAGGCGCCGCTACCGTCGAAGCCGAGCATCAGTCGCTCCATGCCGGACTGGCTGACGAGCGCCGCCTGTGCGCGGCCCTCGACGCAGCGCAGCGGCCCCGTAAGGCCACGCGTCAGGTCGAGCCCGGCGATCGAGGTGCCGACGCTGAGCTGGATGCGCCCGCTCGCCGAGACGCAGCGCCCGCGATCGTCGAACCGTACCGCGGCACCCTCGAAGCGCAGGCTGTCGACCGGAACGAGGCCGAGGCCACCCGAGAGCGAGGTCGTGCCGTTGAGATCCGAAAGGCCGCGCGGGTTGCTGCCATGGAGACGCCCCGCGAGTTCGCCGAGCCGCGCATCGGGCCGACTGAAAGCCAGCTCGACATCGCCGCCGAGCAGGGCCAGCGGCGACAGGCTGGCCTGCACATTGCCGAGCGGCAAGGCACCGAGCCGCGCTTCGATCAATTCACCCGCCCAGACCGAACCATTGACCTCGCGCGCGGTCAGCCCCGACTTTTCGGCGCCCGCCATCGCGAGCGCGAGGCGCATCGGGAAGGTCGCGACAATCAGGATCAGAATGATCAGGACGGCGGCAAGGATGACCCGGCGGCGCATCATTTGCCCCCGCGCCGCAGTTCGGCGGTCATGCCGACGGTACCGTCGGCGGCCGGGGTGATCGTCAGCTGGTCGACGACGAAGCCCTGCGTTTCCAAGGAGGCGAGCCAGTCGGCGAGCACCGGCGCGCGCGCGGTGGCGATCGCGATCGTTGCCTGCCCCTGCCCGCGTGCTTCATTGCGGTCGAGCGTCAGCCCGATCTCGCCCGCCGACTGGGTGAGAAACTGGTCGATCGCGACCGCGTCATTCGCGGCGGCGGCCGAAGATGCCGGACGCTGCGCCAGCAACTGGACCTTGGCGGCAACGCGGCCCTGCCGCTCGATCGCGGCACGATGATCGGCCTCGAGATTGGTGAAGGCGGCATAGGCCGGACGGCCGAGCAGCCAGATGAAGACCGCCAGCGCCAGCACCCCGGCAACCCCGACCATCCAGCGTTCGCGACGCGACATACCCTGCCACCAGTTGGAGATCCGATCGGTCATGGCACGGCCCTCACCGTGATGTTCGCCATCTGGTTGCCGTCGGTGCCGGCCATCGGCTGCGCGGTGATCTTGTAGCCGCGCGCCTGCAGCGCCAGCAGCACCGCGTTCAGGTCCTCGGTGCGCGGCGCCGCGATCGTCGTCGACAGCGTGCCGTCGGTGCGGTGCGACAAGCTCTTGAGCGCCACCCCCGGCGTGTCGCGCATCGCGTCGTAGAGCGCCGACGCGGGCACCGAGAAGGCGAGCGGCCCGCCGCCCGCAGCCGCGAGGCGGCGGTCGAGTTCGGCCTCGGCGCTCTCTGCGTCGGTGGCGGTGACGCCAGCCTTTTTGGCGGCGGCGACGCTCGCATCGTCAGCGCGGCCGATGTCGGCGTTGAGCCGGATCGCATGGATGATCGGGACCAACAACGTCACGGCGAGCAGGACGACGGCAAGTCGCTTCATCCACCGGACCAGCGCCGGATCGATCGCCCAGCTGCGCCTCGGCTGCCACGCGCCGGTCAGCAGGTCGAGCGGCGGCGCGGCGAGCGAGAGCAGCAGCGCCTGACGCATCCGGTCGGCATCGAGCGGCGCGATCGGGCGGCCGGCGGCGATCAGCGGGTCGAGTTCGGGGTCGGAGATGAAACTGCGGTCGTCGCTGCGCAAAATCTGTTCGCGCCCGAGTTCGGCCGACCACAGGCTGTCGGGCTCAGGCGGCGGCACGGTCGCGGCGGCGGGGATGATCGCGGCGGGGGATAACCCCTGTGCCTTCAGCCAGTCGGTCCATGCCGCCATCGCGGCGTGGGTGGTCACCGCGACGGGCACCGCCTGCCCCGCGTCGGCGGGCTGGCCGGCGACGACATGCAAGAGCGCCGCATCGCCCAAGCTGTCGCGCAGCGTATCGACGCGCGCGATCGCGGCGGCCTGTGCCGGGGCGGCGTCGGGATAGTGGCGCCAGCGCAGCGGCACGTCGGCGGCGGGTGCAAGCGCGATCAGCCGGTCGTCACCCTCGTCATCCCGCGGCTTTTCCCAAGCGTCGACCCAGCCGTCATCCTGTCCCGAATCGACGATCACGCCGTCGTCGACACGCAGCCACGCCGCATCGGCCCGCTCGCCGAGCATCGCCGCCGGGGGCAGCCAGAGAACCAATGTGCGCGCCATGTCAGTCGGTTTCGCCCCAATCGCGCCGCACGATCACCGGCGGCATCTGGCCCGCCGATGGCGCACCGCCGTTCGCGTCGATCAGCGATACAGAAGTCAAGAAACCATCCCCCATCGTCACGTCGGTCTTCAATATCAGCCAGCGGCTCGTCACCCCCGCCTGCTCGGCGACATCGGTGGGCGGATCGAGCCGGGCGAGCGGTCCGGATTCCCAGAATCGCACGCTGCTGCCATAGCCGCCGGCGGGCCGCGCCGCCAGCGCCGCGCGTGCCTCGGCGGCGGTCAATTGCCCCGGCAACAGCATCGCGACGAGCGGCGCCTGTTCGGGCGCCAGCGTGTTGATGTTGAGCTTGACCGGATCGGTCGCGGGCAGCGCGCAGATCCAGGGTTTGAGCCGCGCATAAAGCTTGGGCGTCACCCCGCGCACCGCGCGCAATTCGCTGACATCGGCCATCTTGCGGTTGGCGGGAAGGTAGCTGCCGGGCAGCGAGCGATAGACGCCGTCCTCGGCGCCGAGCGGGCCATCAACGCTGTCGCTGTCGATCCAGTCGGCGGTCGCGCCGGCCACCATACGCGCCTCGTCGGCGTTGACCCCGAGCAGCGTCATCAGTTCGGCGAACTGGCCGGTGCCACCGGGGCGCTGGGTGAAGCGGCCCGGGATCGTCTCGGCGACAAGGCTGTTCAGGTTGAAGCAGTTACTCGCGTCGGTCAGCCGCGCCGTCCCCTGCCCGTTCGGCAACGGCAGGGTGAAGTCGCGCCCGAGCCAATCGCCGGCGAGCGTGAGTTTTGCGGGATCGCGCCCGACGAGGTCGGCGACGCGGCGCAGCGCGATCTGTTCGGCGGCGAAGCTGTAGGCGCGGCC
Organism: Sphingopyxis sp. EU05-FHT14B03; assembly: GCF_058790875.1. Taxonomy (NCBI): domain Bacteria; kingdom Pseudomonadati; phylum Pseudomonadota; class Alphaproteobacteria; order Sphingomonadales; family Sphingopyxidaceae; genus Sphingopyxis; species Sphingopyxis sp. EU05-FHT14B03. Next base: position 792,632 of record NZ_JBYTDC010000001.1, read on the forward strand.
CTGATCGACCGTCGCGGCGCTGCCCGCGATCCGCGTCGCGAGCGTCAGCCGGTCGAGCGCGGTCGCGGCGATCACCGCCATCACCGCGACGAGCAGCAGCACGCTGAGCAGCGCGGCGCCGCGTTCATCGGATTGTCCGCGGTTCATGGCACGGGCGTCCCGAGCGGCAGCGGCGGCGGCGGTACGGGCGCGGTGAGGAACAGCATCACCAGTGGTGCGCGGCCCTGCCGGGTCAACCGCACCTCGACCGCGCGGGGCAGGCGATCGCCGGGATCGGATGTCCAGCTGCTGCCCCATTGCCCCTGCTCGTCGCGATAGCGAACGGCGACACCGGCCACTTCGTCCACCAGACGGTCGCCATCGCTCAATGCCGTGCCGTCGAGCATCGGCTGCGCCGCGCGGCGCCATTCGCCGCCGACACGCGCATAGGCGACCCGCTCGACATTGGGGCGCGACCCGCCGTCGAGCGAGGCCGCACCGCCATGGACGAGCGCAAAGCCGGTTTCAGAGCCGGCAAAGGCGGGGACCGTTTCGCCCGAGGGGCCGCGCGTCGAACGCGGCAGCGCCTGCGCAAGGTCGTTGGCCATCAGCGCGCGCAACCGGTTGACCCCGCCCATCGCCTTCAGCCGGTCCTGCACCGCATCCTGCGTATCGATGCTGCTGCGCAGCAGCCCGACGCCGATCGCGGCGATCGCCGCGAACAGCGACAAGGCGACGAGCATCTCGACGAGGGTGAAGCCGCGCTGGTCCTTCATCGCGACGGCCGGATGATCGTCAGCGCCGCCTGCCCACGCCCGCTTTCGGGGCGGACGATCAGGTCGATGCGCAGCAGGCCGTCGGCGGCGGTCTTCGCGACACGCTGTTCGACGCGCCAGTTGCGCCCGGCATTGGAAACCCCGGTCGCGCTGTTGCCGATCGTCGGCGGCGCGGGGTCGGTCCACAATTCGACCGCGCGATTCTGCGCGACGATGCCCGCGATGGTGGTCTCGTCGAGGTCGCCGGCGGTGCGCACCGCAAAGGCGTCGAGGCGCACGAGGGTCAGCGCGGCGATGCTGAGGATGCTGAGCGCGACCAGCATTTCGAGCAGGGTGAAACCGCTTTCGCGCTCATTCGCCACGGCTGACCTCCCCCGTCGCCGAGACGCGCACGACCTCGCGCGCGTCACCGCCGCTCAGCACGATCGCCTGCGGGGTGGGGCTGGTGCCGACGCGGTCGAACAATATGCGCGCCGCGCCCTGCCCGTTGCCTGCGGCGAACCGGACGTCGGAGGGCCAGTTGCGCCGGTCGAACGAACGGCCGGGCAGCGGCTGCCACTCGCCCGCGATCCGCCGTTCGAAACCGTAACCCGACGGCGCGAAATTGACCGACACGCTGCGTCCCTCGATCACGGCGACGTCGCGCGCGGCGGCGAGCCGCGCGGCGAGCCGGTCGGCTTCGCTGCGCACATTGCGCTCCTCGCCGGGAATGGTGAGTGCTACGGCGGTCGCGGCGAGCGCCATGATCGCGAGCACGACCATCAGCTCGACGAGGGTGAAGCCGTTCGCCCTTGCCCTGCGCCTGGCGGACGCGGGCGTCCTAGCTGTCTCCACCGTGGATATCCGCATTGTCGTCGGTGCCGCCGGGCGCGCCGTCGGCGCCGAGCGACCAGATGTCGAACGCCGCACCATTGGGACCGGGCGCCTGATAATTATACGGACGGCCCCACGGGTCGTTCGGCAATTGCTTGATATAGCCGCCGCGACGATAGCGTTCGGGCTGCGCCAGCGACGGCGGCGCGACCTTCAGCGCATTGAGTCCGTCGCCCGACGCGGGATAGGCCAGATTGTCGAGCCGATATTGTTCGAGCGCGGTTTCGAGCGTCGCGATATCGGCCTTGGCCTTGGTCACCATCGCTCGGTCCTGGCTGGGCAGCACGTTGATCATCACCACCGTGGCGAGAAGCCCGATGATGAAGATGACGACCATCAATTCGGTCAGGGTGAAGCCGCGCTCGTCTCTTTTGCGGCGCCGGTCGACCGGCGGGCGCGAGGGATCGAGCATCAGGCGAATGAAAAGCTGCATGAGCGACATTATTATAATCCGGCAAGGTTCTGCAACTGGAGGATCGGCAGCAGGATGGCGAGGATGATGAGGGCGACGCACGACCCCATAACGACAATTATGACAGGTTCGAGAAGCGCCATCGAGGCGGCGGTAAAACGGTCGAATTCGCGTTCGAGATAGTCGGCGGCGCGCTCGAGCATCTGCTCGAGCCGCCCGGCGCTTTCGCCGCTGGCGGTCATATAGACGAGCAAGGGCGGGAACACCCCGGCGTCGCGCAGCGCGGCCGACAGACCGCCGCCGGCGCGCACCTGGTCGACGATCGTCGCGGTCGCGCCCGCCAGCGCGGCGTTGCGGATCGTCGGCACGGTCAGGCGTAGCCCCTCGACGAGTGGCAGGCGGCTCGACACCATCGTCGACAGGGTACGCGCGAAGCGCGCCGCGTGAAGATCGCGGAGCAGGCGGCCGAGGAGCGGCAGACGCAGCAGCCGCGCATCGACCCGGGCCTTGAACGCCGGGCGGCGCATCGCGGTCACCCAGCCGAAGACCGCGGCGGCGAACAGCAGCGCGACCAGCCACCACCAGTTGGCGGCGAAACTGGAAATGGCGATCACCGCGCGGGTGAGGAACGGCAGTTGCTGGCCGGAGTCGGTGAATTGTTCGACCACGCGCGGGACGACGAAGATCATCAGCGCCGCAACGACGCCGATCGCGACGAAGGCAAGCACGATCGGGTAAGCAAGCGCAGCGATCAGCTTGCCGCGCACTTCAGCCTGGCGTTCGAGCAGGTCGGCGAGCCGCGCGAGGATCGTCGTCAGGCTGCCGGTGGTTTCGCCCGCGGCGACCATCGCACGGTACAGCGGCGGAAAACTGCCCGGCTGGCGCGCCATCGCATCGGCGAGGCGGCGGCCTTCGAGCAGGCCGGCGTGGACGTCGCCGACGACGACACGCGCACTCTCCGCTTCGCTCTGTCGGGTCAGCGTGCGCAGCGCTTCTTCGAGCGGCGCGACCTCGGCGAGTGTCGCGAGTTGGCGGGTGAAAAGCGCGAGTTCCTTGGCTGACAATTTGGTGCGGCGAAACGCGAACAGCGACCGGCCCGCCGCCGGCTTCGATCCCGCTGCCTCGACCGCGACAATATGAAACTTCCGCCGGACGAGATCGGCGCGCGCGGCGTCATCGTTGGCGGCGGTCAGCCGCCCCTTGCGCTCGCGGCCCTGCGGATCGATCGCCACATAGCGATAATCAGGCATCGATTTCCTCGCGCCGCGCGACGCGGATCGCTTCCTCGGCGGTGGTCAGTCCCTTGGCGACCATCGCCCGCGCCGCCGACGCGAGCGTTGGCGATTTGAGGAAGGCGTGCTTGACGATCATCGCCTCGTCGCCGCCATTAAAGATATAGCGGCGGACGGTCTCGTCGACTTTGATCGCCTCAAACACCCCGATCCGGCCTTTATAACCGGTGCCGCCGCAATGGTCGCAGCCCTTGGGCCGCCAGATGACGGTGCCAATGTCGAGTCCAAGCATCGCGGCAATGCTGTTGTCGGCCTGCACCGGTTCGCGACAATTTTCACAAAGTTTGCGCACAAGTCGCTGGGCGATGACCGCACGAAGCGTCGACGCCAGTAGAAAAGGCTCTACTTTCAAATCCTTGAGACGCGTTATGGCGCCGACAGCGTCGTTGGTGTGGACCGTCGAAAGGACGAGGTGACCGGTGAGCGAGGCCTGCACCGCGATATCGGCGGTCTCGCGATCGCGGATTTCGCCGACCATCACGACGTCGGGATCCTGGCGCAGGATCGCACGAAGCCCAGCGGCGAAATCAAGCCCGACCTTGGCGTTCACCTGCGTCTGGCCGACGCCGTCGACGGCATATTCGACCGGGTCCTCGACAGTCAGGATATTGCGCTGGCCGTCGTTGAGTTGCTTGAGCGCAGCGTAAAGCGTCGTCGTCTTGCCCGACCCCGTCGGGCCGGTGACAAGGATGATGCCATTGGGTTCGGCCAGCGCCTCGCGCAAGATCTGATCGGCGGCACCCGACAGGCCGAGGACGTCGAAATCGATCCCCGCCGCGTCCTTGTCGAGGATACGCATCACGACGCGCTCGCCGGCGCGGCTGGGCAGCGTCGAAACGCGGACGTCGACCGCTTTGCCCGCGAGGGTCAGCCCGATGCGGCCGTCCTGCGGAATGCGGCGTTCGGCGATGTCGAGCCGCGCCATCACCTTGATGCGGCTGACCACGACGGGGGCGACGTGCGGCGGCATGCGCAGATGCTCGCGTAGCACCCCGTCGGTGCGCATGCGCACGACGAGCCCGCTTTCATAGGGTTCGATATGGATGTCGCTGACACCCTGGCGCACCGCTTCGGCGATGATCGCGTTGATCAGGCGGATCGCGGGGGCGTCGTCGGCGCTGTCGAGCAGATCCTCGGCGCTCGGCAAGCTGAAATCCATGTCGCTGCCGTCGAGCGAACCCGCCATCGCCGCCGCCGAGGCATCGACGGCATAATGGTCCGACAGCAGCCGGTCGAAATCGGCGGCGTTGATGGTGGCGACGCGCAGCGGCTGCGCGAGGTGTCGTTTCACCTCGATCAACACCGCAGGGTCGGCGCCTTCGCGCAGGGTCGCAAGCCAGACGCCGCCCTCGCCCGGCGCGATGACGACGCCGTGGGTGCGGGCAAAGGCATAGGGAATGTCGACCGGCGCCGGGGGCGCGGCGATCGGTTCGTCTTCGGTCACGGATAGTCTCCCGGCGGCGGGGCGGGGGCATTCGAGATCGAGGGCGGCACATCGGTCGTCGTGACGCTGCCGTCGGGGCCGCGCAGCGCCGGCAGATCGACCGGGCCGACGGTGATGTCGGTCGCGGTCGGCGGCGACGGCGGGGTGGCGCCCATATAGTCACGGACCAGCGTGTCGAGCGCGGGTTCCTCGTCGGGATTGCGGCGCAGTTGGGTGTCGCGAATATAGCCATAGCGGCGCGCGGTGAGCGCGGCGTTGTCCTCGCGGTTGCGCAGGATCGTCGGGCGGATGAAGACCATCAAATTGGTCTTCGAGCGTGAACGGCTGCGCGATTTGAACAATTCGCCGATCAGCGGAATGTCGCTGAGCAGCGGTATCCGTTCGATCGTCTTGCGCTCGTCGTCGTTGAGCAGCCCGCCGATCGCGAGGATTTCGCCGTCGTCGACCGTCAGCACCGTTTCGAACGAGCGCTTGTTGATGATCAGGTCGCCGTTGCGCGACGAGACGGGTCCCGCGACGCTCGACACTTCCTGACGCAGGAAGAGTTTGACCTCTCCGGCGCCGTTTACCTGCGGCGTGACGTCGAGCTTGATGCCGACCTCCTCACGCTGGACGGTGCGAAAGGCGTTGTCGAAATTGTCGCTGAGCGCTTCACCTGTTGTGATCGGCACTTCCTGGCCGACGAGGAATTTCGCCGCCTGGTTGTCGAGCGTGACGATGTGCGGGGTGGCCAGCAGGTTCGACGTCGTGTCGGACTTCACCGCGTTGATGATCGCCCCGAACACCGTATTCTTGCCGATGTCGCCCGCAAATCCCGCGAACCCGCCGGTCGCGGTGAGCAGCGATGCCGCCGCCGCTTCCTGCAGGCTGTTGCCGAGCGAGCTGTTCGTTTGCGTCACCGTGGTGTTGCCGTTCACCGTCGTCGTCTGCTGCGACAACTGGTTGGCGGCATAGGCCCCGCCGAGCGTCAGGATGTTGGGCGAGGCGTTGCCGTAGCTGGTCGCAACGAAGGGAATATTCTTGCCGCCGAGCAGGAACTGGACGCCGAGCTGTTTCGCCGCATCGTCGCCGATCTCGACCACGATCGCCTCGACCAGCACCTGCGGCCGGCGGCTGTCGAGCTGACGGATCAGTTCGCCGAGCATGCGCTGGACGTCGGGGTTGGCGGCGACGATGATCGCGTTGGCGCCTTCGTAGCGGGTGACGATCGCGGGGCCGCGCGTCGCGATGCTGCCGCTCCCGCCGCCGCCGGTCGAGACGGGCGCCGCCGCCGGGGCCGGGGCGGCCGTCGATGCGCCGTTGCCGCCAGAGGACGAGGACGAGGACGCCGCCGGCAGACCCGCCTTCTGCGCCGGATCGCTGCCGCCGCCGATGAGCTGCTGGATCGTCGGGAGCAAGGTTTCGGCGTTGGCATGGTCGAGCCAATAGACGCGCAGTTCGGTGCCGCCCGCCGCCTTTTGATCGAGGTCGTTCGCCATCTGGACGAAGCGCGCGACGAGCGCCTGGTCGCCGCGCAGCGCGATGGCGTTGCTGCTGTCGATCGGGACGATCGCGACCGGCGCCTGCGCGCCCTCCCCCGCCGCCGGCGCGAGCGCCTGAAGCGCGGCGGCGATTTCGCGCGCGCCGGCATTTTTCAGCGTCACGATCTGGCTTGTCGTGCTGTCGCGGTCGATGCTCGACGCGAGCGCGCGGATGCGGCGGATATTGTCGGCGAAGTCGGCGACAACCAGGCTGTTGGCGTTGCGGTTCGCCGTCAGCGAACCCTGCGGGCTGACCAGCGGGCGCAAAGTCTCGACCGCGGCGACGGCGTCGATGTGGCGCAGACGAATGATTTCAGTGACGAACTGGTTCTGCGCCGCGCGGTCGCTGCCGATGCGGCCGGGCTGCGACGCCGCGCCGTCGATCGGCTGGATACGATAGCTGCCGTTCGGTCCCGATACCGCGACGAGACCGTTCGAGCGCAAGGTGGCGAGGAAGATTTCGAAATATTCGCTGCGCGATAGCGGGCGGTCGGTGACCACCGACACCTTGCCGTTGACGCGCCCGTCGATGACAAAGGTGCGCCCGGTGATCCGCGCCGCATCCTGGATGAAGGCGCGGATGTCGGCGTCGCGGACGTTGAGCGTATATTGCGCAAGCGCGGCGGTCGGCGTCGCCGAAACCAGTGCGGCGGCAAGCATCAGGGACAGTTTGAGGCGCATATACCCTACTTCGAAACAAAAATGGCGATCGGGACGACGTTGGCACCGCGCTCGACTTCGAGCGAGAGGCGTGCCCCCGGTGTGATTTGATTGGCGAGCGCGGCGGCATCGCCCGCCGAGCCGATCGGGCGGCCGTTGACGCCGCGAATGACGTCGCCCGGACGCAGGCCCGCGGCGCGGAAGGCGGCGCCGTCGCCCTGCGGCTGAACGACGACCCCGGTGACGCGGCCGTTTTCGCTGCGCGGTGCGAAGCCGACGCCGCTTTTCAACGCGGCGGGCGAAAGTTCGCCGGCAACCGCATCATTGGCAGGCGCCGCCCCGACCTCGGGGGTCGGCGCGGGCAGCGGAGTCGCGGGCGTCGCAACCGGCGCCGCGCCGCTCTGGTCGAGGAACAGGCTTTCGCGCGCACCGCCGCGGTCGAGCAGCACATGGTCGAAGGCGACCCCGACGAGCTTCACCCCCGGCCCGATCTCGTCGCCCACGGCATAGCTGTTCTGGATACCGTCCTCGGCAGCGATGATTGCCGATCCGCCGCCGGTCGCTTCGTTGATGTTGACGCCGAACAGCGTCAGGCCGAGAGCGGTGACCGTCGCCGAGGCGGGCCCCTGTCCGCCGGTCCGGAAAAAGGGATCGAAGCTGGTGAAGAGCGCGCGGCGCTCGGCAGGCGAGGCGATGACCGCGGTCTGCGGCTGCCAGGCGCCAAGCGGCGACAGGGGTGTCACGATCGTCCAGAGCAGGCGCACGACCTGCACCGCGAGCAGCAGCGCCAGCAGGCCGACGACCAGCATGGGCCAGACCGCGCGTGGCGAGCGCTTGCCGCTGCGCAGCCATGCGGGCAATCCGCGCGGCAACCGAACGGCCGATCCGGACATCAGCGTCGCCATGAAAACCTGTTTATCCCCCGCATCACCATGGTGCCTCGCGAATCGCCTAGGGGCGATTGGTGACAATCAGCTGACGGGAAGATTACAGTTTTTTGACAGTCGGGCGAGTCCGGCCTGTGGCGGCTCGCCGTATCTATCTTCCCGGTGCCGCAGGCATTGGGAGGTGGCAGCCCGAAGGGCTGACGGAGGGGCTTTGACGCAGCGTCGATGCCCCTCCACCACGCCCTTCGGGCGCGGCCCCCTCCCCACCGCTTCGCGGCAGGGAGGATGTTTCATCAGAATTTCAGCGACGCGCTCAGCGAGAAGCTGCGGCCGATTTTGTAGCGGTTGAAGAAGATCCGGTTGTCGCCGAACTCCTGTACCTCTTCATAATTGCGGCCCGTGAGATTGCGCGCCTCGAACTTCAGTTCGATTTCCTTGTTCAGCAGATTGATGCCCTGCCGCGCGACGAAATCGAGCGAAATCCCCGGCTTTTCGCGCAGGTCGGGCTGGCCTGAGGGACCGCGGCTGGTGACGCGCGGGCTGGCATAGGTCACGAGCAGGGTCTGCTGCGACAAATGGTCCTGATCCTCGAGCCCGATCTGGAAATTGACCAGATGGTCCGACTGGCCGGTGAGCGGCGAGCCGTCGAAGAAGAAGTTGCTCGCATCCTGCACCACGCCGTTGATCGTCGTGGTATCGCCCGCCGCGACCGAGATGTCGGACTGGGTATAGGTATAGTTGCCGATCAATACGAAGCGGCGGCTCGACCAGAAAGGCGCATCCGACAGCGTGTCGAGCGGGAAATATTTCTGCAGTTCGAACTCGACGCCATAAAGCGTCGCCTTCGGCGCGTTGGCGTAGCTGGTGTTGACCGAGGAGTCGGAGATCGAGGTATAGGCCTCGATCGGATTGTCGATGGACTTGTAGAAGCCCGCGACCGTCAGGCGCTGATCCTTGGCGAAATACCATTCGTACCGCGCTTCGGCGTTCGTCAGCCGGCTGTCGGTCAGCGACGGGTTGCCGCGGAACAGACGGTTCGATTCGGGATCCTGATAGACCTGCGCCACCAACTCACGAAACTGCGGGCGGGCGATCGTCTTCGACCCGCTAACGCGCAGCTGCATGTCGGGGGCGACTTCCCAGGTCAGGGTGACCGCGGGCAGCCAATAGTCGTTGTTCAGGTTCGTATCGACGATCGACGACGCGCCCGAATTGAACAGGTCGATCGGCGACACCGTCTGCTTGGCATCCTCGTACCGGACGCCGGCGTTGATGTTGACGCCCGACAGCAGTTCGGCCTGTACCTGCGCATAGCCGGCATGGGTGGTCAGCGCCGCGTCGAACGCCGCGGTGCCGTCCTGCGCCGAGGTTTCGAGCAGCGTGATGTCATAAAGCTGGATCGACGCGTCAGAGAGCAGATAGTCGGGGCGCAATTGCTGCACCGGGATCGGCAGGTTCGAGGCGCGATACTGGAAGGCGCGGCGCACCGAGGTACGGCTGGTATCGCTATAAGCATAGCCGACGGTCCCGGTGATGCGCGGGGCGATTTCGTAGGACAGGTCGACGCCGCCCGACCACAGATCTTCGTTCAGGTCGGAAAAGGCGATCGTCGCGTCGCCCTTGTTGCCGCCGAGGTCGTTGACGAACTTGTCGCCGACGGGGTCCTGCGCGGTCGGCAGATTGGTGCGGACATAGGTGAAGCTGCGTTCATAGGGCGCTTCGCGCTGCGAATTGGCATAGGCGCCGCGCAGGTCGAGCTTGAGCCGGTCGAAATGGAATTCGCCGACAAACTGGGTGTTGATCAGCTGGCGTTCGTACCACGCCGTGTCCTGCTTCATGATGTCGCGACCCGACTGGTTCTGGTCGGTGCCGAGCGCGAGACGCGCCTGCTTGAGGGTGTCGCGGATATAGAGGTTGGTCCAGCGCAGCTTGTGATCGCCGATCTCGAGCCCGAAGCCGAGCAGGCCGTTGACGACGACGCGATTGTCGGTGACGACGCGGTTGTAGCTGGTCTGCGGATCGCCCGACAGGTCGGCCTCGACCGAGGTCTGCTGCAGCGTGTCGCGGGTGCGCCACTTGTTGCTGATCCCCGCCGTCGCGATGATGCCGAGTTCGCCGTCGGCCATCGGGATGGTCAGGCCGCCGGTGACGCCCGCCGACCAGTTGACCGGGATATGGTTGTTCTGTTGCAGCAGCGTCGTCGGCGCATTGACGAGGTCCATGGCGATCGCTTCGAGATCGTCCTTGCTGAAATCGGCGCCCTCGATGATCGGCTTGCTGCTGGCAAAGGCCGCGGCGAGCGACTTGGGCACATCGCGGGTGCCGTCGTCGAAACCCGTCCAGTCGGCGTCGCCGCCATAATAGGTGTAGCCGAGTTCGTTGGTCGTCTCGCTGTCCCAGCCGATGCCGCCCGAGAAGGTCAGGAAATTCTCGCGCGGGGTCGACTTGGTGGTGAGGTTGATCACGCCGCCGCCGAACTCACCGGGGAAGTTCACCGAATAGCTTTTCTGGACCAGCGTCGAATCGATGACGTTCGACGGGAAGATGTCGAGCGGGACGACGCGCTTCAGCGGTTCGGGGCTCGGCAGCGGCGAACCGTTGAGCAGCGCGAGCGAATAGCGATCGCCGAGGCCGCGGACATAGACGAAGCCGCCGCCGACGACCGACAGGCCGGTGACGCGTTGGAGCGAACCCGAGATATCGCCCTCACCGGTGCGCGCGATGTCGGCGGACGAAAGGACCGACACGACCTCGGGGGTCGCGCGGACGACATTGGGGGTATAGCGGCCGGTGACCACGATTTCCTGATCGGAACCGCCGGGGATCGACACATCGGGCTGATCGTCGTCGGCCGGCGCCGGATCGGCGGCATCGGCGGTCGGCGGCGTGGCTTCGGTGCTCGAACCCGCGGGTCCGGCGTCCTGTGCCAGTGCGGCCGGTGCGACCAACGCCGACGAGAGGAGCAGCATGCTGGCGAAAATCGACCGTTTGGTCATGGCCCTAAAAACCCCTATAATTCGGATGATAAGCGGGGCGGGGCGCGCCCCGATGGTGCGCCCCGCCCCAATTCAGGTACGAAGGCGCGTCAGACCGGGATGAGCGTGCACGCGGCGCTCGACGAACCGAAGCTCGCGGTCGCGCTGTTGCAGGTCCAGCCGGTGAAGCGCGTGTCGCTGGCATCGCGCACCGCGCCGACATAGCCCGCGTTCACGAAGAAGGCGTTGATCGGAACCGGGTTGAACGCCGGGCGGGCGGTTTCGGTGGCGCCGTTGATGAACACGTTCGACAGCGTCGGGACATAGGTCGAACTGTTGTTCGTGCCCCCGTTGAAGATCGTCGCGACCTGATCGTTGGTGACGCCGCTGGTGCCAAGGAAGGCGCTGGCGCCGCCGCACTGCATGTTGACCGAGTCGAACTTCGGCGGCCCGGCTTCGTCGGCACCCGTGGTCTGGATCGTCGTTGCCGAGTTGATGCGGACGCACGAGATGCCGGGCGCCACGATCAGACCGTTCATCAGGCGATAGTCGGCGCCGCCGCGGATCAGCACCGACGCGGTGTTGCCCGCCGCATTGGCGCGGTGGATGAAGGTGAAGTTCGACAGCGCGACATTCTGGCGCGGGGTGGTGTCTTCATTGCCGTTCGAGTCGATTTCGAGCATCGAGTCGCCGACGGTGCCGCCGGCGCGCTGTACCGCGAGCAGGAACTGGACATTGCCCTTGTAGCCGACGTCGGTGTCGAGACCGTCATCCTCGGCGCCGGTGATCGCCAGGTTGCGCATGTTGACGCGGCCGCCGAACACTTCGATGCCGTCGTCCGAGCTGTTGTGGACCTGGATATTTTCGATCGTGGTGCCCGAACCGACGCCCGACGGGGTCAGGCCCTGCAGTTCCTTGTCGGCGCTGAGGATGAAGCCCGAGTAGCGGATCTGGACATAGGACATGCGGCCCGAATTGTCGGCCGGCTGCGCGCCGCCATAAAGCGCGTTCGACGTGCCTTCGGTGTCGCGTTCGCACGCGGCGGTGCCCGGCGTGGCGCCCGGCGCGAGGCAGTCGGTGACCGGCGCACGGCCGAGCAGGACGACGCCGCCCCACAGCTGCGAGGTATTGTCGTCGGCCGAACCGACGACGTTGCCGCGACCCGTGAAGATGATCGGCTGCGACGGAGTGCCGACGGCGTCGATGCGGTTGCCGCGATTGACGACCAGATAGGAAACGCCGGTCGCGCCGAAGATGGTGACGCCCGGATCGATCGTCAGCGTGACGTCGGTGTTGGTGCTGGTCGCGCCCTGGTCGGTGCCGACATCGACGCGGCCGGGGAGCGAGTAAATGACGCCGGCGACCTTGGGGATCGCGGTCGAGGCGGTGAAGCGCGCGGGGAAGCCGCAGTTGCGCCAGGTACCCTGCGGACCGGTGATGGTGCCGAGATCCGACAGCGCGGGGCCGGCGATGCTCGGGCAAGCGGCGGCAGGGGTGACGCCGGTCGGGGTCGGCGTGGGGGTCGGGGTCGGCGTGGGGGTCGGGGTCGGCGCCGGGATCACGATGACGCCTTCACCGGGCGAAGCGACACCGTCGGCACCGCAGGCGGCCAGAATAGAACAGGCCACGCTGCTGAGCATGACCAAACGAACGCGCGCGAAAGCCGCCATGAAATTCTCCGTTATCCGCTGTGCGCCGCCGGATCGGTCGGCGCCCCTGCTGAAAAATCACCGGCCGGTTCGAGAGGAGTGCCCCGCCGCGCCCCCGGTGACGCCGCCACTAGGGTGATTCGGTGACGGTCTGACGCCAGAGCGATGACATTTGAGTGACTCTTTGGAGTCGGTTTCGTGACAAGCACCAAAGCGCGTCACGCGACTTGTTCGCAGCTGCGAAAATAAATGCGGCACAGCTTGCTTGCATCGTCCGAAAAGCTTTGCTAGGCGCCCGCTCCTACCCGGAGCCGGACCCATTCGGCCCCATCATGATGTGCGGTCGTGGCGGAACTGGTAGACGCGCAACGTTGAGGTCGTTGTGGCCGAAAGGCCGTGGAAGTTCGAGTCTTCTCGACCGCACCACTCAGTCCTGCGGGATCTGGGAAATCAGGCATCGGAGAGATTGCAGCCGCAACGCGGCGCAGCTCCGGGCGCTTTACCGATCGACGGCCGTTCGAACCGAACCCCTCCATGGGCCGGCGCGCGCCCTCGCCCATCTGATCAGCCGGACACGAACCTGCCCTCTCGGCCGTGCCAGCGATGAGGACGCTCGATCGTCCTCAAGCGCTGCGCGTCATGCTCTGCGATTGCCCGTGTCGACATGATCGACCATTGCCGACAGGCTAGGCGACAAAGCCCCGGGTTCAACGCGCGCCCTGCGTCCATCGCGGCCTTCGCTTTTCGATAAAGGCCATCGCCGCCTCGCGATGGTCGGGATGGGCGCGTGCCAGCAGAAAATTATCGCTTTCGATTTCGATCGCCTCGTCTCTCGAGACCGTGGCGGCCGCCCGAAAATTCATCTTCACCTGCGCAAGCGCCATAGGCGACATCGAGGCGATGTCTTGCGCGAGCGTCAGCCCGGCTTGCTGAAGACCATCATCGGCATGAACCTCGGCAATCAAACCGAGCGCCAGGGCCTCGCTTGCCGAAAGCCGCTTGGCCGACAGCGCGAAATAGAGCGCCCTCGAAGGTCCCAATATCCTGTTGAGGCTCCAGCAGGCCGCGAGGTCACCTGCCAGGGCGATCCGGGGATAAGCGAAGGCGAATTTGGCGGCGTGGCTCGCGAGCCGTATGTCGCAAGCGGCGGCCAGCGCCAGCCCGCCCCCTGCCGCGGCGCCGTTCACGAGCGCGATCGTCGGCTTGGTCGATCTCATGAGAGCCAGACATCCCGACGCCGACTGTGCAAGGAGCGTTCTGGTTTCCGCGTCGGGCCGCGCCGCGTCGAGCCCGGCAATCAAACCGCCAATGTCGCCGCCAGCCGAAAATGTCTTGCCGCTGCCGGTCAACAGGATCGCGCCGACGGCGTCATCGCTTTCGGCGTCGGCGATGCTGCTGTGAAGGGCCAGGCCGAGTTCGGGCGACACGGGATGCCGGCCGCAATCGCTTTCCAGCGTCAGTTTGAGAACGCGGCCGTGGCGCGATTTGGAAAGAGAGGTGGTACTGGTCATGGCCTTCCCCGCCTTTGGATGCGTATCAGATGGAGCCGATCGTCGATCCCGTCGTCCAGACGCACGCAAAAAATTGCCGGCGAGCACCGCTCGCCGGCAAGGTTGGATGCTCGCTATATCCATCACCCCGCAAGACGCAGCATATGCTTCAGCACTTTGCCGGTCGCATTGCGGGGCAGTTCCGTCACGATCGTCAGGCGTTCGGGGGTCTTTTGTTTCGCGATGCCCGCCGCGGCGAAATGCGTGCGCAGCCCCTCGAAATCGAGCGTGGCGCCGGGCTTCAGCACGACGCAGGCGCGGACGATCTCACCCATCCGGTCGTCGGGCGCCGCGACCGCCGCGGCGTCGGCAATCGCCGGATGCGTCAGCAGCACCGCTTCGACTTCCTTCGACGAGATATTCTCACCCCCGCGGATGATGATGTCCTTCTTGCGGTCGGTGATGTGAAGATAGCCCTCGGCATCGAGGCGGCCGATATCGCCGGTCCGGAACCAGCCCCCCGGCAGGAAAGCCGCGTCGTTCAATACCGGGTCGAGGTAGCCGAGAAACAGGTCCGGGCCGCGGGTGCAGATTTCGCCCTCTTCGCCGGATGCGACGTCGACGCCTGCGTCGTCGACGAAGCGGAGCGTCGTGCCGGGCGTCGGCCGCCCCTCGGTATGGAGTTGCTTTTCGACCGGATCGTCGACCACGCCCGAGGTGACCGTCGGATGTTCGCTCGAACCGTAACAATGATAGACGGCAAGGCCCTGCGCCCGGCACCGTTCGACCAGCGACGCCGGAACCGGCGCCGCGCCGACCAGATATTGCTCGAGCGACGACAGGTCACGGCCCTCGGCTCCCGCCGCGGCGATGGTGCCCGACAGGTGAAAGGGCGTTCCCGACGATGTCGTCACCCGGTGGGTCTCGATGAGGCCGGCGGCGACCGCGGCGTCCCAATGATCCATCAGGACGAGCGGCACCGCGTCGCACAGGAAGCGGTACATCGCCAAGGCGCCCGCGACATGGCCCGGCGGCCAGGGCGAGAGCACGACCTCCAGCTTCCCCCGCGCCCGCAGCGCGCGCATCGAGGCGAGCTCGGCCAGCATGCCCGCAGCCGAATGCATGACCCCCTTCGGCGCCGCGGTCGTTCCCGAGGTATAGACGAGCAGCGCCATGTCCCGCGGATCGCACGGCACCGGATCGGCAATCACGCCCTCGGCCGTGAGCCGGTCGAACACCGGCCCGACGGCCACATGATGCCGCAGCGCCGGGAGCGCACCACAGGTTCCGATCAGCGCGGCAAAATCGACGCCGCGAAAGCGTTCGGGGGTGAACAGCCATTTCGCACCCGACTGGCGCAGGATGAAACCCAGCTCGGTCGCGCCATAGATGGTCACGATCGGAAGCAGTACCGCGCCCGACTGCGCGGCGGCGACCGCAACGACCAGCCATTCGCGCCAGTTGGGCAGCATCGCGGCGACGACGTCGCCCTTCGCGACCCCGGCATCGGAGAGCCGCGTCCCCATCCGTCGCCCCGCCGCCACGACCTCGGCCAGCGTGGTATGGCTCGGCTGCCCGTCCGACGCGACGACGAGCGGCGTGCCCGGCGCGCGGGCCTCGGCTTCCAGGATCGCCCCGATCAGGCTGCCGGGCACCGCCGCCATCTCAGGCGACCCGCCGTGCGAAACCCGCCCAATAGCGTTCGCGAATCTCGCGCTTGTAGAGCTTGCCGGTTTCGTGGCGCGGCAGCTCGGCCTCGAAATCGATGCTGCGCGGGCATTTGACCGCGCTCAACCGTTCGCGGCAATAAGCGATCAGCTCGGCCTCGAGCTCGGGTCCGGCATCGGCCGGGTCGCGCGGCTGGACGACGGCCTTCACCTCTTCGCCCATCTCGGCGCTCGGCACGCCGATGACCGCGACATCGGCGACCTTCGGGTGGACGGTCAGCAGATTCTCGATCTCCTGCGGATAGATGTTCACCCCGCCCGAGATGATCATGAAGCTCTTGCGGTCGGTCAGGAACAGATAGCCGTCGGCGTCGAGATAGCCAATGTCGCCGAGCGCCGACCAGCCCGGCTCGGTCGGGTGCCGCGAATCGCGCGTCTTCTCGGCATCGTTCAGATATTGGAAGTTCCAGCCGCCCTCGAAATAGATCAGCCCCTGCTCACCGGCTGGAAGCTCGCGCCCCTCGTCGTCGCAGATATGGATCGTGCCCCAATCGGCGCGGCCGACCGAACCCTTCTTGCGGAGCCATTCCTCCGAGGTGATGAAGGTCGAACCATTGCCTTCCGAACCGCCATAATATTCGTAGATGATCGGCCCGAGCCAGTCGATCATCCGGTCCTTGACCTCGATCGGGCAAGGCGCGGCGGCGTGGATGACATGGGTCAGCGACGAGACGTCGGCAGCGACCCGCTCCGCCTCGGGCAGGCGCAGCATGCGCAGGAACATCGTCGGCACCATCTGGGTCACCGTGACCCTATAGGTCGCGATCGCGGCAAGCGCGGCCTCGGGGGTGAAGCGCGGCATCAGCACGACGGTCGCGCCCAGCCGCTGCGCGGCGGTCGAGATCGCGAGCGGGGCGGTATGATAGAGCGGCGCCGGCGACAGATAGACGCTGTGCGGGCCCGTGCCGTAACGGGCGGCCTGCCGTTCGGCGAGCATATGCGGCTCGGTCGCCGGTCCGCCCGTCAACGGCAGGCGAATGCCCTTTGGCCGCCCGGTCGTGCCCGACGAATAGACCATATGAAAGCCCGCGCTTTCGTCGGCGATCGGATCGGCCGGAAAGTCCGCGATGGCATCCCAGCCGGGCAGCGTTCCGTGCCCCGCACCCAGCGCATAGATATGCTGCAGATCCGGTGCGCTTGCGCTTGCGACGTCGAGGAAGGCGCCCAGTTCGGCGATGTCCCCGCTCGTGACCAGCAACCGCGAGCTCGAATCGCGCAGGATATAAGCGACCTCCTCTACCGTCAGCTTGGTCGAAATCGGGGTGATATAAAGGCCGGCGCGCTGCGCGGCCCAGTAGATCTCGTAATATTCGAGGACATTGGGAAGCCAGATCGCGATGGTATCGCCGGCCTGGATGCCGAGGCTACGCAGGAAATGCGCGCCGCGGTTCGCGCGCTGCTCGAGCGTGCCATAGGTCAGGGTCTCCCCCGTGTCCGACCGGATCGCGGCGGCCTGATCGGGGTTGCGGGCGGCGTGAATTCTGGGATGCATCGACGATCCTCTAGGCAAAGGCGCCGCGCGGCTCGCGCGCGGCGCCCCCATATCAGAAATTATAGCTGGCGGAGATGCCGTAGGTGACCGGCTGCGCCCAGGCGATCGCGTCGCGCGCCGACGATTCCGACCGCGAGGTCGCATATTTGGTGTCGGTCAGATTGCGGCCCCAGATCGACAGGCGCAACTGATCGTTGGGCGAATAGGAAATGTCGGCGTCGACCGTGAAGTAGGACGGCTGCGAAATGCGTTCCTGGAACGAATAATTGATCTTGCTCGACCAATAGGGGCGCACGCCGAAGCTGATCTTGCTGCCGCCCGCGAGTTCGAGGTGATAATTGGCCCCCGCGCTGATGGTGAACTCGGGCGCGCGCAGCAGCTTGTTGCCGCTGGCATCGACGTTGACCTGGGCGTTGCCGCAATTGAGGTCAGGGCATGGCGTGCCGTTCGTCAGCGTTGTCCGCGGGAAGAAGGCGGGGGCACCGGGGAAGCTCTTGAAGCGCGCGTGCGTCCAGGCGAATCCCGCGCGCAGGTCGAAATTGTCGGCGGGACGCCATGTCGCATCGCTCTCGATCCCGTGGACGCGCGCACGCGCCGCGTTGAACAGCCGGCTGACCCCCGACGTATAGTCATAGGCGGTCACCTGGATGTCTCGATAATCATAGTGATAGGCGGCGATGTTGAAATCGATCGCACGGCTCGCCGATTTGAAGCCGGCTTCATAAGCGGTGATCTTTTCCGGACGCACCGGCGTGGTGCTCGGCGACGACAGATTATAGGTGCCGCTCTTGAAGCCCTGGCTGAACGTCGCATAGACGTTACTGCGCGGCCCGACGTCGACGCGGAGGCCCGCGCGCGGCGTCCAGCTGGTATAGGTGACGTCGGTATCGACGGTATAGGCGCCGCCCGGAAAGCCGCGCTGGAACCCGCGCTTTTCCTTGCTGTAGCGCAGCCCGGCGATGAGCGACACCGGGCCCAGGTCATAGGTCCCGTCGGCAAAGCCCGAGATGCTGTTGCTGGTGATCCGCGCGCGATAGAAGGGGTTGCCGTTGAGGCGCCAATTCTCCGATCCGGCGGCATTCCAGTAATAATAGAGGCCGGCGACCCACGAGAAATCGCCACCGGACGGCGAGGTCAGGTTGATTTCCTGGCTGAAGCTTTCGTTGAACTGGTCGTAGGTCGCGAAGGACGACGGCGCGTAGCTCGAATCCAGGTCGGCGTCGATGAAGTCCTGTTCGTCGATATAGCCGCTGATCGTGTTGAGCGTCGCAAAGCCCAGGTCGATCTCGCTGCGCAGCGACACCGTGTTGACCTTCGCTTCGATCCGCGTCGCGATTTCCTGCGACGACGTGCCGCGCTCGACGGCGATCGGTCCCGAATTGGCGAAGTTCCGCCCCACCGAATTGCCGTTGAGCGTCGTGTAGGTCAGCCCCGACGGATCCTTGGTTTCGGTATGCGACGCCGCGAGGATGAACCGCACCGCGTCGCTCGGCTCGAAAAGCAGCTTGCCGCGAATGTCGAAGCTCGATTGCTCGCCCCGACGCTCCCCGGTCCGCAGGTCGCGGATGAACCCGTTGGTATGGCGGCGATAGACCGAAATATCGGCGGCGAGGGTGTCGGTGAGGCCGGTCGAGGCGTAGGCGCTGAGCTTATATTCATTAAAGCGACCGAAGCTCGCGAACGCCTTGCCGGTCGGCGTGAAGGACGGAGTCAGCGTCGTCAACAGCAAGGCGCCGCCGGTCGCGTTGCGGCCGAACAGCGTGCCCTGCGGCCCCTTCAGCACCTGCACCGATTCGAGGTTGACCAGGTCGAACATCGCGCCCGTCTGGCTCGCGAAATAAACCCCGTCGACATAGACGGCGATGTTCGATTCGGCACCGCCGCCCTGGACGCTCGCGCCGATTCCGCGCACCGTGGGCTGCACATAGGCGCCGGTCTTGTTGATCAGCACGCCCGGTGCCTGCCGCGTCAGGTCCTCGATCCCGTTGACTCCGGCCTGGGCCAGCGCCTCGCCGCTGATCGCGACGACCGACGCCGGGACATCGACGAGACGTTCCGAGCGGCGCTGCGCGGTCACGATGATGTCGCCATCGCCCGCTGCGGCTGCGCCTTCGTCGGGCGCCGGGCTGGCGACGGAGGTTTCGTCGTTCATCTGCGCCGCGGCCGGCGCGGCGACCGCGAGCGTGGCAGCAATGCCGGCAATTCCCAGAACCGTCTTCGTCATCGTCTCTCTCCCATCCTGCCGGTCAACCACGCCGGCTTGGCGTGCTTCAAATGCCATACGCTCTAATTGTCAAGCGATTTAGATTTAATCGCTATCGATATGTCATAGTGTTTGTCACATTCGACCGGCGACCTTATGGCTCTGCAATGACCGACCAGGATTTGATCGAAAACGAAGCGAACGGCGGCCACAAGGCGAGCGTCGCCGAACGTGTGGCCGAAGAGCTGCGCGAGGAAATCGCCGCCGGTGAATGGCCGATCGGCGCGATGCTGCCCGCCGAGCATCAACTGATGCAGCGTTTCGAAGTGTCGCGCCCGTCGTGCCGCGAGGCGCTGCGCATCCTGCAATCCGAAGGACTGGTTCGCGTCGAGCGCGGCAGTCGTGGCGGCGCCCGGGTCCGCGAACCCGACGCAGCGCGCCTCGCTTCCTATTGCACGGTCTTTCTGCAGATGCGCAACGCGACGATTTCCGAAGTCTTCGAAACACGCATCGTGATCGAAACCGCGGCGGTCGCATCGCTGACGCGCAACGTCACGCCGGCCATTCTGTCCGCACTGGCGCAGAATGCGGCGTCGCAGCGCTACCTTGTCCACGACCGTCCCGAATTCTATGCCCGCGGCCGACTCTTCCGCGAAACGCTGGTCGAAAATTGCGGCAGCGAGACGCTGCGGTTGATGGGCCTGATGATCGGCGGGATCGCCGACCGCCAGTTGTCGCTGCTGTCGGTCCGGCTGCCCCACCATCCGCAACAGGTCGAACGCTATATCGCGGCGATCGGGGTGAAGGAGGAGATGATTGCCGCGATGGAACGCCGCGACGCCGACACGGCGGCGGACCTGTGGCGGCTTTACCTTCGGCGCTATCTCGAAAACCTTCAGGAAATCACGCCCAACTCGCTCCGGAAACTCAAGCCTTTTCCCTTCGAGTGAGAAATCGCTTTCGCATTTAATCCATATCGCTAACATATAAAAGAAAAGCGCTAGCGAATGGGATGAGAGACAATGCGGTACGACGCGTCGGTTGATGAGGAAGCGGGTCCCCGCGACGACGATGCGGCGGTGCAGGGCTATCCGCCGGCGTCGCGTGCCTGGGCCAGCACCGCCCTGATGACGTTGCTGTTCGCGATGGCCTATCTCGATCGCCAGATCGTATCGTTGATGGTCGAACCGATCAGCACCGAATTCGGCGTCGGCGATTTCGAGATCAGCCTGCTGCAAGGGTTCGCCTTCGCGCTCTTGTTCGCGGTCTGCGGCTTGCCGCTGGGCCAGGCCGTCGACCGGTACAAGCGCCGCTACATCATCCTCGGCGGCGTCATGATATGGTCGATCGCGGCGATGTCGTGCGGGCTGGCTCAGAATTTTGAGCAATTGCTCTTCGCGCGCATGTTGGTCGGCGCGGGAGAGGCGGCGCTCGCCCCGGCTTGCTATTCGCTGCTGGCCGATCTTTTCCCTCGCCGCAAGCTGACCTTTGCGATCGCCGTTTTCATGCTGGGGGCGCTGCTCGGCGCCGAGCTTTCGCTCGCCATCGGCGGCACCATTCTCGAACTGGCGAAAGATGGCGTCGACCTGCCCCTGCTCGGGCCGACGGCCGGATGGCGGTTCGCCTTCATCGTGACCGGCCTGCCGGGCATCTTCATGGCATTTCTCGCGCTGTTCATTTATGAACCCGCCCGTCCGAAAATCGCCCAGACGCAACATCGGGGATGGGGCGAAGTCTATGACTTCATCCGCGCGAGGAAGCTGTTCTTTTTCGTCCAGATCCTTGGGTTCTCGGTGGTCATGGCGCTCGTCTACGCGCGGCTCGCCTGGACCCCGACCTTCATGATGCGCAGCTTTGGCTGGAGCGTCAGCGAGACCAGCTATGCGCTTTCGACCTACGGCTTCATCGTCGGGGCGTGCTGCCTGCTTCTGGGTGGCCGGGTCGTCGATCATCTGTTCCAGAAGGGCCTGCACGACGCGCATTTCCGATATTATGTGGTAGGCGGGGTGGTGCTGGCGCTGCTCGGCAGCGCCGCCTATCTCTCATCGAGCCCGAGCGGTTATTTCCTCGCGATGGCACTCCCCTCCTTCCCTCTCGCCATGGGGGCGATCGGCGCGTCGGCGATCCAGATGGTCACCCCTGCGCCGCTGCGCGGGCGGGTCTCCGCAGTCTATCTGTTCGCGGTCAGCATCATCGGGATGTCTGCGGGCCCTGCGATCGTCGGCTATATGACCGACCATTGGTTCGGAGACCCCGCCGCGATCGGGATGTCGCTCGCCCTTACCTTCGGTGCCTGCGGAACGATCGTCACCATCATCTTCTTGTGCGGACTGCGCGCCATGCGTGCGGCTGTCGGCGAGGCCGAAGCAGCGGGCGCTTCGGCCAGCCATTGACACCGGCAGGCCAGCGCGTCCGGCCTAGGTTATGCGCTAGCGCGCGGCGCTCTCGATCAGCTTCAGTCCCAATGTCGTCGCGTTGAGCACCGCTTCCTCGCGGCTCGTCGCGCGCAATTTGCGCATCACATTCTTGAGGTGCCATTTCACGGTCTCGGGCGCGAGCTGCAACGTGCGCGCGATTTCCTTGTTCGACTCGCCGGCATTGAGCGCGCTCAAAATCTCGATCTCGCGCTCGGTGAGGAAGGAAAAGGCCTCGCCCGGCGCGGGCACATGCGCGCCTTCGAGCGCCGGATCGTGCCGCGCCGGATCGGCGAGCTTGAGCAAGGCGAGGAAACAATCCGAGCTATAGGCCTCACTGCAGAAATTCTGCACCGCGCGCACCCCGGTGACGTCGAGCACGTCGACGATCGTGCGGCGGAAGCCGACGCTCGCGGCGTGGTTGAGAAAACGCACCGTTTCGAGTTCGACCATCTTGTCGCAGCGGCCGCTGAGCTGCGGCAGGATGTTGAACAGCGTTGCCGAGGCGCGCAGTTCGGCATCGTCGGCGTTCGACGCCAGCCGCAGCAGTCGCTCGGCGACCGTCGTCAGCCGCGGCCGGTCGCCCTGTGCGATCGCTTCATAGGCGCGGGCTTCGGACAGCAGGGCAAAGGCGCGGCCCTGCGCCGACAGCGGATCGATCACCGCAGCTTCCTCGTCGGCGATCGCCACCACCGCTTCGGCATCGATCGTCGGCGGCAGCCGCAACCGCGCGCGTTCGACGATGCAAAGCGCCTTGAGCGGCAGCCAGCCTCGCTTGAAGGCAAGCAGTTCGGCACGGTCGGTCAGGGCCGCGGCCTCATCGGTCCGCCCCATGCTCGCCGCGACGCGGATCGCGACGAGGAAGGCATGGGTCACGGCATCCTGGAAGGCGCTGTTTTCGAGCAATGGCAGCGCCGCATTGGCCAGCGCGGCAGCGGCCAACGGATCGTCGCGCTCGTAACAACAGCGCGCCAGCGCGGCATCGACCAGCGCGGCGGCGAGATTGGCACCGGCAGCGGCCCTTTGCGCATCGCGCAACAGCCGCTCGGCCTCACCGAGCTGCCCCAGCGCCCGCGATGCCGCCGCGCGCGCGCAGACCGCCATCGCCAACGGCAGGTCGAGCGGTTGTCCCGCGCCGCGCAGCATCAGCGGACGAACCGAATCATGGACCAGCCCGAACAGGCCGCGTCGCGATGCCCCATGGGCGCGCATCGCGCGTAGCATTGCGACCGCAAAATCGGACAGATCGTCGGGCGCGGCGAGAAGCCGGTCGCAGGTCTCGGCGACTTCGTGGATCCGGTCGCCGGCATAGGCCCGATTGAACAGGGTGATGGCGGCGGCCTCCGCCTCCTCGCCGTCGGCCGCCAGGATGGCGACGTCCGCATAAGGGCGCGCGGTGAGCACCGAAAGCCAGGCATCGGCGACGCGAAGGCCCGCCGTTTCGGCGATATGTTCGGGCGCCAGCCGACCCATCCAGTCGGCCACCCGGCCAATCTCGCCGCGCGCCAGCATCGGCATCGCGATATGCGCCAGCAACCCGGCGGCCAGCGCCGGATCGCCACCGGCAAGTGCCTGATCGACAGCTTCGCCTTTCATCCCCTGCGCGGCATAATGACGTGCGGCGACGCGGTGCAACTGCGCCCGGCTGTCGCGATCGACGCCGCGCAGCAATGCGGCGCGAAAGGCGGGATGAAGTTGGTAGCCGCCACCGCCGTCGTCGACCGGCTCGACGAACAGCCCCCCGGCGGCGAGATCGCGTAACAGGCCAGCGGCATCGGCATCGCCGCTGAGCAATCGCGCTAGATCGGTATCCAGTTTCGGGGCGACCGCAACACGGCCAAGGAAGCGAAGCTTCGTTTCGGACAATTCGCTCACAAGCGTCGCAAGATGCGCCTCGATCCGGCCGGTCAAGCCGTTCCAGTCGCGATCGCGGGAAAGCGCCTCGCCCTGTTGTGCCGCCAACCGCGCCCCGGTCGGCCAGCCTTCGAGCAGGGCGCTGAGCGACACATGGCCCTGCGCATCGAGCCTCACCCCCGCACCTTGCAGGAAAGCACGCAGCATCTCGCCCGTCAGCGCGAGGTCGGCGCGGCCGATGTGGAGCGCCATGCCGCGCCGTTCGGCCGCCTCGATCGCCACCGCCGGTATCGCGCGGCTCGCGAGCACCAGCCGCAATTGCGCGGGCGGATGGCGAAGCAGCCGGCCCAGCACATCGAGCGCATGGGCGTCGCCCAGCCGGTCGATGTCGTCAAGGACAAGCAGCAGCGGCTGGTTGCCCGCGTCTATCTTTTCGGCGAGCGCATCGGCGAGTTCCGCCGCCGGCGTCGGTTCGGCTCCGTCGTCCGAAACCGCATCGCCGCGCGCCAGCATCACCGCCCGAACCATTCGCTCGACGGCGCCCGCAGCATCGCCGTCGGCTTCGAAAGATAGCCAGGCCGTGTCCCAGCCCGCTTCCTGCGCCTCGGCAAACAGCGCCGCGCAAAAGGCGGTCTTGCCATAGCCGGCCGGCGCACGAACGACACACAGTTCGTGGGCCGCCAGCCTGTCGAGCCAAGGCCGCATGGAATCGAGTCCGACAAGATCGGGCGGAAAGCGCGGCGGCACATATTGGCGACGGACGAAACGCGGCCGGTCGGCAGGCGGCACCGCGCGCAGCAGCGCCTTCGCTTCGATCCTCGATCCCGATTGGACGGTCATGCGTGTGCCCCTCCCTTATTCCCACTGGCTACGCCGCGCGAGGCCGCCCGGCAAGCGGCGCGCAGCCATCCCCCCCATCGCTCCCCCCGCCGCTTGGCCTGTCGCCGCGACCGCCACCGCCATAGCCTCCTTCCATCGACGGCCCCGCAAAGAACCGGGTCGCGATCCTTGGGAGAGACGATATGACCAAGAAAGCATTTCTGGCGACCTGCCTGTCCACCACCATGCTGATCGGCTGGCATGGTGCCGCCTTCGCCCAGGACACCGCGGCGCCGCAGACCGAAAGCGGCGGCATCGCCGAAATCGTCGTCACTGCGCAAAAACGCGCGCAGAATTTGCAGGACGTTCCGGTAGCAGTCTCGGCGCTCGCGGGCGACGAACTCGAATCGCGCGGGGTCAGCGAAACCTCCGACCTTCAGGGCTTTGTTCCCAGCCTCCAGATCACGACGCCCTATGGCCGCACCCAGCCGAACTTCTCGCTGCGCGGCGTGTCGGTGGCAAACGAGTTTTCTGCCTCCACCGCGTCGCCGGTCGGGGTCTATGTCGACGAAGTCTATCAAAGCTTCCGCGCCAGCCACGGCCAGCAGCTCTACGACCTCGAACGCGTCGAAGTGCTGCGCGGACCGCAGGGCACGCTGTACGGCCGCAACACCACCGGCGGCGCGATCAGCTTCTTCAGCAACAAGCCCCAGCTTGGCGCGAGCAACGGCACCCTGACCGTCGGCTATGCGAATTACGACACCAAGACGGTCGAAGGCGCTCTGGAGGCCACACTGGTCCCAGACAAGCTCGGCATCCGTTTCGCAGGCACCTTTGCGAAAGGCGACGGCTGGCAGTTCAATCCCATCCAGAACCGCGATGTCGGCACGACCAACACCGTCGCCGGGCGCGTGTCGCTGCGCTGGAAACCCTCGGACACCGTCGACATCAACCTGAAGGGCTATTTCGCGCGCGACAATCCGCTCGCGCCAAACCCCTATGCCCTCGGCCAGCTCGCGGGCGGGCGCGACGTGCTCGGCTATTCGCGCTTCGATCCGGCGCAGAATGGCGGCGCGCCGCTCGGCAAGAACGAGGTCGCGGCCGACACCGGCGGGCGCTATTTCACCTCGTCGCGCGGTGTCGCCCTCAACATCGCGGTCGAACTTAGCGACACCGTCTCGGTCACCTCGATCACCGGTTACGACGGCGGAAAATATCGCAATTCGCCCTTCGATTGCGACGGATCGCCGAACAGCGTCTGCGCGCTGCGCTACAATTCTGTCAGCCAGAATTTCAACCAGGACCTGCGCTTCAATTACAAGGGCGACCGGCTCAATCTGGTGGCCGGCCTCTACTATGGCGTCGACAAGATCGACACGCGCAACGAGATCGATTTCTTCGGGGTGCTGAAACCGATCCTGCTCGGTGCGGGGGTACCGACCTCCTTCTTCAACGCCCCGGTGTCAGCGCCGCAGGCGGCGGCGATCATCCCGGCGTTCGCGGCCAACCCGGCGCTCGATCCGACCAACCCCGCCAATTGCTCGGCGGTGCCGACGGGCAACCCCAACGGCTTCCTCGACGCACGGTCGCTGATCGCGCTGCTCACCGATATCCAGGTCAATAATTCGGGCGGCGGCGGGTTCGGCGGCGCGATCTCGGCGGCGTGCCGCGCAGCGGGCGCCCCGCCCTTCGGCCCGATCAGCGGCGAGCAGAGCTACACGATCAAACGACCGTCGGCGGCGATCTATTTCGACGGCAGCTATGACCTGACCGACGCGCTGACCGTCAGCGTCGGCCTCCGCTACACGATGGACAAGGTCAAATATCAGAACGGCCGCACGGTGCTTTACGACCTTGGCGGCACGATCCGCGCCAGCACCATCCCTTACACCTTCCCCTACAACCCGAACGCTCCGGCGCTCGAACAGAATGAGAAGGCGAACCGCCTGACCGGCCGCGTTAACATCAGCTATGACTTCGCCGACGATATGATGGGCTATCTCAACTACAGCCGCGGCTATCGCAGCGGCAGCTTCAACGGCCTCGCCTATCAGGGCACCAATCAGGTCTATTATATCCAGCCCGAGCAGATCAACGCCTATGAAGGCGGGCTCAAGATGCGCTTCCTCGACCGCCGGGTGCAACTCAATCTCGCGGGCTTCTATTACGACTATAAGAACCATCAGGTGACGCAGGTCATCGGCGCGACGACCTTCACCCGCAGCGCCAACGGGCGCCTCTATGGCGGCGAGGCCGAACTGACGATCCAGGCCGCCGACTTCCTGCGCTTCGACGCGTCGATGAGCCTGTTGCGCAGCAAATATAAGGGCAATGTGATCGACCCGACCGACCCGTCGAGCCCGACCCGCAACGTCAACGGCAACCCCTTCCCCAACGCCCCGCGCACCACCTTCTCGGCAGGGGTCGACTGGGACGTGATCGACAGCGGCGACAACAAGCTGACGCTGCGCGCCGATGCCGCCTACACCGGCAAATATTATTTCGACCCGTTCGGCGACTATGGCCAGAACCCGTGCGACCGCGCCGGCGCGCCCGGCAACGTTCGCCCCGCCGGTCCTGCGATCACCTGTGGCAACCCCGGATACTGGCTCGTCAACAGCCGGCTCACCTTCGAGCATGGCAATTATGCCGCCAGCCTGTGGGTCAAGAATCTGACCAACAAATTCTACTACAGCTACGGGCTCAATATCGACATCTTCGGTCTCGACTATCTCAATCGCGGTACCCCGCGCACCTATGGCGTCGAGCTGACGGCGAAGTTCTGATCGCTTACCCCCGGGGACCGGCGGGCACCCCTCCTCCCGCCCGCCGGTCCCACCCCGACCAGGCAAGGAGCATCCGATGATGCGGTTTACAGGCAAGAGCGTGCTGATCACCGGCGCCGCGCGCGGCATCGGGCTGGCGGCGGCACAGGAATTCGCCCGCGAGGGCGCGTCGGTGACGATCACCGATATCGACGGCGACGAGGCGGAGGCTGCCGCCGCCGCAATCCGCGCCGAGGGGCACAAGGCCGAGGCGCGGCGGCAGGACGTCGCCGACGAGGCCGCGTGGGACGCGCTGATCGCCGATATTGTCGCGCACGAGGGCGGGCTCGACATCCTCGTCAACAACGCCGGCATGGGGTTCCTGAAATCGGTCGTCGATACCAGCCTCGGCGAATGGCAGCGGCTGATGGCGGTCAATCTGGAGAGCGTTTTCCTCGGCACCCGCGCCGGGATCGCGGCGATGAAGGACAAGGGCGGTGTCATCGTCAACGTCGCCTCGATCGCCGCCAATGTCGCCGAGCCGCTCTTCCCCGCCTATAACGCCAGCAAGGCCGGGGTCGCGATGTTCACCAAGGCCGCGGCGGTCGATTGCGCGCGCAAGGGCTGGCCGGTGCGCATCAACTCGCTCCACCCCGGCTATTGCGAGACCAAGCTGGTCGCCGACGCGGTCGGCAGCCTTGGCGACGCCGCCGGCGATTTTGCGGCGGCGACAGTCGGCGCGATCCCGCTCGGCCGGATGGCGACGACGCGCGAAATCGCCCGCCCGCTGCTGTTCCTAGCCAGCGACGATGCCGCTTACATGTGCGGCAGCGAGCTGATCGTCGACGGCGGCTACACCGCGATCTGATCTCCAACTTATTCAAACTAGGGAATAATGACATGAGCAAGAAGCCGGTCATCGTCTATGGCGCCTCGGGCTACACCGGTCGCCTCGTCTGCGAATATCTGCGCGAACTCGGCATCCCGTTCATCGCCGCCGGGCGCGACGCCAAGCGTGTGCAAGAGGTGATGGACAAGGTCCCCGGCATCGAGACCGCCGACTATCAAGTCGTCGAGGTCGAGCATGATGTCGCGGCGCTGACCAAGCTGTTCAAGGGCGCGCAGGTCGTGTGCAACATGGTCGGCCCCTTCATCAAATATGGGCCCGAGACGGTCGAAGCTGCACTTGCGGCCGGCTGCCACTATCTCGACACAACCGGCGAACAGGACTGGATGCTGCTCGCGCAGGAAAAATGGGGCGACGCCTTTGCCAAGAAGGGCCTCCTCCTCTCGCCCTGCGTGGCGCAAATGTACACGACCGGCGAAATCGCGGCGAATATCGCGCTCGAAACCATGCCCGGCCTCGACACGCTCGACATGCTGGTGCTGTGGAAAGGCTTCCCGACCTATGCCTCGGTCCAGACGATCTTCACGATCCTCAAGGCCGACTGGTATTATCTCGAGAACAACCAATATGTTCAGTGGCCGACGCTGACGACGACCGAATGTCAGGTGCCCGGCCAGCACGCCACCGCGCTGACCCTGCCCTGGGGCGGCACTTCGCACCCGATCTGGTTCAAGACCGATCCGCGCGTCTCGACGGTCAAGGTCTATGGCGGCGTCTTCGCGCGCGAGGTCATGGACAATGTCGTCGCGATGACCAAGATGATCGACACCGACATCAAGCCGCTACCCTTTGCCGAACAAGAGGCGGCGCTCGCAAAAATGGCGGAATCGGTACAGGGCGACATGCCGCCGCGCGAAAATCCGCGGCTCAACACCAGCATCGACTCGGTCTATGCCTCGGGTCCGCTCGGCCGCGTCCATGTGCTGATCCACGGCAATTGCAATTACAAGCAGACCGGGCTGATGCAGGCCTGGGCGGCGGCGAATTTGCTGCAACAGGCGCCGCGCCGCACGGGCTTCGCCTCGGCTTGCCAGGCCTTCGGACACCGCGAAATCCTCGGCAGCCTGCGCCAGTTCGGGCTGGTGCTGAAACCGATCGTCACGGTTCATGACTGACCAGAGCGCCTGATGCGGCTGGTCGACTGGCTCGACAAGGGGGCGTCGCTGGGCGCCGATGCCCCCTGCCTGACGATGAACGGGCAGAGCCTGTCCTATGCGGATGTGCAGGCGCTGACCCACCGCGTCGCGCACGGACTGAACGCGTCGGGCATTTTGCCGAATCAGCATGTCGCGATCCTGTCGGGCAACGATCCCACCGCCTTCGCCTGCGTCTTCGCCATCTCGCGCGCCGCAGCGGTGTGGTGCCCGATCAACCCGCGCAACGAAGCGGCCGAAAACGCCTTCGTCCTCGACAATTTCGATTGCTCGGCGCTGCTCTTCCATTCGAAGTTCACCGACCTCGTCGATGAATTGCGCGGCCAATTGCCCAAGCTGAAGCTGCTAGTCTGCCTCGACGCCGAACAACAATTCGCCCCCTCGCTCGACCAGTGGCTCGCGGGCATCGAGAGCAGCCCCTTCACCGCCGCCCCCGTCAGCGACCTCGCGATGCTCCCCGGCACCGGCGGCACCACCGGCCATCCCAAGGGGGTGATGCTGACCAATCGCAATCTCGAGGCGATGACCGCGCTCACCTTGATGGGCTATCCGTTCGAGGGTCGCCCCGTCTATCTCGCGATGGCGCCGCTCACCCACGCGGCGGGCGTGCTCGCCTTCCCGATTCTCGCGCATGGCGGCGAAGTCGTGATCATGCCCTATCCCGATATCGGCGAATTCCTGTCGCTCGCTTCACAGCACCGCGCGACGCATACATTCCTGCCGCCAACCTTGATCTACATGCTGCTCGACCACCCCGCGCTGCCCGCGACCGACCTCTCGTCGCTGAGATGCTTCTGGTACGGCGCCGCGCCGATCTCCCCCACGCGGCTCGAAGAGGCGATCGAGAAGATCGGCCCGGTGATGGCGCAGCTCTTCGGGCAGACCGAGGCGCCGATGATGATCTCGATGATGGCGCCGAAAGATCATTTCAATTCGGATGGATCGGTCGCGCGCCACCGCCTGTCATCGGCGGGCAGGCCGGGGCCGCTGGTCCGGGTCGCGATCATCGATAGCGATGGCAAGGAGCTACCGCAGGGCGAACGCGGCGAGATCGTCGTCAAAGGCTCGCTGGTCATGGACGGCTATTACAAGAACGCGGCTGCGACCGCCGAGGCGACGGTGAACGGCTGGCACCGCACCGGCGACATCGGCTATCTCGACCCCGACAATTTCCTGTTCATCGTCGACCGCGCCAAGGACATGATCATCAGCGGCGGCTTCAACGTTTATTCGGCCGAGGTCGAGGCGGCGCTGCTCGCGCATCCGGCGGTGCAGGACGGCGCGGTGTTCGGCCTGCCCGACGACAAATGGGGCGAGCGCGTCTGCGCCGTCGTGCAATTGCGCGCGGGGCAAAGCGCCGACCCGGCCGACATCATCGCATCGGTCAAGGCCGCGATCGGCAGCGTCAAGGCGCCGAAGACCCTCGAAATCTGGGCCGATCTGCCACGATCGAAGGTCGGCAAGGTGCTCAAGAAGGATATTCGTGCGCAGAAACTGGCGGCGGCCAACGACGGCTGACCGGACCAGCGGCGATCACGCGCCGTCGCCCGGTTTCCGGCGCCGCTCTCAATAGCTTTCGATAAAATCGGCGAACTCGCTCTACGCTATCGCTCGATCTTGGTGGCGAGAATGACCGACGTGGTCGTGCGTTCGACACCTTCGAGAAGGCCGACATCGTCGATCAGCTCGTTGAGTTGGACGCCGTCCTCGGCCTCGAGCATCGCGATGATGTCATATTCTCCGCTGATCGCGTGGACCGCCTGAACCTGCCGCAGGGCCGCGAGCGCCTGCTCGACCTCACGGTGAAAGCGGGGCAGCGTCTTGATCATCATATGCGCTCGGACCCGGCTTGCCGAGAAAGCATGGCCGAGCCGCACGGTGTAGCCCGCGACGACCTTGCCTTCCTCCAACCGCGCGAGGCGCGAATAGATTTGCCCGCGCGAAATGCCCAGCTCCTTGGCGAGCTGCGCGATCGTCTGGCGGGCGTCGTCGCGGAGCAGGGTCAGCAGGCGTTCGTCGATCTCGTCGAGCGTGACGCCCCCGCTGGCCATCAGTCGGCCAGCTTTTCGTCGGCGAAGATCGCGGTTTGTGGAGTCCCCCCGGCGCTCATCCGCCCGCGATACATGCCAAGGTCGTTAATGGCAAAGGCCGGGTCGCCGTCGGGGCCCATCGCGATCAGCCCGCCGTCGCCGCCGATCGCGCCGACCGCCATGATCGTCGCCTGCGCCGCGTCCTTCAGGCTTTCGCCCTTCCACGCGACGCGGTCGCAGAGCTGGCGTGCGGCGCTTTCGCGGATGAAATATTCGCCCGACCCGGTCGCCGACACGGCACACTGGCCATCCTTGGCATAGGTGCCCGCGCCGATGATCGGGGAATCGCCGATGCGGCCCCAGCGCTTGCCGGTCATGCCGCCGGTCGAGGTCGCCGCGGCGAGATGGCCCTCGGCATCGAGCGCGACCGCACCGACGGTGCCGAACAAATGGGTGGGATCGATCGCCGCCTGCTGCTTCTTGCGCCAGGCCAGCAATTGCTGCCAGCGCTCCTCGGTGCGGAACCAGCTGGGGTCGACCTGTTCCAGCCCCTGCTCGACCGAAAAACGGTCGGCGCCGTCGCGCGCCAGCATGACGTGCGGGCTCTTGTCCATGACGGCGCGGGCAAGGTCGATCGGATGGCGCGTGCGGGTGACCCCGGCGACCGCCCCGGCCTTTTGCGTCTTGCCGTCCATGATCGCGGCGTCGAGTTCATTCTTGCCCTCGGCGGTGAACACTGCGCCGCGCCCGGCGTTGAACAGCGGATTGTCCTCGAGCACGCGCACCGCCGCGGCGACCGCGTCGAGCGCGGGGCCGCCCTTGTCGAGCACGGCGCTGCCGGCGCGCAGCGCCTCGTCGAGACCGGCGCGATAGGCGGCTTCCTTTTCGGGCGACAGCGAGCCGCGTTCGATCACCCCGGCGCCGCCGTGGATCGCGAGCGACCAGCGCGGCACTTCGGCGATCGCCCCGGCGCGCGCGGCGTAATGGCGCTCGAACACCGGATTGTCGACGCGACCCGAGGGCAGGTGGATCACCGAGTTCGGGCCCACCCCCGTCACCTTCACACGCGGCGCGTCGAGCGGGCGTCCGGCGGTGACGTCTTTCAGCCCGGCGCCGTCGACGACCCAGGCATAGCCGTCGGGCGCGGTCGCATAGATCCGCCCGCGGCCGTCGGGTTCGACCGCCAGCGCGGCGCTTTCATCGACGCCGAGGCCGAGCATCGGAGGCAGCGCGGGGTCGCGCCCGACCTGCGCCTTGGCGACGAAGGCGAAGAGGCGGCCGAGCCGCTCGCGCTCCTTGAAATGGGTGTCGGTGACGACGCCTTTCAAGAGCGCGAGATGGAGGAAATCGCCCTCGATCGTGTTGGCGGGGCCGAGCGGGTCGGCAAGCGCCTCGGGACTCCGGATGCTGCCGTCGTCCATCGCGCCATAGAGTTTTTCGCCCTGCATCGCGAGCCCGGCGCTGGTCCCGGCGAGCGGCTTGCCCGCCGCGACATGCGCGTCGAGAATCTCGGCGACCGGGGTGCCGCGCCAGTAACGAACGTAGCGCGCCTGGTCGCCGCCGGCGATGAAGATGCCGTCGGCCTTGCGCAGCCGGGCGAGGATCTTCTTGTCGGTCGATTGCGAGCGCGCGTGGAAGACGAAGATTTCGGCCGACTCGATGCCGCCGATCTCGTCGAAGAATTCCTTGCCCATCTCCTCGCCATAAGAGGCGCTGATGATGACGATATGGCCGCGCCCGGCTTTGCCGAAGAACCATTTCATCGCGTCGATATTGCGGTCGCCGCCGCCCATCAGCAGCAGCCCGCCCGACACGGGGCCAGGGGTCGGGGTGTCGAGCTTGCCGAAAACATAATGTTCGACGGGCTTTTCCTTCGCCTCCTTCGCGGCGGCCGGGGTCAGGGCGATACCGAGCATCGCGATCGACAGCAGCCGGATTCCCCTGATGAACGCGCGCAGCATGGCTTTCCTTCTCCCAATGAACGGGCGGATGTTACAAAATGTAGACCTGAAAAGACAATATGATTTCCAGATTCGACATATTGATTGAAATTATCGACGCTTTCTGGTGGGATGCGCGAAACATCCGGTGCGCGGGGCGCGTAAGGCATCGAGTCGAGCCGGGCAAACAAGGGGTTGTATGATGACGAATTTCTCGAGGCGTCCGATGCGGGTTCTGCTGGCGTTGGGCGTTTGCGTGCCGGCGCTGTCCGCGCCGGCCTTTGCGCAGGAGGCCTCCGCCGAGGCGGGCAGCGAGGAAATCATCGTCACCGGGTCGCGCATTCCCACGATCCGCGACCAGGGGCCGTCGCCGGTCACCACGATCGATTCCGATACGATCCGCGCCAACGGCTATACCAGCGTCCCCGAATTGCTCGCCGCGATGACGCAGAACAGCGGCGAAACGCAGAGCCCGCAATCGGGCAGCAGCGCCGACTTCACCCCCGGCGCGCAGCAGGTCGACCTGCGCGGTCTCGGCCCCAACCATACGCTGGTGCTGATCAACGGGCGCCGCATCGCCGATTTCCCGCTGCCCTATATCGGGCGCAGCAACTTCACCGACATTTCGAACATCCCCGTCAGCCTGATCGACAAGGTCGAAATCCTGAGCGGCGCGGGGTCGGCGATCTATGGCTCGGACGCGATCGCCGGCGTCGTCAACTTCAAGATGAAGGAAAAGCTCGACGGCATCACGCTCGACTATCGCCACGGGCGCACCGAGCATGGCGGCGGCATGTCGCACCGCGTCACCGCGACGGGCGGCTGGTCGACCGATCGGTTCAACATCGCCGGCGGGATCGAATATATCGACCAGCGGCCGCTGTGGGCGTTCGACCGCAGCATCCAGGACAGCACCGACGACAATCCGGTGAACACGCTGGCGCGGCGTACCTTCCTGCGCATCGACGACAATGTCGACTATATCACCCCGCCGCCGGGCGCCTGCGCCGCGCTGTCGGGACTCAACATGGGCACGATCCAGCAATATAACCGTCCGCGCTACGGCGATTTCTGCGGCAGCAAGCAATCGATCGCCTATGGGACGATCATTTCGGGGCGCAAGGGCTTCAACAGCTTTGGCACCATGTCCTACGAGCTGTCGGACAATGCCAAGCTGTTCACCGACTTCCAGTTCGGGATCAGCAAGGTGCGGCTGATGTACGACGTCACCGCCTGGGCGTTCGAACAATCGTCTTCGAGCGCCGACAATTATTTCTACAACAGCTTCACCGACCAGCTCGAGGATTGGTCGCGCCAGTTCACGCCGGAAGAAACCGGCGGGTTCGAGCTGCAGCGGATCAAGCAGACGACCTACAGCATCACGCCGGGCATCCGCGGCACGGTTGCCGATAAATGGAATTACGAGCTGTCGTTCAATTACAGCCGCTACCAGTCGACCGTCCGCTGGCCGCAGATCATCAACAGCAAGGCGCAGAAGCTGTTCCTCGGCGACCGGGTTGGCTTCGACGAGGACAGCGGCTATCCGATCTACAACGCCGACCCGGCGCGGCTCTACACGCCGCTGACGCGCGCCGAATATGAAAGCATTTCGGCCGACACCGTCTATCGCCCTTACGCCTGGACCAACAATTTGCAGGCGACGCTGACCAACGGCGAGCTGTTCGAGCTGCCCGCCGGTCCGGTCGGCTTCGCGATGGTCGCCGAATATGGCAAGCAGGGCTATAATCTCCGGCCCGATCCGCTGGCGCTCACCGACTATTATTACAGCTGGAAGGACAGCGATGGCGAGGGCAAGCGCAGCCACGCCGCCCTGGGCGGCGAATTGCGCGTGCCGGTGCTCGATTTTGTGACGGTGACCGGGGCCGGACGCTACGATCGCTTCGGTTTTGCGGGCCGCAACGTCGGCAAATTCACCTATAATGGCGGCCTTGAAGTGCGGCCGATGGACAGCCTGTTGTTCCGCGCCGCCTATGGCACCGCGTTCCGCGCGCCCGACCTCCATTATGTGTTCACCGGACCGGGTAATGTGTCGAGCGGCGTCGACGATTATTACCTCTGCGGCATCGAAGAACCCGACGAAGACATCGGCGACTGCAGCTATTCGGGCACCGGCGTCGTCGTGAACCGGACCGGCAACCGCGATCTCAAGGCCGAAACGGGCAAGACGCTGACCGCCGGTATCGTCTTCGCTCCGTCGAGCCGCCTGCACCTGTCGGTCGACTATTTCCGCGTCTCGCTCGACAATCAGGTCGACGACCTCAGCATCGACCAGATCGCGCGCGACGAGGCCGCCTGCCGGCCCGACGCCAATGGCAACACCGAACTCGATCCCGCCTCGCCGACCTGTCAGGACGCGATCGCGCGCGTGTCGCGCTTCACCGGCGGCAGCTTCGCGGGACAGATCGAATCGATCCGCGTCAACCCGATCAATATTGCGCGCGAAAAGACCAGCGGTATCGACATCGCCTTCCGCGGCACCTTGCCCACCAGCTTCGGCGATTTCACCCTGTCGCTCGCGCACAGCCATGTGTTCAAGCACAGCTTCCAGCAATATCCGGGCGATCCGATCGAGAACAAGCTGGCGTTCGACAGCGGATTCTACCTGCCGCGCGACAAGTCGAACGGCAGCATCACCTGGGCCAGCGACGGATTGCAGCTCACTTTCTCGGGCACCCGTCTCGGCAAGCTGCCCAATTATGACGAGGACGCGTTCCTGAAGGCGAGCTATTTGTTCAACGCGACGCTGCAATATGATTTCACCGATCATATGCGCGGGTCGCTGACGATCCGGAACCTGTTCGACACCAACCCGGTGAAAGACCCGACCTGGTCGAGCTATCCCTATTACAACACCAGCTGGTTCGACAGCGTCGGGCGCAGCGTGTTTCTGCAGTTGACCTACAAGCTCGGCGGTTCGGCACTCTGAAGGCTTTCGAACCGATCCTTCGCTAGCGCGGCGGTTATGGGCCGGTTGTGGCGAGCCAGCTTTTTGCTTGGCTCTCCACCCCGGCTTTACCCCGGGCGTTTCGATCGAGAGCGGCATGGCGGAGACCGAGACGATCGCCGCTGTCAGCGGCGCGATGCGCGTCGGCGTGCCCCGCCGCGGCCGAAATCGCGTCGAAGCTGTAAAATGATCGCGACGACGAGCGAAGTGGTGCACCCGACAGGATTCGAACCTGTGGCCCCCAGATTAGGAATCTGATGCTCTATCCTGCTGAGCTACGGGTGCGCCGCCGTCCGTGTAGCGGCGTGGCCCGCAAAGCGTCAATCGGCCGCGATCAATTCAGCGCATCGGGCGGCACGAAGGGAACGAGCAACGGCATCGCCGCGATGCCGTCGTCGCGTAGCGACTGAGCTTCCTCGGGCGAGGTCTGGCCGTGGATCAGGTCCTCGGCGGCGCGGCCTTCGTGCATCGCGCGCGCCGCGTCGGCAAAGTCGCGGCCGACCCAGCGCGACTGCGGCAGCATCTCGGCCTGTTTCGCCGCGATCCCCGCCATCACCTTGCGGACGAGTTCGGGCGAGATTTCACCGGCATGGCCGTGCTGGGCCTCGGTCGGCGCCGGAGCCGACGGCGCGGCAAGCTGGTTCGACTTCGCCCCGATGCGCGGCGCCATCACCGCTTTCCGCACATCGCTGTCGCCGCAGATCGGGCAGGCGATCAGCCCGCGCGCCTGCTGACCGGCAAAGCTATCGCTGCTGGCGAACCAGGCCTCGAACCGGTGGTCGCCGGCGGCGCAGCAAAGATCGAACACGATCAAAGGTCAGGCCGTTCCGAGCAGCGGATCGAGCCCGCCCTTCGCATCGAGCGCGGCGAGGTCGTCGCTGCCGCCGATATGGCGGCCGTCGATGAAAATCTGCGGCACCGTGCGGCTGCCGCCGGCGCGTTCGACCATCGCTTCGAACCCCGCGCGATCCATCGTCAGGTCGATTTCCTGATAGTCGGCGCCCTTGCGGTCGAGCAGCGCCTTCGCGCGCGAGCAGTAAGGGCAGAAAAATTTCGTAAAGACTTCGATTTTGGCCATCTGGCTATCCTGTCATGATCTGATCGCTGATATCGGAATCCAACGTGGCAAAGTCAAATATGTTGCCGGTCATCAGCGCTTCGGGGACGACCCGCGCCCAGCTGAGCGCCGAAACCCGCACCGCACCGCTGCGCCGGAGCGCCCTGGCGGCGGCGCGCAAGGTCGCCCCGCTGGCATGGACATCGTCGATCAGGATCAGGTGCCGTCCCGCGGCTCTCGCCTTGGCATCGGGGGCCAGCGCAAACGCGCCCGCGACGATCTTCTCGCGCTCGCGCCGGGACTTGCCGCGCAGCGACGCGGTCGCCCTGGCGCGCAGCAACAGATGATGATCGTGCGGGGCGCCGGTCAGCCGCGTCAGTTCGTCGGCGACGAGCGCCGCCTGGTTGAACCCGCGCGACCAGAGCCGCCGGCGGTGGAGCGGGATCGGCACGAGCAGCGCCTCTCCCCCGTCCGCCAGAGTCGTCAACGGCCGCGCCATCAGGCGCGCCATCAGCCGGGCATGACCGAGCCGCCGGCCATATTTGAGCCGCAGCGCGACGGTGCGCGCCGCGGGGCCATAAGCGACCGCCGCCGGAGCGCCATCGAAGGGCGGCGGATTCGTGAGACAGGCGCCGCATTGCAAATCGGCGCCCGCCAGCGCCCGCGGCAGGGGGATCGAACAGCGGGCGCAGGCGGGACCATCGAGGAAATCGAGCGATTGCCAGCAGGCCAGGCAGAATTGCCGGTCGCCGGCGACGATGATCCCGCAGGCGGGACAGCGCGGCGGCAAGGCATAGTCGACGATCGCCCGGCCCGCGTCGCGGAGGCCGCGCAGCAGGCTTGCCGCCCGCGCCGGCGTTTCGCTCTCGACCTGCACCGCCGCGCTCGCCATGTCCGACTTGTGAAGCATCGCACGAGGCGGCACAAGCGCCGCATGTCGCAGCCCCCCGCCCCGCTTTTTTCCTCCGCGCGCCACCGCGCCCAGCGCGATCGCGTGGCGCACCTGCCCGCCGAGGCCAATTTTCTCGCGCCGATCATCGCCGAAACGCTGCTCGACCGCCTGTCGATGGTGACGCGCCGCTTCCCGCGAACCCTGCTGATCGGTGCCCATGACGGCGCGCTCGCCGACCATCTGCGCGCGACGGGCACCGAATTGACGATATTCGAGGCGGGGCCGGCACTGGCCGCCGCGACGGGCGCGATCGTGGGAGAGGCCGATGCGATCGACCTGCCCTTCGCCAGTTTCGATCTGATCGTCTGGCCCGGCGGACTCGACAGCGTCAACGACGTGCCCGGAGCGCTCGTCCGGTTGCGCGCGCTGCTCGCGCCCGATGGCTTGCTGCTCGGCGCCTTCGTCGGCGACGGCAGCCTGGCGCGACTACGGCGCGCGGTGATGACCGACGGGGTGCGCTCGATCGCCCGCCTGCATCCACAGATCGACCTCGCGGCGATGGGCAATCTACTCCAGCGCACCGGTTTCACCATGCCGGTGGTCGACGTCGACGCGCTGAGCGTGCGCTATGGCGACTGGTTCGCGCTCGTCCGCGATCTACGCGCCGCAGGCCTGTCGAGCCGGCTATCCCCCGCGCCGCCGCCGTTGACGCGCGAAGAGGCGACGCACATCGCGGTCGCCTTTGCGGCGCAGGCCGACCCCGACGGCCGCGTCGCCGAACATTTCCGACTGATCCATTTCAGCGGCTGGGCACCGCATCCCGATCAGCCCAAACCCGCGCGACGCGGCAGCGGCACCGCGTCGCTCACCGACGCGCTGAAACCGAAAGACTAGGGTCCTAGAGCAAGGCTTCGAGCAGCCCGATCAGCGGGCGGTCGGCGGGCGGCATGTCGAGGCCGTAAAGCTCGACCGGCCGCATCCAGCGCAGCGCCGTGGCGTGCTGCGCCACCGGCACGCCTTGCCATTTGCGCAGCGCATAGACGAGCAGCAGCAAATGCCGGTCGCCCAGCGGCTCGCTCGCGAAACAGGCGGGGGCCAGGCAGGCATGATCGACCACGATTCCCAGTTCCTCGTCGAGTTCGCGGATCAACGCCGCCTCGGGGGTCTCGCCGGGTTCGAGCTTGCCGCCCGGAAACTCCCACAAACCGGCCATCGCCGTGCCTTCGGGACGTTGCTGGACGAGCACCCGCCCGTCGCGATCGACCAGCGCCGCGGCGACCACAATGAGACAGTTTTCGGCGGCTTTTATTGATGGGACAGAGGACAAATTATTAACCCTGATATGCGAAATCCGGAATCCTCGGGAACTCTAGGACCAGAATCCCCGAATTGCACGGCCGAGGTTCGAACGATTCTATCGTCTCGGACCCATGGCGCGATTGCGGCACGGACCAGTGCGGCATCGCGCGCACGTCACGGCCATGGACGGTCGTCCGGCGATTCGGGAATGCTGAGCCTGGAAAAAGGCAGGGGCAGAATGATGACCAAGATTGCCAAGTTGCTGCGGTCGACCAGCGCCGCGACGGCTGTCGAATATGGGCTGATACTGGCCCTGATCTTTATCGCGGCGATGACCGCGATCACCAATGTCGGCAATTCGACCATCAGCATGTGGAACAATGTATCGACCGCGTCGACGAACGCGATGTGAGATTTCGGCTGTCCGAAAATGGGACTGACGAAAGCGGCCAAGAGCCGGCGGCGCATTAAGAAATTCAAAACCAATTCGCTGTAGAAGTGCAAATGTTGACCCGACCAG
This sequence comes from Sphingopyxis sp. EU05-FHT14B03, assembly GCF_058790875.1. Classification (NCBI taxonomy): domain Bacteria; kingdom Pseudomonadati; phylum Pseudomonadota; class Alphaproteobacteria; order Sphingomonadales; family Sphingopyxidaceae; genus Sphingopyxis; species Sphingopyxis sp. EU05-FHT14B03. Next base: position 832,627 of record NZ_JBYTDC010000001.1, read on the forward strand.
ACCGTCAACAGGGTAAGTGACTTATCAGGAGACCAGACATGAAGTTTCTCAAGAAATTCGTTCGCGACACCAAGGCCGCGACCGCCATCGAATACGGCCTGATCGCCGCTCTGATCGCCGTCGCCGGCATCACCGCGATGACCTCGGTCGGCAAGAGCGTCAGCGGCACGTTCAACAACGTGAACACCGCGCTCACGACCTAATATTGCGATTTCGCCGACCGGTCCGCCGGCCGGCAATCCAATAGAAAGGGCGGTGGAGCAATCCACCGCCCTTTTTGCTGTCCGGTCGAAAAGTCCGCGCCGGTTCAGCGGCTCGCATACACCACGATCTTGACCTTCTGCCCCGGCGTCAGACGGCTTGTCGCGGTCAGCCGGTTGAGCACCTGAAACCGCTCGGTCTGGTAATTGCTGTACGCCATACGCCGCGCCAGCGTCGCGACGGTGTCGCCGCGGCCGACCGTCACCACATCGATGCGGCGCGGCTTGATCGCGGTGGCTTCCGCCGTGCTGAGGCGGCGCACGCTGTTGTACATCGTATTGAACACGCTGCCGCCGCCCGCCTTGGTCAGCGCAACGAAGTGAAACGCGCTGGTCCGCGAAAATTCATAGGCAAAGACCGTGACGTCGACCTGGCCCGACTGGGTGTTCGCCCGCGCGGTCGAAGTATAAGCGGGGATTCCGTTCACCGTCGTGCGCTGGATGCTGCTGGGTGTCAGCGCGGTGTTGCCCGCCACCGATTTGAACGCCGCGGCGACATAGGCATTCATGTCGCCGTTATAGGCCGCCGTCGTGAACTGCGCCTGCCCACCGGTGCCGCTGACCGACACCGCGGCCGCGCCATTCTGCATCCCGTAACCGCTCGGCACCGCGAATTTCAGCCGCAGGTCGGGGTGGAGGAATTCATTGCCCTCGACGACACCTTGCGCCGGATCGTCGCCATAGAGCACGCCGTCGACCGACGCGAGGAAGGCATCGGCGTTGCGTACGCCGCCGGTTCCCGCACCCGAAGCGAGCGTCTGGGCGTTGCGCACGCGCGACGCCGGGTCGGGGTGAGTGCTCGCCCATTCGGGTAGCGCGCGCGCGTCGCCGCCCGACAGCCGGGCATCGAGGTTGGTCTGGTTGGCGAGGCTGGCGAGCACGGTCGACAGCGCCAGCGGATCATAGCCCGCCTTGCGCAGATATTGGACACCGAGTTGGTCGGCCTCCAGTTCCTGACTGCGCGAGAATCCCAGGGTCGCGAGCTGTGCGACCTTCATGGCATTGTTCTGAAGCAGCCCGCCGAGACCACCGAGCAACCCGCCGTTGTCGCCGATCGCGCCGCCAAGCACGCCGGCGAGGACGCCAAGGATCGAATTGCGCGTCGCCGCCGACTGCCGCTTCTTGCTATGCTGGGCCGCGACATGGCCGACCTCGTGGCCGAGCACGCCCGCGAGTTCGGCTTCGTCGTTCATCAGCGCCATCAGCTGGCGTGTGACGTAAATATAGCCGCCGGGGATCGCGAAGGCGTTGTTCACCGGCGAATTGAGCAGGGTGACGGTGAAGTCGCTACGCGCGTTCGAAAGGCCCGATTGCACCGCGATAGCCTGCCCGACGCGCCCGACATAGGCGGCCTGCGGCCCGGTGTAGGTGCCGCCGAATTCCTGCACCAGTTCGGGATGCGCGTCGCTGCCCTGCTTGCGCTCGCTCGCGGTGATGCTGGTCGCCGTCTTGATCGTCTTGGTCTTCGCATCGGCGATACCGCCGATCGTCACCGCGCTGGCGAGCAGCGCAGCCATCGCCAATTTTGTCCGGGTCATGTTGATCTCCCTTGGTCCTGTCCGCGATACCATAAGCCTATATCCGCGCACGAAAAGACGCGCCATGAACATCCGGCTCAGGCAATTGACAGGGAAAACGTCGGGCCCGCGATCGGGTTCCGGAAAGAAGCCGTCTAGCCGCGGCCCATGGCGAGGAATTTCTCCTCGCGCGCCGCGAGAATCTTGTCGCGCGGCAGCCCCGACAGCGCGTCGAGTTCCTGCGCGATCGCGTCGCCCAGCGCCTTGATCGCGATTTCTGGCGCACGATGCGCGCCGCCGACGGGTTCGGGAACGATGCGGTCGATGATCTTCAGCGCGAGCAGATCCTCGGGCGTCATTTTCATCGCCGCCGCCGCGTCGGCCGCCTTGTCGGCGGTGCGCCACAGGATCGATGCGCAGCCCTCGGGCGAAATCACCGAATAGACGGCATGTTCGAACATCAGCACCCGGTTCGCCGCGGCGATCGCGATCGCGCCGCCCGATCCACCTTCGCCGACCACTGTCGCGACCATCGGCACGCCGAGCGCCAGGCATTGTTCGGTCGAGCGCGCGATCGCCTCGGCCTGCCCGCGTTCCTCGGCCTGGATCCCCGGGAAGGCGCCCGAGGTGTCGACGAGTGTGATCACCGGCAGCCCGAACCGGTCGGCGAGCTGCATCAACCGGATCGCCTTGCGATAGCCTTCGGGCTTCGCCATGCCGAAATTATGCTTCATCCGCGACGGGATATCGTCGCCCTTTTCATGCCCGATCACCATCACGCGGCGACCGCGAAAACGCGCCAGTCCGCCGAGGATCGCCTGATCGTCGCCGAAATTGCGGTCGCCGGCCAGCGGCATCCAGTCGTCGAACAGCCCCGCGACATAATGTTTGAAATGCGGGCGGTCGGGATGGCGCGCGACCTGCGTCTTTTGCCAGGGCGTCAGCTTCGCATAGATATCGCGCAACATCTTCGAGGATTTGTCCTCGAGCCGCGCGATGTCCCCCTCGATATTGAGCGTCGGATCGTCGCCCATTTCGCGCAATTCGGCAATCTGGCGATCAAGCGCCGCGACCTGTTTTTCGAAGTCCAGAAAGGCTGTCATCTGTGCGCGGTTAGGACGATGGCGTCGCAACGTCAACGTTCGCCGCCACCCCGCCCGTCCCGACATCCATGCGCGCGAGCGGATGGCGGCGATTGACGAGTTCGACGAGGCGACGACTGTCGACATGGGTGTAGATTTCGGTCGTCGCGATGTCGGCGTGGCCGAGCATCAGTTGCAGCGCGCGCAGATCGGCGCCGCCCTCCAGCAGGTGCGTCGCAAAGGCGTGGCGCAGCACATGCGGGCTCACCGCGGTCGGATCGATCCCGGCACGCGCCGCCAGATCGCGCAGCATCTGGAACAGGCGCACCCGCGAAACATGGCTCTTGCCCGACGGAAACAGCCAGGACGTCCCGTCGGCGAGCAACGGCAGCCAGCGATCGAGCGCATCCCGCGCACGCTCAGACAGCGGAACCAGCCTTTCCTTGTCGCCCTTGCCGCGCACGATCAGATAGAGCCGCTCGCCCGCGATCGCCCGCCGCGGCAGCGACACCAATTCGCTCGCGCGCAGCCCAGAACCGTAAAGCAGTTCGAGCAGCAACAACATCCGCACCGCGGCGGCGGGCGGCGAGGCCCCATCGGCCTCCCCGCTTGCCTGGGCGAACAGGCGTTCGACATCGTCATGGGTCAATATGCGCGGCAGGGGCCGCCGCGTCGTCGGCCGCGCCAGCGGCTGCGTCGGGTCATCGGCCCGCTCGCCCTCGTCGCGCAGGAACGCGTAAAATTGCCGCAGTGCCGACAATTTGCGCGCCGCGCTGCTCGCCGCAAGTGATTGATAACCGGCCATGATCGTGCGCAGCGCGTCGGTGTCGGCATCCGCCAGCCCGTGCGGCGCCATCGTTGCCGCCTGCTCCAGATCGCGGCGATAAGCGACGAGCGTGTTGCGCGCCGCGCCGCGTTCGGCGGCCATCATTTCGAGGAAACGGTCGATCAGCGCGGCGTCGCCGTCGCGCATCTCAGAGCGTGACAAGATGACATGGATCCGCCGTGACGGAGCCGAATTTGGCCGAGTGCAAGGCGCGAGGAGCAGCGCGATGTGGTTCATCGTGCGCGACGAGCAACGCAGCAATCGGCCAAATTCGGCCCGCCCTGGAGGGGTTGCCTCCGGAAGCCCGCCGGACTGCGGCGCGGCTCTGGACCGGGCCACCAGCCCGGTCTGCGATCCGCTTCTTGCCGGCGAGCTTCCGGAGGCAATCACGGCGGGTCCATGTCATCTTGTCACGCTCTAGACCCGAACCAGCGCCTCGGCCGCGATCATCCGCGCCTCCGACGCCAGCCCGACTTCGCGCAACGCCTTCACGATATGATAGAGATGATAGGGCGGCATCGTCGACCAGTCGCCCTGCATCCCCGCTGCCGCGAGCAGCGCGACCATGCCCGGTTCGCCGCGCGCTGCGGCGTCCGAAATCGCGCGCGTCCAGCGCGTCTGCTTGCCGAGGTTCACCTCGAGATCGCTCGCCGCCGACGCCGCCTGGCCGCTGTCGATGCGCCCGAGACCGGCCAGCCCCGCGAGCAGCAGCTTGCTGCGCTGATAATCGGCGCTATCGTCATCGCCCGAAAAGCTCGACACCGCGCTCGCGGTCGTGCCGTTGAGCGCGCGTGGCGATCCGACCGCGAGGACCCCCCAGGCGCGGCTGCCGACATTGACCGTCGGCACCCAATCGATCGCGCGATTGTCGTAACCGCCCGCGAGCATCGACCCGATCAGCTGCCAGGGATCGCTGCCGACCGCGGTGCCGACCGGCAACGCCGCGGCGGCGCGAGCGGTCGCGACCTGCGCCGCGTAACGATCGACCGGATTGCTGCCTCGGCCCCACAGGCTTTCCATCGCCGCATAGCGATCGGCCGCCGTTTCGCCGCCAAAGGCACTGCGCAACAGATCGGTCTGCGCCGCCAGGCTTTCGGGCGGTTCCTCTTCGCTCGCCGCGGCGCTGAGCAGCGAGACATAGGCTTCGCTCGACAGCACCCCGCGCGCCGCCGCATCGGGCGCGGCGGCGACGCGGTCGGCCATCTCGCTCATCGGCGCGAGCACGGTCCAGGCGCGCATCGCCGGGGTGGCGGTGCCGCGCAGCGGCGCCGGAATCGGCGTCGCGGTCGCGGTCGCCATGCCGAAGCGCCAGCTCGTCAATTTGTCGATCTTGTCCCACTGGATCGTGATCGAACGCCCGCCCGCGCCGCTCGCACCGAGCACGCGTTCGGCGAGCAAAATGTCGAAATTCGATACCTTGCCGCTCGATCGCACGCGGCTCATCGCCCAGCCGGCGGGACCCGCCTCGCCCGACAGGCCGGCGCAGATGCCGGCGGCGAGCCGCCACGCCTGTTCGTCGCCATGCGCAAGGCCGGCGGGGACATAGGGGCACATGCCGGCGGGATCGGCGTTGGCGAGGAAAACCTGCTGCGCCGTCGCGACGAGCCGCGGACTCGCGCGGTCGTAATCGACCGACTGGACGATCGTGCGCGCGATATTCGCCTCGCCCATGCGCAGCAACAAGGCAGCACGGTCGGCGGCGAGGTCGGCGCCGTTGATCGTGTCGGGGGTGTCGATGGCGGAGGCGAGCGAACGCCGCAGCAGGATCGCGCCCCAGCGCGACGCCAGCGGCCCGCGCGTCGAACGCATGATCGCGGCGGCATATTGGCCGCGCACCCCGAATGCATCGGGGCCAAGCCCGCCGGTTTCCGGGGTCAGCGGGCCGATGCGGGTAAGCAGGCGCCGCGCACCGGGCGGCAGGTCGTATTTCAGCGTGCCGGGTTCGACCTCTTCGCCGTCCTCGAGCTCCTCGTCGTCGGTCGCAGTCGCGGTCGTGGCGGTGCCGGGGAGCGTCGCGGTGACGGTCGGGGCGACCGGCCCGGCCTTCGGCGTCGACGAAGGGGTCGGTGTCGCGGTCGGCGCGGGGGTCGGCGACGGGCTCGGCGTCGGGGCCGGATTGCCGAAACCTTCGGGCAGCAAGGATTCCTGCGCGAGCGCGGGCAGGACCAGCGCGGCGGCGAGAGCGGCGCCCGACAGGCCCAGCGTCAGCGGTACCAGCCGCGTCTTCATTGCGGGCGGCTTTCGGGCGTCGCGCTGTCGGCAATCTTGTCGGTCACATCCACCTCAATCATTCGCGGTTCGATCGGCCGGCCCAGGAAAATCAGCAGCAGCCAGAAAACCAGCAGCACCAACAAGAACACGACCAATCGACCGATCCAGAGGCCTTTCCCCGATCTGCCCTGCCTGCGCAATATCCAATGCCATCCTTTGCCGACCAGAAGCCCGTTTTGCGCGGCGCAGCAAAACCATTGTCCCGCGCGGTCCAGCCGGTATAGCCGCGCCCAGCATGACGCGAAACCCGAAAAGCCCGGCACCGATTTCCTCGGGGGCCCTGTCCGCGGCGATCCGCGAGCGGCCGATCGTTCTCGTCGGGCTGATGGGATCGGGCAAGTCGACGATCGGCCGCCGTCTCGCCTCACGGCTCGGGATGCGCTTCGCCGACGCCGACGACGAGATAGAGCGCGCGGCGGGCATGACGATCAGCGAGATTTTCGCGCGCTTCGGTGAGGCGCAATTCCGCGACGGCGAGCGCCGCGTCATCGCGCGCCTGCTGACCGGCAAGCCGCTCGTCCTCGCGACCGGCGGCGGCGCCTTCATGAACGAAGAGACGCGCGCGCTGATCAAGCAGGCCAGCCTGTCGATCTGGCTCGACGCCGACATTCCGACCCTCGTCGAACGCGTCGGGCGCCGCAGCCACCGCCCGCTGCTCAAGAATCGCGATCCGGGCGAGGTGCTGCGCGAACTCGCCGTCGTCCGTAACCCGATCTATGCCGAGGCGCATATCCGCGTCAGCTCGGCGTCGAGCCCGCACGACCATACGGTGCGCGCGATTTTGGAGGCCCTTTCGCAATGGAACGCCTGACCGTCGAACTCGGCAGCCGCAGCTATCCGATCCTGATCGGCGACGGCCTGATCCGCGACATCGGCACTCATGTCGCGCCGCTGCTCAAGCGCCCGCGCACGATGATCGTCACCGACGACCATGTCGCGCAGCACTATCTGACGTCAGTCGGCGCCTCGCTCGGCGCCGAAGGCATTTCCTTCTCCTCGCTGGTCCTGCCGGCGGGCGAGGGCAGCAAGAGCTGGGCCGGCCTCGGCCGCCTCACCGAATGGCTGATCGGCGAGGGCGTGGAACGCAGCGACCATGTCATCGCGCTCGGCGGCGGGGTGATCGGCGACCTCGTCGGTTTCGCGTGCAGCATCGTCAAACGCGGCTGTGCCTTCGTACAGGTGCCGACCACGCTGCTGGCGCAGGTCGACAGCAGCGTCGGCGGTAAGACCGCGATCAACGTCGCGGCGGGCAAGAATCTCATCGGCGCCTTCCACCAGCCCGCGCTCGTCCTGATCGATCCGACGACGCTCGCAACGCTGCCGCGCCGCGAACTCGGCGCGGGCTATGCCGAAGTCGTCAAATATGGCCTGATCGACGATCCCACCTTCTTCGCCTGGTGCGAGGCGAACGGCGCCGCGTTACTCGCGGGCGACAGCGCCGCCCGGCACAAAGCGATTGCGCACAGCGTATCGGCCAAGGCGCGCATCGTCGCCGCCGACGAGCGCGAAACGCAGGATATCCGCGCGCTGCTCAACCTCGGCCACAGCTTCGGCCACGCGCTCGAGGCCGAGACCGGCTATTCGGACCGACTGCTCCACGGCGAAGCGGTCGCCGCGGGCATGGTGCTGGCGCATCAGTTTTCGGCCGCGAACGGCCTCTGCCCGCCGGAGGACGCCGCCCGCGTCCGTGACCATCTCGCCAGCGTCGACCTGCCGCACAGCCTCGCGAGCGCCGGCGTCAACAGCGACGGCGCGACGCTCGCGGCGCACATGGCGCACGACAAGAAGGTACGCGGCGGCAAGCTGCCGCTGATCCTGACGCGGGGCATCGGCCAAAGCTTCGTGACCGAAGACTATGGCCTCGACAAGGTCGCGGCGTTTCTGGACGGCGCCGACGCCGCCTAGGCGAACGGCTCACCCTCGGCCTCTTCCTTCGCCAGCTTCGCCGCGCGGCGCGTTTCGCGCAGTTTCTCGAGGATGCTCGTCCCCTCGCGGCTACCCCCGGGCTGGAAACGATGGTCCATGCCCGCCGACAGGTCTCCATCGACCAGCTGCGCATCGAGCCGCACCTCGTCGAGGTGACGCAGCGCCGCTTCGACATCCTCGATCTCGCGCCGGTCGATGTCGAGCTGTTCGAGCGCCATCAACCCCAGCGCGATCGAGCTTTCGAACACCTCGCGCACCGCGCCGCTCGCTCCCGCCCCGTCGATCGCCATCAACTGGCGGCGGTCGAACACGCGCATCAGCACCTTCGCATTGGGGAAGGCCTCGACCACCGGGCGCAGCGCGGCGGCATCGACGCTGCGATCGTCGATGCAATAGACAATCAGCTTGACGTCATCGGCCCCCGCGCGGCGCAGCAGGTCGAGCCGCAGCCCGTCGCCGAAATAGACCTTGGTGTCGAACCGTTCCGACAGCTCGATCTGGCTCGGCTTCTTGTCGATCAGCGTCACCGAACAATCGACCGCATGCAGCATCTGCGAAACGATCTGTCCAAACCGCCCATAACCGATCACCAGCGCCGATCCGCGCGGCGCATCCTCGGGACCGGCGAGCTCCTGGCCATCGCGGTCGGGCGCGAATTCCAGGTTGCGCGCGAACAGCATCAGGAAGGGCGTCGACACCATCGACAGCGTCACCACCGCGCTGAACAGGCTCGCTGCCTCGGGGGCGATCAGCAGCGCGTCCGACGCCTGGGTGAAGAGCAGGAAACCGAACTCGCCGCCCTGGCTGAGCAGCAGACCGAGGCCGAGCGCGGCCTTCCACGACATGCCGTACACGCGCGCGATCCCGGTGAGAACGCCGACCTTGACCGCGACCAGCCCCGCCGCGAGGCCGAGGACGAGCCAGGGCCGCTCCATCACCGCGCCGACATCGAGCACCATGCCCACCGCAAGGAAAAACAGGCCGAGCAGGACGAGGCGGAAGGGCTCGACATCGGCCTCGATCTCGTGCCGGTACGGCGAGTCGGCGAGCATCACACCCGCGATGAAGGCCCCGAGCGCGGTCGACAGATGCAGGCTGTGCATGAAGGCCGCGCTCGCCAGCACCACCAGCAGCCCGACGACGACGAACAGCTCGCGCTCGCCATAGCGCCCGACGAGGCGCAGCAACGGGTTGACGATGAAGCGTCCGACCAGAACCAGCGCGGCGATCGCGCCGACCGTATAAAGCCCCATCTGCCATCCCGGCGGCGCCGACGGGTCGGCGGGCGCGCGCGACAGCGCGGCGACGATGGTGATCATCGGCACGATCGCGAGATCCTGGAACAACAGGATCGAAAAGGCCTTTTCGCCGAAGGGCGAATTGATCGTGCCCGAAGATTTGAGGCTGGGCAGGACCTGCGCGGTCGATGACAGCGCCAGCGGCAGGCCGAGCGCCAGCGCCGCCTGCCAGCTGAACCCCAGCGTCGCGAGGATCAGCGCGGTGAGGATCAGCCCGCTCACCACGACCTGCGCCATGCCCAGCCCAAAGATCGCGCGGCGCAGTTCCCACAGGCGGCGCGGATGGAGTTCGAGCCCGACGAGGAACAGCAGGAAGGCGATGCCGATCTCGGCGAAGGCGAGTTTCGATTCGCCGCCACCGACCAGCCCCAGCCCATGCGGGCCAACGAGCGCGCCCGCGATCAGATAGCCGAGCACCGCACCGAGGCCGAGGCGGCGAAAGATCATGACGAACAGGGTCGCGACGCCGAGCAGGATCGCCCCTTCGAACAACATCGTGTCGGTCGCGACACCATTGCCGGCCGCGATGTCCGACGCGGCGGTCGCGAGCAGCAACAGGCTCATGCGCCCGCGGTCTCCGCCTCATAGGCCGCGATCGCCGCATCGAAGGGCAGCAGGATGGCGCCGTGCCGCGCGGGATAATCCTTCGCCGGCGCCAGCAGGTCGAAGCCGGGCCAGTCGGGCTGGTCGCCGGTGCCGCCAAACCAGCCCGCTATGGCTGTCCGCGCGGCGCGGATATCGTCGAGGCTTCGCCCCTTCGCATGGCGCGCGAGCAGTGCCGCCGACGCCTGTCCGAGCGCGCAGGCCTCGACATGCAGGCCCACGGCGGTCACGCGGCCATCGCCGTCGGTATCGAGATCGAGGATGATCCGGCTGCCGCAGAGCGGCGCGCGCAGCGAGGCGTGATGGCGCGCATCGGGCAGCGGCAGATATTCGGCGGTCGCGACCGCGAGCGACAAAATGTCGCGATTATAGAGCGGCGCGCTCATTTCGCGCCCGCGGCGGACGCGTCCTTGTTGTCCTTGGCGCTGCCGTTTGCCTCGGCCTCGCGCGCTGCGGCGCGGCGCTCGGCGATGACCTTGCTCATCGCCGCGCTCGTGGCATTGAGCGCCGGATAGGTGCGGCTGTCGGTCATCCACGCCGGGCGCTGCGTATTGCCATAACCGATGTCGTACAGCAGCGTGACGAGCAGGAAGCCGATCGAAGCGATCAGCAGCCCCTTCACGGCACCGAAGCCCGCGCCCAGCCCGCGGTCGAACCCGCCGACGAGCGAGGCGCGGCTGCGCTTGCCCATCGCGCGCGATCCCCATTTGGCGAGCGCGAACACCCCGCCGAAAACGAGCACGAAGGCGAGCACCGCCGCGCCGCCCTGGGTCCCGACCCAGCCGCTGACGAGGCCGGTCACCATGCCGTGAAACAGGCGCACGGCGACGATCGCCAGCACCCAGGCGAGGAGGGTCGTCACCTCCTGCACCAGGCCGCGCGTAAAACCGAGCACCGCGCCGCCGCCAACCAGCACGAGCACGACGATATCCAGAGCCGTCAGACTTCCCATTTGCCGGTCGCTAGTCGCGCCCGAGCATCAGGTCAACGAGTTCGCCCAATCGGCCGAAACCGGTGACCGAAATCCCGCCGACGCCCTTCATCCCCTTGGGACCCCAGCCGGTCGAGAAACCGAGCTTCGCCGCCTCGCGCAACCGCAGCCCGTCGTGCGACACCGGGCGCACCTCGCCCGACAGCGACAATTCGCCGAACACGATCGCATCGGCGGGCACCGGCCGCTCGCTGAACGCCGAGATCAGCGCCGCCGCGACCGCGAGGTCGGCCGCGGGATCGGTGAGCCGATAACCGCCCGCGATATTCAGATAGACCTCCGCCCCGCCAAGCTGCAGCCCGCAGCGCGCCTCCAGCACCGCGAGCACCATCGCGAGCCGCCCGCTGTCCCAGCCAACCACCGCGCGGCGCGGCGTCGCCCCGCTCGCCAGCCGCACGGTCAGCGCCTGCACCTCGACGAGTACCGGCCTGGTGCCTTCGAGCGCGGGGAACACCACCGACCCCGGCACGTCGCGGCTGCGGTCGGTCAGGAACAGGCTCGACGGGTTGGCGACCTCGCCCAGCCCGCCCTCGCCCATCGCGAACACCCCGATCTCGTCGGTGCCGCCGAAACGGTTCTTGACCGCGCGCAGGATGCGATATTGGTGGCTGCGCTCGCCCTCGAACGCCAGCACCGTGTCGACCATATGTTCGAGCACGCGCGGCCCCGCGATCGTCCCGTCCTTGGTGACATGGCCGACGAGCACCAGCGCCGCGCCGCTGTCCTTGGCATAGCGGATCAGTTCCTGCGCCGAGGCGCGGACCTGGCTCACCGTCCCCGGCGCACCCTCGATCAGGTCGCTGTGCATCGTCTGGATCGAATCGATGACGATGAAATCGGGATCGCTTCCGCCAAGCGTCGCGAGGATATCGCGCACCGAGGTCGCGCTCGCCAATTGCACCGGCGCCTTGCCGAGCCCCAGCCGCTGCGCGCGCAGCCGCACCTGCGCCGCGGCTTCCTCGCCGCTGATATAGACGACCGTCTTGCCCGCCAGCGCCAGCCGCCCCGCCGCCTGCAACAACAGCGTCGACTTGCCGATCCCCGGATCGCCGCCGATCAGCGTCGCCGACCCCGCGACGAAGCCGCCGCCCAGCGCGCGGTCGAACTCGGCGATGCCGCACAGCATCCGCTCGGGCATGATGCTGTGCGCGTCGAGCGCCTCGAGCGCGATCGTCCGGCCACCCTTGCTGAGGTCGTGCTTCGCCGAAAAGGCGGTTTCGCCGGCTTCTTCGACCAGCGTGTTCCACTCGCCGCAATCGGCGCACTGCCCCTGCCAGCGATAGGTGGCAGAGCCGCAATTCTGGCAGACATATTGGCGTTTCGCTTTGGCCATGGGGTTCGCTTAGCGGGAACAAAAATGGAACGCCAGCCCTTTATCCCGTCGCCATTGCGAGCGAAGCGAAGCAATCCAGAGCGTGCGGTAACCGCTCTGGATTGCTTCGCTTCGCTCGCAATGACGGGGAAAGGGTTCTAGGGGAGCGAAGAAACCGAATCGCCTGCCCTCAAGGAAGCCCCCATGAAATTCTTCGCCGACACCGCCGAAATCGCCGACATCCAGGAACTCGCCGCGACCGGCCTGCTTGACGGGGTCACCACCAACCCCTCGCTGATCGCCAAGTCGGGCCGCGATTTCAAGGAAGTGACGCGCGAGATTTGCGCCCTCACCACCGGCCCCGTCTCGGCCGAGGTCGTCGCGCTCGACCATGAAACGATGATGAAAGAGGCCGAAATCCTCCGCAAGATCGCGCCGAACGTCTGCATCAAGGTGCCGCTGACCATCGACGGCCTCAAGACGTGCAAGGCGCTGACCGGCGACGGCACGATGGTCAATGTCACCCTCTGCTTCTCGGCGGCGCAGGCACTGCTCGCGGCCAAGGCCGGCGCGACCTTCGTCTCGCCCTTCGTCGGCCGCCACGACGACAACGGCTTCGACGGCATGCAGCTCATTTCGGATATCCGGCTGATCTACGACAATTACGGCTATGAGACCGAAATCCTCGTCGCCAGCGTGCGCCACGGCATCCATGTCCTCGAGGCCGCCAAGATCGGCGCCGATGTGATGACCGCGCCGCCGTCGGTGATCAAGGGCCTGTTCAAGCATATCCTGACCGAAAAGGGCATCGAAGGCTTCCTCGCCGACTGGGCCAAGACCGGGCAGTCGATCTGAAGATAGAGATCCTCCCTGCGGCGCAGCCGTGGGGAGGGGGACCGCCGCGAAGCGGTGGTGGAGGGGCCGGCGACGTCGCGCCATGGCCCCTCCGTCAGCGGCTGCGCCGCTGCCACCTCCCCATCGCTTCGCGACAGGGAGGATTCATCCCTTTCCAGTTGACGTAAACGTCAACTCACGCCGATACTCCCCTACGACAAAGGGAGAGATTCGATGACCGACACCGCCGCCCCCGCCGTTCTGACGCAGCGTCAGGGCCATATCCTGATCATCACGATCAACCGGCCCGAGGCGCGCAACGCGGTCAATGCCGACGTCCATGTCGGCATCGGCACCGCGCTCGAAGAGGCCGAGAACGACCCCGAGATCCGCGTCGTCGTGATCACCGGCGCGGGCGACAAAAGCTTCTGTGCCGGCGCCGATCTTGTCGCACTGTCGCGCGGCGGCAAGCTCGCACCCGACGATGAGGCGCAGCAGGCGTGGGGCTTCGCGGGCATGGTCGCGCACCCGATCTCGAAACCGATCATCGCGGCGGTCAACGGCTTCGCCTTTGGCGGCGGCTGCGAGATCGCGCTGATGAGCGACATCGTCGTCGCTGCGGAAACCGCCCAATTCGGCCTGCCCGAGGTCAAGGTCGGGCTGTTCGCCGCCGCCGGCGGCGCCTTTCGCATCGCGCGCCAGCTGCCGCAAAAGCTCGCGATGGAGCATCTGCTCACCGGTGACCCCTTCGATGCACAGGCCGCGCATCGCTATGGCTTCGCCAATCGGGTTGTCCCGCTCGCCGACCTGATGCCGACCGCCATCGCGCTCGCCGAAAAGATCGCCGCCAACGCGCCGCTGTCGGTGCAGGTGTCGAAACGCGTCGCGCTCGGCATCCACGAAGGCCGTATCGCGTCGGACGCGGCGGCGTGGGAGGCGAACACCCTCGAACGCAACCGGCTGATGCGCAGCGAGGACGCGCGCGAAGGCCCGCTCGCTTTCGCGCAGAAGCGCAAGCCCGAGTGGAAGGCACGCTAGGATGACAATGACCGATCCCGAACTTATCCCCGTCATCATCGGCGTCGGGCAGGTCAACGACCGCCCCGCCGATCCCGACCAGGGCCTCGATTCGCTTGGCCTGATGGTCGCGGCGCTGAAGGTCGCCGCCGAAGACGCGGGCGTGTCGCTGACCGAAATCGACAGCCTCGCGATCGTCGACCAGATCAGCTTCCACAGCCTCGGCAAGCTTCCCGAACCGCTCGCCGCCGCGATCGGTGCGACCCCTGCGATCAACTACCAGTCGGCGGCGCCGCACGGCGACACCCCGATCCGCCTGCTCAACGAGGCCGCGAACCGCATCGGCGCCGGCGAGATCAAACTCGCCGCGATCGTCGGTGCAGAAGCGCTGCGCACCGCCGCCGGCCGCGCCGCCAAGGCCGCGAAAGGCGAAGACAAAAGCTATAACGCGATCCGCCAGGTCGCGACCCGTCGCGAACCCAATTATTCGCAATTGCACGGGCTCTCGGCCCCGGTCGATGTCTATCCGCTCTACGAAAACGCCACCCGCGCCGCCTGGGGCCAGACGCTGACCGAGGCACAGGACGAAAGCGCCGCGATCTGGTCGCGTTTTTCCGAAGTCGCCGCCGCCAACGATGGCGCGTGGATCCGCAAGCCCGCGACGCCGGCCGACATCCTGACCGTCGACGAACGCAACCGCCCGATCGCCTTTCCTTACTCGAAGCTGATGGTCGCCAATTCGTCGGTGAATCAGGGTGCGGGCTTCCTCGTGACCAGCCTCGCCGAAGCGCGGCGCCGCGGCATCGCCGAGGACCGGCTCATTTACGTGGGCATGGGCGCGGCGGCGAAAGAACCCGCCAACATCCTCCACCGCGACCGCTACGACGGCAGCGTCAGCATGGAAACGAGCATCAACCGCACGCTCGCGCTCAACAGCATGACCGTCGAGGATTTCGATTGCGTCGAACTCTACAGCTGCTTCCCCTGCGTGCCCAAGATGGCGCGGCGTACGCTCGGCTGGTCGGTCGACAAGCCCGCGACCGTTTTCGGCGGCCTGACCTTCGGCGGCGGCCCGATCGCCAATTACATGAGCCACGCGGTGGTCTCGATGGTCGAAAAGCTGCGCAAGGAGGGCCGCTACGGCTTCCTGTTCGCCAATGGCGGCTTCGCGACCGACAATCATTGCATCGTCCTCGGCAGCGAACCGATCGCCGCCGCCAGCTTCCCGCAGGATTTCGACTATCAGGCCGAAGCCGAGGAAAAGCGCGGCCCCGTCCCCGAACTGGTCAAGGACTATGCGGGGCCGGCGACGATCGAAAGCTACACCGTCTTCTATGGCCGCGACAGCGCGCCGAAAGCCGGCGTGGTGGTGGCGCGAACGCCCGAAGGCCAGCGCACGCTGGCGCATGTCGACGTGAGCGATGCCGCTATGCTGGCGTTTTTGACCGACGGGACGGCGGAACCGGTGGGGACGGCGGGCGCGGTCGTGGCGCTGGGCGACGAGCGCTTCGGCTGGCGCGCATAAGCCTCTCCCCTCCCGCAAGCGGGAGGGGAACATCGTCCCAAATTCACTCGCGCACGATCGGCTAAGCCGATAGGCTCCACCACATGAAAAGGCTCCTGCTCCCTGCGGCCCTCGCAGCCGCGACGATGTTCGGCTGCACACCGGCGATACCCGCCGAGCCGACGATGCAGGAATTGCTACGCGATCCGGCGGTGTCCGAATTTGCCGCCTGGCAGGCAAAACACAGCCTCCCCGCGATCGAACTCGAGCCGGCGGGTCCGGCCCCCGCCACGGCGGGGGGCACACGCATCGGCGGCCCGGTCTGGCTGGCGGCCGGCGAAGCGTGGCCCGCCGACCCCGAAGGACGACCGATGTCCTTCCTGGCGCAGGTCGATTTTGCCGAACTGCCGCCGCTGCCCGACTATCCGACCAGCGGCGTGCTGCAATTCTTCCTCGCCCGCGACGACCTGTATGGCGCGAATTTCGAGAAGCCCGAGGCCGGCAAGTTTCGTGTCATCTGGCGCGAAAAGCTGGGTGGCCCCGGCCAGTTGCACAGCGGGCGGCCAGCGGGCGACCGCGGGATCGACGATTATTCCCCGCTCTACGACGCCACCGTCGCGCGAGGCATCGCGCTGAAGCCGAAACGGACCGATCAGGTCCCCTCGGTCGAATCCTGGCTCGCCGAACGCGACCTCGCCACGCTGCTCAACGACCGCGCCAAGAGCGACCGCATCTATGCCTTCGCCGACAAGCAGATCGAACTGGCGACCCAGGGCCACCATGTCGGCGGCCACCCCGGCTTTACCCAGTCCGACTGGCGCGCGGACAAGCGCTATCAGGACGTCGACCGCGTCCTCCTCAACCTGTGGAGCGACGACCACATCATGTGGGGCGACTCCGGGCAGGGCCAATTCATGATCCGCCGCGAAGACCTGCTCAAGCGCGACTTCAGCAAGATCTTCTACCAATGGGACTGCTACTGAGCACAGCGGCCTAAATGTCGAACGACACCCCTTGCGCCAGCGGCAGCGCGTCCGAATAATTCACCGTGTTCGTCGCGCGCCGCATATATTGGCGCCAGCTGTCCGCCCCGCTCTCGCGCCCGCCGCCGGTCTCCTTCTCGCCGCCGAACGCCCCGCCGATCTCGGCGCCGCTGGTGCCGAGGTTGACGTTGGCGATCCCGCAGTCGCTGGCGACCAGGAAGCGTTCGGCCTCGCGCATGTCGGTGGTGAAGATCGCCGACGACAGGCCGGCAGCGACCGCATTATGTTCGTCGATCACCGCATCGAGGTCGTCATAGCGCATGACATAAAGGATCGGCGCGAAGGTCTCTTCGAGCACCGGTCCGACCTGCCCCGGCATCTCGACCAGCGCGGGCCGCACATAGAAGCTCGCGCCTTCGCCGACGCGCTCCCCGCCCTGCACAGCGCCGCCCGCTGCCTTGGCCGCCGCCAGCGCCTCCTGCATCATCTCATACGCTGCGCGGTCGATCAGCGGCCCGACGAGCACCTCGCCCGCCAGCGGATTGCCAACCCCGACGCTCGCATAGGCCGCCTTCAGCTTGGCGACGAAGCCGTCGTAGATGCTGTCGTGCAGGAACAATCGCCGCGTCGTCGTGCAGCGCTGCCCCGCGGTCCCCATCGCCCCGAACGCCACCCCGCGCAGCGCGAGGCCAAGGTCCGCCGACGGCGCGACGATCACGCCATTGTTGCCGCCAAGCTCAAGGATCGCGCGCGCGAAGCGCTCCGCCAGCCGCGGCGCGACCGCGCGGCCCATGCGCGTCGACCCCGTCGCCGACAGCAAGGCCACGCGCTTGTCGTCGACCAATGCCTCGCCCGCCTCGCGCCCGCCGATCAGCAGTTGCGACAGCCCCGCCGGCGCATCGCCGAAACACGCCACCGCGCGCGCGAAAATCGCCTGCGTCGCCAGCGCGGTCAGCGGCGTCTTTTCCGACGGCTTCCACACCACGCTGTTGCCGCACACCAGCGCCAGCGCGGCGTTCCACGCCCATACCGCGACGGGGAAGTTGAACGCCGAAATCACCCCGACGACGCCCAGCGGATGCCACACCTCCATCATCCGGTGCCCTGGCCGCTCGGTCGCGATGGTCAGGCCGTAAAGCTGGCGCGAAAGCCCGACCGCGAAGTCGCAGATGTCGATCATCTCCTGCACTTCGCCCGCGCCCTCGGACGGAATCTTGCCCGCCTCGATCGTCACCAGCTTCGCCAGATCGTCCTTGGCCGCACGCAATTCCTCGCCCCACAGCCGTACCAGTTCGCCGCGCCGCGGTGCCGGAACCTTGCGCCATGCGCGAAAGGCGGCAACCGCCTTGTCCAGCGTCTCGTCGATCACCGCCGCATCGGCGACGCGCAGCATCGCGACCGGCTCGCCGGTCAGCGGCGTCACCGACGGCATCGATCCGTCGGTCCACAACGCCCGGTCCACGCCCAGCCCGTCGAGCAGCCGCCCGACCTCTTCGCCGATCCCGGTCATCGATAGTCCTTTCCATTGCGATCTCGTGCCGCCTCTAATCCCCTCCACCCGTTCGTGTCGAGCGAAGTCGAGACACCCCGAAGTCGTATGCGACCGACGGGCACCTCGACTTCGCTCGATGCGAACGGATAAGGAGGGACTGACAAGATTCGCGGCCTAAGCGACGGGCCTGAAAAGCGGGAGAAGCAACATGTCCGACCTACCCCCCTCCGAACCTTTGGTCCCGGTCCCCGCCGACGCCGCCGCGAACACCCATTGCACTGCCGCCGATTACGACCGGCTCTATGCCCAGAGCATCGCCGACCCCGATGCCTTCTGGGCCGAACAGGCGAAGCGGATCGACTGGATCAGGCTGCCGACGAAGATCGCCAACTGGTCCTACGATCCGGTGTCGATCCAATGGTTTGAAGACGGCGTCCTCAACCTTTGCCACAACGCCGTCGACCGCCATGTCGCCGCCGGCCATGGCGACCGGACCGCGATCATCTTCGAGCCCGACGCCCCCGATGGCGAGACGCGCACGATCAGCTATGCCGCACTGCTCGCCGACGTCATCCGCTTCGCGAACACGCTCAAGAAGCTGGGTGTCCAAAAGGGCGACCGCGTCACCATCTATATGCCGATGATCCCCGAGGGTGCGGTCGCGATGCTCGCCTGCGCGCGCATCGGCGCGGTGCACAGCGTCGTCTTCGGCGGCTTCTCGCCCGAGGCGATCCACGGGCGGATCGAGGATTGCGCCAGCGACTGGGTGATCTGCGCCGACGAGGGGCTGCGCGGCGGCAAGACCGTTCCGCTCAAGGCCAATGTCGACAAGGCGCTCGAACGCGTCGACGTCAAGGCGGTGCTCGTCATCGCCCACACCGGCGGCGACGTCGCGATGACCGAAGGCCGCGACCATTGGTACGATGCGCTGTCGGCCGATGTCGGCGACACTTGCCCGTGCGAGCCGATGAACGCCGAGGACCCGCTGTTCATCCTCTACACCTCGGGCTCGACCGGCAAGCCGAAGGGCGTGCTCCACACCGTCGGCGGCTACTCGGTCTGGACCGCGAGCACCTTCTGGTACGGCTTCGACTATCGCCCCGGTGAGATCTTCTGGTGCAGCGCCGACATCGGCTGGGTCACCGGACACTCCTATGTCGTCTATGGCCCGCTCCAGAACGGCGCGACCACGCTGATGTTCGAGGGCGTCCCCAACTACCCCGACCACGACCGTTTCTGGCAGGTCGTCGACAAGCACCAGGTCAACATCCTCTACACCGCGCCGACCGCGATCCGCGCGCTGATGCGCGAGGGCGATGACTATGTCACCCGCCACGACCTGTCGTCGATCCGCCTGCTCGGCAGCGTCGGCGAGCCGATCAACCCCGAGGCATGGCGCTGGTACAGCGACATCGTCGGCAAGGGCCGCGTCCCCGTCATCGACACCTGGTGGCAGACCGAGACCGGCGGCATCATGATCACCACCCTGCCCGGTGCGCATCCCGCGCAGCCCGGCAGCGCCGGCAAGCCCTTCTTCGGCATCCGCCCTGAGCTCGTCGATGCCGAGGGCGGCGTGCTCGTCGACGAACAGAGCGGCGGCGCGGCCGAAGGCAACCTCTGCATCACCCATAGCTGGCCCGGACAGGCGCGGACGATCTACGGCGATCACGCGCGCTTCGCCGAGACCTATTTCTCGACCTACAAGGGGAAGTATTTCACCGGCGACGGCTGCCGCCGCGACTCCGACGGCTATTGGCGGATCACCGGCCGCGTCGACGATGTCATCAACGTGTCGGGCCACCGCATGGGCACCGCCGAGGTCGAAAGCGCGCTCGTCCTCCACGCGGACGTCGCCGAGGCCGCGGTCGTCGGCTTCCCGCACGACATCAAGGGCCAGGGCATCTACGCCTATGTCACGCTCAACGCCGGGGTCGAGGCGACCGAAGACATGGTCGCCGCCCTCAAGCAGCAGGTCCGCAAGGAAATCGGCCCGATCGCCACCCCCGACCATATCCACCTGACACCTGGCCTGCCCAAGACGCGCTCGGGCAAGATCATGCGCCGGATCCTGCGCAAGATCGCGGAGAATGATTTCGGGTCATTGGGCGACACATCGACGCTGGCCGACCCGAGCCTCGTCGACGGGCTGATCGAGGGGCGCAAGAACCGGTAGGCGCGGCCCCGACAATATAATGAATTTACGAAGTTTCAGGGAATATTGACAAATGAGAATAGCATTTGCCCTAATTCTTGCCGTTGTGCTCGGAGGATCAGTCGATAGAAACGAGCTTGGCCAGAAAAAATACAAAGTCCCTACCGGCGCAACAGAGACCGCAACATTTATCTTTCCTAAGGGAGGCTTGAGACTATCCGTTTTCAGCGGAGATTATCAATATTACCGGACCATGAAAGGCGATGAATGTCAGTTATCTCAAAAGCTTATTGATTATAGCGCTGGAATTGGTCGAAATACAAAAGAAAAACCGATAAAAATTGAAGCCGGAAAGAAGGTAGAGATATTGGGCTTTACCATGAAGCAAACCTACGGAGGCTATAATTCTCAGCTTTACTCGTCTTGCATAAACGTTATCGAATTCACGCCAAAAGCCAATGCGACATATAACATCACCCAGATACCGGACGGCAACAATCCTATTCGCAGTTGCTCGATGGATGTGAAGGAAGTTTCTACAGGCCGAACGCCAGAGGATATGAAAGTGCTTCCTGTGCCGAATTGCGAGTTTTAGCGTTGATTTCCCGTTGATGGAATCGATTGGGCCTTCCCGAGGAGCGGGCTCGATCGGCGGTGAGCGGGCGGGGCGCACAGTCCAGGCGACATGGCCGCGCTGCCAACCCTGCTCGACATGTTATCGCCAGACGAATGCACCAACTAGCTAAAAACATAGAATATTTCCGCCCAAACGGGAGAACCGCAACACAGCTACTTCGCGAGCGCCTCGCACAGACGATCGGTCGCCAGCGCGATGCGCGATTCGGCGGTATCGCGATTGGCCGGGCTGTTCTCGACGCCCTTCGTTTCGGTGTTGAACGCCAGCAACGTTCCCGCCCGCTGGTCGGGGCAGAGACTGAGATAGGCGCGAAAGCCGTTCTGGTCGCCATTGTGACCTATGAAGCGCACGCCCGCGCCGCGGTCGACGAAGAAGGATAGCCCGCTCTGGGTCGTCTTCGCCATGCGGCCCTGCGTGAAATCCTCGCCCGCCGCGATTTGCGGCACCCACATTTCCTCGAGCGACGAGCGCTTCAGCACCAGATCATAGTCCGCCTGCCGCGCAGGCTCGCCGAGCAGGAAGGCGGCATATTTCGCCATGTCGGGCATCGGCGCGTTGAGCCCGCCGTTCGACACGGTCACCCCGGTGTCGACATCGAACGGCACGGCGACACGCCTGCCGTCACGGACATAATAGCTGTGCGACCGGTGCGGCAGCAGGTGCGGCGGCGTCCGGTCGAAAGTGCTGTCGTGCATACCCAGCGGCTTCAGGATGTTCTTGTCGACATAGACTTCATAATCCTCGCCCGACAATCGCTCGATGACCTGCCCCAGATAGACGATGCCGGGGTTCGAATAGCCGAAGCGGCTGCCGGGTTCGAACTCGACCCGCGTGTAGGGCAGCATCGCCAACAACTGCGACCAGTTGGCCGGTTCGAACGGCTGCCAGTCATGCTCGCGCCACGGCCAGGTGCCGCTGCGGAACCCCGCGCTGTGGCTCATCAGCTGGCGCAGCGTGATCGCGCCCGTGTCACCATAAGGGTTATGCACCGCCGCCAGTTCGGGGACATATTTCACGATCGGGTCGTCGAGCGACAGCAGCCCGCGATCGCGCAGCTGCATGATCGCGATGCCGGTCATCGTCTTGGTCACCGACGCCCAATGATAGATGGTACGCGCATCGACCGGCACATGCGCCTCGGTGTCCTGCTCGCCCAGATGGTCGGCCGCGACAACCTGCCCGTCGCGCACGACGTAAAAGCTGCTCCCGGCAATATTCGCGCGGCGCATTTCGGCGCGGTGGAGCTGGCGAAAGTCACGCAGCGCGGCGTCGAAACCACCCTCGTCCGCCCCGGCGGACGGGGCTGCGGTCAGGCAAAGGGCGACGGCAATCCAGCGCGACATGGCAATCCCCCATCGGCTCATCGAAATATCAGGCCGCCACCGCGTGCCCGCGCTGCATCGCGAGGATGCGCGCCTCGACCTGATCGAGCGCGTCGAGCGCGGTGACGAGGTCGGCGTTGACCGACGCGCCGAGTTCGCGGCTCAGCGCATCGCCGGTCCCGAGCATTTCGGCAAAGGTCGCGCGGTCGAAGGCCAGCAACGTCGCCTGCTCGCTCGTCCGCAGCAGCCGGTCGTGTGCCATGCCCGATAGCATCGGCGACAGACCGACAAGCTGGCCGGGACCGGTGACGGTCAGCTGATAGATACCCTCCCCGTGCGGCAGGCCGCTGCGCACCGCCCCGCGAACCACGAGCCAAATCCGGTCGGACGATGCGCCGACCCCCGCAAGGTCGGTATCGGCGGCAAGGTCTATCCGCTCCCCCGCATCCCAGAAGGCCCGCCGCTGGCCCGGCGTCATCGCCGCGCAACAGGGAAGCTTGGCGAGAAAGGCCTCGGCCGCGAAATCCTCCTCGCTCACCGGCGGCAGCGCCCGCTGCGGGCGCGGCGTGAAGCTATCGGGGGTTTCGGACAGCATCGCGGCAATATCGCGCGTCTTGCCCGCAACCCGCGCCGCGACCAGCCGGCCAAGCGCGGTCTGCAATTGCAGCGAGGCGGGGCGAAGCTGCGACAGTGCGGCGCGAAACTGATCGGCGGGCATATACCAGCTGCGCACCGGTCCGCGCGCGATGCCCATCGCCGATCGTTTGATATCGCGGCCGATCAGCGCCATGTCGCCGATGACCTCGCCCGGGCCGACCTGCGCGAGCAAGGCCAGTCCGCCTCCGGGCAGCCGCTTGCCGATATCGACCCGGCCCTCGTCGATCAGGTACAGGCCCTCGGCGCGCTCATTCTGGACGAGCAGCGCCTCGCCATCGGCGAAATGGCGCACCGTGAAGGCATCGGCGATTTCGGCACGCGCGGCGTCGTCGAGGTCCGCGAACAGCGGCACGTCCGCCAGCCCGCTGGCGGACAGCGCGTTCAAGCGAGCACCGCCCATGTCGACGCATGGTCGCTCGCCTTCTCGCGCCCGCGGTGGTCCTTGTCGACTCCGGCGTCGACCAGCCGGTCGGCGAGCGCAGGACTGAGCAGCAGATGATCGATGCGAAAACCATGGTCGCGCTGCCAGCCGCCCGCCTGATAGTCCCAGAAGGTCCACACCCCGCCCGCCGGATGGCGGCTGCGGATCGCGTCGGTCCAGCCGTCACCCAGCAGGCGGAACCAGGCGTCGCGTGATTCGGGCTGCATCAGCGCATCGGTCGACATCGCGCGCGGGTCCCACACATCGTCATCGTGCGGAATCACGTTGTAGTCGCCGGTCAGGATCGTCGGGATCTCGGCGGCGAGCAGCGCCTTCGCGCGCTCGCGCAGCCGCGCCATCCAGCGCAGCTTGTAATCGAACTTCGGCCCCGGTTGCGGATTGCCGTTGGGCAGGTAGATCGACGCGACGCGCACGCCGTCGACATCGGCCTCCAGGTAACGCGACTGCTCGTCCTCGGCTTCGCCCGCCAGCCCGCGCTGCACCTCGACCGGCGTCGTGCCTTTGGCGAGGATCGCGACGCCGTTGAAGCCCTTTTGCCCGTGATAGAGGAAGCCGTAACCCGCGGCCTCAATCTCCTTGGTCGGCATCGTCTCGTCGCTCGACTTCAGTTCCTGCAGGCAGGCGATATCGGGCTGGGTTTCCTCCAGCCATTCGACGAGACGCGGCAGGCGCGCCTTGATTCCGTTGATGTTGAAGGTCGCGATTTTCATGCCGCACCTATGGCAGCAACGGGGTCGCGACGAAAGGCGTCAGATCGAGAAGCTCGACCCGCAGCCGCAGCCCGAGGCCGCGTTGGGATTTTCGACCTTGAACGACGACCCGCCGAGCGAATCGACAAAATCGACGATACAGCCGCGCACCAGGTCGATGCTGACGGGATCGACGACCAGCTTCACTCCGTCGGTCTCGGTGACGATATCCTCCGCATCGATGCCTTCGGCGAGCCCGAAACGATAGGTAAAGCCAGAACAGCCGCCGCCATCGACCGCGAGGCGCAGTGCAGCCTCTGCTTCACCCTTGCGGTTGGCGATCCAGCGGACGCGCGCCGCGGCGGCGGGGGACAGAGTGATATCGGAAAGCTGCGTGGCCATGGTGCCAAGATAGGGCGTGCGAGCACGAATGGAAGGGGGTGTGGCGATCGGATCACGCGAGCGGCGGCTCTGGGGTGGGGAGCAGACGCCTCCATCATTGTCATCCCCGCGAAAGCGGGGACCCAGTAGCAACGTCGGCTCGCTGGGTCCCCGCTTTCGCGGGGATGACAAAGTGAGAGGTGCCTGCGGCAACTAACGCCCGAAACCGCCATCCCGTACGCCCAAATGAAAAGGGCGCCCCGGCTTGGACCGGTGGGCGCCCCCTCCTCTCCGACCCTGAAAAGCTATTTATTCGGGCCCGCCCATCGCCAGCTTGTCGCCGGTGATCGCGGCGATCGCCATGCTGTCCTGGCGGCAGAAGGGCATCGGATTGACCGGCGCGCCTTCGATGCGGACTTCATAATGGAGGTGGTTGCCCGTCGAACGGCCGGTCGAACCGACGTAACCGACGACCTGCCCCTTCTTCACCTGCTGGCCCGGGGCCACGATGTAGGAGGACATATGGCCGTAGCGCGTCTGGATCGCGTTGCCATGTTCGATTTCGACATAATTGCCATAGCCGCCGAGACGCTGGGCGCGGCCGACGATGCCGTCGGCGGTCGCATAGATCGGGGTACCGTGCGGCGCGGGAATATCGACGCCATTGTGGCGCGCAACCTTGCCGGTGATCGGGTGGACGCGCATGCCGTAGGACGACGACAGCGACATATTCTCGATCGGAACCCGCGACGGGATGGCGACGCCGATATTGGCGGTCAGGCCAGTGTCGAGGCGCTTCCACGCCTGGAAAATCGCGCGGGCTTCGGTATCTTCGCTGGTCTGCGGAACGCCGGCGGTGAAGCTGTCGTCATCGGGTTCGTCGGGAACGACGATGCCCGCATCGGCGCTGGTATCGGCAGCCTGAACAGCCGGGGCGGTGAAGCCCATCAGCGCGGTGGCACAAAAAATCAGCCCAAAACGAAACTTTTGCGCCAGAAGAGTGTTTATCACTTAACGACCCCGCATCTGCCATGTCGCCAATGGAAAATTTTCCGTTGGTGCCGGTTTTGTCTGCATTGGATGATTGATCATCCGCCCGCGATGATGTCTGCGGGGTCAATCGTTACGAAGCAATAACAGCGTAGTATTCTTGCGTTAAACCGGCGTCGAGGCGCGCTGAGTCGTTGAACGGCGGCTTCAAAGACCCCCGAAATCGCGATTTTACGAGGCTTTGCCAGGTTAACGTCCGGGCGAATCCCTGTTCATCGCACGCCCGGTTGAACCAGTCTGTGCCCGCGCTCACATGGCGAATCTCGTCGCGGTAAATGCGCCGCAGGATCGCGGCCGATGCGGTATCGCCGACATCCTCGAACCGAGTGATCATCGCCGGCGTCACGTCGAGCCCGCGCGCTTCGAGCACCATCGGCACGATCGCCAGCCGCGCCAGCGCATCGTCGCTCGTCGCTTCGGCCGCCTCCCATAATCCGGCATGCGCGGGCAGCGCGCCATAATGGCTGCCGAGCGCCCGCAATCGCCGGTCGAGCAGCGCGAAATGCATCGCCTCGTCCGCCGCGACGCCGATCCAGTCGTCGACGAAGGCGCGCGGAAATTCTCCCCCGAAGCGCCCGACAAGGTCCACCGCAAGGTCGATCGCGACGAACTCGATATGCGCGAGCGCGTGGAGCATCGCGATGCGTCCGCGCTCGGAACCTCCCTTGCGGCGGCTCGGCATGCGGCTGGGCGGCAGCAGCTGGGGATGTTCGGGCCAGGCCGGCCGATCGGGCATCGCGACGTCGCAGCGATGCGCGAGGTCGCCGCGCCGCCAGGCGCGCGCCAGTTCGCGCGCCGCGCGCCTTTTGGCGTGCGGATCGGCGGTCAGCAGCACCGCCCGCGCGGCTTCGCCCAAGGAGTTCATGGATTCCCTATCCCGTTCGCGTCGGGCGAAGTCGAGACGCCCCTCGGTCCAGCACGACGTCTCGACTTCGCCCGACGCGAACGGAAAAAGGGGCAGTAATCATCAAAGCGCCTTCGCCGCCTCCAGCACCGCTTCGGCATGGCCCTTCACACGGACCTTGCGCCACTCGCGCGCGAGCTTGCCGTCGGCGCCGAACAGGAAGGTCGAGCGTTCGATCCCCATATAGCTGCGGCCGTAATTCTGCTTTTCGACCCAGGTGCCGAACGCCTCGCAGACCGAGCCTTCTTCATCCGACGCAAGGCGCACGGTCAGCCCATATTTGTCGCGGAACTTGCACAGTTTTGCCGGCGCGTCGCGCGACACCGCCAGC
The DNA here is from genome assembly GCF_058790875.1 of Sphingopyxis sp. EU05-FHT14B03. Taxonomy (NCBI): domain Bacteria; kingdom Pseudomonadati; phylum Pseudomonadota; class Alphaproteobacteria; order Sphingomonadales; family Sphingopyxidaceae; genus Sphingopyxis; species Sphingopyxis sp. EU05-FHT14B03. Next base: position 859,108 of record NZ_JBYTDC010000001.1, read on the forward strand.
ACCTGCGCGCCGAGCTTCGCGAAGTCGTCGGCAAGCCGCGTGAAATCCTGCGCTTCGACGGTGCAACCCGGCGTGTCGGCCTTGGGGTAGAAATAGACGACCAGCGGTGCGCCCGTCAGGCTCGCAAGGTCGATCGCCGCGCCGTCGGCGTCGAGCAGCTTCATTGCGGGAACAGCATCGCCGATGGTGAGGGTCATGGCATTTTCTCCTGTGGGTCGGGGCGAATCGACGCCCACCAATTTGTAATCTCCTGCCGCGCCGCGTCATGCGCGGCAAGCAGCTGCGGCCAGCCCGGCTCGCCGCATTGGCTCGCCACCAGTTGTCGCGCCGCGGCGGTCGCGGGTTCACCTTCGGGTGCGGTCAGGCGCAGCATCACGAGCATCCGCGCGAGCAGCGCATGCGCCTCGCACACTTCGGGCGGTGCGAGGCCCTTGCCCTTCAGGCACGCGAGCGCCGCCGCGATATTGGGGTCATGGCATTCGCCGCTGGCGAGCTGGGTCACCTGCATCGCGAATTCGAGGTCGACCAGCCCGCCCGGCCCGCCCTTGATGTCGAGCGCGCCCTTCGGCGGCTTGTGTGCCGCCATCTTGTCGCGCATCTCGGCGGCGTCCTGCGTCAGTTTCGCTGCATCGCGCGGCGCCGCGAGCAGCGTGTCGATGACGCACTGCACCTCGGCCTTCGCACCGTCCGATCCATAGACGGGCCGCGCGCGGAGCAGCGCCATATGCTCCCACGTCCAGGCCTCCTCGCGCTGATAACGTTCAAAGCTGTCGAGCGTGACGACCAGCGGCCCCTGCGCGCCCTGCGGCCGCAGCCTGGTATCGACGTCATAGAGCTTGCCCGCCGCGGTCGGCACCGACATCGCCGCGGTCACCCGCTGCGCGAGGCGGTTGTAATAGGTCGTCGCGCCGAGCGGCCGCCGCCCGTCGGATTCGGCGAGATGATCGCCGGTGAACAGATAGATCAGATCGAGGTCCGACGCGTGCGTCAGCGCCCGTCCACCGAACCGGCCCAGCGCGAGGACCACCAATTCGCTGTCGGCGATCCGCCCATGCGCCTCGACGAATTCGGCGACCGTCGCATCGGCGAGCACCTGCAGCGCCGCCTCGGCAAGCTCGGCATAGCCGCGCGCAATGACCATCGGGTCGCTCGCGCCCGCGATCAGTTGCACGCCATATGCGAAGCGCCGCTCGCCGACCCGGTCGCGCACGCGGTCGAGCAGGCGTTCGTAATCGAGCCCCGCGAGCCCCGGCGCCCATTCGGCCCGCAACTGGGCCTTGTCGGCGGGCGCATCGAAAGCGCGTTTGTCGATCAGCCCTTCGATCAGCTCGACCCGCACGCCCAGCGCCTCGGCAAGCGTCGGTGCCAGCGTCAGCACGCGCACCGCGACCTTGGCGAGTTCGGGCTGCGCCGCGAGCAGATGGAAAAAATTGATCGCGCTCGGCAACCCCGACACCAGCTTGTCGAAACGGGTCAGCGCCGCTTCGGGATCGGGTGCGGCGCCCAGCGCCTTGACCAGTTCGGGCAGCACCGTCTCGAGCGCGTCCTGCGCCGCGGGGGTGCGCAGCGCGCGCAGCTTGCCCCCTCGCCATTCGGCGATCGCGCGCAATGCCGGCTCGGGCGGTTCGAAACCCGCCGCCATCAGCGCCCCGGCAAGTTCGCCCTCGTCGCGCGGCAGACCGCTGGTCGCCGCCCGTTCGAGGACGAGCCGGTCGTAACAGGCGGCAACCTCGGCGGTGACGGGCTGGAGCATCGCGAGCAGCGCCGCGCCGTCGGCATGCCCATCGAGCCGCGCCACCGCATCCAGCACGGCGGGCTGCAGCGGCAAACAATGCGTCTGCTGGTCCTCGATCATCTGCAACCGATGTTCGATCCGCCGCAAAATAGCGTAGCAACTGGTCAGCCGCTCCGCGACCCCCCCCTCGATCCGCCCGGCTTTAGCGAGCGCCGCAAGCGCGTCGACTGTCGCCGGCACACGCAGCGACGGGTCGCGCCCGCCATAGATCAACTGGTGGACCTGCGCGAAAAACTCGATCTCGCGGATGCCGCCGCGCCCGCGCTTGAGATCGTAGCCCGGCCCAAAGGCCTGCCCCTGCGCAAAATGGTCGCGGATGCGGTCGCTCATCGCGCCGATTTCCTTGAGCTGGCGAAAATCGAGGCTGCGGCGCCAGATGAAAGGCTGGATCGCGGAGAGGAACTCGCCACCAAGCGCACGGTCGCCAGCCGACGCGCGCGACCGGATGAACGCGGCTTGCTCCCACGCCAGCGCCTCGGATTCATAATAGGAGATTGCCGCATCGACCGGCAGGACGATCGGCGTCACCTCCGGGTGTGGGCGCAGCCGAAGGTCGACGCGCAGCACATGGCCGTTCGCGGTGCGCGCCGACAATATTTCGGTCATCCGCCGCGCGATCCGCACCGCCGCCTCGGTCGGGTCGTCGCGTTGGCGACGCGGCATCGTCTCCGGATCGAAGATCAGGATCGGGTCGATGTCCGAAGAGTAATTGAGTTCGTGGCTGCCGAGCTTGCCGAGCGCGATCACCGACAACCCGCGCGGCTCTTCGCCGGGCACGCGCTCGGCAAAGGCAGCAGCAAGCGCGGCATCGCAGGCGGCGTCGGCAAACGCCGACAGGTGCCGCGTCGTCGTCGCGACATCATGCTCGCCCGACAGATCACCGAGCGCAAGCAACAAGGCGATGCGCCCGCGCCACTGGCGCAGGCTCACCATGATATCGTCATCGCTCGGCGGCGCGGCGACCGCCGCCAGCGCGGCGTCGGTGCCGTCGGTCAGGAAGCGCGTCACATCATCGGGCTGCAACTCGGCCAGCCGCGCGAGAAAGGGCGCATTGGCAGTCAGGCGATCGAGCGCCGATTGGCGTTGGGAAGTCATCGCCCCGCCCTATCACCTGCTCCGGCCAAGCTCGCAACCCATAGCGCGCAATAGCGAAGGGATGAGCTCAGGCCGGAACCGTGCTCTCGTCGAAGAACAGCACCTGCGAGATCGCGGCGCGCAGCGTCGCGGGCTGATACGGTTTGGTGAGCAGGAAGGCCGGCTCGGGGCGATCGCCGGTGAGCAGCCGTTCGGGGAAGGCGGTGATGAAGATGACCGGTACCTTCAGCCCGGTCAGGATTTCCTGCACCGCCTCGATCCCCGAACTATTGTCGGCGAGCTGGATGTCGGCGAGGACGAGGCTCGGTGTGTGCGCTTGCGCCTCGGCGACCGCCTCACTGTGCGTGGTTGCGACCGCGACGACGTCATGCCCCAGGTCGCGAACGATCATTTCGATGTCCATCGCGATGATCGGCTCGTCCTCGATGATCAGGATGCGCGCACGCGTCTGGCGGTCGATCTCGGCCATCGCCTCGTCGATCAGGCCGCGCACCGTCGCGGCGTCGCGGCCGATGATGCGTCCGGCCTCCTCTTCGCTGAAGCCTTCGACCGCCGTCAGCAGCAGGGCCTGGCGCGCGAGCGAGGGAATGCGGCGCAGCCGCGCGTCGGCGATCGCGATGTCGGCGGCGGCGGGTTCGTCCGATTGCCCCTGTTGCTCGCTGGCGAGCCCGAAATTGTCATGCACCATGCGATAGAGCTGGATGCGCAGGTCGGCGCGCGTATCGACCGCCGCCGGGTTTGCGACCAAAGTCTGCAACAGGCCCGCGACCAAAGCATCGCCGCTCCGCTGGCTTCCCGAAATCGCACGGCCGTAGCGGCGCAGATAGGGAAGATGCGGCGCGATCGCCTGACCCAATGACATAGTTTACCTCCTGATACAGGTCCATGCCTGCCTCGAAACCCGCCAGAATCGGACGATGCTCCGCCCGCGCCCGATATTATTGCGCCGACGTGGAACGATCTAACGGCAAATTGGTTTCATGGGGAAGAAGAAACGCGCCATTGCTCTTTGTTGAAGGCGCGGTTAGCTACAGGCCCCATGTCCATTGGATATCATGATAATGCCGTCTGAATCCGGGTCCCCTTCACAGAAGCGAACCGGAAAAGACGGTGACAAGAAAATGACCAGAAAGGCGCAGGACGTGAACATCGCCCTGCGTCGCGCCTATGAGTCTGCGGTCGACGAGACGATCCCCGATTCGATGATGGACCTGCTCAACAAGCTCAACTGAGTCGCGTCACCCGGCCTTGCCACGCTGATACCGACTCTCGAAATCCGACTGGAAAGCCGCGAAGCGCCCCTCGGTGATCGCATCGCGCATCCCCTGCATCAGATCCTGATAGAAATGCAAATTGTGCTGCGTCATCAACATCGCGCCAAGCATCTCGCCCGCGCGGACGAGATGATGGAGATAGGCGCGCGTCCAGGTCGAGCATACCGGGCAGCCGCAGGCCTTGTCCAGCGGCGCCTGATCCTCGGCATGCTTTGCATTGCGGATGTTGACCGGACCGCTCCAGGTGAAGGCCTGCCCGTTACGCCCCGAACGCGTCGGCAGCACGCAGTCGAACATGTCCACACCGCGCGCGACCGCACCGACCAGATCGTCCGGCTTGCCGACCCCCATCAGGTAGCGCGGCCGGTCGACGGGCAGTTGGCTCGGCGCATAGTCGAGCACGCCAAACATCGCCTCCTGACCCTCACCCACCGCGAGGCCGCCGATCGCATAGCCATCGAAGCCGATGTCGGTCAGCGCCGCCGCCGAGCGCGCGCGGAGCGTCTCGTCGAGCGAGCCTTGCTGGATTCCGAACAGCGCCGAACGCGCCGCATGTTCGTCGCCGGCGTCGAAGCCCGCGCGGCTGCGCGCGGCCCAACGCATCGATCGTTCCATGCTCGCCTCGGCGCGCCTGGCATCGACGCCATTCGGCGGGCATTCGTCGAACGCCATCACGATGTCGCTGCCGAGCAGCCGCTGGATCTCCATCGAGCGTTCGGGCGTTAGCATATGACGCGATCCGTCGAGATGGCTCTGGAACGCCACGCCTTCCTCGCTCTGCTTGGTCAGCGCCGACAGGCTCATCACCTGATAGCCGCCGCTGTCGGTCAGGATCGGCCGGCCCCACCCCATGAATTTGTGCAAGCCACCCAACCGCGCCATGCGCTCGGCGCCGGGGCGCAACATCAAATGATAGGTGTTGCCCAGGATGATGTCGGCGCCGGTCGCGCGAACGTCCGCAGGGCGCATCGCCTTCACCGTCGCGGCGGTGCCGACGGGCATGAAGGCGGGGGTGCGGATGTCGCCGCGCTGCATCGCGATGACGCCGGTTCGCGCTGCGCCATCGGTCGCGGCGACCGAAAAGGTGAATCTTGTGGTCATGGCGCGCGCCTATGGCGGGCGGACGCGCGAAAGTCGAGCGCCGCGCCTATTCGCGCTCGTCCTCGCTCGATGGCTCATCGGCAGCCGCCTTCGCCTTTTCCTTCGGCTTTTCCTTCGCGAAGATTTCCGCCAGTTCCTTCTTCCGCGCCGCGGTCAGCCCCTCTTCGGCGGCGGGAAACATCTCTTCCTCTTCCTCGTCGATATGGTGGAGATAGCGATGCTTCATCGTGCGAAACCGCGTCAGCCAACCGGTCGAGGCAAAGTCCATCTCATAGAGTTCGGTGAGCATCTCGTCGATTTCCTTATGCTCGCTCGCGCTATGCTGGGCGTCCTCGCGCAGGTCGGGCTTGCCCATCATCGTCGCGTAGAGCGACAGTTCCTCCGACGCCGCGTGGGCGGTGACCTCGACGCGGAACGCCTCGAACAATTGCTCGCGCTCGGGGCTGTCGCCATGAGTGTCGTCGATCCGGTCGAGCAGGTCGCGATGCCGGTCGTGATCGGCCTTGAGTCGCGCGAATATCTTTGCTTCCGCCATGATCGTCTCCGTTCGCTGATCCCTCGAACGGATAACGGCTTATGACGGCAGCGGTTCCGCTGCGGCGAAGTCAGGGTCCCTTGGGGGCTTCGGTCGGCGCCTCGGCAGGCTGCGTCGGCAAAGGCCGCACCGGTTCGACATAATCCGAATAGAGCGCGGTCGCCTTGGCCGCGACGCGGTCGAGCACCTCGGTCTTCTGGTCCGCAAGCATCCGATCGGTGATCGCCCTCCCCGATTCGTCGCCGAGTGCAGCCGCGACCGAGAACCACGCGGCGGCGGTTTCCTTGTCGGCCGCAACGCCCTGCCCTTCGAGATAGAGGATGCCGATGCCGTAAAAGGCGTGCGGCTCGCGCTTTCTTGCCGCCGCCTGATAATAGTCCATCGCCTTGGCGAAATCGACCGGCGTGCCGCGACCATTGGCGTGCATCACCGCCAGGCTGACCTGCGCCGCCAGATTATCCTGCGCCGCCGCCTTCTTCAGCCAGCCGAACGCAGCCTTCGGATCCTCGGTCACACCCTCGCCGGTGTCGTACATCACGCCGAGGCGCCACTGGCACTGGCTAAGCCCCTTGTCGGCGCATTTGCGGTACAGCCCCGCTGCCTTCGCCTTGTCGGCAGTGATATTCTCGCCATTGTCATAGAACCAGCCGAGCGCGAACTGCCCCTCGGGGTCACCCTCGCCTGCCTTTTCCTGCGCGAGCGAAAATGCCTCGATCGGCTTGCCCGCCTCGATCAAGTCGGCGACCTGCTCGCCGGTCGATGCGGCGGTGAGCGCGACCCACGCCAATCCGACGATCGCGACGCGCTTGATATGATGTGCTGTGCTGAACATGGGTGCCTTTTGGCAAAGACGCTGCGTCGGCGCCAGCGCTACCTGCGCGACCGTGTCAGTTGCCCGTCCAGTCCGTCGTCGTGGTAAACGACGGCAGCGCCAGCGAGGTCGCGGTCTGTTGCGTGGCGGCGGCGATGAGATAGGGCGACACACGGTGCCGGGTGCACAGCCCGCCATTGCCGTCACTGACCATCGACTGTTCGAATTCGATGCCCTGCTGGTGCTTCTTGGTCCGGCGGACGGTTGCGGTGGCAAGTTGGCCTTCGCCGAAGTCGATCACGAACTGGGTGCCGATCGGCACGTCCATGATCCCTTCGATAAAGGCGCCGGTCGCCGACAGGTTACGCATCACGACGGTATAGCGGTAATTGTCGTGGATCGCACCGACATTGCGGAACATCTGGAAACGATCGTTGCGCTGACGCGCCGGACCCGCTGGCTTGATCGTCCAGTTTCCCGATTCGGCATGGCCGAGCAGTTCGTCGTTCGACACCGACTTGCTGTACACATAGCCTTGCACATGGCTGACGTTGAGTTTGCGGATCAGGTCGAGCTGGTCGAGCGATTCGATACCCTCGGCGGTCGTTTCCATTTCGAGCGCCTCGGCGAGCGCGACGATCGCCGCGATGATCGCGCCGTTGCGCGAACCCGGTTGGGTCGCACCGCGTACGAAGCTCTGGTCGATCTTGATCTTGTCGAACGGCGCCGACTGCAGATAGCCGAGCGACGAATAGCCGGTGCCGAAATCGTCGAGCGCGAGGCGGACGCCGATCGCCTTCAGCGCCTTGAACATTTGGCTGGTTTCGGCCGAATCGCCGAGAAAGACGCTTTCGGTGATTTCGAGTTCGAGCTGTTCAGGCGGCAGGCCACTGGCGGCGAGCGCATGGGTGACGATTTTCGGCAATTCGGCGTTGGCGAACTGGATCGGCGAGACATTGACCGCGACGCGCATCTCGCCCGGCCAGCGCGACGCGTCGTCGCACGCCTTGCGCAGCACCCATTCGCCGAGCGTCCAGATGAGGTTGGCTTCCTCGGCGATCGGGATGAACAGCGCCGGCGAGATCGGTCCGCGCTCGGGATGCGTCCAGCGGATCAGCGCCTCCATGCCGGTGACGGTATCGGTCTTCGCGTTGACGATCGGCTGGTAAGAAAGCTCCATCTCGCCGCGTGCAAGCGCATCGCGCAAATCTTCCTCAAGCGCGCGGCGGTCTTCCGCCGACTGGTGCAGGTCGCTCGAATAGAAGCTGAACCGGCCGCGCCCATTGCCCTTGGCCGCATAGAGCGCGAGGTCGGCGTTGCGAACGAGATTGTCGCTGTTGTCGCCGTCGAACGGGCTGATCGCAACGCCAATCGAGGCGCCGATGATGCAGCGGCTACCCTCCACCGAATAGGGCTGCGACAGGCTGTTGATGATGTCCGACGCCATGTCGCCCAATTTGCCGCGATCCTCGACGTCGGGCAGGATGATCTGGAATTCGTCGCCGCCCAGGCGGCTGACCATTTCCTTGTCTCCCACGATCTTGAGCAGCCGTTCGGCGACCTGCTTGAGCAGCGCGTCGCCGGCGGGGTGGCCGAGCGTGTCGTTGACCTGTTTGAAGCGGTCGAGGTCGAGCAGCATGATCGCGCACGACCGCTGTTGCTGGGCGAAGGCGGCGAGCGTCGTATCGAGCTTTTTCGAGATGTTGAAGCGATTGGCGAGCCCGGTCAGCGAATCATACATCGCGAGCCGCGACGCATCCTCGGCCGACCGGCGCTGCTCGGTGATGTCGATGCCGCTGCCGCGATAGCCGGTGAAGCGGCCACCGCCGTCGAAGTGCGGGCGTCCCGACACCGCCCACCAACGCTGGTCGCCCTCGAACGCGCCGCGTAGCGGCAATTCGTCGAATTTCGACTGTTTGGTGAGCAGGAAGGGCAGAGTGCGTTGCCGCTCGCCATGGCTGTCGACCGGCAGGAACAGGTCGGAAAAAGTAGCGCCGAGCATCGCGGCGGCGGTCCGGCCCATCTGCTGCGCGACGTGATGGGTGATATAGGTCAGCCGACCGTCGGCATCGGTCGACCAGAACCAGCCCTGGCCGCTTTCCTCGTAATTCTGAAGGAGGAGCAACGCTTCCTTGGTGTGGATGCTGGGAACGACTTCAGGGCGCGGCGTCGCCGCGCGCGCGCTGAACTTGCCCAAAAACCCTCGCCCACCGCCGTCTGGCACTCTCTATTTCCCCCGGTCGTCCGGGCGCAGCACCGGCTTACCCATGTCGCATCATCGTGCTGGTCCCCACCAATTGAGACCATTTGCCTGAAATCCCTTGCGAATCAGTAAATGACGGGGAGTCAGATCAGGGGAGCAGCAGACTCGCGTCGCCATAGCTGTAGAAGCGATAGTCATACGCGATGGCGTGGGCATAGGCCGCCTGCATCGCGTCGAGCCCCATCAGCGCGCTGACCAGCATGAACAGGGTCGATTTGGGAAGGTGGAAATTGGTCATCAACCCGTCGATGGCGCGGAAGCGATAGCCCGGGGTGATGAAGATCGCGGTGTCGCCCGCAAAGGGCGCGATGATACCATCCTCCCGCGCCGCGCTTTCCAGCAGGCGCAGGCTGGTCGTGCCCACCGCGATGACGCGCCCCCCCGCCGCGCGCACGGCGTTCAGCCGCCCGGCGGTGTCGGCATCGATGCGGCCCCATTCGGCATGCATGACATGATCGTCGGTATCGTCGGCCTTGACCGGCAGGAAGGTTCCGGCGCCGACGTGGAGAGTGAGCGTTTCGCTTTTTACCCCGGCTTCGGCGAGCGATTCCAGCAGTTCAGGCGTAAAATGCAGCGCTGCGGTCGGTGCCGCCACCGCCCCGTCTTCCTTCGCGAACATCGTCTGGTAATCGCTGCGGTCGGCCTCGTCGGTCCCGCGCTTGCCCGCGATATAGGGCGGCAGCGGCATCGTGCCGGCGCGTTCGAGCAGGATTTCGACGGGCTCGTCGCCGGCAAAGGCTAGGATGAAGCTGCCGTCGGCGAGCCGGTCCTCGGCAACCGCTGCGACGCCCGAACCGAAATCGACGCGTTCTCCAACACGAAGCCGCTTGCCATTGCGGATGAAGGCCTGCCAGCGGCGGAGGTCGATGCGCTTGTGCAGCGTCGCGCCGATTTTCGCTTCGCCGCGTTTCCCTTCGAGCTGCGCCGGGATGACCCGCGTGTCGTTGAACACGAGGCAGTCGCCCGCGCGGAGCAGCGCCGGCAGGTCGCGCACGCCCCGGTCGGACATTGCCTGTCCCTCGACCACGAGCATCCGCGCCGCGTCGCGCGGACGCGCGGGGCGGAGCGCAATACGCTCGGCAGGAAGGTCGAAATCGAAGGCGTCGACGCGCATCGCGCGCCTCTCCTTACCGGATCGGAGCGTTGAGCTGGTCGGCGGTGATCGGCGCCGCGGCGGGCGCGGGCACCGTGTCTGTCAGCATCGACGCCGGCGGCATCGGCTTGTTGTCGGCGGCGACCGACACCTGGACCATTCGCGACATCACTTCCGGCGGTTCGCCTTTGTGGATCGCATCGACATATTGCATGCCCGAAATCACGCGGCCGAAGGCGGTGTAGCGGCGGTCGAGGCTGAAGCGCGGCTGGAGCATGATGAAGAACTGGCTGTTCGCGCTGTCCTCGCTCTCGGCGCGTGCCATCGACAGCGTTCCGCGCAGATGCGGCGTCGGGTTGAATTCGGCCTTGAGGTCGGGAAGCTGCGAGCCGCCCTGCCCGGTCGCGGTCGGATCGCCCGTCTGCGCCATGAAGCCGTCGATCACGCGGTGGAATTTCACCCCGTCATAGAAGCCCGCACGCGCAAGCTGCTTCACACGTTCGACATGGTTGGGGGCAACGTTCGGATAGAGCTGCGCGACGATCCGCCCACCGGTCGAAAGGTCGATGTTGAGCATATATTCGGGGTTGTTGATATATTGGTCGGGCGTCATCGCCGGCACCGCCGGGGCGGCCGTGGTTTCGCCCGTGGCCGGTGCCGTCGCGGGCGCCTCCGCCGGGGGCGTTTCCTGCGCCGCGAGCGGAGCCGCAAGGCCGAGCGCTATCGCCGTCAGGATCAGGGGGCGGAAGGTGAATGTCATGCTGGATCGGCCTTTGTGATGAAATGCTCTATGCGCCCCGTCTGGCGCGGCCCTAGCGGGAAAAAGCTGAACGCTCAATGATCGCGATCAGGCGTCGCCCTGGCGCAGCCCGCGTTCGGCGATGCGCCCCGTCACCGCGTCCTTCACCGCCGGAGTGACGAACTTGTGGATGTCGCCGCCGAAGATCGCGATTTCCTTGACCAGCCGCGACGCGATCGGCTGCAATCCGACGTCGGCCATCAGGAACACCGTCTCGATCCGGTCGTTCAATTGCTGGTTCATGCCCGCCATCTGATATTCATATTCGAAGTCGGCGACGGCGCGCAGCCCGCGCACGATCACGCTCGCGCCCTCGCGTTCGGCAAAGTCCATCAGCAGCGAGTTGAAACCGACCACACGGATATCGCCGCCGATGCTGGTGACCTCGCGGCGAACCATCTCGATCCGCTCCTCGTCGTCGAAGAGCGGCGATTTGGTGATGTTGGTCGTCACCCCGATGACCAGCCGGTCGACCAGCTTCGCGCCGCGCCGGATGATGTCCATATGTCCCAGGGTGATCGGATCGAACGTCCCCGGATAAACCCCCACGCGCATCAGCGGTCCCTTTCCACGATATAATGGGCGATGGCGCGCAGCAGCGTCGCCTCTTCGCCAAATCCTGCCAGATGGCCGATCGCCTGGTCGACAAGCGCGACCGCCTGTTCGCGCGCCCGGTCGAGCCCCATCAGCGTCACGAACGTCGCCTTGCCCGCCGCCGCGTCCTTGTGCAGCGCCTTGCCCGCCAATTGCTCGTCGCCCTCGACGTCCATGATGTCGTCGGCGATCTGGAAGGCGAGCCCGATGTCGCGCGCATAACCGCGCAGCGGCGTGCGTCCCTCGGCCGGGATGCGCGCAAGGATCGCGCCGGCCTCGACCGAGAAAGCGATCAGCGCCCCGGTCTTCAATTGTTGCAGCCGGGTCACCGTCGGCAGATCGAACTGCGCGGTCTCGGCGGCGAGGTCCATCATCTGCCCGCCCGCCATGCCCGCGGGCCCGGCGGCACGCGCGAGTTCGCGGATCAATTCGCTGCGCACGAAGGGATCGGCGTGGGTCGCGGGATCGACGAGCCATTCGAAGGCGAGCGCGTGAAGCGAATCGCCCGCAAGCACGGCCGTCGCCTCGTCATAGGCCCTGTGCACCGTCGGCTTGCCGCGGCGCAGGTCGTCATCGTCCATGCACGGCAGGTCGTCGTGGATCAGCGAATAGACATGCATCGCCTCGACCGCCGCGCCGACGCGCAGCGAGAGATTGCGGTCGACATGATAAAGATCGCCCGCCGCGCGGACGAGCAGGGGACGCAGCCGTTTGCCGCCGCCGATCGCGGCGTGGCGCATCGCCTGATAGAGACGCTCGCGCGGATCCTCGGGAACTTGCAGCAACTGGTCGAACAGCCGGTCGGTCGCCTCGACCACCTCGGACTGCGCATCCGCGAGCAGGCGGCCGCCGTCGATATCCCCTTCCGCGACCGTCATCCGGTTCAGCCTTCGCCGAAGGGCGTCGTACCCGCCGGCCGGCCGTCGGCGCCGAGGCTGACTTGTTCGATGCGCGCCTGCGCCGCGGCGAGCCGGGCCTCGCAATGGCCGCGCAGCGCATGGCCGCGTTCGTAGAGCGCAACCGATTCCTCGAGGCTGACGTCGCCGCTTTCGAGCCGCCGCACGATCGTTTCGAGTTCGCCCATCGCGGCTTCGAACGAGAGCGCGGCGATGGCGGGGGCGCCAGAGGTTTCCGGGGCGGGTGCGGGGGTGTCCGTCATGGCACCTGCTTTGGCCCTTTCGGCACCCGATGGTCAAGTGCGGTCGAGCTTGACGTCGCCCGGCGGCGCACTAGGCTCGCGTCATGTTCATCGGCCATTTCGCCCCGGCGCTGGTCGCCGCCGCCCGGCCAAAAGCGGCAGGCCTCGGGACGCTCTTCGTCGCCGCACAGCTTGTGGATATCGGCTTCGCAGCGCTGTTAATCCCGGGGATCGAGGCGATGCGCATCGCCCCCGGCATCACCGCGATGAACCCGATGGACCTCTTTCATATGCCCTACACCCACAGCCTGCTCGGCAGCCTGCTCTGGGCTGCGGGGTTCGGGGCGCTCGTCTGGTTCGCGACGAAGCGGCGCGCGGCGGCGATCGGCGCTGCGCTGGTCGTCGTGTCGCACTGGTTCGTCGACCTGCTCGTCCATATTCCCGACCTGACGCTCTATGGCGCGCCGCCCAGGCTCGGGCTCGGCCTGTGGGATCATCCGGCGATCGCGATGCCGCTGGAGATCGCCTTCATCGGCGCCGCATTGATCTACTACGCCCGCCGCACACAGGCGCCGACGGGCAACCGGCGGCTGTGGATTCTCGCCGGACTGCTCGCCTTCGCGCAGGCCGTCGACTGGTTCGGGCCGAAGGAACCGGTCTATTCGCTCGCGATCCCGGCGACGATGCTTTTCGCTTATGCGCTGCTCGCCGCGACCGCCGCCTGGGCGGGCGCCAACCGCCGTGTCGCGGGGACGATGCCCTGATGCTGCAGGCCGCGGCCGGATACGGCTTCACCGCCCTGATCTTCGGGATTCTCGACGCCTTGTGGCTGACGAAGGTGGGACCGAAACTTTATCGGCCGGAAATCGGCGAACTGCTGATGGACGGCTGGCGCCCCGTCCCCGCGCTCATCTTTTACGCCCTCTATATGCTCGGCATCCAGATTTTCGCGGTCCAGCCCGCGCTCGCAGCGGGAAAATGGCAGGTCGCGGCCACATATGGCGCGCTGTTCGGCTTCTTCTGCTACATGACCTACGACCTTACCAACCATGCGACGATGAAGATCTGGTCGACCAAAATCACCCTCGCCGACATCGCCTGGGGCACCTGCGCGACCGGGCTGTCGGCGGGCGCCGCCGCCTGGCTGGTGCTGACGCTGCTGCCGCGCGGCGCCTGAGCGCCCGCCAGCGCGCGCAATCACGTTTCCGTTTTTTGCAATTGCCGAATGTGGCACGTCGCATCATGCTGCACCGCACAAGAGAGAGGGGCGTAAAGGCAAGTTTTGTCCGCTAAACAAGGACTTGCATCATGAAAAAATTTCTCCTCCCCATCCTGACCCTGTTCGCCGTCCTGCCCGCCGCCGCGCATGCCGAGGAAGCGCGCCGTTTCGAACATGAGGGTCGCATCTACAGCTACACGATCAAGACCGTCGGCGAACGCCGCATCATCGATGGCGTCGACGAGGCGAGCGGCAAGCGCTTCTCGCTTCGCGTCGGCACCCACAAGGTCCGCGGCACCGTCGGTTCGCAGCAGGTCGAATTTTCGCTGAAGGACGTCGAGCCGCTGAAGGCCACGGTCACCGTCCTCGCCGCGCGCTGATCTCCGACGCAGGCCCCATGGTGCGAAATGCACTATGGGGTCTGTTCGTTTTGTCCTCGCGCGGCTAAAGGCGCGCCATGACTCAGACAGCAGCCGCGCCCGCCTCCGTCATCACCCCCGAGATCGTTGCCGAACACGGCCTGTCTCCGGAAGAATATGAGCGCGTCCTGCACGCGCTCGGGCGCGAACCGAACCTTGTCGAACTCGGCATCTTCTCGGTGATGTGGTCCGAACATTGCAGCTACAAAAGCTCGCGCCTCCATTTGAAGAAATTGCCGACCGAAGCCCCCTGGGTGATCTGCGGCCCCGGCGAAAATGCCGGCGTCATCGACATCGGCGAAGGCCCCGACGGCAAAAAGCTCGCCGCGATCTTCAAGATGGAGAGCCACAACCACCCGTCGTACATCGAACCCTATCAGGGTGCAGCGACCGGCGTCGGCGGCATCCTGCGCGACGTCTTTACGATGGGCGCGCGCCCCGTCGCGAACCTCAACGCGCTGCGCTTTGGCCGCCCCGATCATCCGAAGATGAAGCATCTGATCTCGGGCGTCGTCCACGGCATCGGCGGCTACGGCAATTGCGTCGGCGTCCCCACGGTCGGCGGCGAGGTCAATTTCCACAAGGCCTATGACGGCAATATCCTCGTCAACGCGATGACCGTCGGCGTCGCCGAACAGGACAAGATCTTCTATTCGGCCGCCTCGGGCGTCGGCAATCCGATCGTCTATGTCGGCTCGAAAACCGGCCGCGACGGCATCCACGGCGCGACGATGGCGTCAGCCGACTTTGGCGAGGATGCCGAGGAGAAGCGCCCGACGGTGCAGGTCGGCGACCCCTTCACCGAAAAATTGCTGATCGAGGCATGCCTCGAGCTGATGGCGTCGGACGCGATCGTCGCGATCCAGGACATGGGCGCTGCGGGCCTCACCTCGTCATCGGTCGAGATGGCGTCGAAGGGCGGCGTCGGCCTCCATCTCAAGATGGACGATGTGCCGCAGCGCGAAACCGGCATGACGACCTACGAGATGATGCTGTCCGAATCGCAGGAACGCATGCTGATGGTGCTGAAGCCCGGCCGCGAGGATTTCGCCGCCGCGATCTTCCACAAATGGGAACTCGATTTCGCGGTCATCGGCACCGTCACCGACACCGGCCGCATGGTGCTCGAGCATAAGGGCGAGATCGTCTGCGACATTCCGCTCGCCCCGCTCGCCGACGACGCGCCGCTCTACGACCGGCCGCACGTCCCGACGCCGAAGCAGCCCGAACTGACGAGCGTCCCCGAAACGACCGATGTCGCGGCCGACCTCAAGACCTTGATGGGCACCCCCGACATCGCCAGCCGCCGCTGGATCTACGAACAATATGACAGCCAGGTCGGCGGCGACACGCTGCAGATCGGTGGCGACGCCGCGCTTGTTCGTATCCATGGCACCAACCGCGCGCTCGCCATGTCGACCGATTGCACCCCGCGCTATTGCTACGCCGACCCTGTCGAGGGCGGCAAGCAGGCGGTCGCCGAAACCTGGCGCAATATCAGCGCGGTCGGCGCCACGCCCTTGGCGATCACCAACTGCCTCAATTTCGCCAATCCACAGCGCCCCGAAATCATGGGCCAGATCACCGGCTGCCTCGACGGCATGGCGCAGGCGTGCCGCGCGCTCGACTATCCGATCGTCTCGGGCAACGTCAGCCTCTATAACGAGAGCAAGGCGACCGGCGGCGGCAGCGCGATCCTGCCGACCCCGGCGATCGGTGGCGTCGGCGTGATCGAGGACCTCGGCCGCGCGGTAGGCATCGGCTTCAAGCGCACCGGCGATATCGTGCTCGCGGTCGGCGAGCGCGCCGGCCATCTCGGCCAGTCGGTCTGGCTGCGCGAAATTTTGGGCCGCGAGGAAGGTCCGCCGCCGCCCGTCGACCTGCGCGCCGAAAAGCGCACCGGCGATTTCATCCGCGGTGCGATCAACGCCGGCTGGATCACCGCCTGCCACGACGTCTCCGACGGCGGTATGGCGGTGACGCTCGCCGAAATGGCGCTCAAGTCGAACATCGGTGTGCTGGTTAGCGAAGAACAGCCTTTCGGCGTCGCCGAAAGCTTCTTCGGCGAGGATCAGGGCCTCTACCTCGTCACCGTCTGCGACACCTGCCTCGCCGATTTCCTCGACGCTGCCGGCCGCGCCGATGTGCCCGTCGATCCGGTCGGACGCACGATCAAGGACCGCATCGTCTTCGAACTGGAAGGCAGCGACCATAGCGTGACGCTCGCCGAGCTGCGTGACGCGCATGAAGGTTTCTTCCCGACGCTGATGGGGGCCGACGCGGCGCTCGCATAACCAGTCACGAAAGAGAGGGGCCGATGAGCATCCATGTCGGAATCGGGGGCTGGACCTTCGAACCGTGGCGCGGCCCCTTCTACCCCGCCGGCCTCGCACAGAAACGCGAGCTCGAATATGCCGGCCAGCATCTGACCGGCATCGAGATCAACGGCACCTATTATGGCAGCCAGAAGCCCGAGACATTCGCGAGCTGGGCGGCCTCGGTCCCCAACGGCTTCAAGTTCAGCGTCAAGGCCTCGCGCTTCACCACCAACCGCAAGATACTGGCCGAAGGCGCCGGATCGATCGAGAAATTCCTGACGCAGGGGCTGACGCGGCTCGGCGACCGTCTCGGCCCGATCCACTGGCAGTTCATGGCAACCAAGAAGTTCGACCGCGACGATTTCGCCGGCTTCCTCGACCTGCTGCCCGACAGCCAGGACGGCCTCCCCCTCCGTCACGCGATCGAGGTCCGACACGAAAGCTTCCGCGACCCTGCCTTCACCGCCATGCTGCGCGAGCGCAACATGGCGGTCGTCTATGCCGACAGCGACGAATTCCCCTGCATCGACGAGCAGACCGCCGACTTCACCTACGCCCGCCTGCAACGCAGCCAGGAGGATGTCGAAACCGGCTACGACGCGGCGGCGCTAGGCAAATGGGCTGCCCAGGCGAAGGACTGGACCAAGGGCGACCGCGACGTCTTCCTCTTCTTCATCTCGGGCGCGAAGGTCCGCAATCCCGTGGCCGCACAGGCGCTGATCGCGCGGCTATGAGTGCCGGCTATTCGGGCACCCCGCTCGCGAAGAAATTGTCGCTGAAGGACGGGATGACCGCGTGGTTCCACGCGATGCCCGCCAGCGTGCGCGAAGAGATCGGCGATGTCGCGCTCGACGAACTCGGCGCTCCCGAAGCCGGACTCCAAGCCGCACATATCTTCACGACGGAACGCGCCGAACTCGACCGGATGCTCCGCGAACTGCGCACCCTCATCGATCCTGCGGGTTTCGTCTGGGTTAGCTGGCCCAAGAAAGCCTCGAAGGTCCCCACTGACATCAGCGAGGACGTCATCCGTGACATCTGCCTGCCAATGGGCTGGGTCGATGTGAAGGTCTGCGCCGTCGATACGGTGTGGTCGGGGCTGAAGCTGATGGTGCGGAAAAAGCTGCGCTGATCGACAAAAGCGACGGTCGGGCTAAATAGATCCTCCCCTTCGCGAAGCGTTGGGGAGGGGGACCGCGCCCGCAGGGCGTGGTGGAGGGGTCGCGCGTGCCGCCAAGCAACAACGCCTACAGGAACGCGAAACGGTTGCGCCGCAAGATGTCGCTCCCCGAAGTGCTGCTCTGGCAAATCCTCAGAAAGCAGCCCGGCTATATCAAATTCAGGCGCCAGCACCCGATCGGCCGATATGTGCTGGACTTCTATGTGCTGGAACTAAAGCTCGCGATCGAGATCGACGGCATCGCCCACGATATGGGCGACAGGCCCGACCGCGATGAGACGCGCGACCAGTGGATTGAATCGCAAGGAGTGCGGATGCTGCGTATCGCCGCGAAGGACGTCCTCGCCAACCCCGTCGCTGTCGCAGACAGCATCGTGCGGCTCTGTACCGAGAGGTAAAACCCCTCCACCACTCGCTACGCGAGCGGTCCCCCTCCCCATGGCTTCGCCAAGGGGAGGATCTTCAGGTCAAGCCGCAACCGCCTGCTGCGCCGCGAGGAAATTATAGGGGTCGATGCCGCGGCTGCGGTATGCCCGGTGCGCTTCCTTATAAAGCGTCGGTTCCCCGATCCCCAACCGCGCGCGTGCGGCGTCGAGCGGTTCGGCGAGCAGCGAGCGGATATCCTGCTCGATGATCGCCTTCGACGCCTTGCCGTGACGCTGGCCCTGGCGGATCGCGCCCATCACCGGCGCGTCGCCCTTGACGCTGCGCTTCAGTTCGTAACCGCCGGCATAGGCGATGAAGAAATTGCCGTAATTGCCCGTCTGGCCATAGGTGAAGCCGAGCACGCACTGCTCGCCGAGTGCGTCGCGGCCATAGCCGGTCAGGATGTGGAACAGGTCGTGCGTGTCGCGCAGGCGGTTGGCATACCACTGCACCTGGTCGTCGAACTTCGGGCGCCCCATCTTGTCGGCCTCGGCGACCAGGCCGGCCGCCGACAGGCCTTCGCGGCGCATGAAGGTGACATAGGCGTGGCCCACCGTGCCTTCGGGCAGTGCGTCGATCCAGCCATGATCGTCGAGCAGATCGGGCAGATAGGGCTCGCTCGCCATCAGCCGCTGGCCGAAATCGCTTTCGACGAAGGCGCGCGCATCATCCATGAAGCCCTTGCGCGGAAGATTCTCGAAGATGTGGAAGACCTGCTCGGTGTCTTCCTTGTCCTTGATCAGCTTGCGAAAGTGCGACAGCGCCTTGAACGGGCGGAACTTAGCGGGCTGGCGGGCGGGATGGGAGAAGATGGTCGGGGTCATGGCGGCTCTCTTTCGGCGGACTCTGGCGAATCATCTGACGCTGTCCAGATAGCATTACTGACATATATGTCAATAGCGTCTCGACGGGCTGGACGGACTGGCCTCCGAACCGTTATACCATCATAATACAGCATCGGCGATGTGCGCGATGATCGAGAAGTTGCGAAGACCTTCGATCGACAGGGGAACGGTATGAACGGGCAAGCGGCAGCAACGCGTTACGAAAGTCTCGACGCCATTCGCGGCGTCGCGGTGATGGGCATATTGGCAATGAACATCGTCGCCTTCGCATTGCCGATGAGCGCCTATTTCAATCCCGCCGCCGGCGGAGCGCCAGGCACGAGCGACCTTGCAACCTGGGCGTTCAATTTTGTGTTCGTCGATTCCAAGATGCGCGGGCTGTTTTCAGTGCTGTTCGGCGCCAGCACCCTGCTGGTGATCCAGAGCGCCGAGGCGAGCGGGCGCAGCGCGGCCGGTACGCATTATGCGCGAATGTTCTGGCTCGGGCTGTTCGGCCTCGCCCATTATTACCTCTTCTGGTTCGGCGACATCCTGTCGCTCTATGCCGCGTGCGGGCTGCTGCTGTTCCTGTTTCGGGGCCTGTCGATCCGCGCGCTGCTGATCTGGGCGGCCGTTTTCCTGTTCGTCTCGCTGCTGTTCCTGGGATCGACCTGGCTGTCGATCGCGATGCTCGACACCGGCAATCTCCCGCCCGAAACCGCCGCCGCCATGGGTCAGCAAATGGCCGAATTCAACGCGATGATGGGACCGAACTCACCGACCTATGCCGCCGACGTCGCCCATTTCCTCGGCAGCTATCGCGAGATCGCGGGCACCCGCATGGGTTCCGACGCCGCCGAACCGCTGGTGCAGGTCATGCTGTTCCTGTGGGAGAGCATGGCGCTGATGCTGATCGGCATGGCGCTGTTCAAGTCGCGCATGCTGACCGGCGAATGGAGCCCGGAGCGCTACACCAAATGGGCCACCGCCTGCTTCGCGATCGCGGCACCCGTGCTCGCATGGATGGCGTGGCACAGCGCGCAGACGGGCTTCGCGACGATGACGGTGTTCGGAACCAGCCTCGTCTTCTCGACGCCGTTCGACATCCTGATGACCGTCGGCTGGGCGGCGCTGATCATGCTGCTGATCCAGACCCGCGCCAGCGCCGCGGTCCGGGCGCGCCTCGCCGAGACGGGGCGCATGGCCTTCACCAATTATCTGGTGACGACGATCGTGATGACGACGATCTTCTACGGCTATGGACTGGGCCTGTTCGGCAGCGTCGGGCGCGCCGGACTTTACCTGTTCTGCTTCGGCATGTGGGCGGCGATGCTGTTCTGGTCGAAACCCTGGCTCGCCCGCTTCCACTACGGGCCGCTCGAATGGCTGTGGCGCAGCCTGTCGCGCTTCAGCCTGCAACCGATGCGGAAAGGCGCGGCGGTTCAGTAACCGACGGCGCGCCCGAAACCGGGGGCGCGGCGCTGGACGAGCGGATTGGCTTCCTTTTCCAGCGCAGCCAGCGTTTCCTCGAACAGCGGGCGCAGCGTGACCACGCGTGGCAGATATTCTTCGGGGCTGACCTGACTTTCGATGCAATGGCGCGCGAAGGTTTCGATATCTTCGGCAAGGTCGGCGAGTTTTTCGGCCCCGAACTGACGCGATTCGCCCTTCAGCGTGTGCGCGGGCATGACGAGACCGCGTGCGTCGCGGGCGCGCATCGCTTCCTCGATCGCGACGACCGATTTGGTGCCGTCTTCGCGAAAATAGCCCAATATCCGCACGAAAGCAGCGCCGAGCTGCGTGCGCGTCGCGCGGAATTCATCCCAATCGACCAGGATATCGTCCACTCGTTTGTCCCTTGGCATCAAAATTCGGTCTTTGGTCCCAGCCCCGTCATGCCGCGAATCCGGTAAAAAAGCCGTTACGATGGGGACGTCCGCTTCCGATGCGGCCCGTTTTGGGTCAGGTGCGGCGGACCAGCCAGCGGCCTGCGGCTTCGGTCGTGACGGTCCAGCCATGTTCGCCCGCCAGCGCCGCGACTTCGCGCTCCGCCTGCGGATCGTCGGCGAGCAGGATCACAGCGGGATCGGTACGCATCGCGCGGGCGAGCCGTAGCGCCGGCCATGGGCATTTCATGCCGCGCGCATCGACGATTACCGGATCCAAGTTTTCAGCGGCCGTCATTCGTCATAGGGATTGCGCGAATTGCGGAAATTCAGCCGCACGGGCACGCCCTGAAACCCCAGTTCCTTGCGCATGCCGTTGACCAGATAACGCTCGTAACTGCCGGGCAGCGAGTCGGTGCGCGTGCCGAAAACGACGAAGGTCGGCGGGCGGGTGCGCGCCTGGGTGATATAGCGTAGCTTGATGCGCTTGCCGCCGGGCGCGGGCGGCGGGTTGTTTTCGACCGCGCTTTCGAACCAGCGGTTGAGCCGTGCGGTCGAGACGCGGTTGGTCCATATGGCGCGCTGTTCGAAGGCGACACGGACAAGCGTGTCGATTCCCCGGCCCGTCGCGCCCGAAATGGTGAGTACCGGGACGCCCTTGACCTGGCTGAGCCCGTCCTCGAGCGCGCCTCGGACGCCGTTGAACAGCGACGACGGGTCCTCGGCGACGTCCCATTTGTTGAGCGCGACGATCAGCGCGCGGCCTTCCTGCAGCACGCGGTCGGCGATGTGCAGATCCTGCGATTCCAGGCCTTTGGTGGCGTCGAGCAGCAGCACCACGACCTCGGCGAAATCGACCGCGTGGAGCGCGTCCATCACCGACAGTTTCTCGAGCTTGTCCTGCACCTTGGCGCGCTTGCGCATGCCCGCAGTGTCGAACAGCTGGATCTCGTGGACCTCGCCGTCATTTTCCCACCGCCAGTCGACGCGGATCGAATCGCGCGTGATCCCCGCCTCGGGTCCGGTGATCAGCCGGTCCTCGCCGATCATGCGGTTGATCAGCGTCGATTTGCCCGCATTGGGGCGGCCGACGATCGCCAGCTTCAGCGGACCGAGCGGCGCATCTTCATCCTCTTCGCCTTCGATGGGCGGTGGCAGCGCTTCAGCCGCGGCGGCATCGAATCCCTCGACGATCGGGCGCAGCGCGTCGAACAGGTCGACGATGCCCTCGCCATGTTCGGCGCTGAGCGCGATCGGATTGTCGAAGCCGAGCGAATAGCTTTCGTTGAGCCCGTTTTCGCCCTGTTTGCCCTCGGCCTTGTTGACCACGAGGATGATCGGCGTGTCTTCGCTGCGCAGCCAGCGCGCGATTTCCTCATCGAGCGGAGTCACCCCGGCGCGGCCGTCGATCATGAACAGCGCAGCGTCGGCCTCGCGCACCGCTTTCTCCGTCTGCACACGCATCCGGCCGGGAAGCGTCGCCGCGTCATAATCCTCGAACCCGGCGGTATCGACGATCGTGAATTTCAGTCCCAGCAGTTCGCCGTCGCCTTCGCGCCGGTCGCGCGTCACCCCCGGCTGGTCGTCGACCAGCGCCAAGCGCTTGCCGACGAGCCGGTTGAACAGCGTCGATTTGCCGACATTGGGCCGGCCGACAATGGCGATCGTTGCGGATCGCGCCATTTCATATTCCTTCAATAAATAGGGACAGTCCCTATTTAATTTAGCGCCAGGCGGTGATGCGTCCGTCGTCCGCCAGGATATAGAGGACATTGTTCGCGACGATCGGCGACTGCGACAGCGACGTCTTGAACTCGGTCGTCGCGATCAGCGACCCGTCGGCGGGCGAAAATTCGGAAAGCTGACCCTCGCTGTTCACCGCGATCAGGCGGCCACCGGCGAGGATCGGGCCGGTCCAGCGGATCGGGTCCTTCTTCTTCTTTTCGGTTTCGACACGGAAGCGCGCGAGCTGCTGGAGCCAGCGCACCTTGCCGGTGCCGCGCGCGACGCACAGCAATTTGCCGTCGTCGGTCATCGCATAGACCCATTCGCCGACCACATAGGGCGTCGAAATGCCGGCGATCGAAATTTCCCAGCTGCGCTGGCCGGTGACGAGTTCGTAGCTTGCCATGCGGCCGCCCTGGCCGAGCGCGAAGACGCGGCCGCGGTCGATCACCGGGTCGGCATCGACGTCGGACAAGGTCGACACCGACAGCGCCATCGAGGTGCGCGCCAGCGCATCTTCCCAAAGGTCGCGGCCATTCTCGTACCGATAGGCCTGCACCTCACCCGACGAGAAGCCGGCGACGATCGTGCCCTGCCCCGCGGCGGGCGATCCGGCGCCGAAGATGCTGCCGGCTTCGAGCGACGCCGTCGCCTGCCACAGCACCGCGCCGTCGGCGGCGTTGAGCGCGATGATCTGGTTGTCCTGGGTGATGACATAGACGCCGCCGAAGGCGATCGTCGGGGCGCCGCGCAGCGGCCCCGCGGGCTTCACCTTCCACAGGATCGATCCGTCGGCCGCGTTCAGCGCGGCGACATCGCCGACGCCGCTGGTCGCATAGACGACGCTACCGTCGACCGACGCGCCGCCGCCGAACAGCGAATCCTTGAAATCCTTGCCGGTGGTGCCGATCGACGCGCTCCACAGCGACGCGCCGGTGTCGGCCGAAAAAGCCGACACGACAGCATCGGTGCCGACCACGAACAGCCGGTTGTCCGAAACGACCGGTGCCGCGGCCAGCCGCTGCTTGTTGTTGCCGCCGGCGATGCTGGCGGTCCAGATCTGGCTGCGCGACGCGCCGAGCGCGGGGTGCCCCATCGATTTCGACGCGTTGCCGCCCGACTGCGCCCAGTTCGCGTTCACGACGGGATCGGGCAGCACGACCGCGACCGACGCCGTGGCGGGATCGACCTTGACGCTGTTATCGTTCGACAGGATCGAGACGCGGTCGCCGACGGTCGGGGTTTTCGGCCCGCCATTGCCCTTGAGCACGCCGCAGCCGGCGAGCGTCAGCGCAATCAGCGCCACGCCGACAAAATTGGCTTTCCGCATTATTTCTTTTCCTCGGCTGGTCCGGCGGCCGCCGGTGCGGCGCTGCCCTTCTGTTCCTTCGCGGCGCTCTCGGCCGCGCGATCCTTGACGACGTCGACGCCCAGCATGCCGGCCATCTGGACGGTGCGCGACTGCAGCGACTTCGGGATATTGGGGGTGTCGGCGATCCGGCCGTAAAGCGCGCCCGCCTCTTTAAACTGACCGAGCTGGTAATGCGCGGTTGCCGACAGTTCGGCGGCGCTCGGGAACCAGCTCGACGCGGGATCCTTGGCATCGACCATCGGTTTCATTCGCGCGATCACTACTTCGGGCTTCAGCGTGTCATATTCGAAGGCGGTCTGGCGGATCAGCGCCAGATCGCGCAGCGACGGGTCGAGCTTGGTGTCGGCGGCGGCCTTGGCCATCAGCGCGGCAGCGGCTTTCAGGTCGCCGCGCTCGGCCTTCATGTTCGCTTGCTGGAACAGCGCGACGGCGCGATAGGCGGGGCCGCCGTCGGCCTCGATCTTGGTCAGCTCGGCGGTCGCCGCAGTCGGCTGCGCCGCCTTCAACTTGTCGAAGGCCGCGAGCAGCTGCTCGGCATTCTCGCCGCGCTTGGTTTCCTGCATATGGCCCCAATAAAGGTAGCCGCCGAACGCGATCAACGCCGCGACGACCCCGACCAAGATCCAGATGCCAAACCGCTGCCAGATGCTGTCGAGCTGGTCCTTGCGGACAGCCTCATCCACTTCCTGCAACAGGGCCGCATTGTTCGTCGGGCTCAACGCCACACATATTCTCCATAGACCGGGCAGGCACGAAGACGCCCGCCGGTGGTTTCCTTAGCGACGGCACCCGAAAAGGCCAAGCTTTTCACTTGGCCCGCGCACACCGCCTTATGCCGGATCAACCGGCGTAGATCTGATCTTCGGTGGGGAATGAACGGGACCTGACTTCGTCGGCATAATCCTTGACCGCGCCGTTCACCACGCCGGCCATATCCTGATAGCGTTTCACGAATTTGGGGACACGATCGAACATACCGAGCATGTCGTCGGTGACCAGCACCTGACCGTCGCATTTGGCCGAGGCCCCGATGCCGATCGTCGGGCAGTCGACCTTCTCGGTGATCTCGATCGCGATCGATTCGAGCACGCCTTCGATGACGATCGAAAAAGCGCCCGCCTTTGCGACCGCGATCGCGTCCTCGACGATCGAACGCGCTTCCTCCTCGCTCTTGCCGCGCACGCCATAGCCGCCGAGGATATTCACCGCCTGCGGGGTCAGCCCGACATGGCCCATTACCGGAATGCCGCGCTGGGTCAGGAATTCGATCGTCGGGGCGAGCACCTTGCCGCCCTCGACCTTGACCGCCGCGGCGCCGGTTTCCTTGAGCAGCCGCGCCGCATTGTCGAACGCCTGCTGCGGGCTGCCCTCATAGCTGCCGAAGGGCATGTCGACGATCACCGCCGCATGATAGCTGCCGCGCACCACCGCCGCGCCGTGCAGCGCCATCATGTCCATCGTCACGCCGACGGTGTGCGGCAGGCCATAGATCACCTGCGCCAGCGAATCGCCGACGAGCAGCATGTCGCAATGCGGATCGAGCAGCTGCGCCATGCGGACGGTATAGGCGGTCAGCATGACGATCGGCTCGCCGCCCTTGCGCTGGCGAATCCGCGGCACCGTAAGGCGTTTCATCGGCTGCGGCGTCGGATTGGCGCGGCTGGTCGAGGTGTCGTAGGTGAGCGTTTTTGGGAGCGTGGACATGGGGTCGCCGCTTACCCCCAAATAGAAGGCGGCGAAAGCGCCAAAGCCATGTCATGTTATTATTTGTTGACTCTATGTTAAAAATATTCGACATAGAGTGCATATTTCATGACATGGAGTCGAATCGGATGGCCTTCCGCGAGAAAATTCACTGGGTCACGCTGGTGACGATGATCCTGGCCTTCGGCTGGTACTTCCTCGCCTACCCTTGGCAGATCGCCGACAGTCCGGCGGCTGTGTGGGCGACGGCGGGGATGCTGGTGCCGGTCACCATCGCAATCATCGTCGCGATGACCGTCGCCACCGCCTTCCTTGCGATCCGCAACCGCGGAGAGGTCGATGTCAAAGAGGATGAACGCGACCGCAGCTTTCATATGCACGGCACCCATTATGCCTATTATCCGCTCGTCGTCGGCATCTGGGTCAACATTTTCCTGATCTTCTGGGGCATCGGCCAGGCGCAGCAGCTCAATCTGATGATCGCGACGCTGGTCGTCGCCGAGTTGGTCCGCATCGGGACCCAGTTGTTCCTCTATCGCCGGGGGTACTGAGCCATGTCCCCCGCGACCCTCGAATCCGCGCGGCAGCTTGCCGGCGCCGACACCGGAGATTTGTCGATGAACTTCCGTGAAAAGACCGCCTGGCTGAACGTCATCGCGATGGTCGCCGCCTATACCCTCTATTTCGGGCTTCTCCTGTCCGGGCATCCCGCCGGGCGCGAAATATTCCCCATGCTGTGGCTCTTCGGATCGATCGCCATAGCGCATGCTGCCACCGTCATCGTCGGCACGATCATCCTGTCGGCGCAGGCCCCGAAGTCGGAGCGCGCGCGCGCCGACGAGCGCGACCGCGCGATCCGCCGCCGCGGGGCGACCGCCGCCTATTATGTGCTGCTGGTGGGGATGATGGTCGTCGGCGTCTATATGCCCTTCGTCGACGGCGGGGTGCGGCTGGCGAATTGCGGCCTGTTCGCGATCGTCGCCGCCGAACTGGTAAACAGCGTCGTCGTGCTCATCAGCTACCGGAGGGGCTGGCATGGCTAAGCCCCCTTTCACCAACGACATCCGCACGCTGCGCTTCCTTTCGGGCGAGATGACCCAAGGCGACCTCGGCGACCGGGTCGGGGTCACCCGCCAGACGATCGCGGCAATCGAACAGGGCAAATATTCCCCCTCGCTCGAAGTCGCCTTTCGCATCGCGCGCACGTTCGACAAGCCGCTCGAAGCGGTGTTCCAGTGGGACGAAAGCGCCGATTGAAACAGCGCGGCCGCGCGGGTGCGGCCTCGGCTCTCCCCGGGGCCGGGGCCGCACCTTGATTTGGCAGCGCCCGCGAAAAGGCCTAGGCTGGACCGTCCGAAAGGAGTCGCCGGTGCCCCGCCTTGCATTGCTCTGCTCCGCCCTGCTGGCCGCCGCGCCGCTGTCGGCGGAGTCCCCCGCCCCGCTCCCCGCCGACCTGCACCTGATCCCGGTCGCTCCCGACACGAAACCACGCCCCTGGGCGATATTCTTTCCCCGCGCTGCGGGGGTCGGCACGCTCGCACCCGGCAATCAATATGCCGACCTTGCCCGATATCTGAATGATCGCGGCATCGACGTCGTGATCGTGGACGACGACGCGGCGCTCAAACGGCTCGCCCCGAAGGGATCGGCGGGTGAAAAGCGCGCGACGATTGCGCTCGACGCGATCGCACGGCTGCGTGAGCAGGGCCGCTTCGACATGCGCTGCCCCGGCGTCGTCGTCGGCTGGTCGCGCGGCGGCGAAGGCGCACTCACGCTGGCATCGAGCAAGCAAGGCACTGACAGCGGCATTCGCGCCGCGATCGTCTATTATCCCTCGGTCGGCGGCCAGCCGTCCCCTTGGCCGCAGCGGATGCCGGTGCTCGCGCTGCAAGGTACCGCCGACGGGACCGCACCGGCCAAAAAGCTCGAAGCCCTCGCCGCCGGGCGTGTGAAGAACGCCGAATATCCGTTCATCGTAAAGCTCTACCCCGGCGCCAAACATCGTTTCGACGTCGCACACCCGGTCGACGATCCGGCAAGCGCGACGACGGAAGAGGATTTCGACGCCAATGCGCACGCCGACGCCCGCGAGACGATCGGCGCCTTTCTGTTCGAACGGGGGATCAGCTTCGAAAGCTGCGCGCTCGACTAGGCTCCGGCGGCAGTCAGCGCCGCAAGTTGCTCGGCGGTCAGCGTCAGATTCTCGCTGCCCATGATCTCGTCGAGTTGCGCGACGCTCGTCGCGCTCGCGATGGGCGCGGTGACGCCCGGCTGGGCGGCGACCCAGGCAAGCGCGATCTGCGACAGGGTGGCACCCGTCTCCGCCGCTATGGTATCCATCGCCGCCAGCATCGCCGGCCCCTTGCCCTCGACATAGGGCTTCACGCGCGGGCCGCGCGCGCTTTGGCCGATGTCGTCGACGCTGCGATATTTGCCCGACAAATACCCCGAAGCAAGGCTGAAATAGGTGACGACACCCAGCCCCTCGGCAACGCACAAATCCTGCAGCGCGCCCTGATATTGGCCGCGATCGAGCAGGTTGAGTTCGGGCTGCATCACGGTGAAACGCGGCAGGCCGTTGCCGTCGGCCACGCGCAGCGCCTCGGCCAGCCGATCGGCCGAATAGTTGGACGCGCCGATCGCGTCCACGACGCCCGCGTCGACCAGTTCGCCGAACGCGCCGAGCACCTCGTCCAACGGCACGTCCGGATCGTCCTTGTGCGCGAAATACAGGTCGATCCGGTCGGTGCCGAGCCGGTCGAGCGAACCCTGCACCGCCTTGCGGATGCGATCAGGCTTCAGCCCGCCGGGCATCATGCCGACCTTGGTCGCGATCATCACCCGGTCGCGCGCGCCGCCGGCCTTCAGCCAAGCGCCCATCATGCGCTCGGACTCGCCGCCCTTGTGGCCCGGCACCCAGGCCGAATAGACGTCGGCGGTGTCGATCATGCCGCCGCCCAGTTCGACGAATCGGTCGAGCACGGCGAAGCTCGCGTCGCGGTCCGCGGTCATGCCGAAGACATTGCCGCCGAGCATGAAGGGCCGGATCGACAGGCCGCTCTGGCCCAATGCGCGTTCGGTCATGGCTTGCCTTTCACCGTCGCAACGGCCTCGCGCGGGTTGTCGCTGAACAGCCCGTCGATGCCGGTTTTCAGATAGGCGTCGATCTCGGCGCCCAGATCGCCATGGCCGGCGGGATTGATGCCCCCCTTGTCGGCGAGCGGCAGGAAATAATTTTCGCGGCGAAAGGTCCAGGGATGAACCTTGAGTCCTGCCGCATGGGCGTCCGCCACCAGCGTCGTCGGCTCGCCCAGCGTTCCGAGCGCGCCGCGCGGGATGACCATCGCCTTGTTGGGTCCGATACCGTCGGCATAGGCGGCGATGGCTTTCAGCCCGGCAGGCGTCGCCATGGCGGCATAGGTCGTCTTCGCATCGTCGGCAGGACCGCCTTCGCCGTCCATCAACTGGATCAGCGGCAGGTCGCTCCTGGCGCGGATCGCCTTGAGGTTCGCGACCTCAAAGCTCTGAATGAAGACCGGCGCGGTGCGGTCCCGATAGCCATAGCGGTCGAGCATCGCCAGCAGCGTCGCCTCGTGCGGCAGGCCGATCGACGCGAAATAGCCCGGATGCTTGGTTTCGGGATAGACGCCGACCGGGACGCGGCGCCCCTTGTTCACTTCGGCCAGCAGGTCGAGGATTTCAGCGAAGGTCGGAACCTCATATCTGCCGTCATATTCGGTGCTGCGCAGTTGCGGCAATCGTTCCTTCGCACGCAGCGTCTTGAGTTCGGCAAGGGTGAAGTCCTCGGTGAACCATCCGGTGAACGCGGTTCCATCGATCGTCTTCGTGGTCTTGCGGCCGGCGAATTCGGGATGATCGGCGACGTCGGTGGTCTCCGAAATCTCATTCTCGTGGCGCGCGACGAGCACGCCGTCCTTGGTCAGCACGAGGTCGGGTTCGATATAGTCGGCACCGAGGTCGATCGCGAGCTGATAGCCTTCAAGCGTATGCTCGGGGCGCTCGCCCGACGCGCCGCGGTGCGCGATGACGATCGGCGGTTTGCCGTCCAGCGTCGGTTGCTGCGCCGCCATCGGCTCAGCCCCGCACGCCGCGAGCAGCAGCGCCGGCACCACCGCCCATCGCCGGATCATGCAAAACGCGTCTGCCATTCGGCGGCCGAAAAGCCCGCGCTCACCCCGTCGTCCGCCTCGACCACCGGCCGTTTGATCATCGCCGGCTGGTCGAGCATCAAGGCCTTGGCCTTGCCCGCATCCAGATCCGCCTTGTCCGCGTCGGGCAGCTTGCGAAAGGTCGTCCCGGCCTTGTTGAGCAATTTTTCCCAGCCGATCGCGTCGACCCAGGATTGCAGCGTCGCGGGATCGAGCCCGTCCTTGCGAAAATCGTGGAATCTGTACGGAACGCCCGCCGCATCGAGCCAGGTCCGCGCCTTTTTCACCGTGTCGCAATTGGGAATTCCGTACAAAGTCAGTGCCATATATAGTCCATGTTAGAAGCCGCCGATGACAATAATGCGGCAGACCCTAAGCGATGGGTGGCAGGTCGGCAATGCGGGCGTTGGCGTTCGCCAATTTACCGCGAAGCGCGCGCGCAAAGCCTTCGTGCAGCGTGGCGGCGATGCCCGGATTGGCGGTGAGATAGGCGCGCAGCGAATGCGCCGGGATGAACCACATCCGCGCGTTGCTCGCGAGCAAGACGGTCCCGGTCGCATGGCTGCCGTCGAGCACCGTCGCCTCGCCGATCAGCGTCCCGCCCGCCACGGTGCCGACGTCGATGCCCTCGCGCCGGATCGTCGCAACCCCGTCGGCAAGGTAAAAGAGGCTGGGCGCCGCCTGGTCCTCGCGGATCAAGACCTCGCCGCGCCGCGCCGAAATCCAGTGCCCCTGATCGATCAGCCGGCGCGCATTGCTCGGGCTGAGCGCTTCGAAGTGCAGCCGCCGCAATTCCTGTTCCTCCGGCGAAAAAGCCACCTGGGCATCGCCGATCCAGTCCCGCCCCACCTGTCCGAGGTTGACCGCGAGGATCAGCCCGACGAGCAGCGAATAGCCGGCGCCCGGAGCATGGAACAGGGTGAGCGGCAGCGCGATCAGCGCCGCAAGCGCCAGCCCGATGCGGACGTGCGTCAGGGTCAGCGCGAAGCTGGTTCCGAGCACCAGCAAAAGTGCGCCATATCCGAACCAGGCGGGATCGAAACTCGCCATATGAATCTTTTCAACAGGTGGCCCCTTACCTGGGCCACTAAGTGTAGAAGGTTACGGATTGCCGAACGGACGATCGCGATCCCCGCGCGCACGTCCCAAAACCATAGCAAACTATCAGTTTTTCGCGGCAAAGAAAAGCACAGGTGCGCAAAAGCCGCGCCGATGCTAATTTCCTGATCCTTGCCTCCATGGTCCATTCGCGCCATGGCGGCGCGCGATTCGATTTTTGGATTTTGATTATGACACAGCCATGGCAGCCGCACAGCTGGCGCTCGCACGAAGCCCGCCAGCTTCCCACCTATTCGGACGAGGTCGCCCTCGCCGCCGCCGAGCGCGAGCTGTCGAATTATCCGCCGCTGGTGTTTGCCGGCGAGGCGCGCGAACTGACCAGCGAACTCGGCCGCGTCGCCGAGGGCAAGGCGTTCCTGCTCCAGGGCGGCGACTGCGCCGAAAGCTTCGCCGAATTCCATCCGAACAACATCCGCGACACCTTCCGTGTGCTGCTCCAGATGGCGGTCGTGCTGACCTTCGCGTCGAAAATGCCGGTGGTGAAGCTCGGCCGGATGGCGGGCCAGTTCGCCAAGCCGCGTTCGGCCGACATGGAAGACATCGATGGCGTCGAGCTGCCGAGCTATCGCGGCGACATCATCAACGACATCGCGTTCGAAGCATCGGGCCGCGCGCCCGACCCGCAGCGCATGGTCAAGGCGTACAACCAGTCGGCGGCAACGCTGAACCTGCTGCGCGCCTTCGCCGGCGGCGGCTATGCCAATCTGCGCCAGGTCAACGCCTGGACGCACGACTTCATGGACCGCAGCCCCTGGGCGAAGAAATATCAGGAAACCGCCGCGCGCATTTCCGAAGCGCTCGCCTTCATGGAAGCCTGCGGCGTCACGCCCGAAACGGTGCCGCAGATCAAGGGCACCAGCTTTTACACCAGCCATGAAGCGCTGCTGCTTCCCTATGAGCAGGCGCTGACGCGGCAGGACAGCCTGACCGGCGGCTGGTACGACACCTCGGGCCATATGCTGTGGGTCGGCGACCGCACCCGCTTCGAAGGCTCGGCGCATATCGAGTACCTCCGCGGCATCGGCAATCCGGTCGGCATGAAGTGCGGACCGAGCCTCGAAGCCGACGTGCTGCTGCGCCTGCTCGACACGCTCAATCCCAATCATGTCGCGGGCCGCATGACGCTGATCACGCGCTATGGCCATGACAAGATCGAAGCGCATCTGCCCAGGCTGGTGCGCGCGGTGAAGGGATCGGGCCATCCCGTCGTCTGGTCGTGCGACCCGATGCACGGCAATGTCATCAAGACGCCCAACGGCTACAAGACGCGCCCGTTCGAGCGCATC
This sequence comes from Sphingopyxis sp. EU05-FHT14B03, assembly GCF_058790875.1. Classification (NCBI taxonomy): domain Bacteria; kingdom Pseudomonadati; phylum Pseudomonadota; class Alphaproteobacteria; order Sphingomonadales; family Sphingopyxidaceae; genus Sphingopyxis; species Sphingopyxis sp. EU05-FHT14B03. The sequence continues at coordinate 891,253 of NZ_JBYTDC010000001.1, forward strand.
CTCGCCGAAGTGCGCGGCTTCTTCGCGGTCCACCGCGCCGAGGGCACGCATGGTGGCGGCATCCATATCGAGATGACCGGCCAGAATGTCACCGAATGCACCGGCGGTGCGATGGACGTGACCCAGATGGACCTCGCCGACCGCTATCACACCCATTGCGACCCGCGTTTGAACGCGGGTCAGTCGCTGGAACTGGCGTTCCTGCTGGCCGAAATGCTCAACCAGGAAATGAGCGAACGGGCGAAGCAGGCGGCCTGATCAGCCTCATCAACTCGTCATTGCGAGGAGCGAAGCGACGCGGCAATCCAGAGCAGGCGTAAACCGCCCTGGATTGCTTCGCTTCGCTCGCAATGACGAAGCCTATTTCCCCGGCCCTATTTCTCCGTTCCCGACCAAGCCTTGGTGTCGGCGAACACCCGACCGAGCGCGACGTGCAGGTCGGCATCCTCCGCCGCGCCGCCGAGCGGGATCGCGTCGCTGAAATTGTCGGCGGCCTTGTGATAGTCGCTGCCGAGGAATTTCTCGAGCAACGGCATGTCCGAGAAACTTCCCCCGACCATCAGCGACGGCACGCCCTTGGCGCCGAGTGCCCAGCCGTCCTGCCGCTGGACAAAGGCGTCGGCCTCGCCATCCTCGTCGAGCTTGCGGCCGAGGTCGGTGGAAACCTTGCGCACCACCGCGTCATAGGCGGGACGCCCGCGCCCGATCGTTGCGACCGGGGTGCCGCGCGGCGAGATGGCGATAGTGTCGATGTTGAGCGCGACGGTGATGTCACCCAGCGGCACCACCGGATGATCGGCGAAATAAGTGGCCCCGAGCAGGCCCTTTTCCTCGGCGGTGGTCGCCATGAAATAGATGTCGCGGTCGGGCCGCAGTCCGCTCGCGAGCCGCTTGGCGACCTCGGTCAGTACCGCGATGCCGCTCGCATTGTCGACGGCACCGTTGCAGATGCGATCGGCATCGCCCTCGTCGCCGCAGATCCCCAGATGGTCCCAATGGCCGAGGAACAGCACCGCCTTGCCGTCGGGTTTCGCGCCCGGCAGTTTGGCGATGATATTGTGGCTGGCATAGGGACGCACTTCGGTCTCGGCGCTGAGGTTCGCGGTGACGGCGAGGTCGGTGCCGCGATAATCGGGCGACTTGGCGGCTTCGAGCGCCGCGACCGCCGGCTTGCCGACCTTGGTCAGCAAGGCCTGCAGAGCGGGCGCCGCGATGAAGCCCGTCGCCGCCGCGCCGGGCTTGGCGCCGGCAAGCTTGGTGGTCTGCGATCCGAACGATCCCTGCACCGCCGCCCAAGGCAGCGCATCGCTCGCGACGACGAGCACGGCGGTCGCGCCCGCTTCGGCGAGCATCTGGCGCCGGTCGCGATAGCGCGGCATCTTCTCGCCGAACGGCACCGCGTCGGAGAGCAGGATCGCGACCTTGCCCTTCACATCGGCGGCGACCTTGCCCGATGCATCGACACCATAGCCGACGAAGATCACCGGCACGTCCGCCAGCGCCAGCGAGGCGTCGCGTCCGGTCAGGACGATGCTGTCGTCCGACAGCGGAAAGGCGCGGCCGCGTACCTTGAACTGGACGCTGCCCGCGATCGCGGCGCTTTCGACCAGCGGCACCGGTTGCAGCCAGGGGGTTTCGCTGCCCGGCACGGGCTGGAGCCCCATCCTGGCCCATTCGCCGACGACATAGGCGATGGTGCGGTTCTCGCCCTCGGTCCCCGGCGCGCGCCCCTCGAACGCGTCGCTCGCCAGCACGCGCATATGCGCGGCGAGGTCGGCTTCGGTAATCGGGGGATCGACCGGCCTGGCCTGAACGGCGGAAACGGAGACGGCGATCAGAGCGACGGCCGCGATCGCGGCGCGAAATTTTATTGCGTGCATGGCGGCGCGGCATGGCATGTCCGCGAACGACCGGCAAGACGGTTCGTCGAAGCGGATCGGGCGTTTATCGCCCCGCCCGCTCCAGCAGCGCGCGGGCCGCGGCGACATGCATATCTTCGATCATCCGCCCCTGATGTCGCTGCGCCCCGCCGGTCGCCGCGGCAACCAGCGCTTCGGCCTCGGCGATCTCGCGCGTGGACGGCGCAAAGGCGGCATTGCACGGCTCGACCTGCGACGGGTGGATCAGCGTCTTGCCGTCGAACCCCAGCCGCCGCCCCTCGGCGGCTTCCGTCGCAAAACCTTCGGCGTCGTCGATGGCGTTATAGACCCCGTCGAAGCCATATTTCCCGCCCGCCCGCGCCGCGAGCACGATCGCCTGAATCGCGTGGCTCATCGCGCTGCGGTCCATGCCGTCGGGCAGCTTCAGTTCGTAGGCAAGGTCGTTGAGTCCGGCGATCAGGCCCGCGACCGCAGGGTCGGCGGCGATGTCGCGCGCGGCGTAAATCGAGGTCGGCGTCTCGATCATCGCGAGCAAAGGCAGAGCAAGCCCGCGTGCGGGTTCGAGGTCGGCGATCGCATCGACCTTCGGCAGCACCACGGCATCGAGCGGCAGCCCGGCGACCGCGTTGATGTCGGCCGCCTGATGCTCGCTCCCGGTGCCGTTGATCCGCACCGCGATCCGCTTGCCCGGGAACCCAGCGACCACCGCCGCACGCATCGCGGCACGCGCCTCTTCCTTGCGGTCGCCGGGCACCGCATCCTCAAGGTCGACGATCAGCATGTCGGCCGCAAGCCCCTGCGCCTTCTCCAGTGCGCGGGCGTTGGAACCGGGAACATAGAGCAGCGAGCGGGGCGCAAAATCGATCATGCGCTTTTCTGTGGCGCAAGCCGGGCAATGTCGCAATAAGTTAGCGCCAGAGGTTTGCGACCAAGCAGAGGGGATTTGTCATGGGTTTTGGGTTTGCCATCGCGATCGTGGTGCTCGCCTTGTTCTTCCTGATCTGGGCGATGACGCCGGTCCGGCAGGGCTTCAGCTATACGATCGAACGGTTCGGACGCTACACACACACCGCGCAGCCGGGGCTCAACTTCATCACCCCCTTCTTCGATCGTGTCGGCCGCAAGGTGAACATGATGGAACAGGTGCTCGATATCCCGGGCCAGGAAATCATCACCAAGGACAATGCGATGGTCGCGGTCGACGGCGTCGTCTTCTTCCAGGTGCTCGACGCCGCGAAGGCCGCTTACGAAGTCAGCGACCTCTATCTTGCGATCATGAACCTGACGACGACCAACCTGCGCACCGTGATGGGTTCGATGGACCTCGACGAAACACTGTCGAAGCGCGACGAGATCAACGCGCGCCTGCTGCACGTCGTCGACGATGCGACGACGCCGTGGGGCGTCAAGATCACCCGCGTCGAGATCAAGGACATCCGCCCGCCCGCCGACATTTCGAACGCGATGGCGCGGCAGATGAAGGCCGAGCGCGAAAAGCGCGCCAACATCCTCGAAGCCGAAGGCATGCGCGCGTCGGAGATCCTGCGCGCCGAGGGTGAGAAGCAGGGCCAGATCCTGCAGGCCGAAGGCCGCCGCGAGGCGGCCTTCCGCGACGCCGAGGCGCGCGAACGCGAAGCCGAGGCCGAAGCCAAGGCGACCCAGATGGTGTCGGACGCGATCGCGAGCGGCAATGCCCAGGCGATCAACTATTTCATCGCGCAGAAATATGTCGAGGCGGTCGGCCAGTTCGCGACCAGCCCCAATGCCAAGACGATCCTGTTCCCGGTCGAGGCGACGCAGTTGATCGGCACGCTCGGCGGCATCGGCGAACTCGCCAAGGATGCGCTGGCCAGCCGCGAAGGGAGCCGCTGACATGCCCGACTGGATTGCGAACATGGAGCCGCATTGGGCGTGGTTGTCGATCGGCGTCCTGCTCGCAGCGGCCGAGATCGTCGCGCCGGGCTTCTTCCTCGTCTGGCTCGGCGCCGCCGCGATCGTCACCGGCATCGTCGCGTGGATCGTCCCGATCGGTGTCCCGCTGCAGCTCGCCATCTTTGCCATATTGTCGATCGTCGCGCTTTACGCGGGGCGCAAATATCTGCGCGACAATCCGATCACCACCACCGACCCGCTGCTCAACCAGCGCGGCGGGCGGCTGGTCGGCGAAGTGCTGACGGTGACCAAGGCGATCGAAGACGGCCGTGGCCGCGCCAAGGTCGGCGACGGCGAATGGCCGGTGCGCGGCCCGGATACCGCCGAAGGCACGAAGGTCCGCGTCGTCAGCGCCGAGGGCGGGTTGCTGGTGGTGGAACTGGCTTAGGCTAAACCACATCTCGTCATTGCGAGGAGCCGAAGGAGATTGCTTCGCTCCGCTCGCAATGACGAATATCTCTATCCGCCGCGCGGTCGCGCGTAGATATTAACGATCTCGGGTAGCACGTCGCTCGATCCGGTCAGGCCGAACCCCAGCTTCGCCGCGACGCGCTCCGATGCGCCATGTCCCGGTTCGATGATGCAACGGATGTCCGCCGCGTCGAGGTTCGCGTCGGCCCAGGCCAGCGCCGCGCCCATCGCCTCGGTCGCGAGGCCGCCGCCCCAATGGTCGGCGTCGAACGCCCAACCCGCCTCGGGCTGTCCTTCGAGTTCGGGGATGCCGCGACCGAAATAGCTTAAGCCCCCCATGCCGATCAGCCTGTCGGTGACCTTGTCGGCAAACACCCAATAACCAAAGCCCATCACCGGCCATAGCCCGGCGGCCGACAGGAACTTGCCCCAGCTGACGTCGGGGGGGCGCGGCTCGCCGCCGATGAAGCGCGTCACGCGCTCGTCGGCCCACATCGCGATATGGTCGGCTTTGTCCGACAGGCGGTGCTCACGCAGGCGCAGGCGGTCGGTTTCGATGATCGGGGGCGTCGTGAACATGGCGCCGGGCTATCAGCGCACACGACGCGCCGCAAGCCGCTGATCCCGCAAAGGCGAAGCCCCGAAAATGGGGAGAGAGAGCCCTTTGGAGGCTCCGCCTTTACGAGCCGGTCAGGCGGCCACGGCCGCCAATTCCTCGTGCCGCGCCGGCGCAGCCGAGCTGTGCTGCGGCATCACCGCATCGACATAATCGCTTTCATATTTGCCGATCAGCGCGCGGTCGTCGTGATTCCACGGGTGGAAGCCGGGCAGGAAATAGCTGAGCCAGGGCAGGAAGCTCTTGCGCAGCACCCCCGGCTTGCCGAGCAGATACCACCAGATGCGCGCCGTGACGCGCCAGCCGGTCAGGCCGTCCTGCTTCAGCAGCGCCTTCATCCCCTTGACGCGCTTCGGCCAGAAGCGGGTGGTGACGAGCAGCATCATGATCGACTTGGCGCGCCAGCGTCTGAAGCGACTCCAGTCCTTCGTCGCGTGCAGCCAGGTGTCATAGGCGACGCCCTTGTGCTCGATCTCCTCGATCGCGTGCCATTTCCACAGCGCCGCCCATTCGGGTTCGGCGCCGGCATACATGCTGTCGTCGCGCAGCATCACCGCTGCCATCATCGCGGTATAATGTTCGAGCGCGATCGTAGCCATCAGGTTGACGATCTGCGGCCGTGCCTTGATCAGGTCGAGGACGTGGTTCACATCGTCTTCGAGCTCGCTGAGGTCGTAACCCGCTTCCGCCGCCTTCTTGTTGAACACCACATGCTCGCGGCTGTGGATCACCTCCTGCTGGGTGAAGGCGCGGATTTCGCGCGCCAATTTGTCGGGCACGCCATCGCGGTGCGCTTTCACCGCCTCGATGAACATCGCCTCGCCGCGCGGGAAGGTCACCGACAGCGCGGTGTGAAAAGCCGAGGCGATCGGGTCGCCGTTCAGCCACCAGCGGCCCTGCCGGTCGTCGCGGCCGAAGCGCATGTCGCGCGGCGTGATCGCAAGGTCGGCGGGGGTCGGGTTGTGGGAAAAGCTGGACATATGGTCTGCACCGTCGAAAAGGAGAGGAAGGGCGTGGGGACGTCCTATGGGGCATATGTTAAAGGTTACTTACAGTGGTGTCAATAGTAGCGAAGAAGCGCCTGAGTCCCGAAGAGAGCCGGTCGGCAGCGCTTGAGGCGGCGCGGACGATCCTGATCGAGATGGGGCCGGCGGCGGTGACGCTGAAAGCCGTGGCGGCGCGCATCGACCGCACCCACGCCAATCTGCTGCATCATTTCGGCAGCGCGGCGGGACTGCAAAAGGCACTCGCCGCCTATCAGGCCGAAACCGTCTGCGCGACGATCGGCCGGAAGATGGCGGAATCGCCACCGGGCGAACGCAATGTGCGCGAGATCGTCGACCTCGCCTTCGATGCCTTCAACGAGGGCGGCGCCGGCGCGCTCGCGACCTGGATGGCTGCGACGGGCAACGAGGATGCGCTCGACCCGATCGTCGAGGCGATCCACCGGCTGATCGACAACATCGCGCCCGACGCGCATGAAAAGCGCCTGATGCACGAAGATACGCTGGCACTGGTGCTGATGGCGCTGGGCGATGCGCAGCTCGGCGGCCCGATGGCCGAGGCGCTCGACCTGCCGCGCGACACGTCGCGGGTGCTGGCGACCGAATTGATCACCGGCAGGATCGCGAAATTCTGGGCTGAGCACGGCGGCAAGCCTGCTGCCTGAAGGCTAGCAATTTTGTTGCGCGCGCGCTAAGGGGCCGCATCCCGTCATTCCGTTCGCATCGAGCGAAGTCGAGACTCCCTTCGGTCGTGTGCCCCGATGGGTGTCTCGACTTCGCTCGACACGAACGGGATTTGATGTGTAGTTTTCCCGTCTCCCGCGCCCAAAGGCCCCGCCATGCATTTCCTCGATCAAGCCAAGATATTCGTGAAGTCCGGTGACGGCGGCCCCGGCGCCGTCAGTTTCCGGCGCGAGAAATATGTCGAATATGGCGGTCCCGACGGCGGCAACGGCGGCAAGGGCGGCGACATCATCTTCGAAGCGGTCGCCGGGCTCAACACGCTGATCGACTTTCGCTACACCCAGCATTTCAAGGCCAAGCGCGGCACCCCCGGTGCCGGCCGCGACCGCACCGGCGCCGGTGGCCCCGACCTCTTGATCAAGGTGCCGATCGGCACCCAGATCCTCGACGACGACGAAGAGCGCAGCCTGCTCGCCGACCTGACCAAGGAGGGCGAACAGGTCACCTTCCTGCGCGGCGGCGACGGCGGGCGCGGCAATGCAAGCTACAAGACCAGCACCAACCGCGCCCCGCGCCAGCACGGCCCCGGTTGGCCCGGCGAGGAGATGTGGGTGTGGCTGCGGTTGAAGCTGCTCGCCGACGCGGGGCTGGTCGGGTTGCCCAATGCCGGCAAATCGACCTTCATCAATGCGGTGAGCAATGCGCAGGCCAAGGTCGGCGCCTACGCCTTCACCACGCTGCGCCCGCAGCTCGGCGTCGTCAGCCACAAGGGCAATGAATTCGTCGTCGCCGACATCCCCGGCCTGATCGAGGGCGCCGCCGACGGCGCCGGGGTCGGCGACCGCTTCCTCGGCCATATCGAACGCTGCCGCGTGCTGCTCCACCTCGTCGACGCGAACGACGAGGATGTCGCGACCAGCTATCGCATCGTGCGCAACGAGCTCGAGGCCTATGGCGCCGACCTGCTCGACAAGCCGGTGGTGGTCGCGCTCAACAAGATCGACACGCTCGACGACGAGCTGATCGCCGCGCTGTCGGCCGAACTGGCCGAAGCGAGCGGCCATCCGGTGATGGCGCTGTCGGGCGCGAGCGGCGCCGGGGTCGAGGCGGTGCTCGACAAGCTGCTCGAAGCCGTCGTGGGCGACGTCGCGGGCGAAGACCCCGACGGCGATGCCGACGCCGCATGGTCCCCCGTCTAGGAACCAAGCGCCGAGGCGGGACTTGGTTGAGGGAACAGCAGGAGTCCCCAATGCCCCCTCGTCGCCTGATCCCTTATAGCCTCGCCGCCTCGTCCTTGCTGGCGTTGACGGCGCCTGTCTTCGCGCAAGAGGCCGAAACGCCCGCCCCCAAACGCACGCGCATCATCGCCGGACCACAGCTTTCGCCAGCCTGGCCGGGCGCGAAAGACCTGTCGATCGGCCCCTATCTCGATCTCTCGCGCGAGCATGAAGGCACCGAATTCACCTTCGAAGCCGCCGACGAAAGCTTCGGCGCGCCGCTCCTCCAGGCCGGCGACTTCGCCTTCGGTCCGGCCTTCGGCTTCGTCGGCAAACGCACCGCCGCCGATGTCGGCGCCAACCTGCCCAAGGTCGGGCTGACGATCGAAGCGGGCGGGTTCGCGCAGGTGTCGCTGACCCCGAACTTCCGCCTGCGGGCGGAGGCACGGCGAGGCCTCGGCGGCCATGACGGCTTCGTCGGCGAGGTCAGTGCCGATTATGTCGTGCGCGACGGCGACGACTGGCTCTTCTCCGTCGGCCCGCGCGTGACGCTCGGCGACGGCAAATATCAGCGCGCCTATTTCGGGGTGAGCCCGGCCGCGGCGGCCGCCTCGGGCCTTCCCGCCTTCGATATCGACGGCGGCGTTCACGCGGTCGGGCTGACCGCCGGTTATCTCCGCCAGCTCAGCCCGAACTGGGGTCTCGCGGCCTATGCCCGCTACGACCGCCTCGTCGGCGACGCCGCGCGCTCGCCCGTCGTCCGCCAACTGGGGTCGCGCGACCAGCCATCGGTCGGCGTCGCGCTCAGCTACACCTTCGGCGGCGATCGCTGAGCAAAGCCATTGGCGCGCGGCGCCGCCCGCGCTATCGGCGCCATCATGAGCCTCTTTCCGCCCGCCGCCTGCCCCCGCCTGATCGTCAAGATCGGCTCGGCGTTGCTCGTCGATCCGGACGGCACGGTGCGGCGTGACTGGCTGACCGGCATCGCCGCCGACATCGCCGCACGCGCCAGGGCAGGCCAGCAGGTCGCGGTCGTCTCGTCGGGCGCGATCGCGCTCGGCGCACGGCGGCTCGGGCTGACCAAGGGCGGGCGCGCCAGCCTCGAGGATGCGCAGGCGGCCGCCGCGACGGGGCAAATCGCACTGTCGCAGGTGTGGGCCGAGGTACTCGGCGCCGAGGGGCTGACCGCGGCGCAGATGCTCGTCACGCTCGACGATCTTGAACATCGCCGCCGCTACCTCAACGCTGCCGCGACGCTCGACCGCCTGCTCAGCCTCGGCGTCGTGCCGATCATCAACGAGAATGACAGCGTCGCGACCGAGGAAATCCGCTTCGGCGACAACGACCGCCTCGCCGCGCGCGTCGCGCAGGCGGCGGGCGCCGACGGCGTGATCCTGCTCAGCGACATCGACGGGCTGTACGACCGCAACCCCGCGCAGGATGGCGCCGTCCATATCGCGCGCATCGAGCGTATCGACGCCGCCATCGAGGCGATGGCCGACGCCGGGTCGGCCTCGGGCATGGGATCGGGCGGCATGGTGTCGAAGATCGCGGCGGCGCGGATCGCCAACGCCGCGGGCGCGCATCTCGCCATCGCGTCGGGACGCATCGACCACCCGCTCTCGACCGAAGCGCCGCACAGCCTGTTCGTCGCCGAAAAGGGCGCGAGCGCGCGTAAGGCCTGGCTCGCCGGTGGGCTGACCGCCAAGGGACGGCTCGGCATCGACGCCGGCGCGGTCAAGGCGCTGCAGGGCGGCGCCAGCCTGCTCGCCGCCGGAGTATCGACCGTCGCAGGCAGCTTCGCACGCGGCGACATTCTCGACATCACCGGTCCCGATGATCGCGTCGTCGCGCGCGGTCTTGCCGAATATACCGCCGCCGACGCGGCCGCGATCCTCGGCCTCGGCCGCGACGCGCAAGAGGCGGCGCTCGGCTATGCGCCGCGCAGCGCCGTCGTCCACCGCGACCATATGGTGCTGCTGTGACCGCGCCGGTGCTGGCGATGACCGGCGCGACCGGCTTTGTTGGCGGCGCGACGATGCGACGCGCGATAGAACAGGGCTGGCACGTCCGCGCCCTCACCCGTCGTCCGCAGGAGCAACGCGACGGCGTCACCTGGATCGCCGGCGCGCTCGACCAGCCCGATGCACTCGCCGACCTCGCGGCGGGCAGCGACATCGTCCTGCACATCGCGGGTGTCGTCAATGTGCCCACCCGCGCCGCGTTCGAAGCCGGCAACGCCACCGCGACCAGCAACGTCGTCGATGCCGCGCGCGGCGCAGGGATCACCCGCTTCGTCCATGTCTCGTCGCTTGCGGCGCGCGAGCCGGACCTCTCCAACTACGGCTGGTCGAAGGCGCGCGCCGAAACGATCGTCAAGGCGAGCGGGCTCGACTGGACGATCGTTCGCCCGCCGGCCGTGTTCGGACCCGGCGATACCGAGATGCTCGACATCTTCCGCATGGCGCGCCGCGGCATCGCGCTGCTGCCGCCCGCCGGGCGGATGTCGGCAATCTACGTCGATGAACTCGCGCGCCTGCTCGTCGCGCTCGCCGCCGATCGCGACGCCAGCATCGGCGCCATTTACGAACCCGACGACGGCAAACCCGGCGGCTGGTCGCACCGCAGCTTTGCCCGCGCGGTCGGCCGCGCCGTCGGCCGCAGCCATGTTTCGACCCTCACTATTCCGGCGACCTTGCTCAAGGCCGGCGGGCGGATCGACAAGCTGGTGCGCCGCAGCCGCGCCAAGCTGACCCCCGACCGCGCGCGCTATATCGCGCATCCCGACTGGGTCGCCACCAACGGCGCCGGCCCGCCGCCGGACCTGTGGCGCCCCGAACTCGACACCGGCGATGCGCTGGCCGAAACCGTCCGCTGGTACCGCCGCGAAAACTGGCTCTGACGCCGCCGGTGGGGCGTCGTCGCCCGCCGGTCGAAGCGTGCATTGCCAAGGACGGGGCGCATCCCTAGGTTTGCAAGCATGACCGACAGCACCGCGAACACGCCCAACGATCCCGCCGGCCCTTGGGCCATCCCCGTTCGCCGCCCGCTGCCCGGCGATGACAAGCCGAAAGGCACCACCAGCTTTCCGCGCAAGGTCTGGAACCTGCTCGTCGCGATCAAGGACGGGTTGGCGCTCATCTTCCTGCTCCTCTTCTTCGTCGTACTCTTCGGCCTGTTCGCGGGACGCCCCAATCCGTCGCTGCCGGTCAGCGAAGGCGCTTTGCTGCTCCAGCTCGACGGCGTCGTCACCGAACAGCCCGCCGAGATCGATCCGTTCGCGGCGCTGTCGGGCGGCAACAACCTCAAGGAAATTCGCGTCCGCGACGTCGTTCACGCGCTCGAAACCGCAGCCGATGACAAGCGTATCACTTCGGTGGTACTCGACCTCGACCGCTTCCTCGGCGGCGGCCAGGTCTCGCTCGCCGAAATCGGTGACGCGCTCGACAAGGTCCGCGCACAGAAAAAGCCCGTCCTCGCCTTCGCCACCGCCTACACGACCGACAGCTATCAGCTCGCCTCGCACGCCAGCGAGATATGGGCCGACCCGATCGGCGGCGTCGCGATCGCCGGACCCGGCGGTTCGCGGCTCTATTACAAGGGGCTGATGGACAAGCTCGGCGTCACCGCGAACATCTATCGCGTCGGCACCTTCAAGAGCGCGGTCGAACCCTATTTGCGCGCCGACCAGTCGCCCGAGGCGAAACAGGCCGACCTCGCCTATGCCGGCGCCCTGTGGGAAAATTGGCTGGCCGACGTCAAAAAGGCCCGCCCGAAGGCGAAGATCGATCCCTTCATCGCCGACACCGCGGGTGCGGTGCGCGGCGCGGGCAATGACCTGTCGAAGGCGTCGCTCGACGCCGGGCTGATCGACACGCTCGGCAGCCGGATGGCGTTCAGCAGCCGCGTCGCCGAAATCAGCGGCGCATTCGACGACAGCCAGCCGTGGAACTATAATGCGATCCCGCTCGACAACTGGGTCGCCGCCAATCCGCCGAAGCAGCCCGGCAGCGCGATCGCGGTGGTGCCCGTGATTGGCGAGATCGTCGATGGCGAGGCTCCGAACGGCAGCGCCGGTGGCCAGACGATCGCCCAGCACATCCTCGATGCTGCGGCCGACGACAGCATCAAAGCGATCGTCCTGCGCGTCGATTCGCCCGGCGGGTCGGTGCTCGCGTCGGAGGAAATCCGCCAGGCGCTGCTCGCCGCAAAGGCGAAGAAACTGCCCGTCGTCGTGTCGATGGCCAATGTCGCGGCGTCGGGCGGCTACTGGATCGCAACGCCCGCCGACCGCATCTTCGCCGAACCCGACACGATCACCGGGTCGATCGGCGTCTTCGGCATCCTGCCAAGCTTCGAACAAACGCTCGCCAAGGCCGGCGTGACCACCGACGGCATCAAGACGACGCCCTTGTCGGGCCAGCCCGACATCCTCGGAGGGGTGAACGACGAGTTCAACCAGTTGGCGCAGGCCAGCGTCGAGGATATCTACGGGCGCTTCACCGGCCTCGTTGCCAAAAGCCGCAAGCAGCCGATCGAGAAGATCCGCGAGATCGCCGAAGGGCGTGTCTGGGCCGGCGGCACCGCGCGCCAGATCGGGCTGGTCGACCAGTTCGGCGGGCTGCCCGACGCGATTGCCGCCGCGGCTAAACTGGCCAAGGTCGATGGCGACGTCCACGCCAAATATTTCGAGAATGAGCCGAGCGAGTTTTCGAAGATGCTCGCCAGCTGGACCGGCGCCGAACAGGAACCGACCGCGGCGTTGCCGCGCGGCTGGTTCGGCATCGCGGCGATGAACCGCCAGATGATCGAACGCCGCGTCGTGCAGGACCTCTCGCTGCTGACCGAGGCCGGGTCGGTGCAGGCATCGTGCCTCGACTGCCGCGCCTATCTGCCCGCCGTGCCGCGGCCGGGCCAGGCGGAGGCTAAGGGCTTTTTGGCGACGCTAGCGCTGTTGATGCGCTGATACTCCCATCCCGCTTGCGGGAGGGTCGGGGGAGGGCCTGTTGCCTTCCCGCCCTTACGACATGCCCTCCCCTAACCCCTCCCGCAAGCGGGAGGGGGACTGTTTGCGCCGCCGCCGCTGGCGCACGAACAGCATCACGAATCCCAGCACAACCGTCACCAGGCTGACCGCCGTGAAGCCGATCAGCAGCGGGTGGTGCGTATCCTCGCGGGTCTGCAGATCCATGATGTGCAGCCCCCAGAAAAAATCGTAGCCGCGCCAATATCCGGTCCGAAGTGCCAGCAACTCGCCGGTATCGGCATCGACATAGGCATGAAGCCCGCCGTCATAAACGATCCGCCACGCCGGGCGATCGCGCCGCAGTTCGATCGGATTGGCGTCGGCGGCGAAGCGGCGTACCGATAGCAGCTTGCCCGGCGCCTTGAGCGCGCCATCGGCGATCACCCGCGCCTCGGCAGCGGTGAGGGGCGGCAAGAGCGCGCCGGTCGTCGCATCGGCGGCGCGGCTGTCGTCGCCGGTATAGCGCACCAGCCACACCGGTCTCGCCCCGCGCATCGCCAGCTCAAGCTTTTGCACCGGTCGGCCATTCAGCTGCGGCGGCACCGCCGCCAAGGTCACGGGGATCGCAACCGGCTCGCTGCGCAGATCGCTGCCGCGCACTTCGTCGATCGGCTTGATCACCATGACCAACCCCGACAGTGTCCACAGGATCAGCGGCACGCCGACCAGCCAGCCAAGCCAGATATGGATGCGGAGCAGTTGCGCGCGCAGCCGCGTCTTCAGCGCGCTCATGCCGCCGCCGCCAGCTCCCGCGCATGACCCGCGATGGCATCGGCGAGCGTATCGACGAGCGCGAGCGGCAGGTCATGCCCCATGCCCGGGATCGTCATCAAGCGCGCGCCGGGGATGCTCGCCGCGGTGTCCTTGCCGCCCGCGAGCGGCACGAGCGGATCGGCCTCGCCATGGATGACCAATGTCGGCGCGGTGATCGTCTTCAGCATCGCGCGGCGGTCGCCGTCGGCGACGATCGCCGCCATCTGGCGCGCGACACCCTGCGGGTACCAGCCGCGCTCGAAATCGCCGCGCACCCGGCGCTGCAACCGTTCCTCCTCGGCGGGATAGGCGGGGCTGCCGATCACCCGCGCGGCGCGCACCGAATAGGCGATCATCGCCTCGGGATCGCCGCTCATCGGCCGGTTGGCGAGCACCGCCATCGCGTCCTTGTTGGCGCGCGGCAATCTGGGGTTGCCGGTCGTCGACATGATCGAGGTCAGCGACAGCGTACGGTCGGGATAGCGCGCCGCGATATGCTGCGAAATCATGCCGCCCATCGACGCGCCGACGATATGCGCCTGCGCGATACCGAGATGGTCGAGCAGCGCCACCCCGTCGGCCGCCATGTCGGCAAGCGTGTAAGCGGGACGCACCGGCAGGCGCAACGCCGCCTTGACGAACATCCATTTCAGGTTGGGTACCCGCGCCGCCTCGAAGCGCGTCGACAGGCCGACGTCGCGATTGTCGTAGCGGATGGTGCGGAAACCATGGGCATTCAACGCATCGACGAGCTCGTCGGGCCACAGAGTCAATTGCCCGCCCAGTCCCATCACCAGCAGAATGACCGGCGCATCGCGCGGCCCCTTGTCCTCATAGGTGATGTCGATGCCATTTGCGGTCGTCTGCATTGTCGTCATGGAAAGCCCCTGCAAGGGTCAGGCCCTTCGCGCGGCGATGGTGCTGACATCCGTGTTCACCGACGAACCTGCCACAGCCAGCGTATTTGGCAAGCCCGCGGCGCAGGAGCCGCGCGCGGCACGCAAGCGGCCGAACCGTTCACCCCATCCCGCACACATCGCGAACAGCCGGTCGCGCAGCATCACCGCGGCGAGGATCGGCGGCGCGGCCAATAGCATGACCCCCGCCGTCATCGCCGCATCGCAATCGACCGCGCAGTCGGCCGACGCGACGCCGGCGCCGAAACTGATCAACAAGACTTCCAAGGCCCCCACGCGCCCCTTTCGTGCGATGCGGGCTAGGCGTGGCGGGTTAATCGATTCTGACAGCCCGGCTGCCGTTCGGGTCATTCCGTCCCGAACCGGGACCCGTTCAGCGGGTCGGTTCGCGATAGGCGGGCAGCGCCAGCGACCAGTAGATCGCGGCGCCGCGCAGGACGAAGCCCGCGACCGCACCGCTCAGCGCCGCGACCGGCGTCCCCGCGCCAAGCCAGAGCAGCGCCAGAAACAGCCCCGAGGCGAGCGCCGCCGCGGTGACATAGATTTCAGGCCTGACGATGATCGATGGCACCCCGGCGAGGATATCGCGGATGGTGCCGCCGACGCAGCCGGTGATCACCCCCATCAGCAGCGCGGGCACCGGCGGCACGCCCCACGCCAGCGCCTTGGCGGTGCCGAAGACGGCATAGGCCGCGAGCCCAACGGCATCGGCCCATTCGAGCAACTGCCCCTGCCACCAGCGTTCGGGCGTCACCCAGACGACCAGCGCGATCGCGATGCACACCGCCGCGATCGCCCCGTCCTGCACCCAGAATACCGGCGCGCCGATCAGCAGGTCGCGCACGCTGCCGCCGCCGACCCCGGTCACCAGCGCGAAAAACATCGCGGTGACCAGCGTCTGGCGCAGACGCACCGCCATCAGCGCCCCCGACAAGGCGAACACACCGATCCCGGCAAGATCGAGCAGCCGGATCAGCAGGTCATTGTCGGGGACGGGCATCGCGCCTCGCTATTTCGCGGCAGGGCGAACGCCGCCGACGATCGAGAGCATGATCGCGGTCACCGCGTTGCGAATCGCCGGCTCGGCCTGCGGCGCGAAGAAAGGCGAATGGTTGGTCGGCGCGGGTTCGCCCTTCGCCTTCAGGTCGGCAAGCACCGCGGGATCATAACCGCCGATGCCGAAAAACAGCGACGGCACGCCCGCATCGACGAATTCCGAATAATCCTCGCTGCCCGACATCGGCGCCGCGCTCGCGGGGGCGAAGACGAGGCCCTTGCCGAACACCGGGGTCAGCGCCGCGACCGCGGCCTTGGCCATCGTCTCGTCGTTGGTGAGAATGCCGGTGCCGCTCAGGTAGCGGATCGTCGGTTCGGGCGCATTGCCCATCGCCGCCGCCGATCTCGCGACGCGCGCGGTGCCGTCCTGGAGCAGCTTGCGCACCTCGGGCGACTGCGAACGCAGATTGACCTTCACCTCGGCGCTGTCGGGGATGACGTTGGGCGCGCTGCCGGCGTTGATCGCGCCGATCGTCAGCACGCCAAAGGCGGCGGGATCCTTCTCGCGGCTGATCACCACCTGCGTATCGGTGACGAAGCGCGCGGCGATCGGGATCGGGTCGATCGTCGCCGCGGGCATCGATCCGTGCCCGCCGCGGCCGTGGAAGGTGATCGAATAGCTGTCGGAGGCCGACGACCCCGCGCCCGCCTTGATCGCGACGACACCCGACGGCAGGTTCGAGACATGCGCCGCAAAGCCGAAGTCGGGCTTGGGGAAACGCGTCAACAGCCCGTCATCCAGCATCGCGCGCGCGCCCTTGAGCGGTTCCTCGGCCGGCTGGCCGATCAGCACCGCCGTCCCCGACCAGCTGTCGCGCATCGCGCTCAGCGCCTGCGCGACGCCGATCAGATAGGCGACGTGCGTGTCATGGCCGCAGGCGTGCATCACGGGGACATCCCTGCCCTCATAGGTCGCGCGCGCCTTGCTCGACCAGGCCAGCCCGGTCTTTTCCTCCATCGGCAGCGCGTCCATGTCGGCACGCACCAGGAAGGTCGGCCCGTCGCCGTTCTTCAGCACCGCGACGACGCCGGTCCCGCCGACCTTCTCGGTCACGGTGAAGCCCGCCTTGCGGAGATGCTGGGCGAGGATCGCGGCGGTCCGCACCTCCTGCATCCCCAGTTCGGGATTGGCGTGCAAATCCATGTAGACCGCCTCGAGAGCCGGATAATTTTTGTCGAGAAGCGCGGTCAGCCGCGCGTTCGCCGCAGCCATGTCAGGCGCCGCCTGAGCGCCCGCCGGGACCAGAAAGAGGGCGAGCGAAGCCGCTGCCCAGAGCCCATGCTTCGCCATCACTCTCTCCCCCAAATGCCTGTCAGATGTGGATCGGCTTGCCGGTCACCGCCATTGCCGCTTCCTTCACCGCTTCGCTGTGCGTCGGGTGGGCGTGACAGGTGTAGGCGATGTCTTCCGACGTGGCGCCGAATTCCATCGCCTGCGCGGCCTGCGCGATCATCGTGCCCGCGACGCTAGCGATGATCCAGACGCCGAGCACGCGGTCGCTGTTGGCATCGGCGATCACCTTCACGAAACCGTCGGGTTCGTGGTTGGTCTTGGCGCGGCTGTTGCCCGCCATCGGGAATTTGCCGACCTTGACCTCGCCGCGCTCCTTCGCCTGCTCTTCGGTCAGGCCGACGCCGGCGATCTCGGGCATGGTATAGACGACCGAGGGGATGACGTCGTGGTTCACGATGCCGGTCAGCCCGGCGATATTCTCAGCGACCGCAATGCCTTCGTCCTCGGCCTTATGCGCGAGCATCGGGCCGGGGATAACGTCGCCGATCGCCCAGATACCAGGGACCTGCGTGCCGAAATCATGGTCGGTTTCGATCTGGCCGCGCGCGTTGACCGCGAGGCCCGCCTTGTCGAGGCCCAGCCCTTCGGTGTTCGGGCGGCGCCCGATCGATACCAGCACGACATCGGCCTCGAGCGTCTCGGCGTCACCACCAGCGGCGGGCTCGAGCGTCAGCACGGCCTTCTTGCCCTTGACCTCGACCTTGGTGACCTTGGTCTTCAGCTTGAATTCGATGCCCTGCTTCTTGAAGATGCGGTTCGCGTCCTTGCGCACATCGGCGTCCATGCCGGGCAGGATCTGGTCGAGGAACTCGACGCAGGTGACTTTCGCGCCAAGCCGGCGCCACACGCTGCCGAGTTCGAGTCCGATCACACCGCCGCCGATCACGACCATATGCTCGGGAACTTTCGCGAGTTCGAGCGCGCCGGTCGAATCGACGATGATCTGCTTGTCGTTATCGACCGCGACGCCGGGCAGCGGGGTGACCGACGATCCGGTGGCGATGACGATATTCTTGGCGCGGACCGTCTTGCCCGCGACCTCGACACTGTCCTTGCCGGTGAACTGCGCATAGCCCTTCAGCCAGTCGACCTTGTTCTTCTTGAACAGGAATTCGATGCCGCCGGTCAGGCCCTTGACCGCGTCGATGCGCTGGCCGTGCATCGCGGGCAGGTTGAGCTTGGGGGTCACGTCGATCCCCATCTTCGCCATCGCGCCATTGGCGGCGGCGTCATAATATTCGGACGCGTGGAGCATCGCCTTCGACGGGATACAGCCGACATTGAGGCAGGTGCCGCCGAGCGTCTCGCGCCCTTCGGCACAGGCGGTCTTGAGGCCGAGCTGCGCCGCACGGATCGCCGCGACATAGCCGCCGGGGCCGGCACCAATGACAAGGACGTCGTAATCGTAATCAGCCATCATATACTCCATTGCAGGCCCGGTGCGGCGACATAGACCCAGGCGCTCTCGCCCGATTCCAGTGCGACGCGCTGCCGCTGATAGTCTTCGGCCTCATAGACATCGGCCGCTTCGAGTTCTTGTCTTGTAATCCAATATAGGGTGCCCGCGATCCGCTGCGAGCCTTCGCTGTCAGGTGCGAGCACCGGATAGTGATTTTCGCCGCTTTTGCGGGCCACCTCGGGGTCGGCGATCGCGATCCGTCCGAGCCGATACCCAGTCAGCGCGTCCACCTTACCGCTGAGCAACCGGCCGAACTGTTCGCGCTGCACGTCCGGATATTGGAGCGTGCCATAGGCGAACAAGGCTTCGGTGGCGTCGCGCATGCGGCGTTCCCTATTACAGGTCGATCAGCAGCCGCGTCGGATCCTCGATCGCTTCCTTGATCGTCTTGAGGAAGGTCACCGCCTCGCGGCCATCGATCAGGCGGTGGTCATAGCTCAGCGCCAGATACATCATCGGGCGCGCCACGATCTGGCCGTCGCGGACGACCGGACGTTCCTCGATGCGATGGAGACCAAGCACCGCCGACTGCGGCGGGTTGATGATCGGGGTCGACATCAGGCCGCCGAACACGCCGCCGTTCGAAATGGTAAAGGTGCCGCCGGTCATGTCGTCCATCGTCAGCGTGCCCTCCTTGGCGCGCTTGCCGAGGTCGGCGATCGCCTTTTCGATCTCGGCGAAGCTCAGGCTGTCGGCGTTACGCACGACAGGCACGACGAGGCCGTTGGGCGCGCTCACCGCGACCGAGACGTCGAGGTAATCGAAATAGACGATCTCGTCGCCGTCGATGCGCGCGTTGACCGCCGGAATGTCGTGCGCCGCGAGCGCGACCGCTTTGGTGAAGAAGCTCATGAAGCCGAGGCGGACGCCATGCTTCTTTTCGAAGCTTTCGCGATATTTGTCGCGCGTCGCCATCACCGCCGACATGTCGACGTCGTTGAACGTCGTCAGCATCGCCGCGGTTTCCTGCGCCGACTTCAGCCGCTTGGCGATCGTCTGGCGCATCCGGGTCATCTTGACGCGCTCTTCGCGGCGGCCGGAGGCGCCCGATGCCGCGGGGGCGGCAGCGGCGGGCGGCGGCGCGGCCGCCGGAGCCTCGGGCGCATTATTGGCGGCGGCGAGCACATCTTCCTTGGTCAACCGGCCGTCCTTGCCGCTGCCTTTGATCTTGCTCGGGTCGACGCCATGCTCGAGCACCAGGCGACGCACCGCGGGCGACAGGGTGGTGACGCCGTCGCCGGTCTCTTCGCTCGCCGTCGCGGCGGGCGCGGGTGCTGCGGCTTCGGCTTTCGCGGCGGGAGCAGGCGCCGAAGCCGGCGCTGCGGGCGCCGCGGCCTTGCCGCTGCCAGCCTCGATCGTCGCGATCACCGCGCCGACGGCGACGGTGTCGCCCGCAGCGACCACCTGCTGCCCCATCACGCCCGCGACGGGCGAGGGTACCTCGACCGCGACCTTGTCGGTCTCGAGGCTCGCGATCGGCTCGTCGAGCGCGACCGCCTCACCCGGCTGCTTCAACCATTCGCCGACCGTCGCTTCGGTGACGCTTTCACCCAAGGTGGGGACTTTGACTTCGGTGCTCATCTTGCTTTCCTTTGGGGCGCTTATTTATTCTTGGTGCGGCGGATTTCGGCGCGAACGCTCAGGCCCAGCGCGTCGGCGACCAGCGCCGACTGCTCGGTCTGGTGACGACTCATCAGCCCGGTGGCGGGCGATGCCGCCGCGGCACGGCCGGCATAGCGCGGCCGCATGCCCTTGTGCCCGGCGTTGGTCAGCGCTTCCTCGATGAACGACTCGACGAAGGACCAGCTGCCGTTATTGCGCGGCTCTTCCTGCGCCCACACCACTTCCTCGAGCTTCGGCATGCGTTTCAAACGCACGGCGAGCGGTTCACCCGGGAAGGGGTAGAGCTGTTCGATGCGGATCACCGTCGTATCGGTCTGGCCCGCGGCATCGCGCGCTTCGATCAGGTCGTAACCGACCTTGCCCGAACAGAGGATGACGCGTTTCACATCGCCATCGGCGGGCGGGGTGCGGTCCGACATGATACGGCGGAAATGCGCGTCGCCGATGAAGTCCGAGCGCTGCGACACCGCCAGCTTGTGACGGAGCAGCGACTTGGGCGTCATGATGATCAGCGGCTTGCGGAACGGGCGCAGCATCTGGCGGCGCAGGACGTGGAAATAGTTCGACGGGGTCGAAATATTGCACACCTGGATATTGTCGCCCGCGCACAGCTGCAGAAAGCGTTCGAGGCGCGCCGAGCTATGTTCGGGACCCTGCCCTTCATAGCCATGCGGCAACAGCATCACGAGGCCGTTGGCGCGCAGCCATTTGGCTTCGCCCGACGCGATGAACTGGTCGATCATGATCTGCGCGCCATTGGCGAAGTCGCCGAACTGCGCTTCCCAGAGCACGAGGCTCTTCGGATCGGCCATCGCATAGCCATATTCGAACCCGAGCACGCCATATTCGGAGAGCGGGCTGTCGAGCACCTCGAACCGGCCGTGCGGCACGGTGGTCAGCGGGACATATTTATTCTCGGTCTGCTGGTCGACCCAGACCGCGTGACGCTGGCTGAAGGTGCCGCGCCCCGAATCCTGCCCCGACAGGCGCACCTGATAGCCCTCGCTGAGCAGCGTCCCGAACGCGAGCTGCTCGGCGGTCGCCCAGTCGAACACTTCCTTGTCGCTCTTGTCGGCGAACATCGCGCCCCGCGCGTCAATCACGCGGCGCAGCGTCTTGTGGACGTCGAGGTCGGCGGGGATCGTCGTCATGATCCGGCCGATCGAGTCGAACAATTTGTCGCTGACCCCGGTCGAGATGTTGCGGCGGGCGTTTTCGGGATCGGCGGGGGCGTGCAGCCCCGACCAGCGACCCGCGAACCAGTCGGCCTTGTTCGGCTTGTAGCTTTTCGCCGATTCGAAATCATCCTCAAGCCGCGCGACGAATTCGGCGCGGCGGGCGTCGGCCCAGCCGGCATCGATCACGCCCTCGGCTTCGAGTTTCGCCGCGCAAAGCTGCGACACCGGCGGGTGCTGGCGGATGACGGCATACATCAAAGGCTGGGTGAACGAAGGCTCGTCGCCCTCGTTATGGCCGAAACGGCGATAGCACCACATGTCGATCACGACGTCGCGCTTAAACTGCTGGCGGAAGTCGATCGCCAGCTTGCAGGCAAAGGTCACCGCCTCGGGATCGTCGCCGTTGACGTGCAGGATCGGCGCCATCACGCCCTTCGCGACGTCCGACGGATAGGGCGACGAGCGCGCATATTGCGGGCTGGTCGTGAAGCCGATCTGGTTGTTGACGATGAAGTGGATGCAGCCGCCGGTGTTGTAACCGCGGATGCCCGAGAAGCCGAGGCATTCCCAGACGATCCCCTGCCCCGCGAAGGCCGCGTCGCCGTGGATCAGCACGGGCAGCACCTGCTCATGCTTGGCAAGGTCGTCGCGCACCACCTGCTGCGCTCGCACCTTGCCGAGCACGACCGGGTCGGCGGCTTCGAGATGCGACGGGTTGGGAACCAGCGACATATGCACCGACGCACCGCCGAACTCGCGGTCGGTCGAGGTGCCGAGGTGATATTTGACGTCGCCCGACCCGCCGACATCGTCGGGGTTGGCACTGCCGCCGGAAAATTCGTGGAAGATCACCTTGTACGGCTTGGCCATCACGTTCGCGAGCATGTTCAGGCGGCCGCGGTGCGCCATACCGTAGACGATTTCCTTCACGCCATATTGGCCGCCATATTTGATGATGGCTTCCATCGCCGGAATCATCGATTCGCCGCCGTCGAGGCCGAAGCGCTTGGTGCCGACATATTTGCGCGCGAGGAATTTTTCCCATTCCTCGGCCTGGATCACCTTGTTCAGGATGGCGCGTTTGCCTTCGACCGAAAATTCGATGATCTTGTCGGCGCCTTCCATCCGTTCCTGCAGGAACTGGCGCTCCTCGATGTCGGCGATGTGCATATATTCGAGGCCGACATTGCCGCAATAATTCGCGCGCAAGATCGCCACGATCTCACGGATCGTCGCTTTTTCAAGGCCGAGCGCACCGCCGACGAAGATCGGCCGGTCCTGATCGGCGCCGACGAAACCATGATATTCGGGTGTCAGATCGGCGGGCAGCTCGCGCGTGCTGAGCCCCAGCGGATCGAGGTTCGCGGCGAGATGCCCGCGCACGCGATAGGTGCGGATCAGCATCATCGCGCGGATCGAATCATTCGCCGCGCGTTCGACTTCGGCATTCGACAGCGGCGCACCGGCCTTGGCGGCGGCGGCCTTCACTGCGACCTGCATCTGCTGCGGATCGAGCGCAGCGGTCAGGTCGTCGCTGTCGATCGGCGGCCAGTTCTTCGGCGCCCAGCTGGGGCCCGCCTGCGGCTCGTCGATGTCAAAGCTCTGTCGTTCGAGGTTCATGATCTTTTCCATTCCCTTGCGAGAAATGGCTCCGGGGAGAAGGGTTGGGAAGGGGACGCCCGCCGGAACCGTTTCGTTCCGGCGGGCGCGATACTCAGACGCGTTCTTTCAGCACTTCGACGAGCGTCGTGCCGAGTTCGGACGGGCTCGCCGACACGGTGATGCCCGCGGCTTCCATCGCCGCGATCTTGCTTTCGGCGTCGCCCTTGCCGCCCGACACGATCGCACCGGCGTGGCCCATGCGGCGGCCCGGAGGCGCGGTGCGGCCCGCGATAAAGCCGGCCATCGCCTTTTTGCGGCCGCGCTTGGCTTCGTCGATCAGGAACTGCGCCGCCTGCTCCTCGGCGTCGCCGCCGATTTCGCCGATCATGATGATCGACTTGGTCGCTTCGTCGGCGAGGAAGAGTTCGAGGACGTCGATGAAGTTGGTGCCGTTGACCGGATCGCCGCCGATGCCGACAGCGGTCGTCTGGCCAAGGCCGGCGTTGGTGGTCTGGAACACCGCTTCATAGGTCAGCGTGCCCGAACGCGACACGACGCCGACGCTGCCCTTGGAAAAGATGCTGCCCGGCATGATGCCGATCTTGCATTCGCCCGGCGTCAGCACGCCAGGGCAGTTGGGGCCGATCAGCCGCGACTTCGAACCCGACAGCGCGCGCTTCACCTTGACCATGTCGAGCACCGGAATGCCCTCGGTGATGCAGACGATCAGTTCCATCTCTGCGTCAATCGCCTCGAGGATCGAGTCGGCGGCGAACGGCGGCGGAACATAAATGCAGCTCGCGGTCGCGCCGGTCGCGGCCTTGGCTTCCTCGACAGTGTTGAAGTTGGGCAGGCCGATGTGCGTCGTGCCGCCCTTGCCCGGCGTCACGCCGCCGACCATCTGGGTGCCGTAAGCGAGCGCCTGTTCGGTGTGGAACGTCCCCGTGGCACCGGTCATGCCTTGCGTGATGACCTTGGTGTTTTTGTCGATGAGAATGGACATGAACGACTCCTAATTGGTCGCGCCGGTTGGCGCATGTGATTGGAATTCTTTTGGTAAAGGTACGGAAGACACCATGACGACGCGGAACTGCGTGTCAGCCTCGCCCGATCGAAGAGTGACGCTCTTTTCGGTCGCCGCAAGCTCCAGCATGTGGTTGCCCGCAACGAGGATATTGGAAAGATCGACTTCGGGGGCGTTGCGCCGGATATTCGCTGCCAGCTGCTCGAATTTCGGCAATTCGCCAATCGACGCTGCGGCAAGCCCGTCGATAAGCGCCCTGCGAACCTCGCCCAATTGGCTCAACTCTTCCACACGACCAACCACGCGGCACATAACGCGCGAGCCAAAGTCCAGCAGCGCGATGCTCCGATCATCCTTAGAGAACTGGATGAATTCATAGCTACCGAGCTCATTCGACTTCTGGCGCGGCAGGGTATAGGACCAGCCACTCTCCGCCAGAATATACGAGTGAACGCTGTTGTCCGGGCTGACGACAGCCATACACCGCCGCGCATCTTCGACGAAATCGGCAGGAGACGCAGGCGCACCAAGCTGCTCCGCAATCGGGCGCAGGTCGGACTTCGGCGAAACCGTCGGAGGCAGGATGATCGGAGGAGGCCGGACCAGGTCCGGCCTCTCAGGCGAAATCCGGCTTTGCGATATTTCGTCCCTGCCACGCGTCGATACATCCTGGGCCAGTGCCGAAGCACCAGACCCGGACAACATCACCGCAAGAAGACAGAGACGCAGCATCACGCCAGCGACGGATCCAGATTCTTGCACGCGTCGAGCAGTTCCTTGACCGCATCGACCGAGACCTGCAGCCCGGCCTTGTCGTCGGCATCGAGTTCGATCTCGATGATCTTCTCGACGCCGCCGGCACCGATCTGCACCGGCACGCCGACATACAGGCCGTCGAGGCCGTACTGGCCATCGACATAAGCGGCCGAAGGCAGGATGCGCTTCTGGTCGCCCAGATAGGCTTCGGCCATCGCGATGCCGCTCGCGGCCGGGGCATAGAAGGCCGAACCGGTGCCGAGCAGCGCGACGATTTCGCCGCCGCCGCCGCGGGTGCGCTTGACGATCGCGTCGATCTTGTCCTGGCTCGACAGGCCCATCTTGACGAGGTCGGGAACCGGGATGCCGTTGATCGTCGAATAGCGGACGACGGGAACCATCGTGTCGCCATGGCCGCCGAGGACGAAGGTGTTCACATCCTTCACCGACACATCGAACTCGTCGGCGATGAAGTGGCTGAACCGCGCCGAATCGAGCACGCCGGCCATGCCGACGACCTTGTTGTGCGGCAGACCCGAAAATTCGCGCAGCGCCCACACCATCGCGTCGAGCGGGTTGGTGATGCAGATGACAAACGCGTCGGGGGCGTTGGCCTTGATGCCTTCGCCGACGGCCTTCATGACCTTCAGGTTGATGCCGAGCAGGTCGTCGCGGCTCATGCCCGGCTTGCGGGCAACACCGGCGGTGACGATGATGACGTCGGCGCCGGCGATGTCGGCATAGTCGTTCGTGCCGGTGATCTTCGCGTCAAAGCCCGCGATCGGGCCGACCTGCGACAGGTCGAGTGCCTTGCCCTGCGGCACGCCTTCGACGACGTCGAACAGGACGACGTCACCGAGTTCCTTCTGCGCCGCCAGCAACGCCAGCGTTCCGCCGATATTTCCGGCTCCGATCAAAGCGATTTTCTTGCGTCCCATGGCGCGCGGCACTCCCTTCGTGGCAAGCCCGGCAATGAAGCACAAAACCGGCTGGCACACGGGCCAAATCGCCGCGCCGGTCCCTAGACGGCGCCGCCCTACGCCGATTCCCTTAAGGAAACAACCGCGAAAAGCATGAAAATCAAAGATTAATTGCTAATAGTTCGCAATAGTGATAGAGGCCCATTTGCACCGGCCTCCGGCATCGATCGCCCGCGCCAAGGCTACCACAGATTGATCTTGGCTTTGATCATCAGCCGACCCAGTGCGGGGTCGTCGTTGACGAAATCCTTGAGGAAATTATGCTCGACGCCGATCGAGCCCAAGGCGTCGATGCGATAGTTCAGCCCATAACCCGCCGACAGGCCCGCGCCGAATTTATCCGCGCCGGGGTTCATGTCGCCGAATGTCCCCATGCCCTCGGCATAGAGCGACGGCAGCCAGACGCGCTGGGGATCGAGCGACACCCCGACCCCGGCCCCGGCGATCTTGATCGGCCCGCCCAATTCGGTCTGGCCGACGCCATAGAGCCGCAATTTATGCCCCAGCATCGAATAAAATTGATGGCGATAGGATAGTTCGAACCCGAACGAGCCGGCGCCCGCCGCCTTCGGCGCCGTGGTCGCGGCGGTGGCGCTCGTCCCGATTTCCAGCGCATGGAGACGCATCCAGGCATCGAGCCCGTTGGGGCTTTCCCAGATCAGCCCAAAGCCGCCCCACGATCCCTGCCCCGCGGCGTCGAGCGTCTTGCGGACGAATTCGGTGCAGTTGAACTGGAACAGATTATATTTCGGCTTGGCCGCGCATATCCCCGAGGCGTAGCTTTTCGCCGCGGCGAATTGCGCCGCGGTGAGCTCATAGCTTTGCGACGCGGTGATATGGTCGTCGTGCGCGGTGTCGGGATGATGAACGCAGCCTTCGACGTCGGCAAAGGGCTGGCTGGCATCGAAACCGGTCTGCGGCCAGAACCCATAGGTCCAGTAATTGCCGGTGTCGTCCTGCAGCCGCAACCAGGCGTGCCCGACGTTGGAGGTGAAGGGGATCAGCAGGAACGGCCCCTCCTTGTCCGCCATGATCGTCAGCGTATATTTGCCGGTCTTGGTCGCGATGCCATCTTCCATCGTGCAGTCCGACGCGCATTGATCGGCGGTGACGCGGCGCACGACGCGGCGCGCCTCGCCGCCCCCCTGCAGGACATGCGCCAGTTCGTGCGCCATCAGCCGCCGCCCATCGCCGGTCCCCGGCCGATATTCGCCGCGGGCAAAGGCGACGTCGCTGCCCAGCGTGAAGGCGCGCGCCTGGATCGATTGCGATGCGATGTCGGCGGCGGCCCCGTCATGGACGCGCACGCCCGACAGGTCGGCACCGAAGCGCGGCTCGAAAAACGCCCGCTCCGATGCCGGGAGCGGCGCCCCCGACCCGAGCGAGGCGATCGCCGATTGCGCCGCAGGGGTCGCGGGCGCCGACCCCGTGGCCGAGCCGCCGCTGGCCTCGCGCCGCACGACCGGCGCCGACGCCTCGCCGCGCGCTGGCGTCGCCGCGCGCATCACATGATCGGCGGCGGCATCGGCCTGTTGTTCGGCGGGGTCGTTCGCAGCGCCGATCGTCAGCGGTGCGTGCGACGGTACCCCCATAAGCGAAGCAAGCGGCGAGCGCGCGCGTCGCGCCGGCGCCTGTTGCGGCGCGCCGGTAGCGGGCAGAACGCGGTTTTTGCGGCGGATCGCGCGTCGGTACATGGCAGTTCGCCTTCCAACCCCCCGGTCGGCGGCTTGTATCGGAATTCCCCCTTTTCGTCACCCCGATACAAGCCGGCCCGGCGAGAACCTAACCGCCTTCCCGGCGCACCAATTGGACCAATCCGCCAAAAGCGGCGTACCGGAGCCGCAATTTTGGCCGCGGCCAATTCTGCGCTATGCATCGGTGCCATAACGGCACGAGGCGAGCGACATGATACGATCTGGACTGACCACCGCCGGCGCCGCGATCGCGCTGGCATGCGCGGCGCCCGCCCACGCCAGCGAAAAGGGCTGGGACGATGCCGGGACCGTCGCCAAGAATGCGCTCGTCGTCGCGGCCTTTGGCGTCCCGGCGGTGCAGGGCGACTGGGAGGGCGTGCTGGAAGCGGGTGGCAGCATCGGCGGCACGATCCTGATCACCCAAGGGTTGAAGGAGGCCTTTCCGTCGCGCCGCCCCGACGGCAGCGACAACAAGAGCTTCCCCTCGGGCCACACCTCGACGAGCTTCGCCGCCGCGGCGACGCTGCACAACCGCTACGGCTGGGAAGCCGGCCTGCCCGCCTATCTGGTCGCGTCCTTCGTCGGCCTCAGCCGCGTCGAGGCCAGGAAGCACCGCGTCGGCGACGTCCTCGTCGGCGCCGCGATCGGCACCGCGACCGGGCATCTGATCACCACCAAGGCGAACGACAACATCCACATCTTCCCCTGGGCCGATACCAAGAGCGCCGGGGTCGATGTGACGCTGCGCTTCTGAGGTCCGCCGCAACCCCCGATTAACCCTCCCTTATCCCCCTGCCTGTTAGGCTCGCGGGGATGACGCGGGCTATCATCAGCTTCGACACCGAATTGTCGGCGGGCCTCTATCAACGGGGCGCCGATGCGCGTGCAAATTTCGAAAGCTCGATCCTCGGCCGTTGCCGCGACGGCGATTATGGCATCCACTTCCAGATGGACATGCTCGAACGCCATGGCCTGACCGGGGTCTATTTCGTCGATCCGATGCCGGCGCTCGTCTATGGGCCCGAAATCATCGACAGGATCGTCCAGCCGATCGTCGCGCGCGGGCACGAGGTTCAGCTTCACATCCACACCGAATGGCTCGAATTCGCGCGCTTCAACCCCATCGGGCGGCTCACCGGACGCAACATCGGCGACTTTCCCCTCGGCGCGCAGAAAAAGCTGATCGGCCTGGCCCGCGACATTCTCGTCGGCGCCGGCGCGCCCAAACCCACCGCCTTTCGTGCCGGCAATTTTGGCGCCAACGACGACACGCTGCGCGCCCTCGCGTCGCTCGGTTTCCGTTTCGACAGCAGCTTCAACGGGGCGTATCGCGATCATGGCTGCGCCATTTCGCTAGACCCGGGCAACCTCGCGGTCCGCGCGCATGAAGGCATATGCGAAGTCCCGGTCAGCGGGTTGATGGACCGCGTGGGCCGTTTCCGTCCCGCCCAACTCTGCGCGATGTCCGAAGAAGAGATGCGCGATGCCCTGGGTCATAGCGCGGCAAGCGGCGCCATCCAGTTCTCGGCCTTCAGCCACAGCTTTGAACTTCTGAGCCGCGACCGCGCGGTGCCCAACGGACTCGCCATCGCGCGAATGGAGGCGCTGTGCCGCGCCGTCGCCGAGGATCCCCGCGTCACCAGCGGGGGTTTCGCGACATTGCCCGCCCCGCCCTCGCGCCCGGCGCGGATCGGCATCGCCGCGCCCAAGCCGCTGCGCACCCTGCGCCGTATCATCGAACAGGGCGTCGGCCATGTCGTCCACGAGGTCCGCTATGTCCGCGACCTGATCGCGGTGACGGTCAACTCCTCGCGCTGGGGCAAGGTGCTAGGCGGCGTCTTCCTGGCCGTGGCCTAAGGCCAGATAGTCGTCGGACTGCATTTCCGACAACCGGCTCGCGGTGCGTTCGAACTCGAACGCCCCGTCGCCCGCGACATAGAGCGCATCGGGCATCGCCGCCGCACTCGCGAGCAGCTTGACCTTATATTCGTAGAGCGCGTCGACAAGCGTCACGAAGCGCGCCGCCTCGTTGCGATTCTCGGGTCCCATGCGCGGGATGCCGACGATGATGACGGTGTGGAAATGCCGCGCGACCGCCAGATAGTCGGACGCGCCGCGTGCTTCGCTGCACAGGCGCTTGAACGAAAAGACCGCGACCCCCTTCAGCGCCTTGGGGACATGGAGGATGCGCCCGCCGCCGAGGTCGAGGTCGAGCGTCGGCACATGCGCGCGATCCTCGGGCGGATAGTCGGTCAGGCGAAAAAAGGCCGCCGACAGCGCCGCGCTCGCGGCATCGTCGGCGGGCACGAACCAGCGCGCCCCGTCGCCAAGCCGGTCACGGCGATAATCGGTCGGGCCGTTCAGCCCCATCACGTCGAGCTTCGCCTCGACCAGCGCGATGAAGGGCAGGAAATGCTCACGGTTGAGCCCGTCCTTGTAGAGATCGGTCGGCGGCCGGTTCGAAGTCGCGACCACCGTCACCCCGCGGTCGATCAAGGCGGTGAACAGCCGCGAGAGGATCATCGCATCGGCGCTGTTGTTCACCACCATCTCGTCGAAGGCGAGGCAGCGGACGTCCTCGCAGAGCGCGTCGGCGACGAGCGGGATCGGATCGCCCGCCTCGCTTTTGCGCACCTCGCGCATTCGCGCGTGAACATCGATCATGAAGGCGTGAAAATGGACGCGCCGCTTACGCTGGATGGTCAGCTGGTCGTAGAACAGGTCCATCAGCATCGACTTGCCGCGCCCGACCGCGCCCCACAGATATACACCGCGCGGCGCCTCGGGCTTGCGGCCGGTCAACCGCCAGAGCAAGCTGCCGCGCGGCGGCACCGCCTCGAGTTCCTTTTGCAGGCGGTCGAGCCGTTCGGCCCCGGCGCGCTGCTCGGGGTCGGGCCGCAACTCGCCGCCCGCGACCAGCGCATCATAGGCCGCGAGCACGCCCGTCGTCATTTGCTCGCCTTGCGGATCGTCCCCGCAAAGGTCAGCACGATGTGACTGTCGCCCTCGCCCTGGACCACGAGTCCGCGCAGGAAGATCAGCCGCCCGGTTTCGCGCACCAGTTCGACCACGGCGTCGAGCGGCTCGCCGAGCCGGCCGGCGCCGACGAACTGCGTCGACAGGTCGAGGGTTACCGAATGGCCGGCGTTGAGCGATCCGAACTGGTGCGATGCCGCGAACAGCGCGATATCGACGAGCGCGAGCGTGACCGCACCATGGACATTGTCGCCGAGGTTGCTGTGCTTGCGCTCCGGGATCATCCGCACCCGCGCCTGCGGGCGGCCGTCGGGCGTGTTCGGCTCGACACGCACCGATAGCGGTTCGATGAAGCTGTTGAAGCGGCTCGCGTCCTTGAGGTTCCAGCTCAGCCAGCCATCGCCCTCGTCCTCGGCGCTAAAGCTATAGCGGCGAGGTTCCTCTATCCCGTCGTTCACACCTGCCGCTCGGCCTCGAGCTTCTTGATCTCGGCGATCGCGCGTGCCGGGCTCAACCCCTTGGGGCAGGCGTTCGAGCAGTTCATGATCGTGTGGCAGCGATAGAGGCGGAAGGGATCTTCCAGTTCGTCGAGGCGTTCGCCGGTCATTTCGTCACGGCTGTCGGCGAGCCAGCGATACGCCTGGAGCAGGATCGCGGGGCCGAGGAACTTGTCGCTGTTCCACCAATAGCTCGGGCAGCTTGTCGAGCAGCAGGCGCACAGGATGCATTCGTACAGCCCGTCGAGCTTCTCGCGTTCGGCGGGCGACTGCAGCCGCTCCTTGCCGCTCGGCGTCGTCGTCTTGGTCTTCAGCCAGGGCTCGATCGAATTATATTGCGAATAGAAATGGGTGAAATCGGGGACGAGGTCCTTGATCACTTCCATATGCGGCAGCGGGGTGATCTTGATATCGCCCTTCAGATCCTCGATCGCGGTGGTGCAGGCGAGGCCGTTCTTGCCATTCATGTTCATCGAACAGCTGCCGCAAATGCCTTCGCGGCACGAGCGGCGGAAGGTCAGCGTCGAGTCCTGCTCGCTCTTCATCTTGATCAGCGCGTCGAGCACCATCGGGCCGCACTTGTCGAGATCGATCTCGAAATTGTCGAAATGCGGGTTCTCGCCCTTGTCGGGGTCGTAGCGATAGACCTTGAATTTCCGGACTTTGGCCGCGCCTTCGGCTTTGTGGGTCTGGCCGCCCTTCTGGATGCGGCTGTTCTTCGGAAGGCGAAATTCGGCCATGTCGCTGGCTCCCCTGATGCAGTCGGGGTCGGACTAGACCCGATTAATCGCGACGACAAGGGGTGACGGACGCAAAAGCGAAACCCGCTGGCGGGGCCGCGCGCGAGCGGCTACTGGCGCCACGATGAGCGACGACACGCCCGCCCCCGCCGTTACCAGCCGCAGCGTCGCGAAGGGGCTCGGCACCACCGTGCTCGCGCGCCTCGGCGCGGTGGTCGAGATCGTCGCGCAGCCGCTTTATGTGCTGATGTTCGGGCTCGCGGGTTACGGCCTCTATGCCGTGCTGTGGGCGACGATCAACCTGCTCGAAAATCTCTTCGACCTCGGCATGACCAGCGCGATGCAGCGCACCGTGCCGCAATCGGCGAGCGATGCCGATGCCGCCGCGGCGCTGCGCACCGCGATGCTGTTCGGGGTCGGGCCGTGCCTGATCGTCGCGGCACTGATCGCCGTCTTCGCCGCCGACCTCGCACCCTTCCTCAACGTCGCGGCGAAGGACCGGCCGCTCGTCGTGCCCGCGATCCAGCTCTTCATCTGGGCGCTGCCGCTCTGGGCGTTCGTCGAGATCGCGACCAGCGCGATGCGCGCACGCATGGTGTTCGGCGCCGAGATCCGCCTCCGCATCGTGTGGGAACAGATCATGCGACTGGTGTTCGCGAGCGCCTTCTTCGCCGGCGGCCTCGGCCTGAAAGGCCTGTTCATCGCGCATCTCTGCTCGCTTGGCATCACCGCGATCCTCTGCGTCCGCCTGCTGCGGCGCTATTACAACTTCGGCGAATTGCTCCACGGCGGACGCGGCGGCGAGACCGCGAAAAACACCTTCTGGGCCGGGCTGTCGATCCTGCCGTCGAACGTCATCGCGCGGCTGTTCGGCGACGCCCCGGCGCTGGTGCTCAACCTGATCCTGCCCGGCGCGGCGGGCGCCGCGGCCGCCGCGCTGTTCACCATCGCGCGCAAGCTCTCGAGCGTCGTCCAGCTCGTCCGCATCGCCTTCGTCTATGTGATGGCGCCGCTGGCAGCCAGCGCCGAGCGCGAGGACCGCGCGCAGGTGACCGACATCTATGCCTATGCGACGCGGCTGATCATGGCGATCGCGCTCCCGCTCGCCGCCATCCTCGCCGCGGGCAGCGCGCCCCTGCTCAGCCTGTTCGGGCATGAGGCAAAGGTCGCGCAGGCCGCGCTGGTCATCCTGCTCTTCGCGCGCGCCGCCGAGGCGGTGCTCGGCATCTCGCTGCCGGTGCTCCAGGTCGTCGCGGCGTTCCGCCACCAACTCACCGCGGCCATCGTCGGGGTGATCGTCGCCGTCGGCGCGGGCTGGCTGATCGTCGGGCATATGGATGCGCTGACCGGCGTGACGCTCGCCATGTCGATCGGCCTCGTCGTGATGGGCGGCATCCCGATGCTCCAGCTCGCGATCAACGAAAAGCTCCATCCGTTCGACCACCAGTTCGCCGGCGTCGCGCTGCGCGGCATCGCGATCACCCTCGTCGCGGGCGCCGCCGCTTGGCTCGCCGGGCGCCTGCCCGACGCGATCGCGCTGCCGCTGATCGTGCTGCTCGCGGTCGCAGCGATCTGGCTGTCGCTGCGCTTCGCCCTTCCCCACGCCGACCGCGCCTCGCTCGGCAAGACGGCGCGCAAGCTGCGCCTCGTCTGAAATATTCGGTCTTATTTTAGCCGCAAAAATCGCTAGAGGGGTGCCACCTTATTCTGACGCCGCGCGTGTGCGGCCAACAGGCGGATCCAAATGTACCAGCAAGAACTCGCCCGCAGCGGCAAGCGCCTCTTCTTCATTCGCGGCACCTATATCTACATCACCATCGCCATCTCGGTGCTGATCGCCTGGTGCAGCAAGGATTGGGGTCCGTTCCAGACCGCCTTCGGCGACTGCGCGTGGTTCTGGCTGTCGCTCGGTATCGCGAGCGCCGGCGCGATCGTCCGCATCTTCACCAGCGGCTGGGCCGCGCTCGGCACCTCGGGCCGCGCCAAGGTCGCCGCCGAAGCGAGCGAACTCAACACCACCGGCCCTTACAGCCTGGTCCGCAACCCGCTTTATGTCGGCCGCATCCTGAACTTTACCGGCATCGCGATGCTGTCGGGCAGCTGGGTGTTCGGCGCGATCGTCTTCCTGCTTGGCATCCTGATCTACGAGCGCATCTCGATCTACGAAGAAGAATATCTGCGTGAGAAGTTCGGCGCGGCGCATGCCGAATGGGCGAAGGACGTCCCCGCCCTCCTCCCGCGCCTCCACGGCTGGGTGAAACCCAAATATCCCTTCTGGTGGAAGCGGATGATCTGGCGCGAACAGAATAAGCTGTTCCTGCTCGCGACGACCGTCTTTCTGACCTGGTTCGCGCGCCTCGACTTCAACTTCGACGTGCTGACGCCGCAGCAGTGGACCTGGGTCTATGCCTATGCCGCGCTCGTCGTCGTCCGCTTCATCATCGGCGGGCTCAAGATGATCGGTTTCTTCAAGGAACTGAGCTGATCTTATGGGGAGCGATCTCGCTCCCCTGATCGCAGTCGTCGGCAGCGACGGGTCGGGCAAGTCGACCCTGTCGGCGGACCTGCTCGCGCATATCCAAAAGACCCGCGCGGCGGAGTCGGGCTATCTCGGGCTAGGCTCGGGCGAGCAGGGCCGCCGCATCGGGCGCTGGCCGATCATCGGCCCGCCGCTGCACCGCTTCCTCGACGGCATCGCCGATCGCTTGCGCGAACCCGGCGAGCCGATCCCCGGATATCTCGCCGCGCGCTATGCGCTGAACAAGTCGAAGAAACGCCGCGCCAAATTCGACGCGCTGCTCGACCAGCGCCGCGCGGGCAAGGTGATCGTCACCGACCGCTATCCGCAGCTTGAAGTCCCCGGCCTCCACGACGGCCCGATCCTCGCCGGCCGCGCGACCACGCCGCGCCTCGCCACGATGCAGGCGGAGGAGCGCGCGCTTTATGCCGAGATGGCGGCCTACAAGCCGACCCTCGTCGTCCGCCTGCACGTCGATGTCGACACGGTGATGCTGCGCAAGCCCGACCACGACCGCGCGCTGATCACGCGCAAGGTCGAAACGGTGCCGCTGCTGACGTTCAATGGCGCGCAGATTGTCGATATCGACGCGACGATTCCTTATACGGAGGAACTGGCGATCGCGATTGCGGCGGTGGACAAGGCGTTGGCCGAGGCCTGAAACTCGCCCTTCGTCATGGCGAGGAGCGA
This sequence comes from Sphingopyxis sp. EU05-FHT14B03, assembly GCF_058790875.1. Taxonomy (NCBI): domain Bacteria; kingdom Pseudomonadati; phylum Pseudomonadota; class Alphaproteobacteria; order Sphingomonadales; family Sphingopyxidaceae; genus Sphingopyxis; species Sphingopyxis sp. EU05-FHT14B03. Next base: position 925,780 of record NZ_JBYTDC010000001.1, read on the forward strand.
AGCGACGCGGCAATCCAGAGTCCGCGTAAACCGCCCTGGATTGCTTCGCTTCGCTCGCAATGACGAGATGTTGGAACGTCAGGTCGTTTACACTCGCCCCGCCATGATCGCCTCGATCAGCTCGATATCGACCGGCTTGTCGGCATCGATGCACGCCTCGGGGTCGCTCATCGGCACCACCGTCGCCTTCAGCCCGAAGCGCAGCCCCGCACGCGCCACCCCCTGCTGGATCGTGAACAGCCGCAGCAGCGCGCCGATCAGCAACCACGGCCCAAACGCCGCAATGATCTTCAACCCCTTTTTGCGGTCGCGCTCGATCCGGCCCCAGAAATCGAGCAGCGGCAAAACCCGCCGCCCGCGCAGCCGGAACATGTTCGCCCCCGACCACCAGCCGCCGCGGAACTTGAGCCAGGTCCGCTTCGATTCGGGATAGCGCGCGAGCAGCACCGCGCGCTCGACCATCGCCACCGCGACGTCGCTGCCTTCGGCGCCATCGAGGAACTCGGCGATCATCGCGGGCGTCAGCAACACATTGTCGGCGGTCGTCACCAGCAGCGGATCGTCGCCCGGTGGCAGCGCCGCGGCGAGCGAGCTGCTGATCCCCTGCCCCGAATCCGAAAAATGCAGGTCGGCGAGCCCCGCCAGCCCCGGCTCGGCGGCGAGTTCGGCGCTGTTCTGCGCCAGGATGGTGATCGGCCCGACCAGCGGCGACGCGCGCAGCGCCCGCACGACATGCACCAGCATCGCCTGCCCCGCGATCGGCAGCAATGCCTTGGTCGACACCCCCGTGCCGCTGAGCAGCGGGTCGGGGCCGGGCCGGCTGCCCGCCATCACGATCGCCGGAATCTTGATGGTCATTGCGCCGCCGTCACCCGCTTCGCGGTCGCGCCGCGCAGGAAATCGGTCGCCTCGGCCAGGATCGGTCCCTTGTACGACAGCGGCCCGGTCAGCGCCATGACGAGATCATTGTGGCTCAGCCCGTCATAGGTCCGCAATTGCACCGATCCGCCCACCTTCTCCATCGCCGCCGCGAGGTGCTGGCTGTTGCGCACGCGCACGACGGTATCGGCGGTGCCATGGCCGAGCCACAGCGGCGGCGCACCGGCGCGCGCGAAGGCGATCGGCTGGGTTCGCGCGACCGGGCGAATATCGCCCATCGCGACATCGGCGCGACCGCCCTTCTCGAAGGGGAGGAAATCATAGGGTCCGGCGAGCGCCGCGACGCCGCGAATATGCGACGCGTCGCTGCCCGCCGCCTTCATCCATTGCGGGTCGAGCGCGATCATCACCGCGTTATACGCCCCCGCCGAATGCCCCGACAGCGCGATCCGGCCGGCGTCGCCGCCATAATCGCCGATATGCTTCTCGGTCCACGCCACCGCCGCCGCACTGTCCTGCAAGAAGTCGGGCCAATGCCCCTCCGGCACGATCCGGTAATCGGGAATGACGACGATGAAGCCCTGCTTCGCGAACGCCCGCCCGGCAAAGCCATAATCGTCGCGCTGGCCGCTGTACCAGCCGCCGCCATAGAGCCAGACGATCACCGGCAGCCGGTCGCTCTTCTTCGTTCCCGTCGGCACCCAGATGTTGAGCTTGTTGCGCTCACCGCTGCCATAGGGCTGGCCCGCGACCTGCAAGGTCGCGCCGTCACCGTCGCCGAGCAGCCGGTCGCCGAGGTTGAGCGACTTGGCGCCGCCCCCAACGATCAATTTGGTCCCGCCGCCGAACAGCAGGATCAACAGGCCCACCACTATCAGGATCTTGATCAAACGCCGCTGTCCCTTGACTGGCTCACCCGACATAGGCCCGCTCTCCACCAAGCCGCACGTCGGGCCGTCCCGCGCCCTACAAGGGCGGGCGTCGCCGAACAAGCGCCCAACACCGCCGCGACCTTTTGCGCGTTCGTGCGTAGGATGGCCGATGACCACAGCCTTCACCCGCCCCGCCCTCGTCTGCAACACCCGGAGCGGCAGCCACGACGAAACAATGCGCGCCGCGATCGAAGAGGCCTGCCGCGCCGCCGGCGCGCCGCTCGCCGCGACCTTCGCGCTGCCCGATGCTTCGCTGCCCGATGCGCAGATGCTGCGCGCGCAGGATATCGACCTGCTGCTCGTGTGGACCGGCGACGGCACGATCAACGCCGCCGCGGCGCAGGTCGAGGGATGGCGCGGCGCGATCCTGCCGCTACCCGGCGGCACGCTGAACCTGCTCTCGAAGCAATTGCACGGCGACCGCCCCGCACCCGACATCCTGACCGACGCGCTCGGCGGGAAAGGGCGGCGGCGACCGATCCCGATCATCCGCTCGGCGACCAAGCAAGCTTTCATTACCGTCGTCGCGGGACCCGCGACGCGCTGGGCCACGGTGCGCGAAACGATGCGGCAGGACGGCGTGATCGAGGCCAGCCGCGCCGCGCCCGAAGCGCTCGACACGATGCTTAACGCCCCCGGGGTCGGCGTCGTGGGGCACACCAAGACCTATCCGGCCGTCATTCTGACCCCGACCGAAAACGGCATCGCCGCCGACGGCATCTTGACCGAGGGCACCGGCGACGTGCTGCGTCACGGACTCGCCTGGCTCGGCGGCGATTTCCGCGACGGCCCCAGCGAGCCGATCGCGACCGCCGAGACGATCCTGCTCGAAAGCGCAGCTCCGATCAGCCTCGAATATGACGGTGAGCTCAGCGAAATACCCTCCCCTGCGCGCTTCACGCTCGGGATGAGCGCGGTCGATTTCCTCACCACCGCATGACGCGCCTGTTCCACATCAGCGACCTGCATTTCGGGCTCGAGGATCGCGCGGCGCTCGCTTGGTTCGCCGATTGCGTGAAATCGGAACGGCCCGATGCGGTGCTGGTCACCGGCGATCTGACGATGCGCGCACGGTCCCGCGAATTCGCCGCCGCCTGCGACTGGATCGAACGGCTCGACGTGCCGGTGACCGTCGAAGTCGGCAATCACGACCTGCCCTATTTCAATCCCCTCGCGCGCTTCTTCTGGCCCTATGCCCGAATCCGGCGCATCGAACGGCTGGTCGAGCGCGAACTCGACCTCGCGGGCGTCGCGGTCGTGCCGCTCAAGACCACCGCGCGCGCGCAATGGCGGCTCGACTGGTCGAAGGGCTGGGTGACGCGCAGCGCGCTCGACAAGACGATGGCGGCGATCGACGCGCTGCCCCGCAGCGCGCGGGTATTCGTCACCGCGCACCATCCGCTGGTCGAGGCGGGCACCCGCGGCCGCGCGCTGACCCGCGGCGGCGAGACCGCGCTCCGTGCGCTCGCCTCGCGCGGCGTCGCGGCGGTGCTCACCGGCCATGTCCACGACGCCTTCGACCTGGTGCGCGAGACCCCCGACGGCCCGATCCGCATGATCGGCGCCGGCACCCTGTCGCAGCGCATCCGCTCGACCCCGCCGAGCTTCAACGAGCTGACCATCGCGGACGGGACCATCGGCGTGCGCGTGCGCAACCTCGAAAAAATACCCACCCCCGACATGCAGATCGACGACGTCCCGCCCGACGCCCTGCCACCGCGCGACCCGGCCGAACCGGTCGCCCCCGTCGGCGCTGTGCCGCCGGTCGATCCCCCGGTGCATTGAAGAGCGACCCCGACTGTCGATTTTGGGTGGGAAGCGGACGTTGCTTAAATCCTCCCTGTCGCGCAGCGATGGGGAGGTGGCAGCGGCGAAGCCGCTGACGGAGGGGCCGACGCCGTCAGGCGTCGCGCAAGCTTTCGGTCCCTCCACCACGCCCTTCGGGCGCGGTCCCCCTCCCCATGGCTTCGCCACAGGGAGGATTTCATGTCCGCTTCCCGCCCGAAACCCGCCATCGCCCGATGCCGCAAAAACCGCTTTCCTAAAAAACATCGCCATGATCTATTCTTCGGGATGGCCATGTCGCTTGCCTCGTCGAATGCAGGTTTCAAGCCCGGCCCATATTACCGGCCTAAAGCGACAAAGGAGACAGTTCGGACGCGTCCGCCCGTGTCCTTTGTGTCCTTAAGACCCAAACCAGCCCCTTCCCATCCCGCAGGCGCCGCGATAGGTTGCAACAAAAAACGGGATGAGGATGAAACATGCTGACCAAAGGCGATGATTTTCCGCTGCACCAGACATGCGAGCCGGTGGCCTTCGCGGGCACCGACCGCAATTTCTACGACCGCTATTTCTTCAACGGCTACAGCCCCGACGGATCGGTCTTTTTCGCCGCCGCCATGGGTTTCTATCCGCAGCTCGGCATCGTCGACGCCGCCTTTTGCGTCGTCGTCGACGGCGTCCAGCACAACCTCCGCGCCAGCCGGCGGTCGTCGGGCGAGCGGCTCGATCTTTCGGTCGGACCGATCGCAATTTTGATCGACGCGCCGCTCGAACGTGTCACGCTGAGCATCGCACCGAACGACGGCCCGCTCGGCGCCGAAATGACCTTCACCGGCCGCCATTTCCCGATCGAGGAACCGCGTTTCATCCGCCGCAACGGCACCCGTCTGTTCATGGACTATACGCGCATGACGCAGAACGGCCGCTGGTCGGGCTGGCTGTCGGTGGGCGGCCAACGCGTGACCGTGGGCGACGGCTGGACCGGCACCCGCGACCGCAGCTGGGGCATCCGCCCGGTCGGCGCGAGCGAACCGCAACCGCCGCCGCAGGGCAATTTCAACCAGTTCTTCTGGCTGTGGACGCCGTGCAATTTTGACCATGCCTCGCTCTTCTTCCACAGCAATGACGATGGCGAAGGCAACCCATGGAACCGCCGCGCGGTGATCGTCGGCGACCATGGCGGCGAGACCCATTTCGACGCCGCCGCCTTCGCGCTCGACTGGCAGCCGGGCAGCCGCCGCGTCGCCGCGCAGCGCACCGAGCTCGGCGGCGGGCGGTCGCTGACGCTGTCGCCGACCGGCCCGGTCTTCGCGATGAGCGGCCTCGGCTACACCCATCCCGTCTGGGGTCATGGGTTCGACCATGGCCCCGACCCATCGGTCGCGCACGACAGCATGGCGGAGGGCGAGCGCGGCTGGGGCAATCCGCTCGCGATGCATATCCAGGCGCTCGTCACCGCCGAACTCGTCGACGGCAGCACCGCGCATCGCGGGGTCGGTGTCCTCGAACAGCTCTTTGTCGGCCCGCACGCCCCGACCGGCCTCTCCGGCCTGATGGACCCCGCCGCATGAGCTTCCCGACTTCGCCGGAGGCGATGTCGCCCGCATGGATCGCGGAGCAATTGGGGCAGACCCCGGGCGCGCTGCGCGGCTTTACCGCGAGCAAGGTCGGCACCGGGCAGATGTGCGACAGCTTTCGCCTGACGCTCGACTGGGCCGACGGGGTCGACGCGCCGGCAACGATCATCGCCAAATGCCCGAGCCATGACGAGGCGAGCCGCAACATCGCCAAGCTGACCGGCACCTATATCAAGGAGGTGAGTTGGTACCGCGACCTCGCCGCGACCAGCGGCGTGCCGGCGCCCGCCTGCTATTTCCACGCGATCGAGGATGACGAGGTCGAATTCGTCCTGCTCCTCTCCGACCTCGCCCCCGCAGCGCAGGGCGACCAGCTCGCCGGCCGCGACCTCGCGGGGCTGGTGCCCTGCATCGATGCGGTGGCGAAGCTCCACGCCCATCTGTGGAACGATCCAAGCCTCGCCGACATGTCCTGGCTCGCGCGCGACAATAGCGGCCTGGTTCGCGCGATGTTTCCGCAGCTCTATCTCGGCTTTCGCGAACGCTATGCCGAACGCCTGGCGCCCGAGGTGCTCGATCTCGGTGCGGGGATCGTCGACCGGCTCGACGCCTATTTGTCCCGCGAACCCGCGGCGCGCAGCCTCGCCCATGGCGACCTCCGGATCGACAACATCCTTTTCAGTCCGGACGGGAACGCCTGCTGGCTCGTCGACTGGCAGACGCTGGGGCGCGGCAGCGGCGCCACCGACCTCGCCTACCTCGTCGGCACCAGCATCGCCGACCCGTTCGAGCGTGCCGCCGCCGACCGCCCGGCGTTCGACCATTGGATCGCGGCGTTGAAAGCCGAAGGCGTCGATCCCGACGCGGGTGCGCTATGGACCGACTATCGTCTCGGCGCGCTCAGCGGTTATTTCATGGCGGTCTTCGCGTCGATGAGCGTCGAGCGCACGACGCGCGGCGACGAAATGTTCGCGGTGATGGCCGAGCGCCCGGCGCGGCAGGCGCTGGCGCTCGGCAGTCTCGATCTGCTTTGACGCGGAAAGTCCCCGTTAGGTCGCCATTTACCATCCCCCCCTAAGACGGGGGCAATGGGCGAACAACCGGACATCGCAGCGACCCTGTCGTCATGGGCGCCCCACGCACTGACGCTTGCGGCGGCCCTGCTCGCGCTCGCGCTGATGCTCCGTTTCGCGATCCCGCGCGGCCGGTCGCGCCCGGTGCGCACGAAGGTCCTGTTGCGCGCGCTCCTGCCCGCACGGATCGTGCGCAGCCCATCGGGCCGCGCCGATATTGCCTGGTTCCTCTTCGGCGTGCTGTTCTCGGCAAGTGCACTGGGTTGGGCGCTCTGGTCCGGCGAATGGTTCGCGGGCCATATGCTGCGTGGCCTCCATATGCTGTTCGGATCGCCCGCGCCGATCGCCGCGCCGGCGTGGGTCGCCGGCACCGTCATGACGCTGATGCTCTTCATGGCCTATGAATTCGCATATTGGCTCAACCACAGCCTCAGCCACCGCGTCGGCTGGATGTGGGAATTCCACAAGGTGCATCACACCGCCGAATCGCTGACGCCGCTTACCAATTTCCGGGTCCATCCGGTCGACACGATCCTGTTCTTCAACATGGCCGCCGCATCCGCGGGCATCGCCATGGCACTCGTTCATTTCGCCTTCGGGCGCGTCGGCGGCGGTTTCCTCATCCACGGCGCCAATGCCCTCACCTTCCTCGCCACCATAATCTTCACCTATCTTCAGCATTCACACCTGTGGATCAGCCTGCCCGGTCGCGCGGGCCGCTGGCTGCTCAGCCCGGCGCACCACCAGATCCACCATTCGGTCGAGGAACGGCATCACGACCGCAATTTCGGATCGACGCTTGCGATCTTCGACCGGATCTTCGGGACGCTCCACCTGCCCGCCGCGAAGCGCGAAAGGCTGCGCTTCGGTGTCGATGGCATCGCCTATGATCCGCACGGGCTCACCGGCGCGGTACTGATGCCTTTCGCCGATGCCGCGCGACGGATCGCCACGAGCATCGAGACCACGAAAGAGGGCGGCCCGTCGCCAGACCACCCGCTTCAGTCGCTGCGCGAGAACGCTAACTGACCGCCGCGATCCCGGCGAATGCCGCCAATCCGACGGCCGAAGCGACCACCGCGCCGCGCCGCATGTTCGGCACCTTGAGCGCCACGATCAGCCCGGAGGTCACGAGAAAGAACAGCCCGAGCGCCAGGATCGCGGCATAAATCTTGAACGGCGTCCCGCCCTTCGCCTTGTGCAACTGAACGAAGAAGCGGTGCCAGCTCGTTTCCTTGACGATCAGCTTGGCCGTGGTCGCGGTTTCGCCGGGCTCGAGCGTCACGTCACGCCGCGAGCCGGTCCAGTCGAGCTGGAAACTGTCGCCGACCGGCTTGACCGTCGCCCCACCGGTCGGGGGCGCAACGTCCTGCTTGGCGAGTTCCCTCACGACGATCGCCTGCAGCGCCGCCTTGTCGTCGGTCAGCGGTGCCGACAGCGTCACCACATGGTCGCTCGTCACATAGTCGCCCTTTGCACCCCAGGTGTAGAGCGCTCCCGTCAGCAGGTAGAGGAGAATGGCGGGAAAGAGGAAAGCGGCGACCAGCATGTGCCAGCGGACCAAAAGACGGTGCATGAAAATTCTCCCGATGGAAGCGCCCGGTCGGACAGGATTATATCGCATAGTCAAGCTGGTGCCGGCGCATGCAACAATATTTTACAACCGCGTGCGCGGGCGGTGCGCCTATCTCAACCGATGCGTTGTTGGATCGCCCGGTGCCCGCGTCCAAAGAAAAAGGGCGGCCCGTTGCCGGACCGCCCTTCCCTTCTCCGTCCGTCGACGGAAAATTCGTTAGCGCTTCGAGAACTGGAAGCTGCGGCGGGCCTTGGCCTTGCCGTACTTCTTGCGCTCGACCGTGCGGCTGTCGCGGGTCAGGAAGCCAGCGGACTTCACGATGCCGCGCAGCGCGGGTTCGAAACGGGTCAGCGCCTGCGAGATGCCGTGCAACACGGCGCCCGCCTGGCCCGACAGACCGCCACCCTTGACGGTAGCGACGATGTCATAGCTGCCGATGCGATCGGCGAGGCCGAACGGCTGGTTGATGACGAGGCGCAGCGTCGGACGTGCGAAATACACTTCCTGGTCGCGGCCGTTGATCGTGATCTTTCCAGTGCCGGGCTTCAGCCACACGCGGGCGACGGCGTCCTTGCGGCGGCCGGTCGCGTAGGAACGGCCCTGCTTGTCGACCTGCTTTTCACGCAGCGGCGCATTGCTCGTCGGGGCGGCAACGGTGCCTTCAACGGCGCCGCCGAGATCCTTGAGATCGGTCATGGTCTGTTCGTCGGCCATTATGCACCCACCTTGTTCTTGCGGTTCATCGAAGCGACGTCGATCACTTCGGGGTTCTGCCCGGCATGCGGATGGTCGGTGCCGGCGAAGACGCGCAGGTTGCGCATCTGCTGGCGACCGAGCGGGCCGCGCGGGATCATGCGTTCGATCGCCTTTTCGAGCACGCGCTCGGGAAAACGGCCTTCCAAGATCTTGGCGGGGCTGGTTTCCTTGATGCCGCCGGCATAGCCGGTGTGCTTGTAATAGCGCTTGTCTTGCAACTTCTTGCCGGTGAACTTCACCTTCTCGGCGTTGATGACGATGACATTGTCACCGCAATCGACGTGCGGGGTAAAGCTCGGCTTGTGCTTGCCGCGCAGGATATTGGCGATAATCGATGCGACGCGGCCCACAACCAGGCCGTCGGCGTCGATCAGCACCCATTTCTTTTCGACCGTTGCGGCGTTCGCCGATACGGTCGTCTTGGTCAGCGCCTTCATCATGGCGACCTCCTTAAGACATGGACGAGGGCGAGAGGGCCCGCCCGAAACAAACCGCGCCGCACGTCCCGAGCGGGACATCGCGGCGCTTCGGAGCGGGCCAATGGCGATAACGGCGCCGAAAGTCAAGCAAGGAGCGGCTTTGCTGACGGGTAAAATAATACCCTTCTAGTCAGCGCTACCCCGGATCGCCCGGTGTCAGCGCGCGAATCCGCTCTTCGACGAGAGTCCGCGCGGCGCTTCCAGGCTCGCCGACCCAGCTCTGCCGCTGTTCGCGCAGGATGAGCCCGGTGTCCGTATCGACCGTCCATAATGTGTCGATGTCGAGCGGCGCGGCGCCAGCCGTCACCTCGCCCTTTTCGACCTTGGCGACAATAAGCCGCGCGTCGTCTTGCTGGATCGATACCGACGCATCGCCATTATCGGTGGTCGGGATCGCTGCATTGGCGGGTGCGATCAGCGCGCGGACGTCGGCGGTGACCAGCTTCTCACGCTCGGTTTCGGGCAGCGAGGCAAGCAGGGCCGCCACCTGCTGCGCCTCGGGTGCCTCGGCGCCCGCCGCCAGTCCCTGCGTCCGCCCGGCAACGCGCGCCCACAAACTATCGGGATCGGCGAGCGCGACCTTGCGCCCATCGGCATCGACCAGATAGGTCAGCGTCTCGCCGACCAGCGGCTCGACCAGCCCGGTCAGCGCCCGGACGAGTTCGGGCCGCGCGTCGGATTCGATCCGCCGCAGCACCGCGTCGAGCCGGTAGCCGCGCCCCGCGCTTTGCCATTCGAGCGCATAAACGAGCGAAAAGCTGATCAGCGTTCCGTTGCGGCTGATCCGCCGCGTCGTGACGCGATACGCCATCGGCTGTCCGACTGGCGGCGCGAAGCGCTGTTCGCGCACCGCCATCGGTGCGGGCTGCTCCACGGTTGCGGTTGCGGTCTCGGGCGCGGCGAGCAACAGCAACGCCCCCGCCCAGACGCCCGCGCCGATCATGCGGCGGCGCGGCCCAGCCGGTGAAGCCCGGCCGCCGCCGTCGCGACCAGGATCGCGCCGGTCACCTGGTGCAGCACCGCGATCCACAGCGACACGCCGGTCAGCACGGTCAGGATGCCGAGCATCATCTGCGCGGCGACCACCGCGACCAGCATCGTCGCCACGCCCGTCGCGCCACGCCGCGCGAGCGTGCGAGCAAGCCAGAGCAGCGCCAGCGCCGCGACCCACGACCACCAGCGGTGGAGGAAATGGAGCAGGAAGGGATCGTTGGTCAGCGCCATCCACGCGCCGTCCGACCAGTCGATGCCCTCGGGGACGAAATGATCGTTCATCGCCGGCCAGGTGTTCGCCACCTGCCCGGCGTTGAGCCCGGCAACCCAGGCGCCAAGCAGCAACTGGACGAAAAGGATCGCGATCACCGCGATCGCCGCGCCGGTCAACCGCGCCGGCCGGGCGGCCGGATCACGCGCCAGTGCCGTCAAATCGCGCGCAGTCCATACCAGACCCGCCAGCAGGAACAGCGCGGTGAGCAAATGGGTCGCGAGGCGGAAATGGCTGACGTCGGTGCGATATTCGAGGCCCGAAGCAACCATCCACCACCCGATCGCACCCTGCAGCCCGACCAGCGAGGTCAAGGCGAACAGGCGCCAGCCGTAGCCGGCCGGGATCGCGCGCCGCGCCGCGAACCAGATCAGCGGGACGAGCATCGCGCCGCCGACGAGCCGACCGAGGACGCGGTGCAGCCATTCCCAGAAGAAGATCGCCTTGAACGCCGCGAGCGACATACCGACATTGATCTCCTTATATTCGGGGATCTGCTGATATTTGTGGAACTCTTCCTGCCAGCCCGCTTCGTTCAGCGGCGGCAGCACGCCCGACACCGGCTTCCATTCGGTGATCGACAGGCCCGATTCGGTCAGGCGGGTAATACCGCCGACGGCCACGACTAGGATGACCAGCAGTGCCACGCCCCAGAGCCAACGCGCGAGCGCGGCGGGCCGGGGGCCGGGGGGGGCGGTCGAAACAGGATTATTCGCCATCGCCGCCCTATCGTCGCTCGCCCCGACTTAGGCAAGGGGGCGACGAAAATCATGGCCGGCGGGCCAACCGGTCGGTATCAGACGGCGATGCGCTCCCCCGCCCTGTCCCTGCTCGCCGCCGCGGCGATGCTCGCGCCCGGCGCGGCGCGCGGCGCGTCGACGGACTCCGCCGCGCTCGCCGCGCAGGAAGCGCGACTGGCGGCAATCGCCTATCGGCTGACCACGGGCAGCGCGCACTGGTGCCCCGACACCGTGCCGCAGCCGGGCTGGTTGCTCAGCGACGCGCGGCGGTTCGACCAGCGCGACCGGGCGTCCGCCGCGGCCACCTATGGCACCACCGGCGACGGCCCGTTCATCGCCGCGCTCGCCCCCGATACGCCCGCCGCCCGCGCCGGACTTGTACGCGGCGCGACGATCGCCGCGATCAACGGCCAGCCGGTACCGACACTCGGCGCCGGGCCGACGATGCGGATCGATGCGATCGTCGTGATGCTCGACGCGCTCGAGTCCACCGCCGCGCTGACCGTCACCGATGGCGCCGGGGTCGTGCATCCGATCGCCCCCGCCCCCGGCTGCGCGAGCAGTTTCCGGATTGAGCGGTCCGGGCCGCAGGCCGCCGCGAACGGCAGGCTCGTCCGCCTGACGCTCGGCCTCGCGCGCTCGATCGCCGACGATCAGGAAATGGCGGCAGTGGTCGCGCACGAACTGGCGCATAACATCCTGCGCCATCGCGAACGGCTGGCGGACGACCGGTCGATCGACCGCGTACGCCAGACCGAACTGGAAGCCGACCGGCTGTCGGTGTGGCTTATGGCGGATGCGGGCTATGATCCCGCCGCCGCGATCCGTTTCTGGAACCGGCACAAAAAGCCGCTGGTCCGCGCCGCCAGCCACCCGCCGCGCAAGGAACGGATCGCCGCGATCGACGCCGAAATTGCGGCCATGCGAACCGCGCGCGCCGCCGACCCCGCCGCGCGGCCCTTGGAATTGCGCGGCGCATTCCTATTTTGAGGCCATCCCCGCTCCCGACAAGGATTACCGCCATGACCCACGAAACCGCGATTTTTGCCGGAGGCTGCTTCTGGTGCACCGAAGCGGTGTTTCAGGGCCTTGCGGGCGTCGACAAGGTCGAAAGCGGCTATATCGGCGGCCATGTCGTCGATCCCACCTACAAGCAGGTGTGTGGCGGCGACACCGGCCATGCCGAAGCGATCCGCATCACCTTCGACCCCGCCGTCATCTCCTATGGCGACCTGCTCGACGTCCATTTCGCGACGCACGATCCGACGACGCTCAACCGCCAGGGCAACGACATCGGCACCCAATATCGCAGCGCGCTGTTCCCGCTCGACGCGGCGCAGGGCGATTCCGCGCGCGCCGCGATCGACCGCGCCCAAAGCGACCAGACGGCGCCGATCGTGACCACGATCGAACCACCCGCGACCTGGTACCCGGCCGAGGACTATCACCAGAATTACTGGGACAGCGAAGGCCAGCGCAATCCCTATTGCATGGCGGTGATCCCGCCCAAGCTCGCCAAGCTGCGCAAGGGCTTCGCCGACCGGCTGCGCACCGACTAGGCAGAATGGCCGGTGCGACGGGTGTTGCATAATGGCCGCATGACGTGACTTGTCATTGACTTGCCTGCCGTTTCGGCTAGCGGACGCGGCCACATTCGGGCAGGTTGGCTCGTGCGCGTTGGGGGTCGCAAAAAAGCGTGCTGGCATCATTGTTCCTGATCGGCGCGATCTGGTCGACGCCGCAGATGTCGGTTCAGGCCGCCAGCCAGACGATCGTCGAAGACGGCATCGACGGAATGACCAATGCGGTCAACCGGATGACCGGCGGCATCATCACCTATGCGCGCTGGCCGGGACCGGCCGAGAGCCACCGCACCTTTTGCCTCGTCGGCACCCCGCAACTGACAGCCCGGGTCGCCCCCGACCTGCCCGGCAACGGCCCGCGAATCACGGTCCGCCGCACCACCCCCGGCGCGGTGATAAGCAACGGCGATTGCGACATCCTGTTCCTCGGACGATTGCCGATCGCCGACCGCCAGCGCCTGATCGGCTGGGTGCGCGGCCGCCCGGTGCTGACGATCAGCGACGACGACCCCGCCTGCCTCTATGGCGCGATGTTCTGCCTCGCCGAAAAACCGGCGGGACTGAGCTTCTCGGTCAATCTCGATTCGATCGGCCGCGGCCCCTTGCGCGTCGATCCGCGCGTGCTCAAGATCGGCCACGCCGACGGAGGCACGCCATGACGCGCCGCCCGCTCGTTCGTACCAGCTTGCAAAAACTGCTGTCGCGCTTCCATTTCGGCGTCACCTTGTTCGCGGTCGCGCTGTCGGGGCTGACGATCCTGCTGTCGGGCATCACCGCGATGCGCGGCTATGCCGATCGCAATATCGAACTCGCGGCGCAACTCGGCGCCTATGGCGTCGAGCCCGCGCTGGTGTTCAACGATGCCGCCGCGGCGCGCGAAGGGCTCGCGCCCCTGATGCAAATTCCCGGCATCGCCAGGCTGCGGGTGCTCGACGACCGCGGCCGGCCACTCGCCGAATGGGTGTCGCCGTCGGAGGACCCGGCGCCGTTGCTGACCCGCGTCTTCTTCCCCGAACCCGTTGCCGTGACGATCCGCCGAAACGGATCGGCCATCGGCACAATCCAGGTGTGGGGCGATTCCTCGACGCTGATCGACTATGTCCGCATCGGGCTGCTCGCCGGGCTCGCCTGCCTGATCGTCACCGCGCTCGGCACGATCGCCATGGCGCGGCGCTTCGAGTACGAACTGGTCAAGCCGCTGAACGAGATCGCCACGGTCGCCCATGACGTGCGCCTCCATCGCCGGTTCGACAAACGCGTTCAGTCGCTCGGCATCACCGAACTCGACCGGCTGGGCGGCGACATCAACGCGCTGCTCGACGAACTGCAGGGCTGGCAGGGCAGCATGGAAAGCGAACGCGCGATGCTTGCACACCGCGCCTCGCACGACGCGCTGACCGAACTACCCAATCGCGCCGCCTTCGACGAACAACTGGCGCAGCGCATCGGGAAGGCGCAGCAACAAGGAAGCCGCCTTGCCCTGCTCTTCATCGACGCCGACAATTTCAAGGCCGCCAACGACCGCTTCGGCCACGCGGCGGGCGACGCCGTACTCGTCGCGCTATCGAACCGGATCGGCGCGACGTTGCGCGACGGCGACTTCGCGGCGCGGATCGGCGGCGACGAATTTGTCGTCCTCGTCGATCCGCTCGATGCCGCGATGGAGCCATCGGCGCTCGCCGATCGGATTCGCATCAGCATCTCGCAGCCGGTGACGCTGCCGGGCAACGCCCTTTATCGCCCGACGGCGAGTGTCGGCGTCGCGGTCTTTCCCGACGAAGCAACCGATGCCGCCGCGCTCCTCACCGTTGCCGACGCCGCCATGTACGCCGACAAACTATCCAACCGAACCCGCCCTTGATCCCCCCAATGAAGCGAGTTGATGCCGTGATCCATGCCCTTCGCCGTCCCTTACGCGTGCTGTCATTCCTGTTCATCGCGGCGGCACTCGCCGCCTGTCAGAGCGTCCCCCAGCCCACCGGCTTCAACGCCGCGCAGGTCGCCGCACTCAAAGCCGAAGGTTTCGTCGAGACCGATGCCGGCTGGACGCTTACCCTGCCCGAGCGGCTGTTGTTCGCGACCGACGAAAGCAATCTGAAGCCCGATCAGATCGAAACCATTTCAAAGATCGCCGCACGCCTCTCGGCGGTGGGGATCACCTCCGCACGCGTCGAGGGCCACACCGATTCGGTCGGCAGCAGCGCCTATAATCTCAAGCTGTCACAAGCCCGCGCGCAGGCGGTGGCCGCGCCGATGCAGGCGAATGGCATGTCGCTGGCTCCCGACCAGGTCATCGGCCGCGGCGAGGCGCTGCCCCTGTCGAGCAATGCCACCGCCGAAGGCCGCCAGGACAATCGCCGTGTCGTCGTGATCGTCTGGCCGCAATAGGCCCCGCTTTCCTTGGCCAAGCTTCGCCGCTAAGCCCGCGCCCATGAAACCGATCCGCAAAGCCGTATTCCCCGTCGCCGGCCTCGGCACCCGCTTCCTGCCGGCGACCAAGGCGATCCCCAAGGAAATGCTCCCCGTCGTCGACCGACCGCTGATCCAATATGCGGTCGACGAGGCGCGCGAGGCGGGCATCGAGCAGATGATCTTCGTCACCGGGCGCGGCAAAAGCGCGATCGAGGATCATTTCGACATCGCCTTCGAACTCGAAAAGACGATGTCCGAACGCGGCAAGGACCTGTCGGTGCTCGAACCGACGCGCCTCGGCCCTGGCAATTGCGCTTATGTCCGCCAACAGGAACCGCTGGGCCTCGGCCATGCGATCTGGTGCGCGCGCGACATCGTCGGCGACGAACCTTTCGCCATCTTCCTGCCCGACGAATTCATGCACGGCACGCCGGGCTGCATGAAGCAGATGGTCGACGCCTACCACCGCGTCGGCGGCAACCTGCTCTCGGTGCTCGAAGTGCCGCACGAACAGGTGTCGAGCTATGGCGTGATCGCGCCGGGGACGCAGGACGGCGCGATGACCGAAGTGCTGGGTCTCGTCGAAAAGCCCGCGATCGCCGACGCGCCGTCGAACCTGATCATCTCGGGCCGCTACATCCTCCAGCCCGAAGTGATGAAAGTCCTCGCGGCGCAGGAAAAGGGCGCGGGCGGCGAAATCCAGCTCACCGATGCGATGGCGACAATGATCGGCAAACAGCCGTTCCACGCCGTGACCTTCGACGGCGCGCGCTACGACTGCGGGTCGAAGGCCGGCTACATCCAGGCCAATCTCGCGGTCGCGCTCGAACGGCCCGACATCGCCGACGAGGTTCGCGCCTTTGCGATCGACCTTTTGAAATAGAACCGGCGGCGGCGAAACGCCGCCGCCGGCCCGATCCTCAATTCCCTTCGATATTCGGCTTCGGGAAGCTGTCGGCACCGATGGTGCGATAAAGCCATCCGCCGAGCGCGCCGCCGATCAGCGGCGCGACCCAGAACAGCCACAGTTGCTGCAGCGCGAGGCCGCCGACGACCAGCGCCGGCCCGGTGCTCCGCGCCGGATTGACCGAGGTATTGGTCACCGGGATCGAAATCAGGTGGATCAGCGTCAGCCCCAGCCCGATCGCGAGCGGCGCGAACCCCGCGGGTGCGCGCCCGTCCGTCGATCCCATGATGATCCACAGGAAAAAGGCCGTGAGCAGGATCTCGATGATCAAAGCCGAGGTACGATCAAAGCCACCGGGCGATCCGGCGTCATAGCCATTCGCCGCGAGCCCCTTGGTCGCAAGGTCGAAGGCCGGATTGCCCTCCGCGACATGCCAGAGCAGAAACGCCGCGACGATCGCGCCGAGCACCTGCGCCACCACATAGAGCGGAATGTCGCGCGCCGCGAACCGGCCGCCCGCCCACAGGCCGACGGTCACCGCAGGGTTGAGATGACAGCCCGAAATATGGCCGATCGCATAAGCCATGGTGACCACGGTCAGGCCGAACGCCAGCGAGACGCCGAGCAGCCCAATGCCGACGTCGGGAAATGCGGCAGCGAGCACGGCGCTCCCGCACCCGCCGAATACAAGCCAGAAGGTGCCGATAAATTCGGCCAAGCCCTTTTGCATGTTACTCATATGACCCTCCCCTCAGCGCCGACGGCGATGAGCGCGGCTGGCGCAGAAAACAGCCTAGCATCGCCATCGGCGACGACAAGCCCCTGAGCCGGCGCGGATCAGGCGGCGGCGACCGCCTCGACGAAGTGCCGTGCGCGCTGGTGCAGCGATTGCGCTGCTTGCGTCAGCCCCGCCGACAATTTGCCGAGCGACTGCGCACCGTCGCCGACCGCGGTCGCGCCGCGGCCGATGTGCTGGACGCGCGTGTCGATCTCGCGCCCCGCCGCGACCGCCTGCTCGACATAGCTCGCGATCATCAGCGTCGTCGCGCTCTGCCCGTCGACCGCCTTGTCGACCGCGTCGGAAAAGCCGTTGTTTGCGACGATCGCCTTTTCGACCTCGTCGAACCCCTCGGTGACCTGGCCGACGATGTCGCGGATGCGGTCGATATAGTGGGTGATGTCGCCCGCCGCGCTGCGCGTCTGCTTCGCCAGCGTCTTGACCTCCGACGCGACCACGGCAAAGCCGCGCCCGGCATCGCCGGCGTGCGCCGCCTCGATCCCGGCGTTGAGCGCCAGCATGTTGGTACGGCTCGCCATGTCGATGATCAGCGCCAGCATCTGTTCGATCGACAGGCTCGCCGCCTTGAGCGCCGCGGCGCGCTCGCTCGCCGCCTTAACCTTGCGGTGCGCGTCGCTGCGGACGGTGCGGGCGTGGGTGCCGTCGTCGACGATCCGCCGCATCGAGGCGGCGAGCGCGTGGCCGCGGTCGCCGAGTTCGCCGAGCCCGGTCAGCGTCTGCGCGGTCGCCCCCGCGACCGACACCGCATCGCGGCCGGTCTGCTGCGCGCGTTCGGCAAGGTCGCGCGCCACCTCCTCGACCTGGCGTGCAGTGTGCGACAGCGCGGCGGTGAGCGCGGCGATATCTTCGTGGAACCGGTCCCCCGCCGCATCGACCCGCGCGGCGCGCGCGCTGCGTTCCTGCGCCAGTTCGACCTCGCGCAACATCGCCAGTTTGGCAAGCTGGCCGCTGTCGAGCGTTTCGACGAAACGGCCGTCGCGCACCAGCACCAGCCCCTCGGCGCCGGCCGCGCGCGAGACGATGGCGAGCAGGGTCGCGGTCGATTCGGCGACGTCGGCGGTCAGGCAGGGTTCGGTCATCGTCGCGATCGACCCGCCGATCGTCGGATTCTGCATCAGCGAGAACCAGTAGGGACAGAACAGCAGTTCGCGCACCCGCTGCTCGCGGATGATCCCAACCGGGTGGCCGCGCGCATCGAGCACCGCGAGGACGCGCAACTGCGGGTCGTGCCGGAACAGGTCGATCACCTCGGACAAATGGGCGTCGGTGCGGATCGCGGCCGAATGGCCGGGGGTGGGGGCAAGCGCGAGATCGACGGGGGTCATGGATGGACTTTACGCTGGAGGAGGAGGCCGGGCAGACCTAACTCGCGATGGTAAAGACAGTTTTAACCATTTGTTTCAATGATATGACAGAGCCGCGCGGCGGGCGCTCCTTCCGCCGCAATCCCCTGTTCAGCCGCGGCGCGATATGCGATTGCTGCCGCTCGTTCGAAAGGATGCCGATATGCGTGCGATGTTCCTCCTCCTGCTGGCCGCTCCGCTGCTCGGCGGCTGCGTCAGTACGGCCAAAACGATCGTCACCGCCCCGTTCAAGGCGGTCGGCCAGGTCGCCGACTGGTCGACCACCAGCCAGGACGAAGCCGACCGCAACCGCGGCCGCGAGTTGCGCAAGCGCGAGGAACGGCTCGGCAAGCTGACCCGCGAGCGCGACAAGGCGGCCGAGAAATGCCGCGACGGCAAGGAAGAACAGTGCCAGCGCGCCGAGGTGCTCGAGCATGAGATCGAAGCCGAAATGGCGGCGCCGAACTAGACGCCCGCTACCGCACCCGCCGCCCGGTCCATACCACCCGGCCGACCAGTTGCACCGCCGCCATCGGCAGGTCATCCCAGCTGCGATACTGGACATTGTCGCTGATCACCGAAATCCGCCCCGGCCCCGGTGCGCGTGCGATGCGCTTGACCATCAGCACATCGTCCATTCGCAGCACATAGATGCCGTCGCGCAGCCGCGCAGCCGCGTCGCCGCCGTCGACCAATATGTCGTCGCCGTCGTTCAGCGTCGGCGCCATCGAATCACCCTCCACGCGGATGATGCTGAGCGCGCGCGGATCGGCACCCAAGTCGCGCAGCCATTTGGGATCGAAGGCGACCTCGCCCTCGACGGGCTCGCCGTCGATGCTCGCCCCCGCCCCCGCCGAAGCGCCGATCGCCAACTTGGGCACCAGCACCATATCGGCCCCGCGCGCCCGCGCCGGCGCGGCGACGCGATGCACCGGCCCACCCAGCATCGCTTCGGGCACGCCCAGAAAGGCCGCGATGCGCGCCCGGTCCTCTTCGGCGAGCCGCCGCGGTGAACCGCGCTTGATATATTGCTGGATATAGGCGGGATTGCGTCCGATCTTTTCCGACAGCCGCGCATAGTCGACGCCCCGTTCCCGCAACAGCCGGTCGAGCGCGGCGCGCGGATCATCCCCGAAATTGGCCATGAGCGGTTCCTTCCTATTTCGTATCTATCAATAGGATTTATCCTAGACAAGTAGGAAAATACCCATCAGATAGGAATTATCCTATCGGGTGAGTCGCCCGACGGTTGGAGCGATCAGGGAGGATTTATGGCGCGAAACCTGTTGCAGCGGATCGAGGCGTTTCTAGCCGAATCGGCGATGCCGCCGAGCGTCTTCGGCCGCGAGGCGGTGCGCGACCCGCGCCTCGTCGCCGATCTGCGCGAAGGCCGCGTCGCCGGACTTCGCATCATCTGCCGTGTGGAACATTTCATGAACAAATGGCGGGCCGACCATCGTGCCGGGCGCGTCGCGCCGTGCGGGGACCTGCGCCTCTACGCGGTGCGTCATCCGGGAGAAACGCCATGATGCGCTGGTCGCCCGCACGGCCGCCGCGCCCCGGATGCCCGCACCGCCGCCTTCGCCGTCTGCTCGAGCGCGAACTGCCGCACGGGCTTTCGCTCGGCGCCTCGACGCTGCGGCCATGGGCGAGCGCCAATTTCGTCGGCGCGCGGCACCTGTTCCCGTGCCTGATCGGCGACGAGGACGCGGCGGTGCTGCGCCCGCTACTGCAGGCCCGGCTCGAAACGATCGAATGGCGCCTGCCGGGACATATCGTCGCCGATCTGGTCGTCGAGATGGCCGACGACGGAGCGGATCTGCGGATCGAAGTGCTGACGGTGGAGGATTAGCCGACTGCGCGGCGAGTCATGCGCTGCAGCGTGCTGAGCGCCGCTTCGAGCGCGAAGTCGGGTTGCTCGACATCCTCGTTGGCGGCGGACGCTGGCGCTACCGGCGTCGCCGCGGCCGCTTTTCGACGCTGCGCGAGCCCCGCCTCGAACCGTGCGACCATCGCGCCGAGGCTGTTGTCGCTGGTTTCGGGCATCGGCGGACGCGTCATTTCGGCGGGTTGCAGCCAGGGTGCATCGGCGTCGTCGGCGTCATAATCGACCGGCGCGAGGTCGGCGAGCACCAGTTCGTCCTCGGCCTCCGCGACATCGGTCAGCATCAGGTCGAAATCGTCGTCGCCATCATCGACCGCGGGCGCGACCAGCGGCCCCAGCCCACCCACGGGCAGGTCGCGGCCGGCACGGATCGGCGGGCGCGGCGCATCGTCGGGGTGCATGTCGGCACGGCGGCGCGGCAGCGCCGCTTCGGCCTCGGCCTTCGCCTGCCGTTTCGCGCGCGCCGAGACGCGGCGATTGAGCAGGTCGTTGCCGCGCACCGAGGGCTTGGCGATCAGAAGTGCGACCAGTCCCGCGAACAACGCGGCGATCGTCGCCATGCCGACCGCCAGCGCAAGGCGTCCGGCGTTGCCGACGGGCGGCAAGAAGAAATCCGACAGGCGATCGAGATAAAGGTTCCAGCTGATCCCGGCGACCCAGGCGAGCGGCATGACCGCCGCGAACAAAAAGGTCAGCGCCCCGGCACCGATCACCGCCGGCACAGCCGGGCGCACACCGCGCCACAGCGCCGCGAGCGTTTCGTGTCCGGACTTTTCCTGTTCGTCGTCCATATCGTCCCAACCTGTCCGCGTCAGGCCGCAAGCGATGCGGAATCGCGTCGCAGCAGTCGCTGGTAAACGGGTTCGTAACGTAAAATGTTTGACGACCAGTTACGATGCTTTTCGACGAAGACGCGCGCGACGCGGCGCTGCTCGGCCCAGCTCTCCTGCGATGCGAGCAATCCGGCCAGCGCCGATGCGATCGCCGCCGGGTCGTCGGGCGCGAACAGCGTCCCGGTTACCCCGTCCTCGATCAGCTCGCGATGCCCGCCGACATCCGACGCCGCGACCAGCTTGCCCTGCGCCATCGCCTCGAGCGGCTTCAGCGGGGTGACGAGGTCGGTCAGCCGCATCTTCTTGCGCGGATAGGCGAGGATATCGATCAGCGAATAATAACGCTCGACCTGGTCGTGCGGCACCCGGCCGACGAAGTGGATCCGGCTCGCGACGGGCGAGGCCGCCGCCTGTTCCTTCAGCGCCGTCTCCATCGGACCACCGCCGACGAGCAGCAATTGGGCGCCCGGCTGCGCCGCGACCAGCGCCGGCATCGCGGCGATCAGGTCGTCGATGCCTTCATAATCATAGAAACTGCCGATGAAACCGATCACCGCATCGCCGTCGCCCAGCCCCAGCGTGGCGGCCAGCGCCGCATCGCGCGGCGGCGGGTCGCCGAACAGCTCGAGGTCGACGCCATTCGGCGACACGACGATCTTGCCGGCATCGACCCCGCGCGCGATCAAATCGCCGCGCAGCCCGTCGCAGATCACCGCGACCGCATCGGCCGATTTCACGGCATGGGTCTCAAGCTGGCGGGTCAGGAAATATTTGGCGCTGCCCTCGCGCCCGGTGCCGTTGCCGACCGCCGCATCCTCCCAGAAGGCGCGGATCTCGTACAACACCGGAATGCCGCGCCTTTTGCCGACACGCAGCGCCGCCATCGCGTCGAGCACCGGCGAATGGGCGTGGAGCAGATCGGGCCGCCATTCGTCGACCAGCGCCTCGATCCGCGCCGCGAGCGCCCCGATCTCGCGCCATTCGCGGATCGGCGAGCGCGCCGGCGCGATCGGGGCGGTGCGATAGAAGGTCAGGCCATCGACGGTCTCGCCGTCCGGCCCGGGTTCGGGATGGCGCACCCCGGTGACACCGGCGACCTCCCACCCCTTCGCCACCTGCGCCTTCATCAGCGCGCGGGTGCGGAAGGTATAGCCGCTGTGCGCGGGCAGGCTGTGGTCGAGGACGTGGAGGATACGGGTCATGACCCGCGTTCAATGGCATACAAGCCTTAACGCGCCGTCAACCCAGATCGCGTAGGCGTACGCCCATGGTCGACAATTTCTCCATCGGTCTGACGCACGTCCTGCTGGGAATCGCGCTGTGGCGCCTGCTGTACCGCGACGACCTCGACCGCGAAGTCAGCCCGCGCATGCTGTGGCAGCGCCGCAAGGACGCGGAAGAGCGCGGCGATGCGTGACATCGCTTTCGTCGCCTTTCTGTTCGCCTTCATCGGGCTCGGCTTTCGCAAGCCGTTCCTGTTCGTTCTGTGCTTCTGCTACATCGACATCGTCGCGCCGCAACGTCTCAGCTATTTCCTGATCAACTCGATCCCGATTTCGCTGATCGTCTTCGGGCTCGCGATCGTCGGCTGGCTCGCGGTCGACGACAAGCGCGATACAAGGTGGTCGGGGCGACAATTCCTGCTGCTCGCGCTGCTCCTCTATTGCTGGATGACGACGATCCAGGCCGATTTCCCGGTCGAGGCGCAGGAGAAATGGAGCTGGGTGTGGAAGGCGCTGGTCTGGGCGATCTTCCTGCCGCTCACGCTGCGCACCAAGCTGCGGATCGAAGCGCTGACCCTCGTCATGCTGCTCTCGGCGGCGGCGATCGCGATCGCCGGCGGTATCAAGACCGCGGCGGGCGGCGGCGGCTATGGCACGCTCCAACTGCTGCTCAACGAAAATTACGGCCTCTACGAAGGCTCGATCATGTCGGCGGTCGGCATTTCGATCATTCCGCTGATCCTGTGGTACCGCAGGCATGGCACGATTTTCCCGCCCGACTGGCGCGTCAATCTCTTCTGTTTCGCCCTCGTCTTCGCGTGCGTGCTGCTGCCGATCGGGACTCAGGCGCGCACCGGACTCGTCTGCCTCGTCATCCTCGCGGGCCTGTCGCTGCGCGCGGTCAAGCACCGCTTCCTCTATGTCGCGGGCGCCGGGCTGCTCGCGCTCGCCGCCATTCCCTTCCTGCCGCAAAGCTTCACCGAGCGGATGGAAACGATCCAGAACCACAAGTCCGACCAGTCGGCCTCGACCCGCGTCGCGGTGTGGGCGTGGACATGGGAATATGCCAAGGACAATCCCTTCGGCGGCGGGTTCGAGGCCTATATGCAGAACCATGTGCGCGTCGAAAAGGCCGCGAGCGCCTATGACCCCAACAAGCCGCAGGAAGCCGAGCCGACGGTCTATGAGGAAAAGGGTCGCGCCTATCATTCGAGCTATTTCGAAATGCTCGGCGAACAGGGCTATCCGGGCTTGACCCTCTGGCTCCTCCTCCACCTTACCGGCCTGATCCAGATGGAACGGCTGCGGCGGCGCTATCTCAAGACGCGCCGCGGCGAGGAGCAATGGATCGCGCCGCTCGCCACCGCGCTCCAGCACGGCCATATCACCTATCTCATCGGGTCATTGTTCGTCGGCATCGCCTTCCAGCCCTTCATCTACATGATGCTCGCGCTGCAGATGGGCCTGTCGACCTATGTGCGCCGCCGCGAACGCGAGGCCGGCTGGCGCCCGCTGACCGCCCGCCCGGCACAGGTCCCGACCCGGCATCCGGTGGCGCAAGCAAACTAGGCGCCTCACTTATATCGTCATTCCGGCGAAGGCCGGGATGACGGGCATGGGAACCATCGCGCGTGCCAACGCGCTATCCCCCCATGTCCGCGCGCCTGATCCATGTCGACGACAGCCTGCCCGGCATCGGCCGCGAACGCCTCGCCGACGGCTGGCGCTACCGCGACGCCAGAGGCAGGATCATCCGCAACGCCGCCGAAATCAAACGGCTGAACGCCATCGCGCTCCCTCCCGCCTATGAGGATGCGTGGTTCTGTCCCGCCGCCGACGGCCATATCCTCGCGACCGGCTATGATGCGCGCGGGCGCAAGCAATATCGCTACCATCCTGATTTCCGCCGCGCGCAGGACGCCGACAAATATGACCGCTGCGCCGCCTTCGGCCATGCCCTGCCGCTGCTCCGTGCGCGGCTCGAGCAGGATCTGGCGCGCCGCACCCTGTGCCCCGAGCGCGTCGTCGGCGCCGTCGTCCGCCTGCTCGACCTCGCCGCGCTGCGCGTCGGCAACGAGCAATATGCCGCCGCCAACAACAGCTTCGGCGCCACCACGCTGCGCCAGCGCCACGCAAAACTGACCGGCAAGACCCTTCGCCTCCGCTACCGCGCCAAGGGCGGCGCAAAGCGCGACGTCGTCGTCAGCGACCGCAGCCTGACGACGCTGGTCCGCCGGCTGCAGGACCTGCCGGGGCAGCATCTCTTTCAATATGAGGATGACGGCGACCTTTGCGCGGTCGCCTCCGAAGACGTCAACGCCTATATCCAGGATGTGATGGGCGATGCCTTCAGCGCCAAGCATTTCCGCACCTGGTCGGCGAGCGTCGAGGCCTTCGCCTATCTCCATGCCGCCGCCGAACCCCCGACGCTCAAACAGCTTTTGCAGCATGTCGCCGACCATCTCGGCAACACCCCCGCCGTCGCGCGCAAGGCCTATGTCCACCCGGCGATGCTCGCCGCGGCGCTGGAACGCGCCGACTTCGCCGCGGCGGTCGGCCCCCTCCCCCGCGCGACCCGATATCTTTCGCGTGTCGAACGCGGCTTTTTGACCTATCTGGAGCGCGCACCCGATGCGGCGGCGCTGCTCCGCTCCGCCTGACCACCGACCAAGAGGACGCCAACGGCCCGCCATGACCTTCTCCATTCTTGCCGCCGCGACGACGGCTGCCGCGAAACCCGCCGCGCCTGCCAACAACCCGCTCGACGATCTGCGTTACTGGTGGGACGCCAGCATCGCGTGGGTGAACAGCCACTGGCTGCAAATCGGCATCGCGATCGGCGTCGGGCTCGTCATCTATTTCCTGCTGTCGATGATCCGCACCTTCGCGCTGAAGCGCGCTCAGTCGGCGCCGGGCGAATTCACCCTGACCGACATCGTCGGCCGGGTGATCCACAAGACCAAATCGATCGTGCTCGCGATCATCGCGGTCCGCATGGTCGCGGGCTACGCCCAGCCGCCGGCGCTGATCCTCGGCACCATCCAGACAGTCTTCACCATCGCCGTGGTGCTGCAGGCGGCGATCTGGGGGCGCGAAATCATACTCGGCCTCATCCAGCGCCGCGCCGCCGAAGGGCATAACGAAACGCTGTCGAATGCGATGGGCATCATCCGCCTGCTGATCAGCATCGCGCTCTTCGCCATCGCCGCGATCGTCATCCTCGACAATATGGGGGTCAATGTCACCGGCCTGATCGCCGGCCTCGGCATCGGCGGCATCGCCATCGGCCTCGCCGCACAGGGCATTTTTTCCGATCTTTTCGCCTCGCTCTCGATCATCTTCGACCGCCCGTTCCGCGTCGGCGAAACGATCAGATATGACACCAGCACCGCGACGGTCGAGCGCATCGGGCTGAAAAGCACCCGGCTGCGCTCGGTCAACGGCGAACTGCTCGTCATCTCCAACACCAACCTCCTCGGCAAGGAGATCACGAATTTCGCGCACCTCCACCGGCGCCGCGTGACCTTCACGATCAGCGTCATCTACCAGACGACCCCGGCGATGCTGCGCGACCTGCCCGCACTGCTCGAGGAACAGGTCAAGGCGGCGGGCCATGAGTTCATCCGATCGAGCTTCCTGACCTTCGGCCCGTCGAGCCTCGATTTCGAATTGCTGTTCGACGTCTTCACCGAACAGTTCGAGGAAGTGGTCGCGGCAAGGACCGATGTCGGCATCCGCCTGTTCGAAGCGCTCGCCGCCGCGGGCTATGAATTCGCCTATCCGACGCAAACGACCTTCACCGCCGCCCCTGACGGAACGATGATCCTACCCTATGCCGAGTCTCCGAAACCGAGGGCGGGGGCAGCCAAGGCGGCCAAACCGGGCTGACGCTACGGCGGCGCGGACGTGGGGCTTGGCCCTTGTGCAATGCCGCATGACAGGCCTAGAACGCGCCCCGAACCAGCAATAGAGGGGATGGCATATGGCCACGATCACGCCGCAGGAATTGCAGACCAGGGTCGGTGAGACCATCGGGACGTCCGAATGGGTGCTCGTCGATCAGGACATGATCAACAAGTTCGCCGACGCCACCGGCGACCATCAGTTCATCCATATCGACGAGGAAAAGGCGAAGCTGACGCCCTTCGGCGGCACGATCGCGCACGGCTTCCTCACGCTCTCGCTGATCCCGATGCTCGGCGCGAAAACCGACTCGCCCAAGATCGACGGCATCAAGATGGGGGTCAATTACGGCGGCAACAAAGTCCGCTTCCTCGCCCCCGTCCGTTCGGGCAAGCGCGTGCGCAGCCATGTGAAGCTGCTCGAACTCGACGAAAAGCGCCCCGGCCAGTGGCAGCAGACCAACGAGATCACGGTCGAGATCGAGGGTGAAGACAAGCCCGCCTTGATCGCCGAATGGATCACGCAGTTTTTCGTGTGACCCGCACCCAGGTTTGACCCGGCCGACCTCCCCCGAAAAGACAACCGGAACCTAGCAGAAGGACCCCTATCATGCGTGACGCCGTCATCGTTTCCACCGCCCGCACCCCGCTGACCAAGGCGGGACGCGGCTCGTTCAACAACACCCTCGCCCCGACGCTGGGCGCTTATTCGGTCAAGGCCGCGATCGAACGCGCCGGGCTCGAAGGCGGCGAGATCGACGACGTCGTCTTCGGCGCCGCGATGCAGCAGGGATCGCAGACGATGAACGTCGCGCGCCTGATCGCGCTGCGCTCGGGCCTGCCCGTCACCGTCCCCGGCATGTCGATCGACCGCCAGTGCTCGTCGGGCCTGATGACGATCGCGACCGCCGCCAAACAGATCATCGTCGACCGCCAGGACATCGCGGTCGCCGGCGGCCTCGAGAGCATCTCGAAGGTCAGCGGCAGCGGCAAGGCCTTCATCGAGGTCGATCCCGAATTGATCGCGATGCACAAGGACACCTATATGCCGATGATCGGCACCGCCGAGGTCGTCGCGAAGCGCTACAACATCAGCCGCGAAGTGCAGGACGAATATTCGCTCCAATCGCAGCAGCGCACCGCCGCCGCGCAGGCCGCGGGCAAATATGACGACGAGATCGTCGCCTGCAACGCGACCATGGCGGTGGTGAACAAGGAAACCAAGGAAGTCACCTTCCAGGACGTCGTCGCCAGCAAGGACGAATGCAACCGCGCCGACACCACGCTCGAAGGGCTCGCCAGCCTCAAGCCGGTGATGGGCGAAGGCCACACGATTACTGCGGGCAACGCCAGCCAGCTCGCCGACGGCTCGTCGGCGTGTGTCGTGATGGAAGCCAAGATCGCCGAGAAGCGCGGCCTCCAGCCGCTCGGCCGTTATGTCGGCATGGCGGTCGCCGGCACCGAGCCCGACGAAATGGGCATCGGTCCGGTTTTCGCGATCCCCAAGCTGCTCGAACGCTTCGAGCTCAAGATGGACGACATCGGCCTCTGGGAACTCAACGAAGCCTTTGCCGTGCAGGTCCTCTATTGCCGCGACACGCTCGGCATCCCGAACGAGCTGCTCAACGTCAACGGCGGCTCGATCTCGATCGGCCACCCCTTCGGCATGACCGGCGCCCGCTGCGTCGGCCACGCGCTGATCGAAGGCAAGCGCCGCGGCGTGAAATATGCCGTCGTCACCATGTGCATCGGTGGCGGCCAGGGCGCAGCGGGCCTGTTCGAGGTCTTCTGATTTGCGTCTGAGTAAACCGCGTATCGAGCCGGTCGACCTCGACCGGCTCGATGCCGACCAGCGCGCCGCGCTCGAACCCTTTTTCGCCACCGACGGCGGGCGGGTGGGCGGCGGCCGCATTCTCAATATCTTCCGCACCCTCGCGCACGCGCCCAAGGCGATGACCGCCTTCCTCGGCTGGGGCAATTATATCCTGTCGAAGCGCAGCGCGCTCAGCCCGCGGGACCGCGAACTCGTCATCCTGCGCACCGGCTATAATTGCCGATCGGGTTATGAATGGACCCAGCACAAGCGCATCGGGCTCGACTGCGGGCTGACCGAGGCCGAGATCACCCGCATCAAGGCAGGTCCCGACGCCGAAGGCTGGAGCGACCTCGACCGCGCGATGCTCCGCGCCACCGACGAGCTTACCGGCAATCATTTCGTTTCCGACGCCAGCTGGGCCGCGCTCGCACCGCTTGGCGACAAGGGCCGTATGGACCTTGTGATGACCGTCGGCCAATATACCCAGGTATCGATGATGCTGAACAGCTTCGGCATCCAGGTCGAAGAAGGCTGGACGGTCGACCCCGACCTCAAGGCCTGAACAGAGGAGAGAGATATGAGTGAAATCGGCGTCGTCGCAATCCTGCGCGTCCTGCCCGGCAAGGAAGCCGAATTCGAGGGCGTCTTCGCCGAACTCGCCCCCGCCGTGCGCGCGAACGAGCCCGGCAACAGCTACTACAAGCTGTTCCGCACCGAAGAGGCGGGCGTCTACAAGGTGCTCGAATGTTATGACGACGCCGCGGCGGTCGAAGCGCACCGCGCGTCGGACCATTTCCGCACCCTCGGCGCCAGGCTCGGCCCCTGCCTCGCCGGTGCGCCCGAGATCGAACGGCTCGCCGCGGTCTGACCCGGTGCACGGCGCGGCCTTCCTGATCCCGCTCGCCTTCGCGGGCGCGGCGGCGGTGACCGTGCCGGGGCCGCAGGCGGGAAAATGGACGCATGTGACCCAACTGGTCAGCGCCGACATTCCCGGCGTGCCCGAAACGCTGGTCCGCGCCGCCGACAAGCGCGAGCCGCGCACCACCTGCCTGACCGCGCAGCAGGCCGCCGCCACGCCGCAGGTCCTGCTCCATGCACCGGGCGCGACCTGTTCGTCGCGCAGCTACACACTGGCCGCGGGCAAAATCCGCGGCCAGTCGGTGTGCCGGGTCAAGGAACTGGACACCCCGGTGCGCACGATCACCACCGGCACCTACAGCGAAAAGGGCTATGTCACGCGCAGCGTGACCACTGGCACGCGGGCGGGCCGGCCGCTGAAAGTTGTCACCGCGACCAGTGGCAAATGGCTCGGCGCCTGCCGCTGACTTCGGTCAGCGCTCGGCAATCTCGCCCGACCGGTCCCCGAGCAGGTATCGCGGCCCTGCGCCGCGCTGCGCCGCCTTGTCCTCGCGATTATACAGCCCGCATTTCTTGAGGCTCAGACAGCCGCAACCGATGCACGCGCCGAGCAATTCCTGCGTCCGCTCTAGCGCCGCGATCTGCTCGGCGATCCGCGCCTGAAGACCCTTGCTGATCCGCGCCCAGTCGGCGGCATTCGGCGTGCGCTCGGCGGGCAGCCGCGCCAGCTCGGCGGCAATCTCCTCGAGACTCAGCCCCAGTTGCTGCGCGATCAGGATGAACGACACGCGGCGGATGTCGGCGCGCAGGAAACGCCGCTGCCCGCCGCGCGTCCGCAACGCCGCGACCAGCCCCTTCGCCTCGTAAAAGCGGATCGCCGACACCGCGACCCCGGTACGCGCTGCCAGGTCGCCGATCGCGATCAAGTCTGTCCGGTGCATCCCAACCTCCGTCATTGCGAGGACCCCGGACTTGATCCGGGGGACGCGGCAATCCAGAGTGTGCGGTAACCGCTCTGGATTGCTTCGCTCCGCTCGCAATGACGAGCCATAAGCCGGTACCGCATTTCCTCTTGATCTAAACCTCACTTGAGCTTTCATAACCCGCTGCGTCAACCCGAATCACGAAAGACGAACCATGACGCACCCCTTCATCGAACATGTGAACCTGACCGTCAGCGACCCCGACCGCAGCGCCGGCATTCTCTCGGCGATCTTCGGCTGGCACGAACGCTGGCGCGGGCCCGCACGCGACGGCGGCCGCACCATCCACCTCGGCACCGACAGCGCCTATGTCGCGCTTTACACCGGCCCCGACGGCGAGCATGCCGATGCGCGCTATGCCAAGGGTGAACCGCTCAACCATCTCGGCGTCCAGGTCGACGACCTCGACACCATCGAGATGCGCGTGAAGGCGGTCGGCCTCACCCCCTTCAACCACGGCGATTACGAACCCGGCCGCCGCTTCTATTTCCTCGACCCCGACGGCATCGAATATGAAGTCGTCAGCTACAACGAGCCACGCCCGCGCTGAACCGGGCAACATCCCGGCCCTTGCCGCGTTGTCGCTGTATCGAGGGGGAAAAAGGAGTTTCCCCATGAGCGAGGACATTAAGAAGACCTTCTGGAAGGCGCTCGACGCCAGTCCCTATGTGATGGTCGGGCTGGCCGGTGAGCGCGATCATCATATCCCGATGAACGCGCAGCTCGACAAGGACGCCAGCAGCGCCTTCTGGTTCTTCACCGCGACCGACAACCGCCTGTCGGCTGGCGGCCCGGCGATGGCGCAATTCGCGTCGAAGGGCCACGACCTGTTCGCCTGCATCTCGGGAACGCTGCGCCTCGAAACCGACCGCGCGGTGCTCGACAAGCTGTGGAACAACAGCATCGAGGCCTGGTACGAAGGCGGCAAGAGCGACCCCAAGCTCGTCCTCTTGCGCTTCGACCTCGACAATGCCGAAATCTGGACCGCCGACGCGAGCATCAAGGGGCTGTTCAAAATGGCGACCGGCATGACGATGAAGGAAGGCGAACTCGGCCAGCACGCCGAAGTGGCGCTCTAAACCTGTCCTTCTCCGTTCGTGTCGAGCGAAGTCGAGACACCCCGCGAGGTGGCGCTGTCTTTCGGCGTGTCTCAACTTCGCTCGACACGAACGGAATTTGAAGTTCGCAGGGCTGTGGTCCCCACAAGCAGTCTGTAATCTCGCCAAGGCAGGGTCGGTAATTTCCCCAAGGCGCTTTTCGCTTGGACGACCAAGCCGACCGGCTAAGGTCGGCCGCAATGACCGGCAAATCCCTTTCCGAACGCATCGGCGACCTCGGCCACCGTCTCGCGGTCGAGGCGCATACCGCTTGGCTCGCCGCGCGCGACAGCCGCGTGCCCTGGCCCGCGCGCATCCTCGCGGTCGCGGTCGCCGCCTATGCGCTGTCGCCGATCGACCTGATCCCCGATTTCATACCCGTGCTCGGCTGGCTCGACGACCTGCTCATCGTGCCGCTCGGCTTGTGGCTGGTCCGCCGCCTGATACCCGATCCGCTATGGGCCGAACTCCACGCCGCCGCCGAAGCCGCCGCCGACCGCCCGTCGAGCCGTGCGGGCATGGCCTTCATCCTGCTGCTGTGGGCGGGATTGCTCTATATCGTCTACTGGAGCGTGCGGACCTCGCCCTGGCATTGAAGAATCTGGAAGCGTTCATCCGTCCGGCTTCCTCCTTTCCCGTTCGTGTCGAGCGAAGTCGAGACACCCATCAGAAACGCATGACTTCAGGGTGTCTCGACTTCGCTCGACACAAACGGGGTTGGAGAATGGTCAGCTAAGGGGCGGCGGCATCACCCCCCGTTGCTGCGGATCCACGCCTCGACCACCGGCGCGATATCCTCGCGCCATTTGCGGCCATTGAAAATGCCGTAATGGCCGACGGTCTTCGCCATCAGATATTTCTTCTTCTCCGCGGGCAGCGCCTTGGTCAGCGTCAGCGCCGCCTTGGTCTGGCCGATCCCCGAAATATCGTCGCGCTCGCCCTCGATCGCCAGGATCGCGATATCCTCGATCGCATTCAGGTCGACCACCTGCCCGCGATGCAGCATCTCGCCCTTGGGCAGGGCATGGCGCTGGAACACCAGGTCGACGGTCTGCAGATAGAATTCGGCGGTCATGTCACACACCGACCGATATTCGTCGTAAAATTCCTTGGTCTTGTCGGCTTCTTCGCCGTCGCCGTCGACCAGATGTTTGAACATCGACCAATGGCTCATCATGTGGTTGCCAAGGTTCATCGACATGAAGCCCGCGAGCTGCAGGAAGCCCGGATAGACGCGGCGCCCGGCGCCCGGATACCAGGCGGGAACGGTGACGATGACATTTTCCTGGAACCAGGCGTGCGGGCGCGTCATCGCATGCTGGTTGACCGCGGTCGGCGCCTTGCGCGTGTCGATCGGCCCGCCCATCATCGTCAGCGTCGCGGGGCGGCACTTGTGCTTGTTCGCCGCCATGATCGCCGCGGCGGCGAGGCTCGGCACCGACGGCTGGCACACCGCCAGCACATGCGCGCCGGGACCGATATGCTCGAGCCACGAAATCAGATAGTCGATATAATCGTCGAGATCGAACTTGCCCGCCGACAGCGGTGCATTGCGCGCGTCGCGCCAGTCGGTGATCCACACATCATGGCCGGGCAGCATGCGTTCGACCGTGCCACGCAGCAGCGTCGCATAATGGCCCGACATCGGCGCGACGATCAGCAGCTTGGGGGCATCCTTCGACCCCTTGTGGGTGAAATGCTTGAGCTGTCCGAACGGCTTGCGCGCCTCGACCTTCTCGCTCACCCGCACCGTTTCGCCGTCGACGATCGTCTCATACAGCTCGAACCCCGGCTTGCCGCGCGGTGCCGCGGCGTGCGCGAACACCTCCAGCGCCGATGCGAATTGCGGGCTGCCGCCGAAATAGCCGAGCGGATTCGCGGGATGCTGCATCACCTGCGCCCCCGCGGTCGCGAGCGCGCTCGCCCCCGCGAGCCAGCTCTTCTGCATGTCAAAGGCGTGATACAGCATATGCGACGTTTCCTTGCGTTGCGCGGCGCTCTGTCGGCGCCTGTGTTGCTTCGCAGTCTAGGCGTTCCGTTCCATTGTGCAATGCGTCATAAACATTGCGGCGCAGGATATTTGCCCATAGCCTGCGCCGCGACGCCGTCCGGGCGTAGCCGGAGTGATTATGACCGAGATTGCGGGCAACCGCTAACATCCTGGCGAAACAGGATGATGGCACGTGCCGACCCTGGCGTCGGCGCGCTTTTGTTGTTGCCAATCTCGGACACTATCTCATGAATATCTCGAAATCGGAACAGCGCGTGCTCCACGTGCTGGCGCAGGGCGGCATGATTCGCCATCGGCGCGATGAAAACGGCCGTCTGGTCGAGGCGATCTGCTTCACTCGCGACGGCCATGTGCTGGCCGGCGCGGGTTTGGCGCTGTTCAGGCGGCTGCGCCATCGCGGCTTCATCGGCTCGCTGGGCGGCGCGCCGTACCGCATCACGCCAGCGGGGCTGCGTGCGGTCAGGGCGCAGCTCGACAACCGCTGAACCACCGCAAGGGCCCGATAATGTGCGCTGGCTTCATAATGCTTGAAGCCAGCGCATCATTCTGCGGCGTTGAGCGGCGGCATCGCCGCTGCTAGGGCCAGGCCATGGCGACAAGATCAGACGAACCGGCCTCTCCCTCCCCCGCTCCCGCTGAAATGCCGGACAAGCGCCCGCGCAAACTCGGCAGCCTGCGGATGATCTGGCAACACGCCAGCCGCTACCCGCTGCAATTGCTGATCGCCGCGGTCGCGCTCGGCGTCGCGGCGCTCGCGACGCTTGCCATCCCCTGGCAGTTCAAGGAAATGATCGACAGCGGCTTCGTCGCCGGCGGCGGCGACGTCGCGCCGCATTTCCGCCTGTTCTACGTTATCGTGCTGCTGCTCGCGGTCGCGACCGCGCTGCGCTTCTATTTCGTCAGCTGGCTCGGCGAACGCACCGTCGCCGATATCCGCCAGGCGGTGCAGCGCAACCTGCTGCGCCTTGCCCCCGGCTTTTTCGAAGAAAACCGCCCGTCGGAAATCGCCTCGCGGATGACGTCGGACACCACCGTCATCGAACAGGTCGTCGGCACCACCGTCTCGGTCGCGCTGCGCAACACCGTGATGGGCATCGGCGGCATCATCTATCTCTTCTCGCTCTCGCCGAAACTCACCGGCGGCATCCTGCTCGGCATCCCGGTGATCATCATGCCGATCGTGCTGCTCGGCCGCCGCCTGCAGAATGTCTCGCGTTCGAGCCAAGACCGCGTCGCCGACATCGGTGCGACCACCGCCGAACAATTGGGTGCGATGAAGATCGTCCAGGCCTTCGGACAGGAAAGCCGCGAGGCCGACCGCTTCACCCTGGCGGTCGAGAATAATTTCGCCACCGCGAAGCGCCGCATTCGCCTCCGCGCGATCATGACCGCGATCGTCATCGGCCTGCTCTTCGGCGCGATCACCACCCTGCTCTGGTACGGCGCCGCGGGTGTCGCCGCCGGGACGATCACCGGCGGCACGATCGCCGCCTTCGTGCTCACCGGCGGCCTCGTCGCGGGCGCCTTCGGCGCCCTCACCGAAGTCTATGGCGACTTGTTGCGCGCCGCCGGCGCCGCCGAACGCCTGTCCG
Organism: Sphingopyxis sp. EU05-FHT14B03; assembly: GCF_058790875.1. Taxonomy (NCBI): domain Bacteria; kingdom Pseudomonadati; phylum Pseudomonadota; class Alphaproteobacteria; order Sphingomonadales; family Sphingopyxidaceae; genus Sphingopyxis; species Sphingopyxis sp. EU05-FHT14B03. The sequence continues at coordinate 960,082 of NZ_JBYTDC010000001.1, forward strand.
AGCTGCTCAACGCCGAACCCAGCATCGCGCCACCCGCCAACGCGCGCCGCTTCCCCGACCCGCCGCTCGGCACGCTCGAATTCCGGAACGTCGAGTTCCGCTACCCGACCCGGCCCGACGCCCCCGCGCTCCACGACTTCAGCCTCGCGATCGCCCCGCGCGAGACGGTTGCGATCGTCGGCCCTTCGGGCGCCGGCAAGTCGACCCTCTTCCAGCTCGCCGAGCGTTTCTACGATCCGCAGGGCGGCAGCATCCTGCTCGACGGCATCCCGCTGATCGACGCCGACCCCGCCGACATCCGCGCGCGCATCGCGATGGTGCCGCAGGAAACGGTGATCTTCGCGGCCTCGGCGCGCGACAATCTGCGCTACGGCAATTGGGACGCCACCGACGAGCAATTGTGGGATGCGGCGCGCGCTGCCAATGCCGAGGAGTTCCTCGCCAAGCTGCCGCAGGGGCTCGACACCTTCATGGGTGAGGGCGGCGCCCGTCTCTCGGGCGGCCAGCGCCAGCGCGTCGCCATCGCCCGCGCGCTGCTCCGCCGCGCCCCTTTGTTGCTGCTCGACGAAGCGACCTCGGCGCTCGACGCCGAATCCGAAAAGCTGGTGCAGGACGCGCTCGAGGCGCTGATGCACGACCGCACGACGATCGTCATCGCGCACCGCCTCGCCACCGTGCGCGCCGCCGACCGCATCATCGTGATGGACGACGGCCGCATCGTCGAGGAAGGCAAGCATGACGCGCTCGTCGCCGCCGACGGCCTCTACGCCCGCCTCGCGCGGCTCCAGTTCCAGGACAAACACGCCGCCTGACCTCCCCCGTTTCCCCTTCGAAGGACAAGACGATGCTCTACGACTTCACGGTACCCGCCTATCGCAACGGCCTCCGCGCGCTGTCGGCGCAGCTCGACAAAGCGCTCGGCTGGGGTGCCGAAAACGGCGTCGGCGAGCTGCAGTTCATCGCCGCGCGGCTCGCGCCCGACATGTTCCCGCTCGCGTCGCAGGTGCGTTTCTCGTGCCAGCAGGCGATCCAGGCGCTCACCCGCCTCGGCGCCGCCGGTGCCCCGCAATTCGCCGAGGACGCCGCCGACTTCGCCGGCCTCCAGGCGCAGCTCGCCGCGACGCTGGCCTGGCTCGATACCGTCGACTCCGCGACCATCGACAGCGATCCCGGCCGCCCCGTGGGCTTCGACCTGCCCAACGGCATGGCGTTCGACATGACCGCGTCGACTTACGTCCGCGACTGGGCGCAGCCGCAATATTATTTCCACCTCGTCGCCGCCTACGCCATCCTCCGCCACATGGGCGTGCCGCTCGGCAAGGTCGATTATGTCAACTATATGCTGGCCTATCTGCGGCCCGGGACGGCCCCCGCCGCCTGACCGGCAGCAGGCGCCGCGGCGCGTCAGATCAGACCGCCATATTGGTGAATCCCCGGAAAGGCGAGCTTGCTGCCGCCGTTGCGGCGGATCGCGCCGATCGCCTGATCGACCCGCAAATAGCGCGCCCGCGCCTCGGGTTCGAACATCAGCGTCGCGGGCTCGGTACGATCTGACGCGAGCTTCACCAGCTTGCCCAGTTGCGCGAGGTCAACCGCCTCGCCGTTCCAGCGGATCGTGTCCGCCGTATCGACGGTGATGCGGTTCTCGTCCCGCACGTCGGTCGGCCCGTCGATTTCGCCCGGCAACGTGATGTCGACCATGTGCGTCGGCGACGGGATGGTGATGATGAACATCACCAGCATCACCAGCATCACGTCGATCAGCGGGGTGGTGTTGATCACCGGACTGGCGTTGGGATCGCTCCGGAAAATGCTGCGACGTCGGCGCATCGTCTCTCTCCCTGTCGAAGCGCGGCGCCGGCACGACATTGTCGATCGTCGCAGCCGGGCCCGCTATCGATCGGCCCCCTTGCGCCGCTCGCAAGCGGTCACCGATCTTTTGTTATGGTATAACATTATAGAAACGACGCAAACAAAAAGCGCGCCGGACCGGACAACGCCCGACCCGCCGCGCGCATAAAGAAAGGGCGGCACCTTTCGGTACCGCCCCTCTTTTGGTTCCAACCCAACCGGGCGGGAAATCTTAGTTGCCCGAACCCGGGCCGTACTTGATTTCCACGCGGCGGTTCTGGTCGTTGCGGACGCCGTCGGCGGTCGCAACGGCCGGGCGGCTTTCGCCGAACGCTTCTGCGCTGATCGAGCCATCCGAGATACCGCGAGCGGTGAGATAGCTGCGAACCGCGGTGTTGCGGCGTTCCGACAGACCGACGTTGTACTTGGCCGAACCCGAACGGTCAGCGTGACCGGCGAGCCAAACCTGCGTACCCGAGCAGCCACGGTTGTAAGCGCTGATGGCGTTGTCCAGCGTCGACGCCGCTTCGGGCGTGATGTTCGACTGATCCCAGTCGAAGTAGACGATGTACGGGCCAGGCTCGCAAACCGGCGGAGGCGGCGGCGGGGGCGGCGGGGGCGGCGGGGGCGGCGGGGGCGGCGGCGGGGGCGGCGGAGGTGCCGTCGGTGCCACCGGTTCCGCACCACCGAAGTTGAACGTCAGCGTGCCGAGGATCGAGTGCGAACGGAAGCGCGTCGAAACGTCGCGGCCGCGCTGATCGACCAGGTCGAGGTTGCTGGCGTTGAAGAAGCGATACTTCAGGCCGACATCGATGTTGCGGGTCAGCGGAGCGCGAACGCCCGCGATGGCCTGCCATGCGAAGCCGGTGTCCGAATCGTCGAGGAACGGACCGGCGAAGACCGGAGCGACATCGACGCGAGCCACACCGGCGCCGCCGCCGACGAAGCCCTGAAGGCCGTCATCGTCGCCGAAGTCGAGCATGCCGTTGACCATGAAGCTCAGCGCGTTCGAATCGCCGTTCATGGCATAGCTGCCGGTAACCAGGTTACCCGTGCCATTGGCCGAGCCCGGGATGCCGGGGGTGTTGAAACGGCCGGCCTTGATGTCGGCTTCGCGGTAGCCGACTTCGACTTCCGCGCGGAAACCGCCGAAATCATAGCCGACGACGCCTTCGAAGTCGTAACCCTTCTTGTGGTCGAGCGTACCTGCATTGTTGAAGGTGCCGATGTCGAGATCGAGATCTTCGACGATCATGACACCACCCCCAACTCCTACGTACCAGGAGTCGTCGCGCGCCAGAGCAGGCGTCGCAAGGGCGGTGGAGGCCAACGCCACGGCGGCGGCAAGCTTCCTCATAGTAGATTCCCCTTTCAATTGAGATTTACGTCTCGCAGACGTCCTACCCCCGCCTTTGGTTCCGCGCAAGCGAACAAATTGCCAATCTGTTGCCAAAAAGCCGCACTTGTCGGGCGATAATAGGTAAAATCAGCCTTAAATCAGAAGACCATGGCCGACAAGAGCCAGAATCACGGCCGCGATCGCCGCACGCGCTTCGGAGTCGACCGTCGCTCCCCCCGCCGGACTCGCGATCGGGCCGGGTTCGACCCATGCCACACCGTCGAATCGCAGCCAGCCTCCGTCGCTTAGCCGGTGTGTCCGCATGCCCGGCCGCGGTGCGACGAAGCGCCATCCGCCGCTGGTCCACAAGGCGAGCCCGCCATCCTTGCCGGCCCACGCCCCGCTGGCCCCCGCACCGACGATCCAGCCCTGCCCGGCGGCCGGCGCGGAGGGCGGGACCGCCTGCGGCCCGTCCTCGACCACCGGCTGCACCAGCGCATCGAGCAGGGTCAGCGCCTCATTGTGCGTTACCTCCTTCTGCGCCTGCGCCATCGCCAACAGGGGCAGCGCGAAACGCGCCGTGCTCGGCAGGTCGGTCATCACCTAATCCTTTCAATCGAGGGGAAGAATAAGCGGTAGCGACAGCGCAAAATCGCCGACCTGGCGGATCGCGAGACTGGTACCGGGCGGCAGCGCCGCGACCTCCGCCGCGCCGAGGTGCAGCGATGCGGCGGGGCATTCCCACGGACCGCTGCCCGCCACCGGAGGCTCCGCCGTCACCCGCCAGGCCTCGCGTCCTTCGCCGAGCGGCAGGTCGATCCCGTCGCGCCAGCCGGTATCGGTCCGGCTCCGCCGCACCCATGCGACCAGCATCCCGCCCGCGCCATCGCCGGAGACCGCGCCATGCACCGGCGCCAGCGGGCGCAGCGCCGCCGCCGTATCGGGCACCGCCACCTCGGTCAGTTCGGCGGCGCCGCGCGGCGCCCATTGCAGTGACGCCATGCCGCCGTCGGCCCAACCCGCCAGCGCATCGGGAAGCACGACCGGCGCCGCGTCGTCGAGCAGGACAAAGGGCGTATCGGCGGCATGCGCCACCGCCCGCTCCGTCCCGGCCCGCCCGCGGAGCAGGCGCGACAGCCGCCAGGTCGTTTCGCCCAGCGCTTCGGCGACGCCGAACTGGATCAACTCGTCGCCGATCATGGCGCGATTGGCGCCGCCGAGCAGCGCCGCATCGTCGACCGACATCATAACCATCGACGGATTCGTCAGCGAAACCAGGATTTTGCGTTCCATGTCGAACAGCGTCGCGTCGCCGGGACCCAGCGCCGCCGCCAGCGCTCCCAGCGCCGCGGCGGGCCGGATCGTGCCGACCGGGATCGGCTCGGCGCCCGGCGCTGGAACCAGCCAGGTCTCGGCCCCGCGCCACCCGTCATTGCCCCCTGCCGCCGCGACCAGGATCCGCGGCGCGGTCGCGCTGCCACCGCCGAGGTTGGGCAGGTCGAACAGCCGCACCACACCCTCGCTGTCGGGCCAGTCGGGCGCGGGCACCGACACCCCCGGATCGGCCTCCCCGGCCGCGATCGTCACCGGCTGGTGGCGCAGCAACTCGATCCTGACCTCGCCATCCTTGACCGTCCGCGACGCGACGCGCCACGCGCTCGCATCGTTCAACGTCACCACGCCGCCGACCGGCAGCGCCAACGCGGCCAGGTCGGCGCGCCACACCCGTGTCTCGCGGCCGTCGGCCGCCGCCGCGGCGATTTGCCGCGCCAGGGCCCGCGCACCGCCCGCCGGCAACACCGCCGGCAGGTCGATCCGGTCCTCGCGGCGCCCGCCGCCGGCGACCAGCGCACTCTGCTGGCCGAGTTGATAGTCGCGCTCGGGTTCGTAATGCCGCAGCCGGATCGCCCCGGGCAGCACCGACAGCGGCGCGCGGCGCACTTCGGCGCCGTCGCGCGCCGATGATATCCGCCGCGCCTCGCAGAAATCGCCCAGCGCCACCGGATCGCCGGCCAGTCCCGTCGGCGCCAGCGTCCAACCGTCCGCCGCCCCGACCAGCCGCACCCCGTCGGCCTCGAACAGCGGCGCCAGCGCCTCGCGCACCCGGTCGCCCGACGCCGCATAGCCCGAAAAGGCGGTGCGTCCCGTGCAGCGCCCCGCCTCGCCGAGCAGCGCGTCGCCGACCAGCCCCGCATCGATCGGACCCGCATCGGCCTCGACCTCGAAATTCAGCGCCGGAATGCGGTTGCCGAAACTCGCCAGCTCCAGGTCCTCGAACACCGCATAGCTCAGCCCGCGAAACGCGCTCGCCGACCCGATGCCGACCGCAGAGGCGATCAGTGGATCGACCGGCTGGTCCTCGCTCCCGTCGTACCAGCGAAAGGCGCAGCGCTCGCGGAACGTCCCGCTCGTCCCGCGCAGCAGGTCGCCGTCGGCCCAGATGCGCCGGATCGCACGCACCGGCCGCGACGACAGCGCCACCGCCAACGACACCGCATAGCTATACTCGGTCGTCGACGGCCGCCCCTTGCCGCCGCCATGCTTCTCACGCCGCTCGATCAAATCGGTCGCCCAGATCACGCTGCCGGCGACGCGCATCGTCCCGAACAATTGCGGGATGGGCTGGCCATAGGTCGACGCCTGCACCTTCAGATCGGCCAGCCGCGGCCCTTCGCGCCCCTTTGGCTTGAAGATTTCGGCGTCGATCTGCTGCCCGATGAACGCGCCGATCGCCGACCCGATCGGCCCGCCGATCACCTGACCGACGACCGACAGCACCAAGGTTGCCATGACTATGCTCCCGAAAAATGAGGGGTGCGGGCCGCCGCGCGATGACCGATTTCGCGCGGTAGCGGGCATATGATTCCTCCCTGTGGCGAAGCCATGGGGAGGGGGACCGCGCCCGAAGGGCGTGGTGGAGGGGCCGAAAGCTTGCGCGACGCCTGACGGCGTCGGCCCCTCCGTCAGCGCTTCGCGCTGCCACCTCCCCATGGCTTCGCCACAGGGAGGATCTTATGTCCGCTCCCGACCTTGAGCCGCCACCGCTCCGCCTCCCAAAGCTCATCACCCAGAGGCGTCTCGACCACCCGCCGCAGCCCGGCATGCGCATGCACCAGGCTCGCCGGCCCGATCAGCCCGAGATGAAACTGCCCCGCCGCCAACGCGAACAGCGCGACATCGCCGACGCGCCCATCCGCCACCGGCCCGAACCCGGCACCAGCGAGCCCCGCCTCGACTCGCCTCCGCGTCCACCCGCGCAGCGGATAATCGCCCGGCCGCACCAGCCGTACCCCCGCTATGGCATAGGCCGCCCACACCAGCCCCACGCAGTCGAGCCCCGTCGCCGGATCGTTCCCCTGCAACCGGAACCGCACCCCGACCATCGCCCGCGCCGCCGCAAAGGCACGGCAACCAAGCTCATCCACCCGGATAGCGCGTCAGCAGGTCATTGCCCGGCAGATGCGCCTCGCCGCGAAAATTCATCGCATTGGCAAAGCGCGCGCCGCACGTCGCCAGCTGCCGGTCGCACCCCTCGGTCAGCCGCACCCGCGCCGGCAATGCGGACAGCAGCCCCGGAACATCGGCCAGCACCAGCACCGCCCCGTCGTCGGCGATCACCGGCGATGCCAGCCCGCACGCCGCACCCTCGATCCACAGCAATTCGCCGAACGCCATCGTCCCCGCCGCGACCGGCGCGTCGAGCGTCACCGCGCGCCCGTCGACCGCGACCACCCGTCGCATATGCGTCAGGGACGCCAGGCCGACCCGGCACGCCCGGTCGCCCAACGCCGCCCGGCACGACGGCGACGTCGCCGGGCACGCCGGCCCGTCGAGCGACCGCACCACCCCCTGCAACTCGACCGCAAAGGCCGATCCCCGTCGCTCGACCGCGCCCAGTTCGCCGCGCGCCACGACCACCGGCGCCGTATCGGGCGCGCTCCAGTCGGCCACCATCAGCGCCAGCCGCGCGCCGTCCCAACGCCCCGCGTCGAGGTCGACGGCGGCAATCGCCGCGCTCGACACCGCGCCCTCCAGGTCCATCGTCTCGACATCGAGGCTGTCGCTCGTCTCGAGCGCCGACGGCTTCATCCCCGGCGCCGCGCGGTACAGCGTGCCGTCCGCCATCAGGTCGCGATCGTGCGAGGTCAGCCCCACCACCACCCCGTCGCGCCGCGCCAGCCGCCAGCACCAGGCAAGCGTCACCAGCTCCTCGCGCAGCCAGTCGGGCGCCGTCGTCAGGGGTTCGGGCATCACCCCGAAATCCCTTGGGGCGCCCGCACCTCGACCAGCGGCACATTCGCCATCTCGCCCGCCAGAAAGGTCGCGCGACTCACCTCCAGCCGATCCTCGGCGAAACGCACCGGCACATCGAAGCGAAACCCCGCGCGCACCACGATCCCGACGGCAGGCGCGACATCGAGCAGCACCTCGCCATCGCCGGTGACCACGAACGCCGCCGTCTCGATCCCGTCGACCGACACCCTGACGCTGCCCGCGACCGGCAGTCGGATGGCCCGCTCCTGCATCGCCTCGCCCGCGCCATAACGCTTCACCAACGCGAACTGCCGCCGGCTCCCGTCGCCGGTCCCGAGCCACTGGTCGGACGCTGTCGGCAACCCGCCATCCGCCGCCGACCCATGGTCGAACGGATCGCGAAACCGGAACGCCCGCGCCGCACCACGCCGCGCGCGGAAGAAGTCGGCCAGCGCCCGCACGTCACCCTCCGACCGCACCCCCGGCCCCGCATCGTAGCGCATCCGCGCCTCGGCCCATTCGCTCGCGCGCTGCTCGTGCCCCGACGGCGAGCTCACGATCTGGGTCGAAAATTCGGTCACGCTGAGCGCCTCGCGCCCGATCGCCAGCGGGAAATCCACCGCATCAAATGCCTGCATGTCATCCTCCCCGTCGAACCAGACGAACCCGTCGCGCGCGACCTGCGGCAGCGCCCAGACGAACGTGCGCGCCACCCCCGCGCGCACGCTCGCCCCGGCCGCCTCGGCGATCGCCGCCCATTGGTCGCGATCCTCCGCCCGCAGCACGAATCCCGAAAAATAATGTTGTTCGTCAATTGGATAACCCAGCCGCGCTACCATCGCGCCCCGCGCCGGTCCGGTCTCGGCCCCGCGCCCGCCGGTGACCCAGTCATAATCCTCCAGCTGGAGCACATCAAAGGCCGGCACCGCCCAGCCGAGCGGCACATTGGCGCGCCGCACCTCGGGCGCCGCCGGGTCGAGCACCGTCGGCAGGAAGACGAGCAAATGGCTGACCAGCCCAGCGCCCCCCGCCTCGTCGCGCGCCGCCGCGACCAGCGCCGCAGTCGATACCGCGAGCAACGCCCCCAATGCATCGAGCATCGCTCGCTGTCCGCCGTCGAGCGCCGCGCGCAGGTCGGGGATCGCGACACTCGTCCCGCCGAGCGCCGCCGTCGTCGCGGCATCGTAACCGCAAATCTTGCCGGCCGGATTGACCCACCACCAGGGCTCGCCGACCTGGAACTTCACCGGCAGCCCCGCCGCCACCGCCACCCCGACGAACGCCCGCGCGACCAGCTGCAGATAGCCCATCGCCACCGCATTGGCGGGCGACAGCAAAGTCGACGGCGGCACCCATCCGGTCAGCGCCGGCGCGCCCTCGGCGTCACGCTGCTTCCAGTCGTTCCAGCAATATTCGTCGAAATATTCATAGGACAGCGACCAGATCACCCCCAGCCCCGCCTCTGCGCATACGCCGGCAAAGCCCGCATGCCACAGCGCGCACGGCGCGTTGATCGTCCCGCCGGCCAGGCTCGCGTAAAAGCCCCCGCCCGACGCCTCGAGCCGCATATAATGGCTCATCCCGACATAATGGACGACGTCACCGCGATAGCCGAGGTGGGCGATCTGCCGCACCACCCGCGCCGGGGTCAGGTGATAGATATCGTCATAGCCGTTCGTCATCCCCAGCCCATGTTCGGGCAGCATCGCATCGCCAATCGTCAGCACCGATCCCGACCCCGAACAGGCGATCTCGCTCATCTCGGCCCAGCCCGCGACCGGCCCGGCCAACACTCCCTCGCTCCCGTCATAGCCCGGCGGCACCAGCGACACGAACATCCGGTCGATATCGCCCGCCCACACAGGGTCAGCCTCGCCGGGCAGCAGATAGCCGCCGTCGAGCGCATCGAAATTCAGGCTGACGAACGCATCCTCGCCAGTCCCCTCGGCATAGTTCCACAGCCGCACATACCAGGCGCGCGGGCTGCCTTCGGCATCGCGCCCCTCGATCGTCAGCGTCGGCCCGTGCAGCGAGTCGAGCGGCTTCACCCCGCCCGACCGCCAGCGAAAGCTCAGCTGGCAATGCCGAAAATCGCGGCTGGTCGCATAAGCGAGCAACGGATGATCCCAGCGATCCTCCGCCGCCCAGATCAGCCCCGCCAGATCCTGCTTTTGATAAAAGACCGTCTCCACCCGCAGCGCCGCCGGCGCCGTAGTCACGACGCTCGCCATCATCGGCCGCGCAAAATCGACCGTCCAGAACCGCGGATCGAAGCGCTTGATCCACCCCTTCCTGTGATGCGGCTCGGCCGCGACCAGCGCCCAGCCCATCAGTCCGCCTCCACCGCGCGCCGCACCGCGCGCGCCAGTTGCCGCCCGGTCTGCGCCAGCCGCGCCGGCTCGCTGCCGCCCTCGCCGCGCACATTCACCGTGATCGCGATGTTGCGCACCGCGCCGCCCGCCGGTTCGATCCGCCCGCTCGCGGTGGGCACGAACAGCTCGGGCCCGCGCTCGCCGACGCGGTAGGCGCGTCCGGCGCTCACCGGCCCGCCGGTCGCGCGCCCCGGCGCCCCGAACAGCGCCTGCACGATCGACGTCGCCAGCGCCAACAGGCCGCCACTGCCCCCGCCGCCCTGCGGCCCGCCCCCCAGCGCGTTCGAAATCGACGCGCGCGCGATGTCGGCCATCACCGACAGCGCCACCCGCTTCAGATCCTCGAACCCCAGCTTGCCGGTCAGGATGGCGCGGCTCAGCGCGCGCTCGATCCCCCGCCCCGCCGCATCGGCGCCCGCGATCAGCGGCCCCTCCAGCGTCGCGCGCATCGCCGCGACGTCGCGCTGGAAGACGCTCGTGTCGGCACGCACCGTCACCAGCATCTCGTCGATCTCGTCACCCATCGGGAAAAGCCTCCATCATCGCGCCCAGCGCATCGCGCGCCATCGGCACCGCCGCGCCATCCTCGTCGGCCCACGCCGCCAGCACCGCCGCGGCATCGGCGGGGGTCGCCGTCCAGAACTGGCCGGGCAGCCATCCCGCGACGCGCGCCATCACCCCCGCCAGCCGCACCGCGCCCGGCCCGAACGCCTCGCTCATCGTCCCTGCAATATCTGGCCGAGCAGCACGCGCAGCGCCGGCGTCACCGCGACCAGCCCCTGCGCGACCACCGCCTCGCCCACCGCTTCGCGGGTCAGCGTCTCGGGCCGCCCCTCGACGCAATGCCAGAACAGCGCCGCCAGTTCGCCCAGCCCCAGCCGGCCGTCGGCGGCGCGCTCGACCAGCGCGAACAGCGGCCCCAGCTCGTCCTCCGCCGCGACCAATGCTGCAAAGCTCGGGCGCAGCACGAACGCCGTTTCGCCGACCCGCAGCTCGGCCTCCCCGCGCAGCCTGTTCGCCGCCACCCCGGTCACAGGCTCACCACCGGACCGCTGCTCTCGAGGTTCAGCGTATATTGCCGCTCGCCGTTATAATCGCCGGCATAGTCGAGCCGCGTCACCAGGAACCGCCCCTGCATCCGCTCGCCGCTCTCGAACGCCAGTTCATAGGCGTCGATCGCCCCCGACAAGGCATGGCCGCACAGCCGCACCTCGGCATCCGACCCGGTGAAAATCCCCGCCGCGCTCACCGAAACCGAGCGCACCCCGGCGCCCGACAACAGCTCGCGCCACCCGCCGCTGTCCTTGGTCGTGACGTTGACCGCCTCGCCGTTCACCGACATTTGCGTCGTCCGCAAACCCGCGACCGTCTGGTACGCCGGCGGTACCTCGCCATCGCCGATCTTGAGCAAAAAGGCGCTCCCATTTTCGATTGCCATCGTCTAATCTCCTCAACATAAAATCATGCGTAAACGGGGAGTCGCAGGATGCTGATTGCAACGATACTTCTGGCCACCATGGCGCCGGCTTCGACCGCCAGCGTCGACACGACGCGTGCCGCCTTCACCAAATGCCTGCGCGACGACATGAAGAAGTCGCTCGAGGCCAAGATGGGCGAGGCCGAATATGAAATGGCGCTGAAATCGACCTGCTCGGCCGAGCGCGACGCCTTCCGCGCCGCGGTGATCGCCTTCGGCCGCGCCGCCGGCGACAGCGAGAAAAACGCCACCGACGACGCCGACATGCAGATCGAGGATTATCACGCGAACTTCACCGACAAGTTCAAGGATTACAGCTCGACCAACACCCTGCCCGGCGGCGAATAAGCGACGCGGCGAGGCCGCAGCATAAGGTGCAGCAAAAACTACCGTCGCCCCCGCGAAGGCGGGGGCGACGTATCGCCTCACCCCACCAGACACCGGCACCGCACGACGATCTCGTGCCGCCACCCCCCATCCTTCGCAAAGCCGAACCGCGTCCGGACCACCCGCGCGCCGACGACCCTCCAGCCATCGCCTTCACCGCGCAGCCCCGGCACCAGCGCCTCGATCCGCCCCGCCGCGCCATCGCCCGCCGCCGCGCCGACCCCGACCAGTGCCAGCGTCAGCCGCACCTCGCGTCCCGCGACATCCTTGGTCCCCCAATCGCTCCCCTCGGCCGCGCCGACGCTGACATAGGGGGCGCTCGCCCGTGCCGGCACTCCGTCGAACACCCCGTGGACCAGCCCCGCCAGCGCCGCGTTGCCCGCCAGCAGCGCCAGCGCCCGCGCGCGCACCGCCTGTTCGGCGCTCATCGCCACGCGCCTGCTCTCAGGCCAAACGGACGCCAGGGCTGCCACAGCGCCGCGATGATCGCCGGCACCTCGCGCGCGCCATCGTCGCGCGCCTCGTGCAGATGCTGGATCATCCGGATCAGCCCCTGGCGGATCGCCTCGGGCACCCCGTTCGCGTCGGCCGCCAGCCCGGCGCGATAGGTCGCGCGCACCCGCATCGCCTCGCCCGGCGCATCGATCGCCAGCCGCGCGCCACCATCGCGGTCGATTTCGGCGCGCCAGGCATCGTCCGCCAGCACGGTCTCCTCTTCGCCGACCAGCCCCATCACCGCGTCGACTGCGACCACCGGCCGCTTGCACAGCCGCATCCAGCCGCGCGTCACCGGGATGTCCTCGGCTACCGTCCGCACGATCAGCATCTGGCCGGTGAACGCCTCGCACAGGTCGGCGGCGCTGCGGATCAGCCCCGCGACCACCGCATCGTCCTGTCCCGCGCCCAGCCGCAGCCACGCCTTCGCTTCGGCGACGCCGACCGGCGCCGCGCCTTTCTCGATCTGCGATATCATCAGCGTTCCTCCACCCGCAGCGTCAGCGACCGCTCGTCGATCTGCCCGTCGCTCAGCGTCACCCGGTTGGTCACGCGATAGACGCCCCCCGCCTCGCCGCCGTCCAACGTCGCCGCGCAGCGCAGCAAATCATGGCTCGCCCCCGACACTGCGACGCCGCCGGCAAGCGCGGGCTCGACCGCCCAGCTCGCCGCGACGATCACCTGCCCGTCGACATAGGCATCGCCCCAATCAAACGCATAATCGACCCGCGCCCCCGGGTCCTTGATCATCAAACCCATGTCATTTCCCCTCGATCATGTCGCGCCGCGGCGCGGTTTCCGATCCTCCCTGTCGCGAAGCGATGGGGAGGGGGACCGCCGCGAAGCGGTGGTGGAGGGGCCGCAGCCTTGCGTCAGCCTTTGACGGCGTCGGCCCCTCCGTCAGCGCTTCGCGCTGCCACCTCCCCATGACCTGCGGTCACAGGGAGGATCGGCAAGCCTCACACCAGCCGCCCGTCCCGCCGCACCCGCACCACCCGCTCCCCCGCCTGCGACCCCGCCGTCCGCCCGCGCGCGTCGCCGCGCGCCGCGCCGACCCGCGGCCCGGGATATTCGCTCGCCAGGTCGCGCAAACCCGCATCGGCGATCGCGCCGGCGCCCAGCGCCCGCGCCCCGATCATGCCGCGATCTCGCTCGCCAGCCCGGCGATCAGGAACAGCGCCAGCTGGTCGCCGCGCACCCCGAACCGGTCGTGCCAGACGCCCGCGCCATCCTCCCAGCCGTCGAAACACAGAAAGGCATAGGGGGTCCGCCCCGGCCGCCCGTCGTCGCCGACCGGATCGACCAGCCCCTCGTCGGCCATGATGTCCCACACCGCCTGCGCCCGCACCCCGAAATGCCGCCGCGCCGCATCGGCGCCCTTCGCCGCGATCGCGTCGGTCCACTGGAAAAATCCCAGTTCGCCCCATATCCGCCGCGCCGCGCGTATCTCCGCCGCGCTCGCCGCACCCTGCCAATGCTTGTCACGCGCATCGGACGTGTTGATCGTCCCCGTCGCCGCATAGACGGTCGACCAGCGCTGGCTCGCGCCGCCGAGCTGCTGGCTATTGTCGGTGCCGGGCCGGAATCGCCCCGAACTTTCGAGCACCACCGCGCGGTCGAGCAAGGTCACCCCCGACGCGCTCAGCTTCAGGTCGGTCTGCCCGCCATGCGCGACCGGCATCGTCGCCGCGATCTGCGCGCGCACCCCGGCACCCGTCACCGACCCGTCGGCACTACGAAAATTGAGCGCGGCAAAGACCGCATTCGCCGTCCAGCCTGCGGCGCCCGCCTGCGTATCGGCAATCTCCGCCACCACCGGCGCGCTGCCGTCGACCGCCGAACTGCCCTTGACCACCAGCCGCTGCCCCGGCGCATCGTCGCCGACCCCCAGATTGCCCGCGCACACGAACCCGCCGCCGCTACGCTGATGGACCAGCGCCGTCGCCGGCACATTGACCCAGCCGCTGCCGCGCCGCATCGTGACGCTGTCGGCCGCCTCGACAAAGGTCGCCGCCGCATGCCCGGTCGAAATCGGCTGCTTGCCCGCAAGCACACCGTCATGCGCGGCAATCGCCGCCTGCGCCGCGCCGATCGCCGCGCCCTGCGCCGCGATCGTCACCCCCGCCGCCGTCAGCGCCGCGCCGTTGGTGGCAACCCCGGCGGTCGCCGCCGCCAGCGCGCCATCGGTCGCCGTCAGCCACCCCGCGCCGACGGTCAGCGCGACCGTCTTGATCCCCGCCGAAAACACCACCGGCGCCCCACCGTTCGACGACGCCGCGACGGCATCGCGCCGCAGCCGTCCTTCGGCATCGAGCCCGCCGGTCCCGACCTCCCACTCGCCTTCGTGCCGCACCCCGGCAATGCTGTAGTGAAAGCTCGCGCCGCCGGGCACGGCATCGGCAAAACGCCGATGCCCCGCCACCGCGCCGTTCAGGACGAGCGCACCGCTACCTGTGCCGGTGCTCGTCTCGCGCACCAGGTCGGCAAAAAATATCGTCGGCATGGCTGCGCCATCCTTTCGCTATGTTCGACTATCCAAATCCTCCCTGTCGCGAAGCGATGGGGAGGGGGACCGCTTGCGAAGCAAGTGGTGGAGGGGCCGCGGCCTCGCACCGACGCCTGACGGCGTCGGCCCCTCCGTCAGCCCTGCGGGCTGCCACCTCCCCATGGCTTCGCAACAGGGAGGATCGGCAACGCCCGTAGTCCGACGAGAAAAATAAGCGCCCGGCCCCTACCGAAAGGGAAAGGACGGGGGCCGGGCGCCCCATCGCACGCCAGCCAATCAGCTGGCGGCGAATTTCATCAGCTTGATCGCTTCCGAATTGATGATCGCACCGCCCACCCGCTTGGTTGCATAAAAATGCACAAAGGGCTTGTTGCTGAACGGATCGCGCAGGATGCGCGTCTCGCCGCGGTCGGCGATCAAATAGCCGGCGCGGAAATTGCCGAAGGCGATCGACAGGCTGTTCGCCCCCACCGCCGGCATGTCCTCGGCCTCGACCACCGGATAGCCGAGCAACGTCGCCGCCTGCCCCTCGACCAGCCCCGGCTGCCACAAAAACGCGCCGTCGGTCGTCTTGAACTTGCGAATCCGCGCCAGCGTATCGCTGTTCATCACCCACGCCGCGCCCTGCCGGTACGGCGCGCGCAGCGAATGCACGAGTTCGACGAGCTTGTCCTGCGGGTTCGACGCCGCGAACGCGCCCGCCGCGCCCGACGCCAGATATTGCAGCGTCCCGAACGCGCGCGTGCCATCGACCTCGTTGGTCGTCGCCGCGTCGAGGAAGCCCTTCGGCCGGTTCGTCCCGTTGCCGCTCACGAACGCCGCCCCCTCGGCCACCGCGAATTCGCGCGCGATCTCGTCGGCCAGCCAGCTTTCGACATCGAACATCGCATCGTCGAGCATCGCCTGGCTCGCCGCCGGATTGGCATAAAGCTCGCCCGACGGCGGCGCGATCTCGGCAAAGCTGCGCGTCGCGGTCTCGGGCCGCGCAGCAGTCTCGCCGACCCAGCCCGCCCCCGTCGCCCCGGTCGCGACCAGCTTGCGATAACCGCTCGTCCCCGTCTGCACGACGGTGGCGATCGACCGGATCGGCGACAGCGATTTCAGCGTCGCCGCGATCGTCCCGTCGATCTCGCGCGGCACCGCATAACCGCCCTCGGCGCCCGACGCCCCCGACAGGCTCTTCATCTCGACCCCGGCATCGATACCCCTGCGCAGGTACCGTTCGACGAACGCATCGCGCGCCGGATCGTCCGCCTTCGCCCCATCGAGCGGCAGCCGCGCCGCCGCCACCACCTGCGCATCGACCTGCGCCTTCAACGCGGCGACCGAGGCCTTCAGATCATCGACCGCTTCCGCCGCCAACACCGCATCGAACGCCCCATCGAGCGCATCGGCCTTCACTTCGATATCCAACTCCATGCCCGTCACTCCTTCTTGAATCTCTTCCCTCCCCCTTGACGGGGGAGGGTTGCGCAGACTTGCGAACTTGTTCGCTAGTCGAAGCTGGGTGAGGGTGAGGCGCCCTCTCGGCGCCCACCGACATCCACCGCAATCACCCGCGCCAGCGCCTGCATCGGCGCCGCCACCAAACTCACTTCCGCCAGATCCAGCCCCAGCAGCTCGCGCGGATTGCTCCCGCGCGCCGCGGTCACCCGGTACCCGAACGACAATCCCGTCAGCGCCCCGCGCGCGACCAGCGCCGCCGCGGTCGGATGCGTCACCCGCGCCACCACGCGCAGCCCGCGCGCATCCTCGGCCAAGCCCTCGATCGTCCCGATCACCGCCCCCGGCCGGTGCTGCCACAACAGCGGCACCGCCCCGCCCGCCGCCAGGCTGCGCGCAAAAGCGCCGCTGCGCACCACATCCCCGCCGCGATCGACGCGGTCGAACACCGACGCATAGCCCGCGAACCTGATCCTCCCTCCCGCTCGCGGGATGGGTTGGGGGAGGGCCTGTTCCACCACCGCCCCCCTCACCGCAACAACCCCGGCAGCCCCAGCTTCACCGCCAGCCCGACGACCAGCAGCGCCAGCGCGCCCCGCACCGCCCAGTCGACCGCCGCCTTCCACGCGCTCGTCTTGGCATCGCGCCACGCGCCGAGCAGCTGGCGCAGATCGCTCATGTCGCCGCGCGCCGCCTCGTCCGACAGCCCCAGCCGCGCCAGCGCCCGCCGCGCCCCCAGCTCGCTCGCCTCCTCGATCAGCGCGCGCAGCACTGCGGCATCCGAAGACGCACCCGTCCCCGCCAGCGCGACCAGCCGCGCCAGCGCTTCTTCCTCATCCATGTCGATCACTCCCGTCGCCCCCGCGAAGGCGGGGCCGCTATCGGCGTAGCGCCAGGTCGCCAGCGGCCCCCGCCTTCGCGGGGGCGACGCTTCAAACCCCCAGCAAAGCCCGCTTTTCCTCACCCGTCAGCCAGTCCGCCGCCGACACCTCGTGCCACAGCATCATCCGTTCCTCGGTCAGCGCCGGCACCTTGTTCAGGTCGACCCGCAGCGCCGCATCGGGAAACCACCCGCGCAGCCCCTGCGCGATCCCGCCCAATATCTTCCCCGCCAGCGGCAGCACCGTCAGCCGCCACAGCGCCCGGTTCGCCTCCTTGTAATTCGCGTAAGTGGCATCGCCCGGCAGCCCGAGCAGCATCGGCGGCACCCCGAACGCCGCCGCGATCTCGCGCGCCGCGCTATGCTTCAGCTCCAGGAAATCCATGTCGGCGGGCGACAGCGACAGCGCCTGCCACCTGAGCCCGCCCTCCAGCAGCAACGGCCGCCCCGCATTCGCCCCGCCCGCGAACCCCTCGGCCAGTTCCTCGCGCAACCGCTCGACCTGCTCGGCCGACAGCGGCACCCCCTTGTCGCCCGGATCATGCACCAGCGCCCCAGACGGCCGCGCCGCATTCTCCAGCAGGCTGCGGTTCCACCCCGTCGCGGCATTATGCGCCGCGATCGCCGCCGCCGCCGCGCCGAGGCACCCCGCGCCATAATGATCGTCGAGCGGATGCGGCGCCTTCAGGTGGACGACCGCGGTCCGCCCCGCGCCATCCTCGGCCGCCAGCACCGCCGCGCTGCCCCCGGCCTTGTAGCGATAGGCGACCGGCCACCCCCGCGCATCGGCCTCGACCGTCACCCGCTCGGGGCGCAGCGCGAACAGCTCCGCCGGCGCCCCCGCCCCGTCGCCCAATATCTGCACATAGCCATTGCCGTGCAGCAGCAACTGCGCCGCCAGCGTCTCGAGCAACCCCTGCCCGCCCGACGTCCCCGCCACCAGCGCCGCCAATGCCGGATCGCTCGCCTCCAGCGGCGCCCCGCCGACCGCCTCGGCGACCAGCTGCACGCTGCGCCGCACGATCGGATTCTCCAGATAGCCGCTGCGCACCTGCGCCTCGAACGACAAGGGCGCGGGCGCCGACCAGCTCCCGTACACCCGCGACAAAGCGGGCCGCGCAGGATGCTGCGCGGCCTTGCGGCCAAACCAGTTCATAAGATTCTCCCACAATATCCTCCCTGTGGCGAAGCCATGGGGAGGGGGACCGCCCGCGAAGCGGGTGGTGGAGGGGCAGTGACGGCTCGCGCCACGGCCCCCAGAAAATGCGCGCAGAGGCGCAGAGTTCGCAAAGATCCGGTTCACGCGGAGGCGCGGAGACGCGGAGAAACATATGGGCGGCTAAGCCGCCATTTCCCTCTTCTCTGCGTGCTCTGCGCCTCTGCGCGAAAATTCTCTTTCTATCTCCGTCTCTCCGCGTCTCCGCGTGAACTAGACCCGCCGCACCCCCGGCCCCGCCGCGCCCATCCCGCGCAGCAACTCCGCCAGCGCCCACACACACGCATCCGCCCGGTCGGGCGACCGCCCCGGCCCCGCATAGCCGCCGCCGACCTGGAACCCGCAAAGCTGGTCCTCCAGCTCCGCGAACACCCCCGCATGCACCACCTGCCCGCGCTCATAGGCGAGCGCGACCGGCTCGGCCCGCCGCGCCTTGCCGACGCTCGCATGCACCGGCACCACCGGCAGCGTGCAATCGGCCTGGCGCAGCGTGCCGGTCACCATCTCGCCGCCCATATTGCTCTCGGCCACCACCCGGTCGGCGCCCCGGCGCGCCGCCGCCGCGGCGACCGCCTGCGCCCACACGCCAGGCGACGCCTTTTCGACGCTCGCATCCTCCAGCACCGCCAGCCGCCCGTCGCGCAGCAATGCCGCGACGACGATCCCGCACGCGTCGCCTTCGCTGGTCGCCGGCGGATCGACCCCGATCACCACCCGCACCGGCTTGCCGACGCTCGCCGCATCGACCCGGCACCCCTCGACCAGCGCCCTTGTCCACAGCGCCCCCTCGACATCCTCGAGCATCTCGCCGCCCAGCTCCTGCCGCCCCAGCCGCGTCCCGCCATAGCTCGCCAGCATCGCCTCGACGAAGCTTTCGGGCAGGTGCGGGTTCTCGCCCGTCCGCCCATAGGTCGGCACCATGCCCGGCGCCGCCAGCACCCGCCGCATCGCCGCATTGGTCCGCGGCGTCGTCGTCACCAGCACGCGCGGGTGCTCGCCCAGCCGCATGCCCAGCATCAGATTGTCCCACGCCGCCGTCCCGCGCCGCCATTTCGCCAGCTCGTCGCACCACGCCGCATGATGTTCGGGCCCGCGCAATTCCTCGCCGGCCTCGGCCGAATAGAGCATCGCCACCGCGCCGCTGTCGAACAGCAGTTCGCGCCGCCCCGCGACCCAGCGCGGCGTCTCGTGCGACCGCGCCACGGTCAGCAGCCCGCTCGGCCCCTCGATCATCACCCGCTGCCCGTCGGCGATCGTCGCCGCGACCAGCGCGATCCGCGCCCCCGGCCGATCGCGCGCCACCTCGCTCACCCATTCGGCGCCCGCCCGCGTCTTGCCGAACCCGCGCCCCGCCTGGATCAGCCAGATGCGCCAGTCCCCCGGCGGTATCCGCTGCCCGTCATTCTGGAACCCGTACCAGCGCCGGACCAGCTCGGCCTTCTGCCCCTCGGTCAGCCCGCGCAGCACATCGCGCAATTCCCTGGGCGTCAGGCTGCGCAGCCACGCGATCAGGTCGTCCGACCGCCACTGCCGCGTGACCGCGTCGGTCGCGTCGGGGTCGGCATCGGTCAACCACATAGCGGCTCCGGCCCCTCCGGAGCCGCGCCACCCTTCGGCGGCGACGGGGGAGGCGAAGGCGGCGGCAACGCCCCGCGCGCCGCGCGCTGGCGCAGCACCATGCCGATCCGCTTGATCAGCGCCGCGTCGGTTTCCTCCTGCGTCGCCACATGCCGCTCGGGCTGCCGGCGTTTCGACGCATGCCCCTGCTGCACGCTGCGGCGATGCAGGTTGAGCAGGTTCATCGCCTGCTCCACCGTCATTTTCTCGACCGGTTCCGCGCCCTCATCAAGATCGATCCCTTCGACCACCTGTAACGCACGGCGGACCAGCGCCATTTCCAGCCGTTCGTAACCGATCTCCAGCGCCGCCTGCCACTGCCGCGCAAATTCGGGATCGCGCGCGCGGAGCAGATAGGCGCTGCGCGTCGCGACCCCCGCCGCCTTGTTCGCGCGGCTGACGTTACAGCTCTGCGCCAGCTCGGCCAGGAACGCCGTCCGCTTCGCCGCCGTCCACCCGTTCTTCCGCACCGCCCGAACCTGCAACTGCCCCTTCTGGTTCGGAATGATTTCCTCGTCCATATCGCCCGCCTCCAAAGCAAAAGGGCCGGAAAGCCCCTCCCATCGGAAGAGGCCCCGGCCCGACTCGCAATTCTGCATGATGAGGCATATGTGCCATATCAGCGTGACGATGTCAAGTATAATAACCTATATGGTTCTAATATGCCGGTCGTTGCCAGAAGCGAGCCAACACGGACCCACCCAATCCTCCCTGTGGCGAAGCCATGGGGAGGGGGACCGCGCCCGAAGGGCGTGGTGGAGGGGCCGAAAGCTTGCACGACGCCTGACGGCGTCGGCCCCTCCGTCAGCGCTTCGCGCCGCCACCTCCCCACGCCTTCGGCGCAAGGAGGATTGTACGTGAGGCCCCATCGTCATCCCGGGCTTGACCCGGGACCCGCCTTCCTTCTTCCAAGCGGCAAAGGCTCAAACCCGAAATCCTCGGCCAAGTCGCGCCAGGTCGGGTTCATCGCGTTGATCAAATCATATTTCCACGGCCGCACCCATCGCTTGATGCGCTTCTCGCGCAGGATCGCGGTGTCCATCACCTCATGGCGTTCAAATCAGACGAGGCGTTTGATGCCATAATCTTTGGTGTAACCCTCGAAGGTCTCGGCCCGATGCTGGTGGATGCGCTGAACGAGGTTCGACGTGACGCCAGTATAGAAAGTCCCGTGCTAGGACCGCGCAAGGATATAGACGCAGGGATAGCGTTCCATCGCCGCATGAAAAGACGAGGCAGGCCCCGGGTCAAGCCCGGGGTGACGACTGGGTGTAATGTCTTCGCGGGGCCATTTGCCCCGCCCTTAGAAAAAGCTGCCCTGCCGCCCTTCGGTTGGATCGGCGCGGCTCGGATTCAGCCAGAACGGCCGCTCATATTGGTGTCGGCGGATTTACCCGACGGCGACTATTGCGGCAGGAACCCCAGTTCATAAACCATTGGCCGCAGTTTGGCTGAAAGGGCGGCGTAGGCGGCCTTGAAGGGTTCGAAGTCGGTCAGTTCAGTGTCGCCATAGGCTTCGAGCGCGCGCCGGATCTGATACCACCCGGCGTCGAGGCGGCCGAGCCTATATTCATCGCGGACCTTGCGCGGAAATTGCGTGGCGTGGAAGCGCGTCCACAGCTTGCGCCCCTCGTCGAGCACGGCTTGCGCCTCGGACGAGAAGGCCATGCCCGAGATGTGGCGGACCATGAAATCGCTCTGGAACCGACCTTTCGCCCCCACCTCAGCTTCAGTGAAAGGGACGAAATGGTTGACAAGGCTCCAGTCGCGGTCGCTCCAGCGCAGCCCGTCGGCCCCGGCGGTCAGGTTACTACCGTTGAACAGCATCCAGACGAGACAGTCGGATTTGAACTCCTCGGTTAGCGGCTGCGAGGGCTGTAGGAACTGGTCGCGGTCGTTGAGCCAATTTTGCGGGATGACGCGGCGAACCGCAAACACAACTGCAATTTTCCATAGGTTTTCTGGTTTAACAAAATAGCCGCCGGCATGACCAATCGAATGTACCGAAGAGAACACGGCAGTCATCGTGCCTGCATTCTGAAAATCGTTACCATTGCAGAAAAAATGGGCAATTGCGCCATCAGACCAATGTTTGTTTCTGACATGATCGGTCTTCGCAATCGGTGTTATTGCGTTGATCAGAGGGACAGCATCCATACCATTTTTCCGTTCCCGCGGAATCCAATTGCTTAAAAAACGGTCGTTAGGAACATTAAAGAACGTCTTCTCATCTATGGTATTTCCTTCTCGATCTAGCGCGATCGTAGATATTTCGTCAGATGGTTCTGCGATAGCTAAATCCCAAAGCAAGAAGCTGATTGGATAGTTGCCCTTTAAGCCATCAAACACCTTGCTAGGTACAACAAATCCGTCGAGGAACTTGGCAAGCCAGCGTTCGCGAAAGTGTTCAAAATTCGGAGCGTTAACGTATTTCAGTTTGGCGAAAATTGCGAGCTTCGTGGAGGGTAACTCGCTCATGATCCGGTGCAAAAACTGGACAAACAACTCACGGGCGGCATATCCAAGATCGCCCATACCGTAGCTGACTCGCGTCGTCGCGATTCCAGTTTTGCCCGCTTTCCCCTGCGTATTTGCTGCCTCGCCATAAGGCGGATTGATCAGCACCAGAATCGGCTTCGCGCCCTTCCTGCCCTCTTTCGCATCGACGATCGCTTGGCGTAGCGCGGGCGGCACCTTGCCCGATAGCGTGTAGTCGATCTCGCCAAAATCGGTGACGTCGTCGTTGAGATAGTCGTACTGGAAAATCTCCGCGCCGGCGAAGGCGGGGTTGGACTTCATTATCGTTACATCAGCCTGATCGAGCGTGGACATGAAGACGTTACGCAGATTGCTGTGCTTGGCCTCCAGATTGCCGACGCCCGCGCACATGTCCCACACGAGATAGCGGTCCTGCCAATTCGGCCCCAGTGTGGCGAAGAGCTGATCATAGGCTCTGTCGACGATGTGTAACGGCGTGTAATAGGCGCCCTTGAACTTTTGCTCGTCTACCGGGAGCAGGCTGTCGCGCCGTTCGAGCAGATAGTGGCGGTGCTTCTGATCTGGCGGGCGATGATAGATGGCCCAGAAGTTGCGATAGCCGCGCTCGCTCGCCAGCTCATATTGCTCGGCACCGAGGATGAAAACCGGCTTGTCACCGCTGAACAGCAGCCGCGCGGGTAGGTTGCGCATCGCCTCGTTGGTGCCGTCGTGCATAATGTCGGCGAAGAACAGAACGGCATAGTCGGCAGCGTTGACCGTGCCTAGCTCGCTACCGACCATCTCCACCCAGCGATCAAACACCTGGCGCAGATTGTCGGGCGTGATCGGGGTGCGGATGATCCGCCGTTCGCGGATCGCGTCCTTCACCGCCTTCACGAATGCCGCTTCGTCGTGCGCGATCTCGTATTCGACGATGTGCGTCTGCACATAGGGCGCGATCTGCGCGGCGAGTTCCTTGCCCGCCCCCGATCCCGATTTCGGCCAGTCGATGTTCTTGTCGTCGAGCAGCGGCAGCGCCTTCTCCGTCGGCATGATCGCCGCCTTCTCGCGGTCGATCACCGCGAGGAAGGCAGGGATCGCCTCGCCGCGCTTCTTCGCCGCGCGGATGTAGAACAGCAGTTGCGCGAACATCACGATTGGCGGAGTCGAGATAGCCTTCGCCTCGAACCAGACCTCCTGAGTCTGAATGTCGACGAGATTCTTGGAATAGGATTTGAGGCCGAGCGCCGCGATATAAGCGTCTTTGACGTCTTCTTCGGTCCGCGCGCGCGCCAGAGTTTCGAACAAGCTCACTCTTGTTTCTCCTCGCGGATCAATTCGAAATCGACCATGCCCGCGTCGCCGCGCTTCGGTTCGTTGACGACCGTCAACGCCGGATCGATGCTCTGGAACAATTTGTACAGGGCCGGGCGATAGCTGTGTTCGGTCGCGCGCCCGCTCTCGAACTGCGCGCGCACTTCGTCCAGATAGGTCGCTATGTCCATGTGATCCCGTCGCCCCGCACTATTTTCGTTCCGCGACAGTGGCGGTCAATCGAACGAAGGGCAAGCCGCCGAACAACTTCTACGGCGACCCTCCGACCCCACCCCCACCATTGCCACCCCGCCCCCGCCCCGTTAGTGGCAAGCCATCGTGGACAGCAGCATCACCATCGGAACCGACGCCGCGCTAAATGCGGTCCGCATCGACGTGCAGGAACTGCTCGCGACGCGCCTGCTCGTGCAGGGCAATTCGGGGTCGGGCAAGTCGCACCTGCTGCGCCGCATCCTCGAGGAAAGCGCCGGCCTCGTCCAGCAGGTGGTGATCGATCCCGAGGGCGATTTCGTCACCCTCGCCGACCGCTACAACCATGTCGTGATCAACGCCGGCGACTATAGCGAGCGCGAGATCGCGGCGATGGGCGCACGCATCCGCGAACATCGCGCCTCGGTGATCGTCGCGCTCGACACCTTGGATATCGAGGCGCAGATGAGCTGCGCCGCCGCCTTTTTGAACGCGCTGTTCGACGCCCCGCGCGAACATTGGTTTCCCGCGCTCGTCGTCGTCGACGAGGCGCAGATGTTCGCGCCCAGCGCCTCGGGCGACGTGTCCGACACCGTCCGGCGCGCCAGCCTGTCGGCGATGACCAATTTGATGTGCCGCGGCCGCAAGCGCGGGCTCGCCGGGGCGATCGCGACCCAGCGTCTCGCCAAGCTCGCCAAGAATGTCGCGGCCGAGGCGAGCAATTTCCTGATGGGGCGCACCTTCCTCGACATCGACATGGCGCGCGCCGCCGACCTGCTCGGCATGGAACGCCGCCAGGCCGAAGCGATCCGCGACCTCGACCGCGGCCATTTCCTCGGGCTCGGCCCCGCGATCTCGCGCCGCCCGGTGTCGATCCGCATCGGCGCGACCCAGACCGCGACGCGCGCCGGGACGCACGGCCTGCTGCCGCTCCCCGATGCCGAGCCGCACGACATGCGCACGATGCTCTTCGCCGAGCTGGAGACGATGCCCCCCCCGCCGCCGCCCGCACCGAAACCCGTCCCCGCGCACGACCTGATGCGGCAATTCGCGGCGCACGACGACGACCTCGCGCTCGCCGAGGCCGAACCCGATCCCGCGCTCAGCCCCGAAGAGGTCGAGGCGGCACAGGCCGCCGCGACCGCCGCCGCCGAGGATATCGAGGCCGGGATCGTCGCCGCGCTGCACGACATGCTCGCCGACCCCGACGGCGCCTTCCACCCCGAGGCCTTTCTCTACCAGGATTTCTCGGTGCGTTGCCGCATGGCGCGGCTCGCGCGCGTGCCGCTCGACCTCGCGCAGTTCCGCCGCCGCTTCGCGCTCGCGAAGGGGGGCATTTTCGACCCCGCCGACCCGCGCTGGGCCGATCTGCTCGACGCCGCGTCGCGCCTGCCCGACGACATGCTCGCGCCCTTCGTCCAGATCGGCCGCGCCGCGATGGAGGGGCTGCCCTGCCCCGACGACGACGCGCTCGGCCGCGCTTATGGCACCCGCTCGCCGGGCCGCATCCGGCGCCTCGTCGACTATATGGAAAAACATGGCGCGGTCGTCGTCCGCTCGGACTTCGGCGGCCGCCGCTCGATCGGCATCCCCGCGCTGGGGCTCAGCACCGAGGCCGAATAGCGCCGCGATTCCAGCGATTGACCTCCTTCCGTCTGGCCTTACACCGGGGACGAGGGGGACATCATATGGCGGGACTCGACCGGGACGATTGGCAGGCCATCCAGGCGCTGTTCGATGAACTGGTCGACCTGCCCCCCGACACCCAGACCCGGCGGCTGACCCGATCGGCGCTCGCCCCCGACATCGTCACCGCGGTGCGCGGGCTGCTCACCGCGTCGCGCGGCGAGGGCATCCTCGACGGGACGCCGCCGCCGCTCGGCACCGAAGCGCCGCCCGCGGCCTACACCTCGCTCGCGTCGGGGCAGGATGTCGGCGGCTTCACGATCGACCGGTTGATCGGGCGCGGCGGGCTCGGCGAGGTCTATCTGGCGCGCCGTGCGGGCGCCGATTTCGACCAGAAGGTCGCGCTCAAGCTGCTCCGCGTCGACGCCGCCGAGCGCGCCGAAAGCTTCGCGCGCGAACGCCGCCTGCTCGCGCGGCTCGACCATCCGGGGATCGCGCGGCTGATCGACGCCGGGGTCGCCCCCGACGGCCGCCCCTATATCGTCATGGACTATGTCGACGGGCAGCCGATCGACGCCTGGTGCCGCAGCCACGCCGCCGACCTCGACACGCGGCTCAAACTGTTCCGCGAAACGTGCGACGCGGTCGCCTTCGCCCACGCCAACCTCGTCGTCCACCGCGACATCAAGCCGTCGAACATCCTGATCGACCCCGCGGGCAAGCCGCGCCTCGTCGATTTCGGCATCGGCAAATTGCTCGACGACAGCGCCGCCCTGCCCGCGACGACGCAGGCGATGCTCACCCCCGACTATGCCGCCCCCGAACAGCTCGGCGGCGACGAGGCGACGGTGGCGACCGACGTCTATGCGCTCGGCGTCGTCCTCTACGAACTGGTCAGCGGCCAAAGCCCCTGGCGCACCGAAAAATCCTCGGTCCCCGCGATGATCCGCCGCGTGCTTTACGAGGATGCGGCGCTGCCCAGCCGCGCCGCCGCGACCGGCGCCGGCCCGGTCCCCGCAGGCAAGATCGGCGGCGATCTCGACGCGATCGTGATGAAGGCGATGCGCCGCACCCCGACCGAACGCTATCTCAGCGTCAGCGCGCTCTCCGAAGACGTCGCGCGCCACCAGCAGTTCCTGCCCGTCCACGCGCGCGACGGGTCGACCCGCTATATGGCGGGGCGTTTCCTGCGCCGGTACCGCTGGGGCGTCGCCGCGACCGCCGCGGTGCTTGCCGCCTTGCTCGTCGGAGCGGGCGGCATCGCCTGGCAGGCGCGCGCCACCGCGATCGAACGCGACGCCGCGCTCGCCGAGGCCAAACGGTCAGAAGCGATCAACCGGCTGCTCACCGTAATGCTCCGCGACACCGCCGCGACCGACGAGGGCGAGACCGCGACGGTCAAGCAGATGCTCGACCAGACCGCCGAGAAGCTCGCCAATTCGCTCGACCACAGCGAGGAATCGGCGGTCCTCGTCGCCACCCTCTTCAACCTCTACGTAAACCTCGAAGACAACCTAGGCTCCTACACCCTCGTCAGCCGCGCGCTCGAACGCGGCGTGGGCAGCGACAGCGCCGCCGCGACCGCCGACCTGAAGATAAAAAAGGCGGCCGGCGCCGCCGCGATCGACAATACCGAAGAAATGCCCGCGCTGCTCGCCGACGCCGAGCGCGTCTTTGCGACGGATCCGATCCGCTACCGCCTGCAGATCGTCGAACTCAAACAGGCGAAGGCCCAATATCTGCGCCGTACGGGCAAGACCCAGGAGGCGATCGAGCTCCTCGTCTCGACCCTCCCCGACGCCGAAGCGGTGTGGAAGGAAAACCATCGCGACCTGCTGTCGGTCTATAACAATATCCTCGTCTACATGATCGAAACCAACCAGCTCGACGCGATGACGCCGATCATCGCGCGTGCCGAGGCGGTGATCGCCCGCTCGGGCGATGAGAACAGCGGATCGGACCTCAACATCCGCCAATTGAAGGCGCTGCGCCTCATCCGGCTCGGCAAGCCCGCCGAGGCCGAACCGCTGTTGATCGCCCTCGTCGCCCAGCGCCGCGCGACGCTCGGTGAATCGGCGGGCCTCGCGGTCGACCTGGTGCAATTGAGCCGCGCTCAGATGCCACTTGGCAAATATGCAGCGGCGCGCAAAGCGTTGGAGGAAGCCTATCCGATGGCGGCCGACAATCTTTCGCCCAAGGCGCTGCCGACGATCATCATCGGTGCCGCACTCGCCGAGGCGCGCGCCGAAACCGGCGACGTTGCGGGTGCACAGGCGCTGATCGATCAGCTCCAGCCGCTTTTCGACGCCATGCCCCCCGGTCTCCCCGCCGCCGTCCTCGGCCGCGCCCGCGCGATCCTGCGCCTGAAGCAGCGCCGCCTCGCCGAAGCGCGCCGGGAAGTCGACGACGCCGACGCAATCTTCCGCAAGGCTGGGCCGAGCGGCATCCCCTATCTGCAATCGGTCGCGGCGCTGCGCAAACGCATCGCCGCAGCGGGCTAGGCCGGGACCGCGCCGGCGACCATTGGGCTCATGGCAGCAGGCCTTAAGCCGCGGCCATTTCCTGATGGATCCACGCCCGCGCCTGTACCCACCAACGGCGCACCGTTCGGTCGGTTACCCCCAGCACGTCGGCAGTCTCGCGCTCGTCCATCCCGGCGAAGAAACGGCAATCGACGACCTGCGCCAGATTGGCGTCCTGCCGCTTCAACGCCTCGAGCGCGTCGCCGAGTTTCAGCACCTGTTCGTCCTCGGGCACCGCGGCGGCGAGCGAATCGAGGCTCTGGGTAAAGCTGTAATCCCCCGCCCCGCGCTTCGACGCCAGCCGCGCCCGCGCCGCGTCGATCAATATGTGGCGCATCGCGGTCGCCGCGCAGGCCAGGAAATGCGACTGGCTTTCCCACCCGTCGGCGCGGCGCAATTTGACATAGGCCTCGTTGATCAGCGCCGTCGTCTGCAAGGTCTGGGGGCCGCCGGCGCGATAATGCTCGCGCCGCGCGATCGTCCGCAGTTCGGCATAAAGGCTCGCCACCAGCGCGTCGGCGGGACCGGGCAGGTCGTCCTCAGGGGGCGTATCCGGATCGATCGACTTTCCCCCGCAACGCGGCCCGCCAGCAAGTCTGACCAAATGATTTTATGCGGCCAGACCAGCAGTTTGGCAAGCGGGCTTCGCTCGCGTCACCCCGCGTCGTGGAAGATCAGGCCGAGGGTGCGGCGCTGACCGGTTCGTAGGG
Source organism: Sphingopyxis sp. EU05-FHT14B03 (assembly GCF_058790875.1). Taxonomy (NCBI): domain Bacteria; kingdom Pseudomonadati; phylum Pseudomonadota; class Alphaproteobacteria; order Sphingomonadales; family Sphingopyxidaceae; genus Sphingopyxis; species Sphingopyxis sp. EU05-FHT14B03. The sequence goes on from NZ_JBYTDC010000001.1 coordinate 988,779, forward strand.
CACTTACCCCGTGGCGCATCGCTACCCGATAATCGCCGCGGGCGCCCCGCACCGGCCGGGTGTTGACCGCGAAGACCACCGCATCGCCCTTGCCCAGCGGCACGACCGCGGCGCGCGACTGCATGCGCGGGCGCTGCTCGGTGAGCAGGAACTCGCCACCCGTAAAATCGTCCCCCGGTGCCGACAGCAGCACCGCGAGCTGCAGTGGAAAGACATGCTCGCCATATAGATCCTGATGCAGGCAGTTATAATCGCCCGGCCCATAGGACAGCAGCAGCGGTGTCGGCCGCGCCTGCCCCGCCGCGTGGCAGCGCGCCAGAAACGCGGCATGGGCGTCGGGAAAGCGCACATCCATCCCCATCCGCGCGTGCCAGCGGTTGGCGATCGGCGCCAGCCGCGTATAGAGTGCCGTGCGCAGGTCCGCGACCGGCGCCGGCAGCGGATAGGCGAAATAGCGATATTCCCCGCGCCCGAACCCGTGCCGCGCCATATGGACATGGCTACGAAGCCCTTGCGGCGCGTCGTAACACGCCGCCAGCGCATCGCATTCGGCATCGCCGAACAGCCCTGGCACCACCGCCCAGCCCTCGGCATCGAGCGCCACCGAGAGGGCCGGCCAATCGATCGCGGCGATCCGCGCCTCGATCGGGTGGGTGGCGGAGCGGGCGGGCGGGGCGATACCAGTCGTCATCCCGCCGCCATGGCTTCGCGCCGCGCGCGCGGCGCCCCGTTTCTTGCGGTCAAATGCCGGCGAACATCGACTGCCGCCGCTCAGAACCCGAAATCGGCGCCCGACAGCAGCGACATGTTGAAATTCTGGATCACCAGGAAACGATCGGCCGCATATTGGACCACCGCGTCGGCGCCCTGCTGATAGATATGCGGCTGCAGCGCGGCAAAATCCGAATACCCGTCGACCTTGATCGTATCGAGGCCGTCTTCGAAATCGAGGATATAGTCGATCGAAGGAAGGCTCGACGCCTGCACGAAAAACAGGTCCCCTGCCGCGCCGCCGACCATGACGTCGTTGCCGTCGCCGCCATCGATATAGTCGCGGCCGGCGCCACCAACGAGGACGTCATTGCCGCCATAACCGTACAGCTCGTCGTTGCCATCCTCGCCATAGATGCCGTTGGCAACGTCATTGCCCAAGATCAGGTCATGGCCGCCACCACCCAGCAAGGCGACGTTGAGTTCGCTAGCCGGTCGACCGCGCTGGTCGCGAGCCGAAATGAGATTGCTCAGTTCGTTGCCGACCCCAAAGGTCGTGTTGCCCCAGACGTACAGATTCTCGACATTGGCATAGAGGTAATAGCCCGCCCCTTCGATGAGGGCATAGACACTGTCGCTTCCGCCGCCCGCAGCTTCGAAGGTCAGATCGGCGGGGGTATCGACACGATAGCTATCGTTGCCGGCACCACCGTCCATCAGGTCATAGTCACCAAGTCCGCCCGCGCCGTCCAGAACATCTCTGCCGGCACCGCCGACGAGGATGTCGGTGGCGAAATCCTCACCCCCTTGCAGTTCGTCGTCGCCGTCCTCGCCATAGAGGGCATCCGAACCGTCGCCACCATAAAGCAGATCGTGACCATTGCCGCCGACCAGATAATCATTCCCGTACAGCCCGAACAGCCAATCGTTGCCGTCTTCGCCGAAAATGCTGTCGTTGCCACCGAACGGCTCGCCTTCGCCGCCGCCCGCAATCGAGTCGTTCCCGGCGCCGCCCAGCAACAACTCGTCACCCAGCCCGCCTTCGATCCGGTTGTCGCGGGAATTGCCGACCAGAAAGGTCAGCGTGTCCGACTCGACGATAATCGTCTCGATATTTTCATTGGCGTACCAGCCGCCATTCTGAATGCGGACAAAGGCCGTATCCCGGCCATAAAGAGAGAGGCCTGGCGGGTCGGCATCTTCGAACACGATATCGCCCGGATGGTCGATACCATATAGGTCATCGCCCTTACCGCCATAGAGCAGATCGGCCGACGGCGCTTCGGACGGATCGAAACGGATATCGAGCGAGTCGTTTCCGAACCCGCCAACCAGCGTATCAGTCCCCCTGCCACCGTTCAGCGATGCGCCATAGAGAATGTCGTCGCCGTCCCCGCCATCTATCTCGTCATAGCCGGCACCGCCGACCACCAGGTCGTTCCCCGCACCGGCCCGGATGATGTCATCCCCGTCGGTCCCGGTGATCTTGTCGTCCCCGGCGGTACCGACGATTTCCTTATGCGCCACCTTCTTCAACACGACCTTCCCCGTTCTGCGTCCCGGCCTCCTCGCCGCCTAAACATCCGATATTCAGCGGCACCAGTTCGCACAACGGCAATGTGGGCGCGGCTAAAATCCGAAATCGGCGCCGGTCAGCGTCGTCGCGACGACATTTTCCAGCACCAGGAACCGCCCGCTGCTATATTCGATCACCGTGTTGGCGCCCTGTTGCGAAAAATGCGACTGCAGCGACGCGAAGTCGATATAGCTGGCGCTGAGCTGGATCCGGTCGATCCCGCGTTCGAAGTCCCTGATATAGTCGATATCGTTGCCATGGGTGCCGATGAAGAAACGGTCCGCCCCCGCGCCGCCGACCAGGACGTCGCCCCCCGCGCCGCCGTCGAGGAAATCATTGCCGGCGCCGCCGATCAGCACGTCATTGCCGCCGCCGCCGTAAAGTTCGTCGTTGCCGCCCTCGCCGTAAAGCCCGTTCGCGCCGTTATTGCCATATAATTTGTCGTTGCCCCGCCCGCCGAGCAACGTCACCGCGGTGTTGCCTTCGGCGGAGATCAGATTGTCGAGCTCGTTGCCGACGCCAAAGCTCGTGTTGCCCGACAGGTACAGATTCTCGACATTGGCGTAGAGATAGTAGCCGGCGCCGTTGATGTGGGCATAGACCGTATCGTTGCCGCCACCCACCGCCTCGAAGGTCAGGTCGTCGGGGGTGTCTACATAATATTTGTCGTCGCCGGCGCCGCCGTCCATCAGGTCATAGTCGCCCAGCGAGGCGTTGCGATCGCCGGTGCCGCCGTCCAGACTGTCGTTGCCTGCGCCCCCGACCAATATGTCGGTGAAGAAGCCGGTGCCGCCGAACAGGAAATCGTCGCCATCCTCGCCGTAAAGCGCATCGGCCTCCCCGGCCCCGTTGAGCGAGTCATTGCCGGTCCCGCCGGCGAGATAATCGATCCCGCCGCCGCCAAACAGAAAGTCGTTGCCGGCTTCGCCGAACAGGCTGTCATTGCCCAGACCGCCGTTGATGCTGTCGTTGCCGCCACCGCCGAGCAGCAATTCGCTCGCCTCGCCGCCGCGAATGTCATTGTCCTGCGCATTGCCCACCAGAAAGGTCAGGGTGTTCGAACTCGACCAGATATTTTCGATATGGGCATGCCCGTACCAGCCGCCGTTCGCGATGCGGACGAGCGCGGTGTCGGTGCCTTCACCGGCATTTTCGAACGCGATGTCCCCGGCATGATCGATGCCATAGGTGTCGTTGCCGGTCCCGCCATACAGCGCGTCGGCGAATGTCGGATCGCTCGCGAAAAAGGAGGTGTCGAGCGAATCATTGCCCTCGCCGCCGATCAGCACATCCACCCCCGTGCCGCCGCTCAGGGAGTCGTCGCCCGCCTCGCCGTACAACACGTCGTTGCCGGCATCGGAAAAGACCGAGTCATTACCCGCCCCGGCCAGGATCGTCATGTTGCCCGTCGGTGTCTTCACCCCGCCCAGCTCGGCCGAGGTCTCGATATAATTGTCGAGGTTATTGCCGACGATCGTCGCCGACTCGCGAACCCCGTTCACTGTGCGCGTGCCCAGCACGCCGCGCAGCCATTCGACATTGGCGGGCATGTAAAACACGTTCCCGCTTCCCGGCGTCTCGCGATAGAGCAGGATGATCGTGTCGCGTGTGCCCTCGCCGGGATTTTCGAAGATATAGTTCTGGTCGGCGAAGCGCACATAATAGGTGTCGTCACCAGTGCCGCCGTACATATAGGTCGTGCGGGTGCCCGTCTGAGCGGTCCCGAAGGTGGCCTCGGCGATTAGCGTGTCATTGCCCGCCTCACCGTACAGATAGCTGGTCTGGCGCCCGTTCGCAGGCAACCCCAGGCTGGCGAAATCGGCGTTTGCAAAGGCCTCGAGGCTGCCCTCCAGCGTATCATTGCCTTCGCCGCCATACAGCCTGTCGTTGCCGACCGTCGCGTAAAGCCGGTCGTTGCCGCCCTCGCCATATAAAATGTCGTCGCCGATGCCGCCATCGACCACGTCGTCGCCGCCGCCGGCATGGACGATATCGTTGCCCTTGCCGGTGGCGATCTCGTCGGCGTCGGCGGTGCCGACAATGTCATCGACGCCATCGGTGCCGGGAATCACTTTTCTTGCAACGGTCGCCACAGGATTCTCCCCACGGAAATGCACCAAAAGACAGACAGATGCGTCGCCCCCCACACCTGCCTAGATTCGACCCGGCGCGCCGCCCATCCCAATAAATTTCGGGTGGGATGCCGCATGGGTCGTCGACGGGGCGCCCGATCGCGGCAGCTTGTGGGGTGGCCCCGGAGAACATCCCCGCTGCTTTGGCGCCGCGAATGTGCCATGGACGGAAAAACGCACTCTGACGGGTCGGGACCTTCGAACCCACCCTTTCCAGCCGGGACTATACCTTATCATGTCGATGCGCCTCACCGCCGCCCTTCTCCTCGCTCTCGCCGCCCCCGCCGCCGCACAAACCGGCACGGCGCCCGCCCCGACGATCTCCGCCGACAACCTCACCGAAACGGTGCGAACCCTCGCCTCGGACCAGTTTCAGGGCCGCGCGCCCGGCACGGTCGGCGAGGAGCGCACGATCGGCTATCTCATCGGGCGGATGCAGGCCTTGGGGCTCGAACCCGGCGGAACCGACGGCGGCTGGACCCAGCCGGTGCCGCTGCTCCACACCGCGCTCGCCGCGCCGACCAGGCTGCAGTTCGCACGGAACGGCAATGTCCAACCGCTCGTCCAGGGCACTGACATCTATGTCTCGACGCTCCAGCCCGTCGATATCGCGACCGTCGCCGCCGCGCCGCTCGTCTTCGTCGGTTACGGGGTCAGCGCCCCCGAACGCGGCTGGGACGATTTCAAGGGACAGGATCTGAAGGGCAAGGTCGCGGTCTTCCTGATCAACGACCCCGATTTCTCCGCCGCCGCGGGCGAACCCGTCGCGGGCAAGTTCGGCGGCAAGACGATGACCTATTACGGCCGCTGGACCTACAAGTTCGAGGAAGCCTCGCGCCGCGGCGCGATCGCCGCGCTGATCGTCCACGACACCGACGGCGTCGGTTATGGCTGGAACGTCGTCAAAAGCGGCGGCGGCGAAAATTATGGCCTCGTCGTGCCCGCCGAAAAGCGCACCAGCCTGCAACTGCAGGGCTGGATCGCCCACGACGTCGCCGACAAGCTCTTTGCCGACGCCAAGCTCGACCTGAACCAGCTCCGCATCGCCGCGCGCCGCGCCGATTTCCGCCCCGTTCCGATGTCCGGCGTCACCCTCGACGCCGCAATCCCGGTCCGCCAAGAGGTCGTGCAGAGCCAGAATGTCCTCGCCAAAATCCCCGGCGCCAAACGCCCCGACGAGGTGGTGATGTATGGCGCCCACTGGGACGCCTATGGCGAGGGCAAGCCCGATGCGCAGGGCCGCATCTACCGCGCCGGCGCCAATGACGACGCGCTCGGCGTCGCCGGGCTGTTCGAGATCGCCCGCGCCTTCAAGGCGGCGCCCGCCCCCGACCGCAGCCTCGTCTTCGCCTTCTGGACCGCCGAGGAACGCGGCCTCCTCGGCTCCGAAGCCTATGCCCAGAACCCGATCTATCTGCCCGAAAAGACCGTCGCCAACCTCGGCCTCGACATCCTTCAGACCGCGGGCAAGGCGAAGGACGTCATCCTCGTCGGCAAGGGGCAGGGCAGCCTCGAGGACGATCTCGCCCGCGTCGCCGCGACGCAGGGCCGCACGGTCTCGGTCGAGAGCCTGCCCGAACGCGGCCTCTTTTACCGCGCCGACCATTTTTCGATGGCCAAGCGCGGCGTCCCCGTCCTGCTGATGATGGGCATCGCCGGGGCGTCCGACCTCGTCGTCGGCGGCAAGGCGGCGGGCCAGAAGTGGGTCGATGACTATACCGGCAATTGCTATCATCAGGCCTGCGACGCGTGGGACGACAGCTGGAACCTCGACGGGGCGGTGCAGGATATCGAGCTGTTCCGCACGATCGGCGACGAGCTCGCGCGCTCGGCCAAATGGCCGTCGTGGAAGGACGACAGCGAGTTCAAGGCGATCCGCGACGCGAGCGCCGCGGCGAGGCAGTAAACCTCGGCACCCTCACCCTTCCCACCGGCCTTGCCGGCGGGCCCCTTCCCTCTCCCGCCGGGAGAGGGAGGGAGGCGCGAAGCGCCGGAAGGGTGAGGGCCGAAGGACTCGCCCGCATCCCTCGTTCCACCGCCAAAACTCCCCCTCTCGTCGCGCAAAGCGCACCGCTGATCGCGCGCCCGACGCCCCCGTGCAACATTGGCCACCACGCCGCGTAGCTTTTTCGCACGCGCGTCGGGGGGAATCCCCACCCTGCGCCATTTCCAAGGAGCGACCCATGCGTTTCACCCCCCTCATCGTCACCGGGGCCGCTGCCCTGCTACTGTCAGCCTGCGCCGCCAAGGAAGAGGTCGCCATGGCCCCGCCGCCGCCGCCGGGCGCCGTTCCGGGCAGCGTCGCCGCCGACCGCGACGGCGATGGCATCATCGACGGCTATTACACCGCCGACGGCATCTATCACCCGAACCAGCCGGCTTACACCCCGCCGCCCCCGCCGCCGCCGACCCGTATCGGCGAAAAGGGCTGATCGCCCTTTGGACCAGATGACATGCCGGGGAATGCGGTGCCGCTGCATTCCCCTTTTCCTCGCGCTGATGGCGACCGCCGCGCCGATCGTCGCCTCGGCCGCGCCCGCAAAGGCCCCCGCGACGGCCAGCGCCGCCACCGGTTTGGACACCGCGCTGCGCGAACAGGCGGGCGGCGACATCAAACGCTTCTACGCCGAGCGCGGCTACAAACCGCTCTGGGTCCGCGCGGGCCGGATCGGCCCGCAGGCCGACACCCTGCTCGGCTACCTCGCCTCGGCCGATCTCGACGGCCTCAAACCCTATCGCGTCGACAAGCTGCGCGCGCTGATCCGCGACGCGCAGGGCGGCAACCCCGAGGCGGTCGTCCGCGCCGAACTCGCGCTGTCTGACGCCTTCGCATCCTATGTCCGCGACCAGCGCAAACCCGGCAAGGACCGCACCGTCTATGCCGACAAGTCGCTCAAACCCAAGCGCCCCGAAGCAATCACCGTGCTGCGTGCCGCCGCCTTCTCCAAGGATTTCGGCGCGTACATGACCGGCATGGACTGGATGAGCGAGGATTATGTCCGCCTCCGCACCCTCGCCGGGCAAGCCGCGAAACGCGGCGCCTCGCGTGACCAGATGGCGCGCCTCCGCCTCAACCTCGACCGCGCGCGCATCCTGCCCGGGCCGTGGGTCCATCATGTCGTCGTCGACGCCTCGTCGGGCCAGCTCAGCTATTATAGCGCGGGCAAGCGCGTCGGCACGATGAAGGTCGTCGTCGGCGCCCCCGCCACCCCCACGCCGTTGCTCGCGGGCCAGCTGCAATGGGCGATCCTCAACCCCTATTGGAACGTCCCCGACTATCTCGCGCAGAACAGCATCGCGCCCAAGGTGCTCGCGGGCCGCAGCCTCGCCTCGCTGCGCATGGAGGCGCTGTCGGACTGGAGTCCCGGCGCGCGCAAGCTCGACCCGTCGGAAATCGACTGGACCGCGGTCGCTTCGGGCCAGCGGGTATTGCGCCTGCGCGAACTGCCCGGCGGTGCCAATTCGATGGGCCGCGTCAAATATCTCTTCCCGAACAAGCTCGGCATCTACCTCCACGACACCCCCGACCGCGCCCTGCTCAAGAAGGACGACCGTCACTTCAGCAACGGCTGCATCCGGCTGGAGAACGCCGCCGAACTCGGCCAGTGGCTGCTCCAGCGCTCGATCAAGTCCAAGTCCAGCGCCCCCGAACAGGCCGTCGCGCTCCCGCACGAAGTCCCCGTCTACCTGACCTACCTCACCCCCGTCGCGACGAAGCAGGGCGTCGCGTTCCGTGAGGATGTGTACGGGCGCGACGGGTAGATCGACCCGTCCATGTCCCCTCCGACGTCACCCCGGGCTTAACCCGAGGTCCCGCTATTCGGCCCGGCTAAGCTGGATCCCGGATCAAGTCCGGGATGACGATGAACATCAATCTTGATATCACGGCCGAATGTTCGAACGGGCAGGCGACATATCACCCTATCCCAAGGGCCGACCGGAACCCCCGCCATCGGCGGGAATCATGCTGCTGGCCTTTGCCGCGTGGATAGGAGCCGGCGCCTATGCCCTCGAAGCGATGTGGGGCATTCTGGATCGCGCTGCGACTTCGATCGTCGCTCAGTGGATCGGTGCGGGCATAGCGTTTTCTGCCCTCGCGCTCTGCGCCCATTGGGTGATACGGATGCGGAAAGCCCGGTTTCGCGGCAGGCTCGAGGCCTATGAAGCCGCCATCCGCTCCGTCGACGTCGCATCGTCGTCGCCCGACTGACCCACGTCTCTACCTCACCTCGCGCTCGACCAGCAACGCGGTCGCGGGCTTGCGCCGCAGCGCGACGATCAGCACCCCGACCATCGCCAGCCCGCCACCGATCGCCATCCGCAAATCGAAATGATCGTGGGTGATCCACACCCCGAAACCGATCGTCGCCAGCGGGGTCATCAGCGTCAGCGGCGCGAGCAGATTGGCCTCATAGCGGTCGATCAGGTGATAATAGACCGAATGCGCGCCGACCGAGACGATCAGCGCGGTGAACAGCACCGCGGCGAGGAAGGGCCAGCCGACCGCCAGCGCCGCCGCCGCCTGCCCCTGCTCGAACGTCGCCGAGGCGAGGCCGAGCACGGTGACCGACACCAGCCCCACCCACGCCTGGAAACGGAAAGGCGCGACATCGTCGACCTGCTTCATCAGCACCGCCCCGGCGGCGCCCGAAAAGGCCGAGGCGGCGATCAGCCACAGCCCCGTCGACAGCGCGAAGCCGGGGCGCCAGGTGACGATCAGCACGCCGACGAGCGTCAGCGCGATCCCCAGCCCGCGCCGCCAGTGGATGCGCTCGCCGAGGATCAGCACCGACAGCAGCATCGTGAAGGGCACCCCCATCTGCAGCACGATCGCCGCCGAGGACGGCGAGGTCGTTTTCAGCCCGACGAACAAAAGCGCGAAACTGCCGCCGCCCAGGCACAAAGCGATGGCGACGATCCGCCAGGCCGGGCGCGGCATCGGCAGCAGCCAGGGCAGCATCACCGCCGCGACCACGGCGAAGCGCAGCGCCGCATAGAAAAGCGGCGGAATCGCCCAGCTGTCGACGATGATCTTGCTCAGCACATTGTTGAAGGCCCAGATCAGGCACACCGCAACAAGGAGGAGGAAATCGCGGACGCGCACCGTTTCACCCGAATGGCGGAAAGCCGGACGTCCGCACTCGCGGGCCGCGTTAGCAGATAGGGCTCATCATGGAACCCGCAGAACCGGGTAATCGCTATGCGGCTTTACCCGCACCCAATTCCATCTCCAGCACCGTCAGCCCGCGCGCCAGCACCTCGCGCGTCACCGCGCCGCCCAACGACACACGCAGCGCCGCCTCGCCGCCCTCGCCCGCCGCAAAGGCATCGGCGGCGATCGCGGTCACTCCCGCGCCGCGCAGCGCCTCGGCGATCCGCCCCTGATCGGCCCCGGCCGGCAAGGGCACCCACAGATGATAGCCGCTGGCATGCGCCGCATAGGAACTCGCGGGCAATATCTCCGCCGCAAGCCCCTGCCGCGCTACCGCTTCGGCGCGCGTCTCGGCGACCAGCCGGTCATAGCTGCCGTCCTCCAGCCAGCGCGTCACCAGCGCGGCGTCGAGCGGCGGCGCCATCACGCAGCTCTTGTGCACCTCGGCGGCCAGCGCCAGCGCCTCGCGCACCGACGGCGCGCGCACATGCGCGACGCGCAGCGCGGGCGACAGGATCTTCGAACAACTCGCCACATAAGTTCCCAGCTCGGGCGCGAAGCTGGTCAACGGCGCGATCGCGCGCTCGGGAAGCTGGCCATAGGCGTCATCCTCGATGATCCGCACCCCGTGCCGCCGCGCCACCTCGGCCAGCGCCCGCCGCTCGCCGGCGTCCAGCGTGCGCGTGGTCGGATTGTCGTTGGTCGGCACCACATATAGCGCCGCCACTTTTGTGGTCCGGCACAGCGCCTCCAGCGCGTCGGCGTCCATCGCCGCCAGCGGCGCGAGCGTCAGCCCCGCCTTGCGCGCCAACTGCAGGAACACCGAATAGATATGCGTCCCGCACGCCACCACATCGCCGGGCTGCAACGTCGCCGCGACGATCGCGTGCAGCGCATTTTGCGCGCCCGCGGTGACGATCACCTCGTCGGCCGAACAATCGAGGCCCAGCCGCGCGAAAATCGCCGCGCCCGCCGCGCGGTCAGCCGCGCGCCCGCCCGCCGGTGTGTAGTGCAATCGCCCGCCCGCACCCGGCGCGCGCAACAACGCACCCGCGGTGCGCTCCCATGCCGCCAGCAACGACCCGCCCGCGACCTCGGGCGGCATGTTCATGCCGGTGTCGAGCGGCGGCGGCCCCGCCGCGATCGCATCCTGCGGCAGGATGAAGCTCCCCGCCCGCCCGCGCGCGCCGATCAGTCCGCGCTGGCGCGCCTGGTCATAACCCTTGGTGACGGTGGTCAGGTCGATCCCCAGCCGCGCCGCGAGATCACGCTGCGGCGGCAGGCGATCGCCCGCGCGCAGCCGCCCCGTCTCGACCGCCGCCGCGATGCTGTCGGCGATCGCCAGATATTTGGCGCCCGGCGTTTCGTTCAGGTCGGGAATCCATGCCTCAGCCATCGCCGTCGCTCGCCACCTCCCGTTTCGCCCGCGCGTTCAGCTCGGCCCACAGTGCGCCGGTCCCCGCTTCCTGCGCCTTGTTCACATATTGCGACGCGACGAGCCAGCCCTTGATCGGGTGCAACATCAGCAGGCACGGCACGATCATCAGCGGCACCGAGGTCACCAGATGCACCCACCAGGGCGGATTCAGCGCGACCTCGAACCACACGACGAGGAACAGCAAGGGAAAGGCGACGAAGCACAGCGAGAAGAACGCCGGGCCATCGTCAGGCGTCGCGAAATCATAATCGAGCCCACACGTATCGCAATGGTCGGCGACTTTCAGCCAGCGCCGGAACATCTTTCCCTCGCCGCACCGCGGGCACAGCCCGTGCAGCCCCGCCCGATAGATCCACCGCCATTTGTCGCGACCCTCAAGCTCGCCGGTCATCGTCTTAATCCTGCATGTCACCGTGCATATACCCATACACAATGCCATACATAATATCGAGACGTTGCGGAGTCAATATTTGCGAAACGTTCAGCAGGCGGGGACGGGTGCCGCCGCCATCGCCGCGGGCCAGCGCAGTTCATAGGTGACGAGAAAGCCGTCGTGATCCGACAATCGCGGGCTGTCCGGACGGCCGTCGAACATCGCCTCGGCACGCAGCGGTCGGATCGTCAGCCGCTCGCCGTTCGCGAAAAACTGCAGGTCCTGCGTGTCCATCCACGGCGCGTCGCCGTCCCACGACAGCGCGACCGTGCATCCCGCCGCGGGGTCGATGCACACCTCATGCACCAGGGTCAGCGGGTGATGCGCGGAGAACCCCTCCCACCGCGCCTCCGAATGGCGCATGTTGAAATCGCCGCCAAAGATCAGCGCGCTCTCGGGCGCCTGCGTCCGCGCGATGAAGTCCGACGCCGCGAGCGCCTGCCGCGCATGCGCTTCCAGATTGCGCGTTTCGGCGACCCCCGACGCCTCGCGCGAATTCATATGGGTGTTATAGATGTCGATCGGTCCCGGCACCCCGGGCAGGTGGACGCGCGCGAGCATCACCCCCTTGTTCGCAAGGCAATCGAGCCCCGCACAGGCGCGCCGTCCAAAAGCGTCGGTTTCGGTCGCGACGATCGGGTAGCGCGACGCGATGGCGAGCCCGCCGCCGAGCAGGCGAAGCCCGACCTCGCCCTTCAGCGGCTTCGCCGTCCCCGGCATCCGCCCGTTCGCGGCGGCGGGCGGATCGGTGCGCCGCGGGCCGGGCACGATCGCGGGATAGCCGCTCGCGGCGACCGCACGCTTCGCGGCGGGGCTGAACATCTCCTGGAACAGCACGACGTCGGGCGCGGTGCCCGCCGCGTGCATCGCCGCCAGCCGCGAACCGATCTCGGCCAGTTCGCGCGCGCGTCCCTTGCGCGCCGGCCAGCCCAGCCCTTCCAGATTATAGGTCAGCACCGACAGCGTCGCGGTCCGGCTTTCGCCCTCGGTCCGGACCGGCATCGCGGGGGCCGCCGCGCAGGACATCATACGCAGCGGCGGCTTGGGGCCGCAGGCGGCGAGCAGCGATGCGCTGCACGCCATCAGGATCATCTGGGCATATCGGGGGGTCATCGCACCAGCCCATATCGCCGCATCGCCGATCCGTCACCGGTTCCGAGACGGATTGGCGGCGCGGCGTGGCGGGGCTATGCCACGACCATGACCACCGACAAGATTTTCCTCAGCGCCAACGACCTCCTCGCCGATTCGCTCCGGCTCGGCATGCAGGTCATCGACAGCGGCTTCCGCCCGACACATCTCGTCGGCATCTGGCGCGGCGGGGCGCCGGTAGGCATCGCGGTGCAGGAACTGCTCGATTATCATGGCCAGCATTGCGACCATATCGCGATCCGCACCTCCTCCTACCACGGCATCGACAAACAGGACGCCGAGGTCAAAGTCTTCGCGCTCGGCTATCTCATCGACACCCTCGACCCCGAGGACCGGCTGCTCATCATCGACGACGTCTTCGACAGCGGGCGCAGCATCCGCGCCTTCATCGCCGAACTAAGGGCGCGCTGCCGCCACAACATGCCGCGCGACATCCGCATCGCCACCGTCTATTATAAACCGCGCCGCAACGTCACCGATCTCCGCCCCGATTTCTTCGTCCACGAAACCGACCAGTGGCTGATCTTCCCCCACGAGATCGACGGGCTGACGATCGAGGAAATCCGCCGCCACAAGCCCGAGGCGGCGATCATCCTGCGCGAGGAGGGAAACAGCAATGCCTGACGGTTTCACGTCCAGCGACCGCGCCGCCTTCATCGCCGGCCTGCCCAAGGCCGAACTCCACCTCCATATCGAGGGTAGCCTCGAGCCCGAACTGATGTTCACCCTCGCGCAGCGCAACGGCATCGCGATCCCCTTCGCCAGCGTCGACGAGGTCAGGGCGGCTTATGCCTTCTCGAACCTCCAGGATTTCCTCGACATCTATTATCAGGGCATGGGCGTGCTCATCGCCGAGCAGGATTTTTACGACCTCACCGCCGCCTATCTGGCGCGCGCCCACGCCGACAATGTCCGCCACGTCGAAATCTTCTTCGACCCGCAGGGCCATACCGAACGCGGTGTCGCCTTCGAAACCGTCGTCGCCGGCATCACCCGCGCCCTCGACGATGCCCACGCGCGGCACGGCATCACCTCGAAACTCATCCTGTGCTTCCTCCGCCATCTCAGCGAAGCCGACGCCGAGGCGACCCTCGACGAAGCGCTGCCCTGGCTGGGCCGCATCGACGGTGTCGGCCTCGACAGCTCCGAAGTCGGCCACCCGCCCTCGAAGTTCGCGCGCGTCTTCGCCCGCGCCCGCGGCCTCGGCCTGAAAATCGTCGCCCACGCCGGCGAGGAGGGACCGCCCGAATATGTCCTTGAAGCGCTCGACATCCTCCAGGTCGACCGCATCGACCACGGCAACCGCAGCCTCGAAGACCCCGCGCTCGTCAACCGTCTCGCGGCCGAAGGCATCTGCCTCACCGTCTGCCCGCTCTCGAACCTCAAGCTCTGCGTCGTCGACGACCTCAGCGCCCACCCGCTCAGGGCGATGCTCGATGCGGGACTCGTCGCAACGGTGAACAGCGACGACCCCAGCTATTTCGGCGGCTATGTCGGCGCCAATTATCAGGCGGTCGCCGACGCGCTCGACCTGTCGAAGTCCGAACTGGTCACCCTTGCGCGCAACAGCTTCACCGGCTCATTCCTGGAAGAGGCCGACAAAGCGAAGTACCTCGCCGCGATCGACGCCTGGGCCTAAGCGGCGGGCACCAGAAACTTCAATCCCTGCAGCCGGACGACCTCGCCGCCCTCGCACACCGGCGCCGCGATCAGCCGCATCCAGCGCCGCGCGCCGGTCGCGGGCGCGATCTCGGCGTCGAGGGTGAAGCCGCGCCGGTGCTGGATCGCATAGGCGCGCAGCGTTTCCATCGCCGCGCGCGATCCTTCGCAATAGAGCGCGACCGTCTCGGCGCGCGATACGCGCGCGCCGTCGGGCAGGCCAAAGATCGTATAGACCTCGCTCGACCAGCTCAGCCGGTTGTCAGCCAGTTCGCAGCTCCATTCGCCGGGTCTGGACATCCCCGCGGGCAAGCTTCGCCCGGCATCGGCGAAGACCAGCCCCGCGTCATAGTCGTGCAACTGCCCCAGCTCGAAGTGCCGCGCACGCTCGTAAAGCGGCCAGCTATGATGGATCGGCAGGGGATGGGTCTGTTGCACGTGCGCTCCTGAGGTTCGCTCCTTAACGCTAATCGCCAACGACTAACAACAGGTGACCGACCTGCGCCCCTATGAGATCACCCCGCGATCAGCACCCCATGGTAAGCGGGGTCCTCGAACGCCATCCCCGCGCCGGTCGCCACACAGGTCAGCGCGTCCTTGGCGACCTTGACGTCGAGCCCGGTCGCCTGCGCGATCGCCTCGTCCATCCGACCGAGTAAGGCGCCGCCGCCGGTCAGGGTGATGCCTTCGTCGATGATGTCGGCCGACAATTCGGGCGGGGTCTGTTCCAGCGCCGCGCGCACCGCGCTGACGATCTGGCCGACCGGCTCGGCGAGCGCCTCGGCGATCTCGACCTCCGACACACGGATTTCGGCGGGACGGCCGTTGACGAGGTCGCGGCCCTTGACGCTGATCACCGTGCCATCGCCTTCGGGCGGCGTTGCGCAGCCGATCGCCAGCTTGACACGCTCGGCGGTCATTTCGCCGATCATCAGATTATGTTTGCGACGGATGTAGGACGAGATCATCTCGTCCATCTTGTCGCCGCCGACGCGCGCCGAATTGCTGTACGCGATGCCGCTGAGCGACAGCACCGCGACCTCGGTCGTGCCGCCGCCGATGTCGACGACCATCGCCCCGCGTGGTTCGGCGACCTGCAGCCCGGCGCCGATCGCGGCGGCCAGTGCCTCCTCGATCAGTTGCACCGACACCGCGCCGGCGTTGCTCGCCGCATCGCGGATCGCGCGGCGCTCGACCATCGTCGACCCCGACGGGACGCAGATCACGACATGGCTGCGGCGGCGCAGCCGGCTCGGGCCGCCGAGCACCTTGTCGATGAAATATTTGATCATCTGCTCGGCGACGTCGATGTCGGCGATCACGCCGTCGCGCAGCGGCCGGATCGTCTCGATATTGCCGGGGGTCTTGCCCATCATCAGCTTGGCGTCGTTGCCGACGACCTTGACCCGCCGCACGCCATCGCGCGTTTCAAGCGCGACCACCGAAGGTTCGTTGAGCACGATGCCCTGGCCGCGGGCATAAACGACGGTGTTCACGGTACCGAGGTCGATGGCCATGTCGTGCGCGGAACTGCCGAAACCTTGGCCGAAACGATGGAAAAAACTCATGGGGGGTGCGGACCCTTTTTTTTGGCGGCGTAGGGGGAGGCGGGGTCCGGTCGGCCACCCGCGCCCGCACCCTCTGTCAGGCTCGCTTGTGGCGCGCGGCGGGGCGCGTCAACCGGAACGGTAGCCGGAACGGTGGTTAATCAGGGCCGAACGATATTACCGCGCCGGGCCGTGCCCCGATCGCGTCAGTGCGAGGCGCCCATCGACACCTGCTTGGGCAGCGGCGCGCACCAAACCGCAATCGCGGCGATGACGAACACCACCCCGGCGGCGAGAAACAGGTGCAGCACCCCGATCGTGCCCGCCTGCACATCGACCATCCGCTCGATCGCCGCGCGCGCCTGTTCGATGCTCAGCCCGGCGCGTTGCAACTGATCCATCGCGCCGCCGGTGTCGTTCATATGGCTCACCAGTTCGGACCGCGCGACGCGGTTCTGGCTGTCCCACGCCGACGTCGCGATCGCCGTCCCCATCGCGCCCGACAAGGTGCGCAGGAAACTCATCAGCCCGGCCGCCGACGTCTGCTTGTCGGGCGGTACGCTCGACAGCGCGAGTGCGGTCAACCCGACGAAGAAAAAGGGCATCCCCATTCCCTGCAACAAATGCGGCAGCGCGAGCGTCCAATAGTCGACATCGGCGTTCCAGCTTGCGCGCAGGATCGACACGAACGCCATCCACATGATGCCGGCGCTGATCGAAATGCGAATGTCGATCTTGCCGATCAGCCCCGCCGCCACCGGCGACAGCAACACCGCGAACACCCCGATCCACGCGACGACATAGCCGGTCTCGGTCGCGGTATAGCCCGCCACCTGCTGCAGCCACAGCGGGGTCAGCACCACCTGCGAGAAAAAGGCGCCGAAACCCAGCGAGATCGCGATCGTCGCGAAACTGAACCCCCGGAACCGAAAGACGCGCAGGTCGACGACCGGATTTTCGTCGGTCAGTTCCCAGATGACAAAGGCGGCGAACGCGATCGCCGCGACGATCGCCAGCATCACGATCCACGTCGATTCGAACCAGTCATGCTCGCGGCCGGTGTCGAGCATCAACTGGAAGGCGCCGACCGACAGCACCAGCAGGATCAGCCCGACCGTGTCGATCCGCGCCTTGGCCTTCTTCGTCTCGAACGGCCGCAGCAGGCTCGCGACGCCAAAGAAGCAGAGCGCGACCACCGGCAGGTTGATGAAAAAGATCCACGGCCAGCTCCAGTTGTCGCTGATCAGCCCGCCGAGGATCGGCCCGAGGATCGGCGCCGTCGTCGTCGTCATCGCCCAGATCGCGAGGCCGATCCCTGCCTTCTCCTTGGGAAAGATACGCAGCAGCAAGATCTGCGACAGCGGCATCAGCGGACCGCCCGACAGCCCCTGCAGAATGCGGAAGACGATCAGTCCGTCGAGGGTCTGCGATATGCCGCAAAGGAAGGAGAAAATGCCGAAGCCGACGATCGAATAGAGGAACCAGCGCACCGTGCCGAAACGCATCGCGAGCCAGCCGGTCAGCGGCACACTGATCGCGTCGGCCACCGCATAGCTGGTGATGACCCACGTCCCCTGCGTCGGCGACACTGCCAGCCCGCCCGCGATATGCGGCACCGACACATTGGCGATGGTGGTGTCGAGCACGACGACGAAATTGGCAAGCGCCAATGCGAACGCCGCCGCGAACAGCCGCACGCCCGTCAGCGGCGCGGGTTCGTCGGACAGGATGGCGGTGGCCGAGCTAGCCACGGCTCATCCCCCAAACTCCGTCATTGCGAGCGTAGCGGGCCGAAGGCGGCCGTAGGCCAACCAATCCAGAGCGGGCTTGAACCGCCCCTGGATTGCCGCGTCGCCTTCGGCTCCTCGCAATGACGAAGTGTTTGGCAGCATCGTTACTTGCCGCCGCGCGTGTCGATCGTCGCTTCCATCGACAATCCGACGCGCAACGGATGCGCCTTCAGCTCTTTGGGGTCGAGCGCGATGCGTACCGGCAGGCGCTGCACCACCTTCACCCAATTGCCCGTCGCATTTTGCGCCGGGATCAGCGAAAAGGCCGCGCCAGTGCCGCCCGCGATGCCGACGACCTTGCCATGGAACACCACGTCGTCGCCGTAAAAGTCCGACACCAGTTCGACCGGCTGGCCCATGCGGATGTCCTTGAACTGGCTTTCCTTGTAGTTGGCGTCGACATAGGCGGTGGCGATCGGCACGATCGTCATGATCGGCGCGCCCGCGGCGATCCGCTGCCCGACCTGCACCTGCTTGTTCGTCACGATGCCGTCGACCGGCGCGCGGATCACCGTGCGCGCCAGGTCGAGCTCGGCCTTTTCGAGCCGCGCTTGTGCCGCCGCGACGTCGGGCGCGCTGTCGATCGTCGTCCCGCGGGTCAGCGCCTCGGCCGCGCCGAGGTCGCCCGTTGCCGAGCCCCGCGTCGCCTGCGCCGAAGCGATTCCGGCCGATGCCAGGTCGCGCGCCGCCGTTGCCGACTGCAGCGCGGCGCGTGCCGAGGTGATTTCCTCGCCCGACACCGCGCCGGTGCCCGACAGGCTTTCGCGCCGCGCCAGTTCGGCGCGCGCCTTCTCGACCATCGCATTGGCATCGCGCAGCCGCGCCCGCGACTGGTTCACGTCGGCGCCGCGTGCGACGACGCGCGCCCGCGCCGCATCGGCATTGGCACCCGCCTGACCGTAACGCTGCCGCGCCAGCCGCAGCGCCGCCTGTGCGTCGGCGACCGCCAGCTTGGCATCGGCATCGTCGAGGATGACGAGGATGTCGCCCTTCTTCACCGCCTGCGTACCCGCGACGCGGACCTCCTGCACCGGCCCGGCGACGAGCGCGGTGACGACGGCGGAATCGGCACCGACATAGGCATTGTCGGTATGCACCCGCCCCGCCTGCGTCAGGAAATACCACACCGCCCAGAGCAGTGCGACGCTGACCACGACGATCAGCAGGATGCGCAGGAATTTCCTGCGTTTCGCGCCATTCGCCTCGGCGGTGGGGGAGGTTTCGGCGGGGATCGCAGCCGTATCGTCGGCCATCATCTGTCTCCTGTGGAAGTCTTGGCCCGATAACCGCCGCCCAGCGCGCGGATCAGGCTGATGTCGAGCGACAGTTGCCGCGCCTCGAGGTCGGCGACGCCGCGCGCCAGCGCCACCGCGCTGTCCTCGGCGGTCAACGCGACGATCTGGTTCGACAGCCCGGCGCGATAGCGCAGCCCGGCGAGCTTCGACGCCTCTTCGGCCGCGGCCAGCGCCGCGCGCCGCTCGGTCAGTTGCCGCGCATTGGCCTCGCGACTGCGCACGATGTCGGCGACATCGCGAAGCGCCGCGATCAGGCTCTTGTCATAATTGGCGACCACGACGTCATAATCGGCGCGCGCGCCGCGATACCGGCCCTGCAACCGCCCGCTGTCGAAGATCGGCAGGCTCAGCGCGACGCCGCCATTGCCATATTCGGATCCCTTGTCGAACAGGTTCGACAGCCCGAGCGATTGTAGCCCGACCAGCGCCGACAGGCTGATGTTCGGATAGAAATCGGCGCGCGCGACATCGATGCGTTTCGCCGCCGCCTCGCCGCGCAGCCGCGCCGCGACGATGTCGGGCCGCCGCCCGATCAGCGCGATTCCCGCGTCGGCCGGCAATCCCGCCGCCGGGACGGTCAGCACCGGCCTGGCGATCGCCAGCCCGCGATCGGGACCCGCGCCGACCAGTGCCGCGATGCGGTTTCGCGTCAGCGCTATCGCCTCCTCGAGCGCGACGACATCGCCGCGCGCCGCCGCGGTACGGCTCTCGGCCTGCCGCTGCCCCCCCAGATTTTCCAGCCCCGCCCGCGCGCGCTCGGCCGACAACCCGGCGCTCGTCCCGCGCACCCGCACCGCCGCGTCGGCGACGTCGAGCGCGGCGAACTGCCCCGCAAGGTCGGCATAGGCCGAAGCGATCCCGGTGGTCAGCATCAGCCGCGCCTGCGCCGCATCGACCCGTGCCGCCTCGGCCTCCGACGTCGCCGCCGCCAGCGCCGCGCGATTGCGGCCCCACAGGTCGAGGTCGAAACCGAAGGTCGCGGCGATATGCCCCGTATCCTGAATCCCGTCGGGCACGAACTGCGGCGGAATGCCCAGATTCTTGCTCTGCTGGGTGCCGCCGACGCTGCCCTCGACGCCGACGCGCGGGCCGAGCGCCGCGCCCGCCTGCTGCGCCAGCGCGTCAGCGGCGCGCACCCGCGCCGCGGCGATCGCGACGTCGGGCGATCCGGCCAGTCCCTCGTCGATCAGCGCCGTCAGCTGTGCATCGCCGAACCCCTGCCACCAGCCCTCGACCGGCCACGCGCCCGCCGCATCGGCGAAGGAGGCGCTCGACGCCAGCGACTCGGGCGCGACGGGAACCGGCTTCGGCCCGACGTCGGGGGTCGCAACGCAGCCCGCGAGCAGGCCGAAAACAGCGGTGACAAGAAATATTCTGCGGGGCATGGCATCCAACGATACTAGCTGGTATCATGCGCCATTGAACTGCGGACGATAAGTTGTCAATCGAAATGATACCAGACAGTACGACTACTTTGGACGATGCCGCTGCGGCGCGACGCAAGGCCTTTGTCGACGCCGCGCGCGCGCTGTTTTTGGCGAACGGCTATAGCGGCACCACCATGTCGTCGATCGCCGCCAAGGTCGGTGGGTCGAAGACGACGCTCTGGACCTATTTCCCGTCGAAGGAGGACCTGTTCGCGGCGGTGGTCGACGAGATCGTCGGCGAATATGGCACCGCGCTGCACGTCGACTTGCCGGTCGACCAGCCGGTGGTCGAGGTGCTGACGCGCTTCGGCAATGTGCTGATGGCGGCGCTGGTCACCACCCCGCTGCTGTCGTTGTTCCGCCTTGTCGTCGGCGAGGCCGAGCGCTTTCCGCATCTCGCCGAAACCTTTTACGAGCGCGGCCCGCGTCGCGGCAAGGCGCGCGCCGCCATCTGGGTCGCCGCCAAGATGGCGCGCGGCGAATTGCGCACGGGCGACCCGATGCAGGCGGTCCGCCATTTCGCCGGGCTGTGCCAGTCGGGGATCTACCAGCACGCGGTGCTCGGCCTGCCCGAAGGCCGAGAAACCGACCGGATCGCCGCCGAAGTCGATGCGGCGGTCGACACCTTTTACCGTGCTTGGGGGCCTGCGGCGCGCTGAGCACCTCAGCGCGCGTGCAGCTTCGTCAGCGCGATCCCCGCCAGGTTTTGCGCCCGCCCGACATGGCGCACCCGCGGCCTGGGGCCGTCGCCCACCAGGGCATGAAATGCCGCCAGATGGACCGCCGCACCGCCGCGCGCCCTTACCGCCCCGTTCGCCTGAGCCACCACAGCGGCGGCATCGCCGAGCAACAGGAAATCCTCGAACCCCCGCGTCCGCGCCAGCCGCAGCCCCGCGATCAGCGCCAGCCATTCGGCGTCGAGGCTGCCGCCCCGACCCGCATCGCGCTCGATATGCGCGACCCCGCCGCACACGACGGCGATCTCGATCGTCCCCGGATTCGGCCGCGCCCCGCCGTCGAAATAGATTTTGATACGGGTCTTGGTCATAGCGCTCACTTACCGCAAAGCGGCGCCATCGAGAACCGATCCTCCCTGTGCCGAAGGCATGGGGAGGGGGACCGCTCGCGAAGCGAGTGGTGGAGGGGCCAGCGACGTCGCGCCAACGCCCCTCCGTCAGCGCTTCGCGCTGCCACCTCCCCATCGCTGCGCGACAGGGAGGATTTCCTCAGAACTTCCCGCGCACCGAGAAAGCGAAGACCGGCCCGATCAGCCGGTCGCGCTTCTCGACGAAGGCGATCGGGCTTTCGCCGCGCACCCCGGTGTAGACGGTGCGGTCGCGCTTCGACCGCGCATTGGCGGCATTGGCAAGCTGCGCCCGTACCGTCAGCCCCATCACATTCTTGTGCTCGATATAGGCCGCGGCGAACCACGGCCCCTCCCACGTCTTGTCGACCTGGTTGCGGCGATAATTGGGCTGGTAATGCCCATAGTTGGCGCTCGCGCCCAAGGCGATATCACTGCCCGGGATGTCGTACCGCGTGCCCAGTTCGATCACGGTGTCGGTGAACCCGCTCCACTGGCGCTTCTCCCCCGTGAACGGATCGCGCAGCGAGCTTTTCTGGAGCAGCACCCGTGTCTCGAACTTCATACCCTTGATGCCGGCGGGGTCCATGTTGATCGTCGCGGTCCAATCGATCGCGCCGGCCTTGGCCTTGGCGATATTGCCGACCGCTTCGCCATCGACCCCGATCGGCACGACATCGACACGGTCCTCGACGTCGCGATAGATCAGGATGACCTTGGTCGATCCCCAGGCGCCGAATTTCTTGTTGATCTCGGCCTCGTAACTCCAGTCCTGCTGGGGCCGCAGGTCGTTGTTGCTCTCATTCTGGTTGCCGTCGTTGAGGAAGGCGCGCGCAAGAAAATCGTAAAAGGACAATTGCAGCACCCGCCGCCGGATCTTGAGCGACGCGTCGAAATCGGCGGTCGGCGTCCAGGCGAGCGACAGCGACCCCTTAGGCCGGGAAAAGGTGCGCGTCAGGCCGTTGACCCCGGTCTGGGTGATCGTCGAATGCTCGGCGCCCGCGACGATCTGGAACGACAATTTGTTCGTCAGCTTGCGCCCGAAGCTCAGCAGCCCTTCGTAGCGGTCCTCGCTGACTCCGCCGGTGCCGCCCGGAAAGGGTATGTCGACGAACACGCCATCCTCGAGCTCCGCGATCGACGCCACATTGTCGAGCGTGTTGAACGCCGCCTCCCCCGACAATTGCCAGTCGCCGCCGAACATCTTCCACTGATATTCGCCGCGTGCGATCGTCTCGCCCAAATCGCCGGTCTGCGCAAAGCGGTCGCCCTCGTCCGGCCTGCCGTCGGCAAAGGTCGTGACGATTTCCTGTGAGTAGGGCTCGTGGCTGAACCGCCGCAGCCCGATCAGCTTGAGTTTGCCCGGTCCGACCCCGAACTGATAATCGCCGCTGACCTCGTAGTTCCAGCTGTCGGCGTTCTCACGCACGGTGCGCAGCCGGTCGACAAGCCCGGGGCCGGTACGCACGCCATTCTCATAATAGCGGTCATATTTGCGCTGATAATGGCCGCCGAGGTTCGCGACGCTGTCGCCCGCCGGGTCCCAGGTGATCCGCCCCGACAATTTGGGCGTGTCATAATGGGTGTTCCAGATATCCTTGCGCCGCTCGATGAGGTTGCCCGCCCCGTCGGTGATCAGCGTCGGGCCGCCGGCACCGCTGCGCGCCGAATCGTCGTTGTTGAGCGCCGCCTCATATTCCAGATCGCCCGACCGCCCGCGCACCGACACGTCGCCGCGGGTGAACAAAGGATCGGTGTAATGCGCCCGAAACTCGGGCTTCCACGAAAATTGGCCCGAGAAGCTGTCGGCGCGATAGACGATGTTCGCGACCTGCCCCGACAATCCGGGGATATCGAGCGTCGCCCCGTCGACGATCTCGATCCGCTCGACATTGCCCGCGGGGATGCGCGACAGCTGGGTGTACATGTCGTCGCCCTTGTTCGACGGCCTTTCGCCGTTGAACAGCACATTGCCCGTCGCCTGCCCCAGCCCGCGCAGATTCTCATTGTCGCGGATTGAAAAGCCGGGGACCTGATTGAGCATGTCATAGGCGTTCTTCGGCGCGTAGCGCGCGAAGTCGGCAGGTGTATAGACCTGCCGCGCGGTGCTGCTCGCGCCGCCTGCGGGCACCTCGGTCGCCGCGGGCGGCGGCGTGTCGCCGGTCGGCGCGTCCTGCGCCGCGACGGGAAGGGCGACCAGCACCGCCGCGATCGCCGAAAGACTGGCTGCGATCCTCACTGACCGCCCCCCGTCGCCCGGTTCATCGCCCTGGCATAATCGCCGGTGACGCCCATCGCCTTCATGCCGACCACATCCTCGACGTCGAGCGTGTCATATCCCGCCGCGACCAGCTCGCGGACATAGGCGCCGGTCACGCCCAGCGCCTTGCACGCGATCGCATCCTCGACCTCGGTCAGCTTCAGCGGCGCCCGCTTGAGGTCGCGGACATAGTCGGGGGTCACCCCCAGCGCCGCGGCGGCGATCAAATCATTGCTGTCCTTCGGCTTCACGCCTTCGCGCGTCAGGCCGTCGGCGAGCGTCAGCGTCGCATCGACCATCAGCATCGCGAGCAAGTCGCCGCGCTTCTCGGGCGCCAGCCCGCGGGCGGCCAGTTCGCGCTCGAAACCGGCATCGGCGGTGAAGTCGCAACGCCCCTGCCCCTTGTGGGCCGCGGTCAGCGTGCCCGTGCATTCGAGCGACCCCGCCGCATGCCGCACCGCAAAGCGGACCGGTCCGGTCCCGCCCAGCGCGCTGCGCGCCGCGGCGAATTCGGGGCGCGCGCCGTCGAGCGCGATGTCGCTGTTCGAATTCTTCTGGCGCAGGCGCAGCACCGGCTGGTCGCCGGCGCCGTCGGCCGGCTTCACGTCCCAGGCGATCGCGCCCGTTTCCTGCGCCGCGGCGGTCGCGGGCTCGCCCGGTCCGGCGCAGGCCAGCACCGACATCAGGGCCAGGCTCGACGCGATAATCATGCTCTTCATGGCTACACTCCTCCCTCGTGCGCCGGACGAGCGTCATCGCTCGCCGCCGCAGCGACGTTTCAACACAGACTTTCGATCAGTGGCCGCCAGGGTCGGACGAATGTCCGGGCGTCAGCGGCCGGTTGGGCCGGACCGGAGTCCGGGGATCAATCTTCGGGCGGTTCCGGCGGCTGCGGTGCTTCGGGGATTTCGATCCGCGCGACCCGGCCGTCGGCCGACCGCGCCTCGATCACCCCGCCGGGGCCAACCCGCACCGTCGCCGCCTTGTCGCCCTTGTCGCCTTTGCCGCCCTTCGGCCCCTTCGCGACAAAGGGTCGCCGCGGCGCCGACACCGCGCGCAACGCGATCGCATCGTCGGGGGTGCGCAGCACCACCCCGGCCTTGCGCATCTCGCGAATATAGGCGCCGTCGACCCCCATCGCGCGCATCCCGGTCAGGTCGTCGAGGCCGACGCCGGGGAAATAGGACTGGATTTCGCGGGCATAGGCGGCATCGACGCCGACCGACGCGGCGCCGATCATGTCGCCGACGTCGGATCCGGGGAACAACCGGCGCATCTGGCCGATATACGCGCTGTCGACCCCGCTCGCCTTCGCAGCGATCACATCGTCGGCATCGACCGACCAGCGTTCGTCCTGCATCTGGCGGACGTCCTCGGGGGTCACGCCGACCGCACGCATGCTGATCAGCTGCTCGGGGGTCAGCGGCTTGCCGGCCGCGGCGGCCTTGGCCTCCTTCTCGGCGACGGCCTGGGCAGCGACGGCCGTCCGCGCCGACGCCCGGGCGGTTTCGCGCGATGCGACCGCGACGGCGCGGGACTCCTCCGCCGCCTGCCGCGCTTCGGGTGCGGTCGCCGAAAAGGCGGCGAGCGGCACCGTCAGCCCGACCAGCAGCATCAGGCTGCCGAACATCCAGCCGCCGCTCGCCGGACCGCGCTTCAGGCTGCCGTCGAGCACGCGGGTGATCCGCCGCTTCAGGCTGCTCTTGGCGGGTGCGACGCCATGCGCCGCCAGCAATACGGCCTTATTGTCGTGGCGCGCCGCGCCGACCAGCAGGGTCGCATAGTCGGGGCCGTCGATGTCGGCCATCAGCACCGCATCGTCGGCGGCTTCCTCGCGGAGCTGGTGGCTCTCGCGCGCCAGCATCCACACAAAGGGATTGAACCAGAACACCGCACAGGCGACCCGCGCGCCGAGCAGTTTCGCCCAGTCGAGCCGTGCGACATGCGCCAGTTCATGCGCGATGATCGCCTCGGCCTCGCCGGTCGCCGCGACCGCCTTCGGGCTGAGCACGATCGTCGGGCGCAGCACGCCCCAGCTGATCGGCGAGCGCAATTCCTCGCTCACCAGCAGCGCGGTGCCATGCTTGAAGCCCATGCGGCGCTGCGCCTCGGCGAGCGCCGACAGCCACGACGGCTGCACCAGCACCTCGGCGCGGCCGCGCATCGCGAACAGGCGGACGACCGCGAGCAGCATCACTCCAAACAGCAGGACGAGCGGGACCGCATAGAGAAAGGGGGCAATATCCCCCAGCGATGGCAATACGACCGGCGGCGACCCGGTCGCCCCCGCCGCGACAGGGACTGACGTCGCGGCGGGGGGGGCCAGGTCGGCCACCGGCCCCCCCGTTGTCGAAAGGTCGCCCGCGGCCAGCGCCACCGGGGCCGCGTCGGCGAACCACGCGGCGGGCAGCGGCGCCCATTGGGGCATCAACAGGATCGCGGCGGGCAGCGCGAGCAGGGCGAACAGCCCGCTGTGCGCGATCATCGACCGCTCGCTCGACGAGCGCGACCGCGCGAGGCGCAGCAGCAACAGCGTGACGCCGGCGATCGCGGCGGATTTCCAAGCAAAGCCCAGCAGCATGTTGGCATCGAGCATCATTTCGCCCTCCCTTCGCGCGCCTGCGCGATCAGTTTTTCCAGTTCATCGAGTTCGGATCCGCTCATCTCGTCCTGCATGCCGAGCAGCGCCGCGGCGGCGCTCGTCGCCGATCCGTTGAAGAACACGCGCACCACCTGCCCCAGCGCCGACTTGCTCGCCGCCTTCTCGGGGACGCTCGGCGCATAGAGAAAGCCGCGCTCCGATTGTTCGCGCGCGACGAAGCCCTTGCCCTCGAGCCTTTTCAGCATCGCGCGGATCGCCGACCCCGACAGCTCGTCGGGCATCGCCTCGCCGATCTCGGTGACCGTCGAGGCGCCGCGCTCGTACAGGATATCGACAATCTCGCGTTCCCGCGGGGGCAGACTGGACAGCATTCGAATCACCTCATGCGCTACATTTGTAGCGTGCTACATTTGTAGCGCCACCTTGGCAAGGGGTTTTATTCGAGTAAGACAGTGGAAGCCGGCGGCGGCCGGGATGGCGGGGCGGGAGTAACCAGGCATGGCGGGGAAATGGACCTTCGGGACGGGGCGACTACTGGCGCTGGTGGCCGCTTTGGCCGCGCTCCCGGGCTGCGACCGGGCACCGAAGAAGCCAGTCGTCGAGACCGCGGCGGCGCCCGCGACATCGTCATCGCGGGCCGAAATCTTCGGCCGGCTCGCCGACACCTTCGTCGCGTCGGAGACCTATCCGACGGGCAACATGATTTTCTACGCCCCGCCGAAAGCTTATGGAAGCTGGCTCTGCCGCGTGGACAAAATCTCGATTCCCGAATGGATCGCGCGCGGACGTCCCAAGAGCGAAGGCGAAAAGTGGAAAGACGACATCGCGGTCGAAACCTATTATGCCGCATGGCGGTCCCCCGCCGAAGGCAATGATGATGATCGCGAGGCGGCTTGTGCCAAATTCCGCGACTTCGACACGCTCTTCTATGCCGACGGTATCGATGGTCCCGGACGCTATATCTTCCTGCTCGACCGGCTGCTGCGCGACCTCGCGGCGGGCAAGACGACTTATCCGGTCGAATGCGTCGACCGGCGCGGGTCGCGCGCGGGCAAGCCATGCGACGCCAAGGCTGTGGCGAGCGGACTTTCGATCAGGAAGCTCGGCAGCGGCCAGACCGAATCCGAACGCGAAACCGAAAACTCCTTCCTCAGAACCGACCGGCTCCACTTCCGGATTGGAAATGCCCATGACCACCCCGTCATCCTCGTCCTGACGATCGACAGCGAACAGCATTTCGGACGCCAGTCGATTGACGAGGGAGACATCCGCTCGGCGCGCCTTGAGATGGAAGTCATCTGAACGCGGCATGGTGCCCGGCACCATCTCCGGGCACCCGGTTGACCGTCCGCCGCTTAAGGTTCAGACCCGCGCCATCCAGTCGAACAAGGGGCATGATATCTATGCGTAAACTCGCGATCCTCGGGGCGAGCCTCCTCGTCCTCGCCGCCCAGACCGCCGCCGCGCAGGAGGCCCCCGCCGCGACCGCAACCCCGGACACACCCCCTGCCATGTCGGCCTCGGCCACCGGCAGCGCGCGCACCGGGGCGCAGCATCGCTTCACCGGCGAGGATCTGTTCGACCTCGCGATCGCCTCCGATCCGCAGATCAGCCCCGACGGCCGCCGCATCGCCTATGTCCGCCGCGCCAACGACATCATGTCCGACAAGGCGGCCAGTTCGATCTGGCTGATCGACACGACGACCGGCGAGGAAGTCGCGATTGCCGGCCAGAATGGCGGCGCCTTTTCGCCCCGCTGGTCGCCCGACGGCAAGCGGCTGGCCTATGCCTCGACCGAGGGCGGCAGCGCGCAGCTCTGGGTCCGCTGGATGGACGGCGGCGAAGCGGTGCGGCTGACCGGTCTGCCGACCAGCCCGTCGAGCCTCGCATGGTCGCCCGACGGAAAGTCGATCGCCTACACGATGCTCGTCAAGGACGACGGGCCGAAATTCGGCAAGGCCCCCGCGAACAAGCCCGAGGGCGCGAAATGGGCCGAGCCGCTCGAGGTCCGCGACCTGCTCACCTACCGCGCCGACGGCGAGGGATATATCGAGCCGGGGTTCGAGAAGATCTTCACCGTTCCCGCCACCGGCGGCGCCCCGCGCCAGCTGACCTTCGGCCCCTATCACGACGGCGGCCCGCTCAGCTGGTCGCGCGACGGCCGCACCCTCTATTTCGGCGCCAACCGCAAGCCCGATTGGGAAAATGACCCGGTCGAGGGCGAAATCTACGCGCTCGACGTCGCGAGCGGCGGCGTCACCGCGCTGACCGACCGCAATGGCCCCGACGGAAATCCCGTCGTCTCGCCCGACGGCAGCAAGATCGCCTGGCTCGGTTTCGACGACAATCTGCGCGCCTATGAAAATACCCAGCTCTATGTGATGAACCGCGACGGCTCGGGCCGCCGCAGCCTCACCGCCAACTGGGATTATGGCGCCGACGCGATCCTCTGGGATGCCGACAGCGGCGGCGTCTATGTCCAATATGACGACCATGGCGAAACCCATGTCGCACGCATCGGCCTCGACGGATCGGTGCGCACCGTCGCCTCCGGCCTGTCGGGCGGTGGACTCGACCGCCCCTACACCGGCGGCAGCTTCTCGGTCTCGAACGGCGACGCGATCGCCTTCACCGGCGGCACCGCCACCCGCCCCGCCGAGGTCCAGCTGGCGGCCGCCGGCAAGACCCGCATCCTCACCGACCTCAACCGCAGCTTGCGCGACGTCAAGGCGTTCGGCGAGGTCCGCAAGATCACCACCCCGTCGAGCCACGACGGCAAGGCGATCGAGGGCTGGCTCACCCTGCCCCCCGGCTATGTCGCTGGCAACAAGGTGCCGCTGATCCTCGAAATCCACGGGGGGCCCTTCGCGGCGTACGGCCCGCATTTTTCGACCGATAACCAGCTCTATGCCGCCGCGGGCTATGCCGTACTCTCGGCCAACCCGCGAGGGTCGACCAGCTATGGCGCCGCCTTCGCGAACGAGATCGACAAGGCCTATCCGGGCAATGATTATTTCGACCTGATCTCCATCGTCGACCGCGCCATCGCTCTCGGCATCGCCGATCCCGACGCGCTGTTCGTCACCGGCGGCTCGGGCGGCGGGGTGCTCACCAGCTGGATCGTCGGCAAGACCAACCGCTTCAAGGCCGCGGTGACCCAGAAACCGGTGATCAACTGGACGACGCAGGCGCTGACCGCCGACGGCCCCGCCTTCTTCGGTCGCTACTGGCTCGGCGCGATGCCGTGGGAAAAGCCCGAGCTGTTCTGGGCGCGCTCGCCGCTGTCGCTCGTCGGCCAGGTCGAGACCCCGACGATGGTCGTCGTCGGCGCCGAGGATTATCGCACCCCGGTCAGCGAGTCCGAGCAATATTATACCGCACTGCGCCTGCGCGGAGTCCCGACCGCGCTGGTCAAGGTCCCCGGTGCCAGCCATGGCGGCATCGCGGCGCGCCCGTCGCAATCGGCGGCCAAGGCTGCGGCGATCCTCGCATGGTTCGAGAAGTACAAGAAGGGATGGACCCGGCCGGCGGGCGAGTGAGCATGAAACGCCTCGCCACCACCGCCGCGTTGCTGCTCGCGGTGCTGGCGATTCCGGGCGCGGCCGAGGAACCCGCGCCCGATATCCTGACCTTCGTCGACCCGATGATCGGCACCGGACCCGAAGGCCACACCTTCCCCGGCGCCACCGCGCCCTTCGGCATGGTCCAGCTCTCGCCCGACACCGACGCGACGTGCCAGATCCGCGACTGCTACGCCAACGCCGCGGGCTACAGCTACCACGACCCGACGATCCAGGGCTTCAGCCACACCCATTTTTCGGGCGCTGGCCATTCGGACCTCGGCGATTTTCTCGTCATGTCGCAGGTCGGGGAGGTCAAACTCGACCCCGGCGATCCCAACCGGCCCGGCTCGGGCTATCGCCAGCGCTTCGACCATGTCACCGAAACCGCCAGCCCCGGCTATTATGCCGTGACCCTCGCCGACAGCGGCATCCGCGCCGAACTCACCGCGGGCACCCGCGTCGGCATCCACCGCTACAGCTTCCCCGCGGGGCAGCAGGCGCATCTCCTCCTCGACCTCCGCTCGTCGCTCTATGATTATCCGGGCAAGATCCTCTGGTCGGGGCTCCGCCGCCATGCCGACGGCACGATCACCGGCTTCCGCGAGACCCGCGGTTGGGCGCCGGGGCGCAAACTCTATTTCGCGATGCGCTTCTCGCACCCGCTGTTCGGCCACGCCTTCGTCGATCGCGACGACAAGATTCCGTACAAGGGTTTCCAGGGTCCCGGCCGCGGCAGCGACGCGCTCGCCGAAAAGCTCGGCAAGGCGCTCGAAGCGCGCTTCGACTTCGGCGAATTGCGCGGCCCGCTCGAAGTCCGCGTCGCGCTCTCGGGGGTCGACGAGGCCGGCGCGATCGCCAATCTCGATGCCGCCGAAAAGGAAGCTGGGGGCGCCGGCTTCGACGCCGTCCGCGCCCGCACTGAGGGTGCATGGCGCAAAGCGCTCGGCGGGCTCACCATCGAGGCGCCCGCGCCGATGCGCACAAACCTCACCACCGCGCTCTACCACAGCCTGCTCGCCCCCAGCGTGTGGAGCGACGTCGACGGCCGCTACCGCGGTCCCGACGACCAAGTCCATGTCGCCAAGGACTTCACCGTCCGCTCGACCTTTTCGCTCTGGGACACCTTCCGCGCCCAGCATCCGCTGCTCACCCTCGTCCAGCCCGAGCAAACCACCACCGATATCGTCCGCTCGCTGCTCGCCAGCCAGCGGCACAGCCCGCACGGCATCTTGCCGGTCTGGCAATTCCACGGGCGCGAGACCTGGACGATGATCGGCTATCATGCCGTCCCTGTCATCGCCGACGCCTATATGAAGGACCTCGGCGATTTTGGTGCCGACGACGCGCTCGACGCGATGGTCGCGAGCGCCGACTATGCGCCTTATGGCGGCCTCGGCGACTATATGACGCGCGGCTACGTCCCGATCGACCGCGAGCCCGAGGCGGCGTCAAAGACCGTCGAATATGCCTATGACGACTGGACCATCGCCCGCATGGCCGAGAAAATGGGCCGCACCGACATCGCCGACCGCTTCTACAAACGCGCCGGTAATTGGCGGAACAGCTTCGACGCCAAGACCGGCTGGCTGCGCGCGCGCAAATCGGACGGCGACTTCCGCACCCCCTTCGATCCCACCGCGATCAACTATGGGTCGGATTATACCGAGGGCAACGCCTGGCAATATTCATGGTTCGTCCCGCAGGACCAGGCCGCGCTCTTCGCCATCCTCGGCGGCGACGCGAAGGCGATCGCCAAGCTCGACGCGATGTTCGATTATGACAACAGCAAGCTCGACTACAGCCATGCCGAGGATATCGCCGGCCTCATCGGCCAATATATCCATGGCAACGAGCCGAGCCACCATGTCGCCTATCTCTACGCCTATGCCGGGGCGCCCTGGCGCACGCAGGAACGGCTCAAGCAGATCGTCGACAGCCAGTATAAACCGACCCCCGACGGCCTCTCGGGCAATGACGATCTCGGCCAGATGTCGGCCTGGCTCGTCTTCACCGGCCTCGGCTTCTACCCCGTCGCGCCGGGGTCGAACCAATATGTCATCGGCCGGCCGTTCGTCGACCGCGCGGTGCTGGCGCTACCGGGCGGCAAAAGCTTCACCGTCGAAACGGTCGGGCTGTCGGACGCGAACCCCTATGTCGGCAAGGTCGAATTGAACGGCAAAGTGCTGACCCGCAGTTGGATCGCCGACGCGGAGATCCGCCAGGGCGGCACGCTGCGCTTCACGATGCAGGCGAAGCCCAACGCGGCGTGGGGCAAGGGCACGGACGCTCGCCCCTATTCGATGTCGCGCACGAAATAGGATCGCTCAGCCGAAGTAAGCGGCCAGCCCGATCGCGACCAGCACCGCTCCCGCCAGCGCCTCGCCGATGAGGACCAACGCCATCGCTCCCGGTGCCGACCGCCCCGAGGGCACCACCGCCTCCCCGTTCAACCCCTGCCACGCCGCCGTCATCGCAGCAAAGGCCGACCGCTCGCGCAGCAGCAGCCGCTGGGCGACAAACGCCCCCGCCACCGGCACCCATCCGATCAGCGCAAGCGCTTCCACCACCGGAAACAGCGCCCACAAGGCCAGCGTCAGCAGAACCGAAAAAGCAACCACCGCGAAATAGAGCCGGCTGAAATGCAGCCGCGTGTCGCTCATCACCCGGTAACGGACCAGCAACGCGTCCCTGTCCATCATATCCCCTCGCGCTTCCCTAATCGGCTGATATACCGGTCAAACCCGATGGAGTGAACGGTCGATGCGCATTGCCCTGGTCAACGTCCCGCATCCCGCGATCGGCAGCCGTATTCCGGACGAACATCTCCCCCCGCTCGGCCTGCTCTGCGTCGGCGGGCCGCTGATCGACGACGGGCATGAGGTGCGCCTGTTCGATGGCGAATTCGGCCCCGCGCCGCTCGAAACCCTCGCCGCCGACATCGCCGCCTTCGCCCCCGACGCCGTCCTTTTCGGCCATTCGGGCTCCTCCTCGGCGCAGCCGATCATCACCGCGGTCGCCGCAATGATCCGCACCGCATTGCCGCACGCGACGATCGTCTATGGCGGCGTCCACCCTACCTATCACTGGCGCGACATCCTCGCCGCCGACCCCCATGTCGACGTCATCGTGCGCGGTGAGGGCGAGGCGACCGGTGCCGCGCTGTTCGCGGCGCTCGGCGCGCAGGCGCCGATCGATACGATCCGCGGCCTCGCCTTCCGCGATGCCGACGGCCGCGCCATCGCCACGCCCCCCGCCGCCGCGATCAACGACCTCGACGCCCACCGCATCGGCTGGGAGCTGATCGACCATAGCCGTTATTCCTATTGGGGCGGCAAGCGGGCGGTCGTGATCCAGTTCTCGCGCGGCTGCCCGCACCTGTGCAACTATTGCGGCCAGCGCGGCTTCTGGACCCGCTGGCGCCACCGTGACCCGCGGAAACTCGCCGCCGAAATCGCGCATCTTCACCGCAACCATGGCGTCGAGGTCTTCAACTTCGCCGACGAAAACCCCAGCGCCGGGCGCAAGCCGTGGAAGGCGTTCCTCGAGGCTCTGATCGCCGAAAATATCTCGGTCACCCTCGTCGGCTCGACCCGCGCCGACGACATCGTGCGCGACGCCGACATCCTCCACCTCTATAAGAAAGCGGGCTTCGAACGCTTCCTGATGGGCATGGAGAATACCGACGAGGCGACGCTCAAGCTGATCCGCAAGGGCGGCACCGTCGCCGCCGACCGCGAAGCGATCCGCCTCCTTCGCCAGCATAATATCCTCTCGATGGCGACCTGGGTCGCGGGCTTTTCGGACCAGAGCGACCGCGACCTCTGGCACGGCCTCAGACAACTGATCGACTACGACCCCGATCAGATTCAAGCGCTGTACGTCACCCCGCATCGCTGGACCCCCTTCTTCTCGCTCGCTCGCGACCGCCGCGTCGTGCAGGACGACCGCACCAAATGGGATTACAAGCATCAGGTGCTCGGCATGGACCGCATGCCCCCCTGGCGGCTGTTCCTGTGGGTCAAGGCGATCGAGGCGGCGGCGCAGCTTCGCCCGCGGTCGCTGCGCCGTTGGGCGTGGAACCCCGACCCGAAGATCCGCCACGCGATCCGCTGGTACTACCGCATGGGCCGCCGCGTCTGGTTCCACGAAATCATCGGTTTCCTCTTCCGCGACCGCACCCGCGACCGCGGCATGACGCTCGCCCAGTTTGCGGGCGAAACGCTCGAAGCCGAGGAGGAATCGATGGTCGTCGAGCGGCGCGCCCGCGCAGCCTGACGCCCCTTCCCTTCCCCGCGCCGCGATCTATGGAAGGCATAGCTCCGCAAGAAAGTCCCGCCGATGCCGATCATGGCCGCCCGCCACTATAACCAAGGCCTGCTCGTCCGCGAACTCGGCCCCGACGACATCATCCCCGAGGATTGCGACGACGGCGATTTCTACTGGCTCGGCCTCTTCGAGCCGACGCCAGAGGAACTCGCGGGCATCGCCAAGCGCTTCGGCCTCCACCCGCTCGCCGTCGAGGACGCGCTCAAGGCGAAGCAATTGCCCAAGGTCGAGGTCTATGGCGACCAGCTGTTCGTCATCGCCGCGACCGGCAACCGCGAGGGCGATACGATCCAGTCGGGCGAGACCGCGATCTTCGTCGGCCGGCATTTCATCGTCACCGTCCGTCACGGCTCGGCGCGCGCCCACACCGACGTGCGGGCGCGGCTCGAAACCCTGCCCGCCAAGCTCGCGCACGGCCCCGACTATGTCCTTTATGCGATCCTCGATTTCATCGTCGACGGCTATTTCCCGGTGATCGACGCGATCGAGGACCGGCTGCTGCTCGTCGAGGAAAGCGTGATGGACACGCCGTTGGATGCGGCGGAAATCCGCCACCTCTATGCCCAGCGGCACGAGGTCATCCGCTTCCAGCGCATCGTCGGGCTGATGAAGGACGTCGCCTGGCGCCTCGCGGGCGACGACGAACTGCCCGGCATCGACGACGCGGTGCGCCCCTTTTTCCGCGACATCTGGGACCATGTCCAGCGCGCCGAATTCCGCCTCACCGGGCTGCGCGACGTCACCGCCTCGGTGATCGAGACCAACTCGATGCTCGAACAGCAGCGCCAGGGCGTCATCACCCGCCAACTCGCCGCCTGGGCCGCGATCCTCGCGGTGCCGACCGCGATCGCCGGCATCTACGGCATGAATTTCGAGTTCATGCCCGAGCTCGACTGGACGCTCGGCTATCCCTTCGCGCTCGGGCTGATCTTCGGCGGCTCGGCGCTCGTCTTCTGGCGCTTCAAGCATATCGGCTGGCTCTGACGCAGCTGGAATGTCGGTTTTGGGGTGGGAAGCGGACTTTGCCGCTTCCTTGCTTTGTCCTTCCCGCGAAAGCGGGAACCCAGGGATGAACCAGCCAACGGACGCTCTGGGTCCCCGCTTTCGCGGGGATGACAAAGAGAGAGAGAGAGAGAGAGAGAGAGAGAGAGAGAGAGAGAGAGAGAGAGAGAGAGAGAGAGAGATGAGGCAGATTTCGCCGGAAACCCGCCACCCCTCACCGCCTCAGCCCGCCGCCTTCGGCATCCACTTGCCCTTGGTCCGGCTCGTCAGGTGAAACTGCCGGCACCGCTCGCAGCGATAGGGCCGCAAGATCAGCCCGGCCTCGCGCGCCGCCGCCATCGCCGCTTCCGCCGAGGCATAACGCCGCTTGCGTGCACAGATACTCGCCCGCGTGCGCACCATGTCAGCGGCGCAGCTTGGCGTTCCAGTCGACCGGCCCGGTCACGAACCGTGCGCGCAAATTTTCCAGCGTCTCCCCATTCCCGCCTTCGAAAAAGGCGACCAGCGCCCGCCCGCCCTCGCTGTCCGGATAGCCGCGCGAGATCAGCCGGACACGGGTCTGCCGGCCCGCCGGTTCTATCTCGAACACGCTCGTCACCTTTTGATACGCCTCCCAGTGCGGAAACCCGGCCGGCGCCTTGACCGTCCGGAATCCCAGCCGCCGGCCGGGAATCCGATCGCCGAACCACTGCTGGATCGTGTCGGCACCGCCCGGTTTCGACGCCGGGTCATAGGCCGCCTCGATCAGGTCGGGGTCGTCCTTCGTCATCCACGCGACCGGCACCGCCCAGGTCATCCAGCCTTCGGCGGTCGAGATCGCGGTCCACACCTCGGCGGGCGTCGCATCGACCAGTATCTCATGCACCAGCGTCGTCGTGGCGTCGGCCTCGACCTGCCTCGTCACCCGTATCTCTCCGGCGAGCGCCGGCGACACCGTCAGCAGCAACGCCGCGGCCAGCCCGGTCGCCCATGCGCGCATCAGGCGAGTACCTTCGCCATCATCCGTTCTTCCTTCGCCACCCACGGCGCCATGCTCGGCCGCGACAGGATAGCTTCGCTCCATGCCGCGATCTTCGGGTGCGTCGCCGCATCGACGACCGCGCCGCAATGGCGGAAATTCATCAGCGGCGACGCCACCGCGAGGTCGGCGAGCGTCAGCCGGTCGCCGACGAGGAAACCCGACGCCGGGATCGCGCTTTCCAGATAATCGAGCAGCTTCGGCAATTCCTCGCTCTCGGCCTGCGCCGCGGCGGCGAGGTCGCCCTCGCGGCCCAGGAATTTCGGCGCGACGATGCGGTTGAAGAACATCTTGCCGCTGCACGCCGCGAACACCGTGTCGCCGAACTCCTCCCACCAGATCACCCGCCCGCGCGCCTGCGGGTCGGCGGGGATCAGTTCGGGTGAGGGATGCTTCGCCTCCAGATACTGGATGATCGCGCTCGAATCGGCGAGCATGAAGCCGTCGTCGTCCATCGCGGGCATCTTGCCGAGCGGCGAGGCGGCTCGGAACCCCGGATCGGGATCGCCGATCCCCACCCCTTTCAGTTCGAAGTCGATCCCCTTCTCGCCGAGATAGGCGAGCAATTTTCGCACGAAAGGCGACACCAACGAACCGTAAATGATCATCCGACCGCTCCCCTGTTCTTCTCCATCGCGCCCGTCTTACGCCAAAGGGCATAAACCGCAACCATCGCCGCGGCGGGTGCATAAGCGCGACATTGCGCTTGCTAAGCGCCCGTCCGCGTGGGAATATTGCGGTCACAGGGGCGCCGGGCTCAGCGATAAACCACGGGAAAATAACAAGAGCATGCGCTCGGTTTGGGCAGATCGGCTGATAGGGCTGCTGGTCCGTTTCGTCGGGCTGGTGATCCTTGTCGCCACCCTGATCGCCGCCGCCGCCAGCTTCCTCTACAACCAGTCGCAGGAGGCCGACCAGGCCAGCCGCGTCGCGACGCAGGTCAATATGCGGCTGCGCGACCATATCGCGGTGCTCGAAGGCGTCCGCGCGCTGTATCAGTCGGACACCGCCGCCAGCGGTCCCGGCATCCGCGCCTATCTCGCCGCGCTGCAGCCGCAGGTGCAGGCGCCGGGCATGGAGGGGGTCGGCATCGCCGCCGCGGTCCGCCGCGACGACCTGGCCCCCGCGGTGGCGCAATTGCGCCTCAACTACGGCCGCGACATCGCGATCTGGCCCGCCACCAGCCCCCGCAAGATCGGCTTCGCGGTCGTCCTCGTCGAACCCTATACGCCGCGCCGCAACGCCGCGCTCGGCTTCGATATGTACAGCGAAGCGACCCGGCGCGAGGCGATGCGCCGCGCCTGGCAGACCGGACGCCCCGCCGCCAGCGGCATCGTCCACCTCGCGCAGGAACGCGTGTCAAAGGTCAAACAGCCGGGCTTCCTCGTCTACGTCCCCGTCTATGCGCGGCAACGCACGGCGCTGGAACCCGCCGACCCCGGCGATGTCCCCGCTCCCTCCACCACCGCCATCATCGCGACGATGGGTGACGCGCGGCCGGTCGAAGCGTTCGTTTACGCGCCCTTCCGCACCGAGGACATGATGAAGGCGGTGCTCGGCGAACAGCTCAAGGGCGTCGATGGCATCGAGGTCCGCGCCGGCGAGGGTCCGTCGGCGCCGCTCGTCTTCAGCCACGGCACGATCGGCTGGGACGCGCACGAACAGAAATTGCACGTCGCCGACCGGCAATGGATCATCCGCATTTCCTATGGCCGCTTCATCGACCGGCTCGGGCGGCCGCTCGGCATCTTCCTGTTCGGCCTCGCGCTCGCGGTGCTCGCGACCCAGCTCCACCGCGTCCAGCGCCGCCGGATCGACGCCGCCCAGGCGCTCGCCGCGGAAAAGGCGCGCCATGCCGAGGATCGCGAACTGATGATCGGCGAAATGGCGCACCGGATGAAAAACGCCTTCGCGCGGATCGGGGCGCTCGCGCGGATCACGCTGCGCGAATCGACCGACCTTCAGGATTTCGAGGCCAAGTTCGACGGCCGCATGCGCGCGCTGTCCGATGCGAAACAGATGCTCGTCACCGGCGCCGTCGACACCGTCGACCTCGGCCAGATCATCCGCCGCGAACTCGAAACCACCGGTCGGGCGTCCGACGACGTCACCGGCCCCGACGTCCGCCTCGACGACGAAGCGGCGCAGGCGATCTCGCTCGCGGTGCATGAAATCGTCACCAACAGCATCAAATATGGCGCGCTCGCCGGCAAGGGCGAACTCAGCGTCGGCTGGCGCCGCGCGGCCGAGGATATCGAACTCAACTGGGTCGAAAGCGGCCTTCCCGAAACCCCGCAGATCGACACCGAAAGCTTCGGCACCCAGTTCATCCGAACCCTGATCGAACGCCAGCTCAAGGGCAGCTGGAACCGCAGCGCCGCCGACCACAGCCTCTCGATCACCATCCGCTGGCCCGACCGTGACATCGCGGACTGACGCCGACTGGCAGGTCTGGATCGATCGCGGCGGCACCTTTACCGATGTCGTCGCGCGGTCGCCGGACGGCGCGGTCGTCACCGCCAAATATCTGAGCGAGGATCCCGCGCGCGCCGGTGACGCCGCGGTCAATGCGATCCGCGACCTGACCGGCGCCGGCACGGGCGCGCTGCCGCCGCTCGCGATCCGCATGGGCTCGACCGTCGCGACCAACGCGCTGCTCGAACGCAAGGGCGAACCGACATTGCTCGCGATCACCCGCGGTTTCGGCGACGCGCTGACTATCGGTTACCAGGACCGCCCCGACCTCTTCGCACGGCGGCTCGACCGCATCCCACCCCCGCATGCCGCGGTCGCCGAGATCGCCGAACGCACCGCCCCCGATGGGAGCATCCTGACCCCGCTCGACGAGGATGGCGCGCGCGCCGCGTTGCGGGCCGCCCGCGACGCCGGCCTCGCCAGCATCGCGATCGTCCTGATCCACGGCTATCGCTATCCGGCGCACGAACTGCGCCTCGCCGAAATCGCGCGCGAAACCGGCTTTACGCAGATCTCGACCAGCCACGACGTCAGCGCGCTGATCAAGCTGGTCGGCCGCGGCGACACGACCCTCGCGGACGCCTATCTCTCTCCCGTCCTGCGCCACTATGTCGATCAATTCTGCGCCCAACTCAGTGACGACGTCGAACCACAATTCATGAAAAGCTCGGGCGGCCTCGCGTCGGCCAGCGCCTTCCACGGCCGCGACGCGATCCTCTCGGGTCCCGCGGGCGGCATCGTCGGGATGGTCGGCAGCGCCGCCCCCTTGGGCAAGACCCGCCTGATCGGCTTCGACATGGGCGGCACCTCGACCGACGTGAGCCATTATGCCGGCCGCCTCGAGCGCGATAACGAAACGATCGTCGCGGGTACCCGCATCCGCGCCCCGATGCTGCGCATCCACACAGTGGCGGCGGGCGGCGGCTCGATCTGCCGCTGGGACGGCGCGCGCCTGCTCGTCGGCCCCGAAAGTGCCGGTGCCAACCCGGGTCCCGCCGCCTATGGTCGCGGCGGGCCGCTCACCGTCACCGACTGCAATGTGCTGCTCGGCAAGATCCAGCCCGATCATTTCCCCAAACTCTTCGGCCCGAACGGCGACCAGCCGCTCGACCGCGACGTGGTGGTCGAAAAATTCGCCGCTATGGCCGCCGAAGTCGGCAACATCACTCCCGAAGCTCTCGCCGAAGGCCTGCTCGCGATCGCGGTCCAGCAGATGGCGAACGCGATCAAGCGCATCACCATCGCGCGCGGCCATGACGTGACCCAAGGCTATAGTCTTGTCGGCTTCGGCGGCGCCGCGGGCCAGCATGTCTGCCTCGTCGCCGACGCGCTCGGCGTCGACGAAATCTTGCTCCATCCGCTCGCGGGGGTGCTCTCGGCCTATGGCATGGGCCTCGCCCGGCCCTCGGCGATCCGCGAGCGCACGCTGGGGTCGACGCTCGACGCCCAATGCGCCGAGATGCTCGCCGAGGTCGAAACCGAGCTAGCGCAGCAAGCCCGCGCCGACCTCGCCCCCGACGCCCAAACGACCCAGGAAACCCTGCTCTTCGTCCGCCTCGCCGACAGCGACAATGCGATCGAACTCCCCCTCGCCGCGCCCGCCGACGTGGCGCGAGCCTTCGCCGCCGCCTTCCGCCAGCGCTTCGGTTACGCCCCGCACGCCAATCTCGTCGTCGACCGCATCCGCGTCGAACTGACCGAGGCGGGCGACGCCCCCGCCGCGCTTCCGCCGCCCGCTGCATCCGAGGAAACGCCGCCCGAAACCGTCTCCGCCTGGCTCGCCGGAGCCCGCCACGACGTCCCGCTCCACCAGCGCGACGCCCTCGCCCCCGGCCGCACCGTCACCGGTCCCGCGATCATCATCGACGCGCTGTCGACGACGGTGATCGAGCCGGGCTGGACCGCGACGGTAGAGGCAGAAGGAACGCTCAGGCTCTCTAGTGCTCCCCGGCGAAAGCCGGGGCCCAGCGCAACCAAAAACGCGCGCGGCAGCGCGCCGTCTGGGCCCCGGCTTTCGCCGGGGAGCACTGACCCCGCAACCCCCGACCCCATCCGCCTCGAAATCTTCAACAGCCTGTTCATGGCGATCGCCGAGGAAATGGGCAGCGCGCTCCAGCACAGCGCCTCGTCGATCAACATCCGCGAACGGCTCGACTTCTCCTGCGCGATCTTCGACGGCGAGGGCCGCCTCGTCGCCAACGCCCCGCACATGCCGGTGCATCTCGGCTCGATGGGCGAAAGCGTCCGCACCATATTGCGCCAACGGACCAAAGACGGCCGCGGCCTCCGTCGCGGCGACGCCTACGCCCTCAACGCCCCTTACGACGGCGGCACCCACCTCCCCGACATCACCGTCATCATGCCGGTGTTCGTCGCCAAAGAAGAGGGGGACGCCGACGCCCCCGCCTTCTTCGTCGCCGCGCGCGGCCATCACGCCGACCTCGGCGGCATCGCGCCGGGATCGATGCCCCCCGACAGCCGCAGCATCGAAGACGAGGGTATTCTCTTCGACAACATACTGATCGTCGACGACGGCAATTTCCTCGACGCGGAGGTCGCCGCGCATCTGGTCGACGGCGCCTTCCCCGCGCGCAACCCCGCGCTCAACATCGCAGACCTGAAGGCGCAGGTCGCCGCGTGCCAGCGCGGCGCCAGCGCGCTTGCCGACCTTTCCGCCGCGCACGGCACCGCGACCGTTGCCGCCTATATGGCGCACGGCCAGGCGCAGGCCGAAGCGGCGGTCCGCCAGCTCATCGCCCGCCTCGACGACGGCGCCTTCCGCTACGCGATGGACAATGGCGCCGAGGTGGTCGTCGCGGTCAAGGTCGACCGCACCGCGCGCCATGTCACCATCGACTTTACCGGCTCGTCGGCGACCCTGCCCGACAATTTCAACGCGCCGCTGCCGGTCGTCCGCGCCGCGGTTCTTTATGTGCTGCGCACGATGCTCGACGACCCGATCCCGATGAACGAGGGCTGCCTCGCCCCCGTTACCCTGATCGTCCCCGCGGATTCGATGCTTAGCCCCAGCTATCCCGCCGCGGTCGTCGCGGGCAATGTCGAGACCAGCCAGGTCATCACCGACGCGCTGTTCGCCGCCTTCAACGCGATGGCGCCCGCGCAGGGGACGATGAACAATTTCACCTTCGGCAACGACGCCTACCAATATTATGAAACGATCGCCGGCGGTTCGGGCGCGGGCCCCGGCTTCGACGGCACGTCGGTGATCCAGACGCATATGACCAACAGCCGCATGACCGACCCCGAAGTCATGGAAATGCGCTTCCCCGTCATCGTCGAGGAATTCTCGATCCGCAAAGGCTCGGGCGGCGGGGGCCAATGGCGGGGCGGCGACGGCGCCACCCGTCGCATCCGCTTTCGCAAAGCGATGACCGCGAACATCCTCGCGAACCGCCGCAGGATCGCGCCCAGTGGGCTCGCGGGCGGCGACGATGCCGCACCGGGACAAAACTGGATCGAGCGCGCCGACGGGTCGGTCGAGATGCTCGCCGCGACGGGTAGCGCCGATCTCGGAGCGGGCGACGCGTTCGTGATCGAAACGCCGGGCGGCGGCGGCTATGGGAAAACAGGGGAGAGATAGGGTGACGACAGCGCGGTCTACCCCACGCGGGGATGACGGGATGACAGGATATCGATCATGCTCGTCCTGATCGGCATCCTGATCATCATCGCGGGCTTCCTACTCCGCTTCAATCCGTTGCTCGTCATCATGGCCTCGGCGCTCGCGACCGGTCTTGCCGCAGGGCTCGACGTCACCGCGATCATCGCCGCCTTCGGCAAGGCGTTCAACGACACGCGCTATGTCTCGATCATCTGGATCGTCCTGCCCGTCATCGGCCTGCTCGAAGCCTATGGTCTGCAACAACATGCCCGCACGCTGATCGCCCGGATGAGGGGCGCGACGCTGGGGCGCCTTCTGACCGGCTATCTGCTGCTGCGTCAGGCGATGTCGGCGGCGGGCCTCACCTCGGTCGCGGGCCATGCGCAGACCGTGCGTCCGCTCGTCGCCCCGATGGCCGAGGCCGCCGCCGACGCGCAGAATCCCGCGCTCAACGATGACCAGCGCGAGGAGATCAAGGCCTATTCGGCCGCCACCGACAATGTCGGCCTGTTCTTCGGCGAGGACATCTTCCTCGCGATCGGCTCGATCCTGCTGATGAAGGGCGTGCTCGAAGGCTATGGCTATGTCATCGAGCCGCTGCACTTCTCGCTTTGGGCGATCCCGACCGCGATCGCCGCCTTCCTGATCCACGGCTTCCGGCTCCGGCGCCTCGACAAGAAGATGCGCGCATCGGGGGAGCGTAGCGCATGATCACCCTCGACCATGTCTATATCCTCGCGGGCCTCACCTTTGCGGCGTTCGCGCTGCTCGGCGCCGCCGACCGCAGCAACCCGAAACGCTTCGGCAATGCCGCCTTCTGGGGCTTGCTCGCGGTGTCGATGCTCGCGGGCGACCGGCTCGGCGACTTCTACAACGGGCTGCTCGTTCTCGCGCTCGTCGCCATCGCCGGCGCCGGCCAGATCGGCCGCGCGCCCGGCGGCGAAGTTCCTGCCGAGGTGCAGGCCGAACGCGCCGCGAAATATGGCAATTTCCTCCTCCTCGTCGCGCTGATCATCCCGGTGGTCGCACTCATCGGGACTTTTCTGTTCAAGGAAATTCCTGGCCTCGCCGATCCCAAGCAGGCGACGCTCATCTCGCTCGCGATCGGGGTGCTGATTGCGCTCGCGGTCGGCATGGCGCGTCTCAAACCGCCCGCCCTGCTCCCGCTGCAACAGGGCCGCCGCCTGCTCGACTCGGTCGGCTGGGCGGCGATCCTGCCGCAGATGCTCGCCAGCCTCGGCGCGGTCTTCGCACTCGCGGGCGTCGGCGACGTCGTCGGCGGGCTGATCGGCACC
This sequence comes from Sphingopyxis sp. EU05-FHT14B03, assembly GCF_058790875.1. Classification (NCBI taxonomy): domain Bacteria; kingdom Pseudomonadati; phylum Pseudomonadota; class Alphaproteobacteria; order Sphingomonadales; family Sphingopyxidaceae; genus Sphingopyxis; species Sphingopyxis sp. EU05-FHT14B03. The sequence continues at coordinate 1,032,338 of NZ_JBYTDC010000001.1, forward strand.
GCCATTCCGCAGGGCAGCCTGTTCGGCGCGGTGCTCGCCTTCGGACTCGGTATGGCGCTCTTCACCATGGTGATGGGCAACGCCTTCGCCGCCTTCCCGGTAATGCTTGCGGCGGTCGGCATGCCTTTGCTCATCAAGCAGTACGGTGGCGACCCCGCGGTGGTCGCGGCGATCGGCATGCTCGCGGGCTTCTGCGGCACGCTGATGACCCCGATGGCGGCGAACTTCAACCTCGTCCCCGCCGCCTTGCTCGAACTCAAAAACCCCTATGGGGTAATCAGGGCGCAGATCGGCACCGCGCTGCCGCTGCTGGGCGTGAACATCGTCTTCATCTACCTGTTTGCTTTCTAAGATCCTCCCCATCGCGAAGCGTTGGGGAGGGGGACCGCGCCCGTAGGGCGTGGTGGAGGGGTTATACGTCAGCGCCATTACCCCTCCGTCAGCGGCTACGCCGCTGCCACCTCCCCATCGCTTCGCGTGGGGAGGATCGTCTCGACTTCGCTCGATGCAAACGGATAAGAGGATCGCATGCACCTCACCCCCGACCACGCCGCCCGCTTCGCGACCGCCACCCTGTCGCACCTCGGCCGCGAATATCCGTACAAGATGGACCATGTCCTTGCCGGCCCCGAGGACGCCCGGCCCCCGCGCGATTTCCATCCGATCTTCCACGGCAGCTTCGACTGGCACAGCTGCGTCCACGGCTGGTGGCAGATCCTCCGCCTCGCGCGCCGCTTCCCCGATCTTCCGATCGCCGCCGACATCCGCGCCCGCGCCGATGCGATGCTCGTGCCCGACAAGGTCGCGGGTGAACTCGTCTATCTCGCGCGCGCCACCGCGACCGGCTTCGAACGTCCCTACGGCTGGGCCTGGCTCCTCGCGCTCCACGCCGAGGCCGAACGTCACGACGCCCCCTGGGCCGCCGCGCTCGCACCGCTCGCGCTCGCCTTCGCGCAGCGCTTCCACGCCTTCCTGCCCAAGCTCACCTATCCGCTGCGCGTCGGCACCCATTTCAACATTAGCTTTGCGTTGCTCCTCGCGCGCCACTGGGCCGAAGCCCGCGACGCCGATCTCGTCGCCCTGATCGACACCCGCGCCCGCGACTGGTTCGGTGGCGACCGCAACTGTCAGGCATGGGAACCCGGCGGCGACGAATTCCTTTCCCCCGCACTCACCGAAGCGCATATGATGTCGGTCGTCCTTGGCGATGATTTCGCCGCATGGTTCGACGCCTTCCTGCCCCGCGCCGCCGGGCAGCAGCCCGCGACGTTGTTCACCCCCGCCACCGTCTCCGATCGCAGCGACGGCAAGATCGCGCATCTCGACGGCCTCAATCTCAGCCGCGCCTGGTGCTGGCGCGCGATTGCGAGCGCGCTCGGCCCCGCGCACCCCGTCAGTCCCGCCGCTGAAGCCGCCGCCCAACAGCATCTCGACGCCGCGCTCCCGCACGTCACCGGCGACTATATGGGCGAACATTGGCTCGCGAGCTTCGCGCTGCTCGCGCTCGACGGGCTCTAGCCGCCCGTACCCAGCCAGCGCCGCATCGCGCGCATGTCGGCGACCTCGGCGTCCATCGCGTCGCCGCCGCGCTGGACCAGCCAGCGCCAGCCATGATCGGCCATACGCAGCGGATAAGCGGGCCACACACGCCAGCTGTCGACCGGCACGCCCGCATAGTGCGCGACGATATGCCGCGGCGGAAAGGCGCGGCCCCAGGCAAAGGCCGCCTTGCCGCGCTTGCCCTCCGCCTCGGCGATCTGCGTCGCGAAACCGCGCTCGGCGCGCGCGCCCATGTCCTGCAGCATCAGCGCCTCGGCCGCCGCGACCAGCCGCTCGGGCAGCGGCACCGGATCGGGATCATCGACCACCCGCGCCCCCATATATTTCGCCATCAGCGCGAACAGCAACCGCGCGCCACCCGTCCGTCCCTGCGCCGCCGCGTCGGCCCAGAAGCGCGGCCAGTCGATCGCCGCCGTGTCGATCGCGGCGGCGAGGTCGCACAGCACCTGCGGCCCGGTGTCGAACGGCTGGCGGCCATAGGCCGCATGGACGACCAGATGCAGCAGGGTGTCGGTCGGATCGAGATAGGCGATCTCGACCGGCCCGGCTTTCGCCCGCCCCCCCCGCGCCAGCAGCCCCGCCGTCGTCGCCGCGACCGCGTCGCGATCCTCACCGGGGACCGGGTTGGTCAGCCGCCAGTGCAGTTCGAACGCCACCTTTTGCGGCCCCCAGTGCAGTGGCGGCAGATGCTTGTGATGCGCGCGCGCATAGTCGATCGGCGTATGCGAAACCGGCCCCGGCACCGCCCCGGCCGCGATCATCGCCGCGTACAGGCGCACCGCATCCGCCTCGCCGAGCAGCAGGTCAATGTCGCGCATCGGGCGCAGCGCCGGCTGCGGATAGGCCTGCCAGGCAAGCCAGGCGCCCTTCAGCGCCGCATAGTCCAGCCCCTCACGCCCGGCCAGCGCCCCCACCTCGCCCAGCGCCTGCTGCATCGCCAGCGCCCGCGCCGCCGCCGCCAGCCATCCGCGCGCCCAGCGCGCCTTCAGCGTCTCGGGCACCGGCCAGTCGCTCCCGCGCCCCGCCATCTGGCGGTGGAGCAGCGACGCCAGCCGGTGCTGTTTCGCCATGTCGCCGATCACCTCCCATTCGGCGTCGGACAGCGCCGCGAGCATCGCGCGGTCGGCGCCGCGCACATCGGCGAGCATGTCGAGCAACAGCCGCGCCAGCCCCCCGCGCGCCGTCATTCGGCCGCCTCCGCCCGGGGTACGATCCGCCCGTCCTCGATCCGTACCAACTGGTCGGCCAGGTCGAGCATGACCTGTCGGTGCCCGATGATCACCAGCGTCACCGCGCCGTGCAGTCCAGCGATCGCCTTGCGGATCGCCGCCTCGTTCGCGGGGTCGAGCGCGCTTGTCGGCTCGTCGAGCACCAGCAGTTCGGGCGACAGCAACAACGCGCGGGCCAGCGCGATCCGCTGGCGCTCGCCGCCCGACAATGTTTGCCCGCGATCGCCGACCACCGTGTCGATCCCCCGCGGCAGCGCAAAGACGAAATCGGCCGACGCTTTCGCCAGCGCCGCGCGCAACGCCGCCTCGTCGGCTTCCGGCGCCGCCCACAACAGATTGTCGCGGATACTGCCGCCGAGCAGGAAGGGCTGCTGCTGGACATAAGCGACCGACCGCCGCCACAATTGTCGCGTCGCCCCCGCGATGACGACATCATCGACGCGCATTTCGCCCGTGTCGGGCGACAGCAGCCCCATCAGGATGTCGGCCAGGCTGCTCTTGCCAGCGCCCGAAGGCCCGACGATCGCCGTCGTCGTGCGCGCCGGCAGCACCAGGTCGATCTCGTGCAACGCGGCGCCTTCGCGCCCGGCATAGGTGAAACCCGCGCCGCGCAGCGTCACCGCGCGCGCCAGCGCCAGCGGCGGCGCATCGGCGGGCGCGCCGGCTTCCGCCACCGACGCCGTCTCGCGGCGCAGCGCCTCGGTCTCGGCCATCGCCGCCGCGGCGTGCAGCCAGCTGTGCCAGCTTTGCTGGATCACCCCCAGCATCGGCACCAGCCGCGCAAAGACCAGCAAGATCGGCAGCATCGCCGCCAGCGGCAGTTTCAAGACCGCCAACCCGACATAGACGAGCGCCGCCAGCAACGCCCCGCCGCCCAGTTGCAGCGCGGTGCGCCCGTGGCTCGCGCTTGCCGCATAATCGATCTGCTGCCCGCGCAGCGTCCTGAGCACTGAGGCAAAGCGCGCGCGCTGGCGCGCCTCGCCGCCCAGCATCTTGGTGATCCGCACCCCGTCGAACCCTTCGACGATCTCGGCCTGCAACCCCTTGTTCGCGCCGCCGAGCAAGCGCCCGAGTTGCACCGCGCGGCGCCGGTGTCCGGCAAAACCGAACAGGATCAGCGCCCCGCCCAGCGTCGCCACCAGGGCCACCTGCCAGGACAGCAGATAGGCCGCCGCCAGATAGGCGATCGCGGTCACCAGCGTCGCCGCCAGCGTCATCAACTGCTGGAACGCCGCCCCGATCCGCCCGATGTCGGTGATCAACAGGCTGGCATGGTCGGATGCGCGCCGCGTCGCCAGCCAGCGCCACTCGGCCGACACCAGCCCCGCGAACAGGCTCTCGCGCATCCGGTCTACCAGCATGTGCTGCAGCTCGAGCGCCTTCATCGTCTGCGCATGTTTGACATAAGCGCGCAGCAACAGCAGCGCGAGGAAGACCAGCACCACCTGCCCCAGCGACACCGTGCCGACCAGGCCGTGCAGCAGCTCGCCGACCCGCCCCGGCGCGCGCATGCCGCCGGCGTCGACCAGCGCCAGCATCGGCACCAGCATCATGATGCCGACCCCCTCGGTCAGCGCCGCGGCGATCATCAGGGCCATCACCACGACCAGCTGGCGCCGGTCGGCGCTCGCCAGCATCGCGGCGAGCAGCGCGCGCGGCCGGATCGGAGCCACGGGTTCAGACAAAGGCCGCCACCTCGATCAGCGCCGGATCGACCGGATAACCGGCGATTCTTTGCCCCGACGCGTCGAGCCATGCATGGGCGGGCGGCGTATCGGGATCGATCTTCACCGCCTCGCGGTGGTCGCGCCACACCCCCAGGTGCAGCGTCGCCGCGATCCCCCGGCGCTTCAGCATCGCGCGCGCCGCGATCGCCTGCGGCAGGCACACCGCCTCGACGGGCAGGCGCCCGGCGGCAAAGCGCACCGCCCAGCTCACCATCATCGCGGCATCGTCGGGGCGTTCGCGCGGCGCCGGCGGTACCAGCGCGCCCGGCGAAACCGGCGTACCGAGCCAGCGTGCGACGCGGCGAAAGGGCAGCGTCGCAACCGCGATCCGCGCGCCGAGCAGCAATATACTCGCCTCGGCGACCAGCAACCCGCGCCGCCCGCCCAGCCGCCACGCGCTCGCCAGCTTGCGCCGCGCAAAGGCGATCCGCCCGGTCATGCGCCGAGGTCGACGAACAAATATCCCGCCGCATTGAGCCGGATCAGCAATTGCTCGAGTTCGCGCCGCGCGGCGTCGTCCAGCCCGGCGGCGAGCGCGTCGAAGGCAACATCGCCGTCGCTCGACAGCCGCCCGAGCACCGCACCGACCGCCACGCTGCACGGAAAGAAGTGCTCGCCGATCTCGATCCCATGGTCGCCGCTCACCGCATCGCGAACCGCCGCGAAGGCGCGCCGGCTCGCGGGGCGCAGCCGGCTGTCGCCGCCGATCCGCGCCATCTTGCCCGCCGCGAACTGCGGCAGGGTGAAGACCGGGCGCGCCACCGGCGCCGCGCGCTGCTCGGCCAGAAAGGCTTCGGGCGGATGCGCGGCGTGCAGCGCCTGCATCGCTTCGCCCAGGTCTCGCCAATAGGCTGCGGTCGCCTCGGCGCCGCGCGCCGCCGGCCAGTCGGCACGGAACAGCGGCGATCCGGTCGCCTTGCCGACCAGCCAGCGCAGATAATCCTGCCCCGTCGGCGGCGACAGCGCGATCGTCAGGTGCAGGCTCGGCTCGTCGACCGGGGTCGCGACATGCCACCAGCCGCGCGGGATATAGAGGATCGCGCCCTCTTCCAATATCGCGTCATGGACTGGATCATCGCCCTCCGCGGGCGGCGGCACGGTCTCGCCGCGCGCCGGGTGGTCGCGCGTCGGCCGCTGGACCCGCCAATGCTTGCGTCCCGCGACCTGCAGGATGATGACGTCATGATGGTCCCAATGCAGGTCGAACCCATGGTCGGCGCGCCACCCCGCATACAGGTTGACGTTGCAACGCACGCCGAGTTCGTCCGCCATCCGGTCGGCGAGCGCACCGATCCGCGCCACCATCTCGTCGACGAAGCTCAAGACCAAGGTCGCGCCCTGCGCCAACTGCGCGGTGACCGCGCCGGCATCGAGGCGGCGGTTCGGCCCTACCATATCGACGAATTTTTCGGCCGGCACGTTTTTCCCGGTTTTGACCAGTTGCAGGCGCGGCGGCTCCAGCCGCTGCGTCGCCAGGATATGGTTGATCTCGTCCCAGCCGATCAGCGCCGCAAAGCGCCCCGCCTGCCCCGGCCAGGCGCGAAACGCGCGGTTCCAATATCCCTCGAGGAATTCGCCGACGCTCAACGGGGCGACCAGCGCGGCCAGCGATGGCGGCGCGGCGTCGACGTCGCCGGATGGCGACAGAGCGCCAACCTCGCGGGTCATTTGCCCCTGATCCTGATCCGCCATCGAAACACTCCCCCGGGTCCGGCCGCATCCCCACCGGCACCGCCACGATCTTAGCTAGCGCGCGCCAAAGGTTCAATGCGGCCCTGCGGCGCGAAGCATCTGTGTCCCAAAGCGAAATCGGGGTGACTTTACCCTTGTCGCGGGGCGCAACGCGCGCCAGAACGACCCGGCAATTGCGGGGGCAATTTTCATCCCATGGCCGTCATCGTCACAAAGCCTGCCAATGTCCGCGACCTCGGCCCGGTCGACGCGACCGCGCTCGCTGCACGTGTCGCCGCGATTTCGGAACGCGCCTGGGCCGGCGAGGATGCGCGCAAGGAAAATGACTTCGAGGTCTTCCACCACACGCGCCACATCATCTTCCGTTTCACCCCGGGCAATCGCGAACCCGAAGACCATTATGACAATCCGGCATGGATGGTCTGGCGGCCGCTGCTCCAGCCGGTGATGGACGCGGCGATCCGGCCCTATGGTTTCGCCGATCCCGCCTTTCCAAAGGCGATGCTCGCGCGGCTCCAGGCCGGGCAGAAAATCGACCTCCACCGTGACGGCGCCGGGTCGAACCTGCGCACCCACAAGATCCATGTGCCGCTGATCACCAATCCGGGGGCCTTTTTTCTCAGCGGCCCGAACCGCCACCATCTCGGCCTCGGCCATGCGTGGGAGGTCAACAATATCGCGTCGCACGGCGGGGTGAACGAAGGCGACGCCGACCGTATCCACTTCATCTTCGAAGTGTTCGACCGCGCCGCGCCGGCGCCATTGGGGGCCGGGGCCGAAGCCGCGACGACCGCATGACACGGGGTCATTTTTACCGCCACTACGGCTTCACGCTGCGCTCCGACCTCGCGCTGCCGCACTTGCTGCCCGGCGATCCCGCGGCACCGGTCGCGGTCGACATCCGCCTCGGTTCGATCGCCGACGACCGGCTGGCCGAGGCGATGCATTTTCGCAACTGGCGCGCCGAACCGGGCGAAATCCTGTTTCACGCCTTTGGCATCGGCCGGCTGCTGATCGCCGGCGGCACGTCGATCACCGTCGACCGCGAAGCCGGGGCGACCGACGCCGCGCTCGTCTCGATCATCCTCGGCACCGGCATTTCTGCGCTGCTGATGCAGCGCCGCATCCTGCCGATGCACGCCTGCTCGATCGCCAGCGACAGCGGCGCGATCCTCGTCATCGGGCGCTCGGGCGCGGGCAAGTCGACGCTGCTCGGTGGGCTGATGGCGGCGGGCTGCACGATGCTCGCCGACGATGTCACCGGGGTCACCGTCGACGATGCCGGCGCGACCGCGATCCCCGCCTTTCCCGCGATGCGGCTGTGGACCGACAGCCTGTCGCTGCTCGACCGTGACGACGACGACAAGATCCAGGTTCGCGAGGATATCGAAAAATATTATGTCGCGGTCGACCGCTTTCGCAAAGACCCGATGCCGGTGCGCGCGGTGGTGCTGCTTCAATCGCACAGCGGAACCGGCGTCCTGACGCGCCCCGTGCTGATGGGCAACCGGGTCGAAGCGCTCGCCCGCTACGTCCATCGCAAGAAATTCCTGCGCGGCCTCGGGCTCCAGCCCTGGGGCTTCGACGCGGTGGTAAAGCTCGCCGGGTCGATCGACATGGTCGCGATCGGACGCCCCGCGACCGGTGCGACGCCGGCGGGCATGGCCGATGCGGTGATCGAATATTTCGGCCTCGCCCCCGCGCTTCAGCCGACGCCATAGCGCGTCATGCCCTGCTCGATCGTCTGGCTCGCTTCCTATCCCAAATCGGGCAACACCTGGCTGCGCGCGATGCTCACCCACCTGCTCGCCGCGCCGGGCGATGATGTCTCGGTCAATGCGCTCGCCGGGGCGCCCGAGGGCGGCGACCGCCACGCGCTCGACGACGCCTGCGCCATTTCCTCGGCGGAGATGAAACCCGCCGAACTCTTACCCTATCGCGCGCTGCTCCACCGCCAGATGGCGGCGGAGAATGCCGCGCCCTTCTTCGTTAAGACGCACGACCAATATGCGCTGGGGCCGGGCGACACCGCGCTCTTTCCCGCCGACGCCAGCCGCGCCGCAATCTACATCGTTCGCAATCCGCTCGACGTCGCCCTCTCCTTCGCACACCATAACCAGCAGGATGTCGACACGACGATCACACGGATGGCCGACGCCGATTCGACACTCAACCGGTGGCCCGACCGGATCAGCGATTTCCTGCCCGTCCATCTCGGCCGGTGGAGCGACCATGTCGCGGGCTGGACACAGCAGGATGCGATCCCGCTCTGCCTGCTGCGTTACGAGGATATGCTGACCGACCCCGCAGCCGCGCTTGCGCGCGCCGCCGCCGCCGCGGGCCTCGATGCTGCGCCCGCCGCGATTGCCGCTGCGGTCGCCGCGAGTCGTTTCGACCGGCTGCGCGATCGTGAGGCGATCGAGGGCTTTTCCGAAAAGCCCGCCAACATGCCCAACTTCTTTCGCGCCGGGCGCGCCGGCGAATGGCGCTCGGCGCTGACCGCCGCCCAGGTCACGCATATCGTCGCCGATCATCGCGGCCAGATGGCGGCGCTCGATTATCTTCCCGCGTCAATGGCTTGACGCGTGGCGGCGGCGCTCGCTATCGCATCTGCGGGGATTTTGGGGGGCAGGACATGACGGTCGCACTAACCGGCAACACCTTGATCACGCGCAATCCGTCGATACTCTTCAACGACTTCGACGACGGGCTGATGATGATGGACATCGACAGCGGCAATTATTTCGACGTCGACTCGGTCGGCGGACGGATCTGGGCCTTGCTCGATTCGCCGGCGACGCTCGACACCATCTGCGATTCGCTGGTCGCCGAATATGACGTCGAACCCGGGACTTGTCGTACCGAAACCATTGGATTCGTCCAAGAACTTGCCGGCAAGGGGCTGGTCACGCTGCGTCCCTCCTAAACCATTGGTAGACGGGCCGTTTACCTTGACTGGTCAGCATTTTTGTCTCATCATGGCCAAGTAAATCGCCAGTCAGTGAAAAGCATCTGCGGGCGAACGGTGGGACCGATATCAAATAGGGGGGATTCTGATGACCAAGACCGTGGAAAAGCATGTGCCGCGCAAGGATTGGCAAAAGCCGGAACTGCGCTCGGTCGTGCCGGCGGCGCGTACGCGTGGCGGTGGCGGCGGCCCCAGCCCCGATCCGGACGATACCTTCTACGACGCGTCCTGATTCGCGCCACTCCAGTTCAGAGATGGAAATAGTGGTTTGGCCCTGCATCGCGGGGCCAAATTGCTTGCGCGTTAATTTGTCTGTGCGCTTGACGCTTTCGTGCGACGGCGGCACGATCGGCGCCGGCGCCCCCGCGTCCTGACGGGATCGACTATCGGCCGTGCATCGCTTCTGTGGCATCATCGATCGTTCGGCGTCCGCCGCACCCTCCATCGCCGATAGCGCCGTGGTTCGGGCCGCGCTCGGGGCGGCCAGTGTCGCCAACAGCCTCGCAGCGGCGAGCTTCGCCGCGCTCGCGACCGCGAAACAGGCGCGATCCATCGACGCACTGCATATCGCCGACGACCTCATCGTCGTCGCCGACGCGCGGATCGACGGCCAGGCTGACCTGCGTGCCGCGCTCGCCGATCTCGCGCCGCCCGCCAATACCTCCGCCGCCGCGCTGATCGCTGCCGCCTGGCGCCGCTGGGGGGCCGACTGCCCGCTGTTCCTCTATGGCGATTACGCCTTCGTGCTGCACGATCGGGACAGCGGCACCAGCTTCGCCGCGCGCGACCATGTCGGCGCCCGCCCCTTTTTCTATGCGCTAACCGGCGACTGCCTCGCTTTTGCCAGCGACCCCGCAGCGCTGCTCGCGCTCCCCGGCGTGCCCGACGACCTCGACGAGGATTTCATCGCCTCGATCCTCATCCATCGCAAGTTCCAGCCGATGGGTCGCAGTTTCCAGCGCGCGGTCCGCCGCCTCGAACCCGGCCACCGCCTGTTTTTGGTGGGCGGCGACGCGCGCCTCGACCGTTGGTGGAACCCCGAAAAGATCGCCGTCGACGACCGCGCCGACGACGCCGCGACCATCGCGCGCTATCGGCAGTTCGTCGAGCAGGCGGTGACCGATCGCCTCGCGGGCGCCACGCGGTTCGCGGTGCATCTCAGCGGCGGGCTCGATAGTTCGCTCATCGCCGCGGTCGCGACACCCGAACTGCGCGCCCGCAGCCTCGCCGATCCGCCGGGCTACAGCTGGCATATCGTCGATCCCGACGCCGCCCCCGACAGCGAACCCGGCTGGAGCGAGGCGATCCGCGCCCGTCTCGGCCTTCAGCTGTATGCCCCCACCCTCTCGACCGACGAGATGGCGGCGCTGTTCACGCAGGACTGGACCCGCGGCCCCGACATCCGCAACCTGCTCCACGAGGCGGCGATCCAGCGCGACGCCGCGGCGCGCGATGTCGAGGTCATCCTGTCGGGCTGGGGCGGCGACGAAGCCGCCTCGTACAACGGCCGCGGCTATCATCCCTGGCTCTTTGCCACCGGTCGCTGGGTGACGCTCTATCGCGACGCGGGCCGGCCCGGGGTCAGGGCGGGGCTGCGCACCATCTATCACGCCGCGCGCCGCACCGTGCGGACCTTTCGCCCGCAGCTGCCGCTGCGCTGGCGCGCGTTCGCGGGGCACAGCCTGGCCGATCCCGCCTTCGTCCGCCGCGCCCGCCTGCTCCCGATGAAGGTGACGCGCGAGTTCGGCGTCCGCCGCACCCAGCATACGCTGCTCCGCTACAGCGCGACGACGGGGCGGCTCGAGGACTGGGCGATCAGCGGCGCGACACGCGGTATCGACTATCGTTTCCCGCTGCTCGACCGCCGCCTGCTCGAGTTCATCTACAGCCTGCCGCCGCGCATGTTCCGTCGCGGCGCAATGCGGCGCTGGCTGATCAAGGAGGCCAGCGACGGCCTGCTCCCCGACGTCGTGCGCCTCAACAACAGCAAGACCGAGCCGCTGCGCGTCGCCTGGATCGACAAGGCGCTCGGCGAAACCATGGTGCTGATCGGCGACCGCATCCTTGCGAGCGACACCCCGCCCGCCCGCGCGCGCTACATCGACATGGACCGGCTGCGCAAACGCGTCGAACACGCGCGCCGGACCCACTCGGGCCGCGACCCGGCGCTGCGCCTCGCGCTCCAGTTCCTCGACACCCCATGATCCTGTCGTTCAGCCGCCGCTTCGCCTTCGTCGCGATCCCGAAGACCGCCGGCCATGCGCTGCGCACCGCGCTGCGCCCGCTGCTCGCGGCGAACGACTGGGAACAATGCACCCTGTTCGACAAGCGCTATTTCCCCGTCGCGCCGCTCGCCGCGATCGGCCACGGTCACCTCGGCTATCGCGACGTCGCGCCCTTCCTGCTCCCCGGCCAGTGGGACGGCCTCACCAGCTTCGCGGTCGTCCGCTCGCCCTTCGACCGCTTCCTTTCCTATGCCCGCTTCGCCTGGCGGAACGGCGACGCGATGGCCCGCGACCCGCTCGGCACGATGAAGGCGGCGCTTACCGATCCCGCGCGCCGCGCGCATATCCTGCTCCGCCCGCAGCAGGAGTTCGTCTGCGACGACGAAGGCCGTGTCCGCACCACGCTGCTCCTCCGCCACGAAGACCTGGCGGCCGAGATGGCAAGGCTGTCGGCCGCCCTCGGCGCCCCGCTGCCGCCGCTCGAGGCGGTCAATGTCTCGCCCGATCGGGCGGACGCCGCGCTCGACGCCGAACTCGCCGATCTCATCCGCCACTATTATGCCCGCGACTTCGCGCTCTTCGGTTACGATCCGGCCGCCGCGCCATGACCGCAACGACGCTCGTCACCGTCTCCTCGCCCGATTTCCGCATCGGCACCGAAGTGATGCTCGCGAGCTTCCTCGCGCATAATCGCTGGTTCACGGGCGACATCCTTGTCCTTCACAGCCGCCTGACCGACGCCGACCAGGCCGCGCTCGCCGCGTCCTTCCCGCGCCTCCTCTGCCGCACGGCGAGCCCGCCGCTCGCCGACGCGATCAATACGCTCACCGTCGCGCACCCGCATCTCGCAGCGCGCCGCGACCGTTTCCTCAGCCTCGAAACCCTGCTCCTGCCGGCGACCGGCAGGCTGCTCTTCGCCGACAGCGACCTGCTGTTCCGCGGCGATATCGCGCCGCTGCTGGACAGCGACGCCGCGCTCGTCGCCTGCCCCGATGCCGCGATGCTGCGCGGCAATGTCCGCGACGCCGACTCTCTGGCCGAGGTCACCGCCGGCGAAACCGCGTCCGCCAGCTTCAACGCCGGGCTGCTCGTCTACGACCCCGTCGCCGCCGGCCCCGGCGTCGCCGCCGCGCTCTGGCCGCTGCTCGATCCCGCCGGCTGGGCGCGCATCGCCTCGCAGCACACCGACCAGGCGGTGTGGAACCTGCTGCTGCGCGATCGTGTCGCACTCGCCGGCACCGCGTTCAACCTGATGATCGGCCACCGCGCCGCCAGCTTCGCGCACGAACCGGTGCCGCTCGCCGACGCCCGCGTCCTCCACTTCAACGGCGGCGCCAAACCCTGGCGCCCCGACCGCCACGCCGCCGCGATCGCGCGCGACCCCGAATATGCCGCCGCCGTCCGCCTGTGGGCTGCGGCGCGCGCCGCCTGGCTGCGGGCGCGGCCATGATAGGCGGCGGCGAAGGCGCGATAAGGCGCCACCTCTTCCTGCTCGCCCCCAACAACAGCGGCTCGACCTTTCTCGCCGCCGCGCTTGGCCAATGCGCCCGCGCCTGGTCGCTGCCGCGCGAGGGCCAGCATGTGACGGGGTTCCATGGCCCCAGTTCGCGCGGCACCGGCACCCGCCTGCTGTGGGCGGCCACGCCGGCGGCGATCGCGACCTTCCGCGACCCCGCCGCTTACGACTGGGGCCGCACCCGCCGCGCCTGGCATTTTCACGCCCGCGCGCGCCATGCCGACGCCGAAACGCTGGTCGTCGCCGCGCCGCCCTTCCTGCTCATCGCCGACCGGCTCGCGGCGGCGTTTCCCGACGCCGCTTTCCTGATCATGGTCCGCAACCCCTATGCCGTCGCCGAAGGCATCATCCGCCGCGACGCCGAAGCCGGTCCGGTGGCGCCGGGCGACAGCCTCGCAACCACCGCCGCGCGCCACATCGTCGCCGCGTTCGCCGCGCAGGCCGCCAACCGCACCGCGCTCGGCGACCGCGCGACCGTCTTCACCTATGAGGAGATGTGCCGCACCCCCGCCGCCGTCGCGACCCGCATCGCCGGCCTCGTCCCGGCCTTCGCCGACCTCGAACTCGACCGCTCGCTTCCAGTGAAGGGCCGCTACCACGAACCCCTGCGCGACATGAACGTCGATCAGGTCGCCCGGCTCGGCCCGGCGCAATTGGCTGATCTCAATCGGGTCTTCGACGATCACCGCGGCTTGCTCGACGGCTTCGGCTACGACAGGATCGGGGCATGACCGACGCCCCGCGCCGCCCCCTGTGGATCTTCCTCCACGTCCCCAAATGCGGCGGCACGACGCTGAAGGCGCATCTCGAACGCCATTTCGCCATGGACGAGCAGCTGGTCGAATTTTCCAACTGGGGCCGCCGCTATCGTAAGGAACAGAGCCGGCCCGAATTCGCCGACCGCCCGGCCGAGGAGCGTACCCGCGCCGAAATCCTCGCGGGGCACCAGCTCGATTACGGCATCCACCGCCTCGTCCCCGGGCTGCGCGAGCCGCGCTATGTCACCGTCGTCCGCGACCCTGCCGAACGCTGCGTCTCGCTCTATAATTTCCGCTGGAGCCGCGGCCACGCCCCCGACGATTTCGACGATTGGTATATGAACTGGTACCGCCCCGAACAGTCGGACTATATGGTGCGCTTCTTCGCCCAGCGCCTCTATGGCGCCGACCTTCCCGCCGATCCCGAACAGCAGCTTGCGATGGCGCAGCGGCTGCTGGAGCTGTGCTGGTTCGCCACCACCACCGATCGCTGGAACGAGGGGCTCGACTTCCTGTCGGCCGCCATGGGCATCCCCGCCGACTGGAACCATTATCGCGCCGCCGGACGTTCGATCGAGCTCCCCGCCTCGCACCCGTCGCAAGGCGAAGTGGTCGCGCGCCGCGTCACCCTCGACGATGCGCTGCGCGCACGTATCCATGCCGACTCGCCCGGCGACGTCCGCCTCGTCGACTGGGTCCGCGCCCGACGGTGGCCGCTCGCCGATTGACAGCGCCCGTCGCCCGCGCGACAGACGCGGCAGAGGGGAAGAGGCCGAAATGACCGGAAAAATGCTGCGCCCGACATCGTTCGACGTCGCCGAGCGCGCGGGCGTGTCGCAATCGACCGTGTCGCGCGCGCTGCGCGGCAGCCCCGGGGTCAATGCCGAAACCCGCGCCCGCGTTTCGGCGGCCGCGCGCGAACTCGGCTATGTCGTCGACCGCCACGCCTCCAGCCTGCGCCTGAAAAGCAGCGAGACGATCGCGCTCGTGACCATCTGCCGCCCCGGCGAGGATCGCAGCGCGATCAACCCTTTCTACTTCGCGCTGCTAGGCAGCATCGCCGAGGCGACTTCGGCGCGCCGCTTCAACCTGCTCGTCAGCTTCCAGGAAAGCCCCGCCAATTTCCGCGCCGATTTCGTCGCCTCGGGGCTCGCCGATGCGATGATCGTCATCGGCACCACCAGCAACGACGCGGCGTGGGATTATTTCGGCGCGGCGCAGGCCTCGGGGCTCGACTTCGTCTGCTGGGGCAGCCCGGGCGATCCCTTCCACTGGATGCGCAGCGACAATGACGCCGGCGGGCGGATCGCTGCCGAACATCTGATCGCGACCGGCCGCCGCCGCGCCGCGTTCATCGGCCCCGCCGATTCGGCGCAGCGCCAGTTCGACGAACGGCGCGAAGGCTTCACCGCCGCACTCGCCGCGCATGATATCGACCCGGTCGTCTGGGCGGCCGCGCCCGCCGCCGACCGCCATGCCCAAGGCGTCGCCGCCGCACATGCCTTGCTCGCCGCGCATCCCGACACCGACGCGATCTTCGCCGCTAGCGACATGCTCGCGCTCGGCGTGCTCCAGGGCCTCAAGGAAATCGGGCGCCGCGTGCCCGAGGATGTCGCGCTGATCGGCTTCGACGGCATCCGCGCCGGCACCCTCGCCGATCCCGCGCTCACCACGCTCGAACCCGATCTCGAGGCCGCCGGTGAGGCGCTCGTCGCGATGGCGCTCGAGGATGACGAGCATGTCCGCGACGGCACGCGCGTCCCGGTCCGCCTCGCGGTGCGCGGCAGCGCCTGACGGCGTCAACGGTTCACCGCTTCGTCACTTTCCCACTGCGCTCGTAACGGCTTATTATCCCTGTTCTTGTTACGCTGCGTGCGAGAGGCAGTAAGCGTTTGTCGGGTCAGTTTTTCATTTCCCTGCTCAATCCGGGCATCGGCCTGTTGCTGGCGGGCGCCTTCCTGCTGCTCTGGCTCTACCGCCGCGAATATCGCTACCTCCTCGCCGCCGCCGCCGGCCATGCGATCACCGCCGCCGCCTTCCTGATCCAGGATCTTGGCCCGGTGCTGCCGATGGAGTTGCAGCGGATTCCCGCCAATTTCGGCTATCTCCTCGCCGGTTGCCTGCTCGTTGGCGCGATCATCGCCCATTATCGCGTCGCCGTGCCGCGCCGCACGATGGCGGTCATCTGCACCGTGTCGATGACCATCTTCCTCTGGTTCCTGCTCGTCGATCCCAGCATCGTCGGGCGCATCTATGCGATCAGCTTCGCGCTCGGACTGATCGCGCTGATGATTCCCGTCTGCCTGCGCCGCTTGCCCAAACGGCACATCGTCGACCATATCTTCTGCTGGCTCGGCATCGTCTGGGCGCTCAACTACACGCTGCGACCGTTGCTCGTCCTCGGCGTCACCGGCGACATCGCCAATTATGTCGGCTTCCAGCAGTCGGTCTATTGGACCACCGTCCAGTTCACCCAGGCGATCTGCTCGGTGCTGTCGGCAATCACGCTGATGGTTGCGGTGGCGATCGACCTGATGGCCGAACTGCGCGAACAGGCCGACGGCGACCAGCTTTCGGGCCTGCTCAACCGGCGCGGGTTCGAGGCGGAGGCGGGCGCCGCGGTGCGCGCCTGCGCCGACCAGGGGCGGCCCGCCGCGCTGCTCATCGCCGACATCGACCATTTCAAGGCGGTCAACGACAATCACGGTCATGCCGCTGGCGATGCGATCATCGCCGCCTTCGGCGCCCATCTTCGCGCGGCCGGCCCTGCCGGGACGATCGCCGGCCGCATCGGCGGCGAGGAATTCGCCCTCTTGCTGCCCGGCAGCGGGATCGAGACGGCACGCGCGCTGGCCGAGGCGGTTCGCACCGGCATGACTATCGCGTGCCAGCCCTGCCTCCCCGGCGCGACGCCGCCGACGACAAGCATCGGGCTGGCGGTCGCCGTGCCCGGCGCCGGCCTGTCGCAGCTGATGCGCGACGCCGACCAGGCGCTCTACGAAGCCAAGCGCGCCGGACGCAATCGCGTCCGCGCCTTTACCCCGGCACCGGTTCGTATCGCCACCGCGTCCTGACACGGCGGGCATCCGCTTGGGCTTCACACCCTATGGCACCGGCGGCGGCAAAGCCGCGCTTTCGCGGCGGGCAGTTTTTTGTGCGTTGCACACTAAACTAGCATATACTAATATGACTTAGTATATAGTCGAAAGGTCATTCCCATGCGTATGTTCGTCACCATTGCGCTTCTCGCCGTCGCCACGCCCGCCCTCGCCGTCGAAACCGCTACGCCGCCGGCCGAAGCGACCACCGCGCTCGAACGCGCGCCGAAGGAAGGCGAAGTCCTGCGCGACACCAGCGCCCGCATCGTCGGCAAGGTCTACAAGGTTCAGGCGTCGGGCAACCTCCTCGCGATCGTCAACCGCGAGACCGTTCGCATCCCGGCGAGCACGCTCAGCATCGTCAACGGCAAGCTGGTCACGACGCTCAGCAAGTCGGAAGCGCTCAAGCAGAAATAATCCGGACCTGCGTCGCCGGAGGGCCCTCCCCTCTCAACGTCGCTCCGGCTTGCAGGTCACGGCTTCGACCGCGTCGCCGCCCAAATTGGCGGTGATGCGGTCGAGCATCGCGTGGAGCCGCGCCTGCTCCTGCGCGTCGAAGCCTGCCAGCGCCGCGGCTTCCTCCGCCGCTCCGATCCGCGTCAGTTCGCCGATCAGCGGCTCGATCGTGGGGGTCAGCCAGATACGGTGCGCGCGCCGGTCGGCTGGATCGGAGCGCCGTTCGACCAGCCCCGCCTCGACCAGCTTGTCGATCGATCGGCCCACGGTCACCTCGCCGACCTCCAGCAGTTCGGCGACCTGTCGCTGCGTCGCGCCGGGGCGCCGCCGCACGCAGGCGATCGTCTGCCACTGCGCGCGCGTCAGCCCCAACGGCTGGACACGCCGGTCGAAGCGCAGCCGCAGCATGCGCGACAGCTTCATCACCTTCATTCCCAGCGCCTTGTCGTCGTCGACCGCCTGCACGCGCGTTCCTTCCCCCGATCGCGCGACTGTCGCCGACAAGGCGGCGAAGCGCAAGCGCTGAAGGCAGGAGGGGGGCGCCCGTCGCGCGCGGGCAGGATGCCGCCCCGTCGCACCGATTCGCGGCGCCCCTCAGTATTGAATCATTTATTTCTCAACGGGTTTCAGTATCTTCTCCAATAATAATCCAATCTTTACGCCTGTCTGGTCTGATGAGCGCGGGGACCAGGGGGAATTTTATGTTCAGCGTCCTCGAATGCGTGGTGTATCAGCATGACCTGTGGCTAGTCCTTGTCGCCGCGCTCGTCTGCGTCCTCGGCAACATCTGCCTCTTCGTCGTCCTCAACCGCTCGACCTTCTGCATCGAGACGCGCCGCCGCCATTGGCTCGTCGTCGCCGCGGTCGCGCAGGGGGTCGGGGTCTGGGCCACCCATTTCGTCGCGATGCTCGCCTATCGCGGGGCGATGCCGATCCGCTTCGACGTCTCGCTCACCCTACTCTCGGTCGCGATCGCGATCGGCTTCTTCTGGGTCAGCTTCCGCTGGCTCGGCAAGGCGCCGACCGCCGCGCGCTGCGCCGTCGCCGCCGCAGGCGCCGCGGTCGGGGTCGCGGCGATGCATTTCACCGGCATGGCGTCGATCATCGCCCCGGCGCATGTCTCCTATGCCGTCGCCCCCATCCTCGTCTCGCTCGCCGCCTCGTGGCTCTGCTTCTGGGCGTCGTTCGTCGCCTTCGCACGCAGCAGCGGATGGCGCCGCATCGCCCTGCCCGCCAGCCTCGCGGTGCTGGCGATCGTCGCGCTGCATTTCACCGCCATGTCGGCGACCACGCTCGTCCCCGATCCGACGCGCGGCGACGCGCTCGGCGCCGCGGTCACCCGCGACTGGCTCGTCCCCGCGATCGTGTTCGCCAACCTCGCGCTCGTCGCGCTCGCGCTCACCGGCTCGCTGATCGACCGCTGGCTCACCGATGCCCACGGCCTCGCCGAAGCGACGCTCGAGGCGCTCGCGATCACCCACGACGGCCGCATCGTCGAGGTCAACCACCAGCTCGGCGATCTACTCGGGGTCAGCGCCGGCGCGATCCTCGGCAGCGCGCCGGGCGACTGGTTCGTCCGCCTCGACGGGTCGCCCTTCGCCGCCCCCGACGGTCCGTCGGTCGAGGCGCGGCTGCGCGGCAGCGCCGACGAGGACCAGATCTTCGAGATCGGCACGCGCACGATCGAATATCGCGGCCGCAGCTGCCAGGTGCTCGCGATCCGCGACCTCTCCGATCGCAAACGGGCGCAGCGCGCGATCGAGCATCTCGCCTCACACGACGCGCTCACCGACCTCGCCAACCGCACGCAGTTCGCCGTCGCGCTCGACGATGCGATCGCTGCCGACGCCCCCTTCGCGCTGCTCGCGCTCGACCTCGACCGCTTCAAGGCGGTGAACGACATCTTCGGCCACGCCGCGGGCGACGCGGTGCTGCGCCGCGTAGCCGATATCCTGCGCGCCGCGGTGCGCGGCGACGACATCGTCGCCCGCGTCGGCGGCGACGAATTCCTGATCATCCAGCGCGCGGTCTCCGCCCCCGACGACGCGCGCCGGCTGGCGACCCGCATCCTCGAAGCCCTCGCCGAGGAAATGGATGTCGCACGCGATCCGATGGCGGTCGGGGTCAGCATCGGCGTCGCGCTCTTCCCCGCCGACGGCGCCGACGCCGAGACGCTGCAGCGCAACGCCGACACCGCGCTCTACCGCGCCAAGAACAACGGCCGCGGCACCGCCGCCTTCTTTGACCAGGAGATGGACGAGGTCGCCCGCGAACGCCGCGCGCTCGAACACGACCTGCGCCACGCGATCACCCGCGGCGAACTGCGCCTCGTCTTCCAGCCGCTCGTCGCCACCGCCTTCGGCTCGGTCGTCGGGTACGAGGCGCTGCTGCGCTGGGACCATCCCGAGCGCGGCGAGGTGCCCCCCGACGATTTCATCCCGATCGCCGAGGAGATCGGCGCGATCGTCCAGATCGGCGAATGGGTGCTGCGCCAGGCGTGCGATACCGCCGCCACCTGGCCCGACAATATATCGATCGCGGTCAATGTCTCGACGATCCAGTTCCAGGTCCCCAACCTGCCCGGACTGGTCCGCGAGGCGCTGCGCGAATCGGGGCTCGACCCGCACCGGCTCGAGCTTGAGATCACCGAGACCGCCTTCCTGCGCAACCGCCAGAGCGCACTCAAGGCGCTCCACGCGATCCGTGACATGGGGGTGCGCGTCGCGATGGACGATTTCGGCACCGGCTATTCGTCGCTCTCGAACCTCAAGGCCTTTCCCTTCGACAAGATCAAGATCGACAAGAGCTTCGTCTCGGCGATCGACGATGACGATGCCGCGCGCTCGATCGTCCGCGCGATCATCGGGCTGGGGCGCAGCTTCAACATGCCGATCGTCGCCGAGGGGGTCGAGACCGCGGCCCAGCGCCAGATGCTGCTCGACGAGGGCTGCCCGCAGGCGCAGGGCTATTATTTCGGCCGCCCCGCCGAAAACCCCTATGCCGAGGGCACCGCGCCGCGCGAAGCGCAATCGGACGGCTGATCCGCCCGCGCACCCGCCTGCCACACCGCGTAGCTTCACGCCCGTTAGCCCCGTCCTCGAACAGATTGTTCTGACGTAACGTTCCAGATTGCCCGGCATCGCCGGGGGCCGATCCTGTACGGGAAATTCACCATGCGGAAAATTCGGCTGATCGACGGCACAAGGGCCGCGACCGCCATCGAATATGGACTGATCGCGGCACTGATCGCGGTCGCCTGCATCATTGCCTTTCAGATGCTCGGGCTCAGCCTCGCCAATATCTTCACGACGATCGACGATGCCTGGAACGGACGATAACGAGGCATACTCCTCTGCCACCCCCTTGCATTTCCCCGCCCCCGGCGTAAGGCCACGCCAACAATAACCGCGCGCGCGACTCCCTTCGGCCCCGCTCTCCCGCTCGGTCCGTCGGACGGTCTTCCCCCGCCGCGCCTACAGGGGACTGCTGCACCATGACGACCACCGGCAACGACACGCTTGGAACTCGCTCGACGCTCGACGTCGGCGGCAAGAGCTACGCTTATTACTCGCTCGACAAGGCCGCGGCGAAGCTCGGCGACGTGTCGCGGCTGCCGTTCAGCATGAAGGTGCTGCTCGAAAACCTGCTGCGTTTCGAGGATGGCGGCTTCACCGTGTCGACCGATGATGTGAAGGCGCTGGTCGACTGGCAGAAGGACCCGCATTCGAACCAGGAAATCCAGTATCGCCCGGCGCGCGTGCTGCTGCAGGATTTCACCGGCGTTCCCTGCGTCGTCGACCTCGCCGCGATGCGCGACGCGATCGCCAAGCTTGGCGGCGACACGACCAAGATCAACCCGCTCGTCCCCGTCCACCTCGTCATCGACCACTCGGTGATGGTCGACGAATTCGGCACCCCCAAGGCGTTCGAGCAGAATGTCGAGATCGAATATTATCGCAACGGCGAGCGTTACGACTTCCTGAAATGGGGATCGAAGAGCCTCGACAATTTCAAGGCGGTGCCCCCGGGCACCGGCATCTGCCACCAGGTCAACCTCGAGCATATCGCGCAGGCGGTGTGGTCGAGCGAGGATGCCGCGGGTGAAACCGTCGCCTATCCCGACACTTGCGTCGGCACCGACAGCCACACGACGATGATCAACGGGCTGGGCGTGCTCGGCTGGGGCGTCGGCGGGATCGAAGCCGAAGCGGCCATGCTCGGCCAGCCCGTGTCGATGCTCATCCCCGAAGTCGTCGGCTTCAAATTCACCGGCAAGCTCAAGGAAGGCGTCACCGCGACCGACCTCGTGCTCACCGCGACGCAGATGCTGCGCGCCAAGGGCGTCGTCGGCCGCTTCGTCGAATATTTCGGCCCCGGCCTCGCCTCGCTGTCGCTCGCCGACCGCGCGACGCTCGCCAATATGGCGCCCGAATATGGCGCGACCTGCGGCTTCTTTGGCGTCGACGACAAGACGATCGATTATATGCGCCTGACCGGCCGCACCGAAGAGACGATCGCGCTGGTCGAAGCCTATGCCAAGGCGCAGGGGCTGTGGATCGTCGAGGGGGCCGCGGACCCCGTGTTCACCGACACGCTCGAACTCGACCTCGGCACCGTCGTGCCGTCTCTCGCCGGGCCGAAGCGTCCGCAGGACCGCGTCTCGCTCCCCGACGTCGACGATGTGTTCAACGCCGACATGGCGAGCGTCTATAACAAGAAGCAGACGCGCGTTCCGGTCGAGGGCAAGGATTTCGACATCGGCGACGGCGACGTCACCATCGCCGCGATCACCAGTTGCACCAACACCTCGAACCCCGGCGTGCTCGTCGCCGCGGGACTCGTCGCGAAGAAGGCCGATGCGTTCGGGCTGAAGCCCAAGCCGTGGGTCAAGACCAGCCTCGCCCCGGGGTCGCAGGTCGTCACCGACTATCTGGTCAAGGCCGGGCTGCAGCAGCATCTCGACAATATCGGCTTCAACCTCGTCGGCTATGGCTGCACGACCTGCATCGGCAACTCGGGCCCGCTCGCCGAGCCGATTTCGAAGGCGATCAACGAAAATGGCCTCGTCGCCGCGGCGGTGATCTCGGGCAACCGCAACTTCGAAGGCCGCGTGTCGCCCGACGTGCGCGCGAACTTCCTCGCCTCGCCGCCGCTCGTCGTCGCCTATGCGCTGAAGGGCACGGTGATCGAGGATTTCACCACCACCCCGATCGGGCAGGACCAGCAGGGCAAGGACGTGTTCCTTGCCGACATCTGGCCGACCAATCTGGAAGTCGCCGAGGCCGTCGCCGGCGCGGTCGACCGCGACATGTTCGTCGCGCGCTACGCCCATGTCTACAAGGGCGACGAGCATTGGCAGAAGATCGAGGTCGAAGGCTCGGACACCTATCAGTGGCGTGCCGGGTCGACCTATGTCGCCAATCCGCCGTACTTCGAGGGCATGACGATGACCCCGGCGCCGGTGAAGGACATCATCGACGCCAAGCCGCTCGCGATCCTCGGCGACAGCATCACCACCGACCACATCAGTCCCGCCGGCAGCATCAAGGCGGACTCTCCGGCCGGAAAATGGCTTATGGAACATCAGGTTAACAAGGCCGACTTCAACAGCTACGGCGCTCGCCGCGGCCACCACGACGTCATGATGCGCGGCACCTTCGCCAACATTCGCATCAAAAACGAAATGGTCCCCGGCATCGAGGGCGGCATGTCGCGCTATGGCGCCGAAGTCATGCCGATCTACGACGCCGCGATGCGTCACAAGGCCGACGGCACCCCGCTCGTCGTCATCGCCGGCAAGGAATATGGCACCGGCTCGTCGCGCGACTGGGCGGCGAAGGGCACGAACCTGCTCGGCGTCCGCACCGTGATCGTCGAGAGCTTCGAGCGTATCCACCGTTCGAACCTCGTCGGCATGGGCGTGCTGCCGCTGCAGTTCCTCGACGGCCAGAGCCGCGAGACGCTGGGCCTGACCGGCGACGATATCTTCACCATCACCGGCGTCGCGGACCTCAAGCCGCGCCAGACGGTCACCGTGAACGTCACGCGCCCCGACGGCTCGACCTTCGCCTTCGACACGCTCTGCCGCATCGATACCCCGAACGAGGTCGAATATTATATGAACGGCGGCATCCTGCATTATGTGCTGCGCAAGCTCGCCGCGTAAGGACTAGGCGGGGACGATGGGCGCCTTGATCCCTTTCGTCCTCGGCCTGCTGCTCGGGGTCGCGCTGACGCTCTTCCTGATCCGCAAGGGTCAGGGCGACCAGCGCGACCTGACGGCCCCACCACGTCCTGCACCGCGCCCCATGGTCCACGTCGGCGACGAACGGGTCAGCGATGACGAAATCCTCGACCTCATCCGCCAGAACCGCAAGATCGAGGCGATCAAATTGATGCGCGAAAAGACCGGGCTGGGGCTTGCCGAAGCCAAGGATGCGGTCGACGCACTCGAACGGGGCATGCGCTGAACGGCCGTCCCCGAAACAGGCGGCGCAAACGACCGCGAAGGGACGGGATATGGGCGCATTCAACATCGGCATCGAGATCATCGGCTGGACCGCCGCCGCGATCATTCTCGCCAGCTATATCCTGCTCTCGCTCGGCAAGCTCGAGCCGCGCGGCTATCTCTACCAGTGGATGAACGTTGTCGGCGCCGGCGGCTTCGTCATCAACTCGGGCTATAATGGCGCACTGCCCTCGGCAGGGCTCAACGTCATCTGGGCGGCAATGGGCCTGTTCACCCTGTGGAGCGTCTGGCGCGCCCGCTCCTCGGCGCCCGCGGCAACCCCCTAGGGCTTCGCGCCGCCTCGGCATCCCAAGCCGCAACCTTGGCGCGCGTATCGGCGAGCATCGCGTCGAGCGCGGCGCGGTCGTGGACGATCCCGCGCATCACCACCGTATCGATCGCGCGCGTCGCGGCGATGTCTTCCAGCGGATTGCGGTCGAGCAGCACGAGGTCCGCCGCCATGCCGGGCTTGATCGCGCCATAGCGACCCAGCCAACCGAACCATGCAGGGCCCGCGCGCGTCGCCGACGCGAGCGCCTGCGCCGGGGTCAGCCCCTTTTCGACGAACAGCGCGAGCTCGTCGTGCAGCCCGAAGCCCGGGTAATTGTAGCTGTTGAGGAAGCCCGCGTCGGTCCCCGCGATGATCGGCACTCCCGCCTCGGCGAGCATCGGCAGGATCGTCCCGACATCCTCGATCTGCTTGTGCCGCGCCGCGATCGCCGCGGCATCGGCCTTCGCCGCGCGCTCGACGCGCCAGTCATAGGTCTTGCGCAGCTTCGGCCCGATATAGGCGAGCCCCGCGTCCTTGCTGTGATCGTCGCGATCGAGATAGGCGATGATCCGGCTGCCGTTCAGCGTCGGGGTGACCGATACGCCCTGCTGCGCGAAACGCCGATAGGCGGCCATCGCGGTGTCACGGTCGAACCCGCTATCGAGGCGGCGGTTGGCCTCCGCGCGGTCGATGCGGCCCGCGGCAAAGTCGGCGGCGATCGCCGCCTCATCCTTCGCCCCGGCATTATAGGCATAATCGAGATGCTCGATCGAACTGATCCCGGCATCGACCGCCTGCCCGGTGGTCAGCGCCATCGGGATATGGCCCGAGGTTTTGATGCCCAACGCCTTCGCCTGCTTGAGGGCATAGAGAAACAACTCGGGTTTCAGCGTGCTGTCGGTGATCTTGACGAAATCGACCTTGTCGCGGTTCTTCAGCCGGTCCAGCGCCGCATCGACATCGGCCTCGCTGCCGACCTCGATCGTCCCCTTCCACAGCGGCGCGATCCCTTCGATCTTCGCGCCCGAGGTGAGCAGCCGCGGGCCGAAGAGCTTGCCCTCCGTAATCGCGCCGCGCCACGCGAGCACCTGGTCGGCGAGGTCGCCCGAACAGTCGCGGATCGTCGTGATGCCGTTGGCAACATAGAGCGGAAACAACGCCGCATTTTCTTCGATCAGGTCGGGTCCGCCGCCGAAATGGACATGCATGTCCCACAGGCCGGGGGTCAGATATTTGCCCTTGCCCTCGACCCGCTGCTTCGCACGCCACGCCTGCGCGATCGCGGCATCGGGACCGACCGCGACGATATCGTCGCCGTGCAACACAATCGCCTGGTCCTCCACCGCCTTCGCCGCCTCGACATCGATCAGCGTGACATGGCGAATGATGACATCGCCCTGCTGCGGTGCCGCCAGAGCGGGGGTCGCGAAGGCGAGCAGGGCCGAGGTGAGAGTGGCGATCAGGAATTTCATAGCGGGCGACCTTTTTGCGAAGTTGAAATCCTTTACCGCCGCCATGCCGGATAGAACAGGGATGAACCGCCGTCCGGCCTCCCGCGCGATCATTCGCGAGACGCGCGCTCGCGAATATCGTCACCCGGATGATGCCCCTAAAGAAGCGTCCCGCGCCCGGTCGCGACGGAACGGGCCAACCGAGCGACGCTTTGCCGCCTAAAAGCGAAACTAGGCTTGACCATTTCAACTCTACCAATCAAGTTGAATTACCGGCCTGATCCCGACCGGCATGGATTTTCGGGATTCGCGGCTTTTGACCGGGAAGCAGCTTGCTCCGCGTTACCAACAGCTAAAGCGCGCGATGCTCAGGCGACAGCGCCAGGTATCGTGTTCCCCTCAGATGATGAGGTGATACGATGCACATCCCTACGCCGCGATAGCCCCCGCGTGCCCATGACGGCGCGCCACCTCTGACCCGGAGCGCGCGCCAAAATCTTCCTGCGGCCCCCTGCCGCCGCACCTGCCACGGCTTCGCGTCACCGCGATAGCCGTCCCTTTTGCACGTCCTTTTCTAACCAGGGAATCCGACCATGACCGTCCAGACGCTCGACCGCAACGCCCCAGCAACCGGGCATTTCGACATCACCCCGCTCCAGCCCAGCCTCGGCGCGCTGATCACCGGCATCGACCTTGCCACGCCGCTAGACCGGCCGACCTATGACGCGCTGCGCGCCACCCTCCTCAAATATCGGGTCATTTTTTTCCGCGACCAGAATCTGACGCGCGAACAGCATATCGCGCTCGGCGCCGCGTTCGGCGATCTCGAGGAGCATCCGGTCTTTTCGCTGCCCGACTATCCTCAGATCCTGCCGCTGATTTCGGAAGAGCTGAAGGACCGGCTGCCCGGTGGCTACCGCCAGACCAGCGACGGCAACTGGCACGCCGACACGACCTTCCGCGCCGAACCATCTGCCGCCTCGATCCTGATCCAGCGCGTTTCGCCCTCGCTCGGCGGCGACACCGTCTTCGCCAATGCGGTCGCCGCCTATGAAACGCTCGACGACGAAACCAAGGAGCGGATCGACGGCCTCACCGCGATCCACGACACGCGCACCTTCCTGCAATTCCTCGACACCGAGGAAAAGCGCGATGCGCTGCAAAAGACCTTCCCGCCCGTCGAGCATCCGGTGGTGCGCATCCATCCCGAGACCGGCGAGAAAGTCCTCTACGTCAATTCGGTCTTCACCCGCCGCATCGTCGGCCTGCCCGAAGCCGAGAGCGACGCCCTCCTCGCCAAGCTCTTCAATCAGGTGAAGCGCCCCGAATTCCATGTCCGCTGGAGCTGGAAGCCCGGATCGATCGCCTTCTGGGACAATCGCGCGACACAGCATTACGCCGTCCCCGACTATAGCGAGGCGCGCCACATGGAGCGCGTGACGATCGTCGGCGACCGCCCCGTCGGCCCGACCGCCGCCTGACCCAGAACAAACAAAGGCGGTCATCATGAAACTCTCCCTCATCCCACTTCGCGGGCTTGTTGCCGGCGCATTTCTTTCACTCGCCGCGTGCGGCGGTACGGCTGAAAGCGGCACGACGCTGAAGGTCGCCGACCAGCTCCACGCGCTCAAATCCTCGCTCGACGTCGCGGGCGAGGGTCAGCCGACCGACTACAAGATCGAATGGGCGAACTTCATCGGCGGCCCGCCGATCATCGCCGCGCAGACCGGCGGGTCGATCGACGTCGGCTGGATGGCCGAAACTCCGCTGATCTTCGCGCAGGCGGCGGGCAGCCCGGTGAAGGTCGTCGCGGTCAGCCAATCGGCGAAGGCAGGCGGATCGGCCTATGCGCTGGTCGTCAAACCCAGCTCGCCGATCCGCACTGCGGCCGACCTCAAGGGCAAGTCGGTGACCTTCATGAAGGGCACGGTGCTGCACTATTTCATCGCGAACCTGCTTGAGAAGCAGGGCCTGTCGCTCAAGGACATCAAGCAGGTGCAGGCGACGGGTTTCGGCACGGGCCTGCTCGACAAGGGGGCGGCCGATGCGATCATCCTGACCGAACCCTTCCTGACCGAACTCGAACAAGCGGGGAAGATCCGGATCATCGCCAATGGCGCCGACTATACGCCGGGCTTCAACTATCTGGTCGCGTCGGACGCGGCGCTGGCGGATCCGGCCAAGGCCAGGGCGATCGGCGACCTTGCCGCGCGGGCGGCGCGCGCACAGCGCTGGCAGCGCGAAAATGTGAAGAAGGCCGCACCGGCGCTCGCGAAGCAATATAATGTCGGCATCGACATCGCCGAGAAGATCATCGAGCGATCGCCGTCGAAATACACCCCGATCGACAACAGCATCATCGCGGCGCATCAGGCCGAAGCCGATCTGTTCCTCAAGGAAGGGCTGATCCGCAAGAAGCTCGACGCGTCCCAAATCTTCGACAAGCGCTACGACAGCATCGTCGCCGCGCAGGAGGCGGCGAAGTGAACGCGCCGACGCCGATCGCCGCGTCGGGGCCGACCGCCTCGGGCGATCCCGGCCGGCTCGTCCAGCCGGTCGTCCGCCAGGCCGGCAACCACTCCGAAAAGCTGTCCTTTGCCCGCCGCGCCATCGGGCCGCTGATCGTCGTCGCGCTGTGGGCGATTTCGACGAGCGCGGGCTGGATCGACCCGTCGATCCTCCCCTCGCCCGCCGGGCTGGCCGCGGGATGGCAACAGCTGTGGACCGAGCAGGCCCTCGCCACGCAGATCGCGACCTCGCTCACCCGTGCGCTCGTCGGCGGCGCGGTGGGGATCGTCTTCGGGCTGGTATTGGGCACGATCGCGGGCCTGTCGAAGCTCGGCGAGGAATTGTTCGACGCGCTGCTCCAGATGCTGCGCACCATCCCCTTCCTCGCGCTCGTCCCGCTGTTCATCGTCTGGTTCGGGATCGGCGAGTCGCCCAAGCTTCTCCTCATCGCGCTCGCGACGATGTTCCCGATGTACCTCAACACCTATGCCGGGGTGCGCAATGTCGACCGCAAGGTGATCGAGGCGATGCGCAGCTTCGGACTCGGCGGCCGCCGGCTGATCCTCGACGTCGTCTTGCCGCTGGCGCTGCCGCAGATTTTCACCGGGCTGCGCTTCGCGCTGGGGGTCTCGGTGCTCGTGCTGATCGCCGCCGAGCAGATCAACGCCTCGGCGGGGCTCGGCTATTTGCTCAACAGCGCGCAAATGTATCAGCAGGTCGATGTCATCCTGATCTGCATCGCGATCTACGCCGTCCTCGGCCTCAGCGCCGACCTGATCGTCCGCTCGCTCGAACGGCTGTTCATGCCGTGGCGCGCGGGCATTGCCGTCCGATAGGAGATTTTCGATGAGTGCCGTCCTTTCGATCGATTTCGCCGCCGCCGAGCGTGTCGCCGAGCCCAGTTTCCTGCATCACCCGGTCGCGGTCGAGGCCAGCGAAGTGAGCCGCAGCTTTGCGGGCAATAGCGTCCTCGACAGCCTCGACCTCACGATCCACAGCGGCGAATTCGTCGCGCTGCTTGGCGCGTCGGGCAGCGGCAAGACGACGCTGCTGCGTATCCTCGCCGGCCTCGATGCCCCCGATGGCGGCGAGGCCTGGGTTCCCGAAGCGCGCACCGTCGTGTTTCAGGAGCCGCGCCTGGTCCAGTCGAAAAAGGTCTGGAAGAATGTCGTGATCGGCCTGAGCGGCAAGCAGGCGTCGCGCGAACGCGCCGAGGCCGCGCTCGCCGAGGTCGGCCTCGACCATCGTACCGACGCGTGGCCCGCAACGCTATCGGGCGGCGAAGCCCAACGCGCCGCGCTCGCCCGCGCGCTGGTACGCGAACCGCGGCTGCTGTTGCTCGACGAGCCCTTCGCGGCGCTCGACGCGCTGACCCGGCTCAAGATGCAGCGGCTGATCGGCGAGCTGTGCCAGGCGCACGGCCCCGCGACGCTGCTCGTGACGCACGACGTCGAGGAAGCGATCCTGCTCGCCGATCGCATCCTTGTGCTCAAGGAGGGCCGGATCGGATACGACACCCGCGTCCGCCTGCCGCACCCGCGCTGCGCCGGCGGCAAGGAATTCGACGCGCTGCGCGACACGCTGCTCGCCGAACTGGGCGTGCCGCAGACCCACTGATCGCCCCACCCCATCCATGACGGACCGACCCTCCTGCCAGTCGACAGCGACAGCAGCCCCCTCGCTATCAGGAGAATGACATGAACGCCGTTACCAGCATAATCACCGCCGAACGTCCCGTTTCCGACCGTTTCGAAGTCGTCCCCGTCGAGGCCAATCTGGGCGCCGAAATCCGCGGTCTCGACCTCACCGGCCCGATTACCCCGGCACTCGCCGACCTGATCCGGGGCCTGCTCTGGCAGCATCAGGTGCTGTTTTTCCGCGACACCGGCATCGACGACGCCAAACAGGCCGAAATCGGGCGTATCTTCGGTCCGCCGGTCGCCGATTCGATCCTGAAGCGCCGCGGGGTCAAGGACGAGGACATCATCCCCTTCAACTCGGGGCCCTATTCGAACAGCTATTATGGCACCCCCTGGCACGCCGATGCGACCTACCTCGAAACCCCCTATCAGGTGTCGATCTTGCGCAGCGTCATCGCACCCGAACTCGGCGGCGACACCGCCTTTTCGAGCGGCATATCGGCCTATGAATCGCTGCCCAAGGACATCAAGGACAAGATCGACGGGCTGAGCGCGATCCATCGTCCGACCGGCAAGGCGTATAATCTGATCGAGGACAAGGCCGACCTCGATGACTATCTGGCCGAATATAGCGGCGTCGCGCACCCGGTGGTGATCACCCATCCGTTCAACGGCAAGCCCGTGTTGTACGTCAACGAGGGGTTCACCAAGGAAATCGTCCGGCTACCCGAGCAGGAGAGCAAGGAGTTGCTCACCTTCCTGACCCGCCAATTCTATCGCCCCGAGAATATCGCGCGGTTCAAATGGCAACCGGGCTCGCTGGCGATCTGGGACAACCGCGCGGTCCAGCATTATGGCGTCGCCGATTACGGCAATGTCCCGCGCCAGCTCGTCCGTATCGTCGCGGCGGGCGACCGACCGGCTCGATAGCCTGCCCGGACGGGCGACGGCCCTAGCTCTCCCATATTCCAAGGAATCCTTATGACCGACGCCCGTCCCAACGTCCTGCTCATCGTCGTCGACGACATGGGCTTTTCCGATCTCGGCACCTTCGGCAGCGAGATCGATACGCCGCATCTCGACGCGATCGCCGCCGAAGGCGTGCGGCTGACCGATTTCCACTCGGCGCCCGCCTGCTCGCCGACGCGCGCGATGCTGCTGTCGGGGGTCGATCATCATATCGCCGGGATCGGTTCGATGATCGAGACCGTGCGTCCCGATTTCAAGGGCGCGCCGGGTTATGAAGGCTATCTCAACGACAGCGTCGCGGCGCTTCCCGAGTTGCTGCGCGATGCCGGCTATCGCACGATCCTGTCGGGCAAATGGCATCTCGGCCACACACTAGACCGCGCGCCGCACGCACGCGGGTTCGAACGCAGCTTTGCGCTGCTTCCCGGCGGCGCCGACCATTTCGGCGGCGGACCGATCGACCGCATCGCGGCGCGCGGGCCGATCTATGCCGAGGACGGCGAATGGGTCACCGACCTGCCGACGCCTTTCTATTCGACCGACTATTTCACGACCCGGCTGATCGAATTTTTCGAGGAGGCGGATACCGCAAACGACGACCGCCCCTTCTTCGCCTATCTTCCCTTCTCGGCTCCGCACTGGCCGCTGCAAGCGCTCGACGCCGACATCCAGAAATATCGCGGCGTCTATGACGGCGGGCCCGATGTCTTGCGCGAACGCCGGCTCGATCGGCTGAAGGAACTCGGCCTCGTCGCGCCCGACACCACGATCGCGGCGGTGGCCGCCGAGGGCGAGCCCGAATGGGCCGACCAGACGGCGGAACAGCGCGCGCATTCGGCGCGGACGATGGAAATCTATGCCGCGATGGTCGATCGTATCGATCAGAATGTCGGACGGGTGATCGGCCATCTCAAGCGCACCGGCCAATATGACAATACGCTGGTCATCTTCCTCTCCGACAATGGCGCCGAGGGGGCGATCGTCGAGGCGATGCCGATCATGGGGCCGGTGTTCGCCAGGCTGATCGCCGAGCATTGCGACAACAGCCTCGACAATCTCGGCCGCCCGGGCTCCTATGCCTGGTACGGCCCGCGCTGGGCGCAGGCGGCGACCGCGCCATCGCGGCTGGTCAAGGCCTACACGACCGAGGGCGGCATCCGCGTGCCGACGATCATCCGCGCGCCGGGCGGCCAGCGTGCGGGCGAGATTTCAAGCGCGTTCGGGACGGTGAAGGATGTGACGCCGACCTTGCTCGAACTCGCCGGCATCCGCCATCCGGGAGCCAGCTACAAAGGCCGCGCGATCGCCGAGCCCTCGGGGCGCAGCTTCGCCGCCTGGCTTGATGGCGCCGAGGCGATCCACCCCGCGGGCACGACGACCGGCTGGGAATTGTTCGGCCGCCGCGCGCTGCGCAAGGACGACTGGAAGGCGGTCTATGTCCCCGGCACCGACGGCAGTTCGCAATGGCAACTCTACGACCTGTCGAAGGACCGCGGCGAGGTGCACGATCTCGCCGAAACCCATCCCGACAAGCTCGCCGAACTGCTCGCGCACTGGCGCGACTATGTGCGCGACAATGGCGTCATCGAGGAAGCGATCAGCTTTTTCGATAGCGATCCCGCGGCGTTCGAGGCCGGCTGGATTTCGGATCCGCGCGAGCGGGAGACCGCCTGAGGCGATCAATCTCCGCCGATCACGCCCCGCTTATGCTGTTCTGCTCGCGCGCCTGGATGACACGGCTCTTCGCCGGGACGTCATGCGTCAGCCACACATTGCCGCCGATTTCGGACCCCGCGCCGATCGTGACGCGGCCGAGGATGGTCGCGCCGGCATAGATCACGACATCGTCCTCGACGATCGGGTGGCGCGGAATGTTGCGCACCATCACCCCCGCCTCGTCCGCGGCAAAACTGCGCGCGCCGAGCGTCACGCCCTGATACAGTCGGACGTTGCGCCCGAGGATCGCGGTTTCGCCGATCACCACGCCCGTGCCATGATCGATGAAGAAGCTGTCACCGATCTGTGCGCCGGGGTGGATGTCGATCCCCGTCTTGTCGTGCGCCACCTCCGCGATGATCCGGGCGACCAGCCTTGCGCCATCGACATGCAATTGATGCGCGAGCCGGTGATGAATGATCGCCAGCATCGAGGGATAGCAGATCAGCACCTCGTCGACGCTGCGCGCGGCGGGATCGCCGCGCCACGCCGCCTCGACGTCGGTATCGAGCAGGCGGCGGAGCGCCGGTAGCCGCTCGGTGAAGGTCCGCACGATCGCGGCCGCGCGCGCATCGACGGCATGGGTCGTTTCGTCGGCCATGGCGTAGATGAGTTCGAGCCGCACCTGCCCGTAAAGCCGCGCAAGCGTCGTCTGCAGCGTCTGTTCGACGAACACATGCTCGTTGTGCGGCCGCACGAAATCGGGACCGAGCCGGAGCGGATAGAGCGCGCCGCACAGCGCCCCGACGATCTTCAGCAAATCGCCGCGCGACGGGAAGCCCTCACTGCCATATTCCGCATTGTGACCATAGGCGTCGCGCCATTCGCGGCGAATCTCGGCAAGTTCGGATGCGATCGCCGCGACACCATCGGTCAGTTCGGGCCGATCCGCGTCGGCTGTCCCGATCACAGGCCGAGCCGCTGCCAGAATTCCTGCGCGCTAACGCGCCGCCTGTCCGCCGGATGCGGCAGCCAGGACGGATGCGGGAGGGGCTGCGACTGGGTCGATTGACGGCGACGGGGAGCGTCTTGGCGCCGGACTCTCATATTCGTATCTCCTTTACAGAAGCACGAATCCGACGTGTCGCCAGGTCTTCGTGCGCTTTAGCCGTTGGTGACGCGGAGCAAGCTGACAGCTATCAAAAGCCGCGAGATCCGAAGATCTGCAATTTATCTACTTATTTAATTGAGATATGTCGCGCGAAGCTTTCTTGGCCGCGCGAAAGCAAAAGTTTCGCCTCAGCGAAGCCCCGCTCCATCGGCCCCTTCAGCCGTCAGCCCGTCACGAAAGCGCGCGAGCCGCTCCACCGCCTCGTCGAGGACGGCAGCGTCCTTTGCGAAGCACAGCCGCACGATATGGCGCGGCCCCTCGCCCTCGAACAAGGCCGAGACCGGAATCGACGCCACGCCCGCCTCGCGGACCACCCGCTCGCTGAAGCTCCGGTCGTCGATCGCGATCCCCGACGCCGCGAGGTCGATGCAAAGGAACCAGGTCGCCGCGCTCGGCAGCACCGCAAAGCCGGCATCGGTCAAACCCCTGGCAAGCCGTTCGCGCGACGCTGCCCAGGCCGCGCGTTGCGGTGCGAACCAGCTGTCGGGCCGATCCAGCCCCTCGGCGACCGCCCACTGCAAGGCCGGCGGCGTGGTGAAGGTCAGAAACTGATGCGCGCGGCCGATGGCCCGGGCCAGGTCGGGTGACGCGCAGAGCCAGCCCGTCTTCCATCCCGTCAGTCCGAATATTTTTCCTGCCGAGCCGATCTTCACCGTCCGCTCTTCCATGCCGGGCATCGACCAGAGCGAGCGATGCGGCACGCCGTCGAACCGGACGTCTTCCCAGACCTCGTCACAGATCGCGACCAGATCGTTGCGCCGACATGCTGCGGCGATGAGCGCGAGCTCGCTCCCGGAAGCAACCTTGCCCGCCGGATTGAGGGGATCGTTCAACAGGATCAGGCTGGTGCGAGGCGTCATCGCGCGATCGAGGGCAACGGCATCATACCCCCAATCGGGTGGGCTGAGGTGGACCGAAACCGGCATCCCGCCCGCTCGCCGGATCATTGGCGCATAACTGTCATAGGCGGGCTGGAACAGGATCACCTCGTCGCCGGGCTTGACGAGAGCCAGGATCGACGCCGCGAGCGCCTCGGTCGCGCCCGACGTTACGACCACCTGGTCGCGGGCGATACGCAGCCCTTGCCGGCGCCCATAGAAACGACCGATCGCGTCGCGCAGCTCCGGCAGACCGAAAGCAGGCGGATATTGGTTCGATTTCTCACGCAGGGCCCGCGCCGCGGCCTCGATCATGTCCGGCGACGGGGCCTCGTCCGGAAAGCCTTGCCCGAGGTTTATCGCGTCATGCGCAATGGCGAGGCCCGACATATATTCGAATATCGTCGGTTCCATCGCTTCGTAAATGGGATTCAGGCGGGTCACGACACACTCCGGCAGCGCATTGGGCATGGATTGTCGCGCATCGGAGCCATCGCTGTAAAGGCGGATGCTAGTCCTCGGCGGCGTCCAGCGCCTGATCGACGAGCCGCGCGACATCGGCGAAACTGGGTTGCGCGCAGGCCGCCAGATATTCGGCGCGCAGACGGAGCACAAGATCGCCGATAGCCGGAACGTCGCCGATCAGGTCGATGCCCTGACCCGCCGACCACAGATTTTTCCAGGGTTTCACGCCTTCGGGCAAATGATCGTGGCTCATGCCGGGACCGGTGGGTGCGGGCAGATTTTTGGGGTCGAGGCCCAGCCTTTCCATCGAGGGCCGCAGCCAGTTCGCCGCCACGCCCGCGATTTTGGGCGTGAACATCAAATCCTCCGAATGGCATTCGACCAGCATCCGGGCATATTCGGGATCGACGCCGGCCTCCTGCGTCGCGATGAATCGGGTCCCCATATAGGCGAGGTCGGCGCCGAGTATTTCGGCCGCGCGGATGGCCGCTCCCGTCGAGATCGACCCCGCCATCAACAGGGTGCCATCGAAAATCTTACGAATTCGCGGGATCAGCACGAGGTGACCGACGCTGCCCGAATGGCCGCCGCCTCCCGCGCCGACGCAGGTCAGCCCGTCGACCCCCGCCGCGATCGCCTTTTCCGCGTAGCGGAACGACACCACGTCGTGGAATATCTTCAACCCCGCATCATGGACCCGGCGCGTCAGTTCGGCGGGGTTGCCGAGGGCGCTGATGATGATGTCGACGCCATAGCGTTTGGCGACTTCGAGATGCCGCTCCGCCTCTGCGGGGTCCATCCGCGAGGCGAGGTTCACCGCCAGCGGACCGGCCCGCGCACCGGGATGGGTCTCAGCATGACGATCGAGGTCTTCGCGAATATCCTTCAGCCAGGATTCGAACATTTCGAAGCTGCGCGCATTCTGACGCGGGAGGGCGCCCATGATCCCCGCCTTGCACGCTTCGCGGACCATCGCGGGGTTGCTGACCAGAAACATCGGGGCGCAGACCGCCGGAAGGACCATCCGGTCGCGCAGTGCAGGTTCAAGCGCCATAAGAAATCCTCCCACCCTGTCGCCTCCGCGACATTTACAGTTTAATTATATATATGTTTTTAGAACCGCAAGCGCGAGCGCTTGTCAAGCGCCCTCTGGCCGCGCCGCGCGATGCGCGCGGCGATAGGCGGCAGGCGACATGCCGACCGCCGCGAAGAAAACGCGGCGAAAGGACGGGATGTCTGTGTAGCCGACCAGCTGCGCGATTTCGGTCACCGAACGGCGGGTTTCGGTGAGCATGATCATCGCCGAATCGACCCGGGTGCGTTGAACGAATTCGCGCGGCGTCGCCGACCCGACGGCCCGAAAGCGGCGGATCAGCGACTGGTGGCTGACGCCGAGGTCGCGCGCCAGGTCGCCGATCCGGAACCGGCGGGTGAAGCGGTCACGGATCCACAATTGCGCGCGGGCGACGAAGGGGTCGGCGGCGGACGCGAGTGCCGCAGCCAGCGGACCCGGCGGTTCGCGCGCCGCGATGCCGCGCCCCACTGCGATCGAATAGGATTCGGCGAACAGGCGCGCCACCAGCGCGGCGCTGTCGGCGTCGCGGCTGCAGGTCCAGATGTTGCCGGCGTGGGTGATTACATTGTCGGGGTCGATCGCCACACGCGGAAACAGCCGCCGCATCGCCGGCACCAGCCGGGCGCCCACGGCGCCGGCACGGCCGTCGAGAAGCCCCGCCGCGGCGAGATGGAACACGCTCGCCCCGCAGGCGCCGATATCGACGCCTTTGGCATTCTGCTCGCGGAGCCACACATGCAGGGGTGCGAAGCCGGACAGCAGCCCCGCCATCGCATCGGGATCGACCAGCTGGAACGAGGGCAGGAAGATGAAGCGCGGGTCGTCGGTTTCCGCGAGGGTCGCGTCGGCGGCGAAACGCCGCCCGCCGACCAGCGCGATCGGACTGGGTTCGGCCGCGAGAAACCGCAGCTCGGTCTGCATCCGGGCATAGTCGCCGAGCGCCGGATTGGTCGCGAAAACCTCCCCGAGCCGCGCATGCGCGTCGATGATCGCGCCGAGGGTGGCGACATAGCTGGGCGAAGTGACGACGGCGGCGATGTAGGACATGCCCGGCTTTCGGAAAAATGCCCTCCTATAATGTCAAAAACGCCCCTTGTTGTCGAGGCGGGCTTTCGCTCAAATCACCGGCGATGCTGGCGAGCCGGTCGATACCGGTCGCGGCGGAGAGGATCAGAAAGGACACCCCATGGCCGTGCAATCCATCTCGATGCCCGATGCGAAGGATCTCGATGTCCTGAGCG
This sequence comes from Sphingopyxis sp. EU05-FHT14B03, assembly GCF_058790875.1. Classification (NCBI taxonomy): domain Bacteria; kingdom Pseudomonadati; phylum Pseudomonadota; class Alphaproteobacteria; order Sphingomonadales; family Sphingopyxidaceae; genus Sphingopyxis; species Sphingopyxis sp. EU05-FHT14B03. The sequence continues at coordinate 1,069,400 of NZ_JBYTDC010000001.1, forward strand.
TCAAGCCGGTGCAGGAACTGCAATCCTGCAACCATCTGCTCGACGATCATGCCGCGCTGATCCGTTTCCATGACGAGGAGGGTTATATCCTGCTGCGCGGCGTCCTCGACGCCGCTTCGGTCGAAGAGGCACGCCAGACGATGTTCGCGGTGATGGAGAAGCACGGCCTGATCGAAGCCGGCGCGACCGAACCGGTATGGACCGGGACGCCATCGCCGGGCGGGATGGAAGAGAGCCCCGAATTTTCGGGCATCGCGCGCAAGCTGATCGAGCATCCGACCAATATGCGGCTGATGGAACAGATCCTAGGCGAACCCGCGTGCATCATCCCGATCGTGCAATATCGCGCCTATCCGCCGGGCGGATCGGTCACCGGCGTCCATCAGGACGGATTTTTCAGCCCCGGAATCAAGAATTACAAGCCGGTGTGGACCCCGCTGACCAATTGCGAACGCGAGGTCGGCGGGCTGATGCTGGCGGTGCGCCAGTGCAACCGGGGATTTTTCCACAATATCGCCAAGACGCCGAGTTCGATCCCCGAAGGTGTGATCCCCGACGACAGCTGGGCGACGACCGATTATTTCCCCGGCGACGTGCTGATCCTCAATCCCTGCACCCCGCACGCCAGCATGCCCAATGTTTCGAACCGCTGCCGCGTGACGATCGACACGCGGGTCCAGTCGGCGGCCGACCCGCGCGTACTGATGGCCGATATCGTCGAAGCGACCCCCGATTCGATCCGCGTGCGCACCCTGGACGGCAAGGAACGCGGCTTCGCGGTCGACGACCAGACCTTCATCCGCATCGAAAACCCCGGGGTGCGCCAGAAGCGGTCCGACTATGTGCCGAGCGCGGCGCCCGGCAAGCGGATCGTCGTGGTGTTCGACGGCGACCATGCCGAAACGCTGCGCCGCGCGTCCGAAAACTGACGCGGTCGGTGCGCTGGCTAGGGCGATCGCCGGCTGAGGCCGTCGGCCGCATTGGACCCCAGGGTGCACAAGGGCACGGCATGGCCGCCAGCGGCGTTGGTGCTGACCTCGAGGTTCGACATGCCGCGCCGTCCATCCAGCGTCGCGGTGCCGATCGTCTCGACCGCGGTATAGCCGCGCACCTGCATCAAGATGGCGTCGGCGCGGTCGCACGCGACGCGCAACACCTCGCCGGTCGCCAGATGCAGCACCGCTTCGCCATGCCGCGGCGTCAGCGCGTCCGATTCGAGCCCGACCACCAGGTCGCTGTCGACGATCGGGATCGTCGTCCCGTCGCGCCAGACATAGCCGACCTTCATCACCCGTCCCGCGTGAACGAGATGGATGATGTGGGTCGTGAGGTTGGGACCGAAGACGCAGGGCCACCAGCGGGTGCCGCGGCTCTGCGACCAGTCGCGCCGCCCCCACGAGCGGTCGCGATAGCCGAGCGCGTCGATCGCGATCTCGCGGTCGCCGATGCGGACCGTCCCGGTCATCCGCCCCGACACCTCGAAATGATGCGCCGCACCGGTCAGTTGGCGCCCCGGCATGGCGACCGCATGATAGTCGAAGCGCGGGTGGAAGTCGGTGAAACGCAGCGCCGCTTCGCAGTCGGCGAAATCGGCGACGATCGCCGCGTCGCCGTCGAACGATACGCGAAGATGCGGACCCCAGCCCATATGCGCCTCGCCCCGGTCGGCAGGATCGAGCGCCATGCCGGTGACATTCGATCGAAAGCGCAGTCCGTCATGGGTGAAGAGGCCGAAACAGCTGTTGACCGCGCCCGCGACGGGTTCCTGACCCAGCCGCCAGAAGCCGCCGACGCCGGCATCGAGGTCGTGCCAGACGAACAGGCTGCTTTCCTGCCACAGCGGATCGTCATCGGGCCGGTGGGGGCGGTCGTCGGCTTCGGAAAAGATATGCATGGCGCTATCCTTGTTGGCGTCGTGACGAGCGCGAAAGGGCCACGCGATGCCGCACGCTGAGCGCAGCCCGGACGACCTGCGCCGGCGCCTCGGCGACTGGGCGAAGCGCCGACTGGCCCGATTGGGAGGCGTCGAAATCGGGGCGATCATCGCGGCGCAGGGCGGGGCGTCGAGCGAAACCTGGCTGATCGACGCCTTGGTCGGCCCCGATCATCGGCCGGCCCATTGGGTCCTGCGGATCGAGCCGCGAGGCCATCAGGTCTATCAGGACCCGTCGGTCGCGCGCCAATATCGGGTGATCGAAGCGCTGGCGGGCGAACCCGGCCTGCCGATCCCCAAGCCGATCGCGCAGGAAGGCGACCCCAACATTCTCGGCGCGCCCTTTTTCCTGATGGTCCGCGCGCCGGGGGTGGCGCCGCCGAACGACTATCATCGCGAAGGCGTGCTCGCCGCGGCCCGGCCCGCCGAGTGTGAGGCGATGTGGGCGCAGGGCATCGCGCTGATGGCGCGGCTCCACGGCCTCGATCCCGCGCCGTTCGCCTTTCTCGCCCCGCCGGGAATCGCGCCGGGTGTCGACGGCGTGGCGCAGGAACTGGCGCGGTGGGACCGCTATCGCGGCTGGGCCGCCATCCCCCACCTGCCGCTCTATGAACATGCGCGGCAGTGGCTGGACGATCACCGCCCCACGCCGCGCCCGGCGGGCTTTGCCTGGGGCGATGCGCGACCACCCAACATGTTGTTCGCCGATGGCCGCTGCACCGCGCTGCTCGATTGGGAAACCGCCTCGCTCGGCGGCGCCGAGACCGACCTTGGCTGGTGGCTGTTTTACGACCGGCTGATCTGCGAGGCCGCCGGCGCACCGCGGCTCGACGGGATCGGCGACGCCGAACGGACCGTGGCGCTGTGGGAAGCCGAGGCCGGGCGCAAGGCGCAGGCGATGGAGTGGCACATCGCCTTCGCCGGCTATCGCTTCGCGCTGATCAGCGAGCGCGCCCGCGCGCTGGCGATCGCCACCGGTCGCCTGCCCCCCGAAGCCTGCGGCGCGGCCAATCCGGCGGTGCAACTGCTCAGCGAACTGATCCCCGGCTAGGCACACGGCGCTCAGACTTCGATGCCCTTGTTCTGGTGGTGTCGATAGGTCCGCAGCCCGATCGGGATGCGGCTGCCACCGGTCACCACGATCGGCTTGCCCTCCGGTGAAAACATCGCCCTCTCCTTCGGTTTCAGGTGCCCGCCGCGCCGTCGGCCAACACGATCGACCCGTTGACGAAGCTGGCCGCGTCGCTCGCCAGAAAGGCGATCATCGCAGCGATTTCATCGGGACGGGCGATGCGGCCCTGCGGGATCATCGCGACGATCTGATCGAGGTGCGCCTTGGGCAGGCCGTCGAGGATCGCGGTCTGGGTGACGCCCGGTGCCACCGCGTTACAGCGGATGCCGTCGGCGGCATATTCCTTGGCCGTCTGCTTGGTCAGCATGATCATCCCTGCCTTGGAGATGCTGTAGGAGCCGACGCGCGGCACCGCGTGCATGCCGGCGGGCGACGCCAGATTGACGATCGCGCCGCCGCCCTGCGCGATCATCAGCGGCAGCGCGGCGCGCGTCAGCGCCAGGGGCGCGCGCAGGTTCGCGCCCATGACCGCGTCATATTCGGAAAGGTCGAGTTCGTGCAGCCGCTTGGTGCGCGGGCCGCCGATGCCGGCGTTGTTCACCAATATGTCGATCCGTCCAAAGGCGGCGTCCAGCGCGGCGAACAGGCTTTCGACGCCCTTGGGCGACGTGAGGTCCGCGGCGTGGACCCGCACGCCCGATATGTCCGCCGCCAGTCGTTCGAGTCCCGGCCCATCGACGTCGGTCGCGAGTACCCGCGCGCTATCGGCGACGAAGCGGCGGACGACCGCGCCGCCGATTCCCCCGGCCGCGCCGGTGACCAGCGCGACCTTGCCGTCCAGCGCACCGCTCACAGGCGCGCGGCCATCGCATAGCTCGACATGTCGGGCAGCATATGGCCGCCATCGACGACGAGCGCCTGCCCGGTCACGAATTGCGACGTCGGCGAACAGAAGAACATCACCGCATTGGCGATATCGCTGGGCAGGCCGGCGCGTTGCAGCGGGATGTTCGGGACGATCTTGTCGCGCGTGACATCATCCATCTTGGGGCTGCGATCGTCGATGACGAGGCCCGGTTCGATGACGTTCACCGTCGCGCCATGCTTCGCGAATTCGAGCGCGAGGTTGCGCGCGAGGCCGTTCATGCCGCCCTTCGATGCGGCATAGCTGTCGAGCCCGGCGAGCCAGGCGTGGTTTCCGATCAGCGAGGAAATGCCGACGATGCGGCCGTTGCCGCATGTCTTCACATACGGCAGCGCGGCGCGGCTCAGCCACATGAAGCTGTAAAGATTGGTCTTGAGGACGCTGTCGAACTCCTCGTCGGTGACCTGTTCGAACGGGGTGAACGGAAAGATCGCGCTGTTGTGGACGACGATGTCGAGCCCGCCAAAGGCATCGACCGCCGCCTGCACCGCCGCATCGCATGCCGCGCGCGTCGAAAGGTCGAGCGCGACCAGTTCGACCTCGCCGCCCATCACGCGCAGCTCGTCGGTGACCTCCTGCCCGCTGGCTTGCGTGCGGGTGGCGATCATCACACGCGCGCCATTCTGGACGAGCTGCGTCGCGATGACGCGGCCGATGCCGCGCCCGCCGCCGGTAACCAGCGCGACTTTTCCGGCAAGATCGATCTTCATGTCCGTCCCTTTCCCTTGGTGGCCGCGATCGCGTTTTCGGTCCAGGCCCAGAGCCGTTCGGCGGCATCCGGATCGCGCGCCCAGGCTTTGACCCCGTCGCGCCGGCCCTCCCGATTGGGCAGCGCTTCGTTGCAATCTTCGAGATAGAGGCCGCCGCTGCCGTCGAGTTCGCGGCCGAGTGCCGCCCAGACCGTCGTCGCGCAGCCCTGTTCGACCGTCTTCCACTTGTACTGGCTCGCGCTCGCGGGATCGACGCCGAGCCGTTGGCGAATTTCGTCGGTCATATGCCGCCCGAGCGAGGTGTGAATGCCGCCGGGCATCAGCGAAAAGGCGCGAATGTCATCGCCCCGATAGCGGCGGTCGAGTTCGAGCGCAAACAGCGCATTGGCAGTCTTCGACCGGCCATAGGCGGCGAGCGAATCATAGTCGGTGCGTTCAAAATTGGGGTCGTCGAAGTCGAAGCCGCTCCACAAATGCCCGCTCGACGCCACCGCGACGACACGCGCGCCGTTCGCGGCCTTGAGCGCCGGGAGCAGCAGGCTGGTCAGGTGGAAATGGCCGATATGATTCACACCGAGCTGCATTTCGAACCCCTGCGCGGTGCGCATCAAAGGGCAGGCCATGATCCCGGCATTGTTGATCAGCAGGTGCAGCGGCGCCCCGCTGTCGGCGACGGCAAAGGCCTCGACCGAGCGAAGGTCGGCGAGATCGAGCGCGGCGGCGCTGGCCTTGCCGCCTGCGGCCTCGATCTCGGCGACCAGCGGCGCGGCGGCAGCGGTGTCGCGGACCGCGAGCACGACCTCGGCGCCGCGGCTGGCCAGCACGCGCGCGGTTTCGACGCCGAGTCCGGCGGTCGCCCCGGTGATGATCGCGCGCTTGCCCGACAAATCATGGCCGGCGGCGACTTCGGCGGCGGTCGATTCCCAGCCGAAGGGGGAGGTTATGCGGCTCATTCACTTTTCCTTTTGTCCATGAACAGGGTCTGGTGGGCGCGGCCCAGTTCGCCCTGTTCGTCGGCGAGTGTGGAATGGACGATCGCGATGCCGTTGCCCGCGCTTCTGGTTTCGGCGGCGATCCGTACCCATTCGCCCTGCGGCATGCGCGTCAGGTGCAGGCTGATGTCGACATTGGCGAAGCTCCATTCGCGCCAGTTGACGAAGCTCGACGTGCCGCTGCCGAAATCGGCCGCCATCGCGAGCTGGACGAAGGGCGATATCGGCACGCCGGGAAGGATTTCGCCCGTCATCCGAGCCCACACGACCCCCGGCCCCGGGACTTCGAGCCCTCCCGATTCGAGCCGCGTCTCGTTGATATGCTGAAGCGGCGAGCGCCCGCCGTTGAGGCTCGGCAGGTCGATGGACGGCAGCAGGTGGCGCGGCGCATCGGTGGCCGGGGATTCTCCCGCCCGGATTCGCAGGGCCGAGGCGCGCGCGGTGGTGGCGCCGTCCTGTATCAGTTCGACGTCGAGCAATTGCAGCCGCTTGCCCTCGCGCAGCACCGAGACCCGCGTCTCGACCGGCGCCATCAGCGTCGGCTTCATCATGTCGAGCAGCAGGCGGCTGGTGACCATCGGCACCGGGCTGGGCGCCTGTTCGATCAGATGCGCGATCAGCGCGTTGAGCACGACCCCGCTCTGCAGGCGGCGGTCCCACGGCCCGGTCGCAAGCGCGGTCGGCGCATAGGCACCGTCGACCAGATCATAGATATGGCGCACCAGCGGGCGCGAGACTTCCGCATTCATCAGCCGGCTTTCCGAAGGGCGTCGGGCCACGCCAGCTCCGAAATCTCAGTCACATGGGTGCGAAAGCCGCCCATCTCGCCGACCAGCCAGCGCAGGCGAAAGGTCCACAGGTGCAGCGCATGCTCGAGCGTCATGCCGAGCGCGCCGTTGAACTGGTGGACGTCGTAATTGACCTGCGTGATCGCGCGCTGCGCGTGCAGCGCCGCCAGCGCCGCGTCGAGCGGATTTCTGCTCCACGCCGCCTTCATTGCGAGCCAATAGCTGCCCCGGCATTTTTCGGCGTCGGCGGCCAAGCGGTGCTGCACCGCCTGGAACGAGCCGACGGGCCGGCCGAACACATGGCGCTGTTTCACATAGTCGGTGGTGAAGTCGGTCGCCGCCTGCATCGCCGCGGCGATTTCGAGCGCCAGCGCGAGCCGCCATAACCGCCGCAGTTCGGCCGCCTTGCCGGCGCCGAGCCGCCGCGCGGCGGTAAGATCGGGCGGCGCCGCGAGCTTACCGAGCGGATAGGCATAAACGCCGTCGAGTTCGGTAACCGCCAGCCCGGCCATATCGACGACCGCGACATCGTCGCCCAGATCGATCAGCAAGGTCCGCGCGTCGCCGAGGAAACGGATCCCTCGGGTCAGATCGGCCAGCCGCCCGATCGCGATCGGACGCGGTAACGCTTCGCCGGTGAGCAACGGCGCGACCAGCGCCGAGGCGCCGACCTCGATCACCAGCGGCGACAGCGCGCATTCATAGACGAGCGCCGCCGCATCGACGGCGCCGCAGCCCGGTTCGAGCGCGACATCGAAAAAGCCACCCGCCGCGAGCGACGCATCAAGCGCGGCAGCACGGTGGAAGGTCTTTGGTTCGACGACATTGCCGGTGCGCGGCAGGTCGCGGTTGTCAGCGACCATCCGCATGATCGTTTCGCGCAGCGCCCGCTGGTCGGCGGAAAAATCGAAATCCATGGCTCAGGCTCCCCGCGGCAGGCCGAGGTAGCGGCCCGAAATCATGTTGAGCTGAACCTCCGCCGCCCCCGCCGCGATGCCGGCGGTGATCGCCGAGTTGAACTGCGCGCGCAGATGACCGTCGGCGCCATCGACGAGCAGGTCGGGCAAATAGGTCGAGGTGAGGTTGGCGACCGCATGGTCGGCCTGGATCATCGCATAGCGCGCGAGATAGGTTTCCGCGCCGGGGTCGCTGTCCTTTGCGCGGCCGTCGATGACCAGATAGGTTTGCAGGCGCGCTGCCTCGACCGCAGCGAGCGCGATCGCGCAATCGGCGCGCACCACCGCATCGTCGAAATCGCCGCGCGCTTTCAGCACATCCACGATATGCGCGAGGCCGCGCGCCGCCTTTTCATAGCGCCCGGCGCCGATCCGTTCATAATGGATGATCGCCTGGACGATCTTCCAGCCATGGCCTTCGTCGCCGAGCAGCGCATCCGCCGGCACGCGCGCGTCGGTGAAGAAGATTTCGTGAAAATCGTGGCGCGAATGGACGCCGGGGATCGGACGGATTTCGATGCCCGGGGTGTCCATCGGCACGATGAAGCAGCTCACCCCGCCCTTGCCCTTGCCGCCGACGCGCGCGAGCAGGAACATGATGTCGGCGCGCGCCGCGTAGGAGGTCCAGATCTTCGACCCGTTGATGACATAATCGCCGCCATCGGGCTCGGCGCGCGTCTGCATATTGCCGAGGTCGGTCCCCGCCTCGGGTTCCGAAAAGCCCTGGCACCAGAGGAGTTCGCCCGCCGCGATCGCCTGCAGATAGCGTTGCTTCTGGGCCTCGGTGCCGAATTTCATGATCGCCGGACCGGCCCAGTTGGTCCCGAGGTAGAGCGACGAGCGCGGTTCGCCGATCGACCACATTTCCTCGCTGACGATGATTTGTTGCCACGCACTGGCATCGGAGCCGCCATAGTCTTTTGGCCAGTGCCGGACGATCAGGTCGCGTTCGGCGAGCCGGGCATTGAAGGCACGGGCATGCTCCATCAGCTTGGGGCTGGACGGCCCGTGCGGCGCATAATTTTCCCACCAATCATCGGGCAGGGTCGCCAGCACCTCATGGAGTTCGGCCCGATACGCCGCCTCCGAATCGCTCCAGGCAAATTCCACATCGCTCTCCTCGCTTAACTGGTATACTTATTCTGCGCATCGTTCGCTTGTCAAACGAGAGGAAAATCACGAAGTGTCGGAAGGCGAGAGGGGACGTACCGTCCCGGGGGGCAGATCGAAGATGGTGGGCGCGGGCAAGCGCAGACGAAAATTGGGGGAGATTGTCGCCGAACGCATCATCGGCGAGATCATCCGGCGCGGCTGGAAAGAGGGTGAGGTGCTGGGCACCGAAGCCGATTTCATGGAGATGTTCCGCGTCTCACGCGCGACCTTCCGCGAAGCGGTGCGCCAACTCGAATGGCATGGCGCGGCGGGGATGCGGCGCGGCGTCTATGGCGGCCTCGTCGTCAAGGCGCCGCCGCGCCACGCGATCGTCTTTGCCGCCAAAACCTATTTCGAACTGACGAAGGTCGAACGCCCGCTGCTCGACGATACCGCCGCGATCCTGCGCGCCGCGCCGCGGCTGCACGCCGACGCGGACAACCTGGCGATCGAACTGTTCCTCGAGGCGGTCGACCGGCGGACGATCACCGATCTCGCCAACGAGCGCATGGTCGCCGGCTCGGTGCCCAAGCTGAGCGAGACGATTGCGCTGCGGCTGGTCCAGGATATCGAAAATGCCGGGGCGAAGCGCGGCACCAACCTGGGCAACGAAGGCGAACTCCAACGGCGCTATGGCACGAGCCGCGCGGTGATGCGCGAGGCGCTCCGGCCGCTCGAACTGCACGATATCGTGCGGGTCAAGACCGGCGCGCAAGGCGGCGTCATCATCCGCGAATGCGACCCGGCCTATACGATCGAACTGACCGCGATCTTCCTCACCTACTCGCGCATCCCGCTGTCGCATCTGTGGGAGGCGCAAAGCTGTCTCGAGATCGCGGCGGTCGAGAAATTCGTCCGCCGCGCCGACGCCGAATCGCTTGGCGCGCTGCGCAAGGCGCTGGTGCGGCTCGACCAGGCGTCGGCGGGTCATTATCTCGCCTCGGCGTGCGAGTTTCACCAGATCATCGCCGATCACAGCGGCAACCGCGCGCTCGCGCTGTTTGTCGGGGTCGCGCTCCGATACGGCCTGACGGTGATGCCGATGCCCGACGAGAATTTCCTACCCGAACTCAAGATGCAACACGGCCACATGGTCGATGCCATCGCGGCCGGCGACCGCGATGGCGCGATGGCGTCGATGCGGGCGATGTTCGATCATGCCCGCCGCTGGATCGCGCGAATCGAACGCAAGCAGGAACGCCGGGCCGCCGAATTGTCAGACTGAGCCAAGGCAAATGCCGTCGACCGCGAAGGGCGCGGCGGCGGCGGCGGACCGGTCGAGCGTCGGCGACAAGACCATGCGTTCGGTCCCGGCCCGCGCCGCGAGTTCGGCGAGCGCGGCATCGGCCTCGCCCGCCGCGACTTCACAGATCGCCAGATAACGATAGGGATAGGGACGCAATGCCGGATGGTCGATCAACCGGAAGCGCTGGGCTGCAACGAAACCGGGCACCGCGAGGACGTCGGGCAGATGGGTGTGATTGTACCAGTGGTTGAAGACGTCGTCGTCGCCGGGCGTGGCGTTGGTGAGGACGATATAGAGCAATCGGTCCTTGCCCCCGGCGTCGGGCGTGACGGTCGACCGCCGGCGTTCCGTCAGCGCCTCGGCGATCGCCATCATCATCGATTCGCCGTCGAGCGTGTCACTCATCGTCCAGTCGCCGCTGCCGGCGCGGGTGAATATTTCCGTCAGGATCGCCGCCGGGTCGCCGTCCAGCCAATAGGTCGCGGCGTTCGACCATCGCGGGCTTTCCTTACCCTCGGCAACGCGGGAAAATTCGCCGCGCAGCACCCCGGGGACGCCGCAGACATCGGGAAGATGATGCGCCAGATACCAGTCGCGGTGCGCCGTTTCCCGGCCTGATTTCGGGTTCTGCAGCACGAGCAGCATCGCCTTGGCTTCGGTCATATTCGCTCTCCGTCACGCGCCATGTCGAAATGGGGCTTGCCGCGAACCGCCGTTCGATGCAAGGAATATGGTATACCAGTTAGGAGGATTGAGGGTGTCAGCGCGATACGCGAATTATTCGGCCATCAAGGTCGGGCAGGACGGCCATGTCCTGACGATCACACTCGACAACCCGCCGCTCAACGGCATGACGCCCGAGGCGCATGAGGAACTGACGCGCATCTGGGCCGACGCCGGAGTCGACCCCGGCGTGCGCGTCATCATCTTCACCGGTGCGGGCGAACGCGGCTTTTGCGCCGGCGGCGATCCCAAAAGGATGATCGACAATTGGGGCAATCGCGAACGCTGGCATGTCGGAATTTTCGAAGCGCGCGCGATCATCATCGGCATGCTCGAATGCCCGAAGCCGGTCATCGCCCGGATCAACGGTCATGCGATGGGCATGGGTGCCAGCCTCGCGCTCGCGGCCGACATCACCATCGCGGTCGAAGACGCGCTGATCGGCGACCCGCACGTCAGCGTCGGTCTCGCGGCGGGCGACGGCGGTTCGCTGCTGTGGCCCAATCTGGTCGGACTGGTCGAGGCGCGCCGCCATTTGCTGAGCGGTGATCCGCTGCGCGGCAAGGACGCCGCCGCCAAGGGGCTGATCACCGAATCGGTCTCTCGCGACGATCTCGATGCCGCGGTCGCCAAATGGGTCGCCACCTTCCTCTCCAAATCGCCGAGCGCGCTGCAGACGACCAAGCAGGCTCTGAACCTCGACATCCTCGACAAGGCGCGGCGCTACATGGGGGAGATGCTGCGGCTCGAAACCCGGTCGTGGGAATCGCCCAATCACCGCGAGGCGGTGCAGGCGATGATCGACAAACGCCCGCCCGATTTCATCGACGAGTGAACAGAAAGCCCCCGCACCATGTCCGATGACATCGACCTCGGCGTACTCGCCGAAAGCTTTGCCGAGATGCTCGGCGCCGAATGGCCGCGCGAGCGCGCCGTCGCCTGGTCGCGGGCGCCCGCGCTGATGGCCGATACCTTATGGGAACAAATGGCGGCGCTCGGCTGGACTGCACTGACCGTGTCCGAAGCGCATGGCGGACTGGGGCTCGGCACCGAGGCCGCCGCAGCGCTGCATTCGGCGCTCGGCGCCGCGGCGGCCCCCGTCCCCATGCTCGGGACGACGCTCGCCGCGGCGCTGGTCGCGGCGGCGGGTAGCGACGCGCAGCAGGCCGCGCTGTTGCCGCGGCTCGCCGACGGATCGCTGCGCGCCGCCGTGGCACAGCCTGGCGATGCGATCGTGGCGATCGACGGAAAGATGGCGAGCGGCACCGTGACGGACATGGTCGACGCGCCGTCGGCGACCATCCTTTTCCTTCGTGGCGAAAGGGCGGGCCGCGCCTGCTGGCTCGCGATCCCAGGCGACGCGGCGGGGGTGACGATCGCCCGCGACGCGCTGACCGACGCGACCCGCACGCTGGGCACCGTCACGCTCGATGGCGTGGCGCTTGGCGATGATGCCGTCATCCTGGCCGGCGATCCCGGCGCGCTCGACGATCTTTTGCTGCGCACGGCGGCGGTGGCGATCGCCGCCGACGCGATCGGTGGCGGCGAAGTCGCGCTGGCCGGCACGATCGACTATATGAAGATCCGCGAGCAATTCGGCGTCGTCATCGGGTCGTTCCAGGCGCTCAAGCACCGCGTTGCCGATCATCAGGCGGCGCTGGTCGCGGCGCGCGGATTGGTCGAGCATGCGGCGGGACTGGCGGCGGACGACCCCAACGCGCTGCTCGACGCGCTGTCGGCGAAACAGCATGTGACGCGGATCGTCGCGGAGATCTCGCGCGATTGCATTCAGCTTCACGGCGGGGTCGGCTTCACCGCCGAATATTTCCCGCATATCTATCTGAAGCGCGCCAAGCTCAACGAGGCGCTGTTCGGCACCCGGGTGGTCCTGCTCGACCGCATTGCCGACATGCTGGAGGCCGCGTGATGGGCCGGACATTCGACATCGTTTCCAAGGTCGGCGACGAGGCGGCTTTCCGACAGGAAATCCGCGACTGGCTGGCCGCCACCGTGCCCGCCGACTGGCGCCGGCAATGGCAGGCGGTACGCGAATCCGAACTCAAGGCGATCGTCGTCGAATGGCTCGATGAACGCCGCAAGGTCGGGCTGGCGACGCCGCATTGGCCGCGCGAGTGGGGCGGCCCCGGTATTCCCTTCGCGTATCAGATCATCGTCTATGAAGAATTCGCGCGGGCCGACGCGCCCGAACTCGACATGTTCACCATCTCGCTGTTCCACACCCCGGCTACGCTGTTCGAACATGGCACGCAGGAACAGAAGGACCGCTATATCGGCGGGGTCGCGCAGGGCGCCGACATCTGGTGCCAGGGCTTTTCGGAGCCCGGCGCGGGGTCCGACCTTGCTTCGCTACGCACTGCTGCGCGGCGCGAGGGCGATCATTATGTCGTGAACGGGCAGAAGATCTGGTCGTCGGCGGCGATGCACGCAGACTATTGCCTGCTGCTCGCGCGCACCGACCCGCACGGCAAGCGCAAGCATGACGGCATCTCCTATTTCATCATGGACATGACATCGCCGGGGGTCGAGGTCCGCCCGATCCTGCAGATCACCGGCGAGTCCGAGTTCGCCGAAATCTTCCTCGACGATGTGAAAATCCCGGCCGAAAATCTGATCGGCGCCGAGGGCAATGGCTGGAACATCGCCCAATCCACCCTGTCGACCGAACGCGGCCTGCTGATCTTCGGCGCGGTCGAGCGGCTCGCGCGGTCGTTCGAGCTCGACGCCGAGGAGGCCAAGGACAGCTGGATGAAGGACGTCCAGCTGCGCCGAGAATATGCCGCCTTCCATGCCGAGCTTCAGTCGTTGCGGTTAATGATCCGCAAGCTGTTGATCGAACTCGAGGCGAATCCCGACAAGGCGTCGCCGACGCTGCCGACCTATATCAAGCTGATCTGGGGTCCGTTCCTGCAACGCTACACCGAATTCCTGCTGCGCGCCGAGGGCATCGCGGCGCTGAAGTGGCAGCCGTCGATCCCGGGCACCGGGCACAGCAGCCGGCTGCGCATGAACGATTTCCTGAAAAGCTATGGCTGGACGATCGCGGGCGGATCGAACGAGGTCATGCGCAACATCGTATCGGAGCGCATCCTCGGTATGCCGCGCGGCTGATCCGAAGGCAGAATGATCGTGCGGGAGAGAGAATAGAGTGACCGAAGCATCGCCCGCCCGATCGGAGGCTTCGGCCTTTTACCGGCTCATCATTCCGCTGATGATCGCCGAGGTCGTCGCCGCGCTCGAACTGACGATGATCTATGCCGCGATGCGCAGCCTCGTCGCCGACTTCGGCGGCACGTCGTCGGCGGGCTGGCTGGTTACATCCTTCATGCTGTCGTCGGCGGCGGGCGCGGCGCTGTTCGGTCGGCTCGGCGATCTTTTGGGGCGGCGGCGCATCCTGCTCTGGGTCGTCGCGCTGTCGACGGTCGGATCGCTGATCAGCAGCGTCACCAGCGACCTCGGCTGGCTGATCACCGGGCGCGCGATGCAGGGCCTGGCCGGCGCGATCATCCCGCTGTGTTTCGGCCTGATCCGCGAACGGGTCGCGGCGGACCGCGTGCCGCTCGGCATCAGCCTCATCGCGTCGTCGGCCAGCATCGCGGCGGCATCGGGGCTCGTGATCGGCGGCCTGATCGTCGATTATGCCGACTGGTCGATGATCTTCAAGGTTTCGGCGGCGATGGGCGCCATCGCCTTCGTCGCGGTGCTGATCCATGTCGCCCCCGACAAGCGGTCCAACCTCGGCGGCGTGCGCGACGATCTGGTCGGCGGCCTGCTGTTTATCCCGGCGGCGGTGGGCCTGTTGCTAGCCATCGACAACGGGGGCCACGCCGGTTTCACCGATCCGATGACCATGGTCTATGCGGCGGTCGCCATATTGTCGCTGATCGCCTGGATCTGGCGCGAACTCACCGTCGAAAATCCGCTGATCGACGTCCGGCTGCTGGCGAAGCCGCAGATAGCATGGGCCAATATATTGTTCGTGACGATCGCGCTCGGCGTGTTCCAGGGCGGGCAGATCATGGCGCTGTTCGGCCAGCAGTCGCCCGCGACGGGGGCCGGGCTGGGACTCAGCGCGACGCTCGCCGGCTTTCTGTTGCTGCCTGCGAACATCCTCACCGGGCTGATCTATCCGCTGGTGGCGCGCGCGAACCAGAAATTCGGTCCGCGCCGCGTCGCGACGACGGGGTGCCTGATGGTAGTAGCATCCTTTCTCGCGCTGGTCGCCTGGCACGAGGATATCATGACCGTGATGCTGCTGCTCGTCGTCCAGGCGGTTGGTCTCGGCATCGTGTACGTCACCATCCCGATCGTCATCGTCGGCGCGGCGCCGATGGACCGGGTCAGCGAAGCCACCGGGATGATGGCGGTGATCCGGTCGACCGCGATGGCGATCGGCGCCCAGACCGTCGCGACGATGCTGTCGACGGGGGCCGGTCATCACGGGGCGGCCACCGGCGTCTTCCCGACCGAGGCGGCCTATGAGAATGTCTTTCTGTTCGTCGCCGCCACCGCGCTGATCGGTGCCCTTGTGGCACAGAGACTCCCGCGCAGCCTTGCGGCCCCGTCGCAATGACCCAGGCGAAAGGACAC
Organism: Sphingopyxis sp. EU05-FHT14B03; assembly: GCF_058790875.1. Taxonomy (NCBI): domain Bacteria; kingdom Pseudomonadati; phylum Pseudomonadota; class Alphaproteobacteria; order Sphingomonadales; family Sphingopyxidaceae; genus Sphingopyxis; species Sphingopyxis sp. EU05-FHT14B03. The sequence continues at coordinate 1,084,505 of NZ_JBYTDC010000001.1, forward strand.
CCCATGGACGAGCGGATCGCTCCCCTCTTCTCTCCCTTCGCACTGCGCTCGCTGCGCCTCGCGAACCGTATCGTCATGGCGCCGATGACGCGGGGCTTTTCGCCGCAGGGCGTCCCCGGCGCCGATGTCGCCGACTATTATAGCCGCCGCGCCGACACCGGGCTGATCATCACCGAAGGCGTCGGCGTCGATCATCCCGCCGCGCTGGGCGGCAGCGGCGTCGATGGCGACAACGCCCCGCACATGTATGGCCAGGCGGCGCTGGACGGCTGGCGCGCGGTAATCGATGCCGTCCACGCCGCCGGCGGCGTGATCATGCCGCAATTATGGCATCAGGGGGTGATGCGCGAAATGGGAACGGGGCCCTTTCCCAGCGTCGAAACGGTGCGGCCGTCGGGCGTCTGGGGACCACTCGACCGAACCGCGATGGTCTCGCCCGACTATATCGAACGGGTCGCAGCCAAACCCGGTCGGGCGATGACCGACAGCGAGGTCGGCGACGTGATCGAGGGCTTTGCCCGCAGCGCGCGCTGGGCCATGGAAGCGGGCTTCGACGGGATCGCGATCCACGGCGCGCATGGCTATATGGTCGATAATTTCCTGTGGGAGGGCACCAACGGCCGCACCGACCGCTGGGGCGGCGACCATAAGGGCCGCACCGCCTTCGCCGCCGCGCTGGTCGAGGCCGTGCGCCGCGAGATCGGCCCCGATCCGGTGATCAACTTCCGCTTCTCGCAATGGAAACAACAGGACGTCCGCGCCCGCCTCGCCGATACGCCGCGGCAGTTGGAAGAGGTGCTTGGTCCGATCGCCGATGCCGGGGTCGATATCTTCGACGGCAGCCAGCGCTATTTCGACAAGCCCGAATTCGAAGGCTCGCCGCTCAACCTGGCCGGCTGGGCCAAAAAGCTGACCGGCAAGGCGGCGCAGACCGTCGGCGGCGTCGGCCTGTCGTCGGGGGTCTATGATTCGAAAAAGACCGGCGGGTCCGACGCGGCGCGCGACAATGTCCACAGAGTGGCCGAACGCCTCGCGCGCGGCGAGTTCGACCTGGTCGGGGTCGGCCGCGCGATCATGCACGATCCGCACTGGACGCGCCGCATTCGCGAGGGCGAGGACCTGTTGCCGTTCGACGAAAATTCGCGGCTGGTCCTGACCTGACGCGACGAACGAGGAGAGCAAGCATGGCGGGATTATTGGACGGCCGCGCCGCGATCGTCACCGGCGCCGGGCGCGGGATCGGGCGCGGCATCGCGGTCGAACTGGCGCGTGAGAGCGCGAATGTCGTCGTCGCCTCGCGTTCGCAGGGCAGCATCGACGAAACCCTCGCCGAAATCACAGCAGCAGGCGGCACGGGCGTCGGGATGGTCTGCGATGTCGGCAATCAAGGCCACATCGTCGCGACCGTGGCCGACGCGGTCGAGCGCTTTGGCGCGCTCCATATCCTCGTCAACAACGCGCAAAGTTTCGGCACCGCCGACCAGCCCGCACCGACACCGGTGATCACTCCGCTGGAGGATTTCAACGATGGTGAGTGGGACCGCACCTTTGCGACGGGTCCGACCGCGACCTATTATTTCATGAAGGCGGCCTTTCCCCATCTGAAGGCGTCGGGCGCCGGACGCATCATCAACTTCGGCTCCTATTGGGGGCAGATCGGCTATGAAGGATCGGCGGCCTACAACGCGGCGAAAGAGGCGATCCGCGGGCTGACGCGGACCGCCGCGCGCGAGTGGGGCAAATATGGCATCACCGCCAATGTGATCAATCCGGCGATCGCCTCGGACGCGTTGCAGAGCTTCGTCCGCAACCAGCCCGAGCATGCCCGAAAGGCGGTCGAGACGATTCCGCTGCGCCGCTATGGCGACATCTATGCCGACGGCGGCCGCCTCGCGGTGTTCCTCGCGGGCGACGACGCCTCCTTCCTGACCGGCATGACCTTCCAGGCCGATGGCGGCCTTTTCATGTCGCCTTAGGCGAGCGAGGAGGATGTCATGACCCAGGGGTTCGCAGGCCATGTCGCGCTCGTCACCGGCGGCGCGTCGGGGATCGGCGAAGCGATCGTGCGGCGCCTGATCGCCGGCGGCGCGCAGGTCCTGTTCACCGATATCGACGAAGCCGCCGGTGAGCGGATGGCGGGCGAAATGTCGGGCGCTGCTACCTTCCTCCGCGCCGATGCGACCGTCGAGGCGGATGCCGAACAGAGCGTCGCGGCGGCGCTCACCGCCTTTGGCCGCCTCGATATCGCGATCAACAATGTCGGCAATTTCGGCGCCGGCGATGCCGCGGGAATCGGGCTGGAAGACGTCGCGCTGGATGCTTGGGACAACACGCTGCGCCAATGCCTGACGAGTTGCATGCTGGGCATGAAATATGCGCTGCCGCCGATGCTCGCCGCCGGGTCGGGCAGCATCGTCAACGTCGCATCGCTCGCGGGCATCCGGGTGACGCGCTTCGCCTCCTATGCCTATCATGCCGCGAAGGCCGGGGTCGTGCACCTCAGCGAAGCGGCGGCGGTGCTCTATGCCGATCGGGGCATCCGCGTGAATGTCGTGGCGCCGGGGTTGACGCTGACCCCCAATATCGCGCGAGCGATGACCGAAGAGGCGCGCACCGCGCTCGTCGGCGAATTTCACCCGTCGCGGCAGATGATGTCGCCCGAACAGATCGCCGATGCGGTCGCATGGGCCGCCGCGCCCGCTGGCGCGCATGCGACGGGGCTGACGATCCCGATCGATGGCGGCTGGTCGGCGCGCTGAGGCCGTTCAGGGCAAGCTGGTCACCTCCGCCCGCTCATCGGGATGCCCGTTCCAATACTGACCCCAGCTCTCGTCCGATTGCGGCAATTCGCAGCGGAAGCGATCCTCGCGCCCCGGCCATTGGTTGAAATCGATCGTGCGCGGCGCGGTGCGCGGGTCGCCGACGAACAGGAAACGCGGCCGCCGTCCGAGAAAATACCAGCGCCCGTCGACGCGGCAATAGCGGTCGAAATAGACCATCAGGTTGACGATCCAATGGTCGCCGTCCTCATGCTCGGCGCGGCAATAGACGGTGCCGCGCGCGCTGTCGGTGGCGATATCGGTGATGACATGGCCGGCGACCTGGTGAAAGCTGCGGTAAAAGCCGGCGAGCACGCGGCCGTAAAAGGCGCGCGCGCCGGTCGCCCCCAGCCCGTCGTCGCCGAAGCGCGTCTGCGGCGCGAACAACGCGCCGAGATCGTCCAGGTTTCGGCTGTCGACCGCGCGCGCATAGCGCGCGGCAAGTTGCTGGATCGCAAGCTGCGCCTCGATCTTCTCCAACCGCTGCGCCCAGTCCTCCGTCGCGCCGTCCGCCATCGACTCCCCCCTTGTCACCTGATTATATCAGTATACTATTTAAAAGACGTCAGACGAACAAGGGGAGAGTGAGCTATGCTGCAAACCGCGACGATCGCTATGACCGACGAGGCCGGCCCGGCGGAGCCCGAGCGTATGAAAACCACCGGCGCGACCGCCGGAAACGGCGCGCAGCCGCTGGACGTCTCGCCGCTTTTCACGCCGCTGACGATCGGCCGGCTGACGCTGCAAAACCGCTTCGTCATGGCGCCGATGGGGCGCGGTTCGGCAAGCGACGGGGTGTTGTCGCCGGGCTATGCGCCCTATTATGCCCGCCGCGCCGAAGGCGGAGCGGGACTGGTCATCGGCGAAGCGACCGCGATCGACCATCCGACCGCGATGCACATGCGGACCAGCTCGACGATATATGGTGCGGGCGCCGAGGCCTGGGCGAAGGTCGCGGATGCCGTGCATGCCAAGGGCGGCGCGTTCATGCCGCAGATCTGGCACGCCGCGCTGATGCGTTCGCCGTATCCGGCCGACGACCCGAAGCTGGAAATGGCCAACCGCGATATGAAGTCGATGGGGCCGTCGGGGCTCTATATGCCGGGGCTGATCGATCCGTCGCTGACCCCGCCCGAGCCGGTGCAGGTCGAAGAGCCGATGACGGTCGCCGAGATCGACGAGTGCATCGCATCCTATGCCCGCGCCGCGGCGACCGCGATGGCGATCGGGTGTGACGGGATCAACATCCACGGCGCGCACGGCTATCTGATCGACGAATTCCTGTGGTCGCGCTTCAACCGCCGCACCGACGCCTATGGCGGTAGCCTGGTCAATCGCGTTCGTTTCGCGGCCGAAGTGGTCGCCGCCTGCCGCGCCGCGACCGCGCCCGACTTTCCGATCATGCTGCGCCTGTCGCAGTGGAAGCAGCAGGACTATCGCGCACGGATCGCCGAGTCCGCCGACGAGCTCGCCGAAATCGTCGAGCCGCTGGCAGCTGCCGGCGCCGACCTGTTCGACTGTTCGACGCGGCGGTTCTGGGAAGCCGAATTCGCGGGATCGGACCTCAGCCTGTCGGGCTGGATCAAAAGGCTGACGCGAAAGCCGACGATGATGGTCGGCTCGCTGGGGATCGCCAAGGAGGTGCTGGAAAAGGACGCGATGGCCGCGCTGCGCGCCGTCGCGGCCGGCGGCAAGGCAGCGGCGCCGACCGATGTCGCGACGATCGACGGCCCGCCGCATATGCTCGAAGAGGCGCTGCGGCGCTTTGCACGGGGCGATTTCGATCTGCTGGGGGTCGGACGGATGATGATCGCCAATCCCGATTTCGCGAACCGCGTCCGCGACGGCGATTACGCCGCGCTGCAGGTTTACCGGACCGAACATCTGATGAAGCTCGAATGATCTAGCTCTCGCTTATGGACGGCGCGAAGACGGCGGTAACGGGCGTGAAGCGCGCCGGCCGCCCTTCGCGTTTCGCTGCCAGCGCCTCGCCGAAATCACTGCCATGAAGGGTTTCGCGCGCCAGCTCTGCCGCATTCGCTCGCGCCGTTTCGAAAGTCTCGCCGCTAGCATCGCCAAGCTGGCGCTTGATCAGCGCGAAACTCGACGGCGCGCCCTGCGCCAGTTCGACCGCATAGGCCAGGGCCGCATGGTGAAACCCCGCGAGCGGCAACAGGCGCGAGACAAGCCCCTTGGCATAGGCTTCGTCGGCGGCGATCCGCCGCGCGGAGAGCAGCATTTCGGCGGCATTGCCCGGACCCACGAGTCGCGACAGCAGCCACGCCAGCCCTCCCTCGGCACACAGTCCAAGCTTGGCGAACGGGGCGACGAAGATCGCATCGTCGGCGGCGACGCGAATGTCGGCCGAACAGGCGAGCGCGAGGCCAATCCCCGCGCACGGACCAAGGATGGCGGCGATGACCGGCTTTGGCATCGACATCAGTCCGTCATAGCGCAGGCCGCCCGAACCCGAATTCTGCGCCGCCGGATCATCGGAAAGTTCGTCGAGGACCTGCAGGTCGGCGCCGGCGCAAAACGCCCGCCCCGCCCCCGTCAGCAGCACGACCCGCACCGCGGGATCGGCGGCAGCGCGGGTGAAAGCGGCGGTCAGGCCGCGCGACAATAAGCCGTTGGACGCGTTCAGCCGGTCGGGACGATTGAGCGTGATCCGCGCGACGCCCCGTTCAACCGCATAGAGAACGACATCCTGTACTTGGTCCATCTACCAGCCCGCCAGATCCGCCGCGCGAAGCCGGTGGCGGCTGGGCGATCCCAGCCAGGCCCAGTCGAGCATGGCGCGCTTCATATAGATGTGCGTGTCATGCTCCCAAGTAAAGCCGATGCCGCCATGCGCCTCGACCGTGTCGCGCGTAACCTGAAGATAGGTGTCGGTCAGATGCGCCTTTGCCTGCGCCGCCGCATGCGCGGCCTTTTCGGGCAGCGCATCCCACGCATGCGCCGCATACCAGTACAACCCTCGCGCCGGTTCGGTCGCCAGCGCCATTTCGACCAGTTGATAGCGCAGGCCCTGAAAGCCCGCGACGGGCTGGCCATATTGTTCGCGCACCCGGGCATAGTCGACCGACATCGTCACGCACCGCTCGGCGCCGCCAAAGGCATCGGCGGCGATCAGGACCGCGGCGGCGTCGATCAGACGGTCGCGCACCGCCAGCCCGTCCGTGAGCAGCTCGATCTCGGCGCCGTCGAAAACCACCGTGTCGACCGGACGCGTGCGATCGCCGCTGTCGATCCGCTGCGTGCTATAGGCCGCGCCCTTCTCGACCAGCGCCAGCCCTTCGGCGACGCCGACGACGATGAGATCGGCTTCCGCGGCGTTGGGCACCAGCACCTTGGTGCCGGTCAGTCCCCCAGCCGCCGACAATTGCCATTCCCCCGGGAGCCAGGCGCCCTTGCCTTCGCCGAAAGCGACGGTGGCCAAAATCTCGCCCGCCGCGAGCCGTGGCAGCCACCTGGCCTTTTGCGCATCGCTGCCGCCCAAAGCGATCGCGACAATCGCCAGCGCATGGCCGAGCCAGGGCACCGGCGCGGCATAGGCGCCGAGCAGTTCGGCGACGACCGCGAGATCGACCATGCCCAGCCCGAGTCCGCCCTGCTCCTCGGGTACGAAGATCGCGGGCAGGCCCATATCGACAAGCGCGGCCCAGAGCTCGGCGTCATATTGCGCCTCGCCCTCGAGGTCGAAAATCTTGTGGACCCGGAGTGAATCGCAGCGGTCCCGCAGCAGATCCTCGATCGAGGCGAGCAGCGCGAGTTGATCGTCGGAGAGAAGGAAGTTCATGCGCCCGCCCCCTGCGACCGGTCGCGCGGTAGGCCGAGACCCCGTTCGGCGATGATGTTGCGCTGGATGTTCGATGTGCCGCCGGCGATCGACATCGACAGCGAGATCATGAAGCGCTCGATCCATTTCAGCCGCGCACCGCCCATGTCGGTGAAATCATCCTCGATGATATCGCGCGCGAGCCTGGAAATCCGCCCGGCAAGCTCGGTCATATAGAGCTTCGGCATCGTCTGGAACGATCCGATGTCGCGGTCGTGCATGTCGTGCGATGTCGCGCGATAGGTCGAATAAGTGAGCGACATCAACTGGCCCTCGATCGCGGCGAGTTCCTCGCGAATGCGGGGATCCTTGATCGCGGGCGCCCCGTCGCGCTCGACCTCCTTCGCCATTTTCACCAGGTCGCGGAACATCGACAGGCTCCACGTCATCGACGAAATGCCCGACCGTTCGTGTTTCAGCGTCGAGCGGGTCACGTTCCAGCCGCGACCGCGCTCGCCGACCAGCATGTCGGCGGGGGTCTCGGCATTGTCGAAGAACACTTCGTTGAATTCCTTCTGGCGTGTCATCTGGACCAGTGGCCGCACGGTCACCCCGGGCTGCCGGATGTCGATGAGCAGATAGGAAATACCGGCATGTTTCGGCGCATCGGGTTCGGTGCGCACGAGGCAGAACATGTGCGTCGCCTTGTGCGCGTGGGTGGTCCAGATTTTCTGTCCGTTGATGATCCATTTGTCGCCGACAAGCTCGGCCTTGGTGCGCAGCGATGCGAGGTCCGACCCGGCATTGGGTTCGGAAAAACCCTGCGCCCAGACGATGTCGCCGCGCAGCGTCGGCGCGATGAAGCGGTCCTTCTGGTCCTCGGTGCCCCATTCGAGCAGCGTCGGGACGACCAGCCCATTGCCCGGAATGCGACCCGCCGGCGCGCGCGCCTTGGTCAGCTCCTCGCGAATGATCTCCGCCTTGCCGATATCGGCTGCCTGTTCGCTGCCGCCGAAGCGCCTGGGGATCGCACGGTGCAGATAACCGCGCTCGGTCGCCGCGATCACGAACGCCCGCTCGTTCTCGCGCGATTTCAGATTGCCGTCGGCGGGCGGCCAATGCTGGCCGATGAAGTCCCGCACCTCCTGACGAAAGGCGTCATACTCCGCCCCGAAGCCCAGTTCCATCCTCAATCCTCTATATGATTAGCGCTTACCCTCCTTCAAATGCTGCGGCCGCCAAGAGTCAATCGAAAACGTGATAATCAGATAACTAAGTCACTTGATTATGCAGCAGCCTAGGCGCAGGTTTGTCGGCGCCGGATTCGGGGAAAGCCAGACAGGCCGCCCTTGACCCTTCGGCAACCGATGGCCACCCGGAAGCGGCCAGAAACGAATTGACAAATTTTGTCCAAACGTCAGAACTGTGGGTGACCCGCCTCTTTGGGCGCATGAAAACTTCAAGAAACGACGGTCTTCAGGACCGTGTTGATGGGATGAGGAGAGCGAGCGATGCCGCAGACAGTCGCGGTCCCCGACAATGTGCCGCCCGAACTGGTGGTCGATTTCGACTTCTACACGCTCGCCGGCAAGGCCGAGGATATCCAGCTCGCCTGGGCCGAGCTTCACAAGGGCCCCGACATCGTCTGGACGCCGCATTATGGCGGCTATTGGATCGCGACGCGGGCCGCCGACATCCAGGTGATGCAGGTCGATCACGAACATTTCAGCCACAATGAATTCGACATCCCGCTCAACCCCGGCCGGATGAAATCGATCCCGCTTTCGCTCGATCCGCCCGACCACACCCCCTATCGCAAGCTGTTGATGACCGGCTTCACCCCGCAGAAGGTCCGCCAATATTCCGAAGTCGCGCGCGAGACCGCACAGGAACTCGTGGCGACACTCAAGCCGCGCGGCGAGTGCGAATTCATCGACGATTTTGCCAAGGTGCTGCCGATCAACGTGTTCCTGACGATGATGGGCCTGCCGCTGAGCGATCGCGACTTCCTGTTACCGCGCGCCGAAATCGCGGTCCGCAGCAACGACATCGAGCTAAAGGCCCGGACCCAGGGCGAACTCGCCGGCTATCTGATGGGGCATATCGAGGACCGCAAGGCGAACCCGCGCGAAGACCTGCTCGGCATGATCGTCAACGGCGAGGTCAGCGAACGGGCGCTGACCCCACACGAGATCATGGCGATGTCGCTGCTGGTGCTCGTCGGCGGACTCGATACGGTCGCGTCGCAGATCGGTTTCGTCGCGCATTTCCTCGCAAAGAACCCCGGGCATCGCCGTGAACTGGTCGAAAATCCGAAGCTTGCGCAGGTCGCCTGCGAGGAATTCCTGCGCCGCTACGGCCTGCCGAACACCGCGCGGCAGCTGACCGAAGATTATGACTATAAGGGCCTGAAGTTCAAAAAGGGCGACATGATCCAGATGCCCAAATGCCTCTATGGCCTGGACGACCGGATCAATGACCGACCGGAGGTCGTCGATTTCCACCGCAAGCCGTCGGAGATCAAGCATGCCGCGTTCGGTGCGGGGCCGCATGTCTGCCCCGGCAATGTGCTGGCGCGGCGCGAGCTGATCATCTTCCTTGAGGAATGGCTGCCCGCGATCCCCGATTTCGAGATCGACCCCGACCGTCCCCCCGTCTTTGCCGCCGGCAGCGTCAACGGCGTCGACAAACTCTATCTGAAATGGGCGGTGTGATGGACATCGACGACAGCGGCGTCCGCGCCGCGATCCGATCTGCGATCGATGCGGGGCATGAAGAGGCGGTGCATGTCGTCGCCTATCACAAGGGCGCCAAGGTGCTCGACCTGTGGGACGGCCTCGCCGACCCCGCGTCGGGGCGCAAGGCCGACGCCGACACGCTGTACAACGTCTATTCGGTGACCAAGGCGGTCGCCGCGACCGCGCTGCATATCCAGGCCGAGCGCGGCCATGTCGATTATGACGCGCCGATCGCCGATTACTGGCCCGAATTCGCCCAGAACGGCAAGAGCGCGGCGACGGTGCGCCATGCGCTGACCCATCGCGCCGGCGTCCCGCTGATGCCCGAGGGCGTGACCCCCGCAGCGATGTGCGACTGGGACTATATGACCGGCGCGATTGCCGCGATGGAGCCGCTCGCCCCGCCGGGCGAGAAGACGCTCTATCAATCGATGACCTTCGGCTGGATCATCGGCGAGATCGTCCGACGCAGCGACCCCCAAGGCCGCGACTTCCGCCAGTTCGTGCTTGACGAGATCAACGCGCCGCTCGGCCTGAAGGACCTGTGGATCGGCATCCCCGACACGGTCGCCGATCGCGTAGCCGTCATGTCGAACCGCAACGAGAATGATCCCCCGCCCCCCGCCGCGACGCTTTATGCCCGCTCGATGCCCGCCTCGGTCGACCTAGTGCCGCCGGTGTTCGCGCGGCCCGAGGTGCAGCGAGCGTGCATCGCCGGGGTCGGCGGCATCTTCAACGCCCGCGACGAAGCGCGCTTCTGGGCGATGCTGGCGGGCGGCGGCGAGTTGGACGGCACACGTCTGCTGTCCGCCGACCGCGTCGCGGGCTTTTCCCATATCCGCGACAATGGCGACGAACCCGACCCGGTGATGTTCGGCATCCCGATCCCGATCAGCATCGGCGGATACTGGCTCGGCGGCCACCGCGTCAGCGGCCCGCGCGCGATCTGGCATCCCGGCGCCGGCGGCTCGATCGGCTGGGCCGACCCCGACCAGCACCTCGCCGTGGCGATCTGCCACAACCGCATGTTCAACGCGCGCGACCCGCAGGATGACCCGATCCTGCCGATTTCCAAGGCCGTGGTCGCGGCGCTCGGCCTGGAGTGGAAATCATGACCGCGATGCCCCGCCTCGAAGATCTCGAGGACAAGAGTTTCGACCCGTTCCTGGTCGAGAAATTGTCGACAGGCAACTGCCCCGACCCCTACCCGCGCATCCACGAGCTGATGCAGCAGGGCGCGGTCGTCGAGGGCAGCTATCGCATGCAGTTCACCGACGTGCCCGACGCGCAGATGGGCCATCTGCCGCAGGTGATGGTGCTGGGGTACGACGCGGTGATGAAGGTGCTGACCCAGCCCGAAATCTTCACCAACAAGGAAGCGTTCCGGCGCAACCTCGGCCGCTCGTTCGGCAACACAGTGACGGTGATGGATGCCCCCGAACACACCCATTACCGCAAGATATTCCAGAAGGCGTTCCTGCCGCAGATCGTCACCCAATGGGGCGAGACGGTGGTCGATCCGGTGGTCAACCGGCTGATGGGCGAGTTCGTCGGGCGCGGCGAAGCCGATTTGATCGAGGAATTCACCCACCATTATCCGTTCCAGGTCATCTATGCGCAGGTCGAGCTGGAACCCGATCAGGCGCCGGTGTTCCACAAGCTGGCGATCGCGCAGATCCTGTCGTCGATCGGCCTGCCGCAAGGTCCCGAGGCGAGCACGAAACTCGGCACCTTCTTTGGCGCCCTGCTGGCGCGCAAGCGCGAGAATCCCGGCACCGACCTGATCAGCCACCTCGCCACGGTCGAGGTCGGCGGCGAGCGGCTGCCCGACGACGTGCTGATCTCCTTCCTTCGCCAGCTGATGAACGCCGGCGGCGACACCACCTATCGCGGCACCAGCGTGTTGTTGACCGGCCTGCTGACCCATCCCGAGCAGCTGGCGGCGGTCGCCGCCGACCGCAGCCTGATCCCGCAGGCAATCGACGAAGCGCTGCGCTGGGAAGGGCCGGTCACCTCGACCTTTCGTTATGCGGCGCAAGATACCGAGATCGACGGCATACCGATCAAGGCGGGAACCTTCATCAATCTGGTGCTCGCCTCGGCCAACCGCGATCCGCGCAAGTTCGAAAATCCCGACAGTTTCGACATCTTCCGCAACCGCAGCACCCGCCACATCGCCTTTGCGAGCGGCCCGCATCTGTGCATCGGGCAGCATCTCGCACGGGTCGAAATGACGCGCGCGCTCAATGCGATCTTCGACAGGCTGCCGGGCCTCCGGCTCGATCCCGACAAGCCCGGCCCCGATATCCGGGGGCATCTGCTGCGCGTGCCCGAGCATCTGTGGGTCAGGTTCGACAGCTGACGGAGGCGGCCCATGAAGAAGTGGATGTGCATGAATTGCGGCTGGATTTACGAGCAGGAGCTGGGCGACCCGGCGGGGGACATCGAACCCGGCACGGCGTGGGAGGATGTTCCGGGCGACTGGAAATGCCCCGACTGCGGCACGATGAAGGCCGAATTCGACATGGTCGAGATCTGAGATGGGACCGTTCGACTATATCATCGTCGGCGCCGGATCGTCGGGCTGCGTGCTCGCCGAACGCCTCAGTCGCAGCGGCCGCCACAAGATTTTGGTGATCGAAAGCGGCCCGGTCGATTCCAGCCCGCTGATCGACATGCCGCGCGGCTTCGGTAAAACGCTGATGGATCCGAAGCTGACCCATGCCTATGTCGCGAAGAAGACCGGCGGCCATAACGAGCCCGAATATTGGGTGCGCGGCAAGGCGCTCGGCGGGTCGAGCTCGCTGAACGGCATGGTCTATGTCCGCGGCCAGCCGAGCGACTATGACGAGTGGGATTGCGAAGGCTGGCGCTGGGCCGACCTCAAGCCGCATTTCAAGGCGCTCGAAAATCATGAACTCGGCGCATCCGATATGCGCGGGACCGGCGGTCCGCTGAACATCACCGTCCACCCGACAAAATTGCCGGTGCTCGAGGCGATGATCGCGGCCGCCGCCGAAATGGGGGTGCCGACCGTCGACGACCTCAATTCGCTCGACAGCGCAGGCTTCGGCTATCAGCCGCGCAACATCTGGAAGGGCAAGCGCCAGAGCGCGGCCAAGGTCTTTCTGCGCCCCGCGATGCAGCGGCCCAATGTCACGGTCGTGACCGACACCGATGTGCTGCGGCTGACGCGTGAGGGCAGCCGGATCACCGGCGTGCGCATCCGCAGCGCTTCGGGCGAACAAGAGATTGCCGCGCGCGAAGTGATATTGAGCGCCGGCGCGCTCAACTCGCCGACGCTGCTCCAGCGATCGGGCATCGGCCCCGCCGCCCATCTGAAGAGCGTCGGCATGGAGGTGCTCCACAACGCGCCGGGGGTCGGCCACAATATGCGCGAGCACCGCCTGCTCCGCGCGCAATACCGGCTGCGCGGCGGCAGCGAGAATTTCTCCTTTCAAGGCCTCGGCCTCTATCTCAGCGCGCTGCGCTATTTCCTGTTCAAATCGGGACCGTTGACGTCGGCGGCGTTCGAGGTCGGCGGCTTCATTCGCACCGAGCCCGGCAGCGGGCGACCCGACGCCCAGCTCGGCATGGGGCCGATGTCGATCGACAGCCGCACCCCGGGCTTGTCGCTCCACGATTTCCATGGCGCGATGTGCGGCGGTTATGTGATGCGCCCCGAAAGCCAGGGAAGCATTTTGATCGCCGGGCCGGACATTGCGACGCCGGCGATCATCGATCCCAATTATCTGGCGACCGAATACGACCGGCGCGTGTCGGTCGCGCTGTTCCGCGCGATCCGCAACCTCTTCGCCCAGCCGGCGCTCGCGCCGTTCGTCGTAGCCGAGGTCGATCCGAGCGCCGGCATCGAGACCGACGAGGAGATCGTCGACGCCTATCACCGGATCGGCGGCAGCGGTTATCATGCGGCGGGCACCTGCCGGATGGGCACCGACGCCGCATCGGTCGTCGACACCAGCCTGCGCGTTCGCGGTGTGTCGGGGCTGCGCGTCGTCGACATCTCGGTGATGCCGTCGCTGGTGTCGGGCAACACCAATGCGCCCGCGATGGCGATGGCGTCGCGCGCCGGTGAGCTTATCCTCGCCGATGCCGGCTAGGCCTCGCGGTGCGGATACCGGACGATATTGCCGAGATCACGCCCGAATGGCTGAGCGTGGCGCTCGCCCCGCGCTTTCCGGGGGTGCGGATCGACCGCGCCGAGCCGGTGGATGTGATCCATGGCGCCTGCACCAAGATACGGCTGGCGGTGGCGAGCGATCACCCCGACCTGCCACCGACGATGATGATGAAGGCGGGGTTCGAGCCGCACAGCCCGGCCATGCGCAAGATGCATGTGAACGAATATCACGCCTATCACGACCTGATGCCGACGACCGGACTCAACGTCCCCGATTGCCTGGCCGCGGTCATCGACGACGAGGGCAAGGCGCTCGTCATTCTCGAGGATCTGTGCCGGCGCGACGTGCGTTTCCTGTCGTTGCAAGAGCCGGTCGGCTTCGACCTGGCGAAGGCGTTTCTGTCGGGCCTCGCCAAGCTCCACGCACGCTGGTGGAATGCCCCCGAACTCGCGACGCGTTTCGCATGGGTGCCGGACACCAGCGAAGAATCGATGGCGCATTATGTCGGCCTGTTGCTGACGCCCGACCAGTTTCAATCCTACGCCACCGCACCGCGCGGAGCAGCGATGCCGCGCATGCTACTCGATCCGCCGCGCATCCGCGCCGCGCACCGGGCGATGCGCGCGGCGCACGAAACGCAGGCGCGGGTCATCAACCACGGCGATATGCACCTCGGCAATCTCTACGTCGATGCCGACGGCACCCCCGGTTTCCTCGATTCGCAGCCGCGTCTCGGCGCCTGGTCGATCGACGTCAGCTATTTCCTGATTGCCGGGCTCGACCTCGTCGACCGGCGACGCTGGGAAGCCGCTCTGCTCGACCATTATCTGGGCTGCCTGAAGGATCATGGCGTGGCTCCGCCGTCGTTCGACAACGCGTGGGCCGCCTATCGCCGCGACGTCGTGTGGGGCTTGCTGATCTGGATGCTCAACGGATCGCATTTCCAGACCGAGGCGAACAACACCGCCGCCGCGACGCGCTTCGCGATGGCGATGGTCGATCTCGACAGCTTCGGCGCGCTCGGCGTTTAGAGGGCAGAGCAATGGAGAGACGCAAGATCCTGGTGACCGATTCGGCGCGCGGCATCGGCGCGGCCACCGCCCAACGGCTGCGCGAGGAAGGGCACCACCCGATTGGGCTCGATCTCGACGATGCCGACATCATCGCCGATCTCGCGACACCCGGCGGCCGGGCGGCGGCGCTGAAGGCGGTGGGCGAGCGGAGCGAGGGAAAATTGCACGGCGTCATCGCCTGCGCGGGACTGGCCGGTGCCGACACCGCGGCGATGGTCGGGGTCAATTATTTCGGCACGATCGCCTTGCTCGAAGGCGTGCGCGAACTGCTCGCAGCGGCCGAAGCCCCGCGCGCGGTTGCCGTCTCCTCGTCCTCGATCATCCTCGGCCATGATGAAGACTTGGTGGAAGCCTGCCTTGCGGGCGACGAGACGCACGCCCTGCATCTGGCGGCGAAAGAACCGCGGCTGGTCTATGCCTCGACGAAGGTCGCGTTGAGCCGCTGGGTCCGACGTCACGCGATCCGTCCCGAATGGGCAGGCGCGGGCATCCTGCTCAACGCGGTGGCGCCCGGCACGGTGCTGACCCGGATCACCCGGCCGATCCTCGCCACCGAAGAGGGGCGCGCGATGCTGGCCGAAGCGACGCCGATCGCGGTCGATCGCTATGCCGAAGCCGAAGACATCGCGCCGCTGCTCAGCTTCCTTTCCGGTCCCGACAATCGCTATATCGTCGGGCAGACGATCTTCGCCGACGGCGGCAAGGACGCCATCCGGCGCGGCGACCGATTGCCGTGACCGGCGAGGCGCAGCGCACGGGTCATCGCCGCATCGTGACCGGGCTCGATCCGACGGGGCGGTCGTGCATCCTGTTCGATGGCCCCGGGGGCTTCGTCACCGCAGCGGCAGGTATCCGCGTCACATCGCTGTGGCAGAGCGACCGGTCGCCGGCGGACAACAGCGGCGACACCGACGCAGCCGACGCCGCCTATTCTTTCGCCTTTGCTCGGGGCGGCACCAAGTTCCTGATCGTCGAATTCGATCCGGGCGACGGACTGCTCGGACCCGGCATGCACGCGACCGACACGCTCGACTATGGTGTCATGCTGGCGGGCCGGATCACCCTGGTCACCCAGACCGGCGAAGTCGATCTGGTGCCCGGCGACCTGATCGTCGACCGCGGCGTCCTGCACGCGTGGCGCAATCGCGGGCCAGAGGTCGCAAAGATGATTTTCGTCAATATCGACGCGGCGCCGGTCGGCGCCGGCGCAACGGTGGAGTAAGCAATGGAAGACAGGGCAGCGCTGGCGCAGGCGTATAGCGAGGTGGTCAACGGGCGGCGGAGCATTCGCGGCTACAAGCCCGATCCGGTGCCGAAATCGCTCATCGTCGAGATATTGGAGCTGGCGATGCGCTCGCCTTCGTCGCTCAACACCCAGCCGTGGAATTTCTATGTCGTGACGGGCGAGCCACTGGCGCGGATTCGCGCCGGGAACACGCAGCGCAATCTCGATCGCATTCCGCACACCCGCGAATTCCGCAGCATGGAGAATTACGACGGCGTCCACCGCGAACGCCAGGTCGGGGTGGCCAAGCAATTGTTCGGCGCGATGGGGATCGAACGCGACGACAAGCCGAAGCGCAAGGATTGGGTGCTGCGCGGCTTCCGGCAATTCGATGCACCGGCCTGTATCGTCGTCACCTATGACCGGGTGCTGGTGGGGAGCGACATCGCACCCTTCGATTGCGGCGCGGTCGCGACGGCGATCGTCAATGCCGCCTGGTCGCGCGGGCTCGGCTGCGTGATCAACAGCCAGGGCATCATGCATTCGGCGGTGGTGCGCGCCGAGGCCGGGATCGCCGACGACCAGACGATCATGATCTGTATCGCGATCGGCTGGCCCGACGAGAGCTTCCCCGCCAATGCCGTGGTCTCGACGCGCAAAGCCGTCGAGGACGCGGCGACCTTCGTCGGGTTCGACGACTGAGCGCCGCGCCCCGCTAGCCGATCTCCGCGATCAGATCGCCGACCTCATAGGTTTCGCCGACTTCGCCGATGATCCGGATCTTGCCGCTCGCGGGACTCTCGACCTCGTTCGTCGATTTGTCGGCCTCCAGCGCATAAAGCGGCTGGCCTTCGGTCACGTCGGCACCGTCCTCCACCATCCATTCGGCGAGAATGCCTTCGTTCATTGAAAAGCCGATTTTCGGTATGGTCACTTGCACAGCCACTTGGGGGCCTCCTTAGCTGACGATGTCTTTGATGGCGGCGAGGATCGTGTCGGTATCCGGCGCATAGGCGGTTTCGAGCGGCCGCGAATAGGGCACCGCGCTGAACGCGCCGCCGAGCCTTTTGACGGGTTTCTTGAGCGCGCCGAACAGTTCCTCGTTGATCACCGAGGCGATTTCGGCGCCGGCGCCATGCTGCTTGACCGCTTCATGGACGACGATCACCCGACCGGTCTTGCGCGCCGATGCCAGCACCGTCTCACGATCCCACGGCGCGATGGTGCGCAGATCGACCACCTCGACCGAAATCCCCTGTTCGGCCGCCTGATCGGCGGCGGCGCGAGCCAGCACCGCCATGCGCGCATAGGTGACGATCGTCACGTCGCTGCCCTCGCGCTGCACCGCGGCCTTGCCCAGCGGGACGCGGTGGCTGCTGTCGGGCAGTTCGAACGCCATCGGGGTCCGGTATGTCGGCAGGTTCTCGATGAAGATCACCGGATCGGGATCGTCGATCGCCGCGCGGAGCAGGCCATAGGCGTCCGCCGGCGTCGACGGCGCGCAGACCTTGATCCCCGGGGTGTGCGCGAACCAGGCCTCCAGATAATCGCAATGCTGGCCGCCCGAACCGAAGCCCAGCCCGGTCATCGTCCGGATGACGATCGGCACGCTCGTCTGCCCGCCCGACATGAAGCGCAGCTTCGCGGCATGGTTGACGATCATGTCCATCGCGACGGTCGTGAAGTTCATCAGCATGATCTCGGCGATCGGCTTGTAGCCGCCAAGGCTCGCGCCGATCGCGGCGCCCATGATCGCCTGTTCCGAAATCGGCGTCGAACGGACACGGTCGTCGCCGAAGGTCGTGGAAAGCCCCTTGGTGATCTTGGCGATGCCGCCGCCCTCGGGATCGGCGAGGTCTTCGCCCAGCGTGATCACCGTCGGATCGTCGGCAAAGGCGTCCTGATAGGCTTTCGAAATCGCCTCGATGATGGTGACTTTCGGCTTCGCCGCCTTTTCCGCCGCGCTCATGCTGCGATCTCCTGCGCGAATACGTCGAAGCGCAAGGAGTCCCGTTCGGGCCAGGGCGAGGCAAGCGCATATTCGATCGCATCGTCGATCTGTTTCTCGATATCCGCCTCGATCGCCGCCAGTTGATCCTCGCTCGCGATTCCGTCGGCGAGCAGGCGCGCACGGAGGCGGGGAACGGGATCGGCCTCGATCGCCTCGGCTTTCTGCCCCTTGGGCATATAGCTGTCGTCGTCGCCGAAGGTGTGGCCATGGAAGCGGAAGGTCATGCATTCGAGCAATGTCGGACCTTCGCCGGCGCGGGCGCGCGCAACGGCTTCGGCAAAGGCCGAATACATCGCCTCGGGATCGTTGCCGTCGACGCGGACGCCCGGGATGCCATAGCCTTCGGCGCGGCCGGCGATATTGCCGCCGGCGGTCATCTTTTCGAAGGTGGTATGCTCGGCGAACAGATTGTTCTGGCAGACGAAGATCGTCGGCAGTTTCCAGACCGCCGCCAGATTGAGCGCCTCATGGACGGCGCCGATATTCGACGCGCCATCGCCGAAGGTGCAGACCGAAACCCGGTCGCTCTTGTCGAGTTGCGCCGCCCAGGCGAGACCGTTGGCGATCGGCGCCGACGATCCGACGATGCCGGTGGTGACCATGATCCCCTTCGGCGGATAGGTCAGGTGCATCGGCCCGCCCTTGCCCTTGCACGAACCGGTGGTTCGCCCAGCCAGTTCGGCCCAGAGTTCGCGTAAGGGAAAGCCCTTGCCGAGCATGTCGTGGATGCCGCGATAGATGGTACACAGCTTGTCGTCGTCGCGCAGCACCTGCCCCATCACCGAGGGAATGATCTCCTGCCCGCGATAGGAATAATAGACCATCGCGATCTGACCCGAGAGAATCACCTTCCGTGCACGCTCGTCGTTCGCTTTCAGCAACGCGGCGCGTTGATAAATCTCCAGCAATACCGCTGGATTCGCCACAAACTGCTTGCTGGCCATCGATCACACTCCCTGAGACAGTCGTTTATCAGTGCAATCAGTTATATAATTACACTGCTTCTGTCGAGAGTGATATGCGAGGAATTTCAGTCGATCAGATCGACCACCGAATTGGGGCCGACCTGCGCCAGCCACACTTTGCCCGCCGCGACCATATGCGCCTTCCAATGTTCTTCGGCGCCGGCGCCATCCCTGGCTTCGATCAGATCGACAAGCTTGGTATGCGATTTCAGGCCGAACCGGAGCTGTTTCAGCGAAATTTCCGGGTCGACCGAATTGCGCCGCTGCGCCAGGTTCAGATGTTCATTCACCAGACCGCTGAGCGCGTGCGAGAACATGATCAGCGTCTTGTTGCCGGCGAGGTCGATCATCGCCCGGTGAAATTCGGCGATCATCGACGTGATCGCGAACCGGTCCTTGATATGGCTCATTTCGCCTTCGATCATCGCGCGCAGGATCGGCACCGCTTTTTCGCTGTTGCGCTCGGCCACCAGCCGCGCCGCGGGCGGTTCGATCAGGGTGCGCATCTCGTAAAGGTCGCCGATGGTGACGCCCGTCGCCTGCAAGGTGATCCCGGCGGCGCGTTCGATCATCACATAATTGGGCGAACTGACGCGCGCGCCGCCCCGCGCGCCGCGCGCGACGGTCACCAGTCCCTCCGATTCGAGAATACGCACCGCCTCGCGGATCGTCGGGCGCGACACTTCGAATTCGGCAATCAGATGCGATTCGGCGGGAAGCGTATCGCCATCGACGAGTTCGCCGCGAATGATGGCGTTGCGGATTTGTTTCGCGACCAGTTCGGCGGTCTTGGGAACGCGAACGGCCGCCGCATTGCTTCGATTGCCGACGGGTATTGCGACAAAAGCGTTAGACAAGTTTAATTCCTTTATGGGGTTGGGCGCCTTTTGCCCCGAAACCGCGCGCCGCGCAAGCTTAGCCGGATCGACTCGCCTCTTGCAAACAGTCATATTACCTAGTTAGATGATAAGGTGCACGTCGGCGCGCGATCGGCGTTGCGGAACGCGAGCCCATTCAGTACACTGAATGGGCATGAGGAGAGGAATTTCGATGAACGTTCAGACCAAGGACGGACTGCAGCAGGATGGCGCGGGCTATGTCGTTGCCGCCGATCACTATATTTCCCCCGAATTCGCGAAAATCGAGGCGGAAAAGCTGTGGTATCGCGTCTGGCAGATGGCCTGCCGCGAGGAGGAAATTCCCAACGTCGGCGATTATTATACTTATGACATCGTCGACCAGTCGATCATCGTGATCCGCGTCGCCGCCGACGAGATCAAAGCCTATTACAATGTCTGCCCGCATCGCGGCCGCACGATTACCGAGGGATGCGGCCACGCCGCGCGCCTGTTCTGCAAATTCCATGGCTGGTCGTGGAAGCTCGACGGGACGATCGCCAAGGTCGTCGATCGCCATGAATGGCCCGAAGAATCGCTGACCGACGACGACCTCAACCTCGTGCCGGTCAAGGTCGGACGCTGGAGCGGCTGGGTCTATATCAACATGGACCCCGACAGCATCAGCCTCGAGGAGCATCTGGCGCCGGCGAAGGCCTATCTCGACCCCTACGACATCGGCGGGATGAACTATCACTGGCGCAAATCGACGATCTTCGACTGCAACTGGAAGGTCGCGCTCGAAGCCTTCAACGAAGGCTATCATGTCCAGACGACGCACAACCAGATGCTGCGCTACATGGACGACTGGACGCAAAGCTATGCGCGCGGGCGCCATTCGCACTTCGGCTATTGGGAATCGATGCCGATGGGTTCGCGTTCGGCCCGGCTGACCGACGGCAAGCCGACCGAGGATATCCGCCCCGGCATCCGCGACTACATGGAAGATATGGCGGCGACGCTGAACGCGGGTTCGTCGGTGCAGACCGTCTTTGCCGCGCGGCGTGTCGAACAGGAGGTGCCGCCGGGCACCCCGCCGATGGAGGTGCTCGCCAAATTCGGCCAGTATATATATGAAAATGCCGCCTCGCAGGGCCTGCAATGGCCGAGCATCACGCCCGAGCAAATGTATGCCGCGGGCGTCGACTGGCATCTGTTCCCGAACCAGATCATGCTGATGGGTCCCACCGGCCTGCTCGGCTATCGCGCGCGTCCGTTCGGGAACGACCCCGACAAATGCGTCTGGGATGTCTATTCGCTTCAGCGCTACCCCGAAGGGCAGGTGCCGAAGGTCGAGCATGAATGGAGCCAGGATCATGGCGACGTCGATTTCTGGGGCCTGATCCTGACCCAGGACTATCAGAATATGGGCCAGGTCCAGAAGGGCATGAAGTCGAAGGGCTTCAAGGGCGCCAAGCCCAATCCGCGGCAGGAGATCGCGGTCATCAACTTCCACCGCAGCCTCGACGACTTCGTCGAGAATGGATACGCTCAATGAGCGGGTGGGACGAGAGTGCCGATTTCATCGTCGTCGGCAGCGGGGGCGGCTCGATGCTCGCCGCGATCGCCGCGGTCGATGCCGGAAAGAAGCCGCTGATCCTGGAGAAGACCGACCGGGTCGGCGGATCGACCGCGCTGTCGGGCGGGGTTTTCTGGATTCCGAACCACCCCTTACAGGCCCGCGAAGGCATCGACGACGATGCGGACAAGGCGCGCACCTACCTCGATTCGGCAGTCGGGGACGTCGGCCCGTCGACGTCGCGCGAGCGCAAGGACATGTTCCTGAAAATGGGTCCGCGGATGGTCGACTATCTCGAAACAAAGGGCATGCCCTTCGTCCGCTACGGCGGCTGGTCGGACTATCATGACGATCTGCCTGGCGGGCTGGCCGAGGGCCGCTCGCTCGGCGTCGAAATCTTCAACATCAAGACGCTCGGCAAGGAATGGTATCCGAAGCTTCGCCGCGGCGAATTCGGCATTCCCGCCAAGCGCACCGAAACCAAGCATCTGACGCTGATGAAGGTGACCTGGGCCGGCAAGCTCGCGATGGTGAAGATCGGCCTGCGCCTGATACGCAACAAGATCCTCGGCATCCACCAGGTCGGCTCGGGCGCCGCGATCCAGGGGCGGATGCTGAAAATGGCGCTCGACCATGGCGTCGATATCCGCACCGATTCGGGGGTCAGCGATCTGGTCGAACAGGACGGCCGCATCGTCGGCGTGGTGACCGAAAAGGATGGCAAGCCCTGGCGGATCGAGGCGCGCGACGGCGTGCTGATCAACGCGGGCGGCTTTGCCCACAACGCCGAACTCCGCAAGAAATATGGCCCGCAGCCCTCATCGACCGCCTGGACCAACGCCAATCCCGGCGACACCGGCGAAATGATCGAGATCGCCCGCGCGCATGGCGCAGCGCTCGACCTGACCGATCAGGCGGTGTGGATTCCGACCTCGGTCCCGCCCGACGGCGCGCCGTTGATGAATGTCCCCGACCTGCCCAAGCCGCATTGCATCCTGGTCGACAAGCTGGGCAAGCGCTTCCTCGACGAAGCGCAATCCTATATGGCGAACGGGCAGGATTTTTACGCGCATGGCGCGGTGCCCGCTTATGCGATCATGGATGCGTCCTATTTCAAGAAATACAGCTGGGGCTTTCGCATGGGCGCGATTCCGCAGATCTGGTACGACAGCGGCTTCCTCAAACAGGCGGCGAGCCTGCGCGAGCTCGCGGCGCTGCGCGGGATCGATCCCGACGGCCTCGAAGCGACGGTCGAGCGCTTCAACGGGTTCGCCCGCGCGGGCAAGGACCCCGATTTCGGCCGCGGCGACAAGGCCTATGACCTCGTCTATGCCGACCGCACCCACAAGCCGAGCCCGACGCTGGGCGTCATCGAACGGGCGCCCTTCTATTCGATCGAGGTGTTTCCCGGCGATGTCGGCACCTTCGGCGGCATATTGACCGACGAATATGCGCGCGCGCTGCGCGACGACGGCAGCGTGATCCCCGGCCTCTATGCGACCGGAAACTCGACCGCCTCGGTGATGGGCAAGACCTATCCAGGCGCGGGCGCGAGCATCTCGCCGTCGTTCATCTTCGGCTGGGTCGCGGCACAGCACGCGCTGCACCGCCTGCCAAACTGAGAGCCCGGATATGGAACCCTCCGTCGAAGCAATGGTGCGCGAACTGTATGACAAGCAGAAGATCCGCGAGGTCGTCGCCCGCTATTGCCGCGGGGTCGACCGGATGGACCGCGACCTGTTCCTGTCCGCCTATCACCCTGATGCGATCGACGACCATGGCTTCGTCGTCGCGGGGCCGGAGGAATTCTGGGCCTGGGTGAACCACTATCACACCACCGCCCAGGCGACCCACCAGCATATCATCACCAACCACAGCTGCGAACTCGATGGCGACACGGCGCATTGCGAAACCTATTGGATGTTCGCCGCGCTCGATCCGAACGGGCAGAATCTGACCATCGGCGGCGGGCGTTATGTCGACCGCATGGAAAAGCGCGGCGGCGAATGGCGCATCGCGGCGCGCAAATGCGTCCCCGACTGGGGCGGCCAGCCGGTGGCGACCCAGATCAGCCCGGAGGCGCGCGCGATGCTGGCGCAAAGCGGCACGACCGCGCGCGATGCCAGCGACTGCTCGTACGAGCGGCCGCTGACGATCCCGCCCGAACGCGTCGGGATCAACGTCGATATTCTCGCCGGCACCTGACGCAGCGGCCGCGTCCCCAGCGATGAAAGTCTATCGCCTCCGCGATCACGGGTCGCTCGACAATCTGGCGATCGAGGGCGCGCCGGTTCCCGAAATCGGGTCCGGCGAGGTGCTCGTCCGCATCCGCGCCGCGTCGCTCAACGCCCGCGACCTGATGATGGTGTTCGGTCCCTCACCCTATGGCCCGAAACCGGGGCTGATCCCCCTGTCCGACGGCGCGGGCGAGGTCATCGCCTGCGGATCGGCGGTGACCGGCATCGCGCCGGGAATGCGCGTCGTCATTCCGTTCCGCCCCGGCTGGATCGACGGTCCCTTCGATCCCGCGGCGATCGCGACCGACCTCGGCGGCGCGGTCGACGGCGTCCTCGCCGAGCAGGTCGCGGTGGCGGCGCGCACCGTGGTTCCGATCCCCGCTTCGATGTCGTTCGAACAGGCCGCGACGCTACCGTGCGCCGGCGTCACCGCCTGGGCCGCGCTCGATCGCGGCGCGGCGGTCGGCCCCGGTCACAGCGTCCTCGTCATGGGCAGCGGCGGGGTTTCGCTGTTCGCGCTGCAGATCGCGCGCGCCAGGAGATGCCGGGTGATCGCCACGACATCGAGCGAGGCCAAAGCCGCGCGCCTGCTCGCCATGGGCGCGAGCGACGTGATCAACTATCGCGACTGCCCCGACTGGGACCGGCGCGTTCTGGAACTCACCGGCGGGCGCGGGGTCGATCGGGTAATCGAGGTCGGCGGCGCGGGCACCCTGCCCCGTTCGATGGCCGCGCTGGCGCCCGAAGGCGAAATTGCACTGGTCGGGTTACTCGACGATCCGATGAGCGCGATCAGCCCGCTGCCGCTGATGCGGACGATGGGCACCATCCGCGGCATTTCGGTGGGATCGCGCGCCGATCTCGTCCGCCTCGTCGATTGCGCGGCGCAAAATTTCGCGCCGGTGATCGACCGTGTCTTCGATTTCGATCAGGCCCGCGCGGCGCTGGCTCATCTCGCATCGCGAACCCATTTCGGAAAAGTGGTGATCCGGGTCTGAGCGACGCGGACCACCTTTTCCTTCTTATTTCCCGGTAAATCGGTTGCGGATGTCCCACGTCAGCGCGCGCGTGGTTCCCTCGTTACACAGGCCCTCGAAGGTCCAGCCGTCGACCGCGAACTGGCTGCGGACATATTCGGGTTCCTGCACCAGCGCGACATGGCCACCGTTGATGAAGAGTTCGCGTCCGTTGAGGTTTTCCGACAGGTCGGAACAGAGCCAGGCCGCGACCGCGGCGACATTCCACGGGCGGCCGTCGGGGCCGCTGTTGCCGATCCAGTGGTTCGACAGCGGCGGAATCTTGAGCGTGTTCATCGCATAGCCGAGCGTCTCGTACACCTCGGGGATATTCATGTTGCTCGGCCCCGAAATCGGGCGGATGACGTTGGTGCGCACCCCATATTCGGCCAATTCGCGCGCGACGGTGCGCGACATGCCGACGACACCCTCTTTCGCGGCGCTGTAATTGGCCATGCCATAATGGCCAAAGCCCGAGGGGGAGGCGAAGTTTACGATCGCGCCGCCCTGTTTCTTCAGATGCTCGGCCCCGGCGCGGATCGTCGCGAAATAGCCCTTGAGGTTGACCGCGATGACGATGTCGAAATCCTCCTCGCTCATCTCGGTGATCCGGCGCGGACGGATGATGCCGGCGTTGTTGATCAGATAATCGAGCCGCCCGAAATGGTCGATCGCGCAATCGACGACCGCCTGGCCGCCCGCCATCGACGCGACGCTTGAGGTGTCGGCGACCGCCTCTCCCCCCGCGGCCTTGATCTCGTCGACGACCTGCTGCGCGAAACTGGCATCGCCGCCGCCGCCCTGCGGCCCGCCGCCCAGATCGTTGACGACGATCTTTGCCCCCTCGCGCGCCATCAGCAGCGCGGTTTCGCGCCCGATCCCGCGCCCGGCGCCCGTGATCACGGCCACCCGGCCATCGAATTGTCCCATATCCTGCTCCCTACTTGTGTTCTGTGTCGATTCCCGATTAAAGGTATATAGGTTTTATACGATTGTGAGCATGATTCAACCGGACTCGCGATCGCCGGACGGCCTCATATGACAGGGGCTGCCGATGGGAGAGATGCATGCTGAGCGCGTTCGACGATTACCCCTATCACCAGATCGCCGACCATTTCGACTGTGCCGGCAGCAGCGACCATCGTTTTTTCGACCGCTATTGGTGGGTCGCCTATGATCCCGAGAATCGCGCGCAGGTGAACTCGGGCCTCGGCGTCTACAAGAATATGAATGTGCTCGACGGCTTCGGGACGATCCTGCTCGACGGGCAGCAGCATAATGTGCGGACGTCGCGCGCCTGGCGCCCGAATGTCGGCCGGATCGGCGCGGGGCCGCTCGACTATATCGTCAAGGAGGGGCTCAAGAGCTTTCGCCTGCTGCTCGAACCGAATGATTTTGGCGTGTCTTTCGACATGCATTGGGAAGCGACGCTGCCGGCGTTCGACGAGCCGCATCATCGCCGCTATATCAACGGGGTGCTGCACGAGGACTATCGGCGCTATTATCAGTTCGGACGGGTCAACGGCTGGGCCGAGGCGCAGGGGACGCGGATCGAGATCGTCGACTGGTTCGGCTTTCGCGACCGATCCTTCGGCGTCCGCCCCTCGGTCGGCGGTCCGGCGCCGCCGACCCCGCCCGCGCCGGTCGCGGGCGGCCGCGTGACGTCGGTGATTTCGGGCATGGCCTTCGCCTGCGACGACGGAACCCATGGCAGCGTCCAGATCCAGGAGGACGATAGCGGCCGCACCGTCTATTCGGGCGGCAAGCTGGTGCGGCGCGACGGCGACGGATGGCGCGAGATGACCATCGACGGCGCGACGGTCGATATCGGCCTCGTACCCGGCACGCTGAAACCGACGGCGCTGAATTTCGATTTCACCGCCGGCGGCGACCGGTATGAACTGCGCGGCACGCCGCTCTCGGACGGTTTCGTCTATCAGGGCTATGGCTATTACAACGGCTATTGGGACCAGCGCGGACTCGGCGCGTGGCGCGGCGACGGCATCGTCGAAGGCGAAACCTATGATGTCAGCGATCCGTCGAGCGTGCGCGACCTTAGCGGTCGTGTGACCTTTCCGGCCGTCCTGCCGCACGAATATCCGCTGGCGATCACCCTCAACGGCGGCGCCGGCATGGCCGATTCGATGGTCGGCTTTACCGGCCCCCACCCGCGCTACCGGCCGCAGGGATAAATCGATGCCCCTCTATCAACCCCTCAACGAGCCGCAGATGACGGCCTATTTCCAACAGCTTTTCCCGGATCGGTCCAAGGCGCGCCTCGAAACGGTCAAGCGCTCCTATCCCGGCATGTCGCGCGAAACCTGGTGGGTCACGCTCGCCTGGGACGCCGACGGCGAAAAGGGCCGCGAGAAATTCGTCGTCCGCCTCGATCCGCCCGGCGGCTGCATGTCCGACAGTCCGCTCCGCGACGAAAGCGAAGTGTATCGCCTGCTCCATGGCACCGCGGTGCCCGTGCCGCGCCTGGTGGTGCACGAGGACCGTCCCCAATGGCTGCTTGAGGGACGCGAATTCACGATCCGCGAATGGATCGATGGCGAGATCGAGCCAGCCTGTCTTCGCGAGACCGGCGACGAAGCCGAAGCGGCGAAGATCGGCATCGTCAAGGAACAGATGGACAAATTGGCCGCGCTCCACGCACTCGACTGGGACGCGATGGGCTTCGGCCAGCTGCTGCCCATTCCGTCCGACCCCGAGAATTGCGGTAAGGACGATGTCGTCCGGCATCTCGAGATGCTCGACCGCCACGCGCAGGAGCCGCTTCCGGGCCTGCGCGAAATCGGTCGCTGGCTGCTCGACAACCCGCCCCCCGCCCCGGCGCGTATCGTCCTGCGCAAGGAGAACAACGGCATCGGCGAAGAGATTTGGCAGGACGGCAGGATCGTCGGCATGTGCGACTGGGAGGGCGCGAGCCTGGGCGATCCGGCGCTCGACCTGGCCGTCGCGATGGGGACGACCGCCAAATTTTGGGACGAGGATGCCGCGCTCGCCTATTACAACAGCGTCGCGCCGCACCCGGTGACGCAGGAGGCGGTCGGCTGGTACCGGCGCTTCTGGGGCTACAAGGGCGCGTGCGCGTTGCACTCGGCCTTGCGCAACTACAATGACGGCCGCGACCGCCGCGTCCAACTTCTTACGCTCGGTTGCCTCTATCCGGTGATGATCCAGGCCAACCTGTCCGCCGCCGCACAGTTCGGGAAGGGTTGAGGCGATGAATCCTTCAGCACAGGACATTCTTCGCGGTTGCGTCGAGAATCTCGAAGAGCTGGTCGCACCCGAAATCAGCAGTCCGCATGCGAAAAGCGCGATGATGTGCGCGCGCATGCTGATCAACCATGTCATCCTGCGCCTCGATCAGGAGGGCGCCGCGCTGGTCGAGGATTGCCGCGAGAAGCGCCGCCTGCTGGCCACGCTGGCCGAAGCGGGAGAATTTCCGCCGGCGCTCGCCGCCGAGGTTCGCACCCTCGCCGCCGACGCCGAACCCGGTCATATCGCGATGGCCGATCTCACCGCGCGCAACGACGCGTGGAAACGCCTGTTCGAACGGGCGCTCGCCGAGCCGCTCGCCCCCGCCGTCCGCACCAGCCTGCGCGCGCAACTGGCGGCGCAGATCGGCCGCGAAGCCGCCTATTGCGTTCCCGCGCTCGACGGACCGATGTTTTGAGGAGCCCCCTATGACCGACACTATCCTTGAGTCCGCCGCCCTCGCGCCCTTCACCCTGACCGGAAAGGTCGCGCTGATAACCGGCGCCGCGTCGGGGCTCGGCAAGGCGACCGCCGGGCTTTTCCTCGACGTCGGCGCCAGCGTCGTGATCGCCGACCTGAATGCCGAGGGCGCCGCCGCGGTTGCCGCCGAACTCGCGGCCAAGGGGCCGACGCTCGGCATCGGCATGGACGTGTCCGACGAGGCCGCGGTGCAGGCGGGTTTTGCCACCGCGGCCGAGCGGTTCGGCGGCGTCGATGTGCTGGTCAACAACGCCGCCTATCGCGGCAAGGCGAACACGATGGACATGTCGGTCGCCGAATGGGACATCATGCACGCCGTGTGTACGCGCGGCAGTTTCCTGTGCCTGCGCGAGGCGGTCAAGCAGATGCGACGGCGCGGCGGTGGATCGGTGGTCAATGTCTCGTCGATGAGCGCGCAGCATCCGACGATCTTTCCCAACATGCATTATGACTCGGCGAAGGCCGGGGTCGACGCGATCACCCGGCTGGCGGCGGTCGAGTTCGGCAAGGACGGGATACGCGTCAATTCGGTGCTGCCCGGCGGCATGGCGACCCCCGGACCCGACAAGATGCGCGCGGCGCAGGCGGCGGGCGGCGCGGTCATCGCGGGGCCGGCGACGATCCCGGGGCGCAACCCGATGGGGCGCATCGCCGATCCCATCGAAATGGCGCGCGCGATCCTGTTCCTCGCCAGCGACGCGGCGAGCTATATCACCGGCGCCGAACTGCTCGTCGACGCCGGCTTCACCAAGGGTTGATGGCATGACCGACCTGCTCTCCGACAGCCGTCCCCTGATCGGCGATACGCGCCCGGCGACGACCGGTCTCGGCGCCCGCGATCATGTCAATCCCGCCACCGGACAGGTTCAGGCACGCGTGTTGATCGGCGGCGCCAGCGAGATCGATGCCGCGGCGCGCGCCGCGGTTCTCGGCCAACGGGCGTGGCAGGCGCTCGGCCCCGAAAAGCGGCGCGATAGCCTGCTGCGCCTCGCCGACCTGATCGAAGCCGACGCGGCCAAGCTCCTGCGGATGGCGGCGCTCGAATGCGGCACGCCGCTGTCGAGCAATTCGAGCGGCCTCGCGCTGTCGTGGATCCGCTATTATGCCGGCTGGGCCGACAAGATCGAGGGCAGCTACAGCGAACCCTTCGGCATCGCCGGACTAGCTTATTCGCGGCACGAGCCGATCGGGGTGATCGGCGTCATCATCCCGTGGAATTCGCCGCTGGTGGCGATCGCGATGACCGCGATCCTGGCGATGGCGGCGGGCAATGCCGTCGTCCTCAAGCCGCCGACGCAGACCCCGTTCGTCGCGCTGCGTTTTGGCGAACTGGCGCTCGAGGCGGGGATTCCGGCAGGGGTGCTGAACATCGTTCCTGGCGATGCCGAAGCGGGCGAGGCACTGATCGCGCATCCGGCGGTAGGCAAGATCAGCTTCACCGGCGGCGACATCGTCGCCAAGGCGGTGATGCGGACCGCCGCCGAACATCTGAAACCCGTCGCGCTGGAACTCGGCGGCAAGTCGGCGAACCTGATCTTCGCCGATGCCGATCTCGATGTCGCGGCGGCGATGGCCGCCGGTTGCAGCCTGGTCCCGCTGGCGGGGCAAGGCTGCGTCCTGCCGACGCGCGTCTATGCGCATGGCGCGATCTTCGACGAGTTCGTCGACCGGGTGCGCGCGCATGCCGAAAGCTACACGCTTGGCGATCCGCTCGACCCTGCCACCATCATCGGACCCGTCATCAACGAGGCCGCCGCGCAGCGGATCATCGGGGTGATCGACCGCGCCAAGGCCGAAAGCGGTGGCCGGCTGGTCACCGGGGGTCGCCGCGGGCAAGGCGACCTCGCCGCCGGCAGCTTCGTCGAGCCGACGGTGTTCGCCGGCGTCGCGCACGACAGCCACCTCGCCCGCGAGGAAGTCTTCGGCCCGGTGCTGTCAATCGTACGGTTCGGCGATGACGCCGACGCGGTGGCGATGGCCAATGATTCGCGCTTCGGCCTCGGCGCCTATCTCCACACCCGCGACCTGTCGCGCGCGCACAAGGTCGCCGCCGCGCTCGAGGCCGGATGCGTCGCGGTCAACGGCATGTTGCCGATGGCCCCCAACCAGCCCTTCGGCGGCGTCAAGCAAAGCGGCTTCGGACGCGAGGGCGGCCGTGCGGGGCTCGAGGAATTCATGCAGATCAAGCAGGTGCTGATGCACCTGCGCTGAGGGGATGAGGCGTGGACGACGAGGCGGACTTTGTCATTGTGGGCGGGGGCAGCGCGGGCTGCGTCCTGGCCGCGCGGCTGAGCGAAAATCCCGGGCATCGGGTGATCCTGCTCGAGGCCGGCGGCGAAGGCCGCGATTTCCTCGTCCGGATGCCCGCCGGCACCGCGAAACTGATGGGGCACAAAAAGTTCGACTGGTGCCTGCCAACCGAACCCGATCCGTCGATAGGCGGCCGGACGATGCAATGGGCGGCGGGCAAGGCGCTCGGCGGCAGTTCGGCGATCAACGGCCAAGTCTATATGCGCGGCGAACGGTCGGACTATGACCATTGGGCCGCCGCCGGATGCACCGGCTGGGGCTATGACGATGTCTTCCCCTATTTCCTGAAGGCCGAGGAATTCCACGGGCCGCCGATGCAATCGCATGGCCGGCACGGCCCGCTCAGCGTCTCGCCGATCCAGGATCCGCAACCGGTCGGCCAATATGTCATCGACGCCTTCACCCAGGCCGGGATTCCGCTGAACGAGGATTATTGCAACGGCAGCCAGAGCGGCGTCTATCGCATCTTCGCGACCCAAAAGGACGGCCAGCGCTGTTCGGCGGCGCGGGCCTATCTCGATCCGGTGCGCGGCCGCGCGAACCTGACCGTCGTCACCCAGGCGCATGTCGACCGGATCGTCATCGAGGGCGGCCGGGCGACCGGGGTGGAGGTCCGCGTGGCCGGCGGGCGCCGCGTCATCCGGGCGCGCGGCGAAGTGCTGCTGTGCGCCGGCACCCTGTTGTCGCCCACCCTATTGATGCGGTCGGGTGTCGGCCCGGCGGCAGGGCTGGCCGCGCACGGTATTGCGGTGCAGCGCGACCTGCCCGGCGTCGGGCGGAATTTGCGCGAGCACAACAGCGTCAGCCTGGCGAAGCTCGTCAACATCCCGACGATGAGCGCCGAGCTCGGCCCGTTCAAGCTCGCACGCCACATGCTGAATTACATGTTCTTCCATCGCGGGCTGCTGACGACCCCGGCGGTGCAGGTCATGGCGGCATTCCGCACCGATCCCGACCTCGCCGACCCCGACATCATCCTGTCGATGCTGCCCGTCGCGGTCTCGTTCAACGACAAGGGCGATGCGGTGGTGGAGAAGCGTCCGTCCTTCTCGTTCGGATTCCATGTCGCGCGCCCGCAGAGTCGCGGCGAAATCCGGCTGCGCAGTGCCGATCCCGATACCAAGCCGGTGATCGACCATCGGCTGCAAAGCGCGCAGAGCGACGTCGACAAGCTGGTCGCGGGGCTGAAGATCGTCGAAAGCCTGTGCGGCAAGCCGGCGTTGGCCGCGATCATCACCGGGACGCTGCGACCCGATCCCATGCCGTCAGATGACGACCAGTGGGAAGCCTATGTGCGCCAATGGGGCGGCATCGGATATCATGCGGTCGGCACCTGCCGCATGGGCGCTGATGGCGACCCGATGGCGGTGCTTGATCCGCATTTGCGGGTCCGGGGGATCGCGGGACTGCGGGTGGTCGATGCGTCGGTGATGCCCGAACCGGTGTCGGCGAACACCAATGCGCCGACGATCATGATCGCCGAACGCGCCGCCGAATGGATCGGGAGAGGGATATGACGCTCGAACGCATTTTTGGAGTGACCGACCGCAAGATACTGGTCATCGGCGCCACCCCGATCGGCGAGGCCACCGCCGCGCTGTTCAACGAACTGGGGGCCACTGCCGAAATCGCCGATATCGTGCCGGGCGAGCAGGTGATCGCCGACGTGGTTGCGGGTTTTGTCGCGCGCCATGGCCGGATCGACGTGATGGTTTATGCGGTCACGCGCATCGGCACCTATGCGCTGCCGACGATGTCGCTCGACCAGTGGGATCAGGTGCAGGACGCCAATCTGCGCGGTGCCTTTCTGGCCATGCGTGCGGTGATTCCCGCCATGCAGCAACAGGGCGGCGGCGCGATCGTCGCGGTGTCGACGATGGGATCGGTCCATCCGGTGCTGAAGGGCAATGGCGCCTATGGCGCGTCGAAGGCGGGGCTCAACGGCCTCGTGCGCGCGGCGGCGCTCGACCATGCCGACGACGGTATTCGCGTCAACGCGGTGTTGCCCGGCGCCGTGCCGGTGGGCGACCCGCCAGCCGATATGGAGCGGCTGGGCGGACCGGCCACCCAGCCCGGCCGGTTGATGCTGGGAATGGGGCGTGCCGAGGATGTCGCCAGCGCCATCGTCTATCTCGCCTCCCCGGCGGCGCGTTTCGTCACCGGACAGATGCTGGCGCTCGACGGCGGCTTCCTGATTTCATGAGGAATGGCTTGCAAAGCGAGGGCATATACATATAAATCAGATATACATTAATTTCCACCGCTCGCAAGGATTACGGCAGCATGTCCACGCTCAATTCGATCGTCCGCAACGTCATGGCGATCGACCCTGCCGCCCCGGCGCTCGAATATCAGGGGCAGTGGCACAGCTGGGGGGACCTCAGCGGGGTAATCGATGCGGTCGAGGCCCTGTTGCAGCAGCATCATATCGGTTCGGGAACCCGCATCGGCGGCATATTGCGCAACACCCCGCCGATGGCGGCGGTGATCATCGGCACAATCACGTCCGACCGCTGCGTCGTCACGCTCAACCCCGCGCTGCCCGACGAAAAGCTCGCGAACGACATCATTACCTTGAAGACGCCCGTCATCGTCGCCCAGACCGAGGACTGGCAGCGCGCGCCGGTGCGCGACGCGGTCGCGCAAAGCGGCGCATTGGGGATCGAGATTACCGGCGACAAGGATCAGCCCGCGCGTCTGATCATGGCAAGCACCGGGACCGATTTCCACAGCGATGCCGCGGGGATCGGGATCGAGATGCTGACCAGCGGCACCACCGGCGCGCCCAAGCGGGTGCCGCTGAAAGCCGCCAATTTCTCGAAGATGGTGCTCGACGCGGCGGTGTTCGAAAAGCGCGATATCGATGCGCCGCCGACCTTGTCGCGGGCGGTGAGCATTTCCAACACCCCCTTCTCGCACATCGGCGGCATATTCAGCCTGTTCGTCACGCTGTCCGCGGGTCGCAAGTCGTGCATGCTCGACCGCTTCCGGGTCGATGAATTTGTCGACGCGGTGCAGCGGCACCGGCCCAAGGTCGCGGGCGCGCCGCCGTCCGCACTGCGGATGATCCTCGATGCCGGGGTGCCCAAAGAGGCGCTGTCGAGCCTCGTCGCCTTTCGCACCTCGACGGCGCCGCTCGATCCCGCGCTGGCCGACCAGTTCTACGAGCATTTCGGCATCCCGGTCCTGCAAAATTATGGTGCGACCGAATTCGCGGGTGGAGTCGCGGGGTGGACGCTCCCCGATTTCCTGAAATCGGGCGCCCAGCGGCGCGGCAGCGTCGGCAAGATGAACCCCGGTGTCGACGGCCGCATCGTCGATCCCGAAAGCGGCGAGCCGCTCGCCTATGGAGAAAAGGGACTGCTCGAACTGCGCGCCAAACATCTTGGCGACGGCCGGAACTGGGTCCGGACGACCGACCTCGCGCGCATGGACGAGGAGCAATTTCTGTGGATCCTCGGCCGCGCCGACAATGCGATCATCCGCGGCGGGTTCAAGATCATCCCCGACGACGTCGTCAAGGCGATGGAGACCCATCCCGCCGTCCTCGAAGCCTGTGTCGTCGCGCTGTCCGATCCGCGGCTGGGGCAGGTTCCCGCGGCAGGATATCGCGTGAAGGCGGGACAGTCGGTCGCCGCCGACGAACTGCGAGCGTATCTGCGCGAACGACTGACCGCCTATCAGCTGCCGACCAAGCTGCTCGAAGTGCAGGATTTCCCGCGGACGCCATCGATGAAGCCCAGCCAGCCCGAACTCAGGAAGCTGCTCGAAGCGGCTTGATCGGGCCTGTCGGCTGAAGCATGGCCCGACGGTGGATTATGCCCCTTTGCCTTTCGAACCGCATCGCTGCCGCTTCGAGGGTCGTGACGACGGCTCGACGCTGATCACGCCGGGCTATCGCCTGCCCGAACTCTGGCCGTCGATCCCGCACCTGTTCATCGATCGCGCCGAGCGCTTTCCGGACCGCCCCTTGGTCGCGCGCCGCGAATTGCTGCCCGACGGCGGCCGCGGCGAATGGCGGCGGCTGTCGTTCGGCGACGCTTTGCGGCAGGTGCGCGGGCTGGCGCAGGCGCTGATCGATCGGGGGATCGGTCCCGACGCGTCGGTCATGGTCCTGTCTGGGGGCAGTCCCGAGCATCTGGTCGTCAACCTCGCCGCCCAGATGGCGCGCGCGCCTTATACGCCGGTGTCGGTCAATTATTCGCTCGCCGGCGGCGATTTCGCGCGGCTGCGGCACTGCTTCGCGATATGCCGGCCGCGGCTGATCTACGCCGACGACTGGCGCATCTTCCTGCCCGCGATGCGCGCACTCAACGAACGGGGCGACCTGATCCTCATCACCGACGAGGCCGCACCCGATGGCGAGACGCTGGCGCTGGGCGAGCTGCTATCGGCCGTGCCGACCGACGCGGTCGATGCGTCGCTCGCCGCGATCGCCCCCGACACCCACGCCAAGACGATCTTCACCTCGGGTTCGACCGGCAAGCCCAAAGGCGTGATCCAGACCCAGCGTATCCTGACCGGCATCGTCGCGCAGCATCAGGCGATGTATGCGCATGAAGAGGAAGAAAGCCCTGCCAAGGCCTTTCTGTCGTGGGTGCCGTGGAGCCATGTCGGCGGCAGCAACACCCTGCCCGCCGACATCTTCAACGAGGCCGCCTGCTTTTACATCGACGACGGACGCCCCCTGCCCGGCCAGTTCGCCGAATCGATCCGCAACCTGCGCGAGATATGCCTGACCGAATATAATTCGACCCCGATCTTCTTTTCGGAACTGGTAACCGCGATGGAGGCCGACGACGGGCTGCGCGCCCATTTTTTCCGCGACCTGCGCTTCCTCAGCTATGGTTCGGCGGGACTGTCGGAGGATGTGTTCCGCCGCCTGCAGGCGCTGGCGGTCGCGGCCACCGGGCGCCGGATTCCGATCATCACCAAATATGGGACGACCGAGACACAGGGGACGACGATCGTCGGCTGGCCGCTCGAAACCACCGGTCCGATCGGGCTGCCCTTTGCCGGCAATGTGGTGAAGCTGGCGCCCGCCGGCGGGCGGCTCGAGATCCGGGTCAAGGGACTGACCGTCACCCCCGGCTATCTGAGCGATCCCGAGGCCACCGCCGCCGCCTTCGATGAAGAGGGCTTTTATCGCACCGGCGACGCCGCCCGCTTCGTCGATCCCGAACGCCCCGAACTCGGCCTCGTCTTCGACGGCCGGGTGACCGAGAATTTCAAGCTGTCGTCGGGCACCTGGGTCCATGTCGGGGCGCTCCGCATGGCGTTGCTCGACGCACTCGATCCGCTGTTGCAGGATGTCGTAATCGCGGGCGAGGGACGCGGCGAGGTGCGCGCGCTCGGCTGGATGCGGATCGCCGATGCGCGCAAACTGGCCGGGGACGATCTCGACGCCGCAGCACTGGCCGGTCATCCGGCGATCACGGCGCATGTCGCGGCGCGGCTCGCGCGCCACAATGCCGCGGCGGGCGGCCAGTCGCGCCGCGTCTCCGCGCTGCGCCTGCTGATCGCGCCGCCCGCCGGCGACGAGATCGCCGACAAGGGCTATGTCAACCAGCGCGAAGTGCAGCGCCAGCGCGTCGTCGATGTCGAGGCGCTCTATCGCGGCGAGGCGATCGCCGCCGGCTGACGCGCGGCTCTCAGTCCCAGCGAAGATAAAGCTCGTCGAAGCCGGGCACCGATCCGCAATGTTCGACATTCTTGCGGTCCGGATCGAGCCGGAATTCGGGCAGGCGGCCGACGAACTCCTCGAGGAATATCTCGATCTCGGCGCGCGCCAGCCCCTGACCGACGCATTTGTGCGGGCCATTGCCGAATGTATTGTGCGCGGGCGCGTTGCGATCGAAATCGACGGCCATCGGACAAGCATATTCGCGATCGTCGATCCCCGACAAATTGTTCGGGACCATGATCATCTCGTCCTTCTTGAACAACACGCCCTTATATTCGAAATCGCGGGTCAGGATGCGGCCGGTGTTCGACAAGCCGAAACGGCGCAGGAATTCCTCGCAGGCGGCGGGAATGATCTCGGGCTCTTCGCGTAGGCGCCGCTGCTGCTCGGGATGCTGGGCGAGATAATGGGCGATATAGGATATTTCGGACGCCACCGTGTCGAGCCCGCCAAAGAAAAGCAGGCTTGCCATCGACAGCACCTCCTCTTCCGACTGGAAACGCGGGTTGCGGCGCCACGCCGCGACGCGGGTCAACAAATCGTCGCCGTCGCCATCGGCGCGCTCGTCGAGCACGGTCTTCAGATAGTCGCGGACGCGAATCTGCGCGGCGAGCCTTTCGGCGGGGTCATAGGAGGACATCAGCGCGATACCCCATTCGACAAATTCCTCGCGCCGGTCGAGCGGCAGGTCGACGATGCGCAGGAACATCGTCACCGGCATTACCCGCGCAAAATCGCCGAGCAGTTCGCAGTGCCCTCGCGGCAGCAGTTTTTCGACAAGTTCGATCGTCAACTCGCGGGCATCGTCGCGCATCTTGGCAACCTTGCCGGGCATGAAGCCGGGGTTGATGACCGCGCGATAGCGCGCGTGATTGGGCGGATCGACCGCGAGCGGCAGCGGCTTGAGCGGCATCAGCGTGCGCGGAATCATGAATTCCTCATGGCTGAAAATCTCGTAGTTCAGCTGGACGAATTTGACGTCCTCGGCGCGCGTCACCATCCAGTGCCCGCCATGGCGCGGCGACCAGATGATGTCGGGACCGTCGTGCAGGCGCTTCACCGCCTTGTACACCCCCACCTCTTCCAGGCCGTCGGGACGGATATAATCATAATCCACCACCAGCTCGGCCGGGACATGGTCCGGCTTCGGGGTAAGAGGGACGGGGCTGTTCATATCCTGCTCCTGATAGGCTTTTGTTGTGTATATCATCTATCTGTTTATACCGATGATGCAAGCGATGGCGCGCGGATGCGCGACATGGGAAAAGAGGCTTGCCGGGGAGAGCGGCGTGGAAACAAAGGTCCGGATCGGTCAGATCATCAGCGATGATTTCGGTCAGCGGGAATTCCGCCTGCCATGAGCGCCACGATCCCCCAGCCCGATTTCCAGCCCACGATCCCCGGCCTGATCCGCAATTTTTCGGCGCGCTATGGCGAGGCCGATGCGTTGGTGCGCGATGGCCGACGGGTGACCTTCGGCGATCTCGACCGGCAATCGGCCGCGGTCGCGAAATCCCTGCTGGCGATGGGGGTCGGCAAGGGCGCCCGGATCGGCATCATGGCCCCGCCCTGCCCCGAGTTCGTCGTCGCGGTCCTCGCCGCCGGACGGATCGGCGCGATCGTCGGCCCGCTGAGCACATTGTATCAGGCGCCCGAATTGCGTTGGGTGCTCGCCCATGCCGAATTCGACCATCTGATCATTGCCGATGCATTCCTGCGGCACGACTATCTCGCCCGGCTCGAAGAGGCGCTGCCCG
Organism: Sphingopyxis sp. EU05-FHT14B03; assembly: GCF_058790875.1. Classification (NCBI taxonomy): domain Bacteria; kingdom Pseudomonadati; phylum Pseudomonadota; class Alphaproteobacteria; order Sphingomonadales; family Sphingopyxidaceae; genus Sphingopyxis; species Sphingopyxis sp. EU05-FHT14B03. The sequence goes on from NZ_JBYTDC010000001.1 coordinate 1,122,418, forward strand.
ATCTCACCGATCAGGCCGCCGGCGCGCTCCAGCTCGAGGCGGCCCCGCGACTGCGGCATATCCATGTCATCGGCGGCGGATCGCGGCCCTGGTCGCGCCCGTTCGATGCCCTGCTCGACGGCAGCGACGCGATCGGCGACGCGATGCTGGAACAGGTCGAAACGCTAGTGACCCCCGCCGACCCGGCGTGCATCATCCACACCTCGGGCAGCACCGCGACCCCAAAGGGCGTCGTCCATGGGCACGGCCCGCTCATCCGCCACAGCTGGCAGATGGGCATGGACTTCACCCCGTTCGGCCATGGCGACCGGGTGGTCACGACGCGCGCGATGTTCTGGGTCGCCGGCTTTGTCGCGACCCTGTTCTACAGCCTCAACAATGGCGCCTGCCTGATCACCACCAGCGACGGGTCGCCGGCGAATATAGTGAAGCTGATCGAAACCGAACGCGCCAACGCGCTCGCCGGCGATTCGGGCTGGTTCGACGTGTTGCGCGACTCCGCCGAATTAAAGGCTGCGGGCTATGACGTGGTGCGGCTCAATATGGACAGCGCCGGACTGGCGCGCGGCGGACGCTTTGTCAGCGATCATCTGTCCGAACGGTTCGGCGCGCCGGTTTCCCATCCCAACGGTCGCTTCGCCCGCACCTTTGGCATGACCGAGGCGCTGGGGGGGCATACGTCGGCGCGCCACGACGAACTGCTGCCCGAAGACCGGCCGTTCTGGCAGGGCCGCGCCGTTCCCGGGGTCGAATTGAAGATCGTCGATCCCGAAACGCGTATCCCGTTGCCGCCGGGCGAGGTCGGCGAACTGCTGGTGCGCGGCTATTGCCTGATGCTCGGATTGAACGGACGCGAACGGCATGAGACCTTCGATCCCGAGGGCTATTATGCGACCGGCGACCTCTGCCTGCTCGACGCCGATGGCTATCTGAAATTCGAGGCGCGGCTGGGCGAGATGATCAAGGTCCATGGCGCCAATGTCGCGCCGATGGAGGTCGAACTCGCGCTCGCCGGCCTGATGGGAATCGAAAAGGCGGGCGTCGTCGGCGTCCCCGGCGCCGGTGACACCTTGCTCGTCGCGGCGGTGCTGATGGCGCCGGACCGCGTCCTCGACGAAGCCGCGGTCATCGCCGACCTCAGGGGCAAGCTCTCCTCGTTCAAGGTCCCGAAGCATATCGTCGCGCTCGACGAAGCGACGCTGCCGGCGACCGGATCGGGCAAGATCAAGAAAGCCGAACTCGCCGCGCTGATGACCAGACTGGTCGGCGACGGATCATTATAATCATATAACGAATTTACTTGATTCGACTTGCCGACATCTGCATGGATTTGGGGACAGACAATAGAGGCGGAGCGAGAGGCAAATGGCTGAAACCCAGAAAAAGGACGTGCCGGATAACTATGGCATCCTGACCGACGAAGGCATCGACAAGCTGCGTCAGCGGGTCGGCATCCAGGTCAACAAGCCGACCCCGCCGCACAATTATGAAGTGACATGGGACGGCACCCGTCACTTCGCGGTGGGTTATGGCGACGACAATCCGCTGTGGTGCGACAAGAATTATGGCGACAAGACCCGCTGGGGCGGCCTGATCGCGCCGCCGAACTTCCTCTACACGATGGGCGTCTCGGACGCGCCGCCGATCACCCCCGAGGTGAAGGCGATGATGAAGGGCGATCCGCTCGCCGGCCTCGGCTCGTATCAGGCGCAGATGGAATTCGAATGGTGGCGTCCGCTGCGGCTGGGCGACCAGCTCAAGCAGCGTTTCGCGCTGATCGGCGTCCAGGTGAACGACAAGAGCGGCTTTGCCGGCCGCACCGTGTCCGAAGTGAACGGCTATATCTATCGCAACCAGGACGATGAATTGCACGCGATCCAGCGCGGCACCTGGATCCGCGCCGAGCGCCACGCATCGAAGGAAAAGAAGAAGGAATATGACCTTCCGACCCCCTACACCGACGCGCAGCTCGCCGAGATCGACGCCTGCTACGCCGCCGAAAAACTGCGCGGCGCCGAGACGCGCTATTGGGAAGATGTGATCGAGGGCGAGGACATGCAGACGATCGTCCGCGGTCCGCTGCGCACCAGCGACCTTGTCGTCTGGCACGTCGGCTGGGGCATGCAGTTGACCCCGCCGGGCGCGTTTCGCCAGAGCTGGAAAATCCGCGCCAAGGTGCCGGGGCTTTACACCCCGAACGAACTCAATGTCCCCGACACGGTCCAGCGCCTGCACTGGGAAAAGGCATGGGCCAATGAACTCGGCATCCCCATTCCCTATGATTATGGCGGGCTGCGCGAGACCTTCCTGACCAACACCGTCACCAACTGGATGGGCGACGACGGCTGGCTGTGGAAGCTGTCGTGCCAGCACCGAAAGTTCGTCTACACCGGCGACACCTATTGGATCAAAGGCAAGGTCCGCAAGAAGGTGCAGGACGCAGGCCGCAACGAGGTGCATCTCGACATCTGGGTCGAGAACCAGCACGGCACCGTCGTCTCGCCGGGCAGCGCCGTCGTCCTCCTGCCGACCCGCGACGCGCCGGTCGAGCTGCCGAAACCGGCGAAGGAGAATATCGACGAGATGTACGCTTATGAAGTCGAGCGGCTGAAGCAATAATCCCGGCGTTGACCGCGGCGCCGGCGCGCGCCGCGGTCCAGACATGGACCGCAGGATGACATACGACCATATCCGGTACGAAAAGCGTGGGGCCGTCGCGGTCATCACCTATGACAAGCAGGAGCGGCGCAACGCGTGGAGCCCGCCGCTCTATCGCGAAACCGAGCGCGCGATAGAGACCGCCAACGCCGACGATGCGATCGGTGCGATCGTCCTGACCCACGAAGGGCCGATCTTCTGCGCGGGGACCGATTTCAAGGCGGGGCCCGAGGTCGATCCCGACACCGGCAAGAAGCTCAACATCGCGCAGATCTGCATGATGCAGGACACCGGCTGGATCCACCTGCTCGCGCGCTCGAAGCCGATGATCGGCGCGGTGCATGGCGCGGCGATCGGGCTGGGCGTCACCCAGTTGCTGCCGATGGACATCCGCATCGGCGGCGAAAGTTCGACCTGGAGCTTTCCTTTCCTCTCGCTCGGCTACATGCCCGAACTCGGCTGTACGGCGCTGTTGCCGCGGCTGGTCGGTTATGGCCGCGCGCTCGACATCTGCCTGACCTCGCAAAAACTGACCGCGCAGGAGGCGAAGGATATCGGCCTGATCACGCGCGTCGTTCCCGACGAACAGCTTCTGGACGAAGCCATCAAGGTCGGCGAAACGCTCGCCGCCGCGCCGCGCCTTCAGATGCGGCTGACGCGCGAATTGTTCCAGAAAAACGCGCTCGAACCCGACACCAACGCCTATCTCCGGCGCGAGACCGACGCCTTCATCGAGATGCTGCGCGCGATCAAGAAAGCGCGCGACGCGGACACCGCCAAAGGCTGAACCGTTCCGCCGTCAGCGGAGCAGGACGGTCACATCCCGAAGCCCCGCGTCGAAACGGAACGGGACGCGGTAATCCTCGGTAACCGGCGTGCCGGTATCGACCCCGACATCGAAGGTTTCCGACAAGGGCAGCAGGAGGCGCATCGTCGACGCGATGCGGACCGACCGCGACGGGGCACCATCGACCGACAGGCGCGCGACGCCGCCCTTGCCGATGCCGCCGCCATCATAGTCGAAATCGAGCCGGATCTGGTGCCGACCGGCGGCAAGCGGACGGTCCCAGTCCAGCGCCGTTCGCTCGATCCCCAGCTTGTTATAGACAAAGCGCGGCACGCCATCGCGGACGAACAGGGCGTAACCCCCGAACCGCCCGCCCTGCGTTACCAGCATGCCATCGCCCCCACCCGCCGCGACATCGACCGTCGCGACCAACGAAAAGGACCGGTTGCGAATGTCGGGCGCGATCGCGTTCGGAATACGTTTCACGCCGGCCGGGTAGGAAAAGCTGGTCCGGCCCTTGTTGAGGTCGGGTGCGGGCAGGCCGCGCGGCGACCGCGCAATGGGCAGCGCATTGTTCCGCTTCGCCTCGCGGAAGAACAGCCTTTGCATCGCCGCCAGCTTTGCGGGGTTTTGCCCGGCGAGGTTCTTCGACTGGCTGAAATCGGAAGCGAGGTCGTATAATTCCCACGTTCGCTCGCCAAAGGGCGCCGTCTTGATGCCCGTGAACTGCCACGGCATCGCAACCGGCGTGGTGTTGGCAAGCCAGCCGTCGGCATAAATGGCGGCGTCGCTGGACAGTTCGAAAAACTGGATCTTGCGCGCCGACGGCGCCCCCGCATCGCGCGCGGCGTAAAGCATGCTGACGCCATCGAACGCCAGCTGGTTCACGCCGTCGACCCTTGCCGGCGCCTTGATTTGGGCGGCCTCGAGAATTGTCGGGACGATATCGACGAGATGGTGGAATTGCGTCCGCACCTCGCCATGCGCGTCGGGTGCGCCGCGCGGCCAGGACAGAACCATCGCGTTGCGCGTCGCTCCGAGATGCGAGGCGACGCGTTTGAAATAGGGAAAGGGCGTCGACATCGCATGCGCCCAACCGACCGGGAAATGGCCATAGGTCATCGGACCGCCGAGCCGGTCGATATTCGCCAGCGCGACCGGAAAGTCCTCCGCACCCTGCTCGTTCAGCCCGGCCAGTTCGTTGAACAGGCCGTTCTCGCCGCCCTCGGCGCTCGATCCATTGTCACCCTGAACGAAGATGACCAGCGTGTTGTCGAGTTCCCCGCTGCGTTCGATCTCGTCGAGGATGCGGCCGATCTGGTTGTCGGCATAGCCAAGCGCCCCGGCATAGGCCTCCATCATTCGCGCATAGAGGCGCCGCTTTTCCGGGGTCAGCGTATCCCACGCCGCGATCTCCCTGGGGCGCGGGGTCAGGCGGGTACCCGCCGGGACGGTGCCCATGGCGATTTGCCGCTCCAGAATCTGCGCGCGCAACGCGTCCCAGCCCATGTCGAACTGGCCGCGAAAGCGGTCGATCCAGTCGCTCGGCGCCTGATGCGGCGAATGGGCGGTGCCCGGGGCATAATAAAGGAAGAAGGGCTTGCCGGGCTGCACCGCATTCTGTTCGCGCAGCCAGTGCACGCCCCGGTCGGCCAGATCCTTGTCGAGAACATAGCCGGGGTCGTCGGCGGGCGGCTCGATCGCTTCGGTGCCGCGGTAAAGTTGCGGCGCGAACTGGTCGGTGTCGCCGTCGAGGAAACCATAGAAATATTCGAACCCAAGGCCCGTCGGCCAGCGGTCGAACGGCCCGTTGGGACCCGTTTCCCATTTCGGCGTGATATGGGCCTTGCCGATCATCGCGGTGCTATAGCCATTGTCGCGGAGCAGACGCGCGATCGTCGCGGCGCTGTGCGGCAGGATGCTGGTATAGGCGGGGTGCGAGCTGGCGCTGTTGGTGACGCCGCTCATGCCGACCCGCGATGGGTTGCGACCGGTCAGCAAGGCGGCGCGGCTCGCCGAACAGATCGCCGAGGTGTGAAAGCGATTGAAGCGCAAACCGCGCGCCGCGAGGCGGTCGAGGGTCGGGGTCGGGATCGGCCCGCCAAAGGTCGACGACGCCGCGAACCCCACATCGTCGGTCAGGATCACCAGGATATTGGGCGCCTGTTTGGCGGCAACGGGCGATTGCGGCCACGCCAGCAGATCGGCGGCCGCCTGCGCGCCGGCCATCGCGGGAACACAGAGGAGCGCGCAAGCTGTCAGGAAAAGCATCGAGGGAGAAGGCCGGATCATCACAGCGCCTTTTTTTCGGGACCAGAAGGATTGGACGCATCGGCCGTCGAAACCACGGCGGCCAGACGGCAAAGCCGCCTGGCCGCAATCCTGTCCCATGGCCTCGGGCGCCGCATGACGGCGGCGCCGCGCCGGTCAATCGGCGTCGGCGCCGAACCGGTATTTCATCGACAGGCCCCACATCCGCGGCGCGGCATAGATGTTGCCGAGGATGCCGAGCGACGAATTCTGCATCAGATTGTTCGTGCCGATGCGATAAACTTCCTTGGTCACATTGGTGACGAACAGCCCGAGGTCGATCGGCTGGCCACCGACATTCTTCCAGTTCAGGTTGAGGTCGAGGGTCGTGAACGGTTTTTCGATCGATTGCGGGTTCAACACGCTCGTGTCCGAATAGGACACGCTCGACTGATGATAGAGGACAGCGCCGAAGCTGACCTGCCCGAGCTTGTCATCGAGCGGCAGCGTATAATCGAGCGTCAGCGAATATTGCGTCTTCGGCACCGAGTTGAAGCGGTTGTCCGAACAGAAGCCGACCGTCGTCGTTTGCGTCGGATCGCAGGGATTGCCGACGACGATCGGTGCCAGCTTGTCGAATTTCGCGTCGGTATAGGCAAAGGTGCCGCCGAGGGTCAGCCCCTGGACGGGGATCAGCGTGACTTCCGCTTCGATGCCCTTGATCCGCGCGTCATTGACATTCTGGACCGACGACACGGGTACCGGACCGGGAAGCACGACGTTCTTCTGAATGTCCTTGTACCGGTCGGTATAGGCCGCAAGATTGGTCCGCAGGAACACGTCGTTGAAGCGGAAATCCGCTTTGACGCCGACTTCGAACGAGATGTCCGTCTCGGGCTGATAGGCGGGATCGACGCCCGGAGGGGCGGTCCCGTTCACGCCGCCGGGACGATAGCCCTTGCTGACCTTGCCATAGAACATCTGGCCGCCATCGGTCTTGTAGGTCGCGCCCGCCGACCAGGTCGTCGCGTTGAACTTGCCGTCGCGCACGATGCAGTTGCCCGGACCGCTGGCGTAGAGCACAGAGCCGGCGCCATAGCTGACGCACTGGCCGTGCGGGATCGGCGCGAAGGTCGCGGCGACCACCTGGTTCGCGATGGCGGGGGGGAGGTTGCCGCCAAAGGGGCCGGTCAGGAAATTGAACAGCGCCGCCTGCCCGCCGTCCATCGGGCTGAGATAGGTGTTCTGTTCCGAGTGGATCGTGTCGCGCGTGTAGCGGAGGCCGCCGTTGACGCTGAAATTGTCGGTGATGTCATATTCCAGCGACCCATAGACCGCGCGCGACTTGGTCGTGATGTTGTTGACGCCCACGCGGTTCAGGATCGCGACGTTGATCGTCGCATTTTCCGCCGGGCCGGCCGGTCGCTGCTCGTCGAAATAGGCGCCGAGCGAGAAGTTCAGGCGATTGTCGAAGGCCTGTCCCGAAATCCTCAGTTCCTCGCTATACTGTTCCTGGTTGGTGAACAGCAGGCCGCCGGGACAGGCCGAATGACAGGTCAGCACCGCCGCGCCGTTGCTCGCCGCGAAGTTCGATGCCTCGTCCTCGCGTTCGCGGACATAGCCAAAGACATTCTTGATCTGGATATTGTCGGACAGATCGGCGGTCGTGGTGTTGACGATGTAGAGGTTCTTGCGCTCGCTATAGGTCGGGTCGACCTGCGAAATCTGCCGGATGCCGCGCGCGTTCTGCGCCGCGAGCTGCGATTGCAGCGAGGCGATATAGGCCGGCGCGCTCAGCGGCGTGAGGCCGGCGCGGAACGGCACGACGCTGCCGTTGGGGTCGATCCCATAGGCGCCCGAGAACAGGAAGGAGAATTGCCCGATCGCGGGGGCGAGACCCGACGCCGCCGGATTGAACCCCGCGAAAACCACCGCCGTGCCATTGTCGTGGGTGCGCTGGTACGACACGATCGTGGTGTTTTCCAATCCCTCGACCGGACGCAGGGTCAGGCCGCCGCGGAAGGATTCATATTTGACATCGTCGAGCTTCTGGCCGTTCGCGACATTGGTCGTGAACCCGGACCGGCGCGCGGTTTCGAACGCGACACGCGCCAGCACCTTGTCCTCGACGATCGGCACGTTGATCGCGCCGTTGAAGGTGCGCAGACCATAGCTGCCGAGCTTTCCGGTCAGATATCCGCCAAAATCCTCCTTCGGCGTCTGCGGCGTGACCATGACGTTGCCGCCATCGGTGACGCGCCCGAAGTTGACGCCCTGCGGTCCGCGCAGCACCTGGACGTTCTGAAGGTCGAAAAACTGCCCCTGGGTCAGGCGGGCGATGGGGACTTCGTTGAAATAGGTGATGACCGCCGGGAACACGGTGCCGAACGAGAAGCCCTGGCCGCGGATCGTGTAGGTCAGGTTGTTGCGGTCGGATACCGATGCGGTGACGTTCAGGCCCGGCGTAACCTGGACAAGATCGACGGGATTGAACGTCCCCTTGGCCTCCAGCGTTTCGGGCGTCAGCACGGTCACGGCGACCGGGACATCCTGAAGACGCTCTTCCTGCCGGCGTGCGGTGACGACGATGTCGTTCAGCCCGATATTGTCGGTCGCTTCCGCCGCCGCGGGAGCCTCACCCTGATAGGCGAAGGCCGGCTGGACAAGCATCACGCTGGCGGTGCCGGCGAACAGAATCGATTTCCAGTTTTGCATGGGGTTGACCCCTCCCGTTGCGGGCTCTGCGGCCCATCCTCATTGAGTCTCCTGTTTCGGAGCTTCCGGGAAGCCTAGCGCCCGCCGATGCCATGTCAATATCGTATATATAATTCGGTGAATTGATATGAATATTCCACCGAAACGGCGGATTATCGTCCCCGATGACGGGCGAAACCCCCGCAAATATCGCAGCTTCGCCACCGGCCCTCGGATTCTCCGGCCGCCGCATCGCCGCGTCTACGATGTTTCGCGTTCGAGTTCCGGCGGGCGGCCCAGCGATACCACCAGCGCCACGGCAAGCGCCACGCCCGCGATGAGCGCGATCAGCACGCCGTCATAACTTCCCGCCGCATCGAACACCTTGCCGGCGCCCCAGGACGATGTGCCGACCGCGAAGCCATAGGTGCTGATCAGGATCGCAAAGACGAGGCCATAGCGGCGCAGGCCGAAATAGCGGCTCGACATATAGGCAACGACATCGACCTCGCTGCCCATCGCGACGCCGATCAACAGCGCGAGCGCGACCGCGCTGCCATAGTCGAGCGGAATGGCGAGCAGCCACAGACAGGCAAAGGCCGGCAGGCTGAACGCGCAGGCCGCCACCAGCCGCGTCGGCAGGATATCGAACAACAGGCCGGTGCCGAGGCGCCCGGCGATCATCGCCGGACCGATGAACAGCGCCACTGTCGCCGCCTCGTCGCGGCTGAGTCCGGCGTCGGCCAGCATCGGCTGAAGATGGACAATGAACGTGCCGACACAGGAGGCGACGAAGAGGAAGGCGAAGAGCAGGCGCCAGAGGATCGTCGAGCCGACGACTTCGCGCCAGTCGGCCTTTGGCCTCGACGGTGCGGCCGACATCGGCGGCATCTCCGCCGATCGGCTGCGCGGCAGGAACAGCCAGCAGGGGATGAACATCAGGACGAAGGCACAGGCTGCAATCGCCGGATAGACGCCGGCAATTCCGAAATGGCGTTCGAGCGCAAGAACGATCGTCGGGATGATGCTGACGAGGATGCCGGCCCCCGCCAGCGAGGTTGCCAGCGCCAGCCCGCGCCTTTTGGTGAAATTCTCGACGATCAGCTTGGTGAAGACGATCGAACTCGCGGCAAAACCGAGCAGGCTGAACAGGACATAGCCCGCGTACCAGGTCCAGATCGGCCCGCCCACGAACCCGAGCAGCGCCGTGCCGACCGCCCAGCCGGCGATGCCCGGCAAGGCGATGCTGCGCGAGCTGTAGCGGTCGACGAGCATGCCGAGAAAGATGTTGGTGAACGGGTGAACGACGCTGGAAATCGTCAGCGCAAAGGCGATGTCGCCGCGGCTCCAGCCATAGGCGTCGCCAAGCGGCTTGACCATCGCGCCGACCACATGAAAATGTACGCCGACAATCGCGATCGCCATCGTCGCGGCGAACAATATGCCCAGGCTGCGGAACGACCCCGAGTGGCGCGACGCCATCAAATTTTCTCCATTTCACCATAAAGCCGGTCGAGGGCGGCGCGGACGATATCGCCTTCGTCGAGGCCGTTTTGCGGCTCGTGCCAGGTCGCCGTGTCGGCGATCGCGGCGGCATGGGCGGCGATATCGTCGGCGCTGGCGCAATCGGCGCGGGCGCCGGCCCACCCCTCCCCGCGCCCGCTGAACACCCGCGCATAATGGCCGCGCAGCACCGAATAGGTCTGGCCGGTCACATCGCACGCGTCGCTCGCCAGCCATGTGACCAGCGCCGCAACATGGTCGGGCGCGCTTCGATCGGCATAGGCGTTGCCGCGCGCGAGGATCGCGGCGATGAAATCCTTGTCGACGCGCTCTTCGCCCGGCGCTCCCATGCGGCTGCCGCTGGCGTTGGGCATGACGCAGTTGATGCGGATCGCCGGCGGCGCTTCCTGCACGAGCACCCGCATCAGGCCGATCACGCCAGCCTTTGCGGCGCCATAATTGGCGCGATAGGGATTGCCGAACACGCCCGATTGCGACGAGGTGAAGATGATCCGGCCAAAGCCCTGCCGCTTCATCAGCCGGTAGGCCGGCTGGGTGACGTAGAAACTGCCTTTCAGATGGACGGCGAGCACCGCCTCGATATCCTCTTCGGTCAGGTCTTCGAACAGCGCGTTGCGCTGGTTTCCGGCATTGTTGATGACGATGTCGATCCGGCCGAAATGATCGAGCGCCGCCTGGGTGATCGCCGCGCCGCCGGCCTGGGTCGCGACGGTGTCGGCATTGGCGACGGCGCGTCCGCCCCGTGCCCGGATATCGGCCGCGACATCTTCGGCAAGCGCGGCAGCCGGGTTTTCACCGCGGGTGTCGCCGCCCAGGTCGTTGACGACGACCGCCGCGCCGCGTTCGGCCAGCGCACGGGCATAGGCCCGGCCAAGCCCCCCGCCGGCACCGGTGACGATCGCCACCCGGCCGCCAAGGTCGATCCTTTCACCGCTCATCCCGGCAACGGCGCGGGAGGCAGCGGACGAACCGCTGCCTCCCGGCTTATGAGGGGATGCGCCATCGACGCCATTACCCTTCGTCCGCGATCATTCTCCGCCGAACTTGTAGGTCAGCCGCACGCCATAGGTGCGCGGCATGCCGGGCGAATAGCCGGTGACGCCGAGGCTGTTCTCGATCGCGAGCAGGCGCGCGAAATATTTCTTCTGCGTGAGGTTCTGGCCATAGATCGCCACTTCAAGCTTCGGATTCTCGAACCGGTACGCGATCTGGCCGTTCAGCAGGCCATAGGCCGGGATTTTGGCCGTGTCCTTGAACTGCTCCTGATAGCCGGGGCCGATCAGCGGGCCGGTCGTATATTGCTTGCTGCGCCAGCTGTAGTCGGCGCGCAGGTTCAACTCGCCCGCGCTCATCGGCACGGTGTAGTCGGCATAGACCGAATAGGAGCTCTTCGGCGCGAAGGAATAGGGCGTGTCGGTGACGTCCTGAAACACCGTCAGCGACAGCGGGATCGTGAAATCCTTGAACTTCGGATCGAGGAAGGTCGCGGACACGCCGAGTTGCAGGTCGTCGACCGGCTGCACGGTCAATTCGGTCTCGATACCGCGGATCCGCGCCGTCGCCGCATTGACGATCGAGTTCGAGAGCACGCCGTTGACGATCGCCGGAACCGTCCGCTGGATGTCGTCATAATTGGTCTGGAAGATCGCTGTGTTCAACCGCAAGCGGCGGTCGAGCAGGTCGAGCTTGAAGCCGAATTCATAGTCGACGACCGTTTCGGGATTGAACACCAGCGGCGTCGTCCCGGTCGCGCGCGGGTTGAACCCGCCGGCCCGGCTGGCCTTGCTGGTCTTGAGGTAGAGGAACACATTGTCGTTGGGGCGCCAGTCGAAACCGGCGGTGTAGGACCAATAGTCGAAGGTCGCCTTGGTGAACTTCTCGCACGGCGCGCCGGGATCGACGATGAGGCTGCACACGAAGGTGCCGTTGGGGATACCGGTGACGGGATCGGTATTCTCCTGGCGGTTGCGGCTCAGGATCGATCGCTTGTCCTCGGTGTAGCGCAACCCGCCGGTGAAGCGCAGTTCGGGGGTGATGTTGAAGTTGAACTGGCCGAAACCGGCGTAGCTTTTGTTGGCGATGTCGCCGTCGTTATAGCCCAGACGGCGCGTCCCCAGCGGGAAGGCCGAGAAGCTTTTCGACAGGTCGGTGCCCCGCTCGGTGAAATAGAAGGCGCCGAGGATCAGTTGCAGGCGATCGTCGAACGCCTGCGTCGACAGCTGCAGTTCCTGCGAGAATTGCGACTGGTCGATGATGTTGCCGTCGCCGGGGCGCAGCCCGCCGGTCAGCACATAGGGCGTCCCGTCATTGTCGGAGAGCGATTCGGTGTCGACCCCGCGCCACGCGGTAATCGATTTCAGCGCGGTCGAGCTGCTGATCTCATATTCGGTGGTCACCCCGACGCCCCAGGATGTGGCCTTGCTGAACGGGATCATGCTGAGCGCGACGTCGTAGAAATTGTCCTTGCCCTGAACGCTGACCGCATAATTTCCATAGGAATCGCCGGCGACCGGTCCCTTGACCGGGCAAAGCGGGTTCGGGGTGGCGCCCGAGCAGGCGGCGAGAACCGCCTGCGCCGTGCCGTTCTGGTTCGCGCCGGTCGTCGGGTTGCGGTTGTAGCTCTTGAGGCCGGTGATCTGGCCCTGGCCGTTGCGGTTGGTATAGTCGCCGACCACGGTCACCGTCAGCCCGGTGCCTTCGGGCGCGATCAGCAGGGTGCCGCGCAGAAAGTCTACATTGTCGCCGCCGAGCGGCGTGTCGAAGCTGAGGTTGCGGCCATAGCCGTCGCTCTGGACATGCTGGCCGACCAGCCGCACCGCGATCTCGTCGCCCTGGATCGGCAGGTTCAGGACGCCAGTGGTTTCCCAGGTGTCGTAATTGCCATAGCGCACGCGCACACTGCCGCCGAAATCGCCGGTGGGCTTGTTCGAAATGATGCTGACCGCGCCGCCGGTGGTGTTGCGACCGAACAAGGTCCCCTGCGCACCGCGCAGCACTTCGACCCGCTCGACATCGACGAAGTTGAACAGCGCGCCCGACGAACGGGCGATATAGACGCCGTCGAAATATTGGCCGACCGCCTGGTCGAGCGCGAGCAGCGCGTCCGAGGACGACTGACCGCGGATGCCGATGAAGGCCGAGGCCGGCTGGCCGGTCGACGGCTGCACGACGATGCCGGGCACCAGGTTCGGCAGCGATTCGATGCCGTTGACCTGCGCCTTGTCGAGCGTGTCGCCGGTCGGGACGGTGACCGCAACCGGGGTCGATTGCAGGCTTTCCGAGGTCTTTCGCGCGGTGACGACGATATCCTCGATACCGACGCTGTCGTTCGCGGAACGATCGGTTTCGGCCTGTGCGAACGCCGGCGCGGATGCCAGCACCGTGGCGCCCAACATGACCCCCGACAACAGCGACTGCTTGAAATTCCTCATCGTCTTCCTCCCACTATCCTGATTTTTTGTGATATTTCTGACACCGCGCCGCTCGCCGCGGCCCCGATGACGCGTGCGCCCGGCAAATGGGGCCACCCGTCCGGCTACCCCGTCCCTTTATCCGGTATGAAATCGCGCCGAACGACCCTTTCCCTCTCCGCAAAGCGGCTTTCTGCCGTCTTAGTTGTATATATGATTATATTAATGAACCTGATTAGCGAGTCAACACACTTCGCGCAAATCCGGTGCGGCGACAGCGCCGGCGGCCCCGACGCCTCCGACGAATAATCATATACCTAAGTTATTTGATACTTGCATCCGCCATCGATCCCAGCCAACCTTTTTCCCGGAAGAGGAGATAGAGGATGAACCGCATTCCCCCGGTCGCGGTCGACGACCTGACGCCGCAGCAGCGCGATACCTATGACAACAAACCCGGCGGCAAGTTGAACCTCAGCCGCGTGCTAGCCCATGCCGTGACGATCCAGCCCGGAATCGGGCTCGCCGTTCAGGGGATGATGACGGGCATCGAGGTGCCGCCGCTCGAGCGCCAGATTTGTGTGCTCGCGGTCCTCCACCTCGACCGCGGCGCCTATGAATGGGCACAGCATCTCGAGGTATCGAAGGCGATGGGCATCGCCGACGCCAAGGTCGCGGCGATCGCCGACGACCGCTTTGGCGACCCAATATTCGACGATCGCGAGAAAGCACTGCTCGCCTTCACGCGCCAGGTGGTGAAGACGGTGCGCGTCGACGATTTCGTCTTCGCCGCCGTCGCGGCCTTTTATTCGCCGCGCCAGATCGTCGAACTGATCCATGTGATCGGCATCTATATGCTGTTCGTTCGCGTGTCCGAGGTCGCGGAGCTCGAGATCGACGGGATCGTCGGCGGGGAATTCTGGCGCAAGGCGAACCAGCAGGCGGGACTCGTCGCATGACCGCGGCGCAAGCAAATGAGACGATCGACTACGCCTTTGTCCGGCTGTCGTTCGAAGGACCTCTCGCGATCGTCACGCTCAACGATCCCGATCGCCTGAACGCGATGGGCGACGACATGGCGCAGTCGCTGGCGGCCGCGCTGGCCGAAATCGCCAAGCCGCGGCGGCGCTGCCGCGCCGTCCTGCTGACGGGCGAGGGCCGCGCCTTTTGCGCCGGTTACAACCTGATGGTCAACCGCAAGGCGCTCGCCGAGGGTAAAGCCATGATCACCCCGCTCGGCGGCGCCGAAACGCTCTATCATCCGATGCTGCGCCGGCTGCACGCGCTGCCGATCCCGCTCATTGCCGGGGTCAACGGGCTGGCGATCGGGATCGGTCTGGGATTGGCGATGGCCGCCGATTATGTCGTGATGGCCGACGATGCCTGGGTCCAGACGCCGTTCAAGAATCTGGCGTCCGCGCCCGATTCGGGCCTCACCTGGCTGTTGCCGCGCGCGATCGGCGTGCCGCGCGCGAAGCGCATGCTGATGAACGCCGAACGGGTCGATGCCGCCACCGCCCGCGAATGGGGGCTGGTCGCGGAAACCGTCGAGACCGCGCAGCTCCGCGCCCGCGCGCTCGAAATCGCGCGAGGGTTCGCCAATGACGCCACCATCGCGCTCGGCGAGATCAAGACGCTGATCGGCGAAGGCCTGCGACAGGACATCCACAGCAGCTTCGAAGGCGAAGCGAAGGCGGTCGGGCGCACGGCCAGAACCAGGGACAATCTGGCCGCGGTCAAGGTCTTTGCCTCCGGCGAGAAACCCGTCTTCACGGGCGAATAGCCGGCGCATTCGCCATCGGAGCAACCGCCATCACCGCGATGACATTTTGACGAAAAGCGTCATTGCGTTAGTGTCACATTGACTCTAGCCCAGGCCCCTAGGGCCGAAAAAAGGGGGCAGGATGGCATCGGAGGCAAAGATCGATCGGACGGTGGTCGCCGCCGCCGAACTGTTCATGCGGCACGGTTTCGCGCGGACGACGATGGGCGACATCGCCCGCGCCGCCGACATGTCGCGCCCCGCGCTCTATCTGCTGTTTCCGGGCAAGGAAGAGGTTTTCGAGGCGGCCGTCGTCCACCTCAACCGGCTGCGACTGGCCGAGATCCATGAGCGGCTGGGCGACGCCGCCACGCTGAGCGATCGCCTCTTCACCGCCTGCGACCTGTGGCTGGTTCAGGTCTTCGACCTGCAGCGCACGACGCCCGACGCCCGCGACATGGACGATCTTTCGATTCCGGTGGTGCGCCGCGTCTATGCCGAGTTGGAGGCGCTGATCGCGCGCCTGATCGCCGGGAGCGCAGCGGAAATGCCGCCCGCCGACATCGCCGAACTGGCGCGCGGGCTGGTCTTTTCGGTGCGGGGGCTGGGCGCCGTCGCGGCGGATGTCGACGATCTGCGCACGATGACGCGCCGGCAGGTCGACCTCCTGTGCCGCGCGATCGGGCACGGCGGCTGATCGACGACGCCCGCCTCAGGGTTCGAGCAACCGATCCCTGAGCGCGGCCAACGCCGCTTCGTCCAGACCATGTTCGGCGCGCAGATAGGCCTCGGGCGACCCGTATTTCTCGGCGAGCGCGGCGAAGGTCGCGTCGATATAGTCGGGGGCCGAACGCATCATCGTCCGCCATACCTCCGGATCGACCGCGAGCAGATAAGCGAAGGGACCATCGGGGTCGACATGGAACAAGGGGCTGCCGGGGTCCTGAAACGTCTCGGTCAGCGCATAGTCGGCACGCGCGCTCTCGATCGGCACACCGAGCGCGGTAAGCAGGATGGCGCAAGCCACGCCCGTGCGGTCCTTGCCGGCGGTGCAATTGATCAGCAGCGGGGTCCGCTGGTCGCGCAACAGGTCGAACATCGCCCCGATGCCGCCGCGCTGTTCGTCGGCGATCAGGCGATAGCTTTGCAGCATCCGGGCCCTCATGTCTTCGGGTCCGGTCGCGGGATCGCGCAGCATCGCGACGAGATCGCCCCGGCTGAGATCATAATCGCGCGTCCAGTAGCGCAGGCCGCCGACCAGTTCGGCCGGCCAGGGATGGCCGGCGCGTTCCTCGGTCGTGCGCAGGTCGATGATCGCCCCCAGCCCCAGCGCCGCGACCTGCGCGATCCCCTTTTCGGTCAGCCCCGCCGGATGCCCGCCGCGCAGCAGCATGCCGCGGCGCACGGTGCGGCCGTCGGCGGCGCGATAGCCGCCAAGATCGCGCAGGTTGCGCGATCCCGCAATGTCGAGCAACCGGACCGCTGCCTCGTCCATCGGCGTCAGACGCCGAGCGCGCCGAAGGTGTCGAGATCGGCGACGGCGGCGCCGAAACAATCGCCCTCCGCCGTGACGATTTCGATCGGCTGCATTTCCAGCGGCGTGAACGGCCACATGAAACCGTGCATCGCATGGCGGCGATAGGCCTCCCACGCGTCCGCGCGGCTCGGCGGCGTCACCACGCCGTGCGTTTTCAGCGCTTCGAGATAGCCGGCGAGCAAGTCCTTTTCCGCCGACCGGCGGTCCGCGACCGTCAGATTGCCGATGATCGAATAGGCGACATCGTGCATATACGGCCCCTCCTGCCACGCCTGCCAGTCGAGAAATCCCGGCCGGCCGTCGGTTTCGAAGAACATGTTCCCGAGATGCGCGTCGCCGTGCGAGAAGCATTGCGGGATTTCCACCGACCGCTTCCACTGCATCCGCAGCCCCGCCTTGATCCGGTCGCGGTCGCGATAGGGTCCGACATAGGCGGCGCAGCGGCGGTGGTTCATGCACGCGTCGAAATATTCGGGCTCGAGCATCATCATCACCACCCGGTCGGCCGCCTGCCAGACGGTCGAGAAGTTGCGCAACGTCTTGAGCTCGGGCGACTGCCACCAGCGCGCGTGCATCCGCGCCAGCAGTTCGAGCGTCTGCGCCTGCTGGTCGATCGTGATCGGCCGCCGCGCGTCGCCGAAGCTGACGTTGCGCGCCGACAGATCCTCCATCAGCACCAGCCCCTGCACATCGTCGTGCCAGCCCGACCAATAGGCGCGCGGGATGTGGATATTCATCTCCGGAGCCCAGCTCGCGAAGAATTTCGCCTCGTTAACGAAGGAATCGTCGAAGGTATAGGCGTGGCGGATGAAACCGCCCTTCAGCCACATCGTCGGCGGCAGGCGGTGGGCGTGTCCGGCGGCATTGTAGGACAGCAGCAGGCGGACCTTGGTCGCGGTGCCCGCGATGACCGTGCCGATATGGGCCTCGGTCACGATCGTGCCGGGGAAGCGCTCGGCCAGGATCGACGTGAGCCATTGAGCGGTGATGTCCTCGATCCGCAGCGGCAGGTGGCTGGTGGGGACTTCGGTCATGCACGTTCCTCTCTCGGTCGAATCCATCGAAAGCTTATTTAGTATACTGTTTTGTGCTTTGGCAAGCCTTCTCGCTTTGGCGGGTCAGCCGCGCAGCCGCATCGTCTGCCCGGCGACCGCAAGCAGGACGCCGTCCTCGGAAAAGAGCCGTGTCGCGACATGCGCGATGCCGTTTTCACCCCCGTCGACATGCATCGCCGCGAGCACCCATTCGCCGACCGGCGGCGCGACGAAGCGGATGGCATTGTCGAGGCTGCTGCCTCTCGTCGTCGGTCCGAGCGCGTCATCGAGGGCCAGAAAGGCACAGTCGGCCACGACCGCCAGCAATCTGCGGTCGAGCGGCGCGCCGCAGCGCGCGCGAATCCAGCAGGCGAGGTCGACGCCGCCGGGGCCGCTCCAATCGGCCCGATCGGGGATGGCGCCGCTCGCCAGCCGGAATTCGAGCAAGGCGTTGAGGTTTGTCGACAAGCGCCGCGCCATCGACCGGCCCGGACACGCGTCCGGCGGCGGTACGACGGGCATCGCTGCGTCGCGATGCGCGATCGCGGCATCCTGTCCGCCGCATGCGCCCTGGACGTGAAGAAAGGCGGGCTGACCGCATCGTCCCGTCACCCGGCACTGGCGCACCACGCGCCCGTCGGCGACGATTTCGGCATCGAAAGAAAGTGTATCGCCCGGCCGCGCCCAGGTCAGGAACTGCGCCGAGGCGAAGAGCGCGGGCCGCCCCGTTCGCCGCTCCATCGCCTCGATGGCGGCCGCGAGCGCTATGCCACCGAACAGGAACTGATGCGCGGGCGGTCCGACGCACAGGGGTTCGGGAACCTGGGCGAGGAACATGCCGTCATCATCCGCACCCGCGGCGAGCGCGAGCAGGGCCGCGGGCTTGCCGGTCATAGCCTCAGCCGATCCGGCGGCCATAGGCGGCAAGCCGCGCCGCAAGCTGGGCGGCGCGCTCGCCCTGATCGACCCAGCATGTGTCGGCGGGCAGGTCGCCCTTCAACCGGTCGATCGTCGTCCTGTGCAGGCTGGAAAAGAGCGGCGGACCGTCGGCGGGCATATGCTGCCACCGGAGGATCGAGAAGACCTGCGACTGGCCGCCGGTATCGAGCCAGTTGTGGACCCCGGGGTCGCGCCGCGCGATGACGAGGCGAATCCGCCCGTCGCCATCGACCGCCGACTGCGCGGCGGTCAGGCTCGACTGGATGCGGTGATAGTCGCGCGAGCGATAAAGCCATTCGGTCAATTGCACCGCGGCATAGGATGCCCCCGCCGGATCATATTCGAGGATCGCGGCGTCGTCGGGACCGAGCTTATAGCTGCCGTTCGAAATGCCCTGCGTCACCAGCCCGCCACCGGCACCGCGAAACGTCTGCGCCGGGGTGATGCTGTTGGGCGTCAGGCCGCTCCACACATTCTGGAACCAAAAATAGAGATAGAGGTCGTTCAGCGCGTTCGCGGTCGCGCGCGTGACCATGTCATCGATCGAAATCGGATCTGCCCGCGCGTCGCCCAATCGCTCGATCGCGAGGTCGAGCGGCGTCTCGTGCGCCCAGTCCATCATCGAATCGCGGACGAACAGGAATTTGACGCCGGGGCGGGTGGCCAGGTGATTGCCCCTCCCCTCGCCCGCGCCATCGTCGATCAGCAATTCGAAACGTCCGTCGGCATCGAAGTGCATGTCATGGTCTTCGACCGTCTGCACCGTCTGCGACGTGCCGTAATTGGCGGTCAGCGTGAACGATATATTGGCCGCCTTGCGGTCGAGGATGCGGCCGGTCACCCGGTAGCGCGTGCCATGTTCGATCCCCGCGAGCCGATAACAATTGTCGGGATTGTCGCCGCCGGTGCGCGCGCCGGGCACATCATGGCCGTGCCACGAATAGGCCGGCATGAAGTCGCGCACGAACCGCGGATGCTGGGCGTCCGATGCCGCCGCCTTGAACAGCCAATTGTTCAGATATTCCTTGGCGAAATCCCCGAGCAACGGCCGCGCTTCGGCGGGGATGCGGTCGCCATAGCCGCGCCCGAACAGCGCCTCGATCTGCGCCAGCGTCGCGGCGATCCGCGGATCGCCCAGCATCGCCCGCACATCGGCTTCGGCCGCGAACTGGCCCGGATTGGCGATGGGATTGGTCATTGCCGTCTCTCCCGCTGGATGGAGAAGCGTTCGATATAGGGCGCGAAGGCGCTTTCGATCGCCGCTTCGTCGAGGCCGTAATCGGCCAACCCATATTGGCGGCTCGGCGCCGAACCATGGTTATCGGTCTCGAGATGCCGGGCCATCGCGCCGCGCGCCGCGGTGGTGAGCGGAATGTCGAGGTCGTCATAGACGCGCGCGACGGTTTCGAGCGGGTCGGTGACGAGATCGGTGAACAGCACGTCGCTGACGTACGCGGCGGCTCCCTCGCAGCCGCGCCAGGCGGCATAGTCGTCGACCGCGACCTGCCAGGCGGCGAGCTGCTGCGCGCCGATCGCCAGCGGATCGACCGCCGCGTCAGAAAAAAGCGAGCGCAGCTTGCAAAAGAGGCTGGCGATCGACGGGATGACCTTGCCCGGATCGCGGTGGTTCACATAGAGACGCGCATCGGGAAAGGCGATCAGCAGTTCGCGCCAGCTGAAGAGGTGGCCCGGTCCTTTCAGCGCCCAGCGCCGGCGCGGACGATCGACCTGCAGATATTGCATCAGCGCCGTCTGCCAGGCGAAGGCGCCCGGCATCTTGTCGGCGATCGCCGCCTGATAGGCGGGGACATTCCAGTAGACCCCATAAAGGCTGCCGAGATTGCCTTCCTGCAGGAAGATACATTCCTCGGGCAAGGCCGCGCCGAAGGGGTGGATCGCGGTCACATCGGGCGCCGTCATCCCCTGAAACGCCAGGATTTGCGCATAAAGCGCCTCGCGGTCCGCGGCGTCGGCGAGCGGCGACGGGATCGCCGCTTCCCACGCCGCGACACCGCGATTGCCGGGGTCCTGCGCCATCAGCCCGTGCAGGAAGGTCGTGCCGGCGCGCGGCATTCCCGATCCGATCAGCGGCGCGACGATCCGCTGCGCATCGGCGCCGGTTGCCGCCTTGCGCGCGTCGAGATAACGGAGCCGCGAGACGAGCATGGTGATCAGCCGGCTGTGGGTGCGGTCGCGCCCGGTCGCGGTGAGCGTCGCCCCGGCTTCGATCGCGTCGCACAAGATTGCGAGATCGTGGCGGAAGCGCGCTTCGTCCCAGCGCTTGCCGCCCCAGTCGGACAGCCCGGTTCGCTGTTCGGCCTCGGTGAGCAGCGTCTCGGCGGCGATCGGTCCCGCATAGGGCACGAGCGCCGACGCGAAGGCTGCGCTCACAGCCCGGTCACCCGCTCATAGGCCGCCAGCGGCCCCGTCTGCGTCACGCCGCCGTCGACCGGCAGGGTGACGCCGGTGACGAACCGGCTCTCAGGCCCGGCCAGGAACAGCGCCGCCTGCGCGATATCCCAGGCATCGCCTTCGACCCCGAGTGGGGCGATCGCGCTGCGCACCCGGCGGCGCTCGCCCACAAGATGCGCCTCGACCATCGGGGTGACGATATGCCCCGGCGCCACGCAATTGGCGCGGATGCCGTCGCGGCCGTACATCACCGCGAGCTCGGCGGTCAGCTGGATCACCGCCGCCTTGCTGGGTCCATAGGCGGCATTGCCATGCGCGCGGATGCCGGCGACCGACGAGATATTGACGATGGCCTTGCCCCGCCCTTCCAGCAGCGCGGGAATCGCGTGGCGGCACATGTTGAAGATCGTGCCGAGATTGACCGACATGACGCGGTCGATATCGGCCACCGCGACCTCGTGAAGCGGTCCCGAGCCGGCGCCGACCCCGATATTGTTCACCAGAATGTCGAGACCGCCGAGCCAGGCGAGGCTTTCGGCGGTCATCCGCGTCGCCTCGGCCGGATCGGCGACATTGCCCGCGACCACGATGCCGTCGCCGCCAAGGTCGCGGACCAGATCGAGCGTCGCCTGCGCGCGCTCGGCCTCGAGGTCGAGCAGCGCGACGCGCGCGCCCTCGGCCGCGAACAGCGCCGCGATCGCCTTCCCGGTGCCGACCCCCTCCCCTTGCGTCCCGGCGCCGGTGACGATCGCGCGCCAGCCGTCCAGCCGGTTGTGAAATTGGGTGGGCCGGGGCATCGGATTTCCTTTCTGTCGAGCGCCGCCGGGGCGCAGCGCAGCGTCAATCGGCGACGACGATCTCGCGCAATTTGGGTTTCACCACCTTGCCCATCGCATTGCGCGGGAACTGGTCGAGAAAGCGCCATTGGTCGGGCACTTTGTAGCGGGTCAGCTTGTCGCGGCAGAGCGCGACCAGTTCGGCCTCCAGCGCCGCCATGTCGGTATCGGGCCGCGCCGCCACGATGCAGGCGACGGTCAGCATGCCCATCCTAAGGTCGGGTTTGCCGACCACTGCGCAGTCGGCAACGCCATCATGGGTGTGGAGGATACGTTCGACCTCGGCGGGATAGACGTTCGATCCGCCGCGCAGGATCAGTTCCGAACTGCGGTCGGCGATGCTCAGCCAGCCGTCGGCGTCGAGGCTGCCATGATCGCCCGAATGGACGACCCCGCCGCGCAGCAGCGCCGCGGTCTTTTCGGACTCGCGCCAATAGCCGAGCGGCGGGGTATAGACATTCGCCCAAGGGCCGGTGCGGACCGGTCCGAAACACACCTCGCCCACCGTGCCGGTCGGCAGCGGTTCGCCCTCGGCATCGCGGATCGTGATCTCGAAATGCGGCAGTGCGCGCCCGCTCGCTCCCTCGGGCGCGACGGCGTCGAACGACTGGGCGACGACGGTCGGCGCTTCGGTCAGGCCATAGGAGGTCGAGACATCATAGCCATGGCGGCGAAAGAAGGATTCGCGGATCGCCTGCGGCAGCGGCGCGCCGCCAGATGACATGCGGAAGCCGTCGGGAAGGTCGAGATCGGTCTGCAGCAGGTCATAGATCATCGTCGGGACGAAGGCGATCTGCCCGATCCGCTGTTCGCCGATCCACGCGATCAGGGGTTCGATCTTGATCGACGGCGCAAAGAGAAACGGCCGGCAGGCGAGGAAAGCCGATACCGGGCCGAGGATCATGACGTTGGTGATCGTCAGCGGCAGCGCCGATCCGCGCCGCGCCTCGGGTGACATCAGCCCGTGCGCGAACCCCGCGGCGGGGACGGTGATCATATTGTGCTGGCTGTGGACGACGCCCTTGGGCACCCCGGTCGTGCCGCTGGTGTACATGATCGCGGCGGGCGCGAAGGGGTCGATCTCCGGCCGCGGTGCGGTCGCCTGGGCGGCGTCGGCCAGCGCGGCGTGCCAGCCACCGTCGCGGTCCTCGGCATCGAGGATCCAGGCGTGGGCAAGTTCGGGCAGGTCTGGGCGCAGCGCGTCGACCTGCGCCGCGATACTGCTGTCGGCGAGCAGCAGCGTCGTCCCGCTATGTGCCAGAATATAGCGCTTGTCGTCCGCCGGCAGGATGCGGTTGATCCCGACCCAGACGGCGCCGAGCCGCATCGCGGCGAAGAAGGCGATGACGAGCGCATTCTCGTTGCCGAGCGACGCCGCGACACGGTCGCCGGCGCGGATTCCGGCGGCGTCGAACAGCGCGGCGGCAGCCGTGACCGCCTGTGCCAGCGTGCGAAAATCATAGGCGCGCTGGCTGTCGACCAGTGCCTCGTCGTCGGGGCATTGCGCCGCCGCGCGTTCGATCAGGCCGGCGACGTCACGCGGCGCACCGGGGGGATCGATTCGAACCGGGGGCGCCTGAAGCCCGAGCGCCGCATATTCCTCTTCCGTCATAATCCTCGCCATCGCAGCGTATCTCTCTTGCTTTAAGGTCTATATGATTATGATATATATGTGCAAGGCCTGAGTCCGCTTCCGCGCGTCGCGGATGGATTCGGAGCCCCCGTCACGCCGTGATGCCAGCGAGAGGAAAAGAATGACACCGACTTCGCCCGAGGACCAACATGCCGCGTTCGGCGCCGTCGAAACGGTGCCGATGAGCGGTTTCCAGAAAGTGGTGGCGCGCCGCCTGACCCAGAGCTGGACCCAGATTCCGCATGTCACGCATCACGACGATATCGACGTGACCGCGCTCGACGCGCATCGCAAGGCCCTGGGACCCGACGTCCGGATTTCACCGCTGATCTTCCTCGCCAAGGCGCTGGCGTGCGCGCTGGCGGCCTTTCCCAATTTCAACGCGTCGCTTTCGGACGACGGCAAGACGCTCGTCCTCAAGCGATATTTCCACATCGGGATCGCGGTCGATGGCCCGCTCGGCCTGCTGGTGCCGGTGCTGCGCGATGTCGACAGCAAGGATGTCGCGACGCTCGCCGCCGAGCTTGCGGCGCTCAGCGCGCAGGCACGCGACAAGGGCTTGCCGATGACCGCCATGTCGGGGGGGTGCATGACGATCACCTCGCTCGGCGGGATCGGCGGCACGGGCTTCACCCCGATCATCAACCAGCCCGAGGTCGCGATTCTCGCGGTCACGCCGTCGCGGATGCAGCCCGTTTGGGACGGCACCGCCTTTCAACCGCGCCTGATGATGCCGCTGTCGCTGAGTTACGACCACCGCGTCATCAACGGCGCCGACGCCGCCCGCTTCGTCCGCGCGATCGGGCAATCCTTGGCCGAACCGGAGGCTTTGACATGACGAACGAGACAGCGGCCGACACTCTGGTGCTGCGCGAGGACGCCGACGGCGTCGCGACGCTGACCCTCAATCGGCCCGAAAAAAAGAATGCGATCAATCGCGAATTGTTCAAGGCACTGCGGGCGCATCTGCTCGCGCTGCAGGAGGACGCCGACATCGGCCTGATCATACTGCGCGGCGCCGGCGCCGATTTCTGCGCGGGGCACGACCTGTCGGAAAAGCCCCACGCCGACGCGCTCGGCTGGCTGCGACGCGAGGTTCAGACGCTCGAACTGCTCACCCGCCTGCGCCAGCCGGTGATCGCCGCGGTGCAGGGCAACTGCTTCACCGGCGGACTCGAAATGGCGCTGTCGGCCGATTTCATCGTCTGCGATGACAGCGCGCGCTTCGCCGATACGCACGGCAAATGGGGGCTCGTCCCCGGCTGGGGCATGTCGCAGCGGCTGCCGCGGCGCGTCGGTCACGCCAAGGCGCTGGAAATGATGCTGACCTGCCGCCCCTATGGCGCCGACGAGGCGGTGGCGATGGGGCTCGTCAACCAGTGCGTCGCCGCGGGGCAGTTGGCGGGCGCAGTCGCCGAACTGGCGCGGACCATCCTCGCCAACAGCTGGCACAGCAATGCCGAGAACAAGCGGCTGATCTATAACACCGACGGCATGCGGCTGGCCGAAGGCTTGGACCATGAAATCATGCGCAACGCCGGCTTCGACCGCGACGCCGCGGCGCGGCGCGCAAGCTTTCACAACCGACCGCGGGACGGGGCGTAAATAGGGCGACTATATCTTTTGCAAACCCACGGAACGAATGTCGGCTTTGGGGTGGAAAGCGGATTGTCTGGTATTGAGTGCAGCAGATCGACGGTGAGACGTTCTCGCGCGACTATTGCGCTTGGCCGTGACAAAACGATTTAATGACATCATCTTTTTTAATGGGCGCCTCGCTCAAAGATCGAGCCATTGCCGGAGCAATCATTTTCATCCCGTTGGCCGCTCTGGCTTTTTTAGCGGGTATATTTATGCGTCCGGAGCCGATTGACCAGCGGGCGGTATGGGGATGCTACGTGGCGGTCGGTGCGCCTGCACTGCGTATCGAAGGAAGTAGAGTATATATTCTCGACGGGACGCACCGTTCGATGACCTATGTCGCTGCGCATGACAAAGGATATCACTTGACGGTGCAACCGCCCCTTCTGCTCAGTCCGTCCACAGATGGTAGCTACGGCTTCGTGAGCGGTCGGGGCACAAGTTACTTCTGGTCACTGCTAGCAGAAGGTTCAGACGATCAGCGGGGAGTTAACTCTCCCCACGATTTCGACGGAAGAATTGGACTCGTAACAGCGGATTCAAAAACCGTGGTCTACGTCCGCTCTGGAAGCAACAAAGGCTGTAGGTGAACGTCCAAAATCGGTCGAAACCGGTCCCGCTCAGGTCAGCGACTTGTACAGCCCGAAGGCGCTTGTTGCGATCAGCACGATGCCGACCATCACCAGCATCACCTTGGGCGAGAAGCGTTTCGCCATCATCGCGCCCAGCGGCGCGGCGGCAACGCCGCCGATGATCAGGCCCAGCGTCGGGCCCAGGATTTGCTCGAAGCCGAGTTGATAGATGAAGGCGGCCGATACGGTGAGCGCGAGGAAAAATTCGACGCTGTTGACGGTGCCGACGACCTTGCGCGGTTCGCCGCCCTGGACGAGCAGGTTCGACGTCACGACCGGACCCCAGCCGCCGCCGCCCGCGGCGTCGAGAAAGCCGCCGACGACGGCGAGCGGCGCGACGATCTTGGGCTTTTCGAACTTGGGCGGATAGAGCAGGCCGCGGATCAGCAGCCACACGCCGATCAGCACCAGATAGCCGAGCACGAAGGGTTTCACGACATCGGCGTGGAGCGACGACAGCACATAGGCGCCGAGCACCCCGCCGATCATGCCGGGGATCAACAGCCGCCAGAAGAGCGGCCATTCGATGTTGCGATGGAACAGATGGCTGAGCCCCGACGCGCCGGTGGTGAAGATTTCGACGACATGGATGCGGGCCGAGGCGGTGGCGGGCGGCACGCCGAGTACCGCGACGAGCAGGGTGTTGCAGATCACGCCGAACGCCATGCCGAGCGCGCCATCGACGAGCTGCGCCGCGAACCCGATCAGGATGAAGGGAAGCAAGGCCGAGAAGTCGATGGCCGCGAAATCGATCATAATCTTATTCCAACCCTTTTAGTTGACAACCTGCTGCCGCGATTCTCGTCCTTGCGCCAGAGCAATTTTTCTCCCCCCGGTGAAGGGAATAGTTTCTACGCCATGCCGAAGCCCTGCTTTGCCGGGGTTCAGCGGCCGATGTCGTCGGGAAGATATTCGCGCGCATAGTCGATGAAGGCGCGCAGTTTCGGCATCACCTGTTTGCGGCTGGGATAATAGAGGAACAGCCCCGCGGTCGACACCGCGCGTTCGGGCAGCACGAGTTCGACCTCGCCGCGCGCGACCAGTTCCTCAAGCACGGGTTCGGCGGTCATGCCCAGCGCGATGCCGCTGCGCACCGCCATGATGATCGCGCTCTGGTCGTTGACGATCACCGGGCCGGTGACCCCGATTTCGATCTCGCGATTGCCGTCCATGAACGACCAGGGGAGCAGCCCGCCGCTGGACAGGCGCAGCCGCACGCAGCGATGGTGGCGCAGGTCGGCGGGCTCCTGCGGCCGGCCATGGCGTTCGAAATAGGCGGGCGCGCCAAAGGCGGCGAAGCGGAACGGCCCGGTCAGGCGGACCGCGATGACATCGGCGTCGAGCGATTCGCCCATCCGCACCCCGGCGTCGAAGCCCCCGGCGCTGAGATCGGCGAGCGCATCCTCGGCGTAGATTTCGAGCTCGATGTCGGGATAGGTTTCGCAAAAGCCCGCGATGATCGGTTCGAACAAGGGCTGGATCGCGCCGCGCATCAGGTTGATGCGCAACCGTCCGGCGGGCCGGTTGCCAAGGTTGCGCGCCGCTTCATAGGCGTCGGCAAGCCCGGCATAGGCGGGGGCGGCGCGTTCGAGGAACATCTCGCCCGCCTGGGTCAGCCCGACGCTGCGCGTCGTGCGCATGAACAAGGGCGCGCCGACGCGGGCCTCGAGGCCCTTGATCGTCTGGCTGATCGCCGAGGGGGAAACGCCAAGATCGGATGCCGCGGCGGAAAAGCTCCGCCTGACCGCGACACGCAGGAAAGCTTCGATCCCGTCGAGCACCCCATGGGGGATTGTTAAATCCTGCTTCAAGGCACTTGCAGATTATAGAGGATTATCTATGCGCGCAAGCGCAGCTAAAAAGGTTGCACAACGAAACGAAAGGAACCTCTCCCATGGCCATTCAGCTCTCCACCTTCCGCAGCTTCCCGACCGCCTTCACGATCGTCGCGGCTTCGGCTCTCGCCTTCACCGGCCTCGTCGCCTCCACCTCGCCCGCTTACGCCCAGTCGGCCAGCGATTATCGCTGCGCCGGTCTCGCCGATCAGGCCGCGACCGCCGCCGGCGGTGCCGAAGCCGGCAAGCAGGTCAATGCCAAGCGCTTCGTGTCGACCGGCAAGAAGCTTTGCGAAGCGGGCAACGAACGCGCCGCCGCCAAGCAGTTCCGCGCCGCGCTCAAGCTCGCCGGCGTCGCCGAACTCGAAACCGACAGCAAGATGGCGTCGGCCAACTAAGCATAAGCCACCAGGACACCAATCTCCGATCCGTCCTCTCCCTCTCCCCGACGGATCCACCAACTGGGGCGGCACCTGACACAGGGCCGCCCCGATTTGTTGGTGCGGGGGGATTGCGCGGCGGCACCGGGCGGTTATGCCGCGAACTCCAACCGGGAGTTTTCGTCCATGACCCTATCGCGCCGCCTTGCCGTCCTTGCCGCCACCAGCCTGATCGCGTTCGCCGTGCCGACCGCGGCGCAGGACGCCCCGACGCAGCAGGTCAGCACCGCCTGGCTCAACCGCCAGTCGGCGGCGCTCGCCGAACGCAATGCCGGCAACGGCTGGAACGTGATGGCGAGCGGGCTGCGCTGGCGCCGCGTCGCGGGCACCGGCGCCGGGCCGCGTCCGGGACCGAGTGACTCGGTCACCGTCCATTATGTCGGCAGCTTCGTCGACGGCAGCATCTTCGACAGCTCGGTCGCGCGCGGCGAGCCCGCGACCTTTCCGCTCAACCGCGTGATCGACGGCTGGACCGAGGGCGTCACCTATATGGCGGTGGGCGATAAGGTCGAATTCGCGATCCCCTATTATCTCGCCTATGGCGCCGGCGGCAAAGGCCCGATCCCCGGCGGTGCGACCCTGTTCTTCACCGTCGAACTGCTCGGTATCGGGGGCTGACCATGGATTTTTCGCGCCTTCAGGCGAGCAGCAAGATCGGCGACGCCTGGGTCTATCCTGCCGCCGCTCCGCTCGGCAGCGGCCTGCTCGACGTCGACAGCGACGCCGGCCACCGCCTGTACTGGGAAGACTATGGCAATCCCGACGGCGAACCGGTGATGTTCCTCCACGGCGGTCCCGGCGGCGCCTGCGCCCCCGACATGGCGCGGTTCTTCGACCCCGCGCGCTACCGTGTGATCCTGTTCGACCAGCGCGGCTGCGGCAAGAGCGAGCCGACCGTCGCCTCGGCGGGGCCCGCGGTGGCGCTGCGTCACAACACCACCGCCGACCTGATCGGCGATATCGTCAAGCTCCGCGACGCGCTGGGTATCACGGGCAAGATGCATGTCTTTGGCGGCAGCTGGGGCAGCACGCTCGCCATGGCCTATGCGATCGAGCACCCCGGCCATTGCGCCAGCCTGATCCTGCGCGGCATCTTCCTCGGCGCGGCCGAGGATCTCGACTATCTCTATCAGGGCAATGCCGCGAGCTTTCACGAGGCGCCCTATGCGCTGACCGCGCCCGGCGCCTATATCCATTATCCCGACGAATGGGCCGAGCTGCTGTCGGTGCTGACCCCCGAGGAGCGGCGCGACGTCATGGCGTCGTACAAGCGCATCTTCGACATGGTCCCCGCGACCGACGCCGAGCGCGAGAAGCAACTCGACGCCGCGGTCACCTGGTCGCTCTGGGAAGGGGTGATCTCGAATATGATCCCCGAATCGGCGGCGACGGGCAAGTTCGGCGACGCCGATTTCGCGCTATGTTTCGCGCAGATCGAGGCGCATTATTTCGCCAACAACCTGTTCATCGAACCCGGCCACCTGCTCGGCAGCGCCGATATCCTCGCGAAAATCCCGGTGCATATCGTCCATGGCCGTTTCGACCAGGTTTGCCCGCTGACGCAGGCGTCGCGCCTCGTCGCGGCGCTGCGCGGGGCGGGGGCCGAACCCGCGACCTATGTGATCACCAACGCCGGGCACAGCGCGATGGAGCGCGAGAATGCGCTGGCGCTGACCGCGATCATGGACGGGCTGCCGAAGCTGGCGGGCTGATGGCGGTTCGCTATCATCGCGTCGGCATCGCCGGGTCGGGGCGCGTGGCGCGGACCTTGGCGCTGGCGCTGGCGCCGTTCTCGGCCGAGCCGGTGCTGCTGTGGGGACGCTCGCCCGAGCGCGTGCGGGATGCCGCGGAAGTGGCCGGCGCCAGCGCGGCGGAAGCGATCGAATGGCTGACGGAGCGTTGCGACGCGATCGTCCTTGCGGTCGCCGACGATGCCTTGGCTGCGGTCGCGGCCACCTTGGCTGCGGCGCTGGCGCCGGGCCGCGACCCGTTCGTCTGCCATGTCAGCGGCGGCAGCGGCGCTGCGGTGCTGGCACCGCTGGCCGCGCGCGGCGCGCTGACCGCGGCGGTCCATCCGGCGATGACCTTCACCGGCGACCCGGTGCAGGAGGTCGAGCGCATGGCGGGTGCGCGCTTCGCGATCACCGCGCCCGATGGCGAGGCGCTGGCCGAGGCGCGGACGCTCGTCGGCCTGCTCGGCGGCGTGGCGGTCGCAATCGCCGAGGATCGCCGCGCGCTCTATCACGCCGCGCTGTCGCACGCCGCGAACCATCTGGTGACCTTGCTCGGCGGGGCATCGCACGCGTTGCGCGTCGCGGGTGCCGACGAGCCGGAGGCCTTGCTCGCGCCGCTGGTGCGGGCGGCGCTGGAGAACAGCCTGGCCAAAGGCTTCGGGGCGTTGTCGGGGCCGCTGCTGCGCGGCGATGGCGCCACGATCGCCGCGCACATCGACGCGATCATGCGCGATTGCCCGGACCTGTTGCCCGCTTATCGCGCAATGGCGCTGGCGACGCTCGCCGCGCTCGACCGATCGGGTGCGGCGCCGTCGCCCGACCTCCGCCGGATCGTCGCCGGCTAGCGAGCCTCAGCGCCGCCGGTAGCGGAAATACCACACCTCATGGCCCTGCGCGCGGGCCTTGGCCTCGTAGCGGGTTTCGGGCCAGCCGGCGGGGCGGACGAGAAAGTCCTGCGCGTCCTTCGCCAGCCATTCATATTGGTGGCGGTGGCGGCGCATCACCATCAGCGCATGTTCCAGATAGACCGGATGGTCGGTGCCGAAGCGGAACTCGCCGCCGGGCTTGAGCTTCGCCGCGATCAGGTCGAGCGGGCCGTCGTTCATCATCCGCCGCTTGGCATGGCGCGCCTTGGGCCAGGGATCGGGGTGGAGGAGATAGGCGAAACTGAGCGCCCCGTCGGGGATGCGGCGCAGCACTTCGAGCGCGTCGCCATGATGGATGCGGACATTGCCGAGCGGCAGGCCGGCGCCATGGTCGCCCGCGACATGGACGAGCGCCTGCGCAACGCCGTTGACAAAGGGTTCGGCGCCGATGAAACCATGGTCGGGCAACATGTCGGCGCGCCCCGCCATATGTTCGCCGCCGCCGAAGCCGATCTCGAAATGCAGCGGGCGGTCATAACCGAACAGCGCTTCGGCTGTGACCTCGCCCTCGAGCGGCACCGCGATCTGCGGCAGCAGCGTGTCGATCAGGTCCTGCTGGCCCGCGCGCAGCGGCTTGCCTTTCGAGCGGCCATAGAGGCGGTTGATCGTCGTCGGATCGCCGGGCTTGTAAGCAGTCATGGCGCGCGCGTTAGCGCGCCGCGGCGCCGGGCGGAAGCTATTTGATGCCGCCGCTGTTGATCTCGACGGTGCGTTCCTTGCCCCAGGTCGTCACCGTACTGGCGCGGCGATTCGCTTTGAGGATCTCGCCCGCGCGTTCGGGCGACGGCAGGCGGTCCTGCGCGATGAAATTCACGTCCTGCGCCGCGGTGTGCAGCGTCACGCTGTAATTGGGAGTCGCCTTCTTGCCCTCGATTTCGGCCATCACCGCGTTCATCGCCGACAGGCCGACCCAGAGACCATTCCCATTGTCGCCGAGCGCGAGCAGATAGCCGTCCTTGCTTTCGCCCGGACGGTAGGTCGCGACATTGGCGCTGAGCTGGCGGTCGCGGCACCATTGCACCGGGGCGGTCGATGCCGGTTCCTTCTTGATCGTATCGTCGCCCGTAGCGGCCGACATCAGCGCCGCACCCAAGATGTCGGTCAGCCCGTCGCTGCGTACATCCTTGGACTTTTTGGCGAATGTCAGCGGCGCGGCGCACGCGACGACCGGCAGGGCCGCAACGGGGGCTGCCTGTACGGGCCATTGAATCTGCGCCACCATCTTGTCGATCAGCGCGCCGAGTTCGGCGGGGGTGCGCCGCCGCGAGGTGACGCGGAATTTCGCATACCAGTCGCCAACCGGCACCAGTACGACCCCGGTGCTGGTGAAGGGCGCGCCGGCCTGCGGCGCATAGATGGCGCGCAGGCCGCTGGTCACCGTCTGACCGGGTAGGGCAATCGCGTGGGGCGGTTCGACGAGCATCGGCGCTCCGAAGGCGTCGCGCAACTCGATCGCCGATTGCGCCTGCGCGAACCAGACCGGCGCCGCGCCATTGGTGTTGCGGAAGATGTAGAGGGAAATGAAATCCTCGGCCCCCTCCGGCTCGAACGACAGGCCGACGTCGAGTTCGTCCTGCGCATAGGCCTTGGCCTTGGTCAGCGCATTGCCGCCGAGCGTCGCGGGCACGGTGATACCGCTGTGCGCGTGGGTCCAGGCCTCGCCATGGCTGATCGCCAGATCCTGCTGCGCGGCGACGGGTGCCGCCGGGACAAGCATGAGCGCGCCCGCGACAATAAGCCCCTTGATCCAACGGTTTCGCATGATGACCCTCCCCGATCTGGCAGCGACGCTGTCAGACCGGGGAGGGCAAGGCAAGTGGCATCGAAGAGGGCGATCAGGCGGCGACCAGCCCCGTCTTTCCGGGCACCGCGGTCGGCACCATCACTTTCATCATCGGGCGCGGACGCAGCGGTTGTTCCTCGGGACGGGCGTTGATGTCGATACCCTCGCTGCCGGAGAAGGTGCCCGAAATGGTGCCGACGACATCGGCGCCGTCTGCGCGGAAACCGGTCGTGTCATACAGATTGTTGGCGACCACCGCGTCGAGCACATAGCCGATCGGCACGAACCACAGGTGATGGACGTTGCTGCCGCCGTTGATGTCGATCCAGTCGTCGAACCACACCGCGACGCTGCCGCTGATCCGGCAATCGGCGGTCCAGGGGATCGTGAAATCCTGCGTGTCCATATAGGCGATGCAATGGTTCGATTTTTGCGCCGGGATCGTCACCGGGATCGATACCGACCAACTGTGCTGGGCGGTCGTCGATTGCGACTGGGTCGACGAGACCGACATCGTCAGCGATACCTTCGACGTGTCGGTGGCGACCCCCGCCACCCCGACGGTCACCGACATTTCGATGCCGAGGCTGATCGATTCGGTGATCGACATCGTATAGGTCTGCGTCGTCGAGGTGCTGGCGGCGAAGGTAATCGATTGCTGGGTGCTCGTGTCATTGTCGTACCAGATGTCCGACGCGACATAGGAGCTGGGGTTCGGGGTCGACTGCCGGACCGACAGTTGCACATCGTTCACCGTCGCGGAGCATTGGTAGCGATGATAGGAGCCGCCGTCGTCGCCGCCATCGAGCTCGCTGGCTTGGGAATAATCGAGCGCTTGGGTAAAATGGCATCCGGTGCCGTGGCTGCGCGCCACGAAACAACCCCACGCCCAAATGATATTCGGAATATCCGTCATGGTACCCCCCTCATTTCTGCAAGCAACAGGGATTCCATGGCACAATTGCCGCGCCCCCCGGATCCGGAGTCTACTGTTTGCCGGTCCGCTGGCAATTGATTCTTTTAGGGGTCGATTCGGCGCGTTTTAAGTAATGTTGCCGGTCGGTTAGCGTGTCGGCCAAGTCTCGATCGCCGCAACGCTGCGGTCGGCGGCGGCCAGATCGAGGACGTGTTGCGGTGACGGCATCCTGTCCTGCGCGACGATCGTGAAAGTTTGGCGGGCGCCCACCAGATTGGCCGAATAATAGGTCGCGCCGACGGCGCCCTGCGGCTCGACCGCGAACGCCTTGCCATTGTCGCCGGTCGCCAGCAGATAGCGGTCGCGCGCGCCGTCGGGGCGGTACACCGCCTGATTGCCGCGCACGACCTGGTCGAGGCACCAGCGCGTGCCGACCATCCGCGCCGCCGCGGTCCTCACCCCCGCGGTCAATGCGGTGTCGGGTAGCGTCGAATCGGTCGCGTCGGGGCCAAAGACCAGCTTCGGCGCGCAATCGGCGATCGGACGCACCGCGGGCGCGGTGCCGCGCGGCAATGTGAGTTCGGCCAGCACCCCCTCCATCCAGCCCGACAGGTCGGCGGGGGTCAGCGTGGCGGAGTTGGCGCGCAGCTTCACATACCAGTCGCTCACCGCGAACAGCGCGACGCCGGTGCTGCGGATGCCCTCGACCCCCACCGGCGCGAACACCGCCTTGATTCCGCTCGCGGCGCTTTGTCCGGGCGGCGTGAAGGCGACCGGCGCGACGCCGAGCGGCGGATCGGCGAGGTCGGTGCGCAGGCTGATCGCGCGCTGCGCCTGCGCGAACCAGACCGGGACCGCGCCATTGGTGTTGCGAAAGATGTAGACGGTGAGCGATTCGCGCCCGTCGTCCGACGCGAAATTCTGGCTGATGTCGAGTTCGGGCGCCGCGAAGCTGGTGGCGCGCACGCGCGGCAGTTCGTCGAGCGCGGCGGGGACGATGATTCCGCTATGTGCGTGCGTCCACGGCTTGCCCTCGGCGACCGTCAGCGGTTCCTGCGCCGCGACGGGCGCGGCGCTCAGCGCCGCGGCGACAAAAAATGCCCGATACCAGATGTCTGCCATCGCTCATCCTCCCGTCCCCGACCGATAGCTGTCAGAACGGGAGGGCGATGGCAAGCGGGCCTTGCGGCGCTTTATTCGGCGAGTGCGGCCTTCAGCTTGTCGACCAGGTCGGTGCGTTCCCAGGGGAACGTATCGCCGGTCGCGGTGCGGCCGAAATGGCCGTAAGCTGCGGTCTGCTTGTAGATCGGTTTGTTGAGGCCGAGGTGGGTGCGGATGCCCTTCGGCGTCAGGCGCACGAGCTGCGGGATCACGGCTTCGAGCTTGCCTTCGTCGACATTTCCGGTGCCGTGCAGGTCGACATAGATCGACAGCGGTTCGGCGACGCCGATCGCGTAGCTGAGCTGGATCGTGCACCGGCGCGCGAGGCCCGCGGCGACGATGTTCTTGGCGAGGTAGCGGGTGACATAGGCGGCCGAGCGGTCGACCTTGGTCGGATCCTTGCCGCTGAACGCGCCGCCGCCGTGCGGGCTGGCGCCGCCATAGGTGTCGACGATGATCTTGCGGCCGGTCAGCCCGGCGTCGCCGTCGGGGCCGCCGATCTCGAAACGGCCGGTCGGATTGATGTGATAGACGGTGTTCGCGGTGAGCAGTTCGGCAGGCAGCACGTCGGCGATGACGCCCTTCACATAGTCGCGCAGCTCGGCGTATTTCGCTTCATCGCCTTCGCCATTGTGGAAATAATAGCCCGGCGCATGCTGGGTCGACACGACGATCGCGGTCGCCTCGACCGGGCGCTCGTTGGCGTAGCGCAGCGTCACCTGACTCTTGGTGTCGGGTTCGAGGAAGGGCGCGGTGCCGGCCTTGCGGTCGGCGGCCATGCGCTCGAGGATCTTGTGGCTGTAGTCGAGCGTCGCGGGCATCAGATCGGGGGTCTCGTCCGACGCATAGCCGAACATGATGCCCTGGTCGCCGGCGCCTTCGTCCTTGTCGGCGGTCGCATCGACGCCCTGCGCGATGTGGTCCGACTGTCCGTGGAGGTTGTTCTCGAAGCGGAAGGTCTCCCAGTGGAAGCCGTCCTGCTCATAGCCGATTTCCCGGACCGTGTTGCGCACGGTGGCCTCGATCTCTTCGAGCGCGCCGGGCGCCCATTCGCCGTTCTCGAACACGCCCTTGCAGCGGATTTCGCCGGCGAGCACGACGAGCTGGGTCGTGGTCAGCGTTTCACAGGCGACGCGCGCTTCGGGGTCCTTCGACAGGAACAGGTCGACGATCGAATCGCTGATCTGGTCCGACACCTTGTCGGGGTGCCCTTCGGAAACGCTTTCGGACGTGAAGAGGAAGCTGTTGCGCATGGGAGCCTTCTTGGATCGAATATAAAGGAAGCTTTATGTGCGGGCGCTGTTAACGCCCGCGCCGCCGAAAGGCAATGGCGGCTGCGAGCAGCAGCAGCGCAAATCCGACGGGAAGTATGTTGCCATAGCGCGCGAACAGCGTCGGAGCGTGCGCCGGCGGCAGCAGCGTGTCGATCCGCCCGGCGCGGTGCATCGGGATCGAATCGCGGATGCGGCCGTCGGCGTCGATCACCGCGCTAATGCCCGTCGGGGTCGAGCGGACGACGGGCAGCCCCTCCTCGATCGCGCGGAGCCGCGCCTGTGCCAGATGCTGCGGCGGACCCCAGCCGCCGAACCAGGCGTCGTTCGACGGGTTGAAGATGAAGTCGGGGCGATGGGCGCGGTCGACGACTTGCCCTGAAAAGATGATCTCGTAGCAGATTTGCAGCCCCGCCTTGCCGAAGGCGCCGAGGTCGAGCGTGTGCGGGCCGGGGCCGGGCCAGAAATCGATATCGCCGGGCGCGAGGCGCGACAGGCCGATCGCCGACAGGATGGGCCGCATCGGCAGATATTCGCCATAGGGGACAAGGTGCGACTTGTCGTATCGCGGGCCGAGCGTGCCGTCGCCGTGCACCGTCATCACCGCGTTGCGCGCGCCGACGACGTCGCCGGTCCGGTCGAGTTCGAGCTTGAGCGCGCCGAGCAGCATGACATCGTCGGGGTTCATCAGCGCGACGAGCCGCCCGCGCGCCTCGGCGGGCGAGCGGTCGTAATAGACGAGCGGATAGCCGGTCTCGAGATAGTCGGGCACCGCGGCCTCGGGCCACAGGATCAGCCGCGGCGTGTCGTCTTCGGGCGCGGTCAGCCGCGCGAGCTTGGCGAAATTGGCGTCGGCCTTGCTGCCCTCCCACTTGTCCTCCTGCCCGACATTGGGCTGGACGACGGTAATCGGGACGGGTTTGCGCGCGGCTTGTGCCGAATCGGATAAGCCGGTCAGGCCGCCTACTTGGCCAAGATAGAAAAAGGGGACGGAGAGAATGAAGATGGCAGCAAGGCCGCCACCGAGAATCACGGTCGGAAAGGTCCCATCCCGCAAGGATGGGCCCAGCGCCTGCCACCATGCTGGCACCCATTTTATGGCCTGCACCAGAATGAATCCGGCGATCAACATGACGACCGCCGACATTCCATAAGAACCGACAAACCGGGCGGGCGACAGAAGGATCATATTCGGCGTCAAGATGGCGCTCAAGGGATTCCACGCAAAACCGGTGAAGACCCAGCTGCGCAGCCACTCGGTCAGCGTCCACAGCGCGGCAAAGGCGAGGATGAAGGACAGCGTGGGTGCGGCGCTTGTTCCGCTCCTGAACCGGGCGACCATCCACGCCCCCCACGCCGCCAGCGCCGGATAGACCGCCAGATACAGCGCCAGCAGCACCACCGCGATCCACCCGAGCCACGCCGGCATCGCCGCCTGATAGGTGAAGGCGGTCGCGATCCAGTTCAGCCCGATCGTGAAATGCCCGACCCCGAAGGCCCAGCCGATGCCAAAGGCGCGCCGCCCTTTCGGGCTACGCGCGACGAGCGCCATCCAGCCGGCGAGCGCGACCAGGGTCAGCGGCCAGAAATGGAGCGGCGCGAAACCGGTCGCCGACACGGCGCCGAGCAGCAGGGCGATCAGCTTGGGCCAGCGGTCGGCGAAAGCGGCGATGCGGGGGGATAAAGCGGTCACGCGCGCTGCTTTAGCGGCCCGCCCGCGCGCCCACTAGAGCATATATTTCATCTTGATCGTCTGCGCGGTGTCGCCGGTCACGACGAAGCTCGCCGATTTGAAGCTCGGCGCGCCGACGGTGATCGTCGGGTTGCGCGAGAAGCCGAAGCCCTCCCGGGGCAGGAAGATCGCGAGGTCCATCTTGTTGTTGCTGTTCTCGTCATGGACGACCGCGATCGCATAGGTGCCGTTGGCGGGCGCCGCGATCTTGAAATGCGCGGCGGCGCTGGTCGCCACCGCCATCCGCACCGACGCCTTGTCCTTGCTGCAATCGGGAAAGGCCTTGGAATTGGTGGTCAGGCAGACGAGGACCTGGCCCTTGCTGTTGCGCAGCCCGGTGATGCTGACATCGACCTCAGGGGGCGGCGCGCTCGCGGCGGTCAGCATCGCCAAAACGGCCAAGCCCCAGATCGGTGCCGCACGCCTTGTCCCAGAAGCGGAAATAAAGCCCATAATTCCCCCGGTAAGCGGCGTGATGCTGCTGGTGGTGGGTCGCGGTTATCAGCCAGCGCCCTGCCGGTCCATGAACAAGCGCACGCGGGAACATTTCCCAGCCCATATGATTGCCGACGCCCATCATGGTCATGATCGTGAGGACAAGGCCGAGCACCGCGACATGGATCGGGATCAGGAACACCAGCGCCGGGATGACAACCGCGCCGGTCAGCGCCTCGATCGGATGGAAGCTCATCGCCGCCCAGGCGGTCGGCGGTCGGCTGTCGTGGTGGACGGCGTGGGCGATGCGGAACAGCGCCGGGCGGTGCATCCAGCGGTGGGTCCAGTAGAACCATGTGTCGTGGATCAGCAAATAGCAAAGCAGGCTGACCGGCAGATACCAGAGCGGGAAGGCGTCGATGTCGGTATAGATACGCGTCCAGCCGTGCTCCTGCCACCCCCAGGCGACGATGCCGGCGGGAATGCCGTAGATCGCCGCGCTGGCAAGGCTCCATCCGACCTCGCGTTTCATCTGCGGTTCGAGCCCACGATAGAGGCCCGGATGTTTGATCCGCGTCGCGAGCGCGAAACCGCCGCTGCTGATCAGATAGCGCACCCCGACGATCAGCGTCATCGCGAGCGCGGAAAGCAGGATGGCGGGGGCGGCGGACATGCATTCGGGATAGCGGGTGCACGCCATGGCGCAATCGCTTTGCGCCGCTTGCCAAGCGCGGCTAGGGCTGGGGCATGGGCAAGGCAGATCTCTCGTGCGACATCGCTATCGTCGGCGGCGGGCTTGCGGGCGGGCTCGCGGCGCTCGCGCTGGCGGCGAAGCGCCCCGACCTCGACGTGCGGCTGGTCGAGCCGGGACCGGTCGGCGGCAACCATATCTGGTCCTTTTTCGACGGCGATATCGCCGAGAAGGACCGCTGGCTCGTCGCGCCGCTCGTCCGCCATTACTGGCACGGTTACGACGTGCAATTCCCGCACCATCGTCGCACATTGCGCATGGGATATAAGAGCATCCCCGGCGAGGCGCTGGCCGAGGCGATCGCGGCGGCGCTGCCCGCCGAGCGCATCATCGCCGATCGCGTCAAGCATGTCGCCGCCGACCACCTGCTGTTCGGGCGCGGCGGCCGGCTCGATGCGAAACATGTCATCGACGCGCGCGGCGCGGGCCATCTGTCGGCGCTGACCTGCGGCTGGCAGAAATTTGTCGGGCAGGTGCTGACGGTGAAGGGTGGCCACGGCCTCGCCCACCCGGTGGTGATGGACGCGCGCGTCGCGCAGCTCGACGGCTATCGCTTCGTCTACCTGCTGCCGCTGAGCGAGGAGAGCGTCTTCGTCGAGGACACCTATTACAGCGACAGCCCCGACCTCGACGCCGACCTGATCCGCGAACGGATCGGCGCCTATGCCGCCTGGCGGCAGTGGGAGGTCACCGCTGTGTCGCGCGAGGAAACGGGCGTGCTGCCGGTGGTGATCGCGGGCGAATTCGACCGTTTCTGGCCCGAGGGCGACAAGGTCGGGCGGATCGGCACCCGCGCCGGGGCGTTTCACGCGACGACCGGCTATTCGCTCCCCGATGCGGTACGCACCGCCGCGGCGCTGCCGCGGCTGGTCGACGGTGCCGACCTCGGCGCGCAGCTGCGCGCGCGCGCGGCGCGCAGCTGGCGGCGGCAGCGTTTCTATCGCCTGCTCGACGCGATGCTGTTCCGCGCCGCCGAACCCGCGCAGCGCATTCGCGTCTTCGAACGCTTCTATCGCCTGTCGCCGCGGCTGATTTCGCGTTTCTACGCCGGCCAGTCGACGCGCGGCGACAAGCTGCGCCTGCTGGCGGGCAAGCCGCCGGTGCCGGTCGCGCGCGCGCTGAGCGCGGTGCGGAAATTCGACTGGAAATGAGCCGCAGCGCGATCATCATCGGCGCCGGTTTCGGCGGCCTCGCGCTCGCGATCCGCTTGCAGTCGGCGGGGGTGGCAACGACGGTGGTCGAGGCGCGCGACAAGCCCGGCGGGCGGGCGTATCACTGGACGCGCGACGGTTTCACCTTCGATGCCGGGCCGACCGTGATCACCGATCCGCCGTGCCTGCACGAATTATGGGCGCTCAGCGGACAGCATATGGCGGCCGATGTCGACCTCGTCCCTGTCATGCCCTTCTATCGCCTCAACTGGCCCGACGGCACCAACTTCGATTATTCGAACGACGAGGCGGCGCTGGCGGCCGAGATCGCGAAGCTCAATCCGGCCGATGTCGCGGGCTATGAGAAATTCCTGACCTATTCGAAGGGGGTCTATGAACAGGGCTATGTGAAGCTCGGTTCGGTCGCCTTCCTTGACTTCGCCTCGATGATCAAGGCCGCGCCGGCGCTGATGAAATATCAGGCCTGGCGCAGCGTCTATTCGATCGTCTCCTCTTATGTGCAGGACGAACGGCTGCGGCAGGCGCTGTCGTTCCACACGCTGCTCGTCGGTGGCAATCCGATGACGACCAGCTCGATCTATGCGCTGATCCACACGATCGAGAAGGACGGCGGGGTCTGGTTCGCCCGCGGCGGCACCAATGCGCTGGTCGGCGGCATGGTGGCGCTGTTCGAACGGCTTGGCGGAAGCTTGCGGCTTGGCGATCCGGTGGCGCGCATCGAAACGCAGGGCGACCGCGCAACCGGCGTGACGACCGCGAGCGGCTGGCACGGCGCCGCCGATATGGTCGCGACCAACGGCGATTTGATGCACAGCTATCGCGACCTGCTCGCGGATCACAAACGCGGACCCAAGGTCGCCCGGTCGCTCGCGCGCAAACGCTGGTCGCCGTCGCTGTTCGTCGTCCATTTCGGGGTGAAGGGCGACTATCCCGGCATCGCGCACCACAGCATCCTCTTTGGTCCGCGCTACAAGGGGCTGCTCGACGACATCTACAAAAACGGCGTCGTGCCGGGTGACTTCTCGCTCTATCTCCATCATCCGAGCGCGACCGACGCGAGCATGGCACCGCCGGGCCACGCCGGATTCTACGCCCTCGCCCCCGTCGCGCATCTCGGCAAGTCGAAAGCCGACTGGGACGGTGCGTTCGGGCAGCAATTCGCCGATGCGATATTGGACGAGGTCGAGGCGCGCGTGCTGCCGGGCCTGCGCGCCAACCTCGTCACAAGTTTCCATTACACCCCCGCCGATTTCGGCCGCGATCTGTCGGCGCATCTGGGCAGTGCGTTCAGCCTCGAGCCCGTGTTGTGGCAGAGCGCCTGGTTCCGCGCCCACAACCGCGACGATGCGATATCGAATCTTTACTTCGTCGGCGCGGGGACGCATCCGGGCGCAGGTATTCCGGGGGTCGTCGGCAGCGCCAAGGCGACTGCCCAATTGATGTTGGACTTATAACTCCGTTCGCATCGAGCGAAGTCGAGATGCCCATCCCGCTCGGCGCCAAGTCGATGGGTGTCTCGACTTCGCTCGACACCAACGGGTAAAGGGAATTTATGAAACGCCTTGCCGTCTATTGTGGCTCCGCCACCCCCGCCGACCCGATCTATATCGACACCGCGCGCCATGTCGGCCGCACCCTCGCCGAGAAGGGCATCGGCGTCGTCTATGGCGGCGGCCGGCTCGGGCTGATGGGCGCGGTCGCCGACAGCGCACTCGAAGCCGGCGGTGAGGTGATCGGGGTGATCCCCGATGCGCTCGTCGGCAGCGAGGTCGCGCACCGCGGCTGTACCGAATTGCACGTGGTGTCGGGCATGCACGAACGCAAGAAGATGTTTACCGACCTCAGCGACGGGTTCCTCACCATCCCCGGCGGGGTCGGCACGATGGACGAATTGTGGGAGGCGATCAGCTGGGCGCAGCTCGGCTATCATGCCAAGCCCGTCGGGCTGCTCAACGCCGCGGGCTTCTACAACGATCTGATCGCGTTCAACCGGCATATGATCGAGGTCGGTTTCATCCGGCCCGCGCATGCGGGGATCATGGTCGTCGATGCCAGCCTCGACCCCCTGCTCGACAAGATGGCGGCCTATGAGCCGCATGCGCCGATCTTCGCGATGAAGGCGGATGATTTGTGAGAGCAGGGCGACGCGCCATTCTCTCCCCTCCCGCTTGCGGGAGGGGGCGGGGGAGGGCCTGTCTCTTTCCCAACGGCTTTAAACATGCCCTCCCCTAACCCCTCCCGCCTGCGGGAGGGGGATTCTCGCTACGACCCCCAAACCCTCCACGGTTTCGCGCACGACAGCATCGCGCGGGGATCGAAAAGCTTCGCGCTCGCGAGCCAGTTGTTCGACCGCGAAACCCGCGAGCGGGTGTGGCTGCTCTACGCCTGGTGCCGCGCCGCCGACGACCTGACCGACGGGCAGGACCATGGCGGCGCGATGACCGCGGGCCACGATGCCAAGGCGGCGGTGGCGCGGATCCGCGACCTGACCGATCGGGCCTATGCGGGGCAGCCGACCGGCGACCCCGCCTTCGACGGCCTCGGCTACCTGCTCACCGAAGTCGATATCCCGCGCGCCGTCATCGACGACATCATCGCCGGTTTCGATCTCGACGCCGCCGACTGGCGCCCGCGCAGCGAACAGGATCTGCTGCGCTATAGCTATCATGTCGCGGGCGCGGTCGGCGTGGCGATGGCGCTGGTGATGGGGATCGACCCCGCCGACGCGACGACGCTCGACCGCGCGTCGGACCTCGGCATCGCCTTTCAGCTCGCCAATATCGCGCGCGACGTCGCCGAGGATGCCGCCGCCGACCGCTGTTACCTGCCGGTCGAATGGATGGTCGAACTCGACATCCCGCCGGGCCAGCATATGCACCCCGCCTTTCGCGCGCGGCTGTCGGTGATGGCGAAATGGCTGTCCGAAATGGCCGAGGAATATGAAGCGTCGGCGCGC
The DNA here is from genome assembly GCF_058790875.1 of Sphingopyxis sp. EU05-FHT14B03. Lineage (NCBI taxonomy): Bacteria > Pseudomonadati > Pseudomonadota > Alphaproteobacteria > Sphingomonadales > Sphingopyxidaceae > Sphingopyxis > Sphingopyxis sp. EU05-FHT14B03. The sequence continues at coordinate 1,165,278 of NZ_JBYTDC010000001.1, forward strand.
TGGGGGGCGCGCAAATTGCCGCCGCGCAGCCGCTGGGCGGTGCTCGCCGCCGCCGGCATTTACGGCGACATCGCGCGCGAGGTTCGCGCGCGCGGCGACCATGCCTGGGACCACCGCGCCGGCACCTCGATCGTCGCCAAGCTGGGCTGGGTCGCGCGCGCCGGATGGTCGGTGCTGCGCCGCCCGCCGCAGCGGCGGATCAGCCGCGACGGGCTGTGGACGCGGCCCCGCGCGGATACGGCGCGCGCGGAGGCGTCCGCGTGAGCCAGCTCGAATGGCTGGCCGCCGCGCTGGTCCTGATCAACGTCGCGCTCGTCGCGCTGCGCAGCGTGTGGAACTACCCCTTCGCGCTCGTCGCGGTCAGCGTCTATGCGGTCGTCTTTCACGACGCGCGGCTCTACAGCGACATGGCGCTGCAGGGGTTTTTCTTCGCGCTCAACCTCTATGGCTGGGCGGCGTGGATGCGCGCCCGCGAAGACCGCGGCGTGCCCGTCGGCTGGATGACCGACCGCGCGCGGATGGCCTGGGGCGTCGCCACGATCATCGCCTGGATCGTGTGGAGTTCGCTGATGCACCGCTACACCGACGCGGTCGCGCCGTGGATCGACGGGGCGATCGCGATGCTCAGCATCACCGCGCAATGGCTGCTTGCGCGGCGGCGCGTCGAAAGCTGGTGGCTGTGGATCCTCGTCGACCTGATCGCGGTGCCGCTTTTCGCCTGGCGCGGGCTGTACGCGACGAGCATCGTTTATGTCATTCTCCTCGGCCTCTCGATCGACGGGCTGATCCAGTGGCGCCGCGCCGCGGCGCAGGAGGCGCCGGCATGACGCGCCACATCTGCTTGCACGGCGCCGAAAGCACCGGCAAATCGACGCTCGCACCGCGCCTTGCCCGGGCGCTCGGCGGGGTCGTCGTGCCCGAATATGGCCGCGCTTATTGCGAGGCGAACGGCACCGATCTCGACGCCGCCGATCTGCTCGCGATCTTCGACGGCCATGTCGCGGCGACGCAGGCGGCGCTGGCGACCGGCCCGGCGTGGCTGATTTCCGACACCGATCCGTTGATGACGCAGGCGTGGGCGGTGATGCTGCTCGGCGAGCGGCTGCCGGCGATCGACGCCTGGACCGACGTCGCCGACCTCTATCTCGTCCCCGCGATGGACCTGCCGTGGGAAGAGGACGGCACGCGGCTGTTCGGCAGCGAACCGGCGCGAATGCAGTTCATGGACGTCGCGCTCGCCGAACTCAAGCGGCGCAAGTTGCGCTGGGCGTGGGTCGAGGGCGAAGGCGATACGCGACTGCAGAGCGCGTTGACGGCGATAGCGACGGCGGATTTGCCTTAACAACATCGAGATGGCGCGAATGCCGACTTTAACATGATCGCCAAAAAAAGGGCCGATCCCTGCGGATCGGCCCATTGGAGTTGCCCTGATTGGAGATTCAGATGAACCTACAATCATCTAACTAATATTACTCTATCTGCTTGGCAAGCCCCTTTTCGATCAGTCGAGCATCGCGACGCTGGTCAGGATGCGCTGGATCAATTCGCCCTGCCGCGCGGTGCCGGTGCGGGCGTAAATATCCTTCGAATAGGTCCGCGCCGTCTGTTCGGTGATGCCGATCTCGGCCGCCGATTCGGCCAATGTGCGGCCGTTCGCCAGCAGCATCGCCAGCCGCGCCTGTGTGTCGCTGAGTCCGAACAGCGCGGCGACATGCGCCGAAATGTCGCGTCGCGACGGGCGGCGGCCGGACAGGTAGAGCATCATGCAAACCCCGCGCGGCCCCGCGTCGGCGCGCGAGGCGAGCGGGACGAGCAACAGGTCGACCCCGTCGGCGTCGCCCAGATGGATCGCCTCCGCCTCGGTCGATTCCATCACCGCCGCGATGCGTTGCGACAGGTCGACATTGCGCTGCACCGCGTGCGGCCGATCGTCATGGATCGCGAGGACGCCGGCCTCGTCGACCCAGCGCCGCGCGGCGTCGTCGACCGCCACGATGCGCCCCGCCGAATCGAGCGTGATGACCCCAAAGGACAAAAGGTCCGCTGCGCGGCGATACATTTGCGTCTCGATCGAACGGCTCAGCAGCGCCGAATAACAGGCGAGCGCCGGCACCAGCGCACGCGCGAGCCGTTCGCACAGCGCCCGGTCGGCCGCTCCGAACGCCGGCTCATCGGCGCTGCGCGTCACCGTGACCCAGATGTTGCAACCGCTCGGTTCGACGACCCGGAAGATCAGAAAATGCTCGAAATCGGCGGCACGCAGAAAATCCTCGCGAAACGCATCCTGCGCGATGGCGGCGACGCCCTCGAGTTCGTCATAGGCATAGACCCGCCCCGGCTGCATCGCGAAATAGGGGATGGGGTCGCGGCTGGCGAAGCTTTCGCGATACCGGGTCCACAGCCATTCGGGCGGCGCGAGCGCGTCGCGCACCTCGATGCCGCCGGCGGGATCGGCGTCGGCGCGGCGGAAGATCAAATTGGCGAAATTGCCGCCGATTTGTTTGCGCAGCCGCCGCACGAAATCCGTCCAGGGCGGCGCCTCGAGCGGCCCGGCCTGGATCGACAGCAACAAGGCCTCCAGTGACTCGTCCAAAATCCTCTCCGCCTCCCATTTGGGAATGTCGCTTGCCGATCAAGGCCACTCATATAGCCGAAAGAATGGACTCGGGAGAATGAAATGAAAGCGGCGCTGTTCAAGGCGGTGGGCGAACCACTGAGCATCGAGGATATCCCCGACCCCGAACCCGGCGAAGGCGAGGCGGTGATCCGGGTCGCGCGCTGCGGCGTGTGCGGCACCGACCTCCATTCGACGAGCGGCCATGGCTATACCCTGCCCGCCGGTGCGCAACTCGGTCATGAATATGCCGGGGAGGTCGTCGCCGTCGGCCGCGGCGTCGAACGGCTGCGGATTGGCGACCGGGTCGCGGCGCTGCCCGTCGTCGGATGCGGCGAATGCGACGCTTGCCGTACCGGCATCGACGTGCTCTGTTCGCGCTGGAAAGGCTTTGGCGGCGGGCTTGCCGACTATGCGCGGATCAGCGAGCGCGGTGCGACGATCCTGCCCCGGACGATGACGCTCGCCGACGGGGCACTGGTCGAACCCTTTGCGGTCGGACGCCGCGCGGTGCGGCTCGCCGCCCCCAAGGCCGACGATCGCGTGCTGATCATCGGTCCGGGGCCGATCGGCCTCGCGGTGCTGTTCTGGCTGCGCCGCGCGGGGGTGCGATCGGTGGCGCTGCTCGCGAGCAGCGACCGGCGCCGGGCGCTCGCCGAAGCGATGGGTGCCGAGCGGTTCATCCTCGAAGGCGACACCGCGCCGCAGGACATCGCCGCCGCACTCGGCGGCAAGCCCGACATCGTCTTCGAATGCGCCGGGGTGCCGGGAACGATCGCCCGCGCGATCGCGCTCGTCCGACCGCAAGGCCGCATCGTCTCGCTCGGTTTCTGCATGGTACCCGACCAGTTCGTGCCGGGCATGGCGCTGATGAAGGACGTCAACCTGCGCTTCTCGCTGATCTACACGCGCGAGGATTATGCCGAATGCGCCGCGGCGCTCGATGCCGACGGCGACCGCGCGCGGGCGATGGTGACCGAGACGGTGGCGCTCGCCGGCGTCCCCGCCGCCTTCGAACGCCTGCGCGCCGGGACCGGCGGCGGCGGCAAGCTCCTCATCGATCCGTGGCTTGGCCGATGACGCGCTGGAAAGACCGCTTCGACGCGCTGCACGAGGGCGCGGCGACCGCGACGGGATATGATGATTTCGGCGACACGGCCTATCATGACGCCATGCGTGTCCTGCTCGACGCGATCGACGAACATCCGCCCGCGGGTCCCGCGACCGAAGCCTCCGCGACCGGGGTGATTACCGGAGCGCTCACCGGCCGGCTGGTGACGCAGGCGGGCTGGGCAGCGAATCCGGCCTATGCCGCCGAGCCGATCGAGCGGCCGTTGATCGTCATCGGCCTGCCGCGTACCGGGACGACCGCGCTGCACCAGCTGCTCAGCATGGACCCGCAATTTCAGGGTTTCGAGCGCTGGCTGACGGGCAACCCGATGGTTCGCCCCCCGCGCGCTGAATGGGACGCGCATCCCGCCTATCGGGCCAGCGTCGCGCGCATCGCCGCGATGCGTGCGATGGCCCCAAAGATCATGGCCGCCCACTCGACCGAAGCCGGCGAGGTCGACGAATGCCTGATGCCGATGGCGCAAAGCTTTGTCTGCAACTGGTTCGCCTCCAACATCGACGCGCCCGCCTATGACGCCTGGTTCCGCGCCGCCGACGAGACCCCTTCCTTTCTGCGCTACAAGGAGGTGCTGAAGCTGGTCGGGCTCGGCGACCGGCGGCGCTGGCTGCTCAAGAATCCCAGCCATGTCTTTGGCATCGACGCGCTGTTGGCGGCCTTTCCCGACGCCTGCATCGTCCAGACGCACCGCCACCCCGCAGCGTCGATCGCCTCTTTGATGAGCCTGCTCGGCGGCATTCGCGACCTGATGACCGATACCCCGGTCGATCGCGATCGCCTGCTCGCCCGCGAGGCGAGCTTCTGGGCGGAGGGCGCCCGGCGCAGCATGGCCGCCGCGGACCGCGCGCCCGACCGCTTCATCCACATTCGGCAGGAAGACATCCGGAACGATCCGATGGACGTCGTCCGGCGCATCTATGGCAAGTTCGGCCTTCCGCTGTCGCCCGACGCCGAGACCCGCTTTCGCGGCTGGGCCACCGCCAACCCGCCCGAAGCCCGTTCGACGCACCGCTACACCCCGGTCGAGTCGAGCGCCGTGACCCCGCTGTTTACCGATTACATCGCGCGCTTCGACCTGAAGCACCCCCCCGCCGCAGGAGCCTGACCGTGACCGTCCTTTTCCAGAAACATTTCCAGATCGCCTATGTCGTCCGCAATCTGGAGGCCGCGCGCGCGCGCTTTGCCCGCGACTTCGGGATCGCCGAGTGGGACGTCATGGACATGGCGGCGCTGCTCGGCCCGGGGCACGGCACGCGCTTCATCGGCAATGCCTATGCCGGCGACGTGATGATCGAGCTGATCGAGCCCGACCCCGATGCCGAGACCCTCTTTCGCGACTGGATTCCCGAGGCGAAGGACGGCAGCCGCCTCCATCACCTCGGCTTCCTTGTCTTCAACGACGAGGCATATCGCTCGGCGATTGCGCAGATGGACGCTGCGGGCTTCCCGGCCGCGCACAGCGGCAGTTTTGGCGACAATCTCGACTTTCACTACGCCGACACGACCGCGCAGCTCGGCCATTATTACGAGCTGATCAACCTGAAACCGGCGGGCGAGCAATTCTTCGCGCGCATTCCGCGCAATTGACCGGGAGGAAGAACGCCATGACGACCGGACCCGCCGTCCCGATGGAATGGGCACGTTTCATCGACCTGATTTCCGGCATCGATCGCAGCCTTCAGCATATGATCGACCCCAGCGATCCCTGGCTGAAGCAGGAGGCGATCCAGCAGATGGCGATGAGCCTGTCGCAGGGCTATGCGCCGATCATGGCGCAGGACGCGCGCGTCCCGGGGTTCTACAGCTTCCTCAATCCGGTGATCAAATCGGCGGCGCCCAATCCCGACTATATGTATCGATCGACCTTCGTTGAGGGCCATGGCCGCTATCGCCTGTCGGGCTGGCGCGGAACGACCTTGTTCGTCCATATCGGCATCGGGTCGGGCTATATCGGGGTCGACGACACGCCGGGGCCGTCGGTCGGGCATGTCGACGCCGACACGCTGACGCTCGACGAGGAGGGCCGCTTCTCGGTGATCCTCAGCGCCGAGCGCCCCGCGAACTATGACGGCGACTGGTACGAACTGCCGGCGAACGCGCGCACGATCGGCATTCGCGAGGCGAGCTATGACTGGGAGAATGAGGTCGATAGCCGCATCGCGATCGAGCGGCTCGACGATGCCGGCGGCTTCAGCCGCCCGACGATCGACGAGGTCGCGTACCGAATGGAACGGCTCGCGGGGTTTCCCGAACGCTATGCCCAGTTGTTCGTCCACTTCGTCAAGACGCTGAGCCAGCATCCGGTGAACAGCGTCGTCCTCAACACATGGTCCGACATCGGCGGCCTCGCCGAGCAGACCTATTATGAGGGATTGTTCGAATTTTCCGCAGGCGAGGCGCTAATCCTCGAAACCGAAGTGCCCGACCAGGTGCGCTATTGGTCGGTCCTCCTCGCCGATCAGCTGTTCAACACCATCGACTGGGACAAATGCCAGTCGAGCCTCAACGGCTTTCAGGCGCAGCGCGACACCGACGGGCTGTTCCGCGCGGTCATATCGGTCGACGATCCCGGGGTTCCCAACTGGCTCGACACCGCGGGCCGGTACAAGGGCGTCGTGCAGGGCCGCTGGTATCAGGCGAGTTCGGCACCGACGCCGCGGCTGAAACGCGTCAAGCTGGCCGAGCTGCGCAATCACCTGCCCGCCGACACCCCGCATATCGACCATGAAGCGCGCCGCGAATGCCTGCGCGCCCGCTTCCGCGGCGCGCAATGGCGGCGCAAGTGGTGACGGCGGCAAAAAGGTGATCGCGCGCCTGCCCGCCGCGCTCGACATCTATCAGATCGGGGTGGTCGTCGCCGACCTCGACGCGGGCATGGCGCGCTATGGCGCATTGCTCGGCCTGTCGAACTGGAAGCGTATGGATACCGACTATGTCGGACGCTATCGCGACTGGCAGGGCCGGATCGCCAACCGCAACGCCTTCGCGCCGTGGGGGGCGATCCATCTGGAGATGATCGAGCCCGGCGTCGGCGACGGCAATGCGAAGGAATGGCTGCGCACGCGCGGCGAAGGCATTTTTCATGTCGGTGTCGCGACCGACGATGTTCGCGACCGCCCGCTCGAAGCGGACGTGATATTCGAGGTGCTGTCGCAGCGGCAACCCGACGGAAGCACCGCGATCGTCCATCTCGACACCGTCGCCGCGCTCGGCTTCTTCGTCGAATTGACCTGGCGCCCGATGGCACAGCGGCTCGATGACTGGGTGCGATCGGCGATCGACTAGCTCAGCCCAGCTCCTCCCGATCGGCCAGCGCGAGAAGGCCCGCGCGGTCGCCGATTGTGACGCCGCCATAGCCCGTCGAGATTAGCCCGCGGTCCGCGAGCAGGCGCAGCAGCCCGTTCATATGCTGGCGCGACACCCCGACGATCCGCGCCAGATCGTCCTGCGTCGCGCGGAGCGGACGATCGGGTGCGCTGCTGGCGCCACCAGCCAGAAAGACCGCGAGCCGGGCGAGCGCCGGCAGCGCGCGGACACGCCCCGCCTCGCGCATGCCGAGCCGGTGGTGCGCGCAGTTGAGCAGCGCCAAGCCGCGCCACAGGTCGGGCATCGCTGCCGTCAGCTCGGCGATCGCGGCCATCGGCACCGTCAACAGGCGCACCGCGCCCGCCGCGATCGCGTCGTGCGGCCGCTCCTTGCCGTCGATCACCGAAAGCTCGCCGAACCAGCGGCCGGGCTTGACGATCATGTTGACCAGTTCCTGCCCCGCCGCCGGATAGCTGACCAGCCGCACCTGACCCTCGACCACGACATGCAATCCGTTCGGCGGGTCGCCGATGCGATAGATGTGGACGCCATCGCGCAAGTCGTGCGCCCGCGCCCGCGCCTGCAACCCGTGGCGCTGCTCGGCCGGCAGGCCCCCGAACCAGCTGTCGGCGGCAAGAATGTCGGCCAGATCGGATGCCATGTCGCGACGCTGGATCGCGCGCCACAGATTGTCAACAAGGCGACATTTTTCTTCGCGGCGCGTTGCTATCGTCGGGCGACAAGCAGGATGGGAACCAAGATGGCCGATTATGACCTGGTGATTCGCGGCGGAACGATATTCGACGGACTCGGCCATCGCGGCGAGGCGGCGGACCTTGCGGTCAAGGACGGGCGCATCGTCGCGATCGGCCAGATCGAGGGCAAGGGGCGCGAAGAGATCGAGGCGGCGGGGCGAATCGTCACCCCGGGCTTCGTCGACGTCCACACCCATTATGACGGGCAGGCGCTTTGGGAAAACCGCCTCGCGCCCTCGTCCAACCATGGCGTGACCACCGCTGTCATGGGCAATTGCGGCGTCGGCTTCGCACCCTGCAAACCCCACCAGCGCGACATTCTCGTCGCGGTGATGGAGGGGGTGGAGGATGTTCCCGAGGTCGTGATGACCGAGGGCCTGCCGTGGAACTGGGAAACCTTTCCCGAATATCTCGACGTCCTCGATACCCGCGAACTCGACATCGATATCGCCGCGCAACTGCCGCATTCGGCGCTGCGCGTTTTCGTGATGGGCGAACGCGCGGCCGATCATGAGCCGCCGACCGCCGAGGATCTGGCGCAGATGCGCGCGCTGACGACCGAGGCGATCCATGCCGGGGCGCTGGGGGTCAGCACCTCGCGCAACCTGATGCACCGCACGAAGGCGGGGGAATTGGCCCCCAGCCTCCATTCCGAAGAGGATGAGCTGATCGCGCTCGCGAACGGCCTGCGCGACGCGGGCGACGGCGTGTACCAGATCATCCCGCGCGTCATGGGACCCGCGGCCGACGAGTTCGCGCTGATGCGCCGGCTCGCCGAGGCATCGGGCCGGCCGCTATCCTATTCGCTGCTCCAGATGCCGACGGGCGACCCCGACGAATGGCGCGTGTCGCTCGACAGGCTGTCGGCGGCACGCAGCGACGGATTGCCGATTTGCGCCCAGGTCGCGCCGCGGCCGGTGGGCATGCTCTATGGGCTCGATCTCAGCTTCCACCCCTTTTCGCTCCATCCCAGCTTCCGGCCGTTGCTCGACCGGCCGCTGGCGGACAAGGTCGCGGCGATGCGCGATCCGGCGTTCCGGGCGCAGCTGCTGTCCGAACGGCCCGAGGACAGCAATCCGGTATCGGTGAAGACGGTGCAGGCGTTCCGCTATGCCTATCCGATGGGCGCGGCGCCCGATTACGAACCCGACCTCGCCGACCGCATCGATACCCGCGCCGCGGCGCTCGGTATCACGGCCGAGGAGCATGCCTATGATTTGCTGCTCGAGCAGGACGGCAAGGCGCTGCTCTACCAGCCGGGCGCCAATTATCGCGACGGAAACCTCGACGCGGTGCACGCCATGCTGGCGCATCCGGGCACGGTCGTCGGTCTGGCCGACGGCGGCGCGCATTATGGCATGATCTGCGACGCCAGCTTTCCCACCTTCTTCCTCAAGCGCTGGGCCGCCGATGCCGACCCCGACCAGCGCATCCCGCTCGAAACCGCGATCGCCGCGCTGACCAGTGAACCCGCCGACATGATCGGGCTTGGCGACCGGGGCCGGCTGACGGTGGGGGCCAAGGCCGATATCAACATCATCGATTTCGCCGCGCTGCGCCTCCACAACCCCTCGGTCGTCAACGATCTGCCGGCGGGCGGGCGGCGGCTGCGGCAACTGGCCGACGGCTATGACGCGACCATCGTTTCGGGCGTGGTGACCTATCGGCACGGCCGGCACACCGGCGCGGTGCCGGGACGCCTGGTGCGCGGCGCGCGCCCGCTGGCCGCTTAACGGAACAGCGCCCAGGCCCCGCAGCGCCGATCGACAGGCGGGGCTTCAACCGATCGAAAGGGATGGCGGATGGCGCAGGCGATCATGCTCAGACAATATGGCGACCCGGCCGCGCTGCGCGCCGAGCCGGTCGAGATCGCCGCATTGGCACCGGGCGAACTGCTGCTTCGCCAGACCGCCATCGGCGTGAATTTTCACGACATCTATGTGCGGTCGGGCGCTTACAAGACGCTCGCCCTTCCCGGCACACCCGGTCTCGAGGCCGTGGGTGTCGTCGAAGCGGTCGGGCCGGGGGCGCGGGGGTTCTCGGTTGGCGACCGGGTGGCGTATATCGATTCCTCCTACGGCGCCTATGCCGATGAACGCAATATACGCGCCGACCTGTGTGTGCGCCTGCCCGAACCGATCGAGGATCGGGTCGCGGGCACGATGTTTCTCAAAGGGCTGACCGCCGCCGTTCTGCTGCACCGCGTCCGGCAGGTGCGGGCGGGCGATACGATTCTCGTCCACGCCGCCGCCGGGGGTGTCGGGCGCCTCCTCGTGCAATGGGCCTCGCGTATCGGCGCGCGGGTCATCGGCACGACGGGGTCGCGCGAAAAGGCCGCCGCCGCCCGCGCCCATGGCTGCGACGAGGTCATTCTCTATGGCGAGGAGGATGTCGCCGAGCGCGTGCTCGACCTGACCCGCGGCGCCGGCGTCGATATCGTCTATGACGCGGTCGGACGCGACACGTTCGACGGGTCGCTGAAATCGCTTGGTCTGCTTGGTCATCTCGTCAACTATGGCCAGGCGTCGGGACCCGTCGCCCCCTTCGACATCTCGCGGCTGGCGATGAAGGGCCTGACAATCTCGCGCCCGGCCTATGCGCACCATGTCCGCACCCCCGAAGCGCTCCACGCAATCGCCGCCATGTTTTTCGGCGCGATCGAAACGGGCATTCTGAAAGCCGAACGCGGTATCGCCTACCCGCTGACCGACGCCGCGCTGGCGCATCGCGCATTGGAGGACCGGGCCGCGGGGCCCTTTGTCCTCATCCCCTGACCTTCGGGTTTTCCCCAACCGCGTTGGGTCGTGGGCGGACAGGCGGCGACGAAACGGTCGCCGATGTCCGAAACGCCGCACAACGCGGACCGAGGCTCAAGCGTCTTCGCCGATGCCTGTGTGGTGGGCGCTGACGGGCTCGAACCGCCGACCCTCTCGGTGTAAACGAGATGCTCTACCAACTGAGCTAAGCGCCCCCTTTCGGAGAAGCGCGCCCCTGCCATAAGCCGCCGTCGCTGGCAAGCGGCCGAGCGGAGGTAGCGCGAGGCGCCTTTGCGCATAAACGGAAAATAATCCTTCTCTCCCTAACGTCGGCCCTTTGGCGGGATGGGGGCGAATATGTCGAACGGCGCGAGGATGAAGGCCCTGCTGCTTGCCGGCGCGGCCATGCTGGCGGCGACCGGCTGCGCACCCAGGAAGGCGCCGGTCGCGACCGGGTGCCTCGCCGAGGCCGATCGCCATGCCGGCGCCGACGCGATCCGCAGGGCGCCGCGGGCGGCGAGCGAGGATCCCGAATTGTGCGAAGGATTGGCGCTGCTCGCCGAGCGCAAGGCGCAGCCCGCGATCGCGGCGCTGGAGGCCGCGGCCGGGCGCATGGCCGAGGCGGACCGCTGGTCGGCGCAGGGCTATCTGGCGCGCGCGCTGGCGCTCGACGGCCAGGGCGAACGCGCGCTGCAAAACTGGGACGAGGCGATCGAGGGCGCGACCCGGACGGGCCATGTCGATCGCGAGACTATCTTTCGCGCCGACCGCGGCGTGCTGTTCGCGCAGCAAAAACAATATGGCCCCGCGCTCGCCGATTTCGAGGCCGTCTATCGCCGGGCGAAGCAGCCGAAGGCCAAATCCGAAATGGCCTATATGGCGCTCAAAGTCTCGGTATCGGCCGGCAATCTGGCGTCGGTCGAGCGCTGGTACCCGCTGGCGGTCCGCGCCGCCGAGGCGGTCGGCGATGCGACGAAGGTCGCCTATGCGACCCAGTTTTACGGCCAGATGCTCGACGAGCGGCAGGACTATGACGCGAGCGCGAAACTCTATCAGCGGGGCGTCGACCGTATCGCGGGTTCGGGCAGCAAATATCTGCACGCCGAGATGCTGGAATTTCAGGGCCAGTCGCGCTTCGCCGCGGGCGACTATCGCGGCGGCGAACGCGCCTATGCGCAGGCGGCCGAGATGTTCCGCCAGGCCGGGCGGGCCGACTATGCCGCCTTCCTCGAAAAAAATCTGAAGGCGAGCACCGGGCGGTTCGAGGCGGGTCACGCCTGCGCCGCGCTCGTCGAAGAGCGGCGCTATGACGCCGCGGCCGCGGCGGTAACCGACATCCCGCGCGAGCGGCGCAGCTTCGGCGCGAAAACCTGCCTCGTCGATGCGCTCGACGGCGCCGGCGACACCGGCCGCGCCCAGCGCGAACTCGACGATCTGCTGACGTCGACCGAACCGGGCGGCTGGCCTTGCGACGAGCTGAAGGCGCTGTCCAGGCGGGTGGGCCATGCCCCGCCCATAAAATCGTCGGTTCCCGGGCCACCGCCCGCGGCGCGGCCGGCCCCGCCGCAGACATGCGCCGAAGCGATCGCGCAGGCCGAGGCCTATTCCTCCAGCGCCTCGAAATAACGCGCCAGCGCATCGAACGCGGCGTCGGCAAGCCCGATGAAGATGCGGCGGCCATCCTGCGGATCGGCCTCGCGCACGAACAGCCCGGCGTCGGTCATCGTCTTGATCCAGCGCAGCGCGGTCGTCGCGGGGACCGCGGCGGCGATGCACAGGCTCGATACCGACACCGGCTGGCGTTCGAGCCGCGCGGCGTACAGGTCGAGCAGCATGTCCCACGCCGGATCGGCGAACAGGTCGGCGGGGAAATATTGTTCGCGCATCCGGCGCTGGCGCAGCATCCGGCGCACCGCTTTGGCGCGCTGGCGATGCACGGTGCGTTCCTCGGGCTCGAAGCTGCGCGGGCCTGCGGCGTAATCGCGCGCCGGCGAACGGACGAGGCCGCCGGACTCGCCAAAATTCTCTTCGCGCGGCGCCAGCGCGGGCGGCGTGCCGGCGAGGCCGCGCTGGCCCGACAGGTCGCCGAGCAGCCGCGCGATGCGCGCGACCTCGTCCTGCAACCGGTCGATCCGTTCCATCGCCTCGTCGCGCGCGATGTCATGGACCGCCGTGCGCAGCGACCGCGAGGCCGCGGCGAGCGCGACGAGGCGGTCGGCGGCATCGGCATCGACCAGCCATTCGGTGCGGATCGACGCCGGGACCATCGCCGCGACGCGGTCGAGCGCGCCGAGCGCGGTTTCGCACACCAGGGCGCATTCCATCGCGAGCACCGCATCGCAAATTTCGGCGAGCGTCTCGCTTTCGATCGTCTCGGCGTCGATCAGCCACACGATATCGGGCAGCGCCATGGTGCGCAGATGGGCGGCGATCCGGGTCGGCGGGATATGGTCGACCACCCGCGCCCGCCCGGTGTGCGTCAGATCGGCGCCGATCGCCCGCGGCCCGACGAAAAGCACCGCCGCCGGGCCGACGTCGGCATCGGCGGGCGCATCCCACCGCGGCGGGGCAAGTGAGTCGAAGCGAACCGGCGGCAAGGCCGATATCCGCGGGTCCGTGTCGATCCTGTGGTCCATCGTGCCGCCCCTTTCCTCGCCGTGTCTCCGCCTTGGCGTCCTTATGTCGTCAAAATGGTGATATTCACCTTTTGTTCGCTCCAGAGTGCCGCCGATCCGGATGCTGACCGATGATAGCCAGCCTTTGATCCGGATCGCGCGGGTGGAATAACATCCATTTTGGACATGTTTTGTTCTCCTCGTCAATCCCCTATTCGCGCTTGCCAGACCCGCGCCATCCCCGCACTGATCGCGATACCATGCTGCCGCGCCCCTCCCTCTCCACCCGCCTGCGCTGGCGGCGGCGCCTCCGCTCGCTGGGCGCCTTGCTGCTCCTCGCGGCGATGGCGGGCGCGGTCTGGTTCGCGCAGCCGGCACCGACCCGGACCATCCCGCTCGTCCATGTCATCGACGGCGACAGCCTTACCGTGACGCACGACGGCACCGCGCGCACGATTCGCCTGACCGGGCTCGATGCCGTCGAATATCGCCAGGATTGCGCGCGCGCCGATGGCCGCCGCTGGGCCTGCGGGCACGAGGCGCGCGCCGCGCTCGCGCGCCTTGCCGGGCGAGGGCCGCTGCACTGCACGCTGGCGGCGAAGGACAAATATGGCCGCACCCTCGCCGCCTGCCGCACCCGGCCCGAACCCGACGGCGTCGATCTGGCGACCGAAATGATCCGCCAGGGCTGGGCGGTCGCCACCGACGACGCCCACCTGCCCGACGAGGGCGAAGCGCAGCTTGCGCGGCGCGGGATCTGGCAGGGCGATTTCGACCGGCCCGCCGACTGGCGCGCGGTGCACGAACGCGCCGCGACCGCCGTCGGCGCCGCGGCGGCCGACCGCTGACGACGCACGGCTTTCCGCCGCGCGCTTTTGCGGCTAGGGCGGGCGGATGAACGGCCTTTTTCCTGTGATGATCGGCGGCGCCCTCGGCGCCGGCGCGCGGCACCTCGTCGGCGGCGCGATGCTCGCGCGCCTCGGTCCCGGCTTCCCCTGGTGGACACTGTCGATCAATATCGCCGGCAGCCTGTTGATGGGCGTGCTGATCGGCTGGCTCGCGCGCAGCGGCGGGACCGAAGCGGCGCGCCTGTTCTTCGGCGTCGGCGTGCTCGGCGGCTTCACGACCTTCTCGGCTTTCAGCATGGAGTTCTGGACGCTGTTCGAACGCGGACAGAGCGCACAGGCCTTCACCTATGTCCTCGCCTCGGTGGTCGGCGCGATCGCTGCCTGCGGTCTCGGCTTGCTCGTCATGCGGCAGGTGCCGGCATGAGCAAGATCGACATGGACGGCGCAACGATCGCCGAAGAGGACGACGGCATCCGGCTCGACCGCTGGTTCAAACGCCATCGCGCCGGGACGCCGCACGCGCTGCTCGCGCGCTGGGCGCGGTCGGGGCAGCTGACGCTCGACGGCAAAAAGGCCGATGTGTCGGACCGCATCGCGACCGGGCAGACGCTCGTCATGCCGTCGCCGCCGGTCGAGACCGCTGCACGTCCGGCACGCAAGGGCCGCGCGCTGACCGACGCCGACGTCGAACTCGCGACCGGCATGCTGATCCACCGCGACGCGAGCGCGCTGGTGCTCAACAAGCTGCCGGGACTCGCGACGCAGGGCGGCACCAAGACCGAACAGCATGTCGACGGACTGCTCGACGCGTTGAAATTCGACGGACCGACACGGCCGAAGCTCGTACACCGGCTCGACAAGGACACGTCGGGTGCGCTGCTGATCGCGCGCACGCCAAAGGCGGCCGCCTATTTCGCCAAGAGTTTTTCGAATCGCAGCGCGAAAAAGACCTATTGGGCGCTGATCGTCGGGGTTCCTGAAATCCAGCAGGGCGAGATCGACCTGCCGCTCGCCAAACAGCCCGGATCGGGCGGCGAGAAGATGCATGTCCATGACGACGGCCTGCCATCGAAGACGCGCTACCGCGTCATCGAGCGCGCCGGGAACAGCGCGGCGTGGGTCGAGCTCCAACCGCTGACCGGGCGCACCCACCAGCTGCGCGTCCATATGGCGGCGATCGGCCACCCGATCGTCGGCGACGGCAAATATGGCGGCAAGGGCGCGTTCCTGACCGGGACGATCAGTCGCAAGATGCATCTGCACAGCCGGCGCCTCCGCATCGACCATCCCGACGGCGGCGCGATCGACATAAGCGCCGAGGTGCCCGACCATTTCGCCGCAAGCCTCGACGCGCTGGGCTTCGACACCCTGCTCGGCCAGATCGGCATCGACGCGCAGGAAAAAGGTCCGCCGCCCAAATCGGCGCTGAAGGCGCAGGCCAAGGCGCACAGCAAGCAAATCCGCAAGGCCCGGCGCGGCGAACGGCGCGGGCGCACCGCCGACAGCAAGCCGACCGACTTCGTCGGCAAGCCGAAGCCCAAACCCAAGGCCAAATCGGGCAAGCCGACGACGCCGAAACCCGCCGGCAAGAAACCGACCGCGAAAAAGCACCCGGCGCGGCCCGCCAAGCCGCGCTGATGCATCCCGATCCCGCCTTCCGGCCCAAGGACGACGACCTCGCCGCGCTGCTGGTGCGCGAGATCGGCTTCGCCGCGATTTTCGCGAGCACCCCCGACGGCCCGCGCGTCGCGCATGCGCCGGTGGTGCTGGGCGCCGACAATCGCACGCTGCAATTCCACCTGTCGCGCGGCAACGGGCTGGCCCGGCATCTCGATGGCGCCGCGGCGCTCGCGGTGGTGCAGGGTCCCGACGCCTATGTCAGCGCGAGCTGGTACGCCGCGCCCGACCAGGTCCCGACCTGGAATTATGTCGCGGTCGAAATGGAGGGCAAGGCCCGCAAACTCGACCGCGAGGCGCTGATCGGCCAGCTCGATACGCTGTCGGCGCTCCATGAGGGGCGCATCGGCATCGACCCGCCGTGGACCCGCGACAAGATGAGCCCGGCGATTTTCGGCAAGATGGCGGATGCGATCACCGGGTTCGAAATGACCATCACCGCCTGGCGCCCGACGCTCAAGCTATCGCAGAACAAGCCCGCCGACGAACGCACGCGGGTGGCGGGCGCACTGCAAGCGCAGGGCCATGGCGCGCTCGCCCATTTGATGGACCAGCTCGCTGGTCGAGGAGAAAGACGATGACCGCCGCCGACGAAGCGCTCGCCAAGAAACGCTATTTCGCGATCAACCTGATGCGCATCATCGGCGCGCTGCTCATCATGGCGGGCTTTCTGCTCGTCGCGGGGCGCTGGGACCTGGCGGGACAACCGACCGACCGCTATATCGGCATCGCGGTGGTGCTGATGGGCGCGTTCGATTTTGCGGTTTTTCCGCTGCTGCTCGCGCGCCGCTGGCGGACGCCCAAAGAGCTATGAAGCGTTTCTGGAAAGAGGCCAGCGTCGTCGAGGAGGGCGGCGGCTGGGGCATCACGCTCGACGGGCGCCCGGTGCGGACCCCGCAGCGCGCGCCGCTCGCGGTCGCAAACCCCGCGCTTGCCGAAGCGATCGCCGCCGAATGGCAGGCGCAGGGCGAGACCGTCGATCCCGCGGCCATGCCGCTGACCGGCCTCGCCAACGCGGCGATCGATCTGGCGATGCCGGGCCCCGCCGTCTTTGCCGAACCCGTCGCCGCTTATGCCGCGACCGACCTCTTCTGTTATCGCGACGACCGCGACGCCTTGCTGCAGGCTGAGCAGGCGGCGGCATGGAACCCGCTGCTGGCCTGGGCCGAGGCGCGGTACGGGGTCGAGTTCGAGATTACGCGGGGCATTTTACCGATCGACCAGCCGCC
This sequence comes from Sphingopyxis sp. EU05-FHT14B03, assembly GCF_058790875.1. Lineage (NCBI taxonomy): Bacteria > Pseudomonadati > Pseudomonadota > Alphaproteobacteria > Sphingomonadales > Sphingopyxidaceae > Sphingopyxis > Sphingopyxis sp. EU05-FHT14B03. The sequence goes on from NZ_JBYTDC010000001.1 coordinate 1,182,207, forward strand.
CGCGACAGTGGCGGCGTTGCGCGCGGCGGTGCTGGCGCTCGATCCGTGGCGGATGACGGCGCTGACCCCGCTGGTGACCATCGGCGGGTCGCTGGTCGCGGGGCTTGCAATGGTCGAGGGGGCGTTCGATCCCGAGGATTTGTGGTCGGCGGTCAGCCTCGACGAGCATTATCAGGAGCGGCGCTGGGGCGCCGATGCGCTGGCGCAGGCGCAACGCGCGGCGCACAAGCGCGACTGGGACAATGCGGTGCGGTTTTTGGGATTGCTTTGATTTCGATCCTCCCTGTCGCGAAGCGATGGGGAGGTGGCAGCGCGGAGCGCTGACGGAGGGGCCGACGCCATAAACGCCGGTTTGCGGTGCATTGCCCCTCCACCACCCGCTTTGCGGGCGGTCCCCCTCCCCATGGCTTCGCCACAGGGAGGATTTTTCAGTCCGCGAAATTCGGCGCCCGCTTTTCCATGCCCGCCATCACCGCCTCGATCTGGTTCGGGGTGCGGATCACCAGCACCTGCTCATCGCTCTCGGCCTGCAGAATCTCGGCGTCGCTTGCGTCGGCGAGCATGTTGCACAGCCGCTTGGCGCCGCGGATCGCGTGCGGATTCTTGTTCGCGATCACCGCCGCGAGGTCCATCGCCTTCGCCAGCGGGTCGTCCGAGACATGCGTCGCGAAACCGAGCAGCTTCGCCTCCGACCCGTTGAATTCGCGGTTGGTATAGATCATCTCGCGTAGCACATCGTCGGCGACCTGGGTGCGCCACAGCGCCATGCCGGCAACATCGGGGACGAGACCCCAGCGCATTTCCATGATCGCGATGCGCGTGTCGGGATGAACGATGCGGATGTCGGCGGCGGCCATGATCTGGCTGCCTGCGCCGAACGCAACGCCGTGCACCGCCGCGATCACCGGCACCGGCAGCTCGCGCCAGCCCCACGCCGCATATTGGGCGTTGTTCGAAACCCCGCGGGTGCGGTCGGACAGCGTGCCGCCCGCGCTGCTCGCGCCCGGATCGCGGTCGGCGCTGAGGCTCGACAGGTCGAGCCCGGCACAGAAAGCGCGCCCCTCACCCGACAGCACGACGACGCGGAGGCCCGCGGTCGCCTTGAGCTGGTCGATCGCCTCGGCCAGCGCCGCCCACATCGCCGCGTCGAGCGCGTTCATCTTGTCGGCGCGGATCAGCCGGACATCGGCGATGCCACCTTCCAGCATGGTGATCGAAATGCGGTCTTTCATTCAGGCTTCCTTGGAGAGCGCCGCTGCGACGAGCGGCAGTTGGTCGTTTCCGAAATACATGTCGTCGCGATCGACGAAGATCGTCGGCGAGCCATAGCCGCCGCGCGCGATCACTTCCTCGGTATTGGTCCGCAGCCGCGCCTTGACCGCATCGCTGCCCGCCGCCGCCGCGAGCGCGACGCCATCCAACCCCTCGGCATCGGCGACCGCCGTCAGCACCGCGACATCGTCGAGATTTTCCTGCCGGTCGAAATAGCTCGCGAAGGCGGCGCGCGCGAAACGGACGAGCGCGGCCTGATCGTCCTCGAGCGCGCAGCAGAAACGCATCGCCGCGATGCTCTTCGCCGGATGCCATTGCGACGGGAAATTCATCGGCACGCCCGCGAGCCGTGCCCAGTCCTTAAGCACCTTCCAGCTGTGCTGCAGCCGCCGGTTGTCGGCCTGTTCGCGCGCCGCATAGACTGCGGGGTTCACCGCGTTGAACACCCCGCCGACCAGGATCGGACGGTAACGCGCGCTCGCCCCGGCCCGTCCGAGCACGCCCGGCAAATTGTGGAAGGCGAGACAGGTCCAGGGCGAGGACAGGTCAAAAAAGAATTCGACGCGTTCTTTCACCCCGGACCTCCCTGCATGGTTCAGCCGACCTTGAGTTCGATGTCGGGCACGCCCGGACAGGCGATCCGCACCGACTTATAGGCGGGCAGCGCGTTCGGGATGTCGAGGCTGAGGTCTACCTTCGTCACCACCTGCGGCGTCGCGCCGTCGGGCGCGTTCGCGCGCAGCAGCACGACCTGGTTCGGCGGGTTCATCTTGTCGAGCGGGCCGGCCTGCAGCGCGGTCGCATAGCCCGCGACCGGCGCATTGGCGGTGCCGCTGATCTTGAGCGTCTTGGTCGCGGCATCGATCGTCGCCGCCAGCTTGACGTCGGCCAGCTTGTTGCAGGCGTTGGGTTTCGCGGGATCGATCGGGATCGCCGCGGGCGCCGCCACGGGGCCGGCGGTTGCCGCGGTCGCGGCCGGGTCGGCCGTCTGGTCGGCCGGCGGCGCGTCCTTCTTGCCGCATCCTGCCAGTCCCACGGCGACTATCATCGCCGCCGTCATCATCGCCTTGTTCATAAGTCAGCCTCCAACATCGGGGCGGCGGCCTGTCGGTCCGCCGCCGACTCGCGCGGTCAGTTTGCCCGCGCCCAATATTGGTCGCGGAGCAGGCGCTTGTATAGCTTGCCGGTGTCGTGGCGCGGCAGCGTTTCCATGAAATCGATGCGGCGCGGGACTTTGACGCCCGACAGCTTTTCGCGGCAATAGGCGATCAAATCGTCGCGCAGCGCGTCGCCGGCGTCGGCCATGTTCGCCGGCTGGATCACCGCGATCACTTCCTCGCCGAAATCGTCGTGCGGCCCGCCCACGACCGCGACGTCGGCGACCGCGGGGTGGGTGACCAGATGATTCTCGATCTCCTGCGGATAGACGTTCACGCCGCCGGTGATGATCATGAAGCTCTTGCGGTCGGTGAGGTAGAGGAAGCCTTCTTCGTCAACCTTGCCCACATCGCCGAGGGTCGACCAGCCCTTCGAGTTGCGGCTCGACGCGGTCTTCTCATTATCCCCATGATATTCGAAGACATTTTCGCTTTCGAAGAAAACGCAGCCTTCTTCGTTCGGGCCAAGCTCGGTTTCATTGTCCTCGCCCATGACATGCACCGCGCCGAGGATCGGGCGACCGACACTGCCCTTGTGGGTCAGCCAGTCGGCGCTGGAGATGAAGGTCATGCCATTGCCCTCCGATCCCGCATAATATTCGAAGAGCACCGGACCCCACCATTCGATCATCGCCTGCTTGACCGGCACCGGGCACGGCGCCGCGGCGTGGATCGCGACCTTCATCGACGACACGTCGTAGCGCGCACGGGTCTCGTCGGGCAGCTTGAGCATGCGCACGAAATGGGTCGGCACCCACTGGCTCGAATTGACGCGATATTTTTCGATGAACGACAGCGCCGCCTCGGGATCGAATTTCTTCATCAGCACGACGGTGCCGCCCAGCCGGTGGACGGTCATCGACCAGCGCAGCGGCGCGGCGTGATAGAGCGGCGCCGGCGACAGATAGACGCTGTCGGCGTTCATCTGGAACACCGCCGCCGCCAGCATCACCAGGCTGTTCGTCGCGTCGATCGCCGGATCCTCGGGCAGCGGCACGCGCACCCCCTTGGGACGGCCGGTGGTCCCCGACGAATAGAGCATGTCGACCCCGGCGCGCTCGTCGGCGACCGGCGTCGCGGGCATCGCAGCGACGGCCTCTTCCCAATTCGCGTAGCCGGGGATGGCGCCGCCCATCGCGAACCGCTCGATTTGCGTCGTCAGCTGCTGCGCGGCGCCCGCGAGGCTCGCCGAAACGACGAGCAGCCGCGCACCCGAATTTTCGAGGATATAGTCGGTCTCGTCCTGCGTCAGCCGCGACGAGATGCAGACATAGCGCAGCCCCGCGCGCTGCGCGCCCCAGGTCAGCCCATAATAGTCGGGCGTGTTGTCGAGCATGTAAGCGACGACATCGTCATGCCCCAGGCCATGCGCACGGAACAATTGTGCGACGCGATTCGACGCGGCGTCGAGCTCGCCATAGCTGATCGTCGCCCCGGTTTCGGCAACGATGATCGCGGGCTTGTCGGGGTTGCTGCGCGCGTGGACGGACGGATGCATCGGGGACCTCTCCAGCAGGGATCATTGGTTTCTTTATGTCCGAAGTCAGTAGCAAGCTGAAACTTTTGGTCAAGCGACGGCGGCACGGCAGCGGTGCGAAGCGCAGGATCGGTCAAATCGCGGCAGCAAATGGGTCAAATGACCGCCCCGTTTTCAGAACGGGGGATCCTCGGGCCGCGAGCGGAGCGCATAGCCCTGTCCCTTGACGGTGCATAGCATCGGCCAGGCGAAGCCGCGGTCGACCTTGGCGCGCAGCCGCGACATATGCACCTCGACCCGGTTGGTGCCGGGATCGAAATCGATGCGCCACACCGCCCGGAGCAGCGCGACGCGCGACACCGGCCGGTCGGGCGCGCGCGCGAGGTTGGCGAGCAGGTCGAATTCGCGCAGCGGCAGGCGGATCTCGCGTCCCGCGCGCTCGACCCGGCGGTCGATCAGGTCGATCCGCAACTCACCCCCGCCCAGTTGTCCCGCGGCCATCCGGCTCCGCCGGACCAGCCCGGCGATTCGCGCGACGACCTCGGCCGGATCGTCGACCCAGCCGACCGCATCGTCGGCGCCGGCAGCGAGCGCGAGCATCCGGTCGGCGCGGCTGTCGCGATCGGACAGGATCAGCAAGGGCCGCCGCGCCGCGATCGCGCGCGCGAGGCCGACGAGACCGGCAGGATCGTGCGACTCGGCGAAGGGATCGACGGCGAGCAGGTCGAAACAGCCATCGCGCCAGACGCGGCCACCGCCGGCGAGCGGCGGCAGGCACATGGCGCGAAATCCGCCGGCCTCGAGCGCGCAGGCAAGCCGGTGCGCGCGCGCCGCGATCGCATGGTGGACGCCGATCAGCGGCGGGGGTCCGGTCGCGGCGCGACGGTCGCTTTGCTCCAATCGCCCCTCCCCCGCGCGTCACATCATTTCGATCGGTCCCCTTTTCGCTCCGTTGCACCGTGCCACCGCTGTGCTAACGAACCGCTTCATGACCGCACCCGAAATGCTCGCCGGCGACTTCGCCACCCTGCCCGACCTGATCCGCGCCCACGCCGCCGAACGCCCCGATGCGATAGCCGCGGCCGATCCGATTCGGCGCCTGAGCTGGTCCGAACTGGACGCATTGGTCGATCGCATCGCGGCGCGGCTGCAGCAGGACGGCTTCGCGAAAGGCGATCGCACCGCGGTCGCCGGGCTGAACAGCGTCGAGCAGATGGCGGCGATCCTGGGCACGCTGCGCGCCGGCGGGGTCGCGGGCCTCATCACCAACAGCGCCACGGGCGAACAGATGGCGGCGATGATCGCCGACACCGGCGCGCGCCACCTGTTTCTCGACAGCGCCGCATCGGCGAGCCTCGAAGGGCAAGTCGTCACCGCGAGCGACCGCGTCGCGATCGACGGCAGCGACGTCGGCACCCCGATGGACGCCTGGCTGGCGCTCGCGGGCGCGAAACCGGCGCCGGTCGATATCGGTCCCGACGATGGCTTCAACATCATCTATTCGTCGGGGACGACGGGCACGCCGAAGGGCATCGTCCACAGCCATGCGATGCGCTGGCAGCATATCCAGCGCGGCGCCCCCGCCTATGGCCGCGACGCGGTGACGATCCTGTCGACCCCGCTCTATTCGAACACCACGATGGCGAGCTTCCTCCCCACCGTCGGGTCGGGCGGCCAGGTCGTGCTGATGAAGAAATTCGACGCGCGCGGCTTCCTCGAACTCGCGAGCCGCGAGCGCGCGACGAACACGATGCTGGTGCCGGTGCAATATCGCCGCATCATGGCGCTCGAGGATTTCGACAGCTTCGACCTCGACAGCTTCGTGATGAAATATTGCACCTCGGCGCCCTTCGCCGCGACGCTGAAGGCCGATGTGCTGAAGCGCTGGCCCGGCGGCCTCGTCGAAATCTATGGCATGACCGAGGGCGGCGCCTCGTTCATCCTCGAGGCGCATCATTTCCCCGACAAGCTGCACACCGTCGGCCGCCCGGCACCGGGCCATATCGCGAAGGTGATCGACGAGGACGGCAACGAACTGCCGCAGGGGTCGGTCGGCGAAGTCGTCGGGCGCTCGCCGGCGATGATGACCGGGTACAACAACCGCCCCGACGCGACCAAGGCGATGCACTGGCACGATGCCGACGGAAACCTCTTCTATCGCCACGGCGACATCGGGCGGATCGACGAGGACGGCTTCCTGACGCTGATGGACCGCGCCAAGGACATGATCATCTCGGGCGGCTTCAACATCTTCCCGAGCGACCTCGAGGGCATTTTGCTCGCCGACGACCGGGTCGTCGAGGCGGCGGTGGTCGGCATGCCGAGCGAGGAATGGGGCGAGACGCCGGTGGCGTTCGTGGTGCTGAAGGACGGCGCCGACGCCGAGAGCGTGCGCGCCGACTGCAACGCCAAGGTCGGCAAGACCCAGCGGATCAGCGCGATCACCGTGGTCGACGAACTGCCGCGCAGCCCGATCGGCAAGGTGCTGAAGCGCGAACTGCGCGACCGTTACGCCCGGTAACGACCGAGAGTCGCCCTCTCTTGTCTCGTCACCCCGGACTAGATCCGGGGTCCCGCTTGAGGTCGAAGCCTGCCGATGCTTTAAAAGAGCGGGATCCCGGATCTAGTCCGGGATGACGATGGGAAATGAGGCGACGTCCGCTGCCCACCCCAAAACCGCCGCTAGCCCCAATGCCCGATATTCGGCATCGGCGGATGAGGGGCGGCCCTCGCCCCCTTCTCAAACCATTCGCCGCGCCGTAACCGCGACCGTCGCGCAGGCGGGCGTGCCGTCCTTGCCGGTTCCGTCCACCGAAATCGCGATGCGCCCGCCATCCGTCGCCGCGGCGTCGAGCATGGCCTGTTCGATGTCGTGGATGTCGATCTTCATCCGGCGGGACCATGGCGAAGACGGGTCGCCCGCCATCTGCCCGATGCGGATATAGACGAAGCGCCGCTGGGGTCCCTCGCGCCGCACCTGATCGCCAAGGAATTTCGGCCCCGGTCCGACGCGGATAGCGAAATCGAAGGCCAGCGGCTCGCCCGCGTCCGACGCTCTGGCATCGAGGGGGCCGCCGTCCCTGCCCTGCAGGCTGTGGAGCACGCCGGGTACCGGCCGGTCGATGACGATCCGCATTCGAACCTCATGCTGGTCCACGCGCGCCATCCTAATGCCCCATATCCGCCATCGACGCCTTTGCCGCCCCCGGCTTCGGCGGGCGGAGCAGCAGCACCAGCGGGATCGACGCCAGCGTCACCCACATCATCAGCCAGAAATCGTCGATATAGGCGACCATCGCCGCCTGCCGGTTGATCTCGGCGTTGATCATCGCCAGCGCGGTGTCGCCCGCGATGCCGAAGCGGTCGGCGGTCGACGGGTCGAGCAGGCTGACCGAGCTGTTGGTGACATGGCTCGCCAGATCCTCGTGGCTGCGCTGGATATTGGCGCCGAGCAGCGTCGTGACGGTCGAGATGCCGACCGACGCGCCGACGCTGCGCAGAAGGTTGAGGATGCTCGACCCGTCGGTGCGATACTGCGGCGGGATCGTCGCAAAGGCCATGGTGTTGAGCGGGATGAAGATCAGCCCCATGCCCAGCCCCTGCACGATGCCGCTGATGATCACCGGCTGCATCCCCATTTCCAGCGACCAGTGGCTCATCTGCCACAGCGACAGCGCGGCGATGAGCAAGCCCGAGCCCACCATCCAGCGCGCATCGATCTTGCCCAGCATCTGCCCCGCGAACCACATGCTGGCGAGGATGCCGACCCCGCGCACCGCGAGCACGACGCCGGTGTCGATCACCGGCCAGCCGAACAGATTCTGCAGCATCGGCGGCAACAGCGCCATCGACGCGAACATCACCACGCCGATCACGATCATGAACCCCATCGCGGTGACGAGGTTGCGGTCGGCGAGCATCTGGCGGTTGAACAGCGGTGCGCGCGCGGTGATCATATGGACGAGGAACATCCACAGGCACGCGACCGCGACGCCGCATTCGATCCAGATTTCGATGCTGTCGAACCAGTCCTGGTGCGCGCCGCGGTCGAGCATCAACTGCAGCGACGCAAGCCCCAGCGCGAGCATCGAGAAGCCGAACAGGTCGAACTTGCGGTCGCTCTTCTTCGTCGCGGGCAGCAGCGCCCACATCATCGCGATCGTCAGCAGCCCGACCGGCAAATTGACGTAAAAGACCCAGCGCCAATTGGCGCTTTCGGTCAGCCAGCCGCCGAGCAAAGGCCCCAGGATCGGCCCGACCATGATCCCCATGCCCCAGATCGACATCGCGCGCGCCTGTTTGTCGGGCGGGTTGATGTCGAGCATCACCGATTGCGACAGCGGCCCGATGAAGGCGGCGCTGATCCCTTGCAGGAAACGGAATAGCACCATCTGCTCCAGCGACTGCGCGGCGCCGCACGCCATCGAGGTGACGATGAAACCGGTGATCGCGGCGAGGAACAATTCGCGCCGCCCGATGCGGTCGGCGAGCCAGCCGGTGATCGGCATCGCGATCGCCGATGCGAGGATATAGCTGGTCAGCACCCAGGTCACCGTCTCGCTCGTCGCGCCCAGCGCCGACTGCATGTGCGGGATCGCGACATTGGCGATGGTGGTATCGAGAATCTGCATGATCGACGCGCCCATGACGGCGACCATCAGCAGCCCGCGATAGCGGACGCGCTCGTGCAAGGGCCGATCGTCGTCGGCGGGTAGCGTCGCTGCGGGCGAACGCCGGGGAAACGAGCGCGAGGCCATCGGTTCAGACAATAAGCTTCGTCATTGCGAGCGAAGCGAAGCAATCCAGAGTCGCGTAAACCGCCCTGGATTGCTTCGCTTCGCTCGCAATGACGACGTGAGGAGACATCATCCGGGTCCTACTTCCCGGCCACCGAACCATCGCCCGTAAACACCCGCACATCGGCCGACAGCCCGGCGATCATGTCGCGCGACGGCTTTTCGTCGAAGGCGATCTTCACCGGCACGCGCTGGGTCACCTTGACCCAGTTGCCGGTCGCGTTCTGCGCCGGCAGCACCGAAAACTCGCTGCCCGTCCCCGCGCCGATCGTCAGCACATGGCCGCGAATCTTCAGCCCCGGATAGGCGTCGAAGCTGATCTCGGCGCGCTGGCCGATGCGCATATTGGCAAGGTCGGTTTCCTTGAAATTGGCCTCGACCCACGGATGGCCGGTGTCGACGATCGTCACCGCGGGCAGGCCCTGCACCATCATCTGGCCGATCTGCAGCCGGTCGGCCTGCGCGACGCGGCCGGCGTAAGGCGCCCGCACATCGGTACGGCCCAGATTGACCTCGGCCTGCGCGCGCTGGACGCGCGCCGCCTCGACCTGCGGGTTGATCCCGCTCGCGGGGCCGGCGGCAAGCTTGGTGCGCGCCTCGGCGGCGGCGGCTTCGGCCTGCCGCACACGCTCGCGCGCCTGCGCCACCGCGTGGCGCGACGCGTCATAGGCCGCCTTGGTGGTGAAGCCCTTTTCCATCAGCGCCGCCTGGCGGCCGAACGTGACCTCGGCGAATTTCACATCCTCGCGTGCCGCCGCGATGTCGACGGCGGAGGTGTTGGCGCTGGCCGACAGATTGCCGACCTCGACCTGCGCCGCGTCGATCGCCGCGGTCGCCTGCGCGACGTTCAGCCGATAGGGTTCGCCGTCGATGCGGAACAGCAATTGCCCCGCCGTGACATCCTGCCCGTCGCGAACCGCGACCTCGGTGATCCGCCCGCCGACTTCGGCGGCGACCGATACCTTGTCCATCTGGACATAGGCATTGTCGGTCGACACCGATCCGCCGCTGGTCAGCCACCAGCCGGCACCGCCCGCGATCAGCAGCGCCGGCAGGCCGAACATCAGGATGCGGGTGCGCCACTTGGGCGCGTCCCTGGCCTCGGCGGCGGCCGCGGTCACCGGGGGCACGGGGTCGGCCTTCGGCGCGGCTTTCGGCGGCTTGGGATCTTCCGCCGTCGGGCGGTTGGGGGAAAGCTGGTCCATCAGGCGGTCTCTTTTTCTTTTTGGCATTCGCGGCGCGACAAATTGGTGCGGACGCGTTCGACAAGGTCGGTGAGCAGCGCGCGTTCGGCGTCGCTCATGCCCTCGGTGGCTTCGGCGACGACCGCTTTCGCCGTCTGGCGCAAATGGTCGAGCAAGGGCTCGGCCTGGGTGGTCAGGTGGAGCATCCAGGCGCGGCGATCGGTCGGGTCGGCGCGCCGTTCGACCAGCCCCGATTCCTCCAGCCGGTCGATCATCCGCGACAGCGTGATCGGCTCGACCTCGATCAGTTCGGCGAGCGGTCCCTGCCGGATGCCGGGATAGCGCGCGAGATAGGTCAGCACGCGCGATTGCAGCGCGGTGATCCCGCTCTCGCGGGTGCGCGCATTGAACGTGCGGCGGAACATCCGCGCGGTGTCGTTCAGCAGGAATCCGATCGTCTCACTCATGGCATGCGATATAATAGCAGTTGCTACTAAATGCAACCGCATGCTACGCGCCCCCTTCGCCAACATCCGCGATGTGCGCGATGATCGACAAATTACGCGGCCGCGCTATGATCCCCCAATGACCCTCACCGCCGATCTCTTCTGGTCCTTCCGGTCGCCCTATTCCTACCTTTGCATCGGCCGCTATCGCGCGCTCGCGGCGAGCCATCATGTCGATATCAACCTGCGCCCGGTCTATCCGCTCGCGATCCGCCAACCCGACTTCTTCGAGCGCAACCACCCGAACTGGCTGAGCTACACGATGCGCGACATGATCCGCGTCGCGCAGTTTCACGGCATCCCCTTCGGCCCGCCGCGCCCCGACCCGATCGTCCAGAATGTCATGACCCGCGAGATTTCGCCCGACCAGCCCTATATCTATCGCCTCACCCGGATCGGCCAGGCCGCGTCGCGCCGCGGCCGCAGCCTCGCCTTCGCGCATGAGGCGGCGCAGCTCATCTGGGGCGGCGCGCAGGACTGGCACCTCGGCGACCATCTCGCCGGCGCCGCGCGCCGCGCGGGGCTCGATCTCGCCGACCTCGATGCCGAAGCGGTGCGCGATGCCGAGGCCCTCGACACCGAAATCGCCGCCAATCAGGTGGCGCTTGAAATCGCGGGCCACTGGGGCGTGCCGACGCTCGTCTTCGACGGCGAACCCTTCTTCGGCCAGGACCGCATCGAGATGGCGCGCTGGCGGATGGAGCAGAAAGGGCTGCAGCCGCGATGAGCGAAGCCCTGACCGGCGGCTGCCAGTGCGGCGCGGTGCGCTTTTCGACCACGCATGCCGGCCGCGACGCCTATTGGTGCCATTGCCGCATGTGCCAGCGCGCACTCGGCAATGTCGCCGCCGCCTTCTGGAATGTCACCAAGGACAGCGTGGCGTGGGCAGGCGAACGCACCACCTATATGTCGTCGCCCTTTGGCCGACGCGGTTTTTGCGGTGCCTGCGGCACCCCGCTCACCTTCGATTATCCCGATAGCCTGAAGATCGACCTGACCGTCGGCGCCCTCGACGATCCGGGTGCGGTGTCGCTCACCAGCCATTTCGGGACCGAGAGCCGCGTCCATGGCTGGACCGCGGGCGAGGGGCTTCCCGAAATGCGCACCGACGATTATGCGCCGCTGCAGCAACGCTGGGCGAAGGTGCAGGACGCGACATGACGATCGAACCGCAGTTTTTCGAAGCCCGCGACAGCGTCCGGCTGGCGTGGCGCGAACTGGGCGAAGGTCGCCCTGTGGTGTTGCTCCACGGCCTGTTTTCCAGTGCCGAGGTCAACTGGATCAAGTTCGGCACCGCCGCGCGCATCGCCGCCGAGGGCTTTCGCGTCATCATGCCCGACCTGCGCGTTCACGGATCGAGCGACGCGCCACACGACGACTATCTGTATCCACCCGACGTACTGGTGAACGACCTGCAGGATCTGGTCGCCCATCTCGACCTCGGCGATTTCGACCTTGGCGGCTTCTCGCTAGGCGCGCGCACCAGCACGCGCGCCGTCGTGGCGGGCATGACGCCGCGCCGCCTGATCCTTGGCGGGATGGGGCTGGCAGGGTTGGCGGGCTGGCAGCGGCGCGGGCAATTCTTCAAGCGCGTGATCGCCGATTTCGAGACGGCAAAGCGCGGCGACGACACCTGGCTTTCGATCCAGTTCATGAGGACGATGAAGGTCGATCGCATCGCCGCGGGCCATCTGCTCGACAGCTTCACCGACACGGCGCCCGAAGCGCTCGCGGCGCTGACCATGCCAACCCTGCTTGTCTGCGGCGAGCAGGACCAGGACAATGGCTCGGCGCCCGAGCTGGCCGAGGCGCTGCCCGATGCACGGCTAGTCACCATCCCCGGCACCCACATGTCGAGCGTCACCCAACCCGAAATGGGCGAAGCGATGGCCGCCTTCCTCGCGGCTTGACCACGCTGGCGGGCGGGTCCAAGCTGGTGTCATAGCGCCATAGAGCGCAACCACCAGACCCGAGGATACACCCCCCATGAAAGCCATGATTTCGACGCTGTCGCTTGCCCTGTCGCTCGCGCTGGCCGGCCCTGCGCTGGCAGCCGAGAAGAAAGCGGACACGTCCGCGCAGAGCGCCAAGCCCACCGCCGCCGATGCCGATGCCTTCGTCGCGGCGGCCGAAAAGGACCTGTTCGACTATACGGTCGAGAGCAGCCAGGTGAACTGGGTCAACGCGACCTATATCACCGAGGACACCGACGCGATGGCGGCGCGGATCAACGCGGTCGGGACCGAAAAGGCGGTCAAATATGCGCTCGAGGCGGCGAAATTTGCCACCATCCCCGGCCTCAGCCCCGACACCAGGCGCAAACTCGACATCTTGCGGAACGGTCTCGTCCTGCCTGCGCCGACCAAGCCCGGTGCCGCGACCGAGCTCAACCAGATCGCGACCAACCTGCAGTCTCAATATGGCAAGGGGCGCGGCACGCTGGACGGCAAGGAAATTTCGGGATCGGATATCGAGGCCGAGATGGGCAACCTGAACCACACGCCGGCCGAATATGCCGAAATGTGGACGAGCTGGCACGACAATGTCGGCGCACCGATGGGCAAGGATTATGCCCGCATGGTCGCGATCGCCAATGCGGGGTCGAAGGAACTTGGCTTTGCCGACACCGGCGCGATGTGGCGCTCGGGCTACGACATGCCGCCCGAGGAATTCGCCAAGACCACCGAGCGCCTGTGGCAGGAAGTGAAGCCGCTCTACATGGCGCTGCACACCTATGTCCGCTGGAAACTCAACGAGAAATATGGCGATGCGGTGCAGCCCAAGACCGGCCCGATCCGTGCCGACCTGCTCGGCAATATGTGGGCGCAGGAATGGGGCAATATCTATCCGCTCGTCGCGCCCCAAGGTGCGGGCGACCTCGGCTACGACATCGGCGACCTGCTCACCGCGCAGGGCAAGGGCCCGCTCGACATGGTCAAGGCGGGTGAGAATTTCTATTCCTCGCTCGGCATGGCGCCGCTGCCCGAAACCTTCTGGAAGCGCAGCCAGTTCACCAAGCCCGCCGACCGCGAAGTGATCTGCCACGCCTCGGCGTGGGATATCGACAACAAGGACGATATCCGCATCAAGATGTGCATCAAGGTGAATGCCGACGACTTCGTCACCATCCACCACGAACTCGGCCACAATTATTACCAGCGCGCTTACAAGAACCAGCCGACGCTCTACCTCAACGGCGCCAACGACGGCTTCCATGAGGCGATCGGCGATTTCGTCGCGCTGTCGATCACGCCGCAATATCTGGTCGACATCGGCCTGCTCGACAAAGCGAAGGTACCAAGCGCCGACAAGGATATCGGCTTGCTGCTGCGGCAGGCGATGGACAAGGTCGCCTTCCTGCCCTTCGGCCTGCTCGTCGATCGCTGGCGCTGGGGCGTGTTCGACGGCACGATCAAGCCCGCCGATTACAACAAGTCGTGGACCCAGTTGCGGACCCAGTATCAGGGTATCGTCCCGCCGAGCGAGCGGCCGGCCGATGGCTTCGACGCGGGCGCCAAATATCATATCCCGGGCAACACGCCCTACACCCGCTATTTCCTCGCGCGCATTCTGCAGTTCCAGTTCTACAAGGCGGCATGCGATCAGGCGGGCTGGCAGGGTCCGCTCCACCGCTGCTCCTTCTATGGCAACAAGGAGGTTGGCGCGAAGCTCAATGCGATGCTCGAGATGGGGGCGTCGAAGCCCTGGCCTGACGCATTGGAAGCCTTCACCGGCGGGCGTGAGATGTCGGGCAAGGCGATGGCCGAATATTTCGCACCGCTGAAAGCCTGGCTCGACGAGCAGAACAAGGGCAAGCCGACCGGGTGGTGAGAGCCTTGCGATGAAATGAGGATGGCCGGGGAGGCGACTCCCCGGCCCTTTTCATTGGGCTTCGACGCTCTGCTTGAAGCGCGCGAGCCGCGCGGTCGCGGCGGCGGCGTGCGGGCCGATCCAGCGGTCGTGGATGTCCTGGATCGGCACCGCGTTGAGATGGTTCCACCGCTCACGGCCGCGGCGTTCGGCGATGACCAGGCCGGCGCCCTCCAGAACCTTGAGATGCTGCATCACGGTGCAGCGGTCGATTTGCTCGAACATCGCGCATATCGCGCCGGTAGTCAGCGGCTGGTCGCGGAGGGTGTCGAGCATCTGGCGGCGAATGTGCGACGATAAAGCCTTGAAAGTCTTGTCATATTCTTCGTGGATTGACATGTTATAAATTTATAACATATTGTGAAGATAAGCAAGCGGAGAATCGACCATGGAGCTGAAGTTTCGAGTCGCGGCGCGGATCGCGAAGCCGGTGCATGAGGTGTTCGAGGCGGTCGCGGACCCCGCGACACTGTCCAACTATTTCACCACCGGGGGCGCCGAAGGGCGGCTGGAGACCGGCGCGACGGTGACATGGGACTTCCACGACTTCCCCGGCGCCTTCCCGGTCCATGTGATCGAGGTGATGAAGGACGAGAAGATCGTCCTCGAATGGCAGGCGAACGAGGGCGAGACGCCTAACGTGGAGGGCGGCGAACTCAAGGATGCCGATTACCGCACGCGCGTGACGATGAGCTTCAAGGGGCTCGACGACGGCCGCACGCTCGTCGAGATCGCCGAGGAAGGCTGGCGCGAGAACCAAGGGGCGCTCAGCGCATCCTATGGCAATTGCCAAGGCTGGTCGCAGATGCTGTGCGCACTCAAGGCCTGGATCGAACATGGGATCAATTTGCGCGCCGGCATGTATAAATAGGTCCCGCTATTCCGGATATTCGATCCTCAGTTCGCGCGTCCCGAGCGGTGCGCCGGTGTTGGCGTCGATCACCACCGGACGGATCGGCTCGCCGGTTTCGACGTCGACCTGGCGCGTCAGTGCGCCGCCGCCATTATGCTTGCGTCCCCATGCGCCGATCGCGGCGAGGATGGGGAGGAAGTCGCGGCCCTTTTCGGTGAGCAGATATTCGTCGCGCGGCGGGCGCTGGCTGTAGCGGCGCTTTTCGAGCAGTCCCGCTTCGGCGAGCGCGGTGAGGCGGCGTGCGAGGATATTCGGCGCGATGCCGAGGCTGGTCCGCATCTGGTCATAGCGGGTGAAGCCGCGCTGCACGTCGCGCAGCACCAGCATCGACCAGCGATCACCGATCAGCGTCAGGCCGCGGTCGATCGGGCAGGTGCCCGATTTTTTTTCATCGTCGGTCATTGAATGGATATGGAGCAGTCACTATCATTTTGCAAGTGACCCGTTTGGGGCCAGCAAAAGGAGACAGACGATGACCGACAAAATCCAGGGAACCGCCCTCATCACGGGCGCCTCGACCGGCCTTGGGGCCGTATATGCCGACCGCCTCGCCAAGCGCGGCCACGACCTGATCCTCGTCGCGCGCAACGGCGTGCAGCTGGAGGAGCGCGCGACGAAGCTGCGCACCGATTATGGCGTCGCGGTCGACGTGATCGCCGCCGACCTGACCAAAAGCGACGATGTGACGCGGATCGAGCAGCGGCTGATCGACGATACGGGCATCACGCTGTTCGTGAACAATGCCGGCATGTCGCTGAACGGCGGAACGCTGGAAAACGGCACGAGCGAGATCCAGACGATCATCGCGCTGAATATCACTGCCGCGGCGCGGCTGGCGATCGCCGCAGGCAAGGCGTTCGCCGCGCGCGGCACGGGCAAGATCGTCAACATCGCCTCGGTGCTCGCGCTGGCGCCTGAGACGTTCGAAGGTGTCTACAGCGGGTCGAAGGCGTTTCTGCTCAACCTCAGCGTGTCGCTCGCGAACAGCGTCCGCGAACGCGGGGTGCTGGTGCAGGCGGTGCTGCCGGGCGCGACGCGCACCGAAATCTGGGAACGGTCGGGCAAGGATATCGATACGTTTCCGGCCGAGATGGTGATGGACGCCGGCGACCTCGTCGACGCGGCGCTGACCGGTCTCGATCGCGGCGAGGAAGTCACGATCCCGCCGCTCGCCGACGAAGGTCAGTGGGATGCCTATCAGGCGGCGCGGCTGGCGATGGGTCCGGGGCTGTCGCGCCGCGAGGTGGCGGAGCGGTATCGGGCCACGCAAGCGGCTTGACCACGAGCGGCGGGAAAGGGTCGGTTGCGGACAAACCGCCCTTCAAATCCCGCTCGTGTCGAGCGAAGTCGAGACACCCATCGGTAGCGCACGCCTTCGGGGTGTCTCGACTTCGCTCGACGCGA
>NZ_JBYTDC010000001.1:1198798-1238798 GCF_058790875.1 Sphingopyxis sp. EU05-FHT14B03
CCCCCCACCCCCCCTCTTTTTCGACAAACAGCAAGACCCCACTCTGTAACACACCCCTTCGGGGTGTCTCGACTTCGCTCGACGCGAACGGAAAAAAGGGTCCGCTTCTCGCTCCAAAGCGGACCGCGCTCTCAATTCGCCGGTCTGGTCTCGTCGATCTTCTCGACCCATTCGGGGTAGAAGCTCGGCTCGCGCGCGGACCAGCCGGGGGCGGTGGCCGCCGCTTCGCTGATCGACTGGAGCAGGATCTTGCGCTTGTCGGGGTGCAGGTGCGGCAGCGACGCCGCCGCGCAAAAGGCACCCGGCAGCCACGGCCGCGCATGCGCGCCGAGCAGTCGTTCATAGAGGAAGCGGTAGGACGCAAAGCCCGGCAGGCGGTCCTGCCCGAGATCGAAGGCCGACACCGCGACGAGCGGCGCCATGAAATGTTCGAGCGCGTCGAGGCCGCTGTCATCGGGAATATGCGCGCGAATTTCGTTGATCCGCTGATAGACGCGCGCCTGGACGCGGATCGCGGTCTCCTCGACCATGTCGCGAGACCAGCGGCTGATCGCATCGTCGCGCTCGAGCCCGATATCGAGCGAGCGGCGGATGTAGCGCTGCGTCGCCGCAGGGAAGCCCGCAAATTCCTTGATTTCCGCAAAGGACAGCTCGCCGGCTGCTGGTCCAGAACGCGTCGCCATGGTCATGCTCCCGCACGGCGCCCGGGGAGCCATCCCCCCGGAGGCCTGCAATTAGGCAGTCTGCCACCAAAATGGTTAGTGGCCGGTTAACCATGACGTTGGCGATTGTTCATCCGACTTGGGGGCGTTGCGCGATGCCGCGACGGAGCCTAATCAGCGTGTCTTGAAACTGACACACGAGAGCCATCATGTCGCACGCACCGCAGCCGGTACTTTCTTCGACCGGCCTTTTCACCCCCGCCGAAGCCATCTCCAACGAAGAACTTGTCGCCAGTTTTAACCAGTATGTTGCACTGCACAATAGGGAAAATGCACAGGCCATCGCAAAGGGCGATGTGGCGGAACTGACCGAATCGAGCGTCGAGTTCATCGAGAAAGCGAGCGGTATCGGGTCGCGCTTCGTCGTCGACAAAGCCGGCATCCTCGACCCCGCACATATGGCGCCGCGCCTCGAAGACCGCGGCAATGACGAGATTTCGTTGCTCGCCGAAATCGGCGTCGCCGCGGCGAAAGACGCGCTGACGCGTGCCGGACGCGATGCGAGCCACGTCGATGCGGTGCTGTGCGCGGCGTCGAACATGCAGCGCCCCTATCCGGCGATGGCGGTCGAGATCCAGGACGCGCTCGGTATCGACGGCTTCGGCTTCGACATGAATGTCGCCTGCTCGTCGGCGACCTTCGGCATCCAGACCGCCGCCGACTATATCCGCGCCGGCCACGCGAAGAGCGTGCTCGTCGTGAACCCCGAAATCTGTTCGGGCCATCTCAACTGGCGCGACCGCGACAGCCACTTCATCTTCGGCGACGTCGCGACCGCGATCCTCGTCGAGGACAAGGACATCGCCCCGACGGGCCATTGGGACATCCTCGGCACCAAGCTCAAAACGCAATTCTCGAACAACATCCGCAACAATTTCGGGTTCCTCAATCGCGGCCACGGCGGCATCGACCAGTCAGGACCGAAGACCGACAAGCTGTTCGTCCAGGAAGGCCGCAAGGTGTTCAAGGAGGTCGTGCCCTGGGTCGCGAACCTGATCGTCGAGCAGATGGAGCTACTGGGGCTGGAGGGCGGCGACATGCGCCGGCTGTGGCTGCACCAGGCGAACACCAACATGAACCGCCTGATCGCCCAGCGCGTGCTGGGGCATGAGGCGAGCGAGGACGAAAGCCCGACGGTGCTCGACACCTATGGCAACACCTCGAGCGCGGGGTCGATCATCGCCTTCCACCTGAACCATGAGGATATGAGCGCGGGCGACACCGGGCTGATCTGTTCGTTCGGCGCGGGGTATAGCGCAGGGACTGTATTCGTTCGGAAGACATAGTCGTCGCCCCTGCGAAGGCAGGGGCCCCTATCGACCTTGCGCTACATCGCCAACGGCCGCGACAAGAGGCACGTGACTCTAGTCGCCCTTCGCGGGGGCGACGCATTAGGGCACGAAGGTCGTGAACAGGTAGATCGCGAACAGCATCAGGTGGATCACCCCCTGCAGCACCGTCGTTCGTCCGTTCGCCAGCGTCTGCACCGACACGATCAGCGACAGGAACAGCAGCACGGTCGACTTGGCGTCGAGGCCGAGGCTGATAGGCAGGTCGGTCATGATCGACAGGATCGCGACCGCGGGAATGGTCAGGCCGATCGTCGCCAGCGCCGAACCCAGCGCGAGGTTGAGGCTGGTCTGCAAGCGATCGGCCTTCGCCGCACGCACTGCGGCAAGCCCTTCCGGCGCGAGAATCAGCGCCGCGATCAGCACGCCGAGCACCGCCGGCGGCGCGCCCCAGTCGGACAGCAGCGCGCCCATCACCGGCGACAAATTCTTGGCGAGCAGGACGACCGCGACCAGGCTGGCGAGCAGCAGCGCGCCCGATATCGCGGTGCGCTGGACGGTCGGGGGCGCGGCGTGCGCATCAGGTTCACCGTCCCCGTCAGCATCGCCGTCGGGAAGGAAATAGTCGCGGTGGCGAACCGTCTGCACCAGCGCGAAGGTCGCATAGAGGATCAGCGACACCGCCGCGACGAAACCGAGCTGGACGGGGGAATAAAAGGACCCCGGCGCGCTCGACGTGAAATTGGGGAGTACCAGCGTCACCACCGTCAGCACCGTCAGCGTCGCGAGCGCGGCGCCGATACCAGTACGCTGGAACCGCTGTTCATGATGGCGGATCGCCCCGCTTAGCAGGCAAAGCCCCATCAGCAGGTTGAGGATCACCATCACCGCCGCGAACACCGTGTCGCGCGCCAGTGTCTGCGCCTTCTCGGGTTCGGCCTGCATCAGGGTCAGGATCAGGCCAACCTCGATCACCGTCACCGCGAGTGCGAGGATCAGCGTGCCGAAAGGTTCGCCGACGCGATGTGCGATCACCTCGGCATGATGGACCGCCGCGACGACGGCGCCCATCAGGATGAAGGCGACGAGCCAGGCGTTCAGCGGCATCGCGAAACTCGCCATCGCGGCGACGAAGCCGAGGATCGGGAAAATGTCGTTGGTACGGTCGGCGATGCGGAGTTTGCTTTGCATCGGGCTTCTATTGCAGTCCGATTCCGCCCTGACCACCCCTCGCAAGCGGATTAATGCACGCGCACTGGCAGTCCCGCTGCGGCGAGCCGTGCATGGGCGTCGGCGATCGTCGCTTCGCCGAAGTGGAAGATGCTCGCGGCGAGCACCGCGCTCGCGCCGCCTTCGACCACGCCGGCGACGAGATGGTCGAGGTTGCCGACCCCGCCCGATGCGATCACCGGCACGCTGACCGCATCGGCGATCGCGCGGGTGAGCGCGAGGTCGTAGCCGTCCCTGGTGCCGTCGCGGTCCATGCTGGTCACGAGCAATTCGCCCGCGCCGAGGGTGGCGAGCCGCACCGCATGCTCCAACGCATCGACCCCGGTCGGCGTGCGCCCGCCATGGGTGAAGATTTCCCAGCGGTCCTCTGCCACACGCCGCGCATCGATGCTGCCCACCGCGCACTGGCTGCCGAAACGGTCGGCGATATCGGCGACGAGTTCGGGCCGCGCGACCGCCGCGCTGTTCACCGCGACCTTGTCGGCGCCGGCGAGCAGCAGCGCGCGCGCATCGTCGGCGCTGCGCACCCCGCCGCCGACCGTCAGCGGCATGAAGCAGACTTCGGCGGTGCGGCTGACCATGTCGAGCAAGGTACCCCGCCCCTGATGGCTCGCGCCGATGTCGAGAAAGCAGAGTTCGTCGGCGCCCGCAGCATCATAGGCGCGCGCCGCTTCGACCGGATCGCCGGCATCGCGCAGGTCGACGAAATTAACGCCCTTGACGACACGCCCGTCGGCGACGTCGAGGCACGGGATGACGCGGACGCGGACGGTCATCTGCTCCCCTCCCACTTGTGGGAGGGGTTGGGGGAGGGCATATTTCGGGACGGAAACGCTTTAGACATGCCCTCCCCTAGCCCCTACCGCCAGCGGGAGGGGAATTGCCCACCGCGATCGCTTCGGCAAGGTCGAGCCGCCCGTCGTATAGCGCGCGCCCGGTGATCACGCCCTCGATGCCGTCGGCGACATGCGGGCGCAGCGCGTGGATATCGTGGATGTCGGCGACGCCGCCGCTCGCGATCACCGGGATGGCGACCGCCTTGGCCAGCGCGACCGTTGCCTCGACGTTGCAGCCCTTGAGCAGGCCGTCGCGGCCGACATCGGTGAACAGCAGCGCGGCGACGCCGGCATCCTCGAAACGGCGGGCAAGATCCTCGACGCGGACGTCGGAGACATCGGCCCAGCCCTCGGTCGCGACCATGCCGTCGCGGGCATCGACCCCGACGACGATCCGGCCGGGCAGGTCGCGCGCCGCCGATTTGACGAATTCGGGGTCTTTCAGCGCCGCGGTGCCGATGATCACGCGGCTGACGCCGAGCGCCAGCCAGCGGTCGACGCCGGCGCGGTCGCGGATACCGCCGCCGACCTGCACCTTGCCCGGGAAGGCCGCGACGATGCTCTCGACCGCCGCGCCGTTGACGCTTGTCCCCGCGAAGGCGCCGTCGAGGTCGACGACGTGCAGGTGAGACGCGCCCGCAGCGGCGAACAGCCGCGCCTGTGCCGCCGGATCGTCGCCATAGACGGTCGCGCGCGCCATATCGCCCTCGGCAAGCCGCACCACCTGGCCGCCCTTGAGGTCGATCGCGGGGAAGATGGTCAGGGCCGCCATGCGAGAAATCTTTCGAGCGTTGCGAGGCCATAGGCCTGGCTTTTTTCGGGGTGATATTGGACGCCGACGATATTGTCCTTCGCGACCGCCGCGGTGAACAGCCCGCCATGGTCGCTCGTCGCCGCGACGTCGGTCGCGTCGGCGAAATGATAGGAGTGGAGATAATAGGCCTCGCCCGCCGCGATCACCGGATGGTCGCGCGCCGGGACGACATCGTTCCAGCCCATATGCGGGATGCGTAGCCCGGGAGCGGGGGTGAAGGCGCGTACCGTGCCGCCGATCCAGCCGAGGCCCTGATGCGTGCCATGCTCCTCGCCCGCGTCGGCGAGCAATTGCATGCCGACGCAGATGCCGAGAAAGGGCGCGCCCTGCCCGCGAACGCGCTGTTCCATCGCGTCGATCAGCCCGGGGATCGCGGAAAGCCCGTTCATGCACGCGGCGAACGCGCCCACGCCGGGCAACACGATGCGGTCTGCCTTCGCGACGATATCCGGATCGGCGGTAACGGCAACGTCGGTCGCGCCCGCGGCGACGAGCGCATTGTGCACCGAGCGAAGATTGCCCGCGCCATAGTCGATCAGGGCGATGGCGCTCATCGGACGGTCCTTAGAGGACCCCCTTGGTCGACGGAATCGCATCGCCCTTGCGCGGGTCGATCTCGACCGCCTGGCGCAGCGCGCGGGCCAGCGCCTTATACATGCTTTCGGCGATATGATGGTTGTTCTCGC
This sequence comes from Sphingopyxis sp. EU05-FHT14B03, assembly GCF_058790875.1. NCBI lineage: Bacteria > Pseudomonadati > Pseudomonadota > Alphaproteobacteria > Sphingomonadales > Sphingopyxidaceae > Sphingopyxis > Sphingopyxis sp. EU05-FHT14B03. The sequence continues at coordinate 1,204,376 of NZ_JBYTDC010000001.1, forward strand.
CGTACAGCATCTCGATGTGCAGCGTGATGCCCGCCGCCTGCGCGAAGCTCGCGAACCAGTGCGGGAACATCTCGGTGTCCATCTCGCCGAGGCGCGGCTGCGAAAAGGACGATTTATAGACGCAGTGCGGACGCCCCGAGATATCGAGGACGCAGCGGGTCAGCGTCTCGTCCATCGGCGCATGCGCCTCGCCGTAGCGCGCGATGCCGCGCTTGTCGCCGAGCGCCTTCGCCACCGCTTCGCCGAGCGCGAGCGCGCTGTCCTCAACGGTGTGATGCTGGTCGATATGAAGGTCGCCCTTCACCTGCATCGAGATGTCGATCAGCGAGTGGCGCGACAATTGCTCGACCATATGGTCGAGGAAACCGATGCCGGTGGACACCGCATAATCGCCGGTGCCGTCGAGATTGACGGCGATCGCGATGTCGGTTTCCTTGGTCGTGCGCTGGACGGTGGCGGTTCGCATGGCCGACGCCATAGCACCCACTTTTCGCGTTGCAAGGCGACTCTCCCCCCTTGACCGGCACGCGACCGGCGTTCATCCCCCTGCGCCATGACTGAAGACGTTCGCGACAGCCTGATTCCCTATGACGAGATCGTGCAGGACGCCCTGCGCGCGGTGGTCGGCCGCGTGCTGCGCCAGATCGAAGGCTATGACAGCCTGCCCGGCGAGCATCATTTCTATATCACCTTCAAGACGCAAGCGTCGGGGGTCGATATTCCCGCGCATCTGATCGCCAAATTCCCCGACGAAATGACGATCGTGCTGCAGAACCGGTTCTGGGACCTGACGGTCGAGGAAGACCTGTTCAGCGTCGGCCTGTCGTTCAACCAGACCCCGTCGATCCTGACGATCCCCTACGCCGCGATCACCGCCTTCGTCGATCCGTCGGTCGATTTCGGGCTGCAGTTCCAGGTGAGCGACGACGGCGCCGAACCCGAACCGCATGACGAGGCCGACAATGACCGCCCCGACGTGACGACCGAGGACGGGACGAACGTCGTCACCGTGGATTTCGGCAAGAAACGTTAGCGTCATGGGCGGCCCCACATGGCCCCCCAGCCGCTTCTGGCAATATTGGGCGCTCGCCGGCATGGTCGTGCTGACCGCCGCCTTCTGGTGGGGGGTCGAGGGTTTTGCGCTCCTCGAAAGCGGCGGCACCGGCAGCGATATCGGTGACGGTATCCTGCGCTTCAGCCTGCTCGCGCCGACCCCGGCACTGGTCATCGTCTGGCTCGCCCCCGGCTGGCTGCGTCCGCGCGTCGGCGACAGCGGCTATTGGCAATTGCTCGGCACCGTCGCGGCGATCTGGGCGGGCGCGGTGCTGGTGACGCGGATGCTGATCGGATGAGCGAAACGCGGATCGAGAGCGACAGCATCGGCGAGATCGCGGTTCCGGCGGACGCCTATTGGGGGGCGCAGACCGAACGCAGTCGCCACAATTTCGCCTTTCCCGCGCACGAACAGATGCCGTTGCCGATCGTCCACGCGCTGGCGCGGGTCAAGCGCGCCGCCGCGACGGTGAATCGCGCCCACGGCCTCGACGCCGGGATTTCCGACGCGATCGTCGCGGCGGCGGACAAGGTGATCGCGGGCGACCATGACGGCCAATTCCCGCTCGCCATCTGGCAGACGGGCAGCGGCACGCAGTCGAACATGAACGCCAATGAGGTGATCGCGGGTATCGCCAATGAGGCGCTGACGGGGCAGCGCGGCGGCAAGTCGCCCGTCCACCCCAACGACCATGTCAACATGGCGCAGTCGTCGAACGACAGCTTCCCGACCGCGATCCATGTCGCGGTCGCGATCGAAACGACGAAGCGGCTGCTGCCCGCGATCGTCGCCCTCACCGACGCGCTGGCGGCCAAGGTCGAGGCGTGGGCCGACATCGTCAAGATCGGCCGCACCCATTTGCAGGACGCGACCCCGCTGACGCTGGGACAGGAGTTCTCGGGCTATGTCGCGCAGCTGATCGCCTGCCGCGCGCGGATCGAGGGCGCGCTCGCCCACAATATCAACAAGCTTGCGCAGGGCGGCACCGCGGTCGGCACGGGACTCAATGCGCCGGCGGGTTTCGATGTCGCGATCGCCGCCGAGCTGTCGAAGACCACCGGCATCGCCTTCGAACCCGCGCGCAACAAGTTTGAGGCGCTGGCGTCGAACGACGGGCTCGTCTTCTTCTCGGGCGCGCTGAACACGCTCGCGGTCGCGCTGACCAAGATCGCCAACGACATCCGCCTGCTCGGCTCGGGTCCGCGCGCCGGCCTCGGCGAACTCGACCTTCCCGCGAACGAACCCGGCAGCTCGATCATGCCGGGCAAGGTCAACCCGACCCAGTGCGAGATGCTGACGATGGTCGCGGCGCAGGTTGTCGGCAACCATCAGGCCGTCACGGTCGGCGGGCTACAGGGGCATCTCGAACTCAACGTCTTCAAGCCGCTGATCGGATCGAACGTGCTGCGCTCGATCGACCTGCTCGCGATCGGCATGGCGGGTTTCACCGAGCATTGCGTGATCGGGCTCGAACCCAATCGCGGCCGCATCGACGAACTGATGAACCGCTCGCTGATGCTCGTCACTGCGCTGGCGCCCGAAATCGGCTACGACAAGGCGGCGAAGATCGCGAAACATGCGCATGAGACGGGGTCGACGCTGCGCGAGGCCGCGCTCGATCTGGGCTATGTCGATGCGGACACCTTCGACCGCGTCGTCGACCCGCGCACGATGCTGGGTGCGGAACCGACCCGGCCCTCCGGGGATTGATGGGGAGAAGGAGAGATGGGCATGATCGGCAGGATTGTTGGCGGCGTTCTCGGCAGCGCCATCGGAAAGCAGAAGGGCGGCCATCCCGTCGCCGGCGCGGTGATCGGCGCGGCGACCCTGTTCGCAGCAAGGCGCCTTTTTCCCCAGCGTTATGCCGCGATCGCAGCCTGGGGCGCGGCGGGGTATCTCACCAAGAAATGGGCCGACCGCGCCGCGGCGCGCAAGGCAGCGGAGCAAGCGCATGCGCTCGATCCCGAACTCGCCCGCGAAGGCGTGGTCGATAGCTATGCCGGCACCGGCGAACCGCTTTCGGACGGCGAGAGCATGGGTGATGCGCTGCCCCCGGCGATCCCGATCGACGAGGCGCATCCCCGCCCCGTCATCCACTAGGCACCTGCGCGATGAAGGAGCGGGACACCGGTCCCGCCCCTGACGTCAGAAGTCGAAGCTGACTTCGGCGCCGATGATCCGCGGATCGCCCGGCGCGGTGAGCACATAACCAAGGCTGCCCGAGAAATCGAGAACAGTGGTGCCATAACGCTTGTCGGTCAGGTTCTTCACGAACAGCGCCACATTCATCGACGGCTTTTCGAAGGTCTTGGAAATGCGGAGGTTGAGCAGACCATAGCCCTGAATCGTCGTCCAGCTCTTGGTCAACGGATCGGTCAGGCTGCTCGGCGCGCCGTCGTGCGTGCCCTTATAGGCATAGTCGATCTGTGCGCGCAGCGGCCCGCCCGGCATCTCATGCTCATAAGCCGCCGACAGCGACCAGTTCCATGTCGGCAGATAGGGGAAACGTTCGAACGAACGATCCACGCCGTTGCTGACATAATCGTCATAGCGGGCGTGGACATAGCCGAGCGCGCCGCGCAGCGTAAGGCCGTCGAGCGGCACCGCGGTCGCCTCCGCCTCGAAACCCTTGATCGTCCCCTTCGCGGCGTTGCGCACCACGGTCAGCGTCGGCGGGCTCGGCGGCGGCAGCGAGCTGCCGACGACCACGGTGCGCTGGATCCCGTCATATTTCGAGATATAGCCCGCCAAGTTGAGGCGCAGGCGGCGGTCGAACCAGTCGGACTTGAGTCCCAATTCATAGTCGGTGACCGTTTCGGGATCGAAGGGCTGAAAGGTCAGTGGATCGGCGCCGCCGCGCAGGTTGAAGCCCCCCGCCTTGTAACCGCGTGCGGTGCGGGCATAGAAAAGCAGACCGTCGCGCGGCTTGTAATCGAGCGTCGCCATATAGGACCAGTCGGAATAGCTTTGCTTCAGATTGGCGACGCAGCCGGCCTCGGTCGTCACAGTGCCGACGATCGCGGTGGGCAGATTGCAGCGCAGGAAGGTGCCCAGCGGCCGGTCGACCCGGTTGCGCGAATCGAGCGCCTTGGTGTCCTTGGTATAGCGCAGACCCCCGGTCAGGCTGAGTGCGTCGGTAAGCTTGAAGGTCGCCTGGGCAAAACCCGCGATGCTCGAATTCTCGACCGAACCATCGGTGACATTGACCGTCCGGCCGTCGACGTTGGTGGTCGTGTTATAGTTGATCGTGCGCGTGCCGTCGGTGCCCGTTTCGCGCGAATAGAAGGCGCCGAAGATCCAGTTCAGCCGGTCGTCGAGCGACACGCCGGAAATCTGCGATTCCTGCGTAAAGACCTTTTGCCGTGTCGGCTGGCGAACGAGAATGAGGTTGAAGGTCGTCGCATCGAGATCGTGCTGCGTCAGCCGGTCGAGTTCGCGATAGGCGCTGATCGATTTGAAGTCGATGCTGTCGTTCAGGCGGATGTTGAGCGTGGCGGAGGTGCCCCATGCCTCGATCCGGCTGATGCTTTCGCCGCCATGGTTGACGTCGCGATAGTCGGCGTTCTGCGCGAGGATGTCGGCGAGGCTGCCGCCCTGGGCGATCGCGTTGGTCAGCAGCGCCGACGTCGGCCGCACCCCGGCGATATGCCAGGCGAGGGTCGAGGTGCTGGCCTTGTTGTAGTCGCCGCGCAGCGTCAGGTCGATGTCGTCGCTGACGTCCCAGCGCAGCGCCGCGCGCAGGTTGCCGCCGTTGAGGTCGCCGCCGATATATTTGCCGTCGACGCGGTTGCGGCCATAGCCGTCGCGCTTGTCATATTGACCGACGACGCGCAGCGCCAGCGTGCTCGCGAGCGGCACATTGACGATCGCCGACGCGCCGCGACGCCGATATTCGTCGGTGCGCAGGACGAGCTTGCCTTCGAAATGGTCGGTCGGTTGTTTGTAGAAGATATTGATCGCGCCGCCGGTGGTGTTGCGGCCGAACAGCGTGCCCTGCGGCCCTTTCAATATCTCGACGCGATCGACGTCGATCAGGTTCGACATTTCGGTCGAGATCGTCTTGGCGATGTTTACGCCGTCGAGATAGATTCCGACCGCGGGGTCGGTGGTGAGCAGCGCGTCGGTCTGCGTCTGGCCGCGCAGCGAGATGGCGGTCGAGTTGCGGTCCGCCGAAACCGGGTTGATCGACAGCGACGGCGTCTGTTCCTGCAGGTCGCGGAAGCTCTGGATCGACTGGTTGGTCAGCGATTCGCCCGACAGCGCGGTGATCGCGAGCGGCACGTCCTGAAGCCGTTCTTCGCGCTTGCGCGCCATGACGATGATATCGCCGTCGATCGCGTCCGACGTGTCGACCGTCTCGCCCGTGTCCTGCGCGAAGGCGGACGGGACCGCCCATCCGCCGATGCCCATGGCCACCATCGTGCCAGCGGCGAACGCCTTGCCGAGCTTCATCTGCCTCTCCCTGACTTATATATCTAGGTTATAGATGTTTCGCTCGTACAAAAAATATGACGAACCGTCAACTATGGCCGGGGGTCACGGGTTCTCGGGCTGTCGATCGAGCGGAACGGGTCCGTTCGGGCTGAACCGATTCGTACATCCGCCCCGTCCTCGGGGTTCGGCGCCGCGCCGAAACCGCCCGGCGGCGGAGGCCGTCAGCCGCCCGCCTGCCATTCCTTGATCGCCTCGACCGGCGAGACGAGCATGAGGACGTTGAGCGTCAGATTATCGCGGATCGTCCACAAGGTGAACAGTTCGAAGACGATGGCGATGACGACCGTCACCCACCAACGCATCCGGCTCGCCGCGAGGAATCCCGCGATCATGAACAATGCGTCGCTGGCCGAATTGAGGATCGAGTCGCCCGAATAGCCGAACGCCATCGTCACCTCGCGATAGCGGTCGATGATGATCGGCGAGTTTTCCAATATTTCCCACGCCGCCTCGATCCCGATCGCGAGCGCCAGCAGGGCCCACAAGGGCTGGCGCGGGAGCAGCCAGCGGCCAAGGCCATAGAAGATAAAGCCATGGATGATGTGGCTGAAGCTGTACCAGTCCGAAATCTGCTGGCTGTTCTGGTTCGACTGGACGGTGCCGTGCCACAGGCTGATCGTCCCGCACGGGCAGATCGGCGGGCGCCCCATCGCAAACAGGATCGCGGTGAACAGCGCGATCAGCCCCGCGGCGACCAGCCAGCCTTTTCGTGAAACCCCCAGGATCATCGTCGCCCTTCCCGCTTGACCGCGCCGCGCTGTCGCGCAATTAGCCCGCATGGCTGAAAGCGTCCACCTCAACCGCCGCGGCGTGTTGTTCGTCCTCTCCTCGCCCTCGGGCGCGGGCAAGACCACCATCTCGAAAAAGATGCTGCTCGCCGATCCGGATATCGCGCTGTCGATTTCGGCGACGACGCGCCCGCCGCGCCCCGGCGAGGTCGACGGCAAGGATTATCATTTCGTCGATACCGAAACGTTCAAGCAGATGGCGGCCGAAGGCGAGTTCCTCGAATGGGCGCATGTCTTCGGCCATCGTTACGGTACCCCCCGCGCGCGCGTCGACGAACTGCTCGATGCCGGCAAGGACGTGCTGTTCGACATCGACTGGCAGGGCGCGCAGCAATTGTATCAGGAGGCCGGCCCCGACGTCGTGCGCGTCTTTGTCCTGCCGCCGACGATGGAAGAACTCGAACGCCGCCTGCGCGCGCGCAACACCGACAGCGACGAGGTGATCGCCGCGCGCATGGCGCGCGCCGCGAACGAGATCAGCCACTGGGACGGCTATGACTATGTGCTGATCAACGATCAGGTCGACGAATGCTATGGCGAAGTCATGGCGATCCTGCGCGCCGAACGGCTGAAGCGTCGCCGCCAGATTGGCCTGATCGGCTTTGCCCGCGACCTGATCCGGTCGATCCCGGACAGCGATACGACGATCGACGAATAACAGGGATAGTCCCTATCGATTGGCCGGCGTCACCAGCTTGTCGGTCAGTTCCGCGACCATCTCGGCGCGCAGCGGCTTGGCCTGACCGTCGGTGCGGCACACGACCACGGTGTCGCAGCTCGCGATCGCGCGGCCATTCTGGAACATCGCCTGGACGATCGTCCAGCTCGACGTGCCGATGCGGCCGATGCCGCTGGTGATCGTCACCGGGTCGGGGAAATTGCCCTCGCCCAGATAATTGATCTCGACCATCGCGACCATCGTGCGCTCGTTCGCGGGGCGATCGATCAGCGGCCGCACCTCGCGGTTTAGGAGCACCCGGCCGCTTTCGAACAGCGCCGCAAAGGCCACATTATTGAGGTGGCCGTTGATGTCCATGTCCTGGAACCGCGTCTGCAATTCGATAGACGCGGGGTAGCTGGCGGCATCGAGCCGCCAGCTTTCCGGTTTAGCCATATCAGCGCGGGCCCATGCGGATGCCGCCGTCGAGGCGGACGTCCTCGCCGTTGAAATAGCCATTCTCGATCATCGTCAGCGCGAGACCGGCATATTCCGCCGGGTTGCCGAGGCGCTTCGGATTGAGCACCGAGGCGCCCAATGCGTCGCGGACATTCTGCGGCGCGCCCGCGAGCAGCGGGGTGTCGAAAATGCCCGGCAGGATCGTGTTGACGCGGATGCTCTCGCTCGCGAGGTCGCGCGCGATCGGGATCGTCATGCCAACGACGCCGCCCTTCGATGCGGAGTAAGCGGCCTGGCCGATCTGGCCGTCCTCGGCCGCGACGCTCGCGGTGTTGACGATCGCGCCGCGCTCGCCGTCTTCCATCGGCGGCAGCGTCATCATGCCCGCCGCTGACTTGGCGATGCAGCGGAAGGTGCCGACGAGGTTGATCTGGATGATCCAGTTGAAGGCATCGAGCGGGAAATGCTTGATGCTGCCGTCTTCCTTCGAGCGGCTCGCGGTCTTAATCGCGTTGCCGGTGCCGGCGCAGTTGACGAGGATGCGTTCCTGGCCGATCGCTTCGCGCGACTTGGCGAAAGCGGCGTCGACCGACGCGTCGTCGGTGACGTTACATTCGCAGAACACGCCGCCGAGTTCGGCCGCGAGTGCGGTGCCCTTTTCTTCCTGCAGGTCGAAGATCGCGACCTTGACGCCCTTGGCGGCGAGCGCGCGCGCGGTCGCGGCGCCGAGGCCCGAGGCGCCGCCGGTGACGACGGCGGAAACGGTGGAATCGAGTTTCATGGGTTTCTCCTAGAAGCCCTCCCCTTCAGGGGAGGGTTTGGGTGGGGCATGTCGGGGGCGCGAGCACAGGCCCTCCCCCAACCCCTCCCGCAAGCGGGAGGGGAGATTTCGTCAAAGCCGTTCGATGATCGTGACGTTGGCCTGGCCGCCGCCTTCGCACATCGTCTGGAGGCCATATTTGCCGCCGGTCGCGTCAAGCACGCCGAGCAAAGTCGCCATCAGCTTGGTGCCGCTGGCGCCGAGCGGGTGGCCGAGCGCGATCGCGCCGCCATGGACGTTGAGCCGCGCATGGTCGGCGCCGAGATATTTCAGCCAGGCGAGCGGCACCGGCGCGAAGGCCTCATTCACTTCATAGGCGTCGATGTCCTCGATCTTCATGCCCGCCTTCTTCAGCGCCTTTTCGGTCGCAAACAAAGGTTCTTCGAGCATGATCACCGGGTCGCCCGCGGTCACCGAGATGTGATGGATGCGTGCACGCGGGGTGAGACCATGGTCCTTCAGCGCCTGTTCCGAAACGATCAGCGCGGCCGACGCACCGTCGCAAATCTGGCTCGAAGAGGCGGCGGTGATCGTGCCGCCTTCCTGCAGGATCTTGACCCCGGCGATGCCTTCCAGCGTCGCGTCAAAACGGATTCCCTCGTCGACCAGATGGGCCTGGCGGCCTTCGGGGGTGTCGATCTCGATCCCGACGATCTCACGCTTGAAATGGCCCGCCTCGGTCGCTGCCTTGGCGCGGCGATGGCTTTCGAGCGCGAAGGCGTCGAGGTCGTCCTTGGTGAAGCCATGTTTCTTGACGATCATCTCGGCGCCCATGAACTGGCTGAACATGATGCCGGGATATTTTTCCTCGAGCCGCTCGGACTTATAGTGGCCGAGGCCTTCCTTGATGAACAAGGTCGCGACGCTGCCCATCGGCACGCGGGTCATGCTTTCGATGCCGCTGGCGAGAACGATGTCCTGGGTGCCCGACATCACCGCCTGCGCCGCGAACATCATCGCTTGCTGCGACGAGCCGCACTGGCGGTCGATCGTCACCGCGGGGATCGAGTCGGGCAGGTTCGACGCGAGCACGGCGTTGCGGCCCAAATCCATCGTCTGCTGGCCGCCCTGCGACACGCAGCCGGTGATGACATCGTCGATCTTCGACGTGTCGAAATCATTGCGGTCGGCGATCGCGTCGAACACCGCGGCGCCAAGGTCGACGGGGTGGACGCCGGCGAGCCGGCCGCCGCGCTTGCCGCCTGCGGTGCGGACGGCGTCGACGATATATGCATGAGCCATGGGGAGTTCCTTTCTTCGTGGGGCGCAATAAATAGGGACAGTCCCTATTTATGCCCGGTGACATCAAATTGCCTGGCGACTGTTCTGCATAAATAGGGACTGTCCCTATTTATTGCTCATGCCGCCGTCAGAGTTTCCGCCCGATCAGTTCCTTCATGATTTCGTTGGTGCCGCCGAAGATGCGCGTCACGCGCGCGGCGCGCCAGGCGCGAGCGATCGGATATTCGTTCATATAGCCCGAGCCGCCGAACAGCTGGAGGCATTTGTCCATCACCTCCCACTGCAACTCGGTGTGCCACAGCTTCGCCGCGGCGCCCTCTTCGGGGGTCAGTTCCTTCTTCATGTGACGCGCCAGCGCCCAGTCGAGATGCGCCCAACCGACCTGGAGCTTGGCCTTGAGGTCCGCCAGCACGAAGCGGCTGTTCTGAAAATCGAGGATCGGCTTGCCGAACGCCTTGCGGTCGCGGGTATATTCGACCGTGTCGTCGAAGGCGCGCTGCGACGCCGCCTGCGCGCTGACCGCGATCGACAGCCTCTCCTGCGGCAGCTCGCTCATCAGATAAATGAAGCCCTGCCCCTCTTCGCCGAGGCAGTTGGTGATCGGGACGCGGACGTCGTTGAAGAACATTTCCGAGGTGTCGGCTTCGTCCTGCCCGATCTTGTCGAGATTGCGGCCGCGCTCATAGCCCTCGCGATCGGCCTCGACGAGGACGATCGACACGCCCTTCCATGCCGGCTGGATCTCGGTGTCGGTCTTGACGCAGACGAGGATCAGGTCGGCGTTCTGGCCGTTGGTGATAAAAGTCTTCGACCCGTTGATGACATAATGATTGCCATCCTTCTTCGCGGTCGTGCGCATGCCCTGAAGGTCGGAACCGGTGCCCGGTTCGGTCATCGCGATCGCCGTGATCACCTCGCCCGCCACCATCTTGGGCAGCCAGTGCTTCTTCTGCTCTTCGCTGCCATATTTGACGATATAGGAGGTGACGATGTCCGACTGGAGCGAGAAGCCCGTCGTGGCGCGGCCGTAATAGGCGCTTTCTTCATCAACGATCGCATTATAGCCGAAGTCGAGGCCGAGACCGCCATATTCCTCGGGCACCGTCGGGCACAGCATGCCGAGTTCGCCCGCCTTGGGCCAGATCGACTTGGGAACGATCTTGTCCTCGGCCCATTGCGCGGCGTTGGGGGCGACTTCCTTTTCGAGGAACTGGCGGACCGTGGCGCGGAACGCCTCATGATCCTCGCCATAGGCCGAGCGCGACAGGTTATCGAGCGACATCGTCTTCTTCTCCCGTATGACGGCCGGACGAAAGCGGGGAGCCGGCGCGCGTGTATGGCCGCGCTGGCGCGCGCCCTTCGCCCGCCACCTGACCTTACGTTTACGTGCACGTCAAGTAGAAATGCCGTTACGGCATGAATGTCGCGGCATCGCTCGCACAAAGCCGCAGCGACGAATAGGTTTGCAGGCGCTGGGCAGCGGCGACGGCGCAGGTTACACGCCGCCGATGGTCCAACTTCTCCTCGACGCCGGCGCCTTGCTCGGCGAGTCGCCGCGCTGGCACGCCGGCGAAGCCCGCCTTTATTGGGTCGATATCGACGCCCAGCAGATCCATCGGCTCGATCCCGCGACCGGCGACCATGACTGGATGCAACTGGCCGAACCGGTCGGCTGCGTCGCGCCGCGAGCGGGCGGCGGACTGATTGCCGCGCTCGGCGACGGCTGCGCGCTGATCGACGAATGGGGCGCCGTGCCGCGTCCGTTCGGTCCCGCCGCGCTCGCCAACTTGCCGCACCAGCGCTTCAACGACGGCTGCGTCGACAGCGCCGGCCGCCTGTGGATCGGCAGCCTGACTGCTGACAAGCCGAAACGCGACGCCGCGCTTTACCGTCTCGACCCCGACGGCAGCCTCACAAAAATGCTCGGCGGATTAATGACCAGCAACGGCGCGGCGTTCAGCACCGACGGGCGTATCTTCTATCACGCCGATACGCCGACGCACCGCATCCATGCCTATGATGTCGATCCCGCGACCGGGACGCTCGGCGAAGGCCGGTTGTTCCACGAATTTCCCGAGGGCAATGGCCGCCCCGACGGCGCCGCGGTGGATGCGGAAGGCTGCTATTGGTCGGCGCTGTGGGACGGGTGGCGGATCGTTCGCATGTCGCCCGCGGGCGAACTGCTTCAGACGGTCGACTTGCCCGTCCAGCGGCCGACGATGCTCGCTTTCGGCGGCGACGATCTGTGCACCGCCTTCGTCACCAGCGCGGGCAAGAATTTGACCGAGGGCGAGCGGACGGCGCAACCGTATGCGGGCGGGGTGTTCAGCTTCCGGGTCGATGTGCCGGGGCTCGCGCAGCCGATGTTTGAGGGGTGAGTTCCTCGCTGTTGCCTTGCGGCGGGAGGGTCGCAGGCCCCAAACTTGCACATAACCGTCACATCTGGTTAAGACGCCCGCCGACATGGTTTCGTTCGAAACCTTTTCCACCGGGAGATTCCGATCATGCCGCGCACCGCGCCCCTTTTTGCTCGCCGCCAGTTTCGCCGCGCATCGATGATGCTTGCATCGACTGCGCTGCTTGTGGGTTATAGCTCGATGACCCACGCCGCCGAAACCGCCGCCCCTGCCCAGCCGGCCGCGACCGCGCCCGCCGATGGCAACCCGCTGCTCGCGCCCTGGACCGGCCCCTTCGAAGGGGTGCCGCCGTGGGACAAGCTCGATCCCGAACTCTTCCCCGACGCCTTCACCCAGGCGATGGCCGAGACCAAGGCGCAGGTGCAGGCGGTGATCGATAACCCCGAACCCGCGACGTTCGAAAACACCCATGTCCCGATGATGCTCGCCGGCGACACCGCCGACCGCGTGTTCGCGCTGTGGGGCGTGCAATCGTCGAACAAGTCGAACGACCGTGTCGAGGACATCGACGCCGAGTGGAGCCCGAAAATCTCCACCTTCTATACCGAGCTGTTTCTCGAGCCGAAGCTCTTCGCGCGCTACAAGGCGGTCTATGACGCCCGCAACACGAGCGGCCTCAACGCGCAGCAGATCCGCATCGTCGAGCGCAGCTATGACGAGATGGTCCGCGACGGCGCCAACCTGTCGGCGCCCGACAAGGCGAAGCTGGTCGCGATGAACGCCAAGCTCGAAGGGCTGTTCTCGACCTTCTCGTCGAAGCTGCTCGGCGACGAGAAACTCTATACCTTCGTCACCGACAAGGCCGAACTGGCGGGTCTCGAACCCGGCTTCGTCGCCTCGCTGGCGTCGGCCGCCGAAGCCAATGGCAAACCCGGCCAGTGGGCGATCAAGAACACCCGCTCGTCGGCGCAGCCGGTGCTGCAGAACGCCACCAACCGCGCGCTGCGCGAGAAGGTGTACAAGGCCTTCGTCAACCGCGGCGACAATGGCGACGCCAACGATACCAACGCGACGATCGCCGAAATCCTGAAGCTGCGTCAGCAGCGCGCCGAACTGCTCGGTTTCCCCAACCACGCCGCGTACCGCATGGCCGACACGATGGCGAAGACCCCCGCCAACGCGATGGGCCTGATGATGAAGGTGTGGCCCGCCGCGGTCGCGCGGGTGAAGGAAGAGGTCGCCGACATGCAGGCGATCGCCGACGCTGAAGCCAAGGCCGGAAAGGGCCCGAAGCTGACCATCGAGCCGTGGGATTATCGCTTCTACGCAGAGAAGGTTCGCAAGCAGAAATACGACCTCGATGAGAGCGAGGTGAAACCCTATCTCCAGCTCGACAAGCTGACCGAGGCGATGTTCTGGTCGGCTGGGCAGCTCTACGACCTCGGCTTCCGCGAAAACACCGGCACCGTTCCGGTCTTCGATCCCAAGGTCAAAACCTTCGAAGTCTATAACCTCAAGACGAACGAGAATGTCGGGCTGATCTATCTCGACAATTTCGCACGCGACGGCAAACGCTCGGGCGCGTGGATGACGACCTATCGCAGCCAGCAGACGCTGGGCGGCGAACGCAATGTGCTGGCGTCGAACAATAATAATTTCACCGAAGGCGCGAAGGGCGAGCCGACGCTGGTCAGCCTCGACGACGCGACGACGCTGTTCCACGAATTCGGCCACGGCATCCATTATCTGCTGCAGCATATTTACTACCCGGCGCTCGCCGGGGTGCCGCGCGACTTCGTCGAATTCCCGAGCCAGGTGAACGAGAATTGGCTGATGACCCCCGAAGTGCTGTCGAAATATGCGACGCACTACAAGACGGGCGAACCGATGCCGCAGGCGCTGGTCGACAAGATCCTCGCGTCGAACAAGTTCAACCAGGGTTTCGAGACGGTCGAATATCTGTCGAGCGCGATCGTCGACATGAAGATCCACGACCGCAAGACCCCGCCGACCGACATCGACAAGCTGGAACGCGACACCCTCGCCGAAATCGGCATGCCGAAGGAAATCGTCATGCGGCACCGCCTGCCGCAGTTCGGCCATTTGTTCAGCAGCGACGCCTATTCGGCGGGCTATTATTCCTATCTGTGGTCCGAAACGATGGACGCCGACACCTGGGCGGCCTTCACCGAGGCCGGGGGGCCGTGGGACCGCAAAGTCGCCGACAAGTTCCGCACCATATTGCTGATGACCGGCAACGAAACCGACCGCGCCGAAGCGTATCGCGCCTTCCGCGGCCGCGATCCCGATGTGAAGGCGCTGCTCAAGAAGCGCGGCTTCCCGACCGGCGAATAGGGATCGGGGGAGTCCGGCCAGCCGCGCCGGACTCCCTCAATCCGCAACCCCCTTGCGGCGCAGATGTTCATGGGTCGCGATCGCCAGCGCATAGAAGGCGACGTCGGCGAGCAGCTTGCCGGCTAGGATGCCGAGCGCCGGGCCGAGCAGCCAGACGGTGAACCCGATCGCCGCGGGCCGCACGACGAAGGTGTCGAGCAGTTCGGCGGGGCCGAACTCGACGAGCAGCAGCGCCACCGCGCGCCAGCGCCGCCCCGGTGCTGCGGTCCACGCCGCCTGCGCGCCCATGACGCCGTAAAAGCCGACATTTTCCACCATCGCCGCGGCATAGGCGGCGCCGACCAGCGGCGCGCCCATCGCGCTCGCCGCCAGAAAGCCGCCATAGCTGGTGGCGACCGCCGCCACTTCGGCGGGACCATAGCGGCGTAGCCAGCGGCTCAGGCGGGCGGGGAGGCTTTCCGTAATTTGTCGATCATCGCGCATATCGCCGATATTGGGGTGCGAAGACCGGGCTTGGCAAGCCCGGGCCGCGGCGCCGGCAACCGGCGTGTTGACAGCCGCGAAATTCGATATAAATATGATATCATAATTATATCGGAGGGCATGATGACTGATTCGAATGTGACCGCGGGTTTGAACCCGACGCGGGAAGTGCGCGCCGCGACCGCGAGCGGCTATCTGATGCTGCTCGTCTGGCTCGCGCTGCTCGGCATCGCCGCCTGGGCGGCGATCAGCAACGCGACCGCCGACGTCCAGGTCGCCTGGAAATGGGCCGTCGTCGTCGCGAGCGCGGTGGCCGGCCTGCTGATCCTGTGCGGCTTTTACCTGATCAACCCCAATGAAGCCGCGGCGATCCAGCTGTTCGGCAGCTACAAGGGCACCGACCGTGAAGCCGGGCTGCGCTGGGTGCTGCCCTGGCTGACCCGCAAGAAGATCGCGGTGCGCGCCAACAACGTCATTTCGGACAAGATCAAGGTCAACGATCTGCGCGGCAACCCGATCGAGATGGCGGCGCAGGTCGTGTGGCGCGTCACCGACACCGCGCAGGCGCTGTTCGACGTCGACGATTACAAGGAATTCGTGATGGCGCAGATCGAGGCCGCGGTGCGCTCGATCGGCTCGCGCTATCCCTATGACGATATCGAGCATCAGGAAATCACCCTGCGCGGCAATCACGACGAGGTCGGGGTCGAGCTGCGCAAGGCGCTGATCGAACGGCTGAGCGTCGCGGGGATCACCGTCGACGAATGCGGCCTGACCCACCTCGCCTATGCGCAGGAAATCGCCGGCGCGATGCTCCGCCGCCAGCAGGCCGAAGCCGTGATCTCGGCGCGCAAGAAGCTGGTCGAGGGCGCGGTGACGATGGTCGAGATGGCGCTCAACCTGCTCTCCGAAAAGGGCGTCGTCGAGCTCGACGACGAGCGCAAGGCGGCGATGGTGTCGAACCTGATGGTCGTGCTGTGCGGCGAACGCGACACCCAGCCCGTGGTCAACGCCGGCTCGCTTTACTGAGGCGGATGAGGCCGTGCCCCCGTCGTCCAAAAAAGCCTTTGCCCTGCGGGTCGATCCGGCGCTCTACGCCGCGATCGAGCGGGCGGCGGCGGACGATTTGCGCAGCGCCAACGCCCAGATCGAGGTGCTGCTGCGCGAGGCGCTGGCGCGGCGCGGGATCAAGGTCAAGCCGCCGGTCGCCGCCAAACGCGGCCGCCCGCCGAAAGAGGAAGGCTGAAAAATGCTGCATCTGCTCCTGGATAAGAAGCCCTGGTTCCGCCCCAAGAATAGCGGTTATGGCAGCGGATTGCCGATCGCCTGGCAGGGCTGGCTGTTCATGGCGCTCCACATCGCGCTGATCACCGGCATCGCGACGCTGCTGCGCGACCGGCCGGCGATGATGACGATCGCGATCGTCCTCGCGGGCCTCGCGCCGCTGCCGATCTATCGCGCCCGCACCGAGGGCGGCTGGCGCTGGCGGTGAACGGTCCTCCCTGTCGCGAAGCGATGGGGAAGGTGGCAGCCGCGCAGCGGCTGACGAAGGGGCCGACGCCGTCAAAGGCTGGCGCAAGCCCGCGGCCCCTCCACCACCGCTTCGCGGCGCCCCCCCTCCCCACGGCAGCGCCGCAGGGAGGATCTTGCCGCCATCGCGCCTTTTCCACCGCTGGCGCCCAAGGCCCGCTTGCCCCCCAAGGGGTTGATGGTTAAGGCCGGTGGTCATGTCCCCCGTCACGCCCCCGTCACACATCGCCCCCGTCCGCATCGCCCCCTCGATCCTCAGCGCCGATTTCGCGCGATTGGGCGAGGAAGTCCGCGCCATCGAGGCCGCCGGCGCCGACTGGGTGCATATCGACGTCATGGACGGCCATTTCGTGCCGAACCTGACGATCGGCCCCGCGGTGGTGAAGGCGCTGCGCCCGCACAGCACCCTGCCCTTCGACGTCCATCTGATGATCAGCCCGGTCGACCATTTCCTCGACGCCTTTGCCGCCGCCGGCGCCGACATCATCACCGTCCATCCCGAGGCGGGTCCGCACATCCACCGCACTGTCCAGCACATCAAGTCGCTGGGCAAGCAGGCCGGTGTGTCGCTCAATCCGGCGACCCCGGCGAAGATGCTCGATTATCTGATCGACGACATCGACCTGGTGCTGATCATGAGCGTCAACCCGGGCTTCGGCGGCCAGAGCTTCATCACCAGCCAGCTCCGCAAGATCGAGGCGGTGCGCAAGATGATCGACAAGTCGGGCCGCGACATCAGGCTCGAGGTCGACGGCGGCATCGACGTCGCGAGCGCGCCGCTGGCGATCGCCGCGGGCGCCGATGTCCTCGTCGCCGGCACCGCGACCTTCCGCGGCGGCCCGGACGCTTACGCCGACAATATCCGAAGCCTCCGCGGCGCCTGATCGGTGAAGGGAAGAGCCTTGACCTCTGCCCCCATCGACCAGCTTCCCGATGCGGGCGACGATACCCCGCCGATCGACGACACGATCGAGCCCGGCAAACGGCTGATCCGCCTGCCCGCCGAAAAGGGCCTGTCGCTCGGCGACCGCATCGCCAATCATTTCACCCGCCTGACCTGGCGCACCCCGCTGCACGCCTTTCGCCTGAAAGGGCGCTTCCCGCTCAAGCTGCTCGGCGTGCCGACCGACCCGATCCCCGGCGACACCCGCGCCGGCACCGCGATCCGCGCCGGGCATTTCCTCCACCGGGGGCTCAAGCAGCCGCTCGGCGAGCTGGATTTCGCCGCGCTCGCCGTCGCGCCGACCTTTGCCGACTATCTCCACAGCTTCGCCTGGCTGCGCGACCTCGCCGCGACCGGCGCCCGCGCCGACGGCGCCCCGATCGCCGAGGCGATGGTGCGCAACTGGCTCACCGCGCATGGCGAAACCGTCAGCGAACCCGCCTGGCGCGCCGACAACACCGGCTGGCGCATCCTCTATTGGGCGTTCCATGCGCCGCTGATCCTGTCGTCGAGCGACCTCATCTATCGTTCGGCGGTGCTCAACCATCTCGCGCGCGCCGCCCGCCACCTCGACCGCGTCGCCGACAAGACGCGCCCCGGCATCGGCCAGCTCGTCGCCTGGACCGGCATCGTCGCCGCGTCGCTGCTGATGCCCGGCGGCGAACCGCGGCAGATCTTTGGCGAGGCGGGGCTGCGCAAGGTGCTGGAAACCAGCTTCTACGCCGACGGCGGCAATATTGCGCGCTCGCCGCAGGCCCAGCTTGACGCGATCATGGCGCTGTCGATGCTCGCGCGCGTCTATGACATGCGCCGCATGGCGGTGCCGCCTTTCGTGCAGGAAGTGCTGGCGCGCGCGGTTCCGGCGCTGCTCGGGCTCGTCCACGCCGACGGCGGCATGGGCAGCTGGCAAGGCAGCGGCGCGACCGCGGCCGAGCAGATCCAGGCGATCGTGACCGCCAGCGGGGTGCGCACCCGCCCGCTCAAGCAGGCGCGCGACTGGGGCTATCAGCGGCTCGTCGCGAACAAGGTCGTGCTGCTCGCCGATGCCGCGCCGCCGCCGATCGCGCGGGTGACCGAGGCGGGCTGCGCCTCGACGCTCGCCTTCGAACTCAGCGACGGCGCCGACCGCATCATCGTCAATTGCGGCGGCGCGGCGCTGACCGGCGCGACGATCCCCGAGGACCTCGCGCGCGGGCTGCGTACCACCGCCGCGCATTCGACCCTGATCCTCGCCGATTGCAATTCGACCGCGATCCTGGCGAGCGGGTCGCTCGGCAAGGGGGTCACCGAGGTCGAGCTCGACCGGCGCGAGACGCCGCAGGGCAGCCGTCTGGAGATGAGCCACGACGGCTACGCCCGCCGCCATGGCCTGATCCACCGCCGCCTGCTGATCCTGTCGCCCAACGGGCGCGAACTGCGCGGCGAGGACCAGCTGCTCCCCGCCCCGCGCAGCCGCCGCAAGGGCGACAAGGCGTTCGTGCTGCGCTTCCACCTCGGCCCCGCGCTGTCGGCAAGCCTCACCGCCGACAAGCTCGGCGCGCTGCTCCGCATCAACGGCGGTCCGCTGTGGCAATTCCGCACCTCGGAGGGCGCGCTCGACATCGAGGAAAGCCTGTGGGTCGACGGCGAAGGCCGCCCGCATCCGGCCGAGCAGCTCGTCGTCACCGGCACCGCGCCCGCGGGCGGTGCCAGCATCGGCTGGATCTTCAAACATATCGGCTGATCGCCGCCGCGCGGCGTCAAAAATCTTCGGGCGCCACTTTCGGCGCAATCCGTAGCGCTGGCGCGGAAACCGCTTTCCTTCTGTTTCATTAGTGTGACACCCCCGTAACACAGCGGTCATAGAGCGCTGTCACTGGCCCCCTCGACTCGTCCGGAGCCAACAGGACCGGACGATCTTTCCACTCTCCAGGGGGATTTATGTCCAAGCTTTTGAATGTCCGGTCGCGCATCCTGCTCGGCACCTGTCTTTCGCTCGCCGCCGCGATTCCCGGCACCGCCTTTGCCTCCGACATCACCGGCACCGTCACCGATGCCACCGACACCCGCGCGCTGCAGGGCACCGAAGTGCGCATCGTCGAACTCGGCCGCGTCGCCGAAGCCAGCCGCGACGGCAGCTATCGCTTCGTCGACGTTCCCGCGGGCACATACACGCTCGAAGCACGCTATAGCGGCGCCGAGCGCGTCACCCGGAGCGTCACGGTCACCGACAGCGGCAATGTGATCGCCAATCTCTCGGTCGGCACCGACGGCAGCATCCTCGTCGTCGGTCAGGCCGCGAACCTGTCGAGCAGCCTGTCGCGCCAGCGCGCCGCCGACGGCGTCGAAAGCGTCCTGACCCGCGACGCGATCGGCCAGTTCCCCGACCAGAATGTCGCCGAATCGCTGCGCCGCCTGCCAGGCGTGAACATCCTCAACGACCAGGGCGAAGGCCGCTTCATCTCGGTCCGCGGCCTCGACCCCGAACTCAACGCCGCCTCGATCAACGGCGCGCGCCTGCCCGCACCCGAAAGCGACGTCCGCTCGGTCGCGCTCGACGTCGTCGCCGCCGAACTGATCGAATCGATCGAGGTCAAGAAGTCGCTGACCCCCGACATGGACGCCGACACGATCGGCGCGTCGATCGAAATCCACACCACCAGCGCCTTCGACCGCAAGAAGGACCTGCTCTCGGTCAAGCTTGAGGGCAGCTACAACAATTATGCCGACGCGCTGACCCCCAAGGGCAGCCTCGATTTCTCGACCCGCGTCACCGACAATTTCGGCATCGCGGGCGGCATCAGCTATTACCAGCGCAAGTTCGAAACCGACAATATCGAGGCGGCCGACTGGGACGAACAGGACGGCAACGCCTTTGCGCGCGAAATCCAGTATCGCGACTATGACGTCGAACGGAAGCGCCTCGGCGGCTCGCTCAGCCTCGACTGGCGCCCGAGCGACACCACCAAGCTTTATGCGCGCGGCCTCTACAGCCAGTTCTCCGACCAGGAATATCGCGGCGACGTGATCTTCATCATGAGCGGCGATCCGCGCGAATCGACCGAGACCAGCGCCGAATTCTCGAGCGCCGACGGCCGCATCGAGGTGCGCCGCCGCATGAAGGACCGGTTCGAAAAGCAGAAGATCGCCTCGCTCGTCGTCGGCGGCGAAACCGAAACCGGCCCCTGGAAGCTGACCTATTCGGGCAGCTATTCGAAGGCGAGCGAGAAGGAAGACGGCTCGGTCGACCCGACGCGCTTCCGCGCCCGCTTCTCGGGCACCGGCGCGAACGAGGTCGGGGTCAATTTCGACTATTCGGACCCGCGCCGGCCGCTGTTCGCGGTCAGCGGCAACACCGCGTTGTTCAACAACACCGCGAGCTATGGCTTCAACGAACTGGAAATCACCGACCTGTCGGATTCGCAGGACCGCGAATGGATGGCGCGCGGCGACGTGGCGCGCGAGTTCGCGATGAACGACGGCACCTTCACGCTGCAGGGCGGGGTCAAGTCGCGCTGGCGTTCGAAGTCCTACGACCTCGACGCGCTGGTCTATGACGGGTTCAACGGCACCTACAACCTCGGCAACGTCCTCGCCGCCAGCTACAATTATCGTATTCAGGATCTGGGGCCGCTGCCCGACAAGCATGCGCCGAGCCTCTTCTACTACGGCAATCCCGACGCCTTCAGGCTCAACGAGGACGACACGATCATCAATTCGACCTCGTCGGATTATGCGATCGATGAGGATGTGCTCGCGGGCTATCTGCTCGGCCGCTATGACAGCAGCGCGCTGCGCATCGTCGGCGGGGTCCGTTTCGAGCGCACCTATAACGACATCCGCGCCTTCGCGATCAACGAGGACACGCTGGACATCACGCCGAACCGGATCACCCGCAACTACACCGACTGGCTGCCCAGCCTGACCTTCCGCTTCGAACCCGCCCAGAACCTGGTCCTGCGCCTCGCGGGCTACAAGAATCTGGTGCGGCCCAAGCTGTCGAACCTGGCGCCGCGCGTCGTCCTGAACGAGGAACTGGAAGCCGAGTTCGGCAACCCGAACCTGAAGCCCTATCGCGCCTGGAACATCGATGCGTCGGCCGAATATTATTTCGGCAACAATTCGGCGCTGACCGCCGGGGTGTTCTGGAAGTCGATCGACGATTTCATCGTCGAGCTCACCGACACCACCCCGGGCGAAATCCTCGGCATCGATTATACGAAGGCGACGACCTTCACAAACGGCGAGACCGCGAAGGTCAAGGGGATCGAGCTGAGCTTCGCGCAGCGCTTCACCTTCCTGCCTGCGCCGCTCGACGGGCTGCTGCTCAACGCCAACTACACCTTCACCGACGCCAAGGGCACGGTGTTCGCGGGCGACGACCTGACCGATCCGCGCCGTATCAACCTGCCCGCATCGGCGAAGCACACCTTCAACGTCGCGCTGGGGTATGAAAAGGGTCCGATCTCGCTGCGCGCCGCGGGGACCTATCGCGACAAATATCTCGACGAACTGGGCGGCGATGCCGACGAGGATCGTTTCGTCGATCAGCATTTCCAGCTCGACCTGTCGGCGAAGTTCCGCGTCACCAAGGACATTCGCCTGTTCGCCGAATGGATCAACGTCACCGACGCGCCCTATTTCGCCTATCAGAACTTCGCGGGCGCGAAGCGCATCCTGCAGTATGAAAAATACAGCTGGACCGCGAAGTTCGGCGTTTCGGCGAGCTTCTGATGACGTCGGGGCACGGGGAAGACATGATGACGAAGACGCGCTCGGGCCTTGCTCTGTCGCTGCTCGCGGCGACGGTGCTGGCGGGGACGGCGGCGGCCGCCGAACCCGCGACAACGGGGTTCCCGATCGTGACGCGGACGGAGGATGGCCAGCCCATCCCCCGTTCGGCGGGTCTCCCCTATGCCCCCAAAAATCTTGCCGACCGCATCGTCCTCACGCCCGGGGCCGACCCGGCGCGTGAGATGGCGGTCGCCTTTCGCACCGACACCGCGCAGCCCGAGGCGCAGGCCCAGCTCGCGGTGTCGGTCGATGGGCCGACGCTCGCGGAAAAGGCAAAGCTGGTCGGCGGCACGTCGATGCCGGTCGACAGCAGCTATGGCCCCGCGCTCTATCACCAGATCCGCTTCGAGGGCCTGACCCCCGATACCGCGTACAGCTACCGGGTGAAGGGCGCCGCGGGCTGGAGCGAATGGTATCAGTTCCGCACCGCCGCCGCCGCGGACAAGCCCTTTCGCTTCCTCTATCTCGGCGATGTCCAGAACGGTATATTGACCTATGCCAGCCGCGTGATCCGCCAGGCGTTCCACGCCAATGGCGACATCCGCCTCGTCGTCCATGCCGGCGACCTCGTCGGCCAGCGCGACGACCTCGACCATGACGACGAATGGGGCGAGTGGAATCAGGCCGGCGGCTATAATTATGCGATCGTCCCGCAGGTGCCGGCGACCGGCAACCATGAATATGTCGACGACATCCGGCCCGACGGCACCGAAAGCCGCAAGCTCGGCCCCTATTGGCCGGCGCAGTTCGCGCTGCCCTGGAACGGGGTGAAGCCGGTCGAAGCGACGACCTATTACACCGACTACCAAGGCGTGCGCTTCATCGTCCTCGACGGCACCGCGGCGATCGACCTCGGGTCGATGCAGGCGCAGACCGAATGGCTCGACAAGACGCTCGCCGCGTCGAAAGCGAACTGGAACGTCGTGCTGTTCCACCAGCCGGTCTTCACCTGCGCCCGCCCCAACGACACCGCCGAGATCAAGGCGGCGTGGAAGCCGGTGTTCGAGGCGCGCAAGGTCGACCTGGTGCTGCAGGGCCACGACCATTGTTACAGCCGCCTGACCGGCGAGGCGGGCCGCGAGGCAAGCGCCAAGGCGCGCGCCGACGGCATGATCCAGGGTCCGGTCTATCTGGTCTCGGTGACCGGATCGAAGATGTACAAGCTCAACGACCGCACGCCCTGGCAACCCGACAAGGTCGCCGAGGCGACCGAGCTGTACCAGATCGTCGACGTCGAGCCGAAGACGATCAAATTCCGTACCTTCACCGCCTCCGGCAAGCTGTACGACGGCTTCGACCTGACACGCACCGACAAGGGCAATCGCCTGTCCGAAATCACCGAACCGACGCTGGCCACGCGCCGTTGTTCGGGCGAGGTCGGGCCGGACGGTGGTGCCTGTGTCGCATCGGGGAAATGACATGACCAAGACCCTAAAACTCTTCGCCACCCTCGGCCTCGCAACGGCGCTCGCCGGCTGCGGCGCCAAGGAACCCGTCTTTTTCGGCCTGCCGCCGGTCCCGGTCGCCGCGACCGGCGAGACCGATCCGGTCGGCACCGGCAAGGCCGATGCCGCCGACGATCCGGCGATCTGGGTCGATCCCGCCAACCCGAACCGCGCGCTGATCATCGCCACCGACAAGAAGGCGGGCATCCACGTCTATGACCTGACCGGTAAGGACATCGCCTTCATCAAGGGCGGCCTCGTCAACAATGTCGACGTCGTCGGCAATATCGTCGCGGCGAGCGACCGCAACGATGGCGTCAACGCGCATATCGCGCTGTTCCGGATCGATCCCGCCACCGCGGGTTTGACCGCGCTCGGCCGCGCCGCGGCGGGCACCGGCGAGGCCTATGGCTTCTGCCTGAAAAAAACCGCGCCGGGCGAACCGTTGACCGCCGCGCTGATCATCAAGGACGGCACGGTGCGCGTCGGGACGCTGGCCGTCGACGGCGCCGCGCCGCGCTTTACCGCGCAATGGGAGCACAAGATCCCGACCCAGTCCGAAGGCTGCGTCTTCGACGGCGATACGCTGTACGTCGGCGAAGAGGATGCCGGCATCTGGCGGCTTACCGCCAATGGCGCGGGCGTCGACGCCAAGATGGTCGCGCCGGTCGACAACCAGCGCCTCGTCGCCGACGTCGAGGGCCTTGCGACGATCGACCATAAGGGCCAGCGCTACCTGCTCGCGTCGAGCCAGGGCGACAACGCCTATGCGGTCTTCAAGCTGCCGGGCATGGACTATGTCGGCCGCTTCGCGGTGACCGCCGGCAAATATGGCGCGACCAGCGACACCGACGGCATCGAGGCGGTCGCGGGCCATTTCGGCCCCGACTATCCCGACGGCCTGTTCCTCGCGCAGGACGGCGACAACGCCCCCAGGGCGCAGAATTTCAAACTGCTGCGCTGGGACCATATCGCGGCGGCGCTGGGAATCTGATATCCGTCGCCCCCGCGAAGGCGGGGGCCGCAAGAGGTCTAGCGCAAGGTTGCCAGCGGCCCCCGCCTTCGCGGGGGCGACGACGCTTGCCCTAACGTCCCTTGGCGCCTAGGGGGGCCGCGTCTTTCCCATCCTGCAAAGGCCGCCTTCCCCATGACCGACCTGATTCCCGTCCGCCGCGCCCTGCTGTCCGTCAGCGACAAGGCGGGGCTCGCCGAGCTTGCCGCCGCGCTCGTCCGCCACGGGGTCGAGCTGGTGTCGACCGGCGGCACCGCCAAGGCGCTGCGCGAGGCCGGGCACGAGGTGCTCGACGTCTCCGACCTCACCGGTTTTCCCGAGATGATGGACGGCCGCGTCAAGACGCTGCACCCGACCGTCCACGGCGGCATCCTCGCGGTGCGCGACGACGCGGCGCATGTCGCGTCGATGGAGACGCACGGGATCGGCGCGATCGATCTGGTGGTCGTCAACCTCTACCCCTTCCTCCAGACCGTGATGAGCGGCGCCGACCGCGATACGATCATCGAGAATATCGACATCGGCGGCCCCGCGATGGTGCGCTCGTCGGCGAAGAACCACGCCTTCGTCGGCATCGTCACCGAGCCCGAGGATTATGCCGCGCTGATCGCCGAAATGGACGCCAACAATGGCGCGACCACATTGGCGCTGCGCAAGCGCCTCGCCGCCACCGCCTTTGCGCACACCGCGACCTATGACGGCATGATCGCGCAATGGTTCGCTTTCGCCGACCAGGGCAAATTCTTCCCCGACACGCTGCCGCTGACCGCGAAGCTGTCGAACGAACTGCGTTACGGCGAGAATCCGCACCAGAAGGCGGCGCTCTATCTGCCCGCCGGCCCCGCCGGGCGCGGCATCGCGCAGGCGCAACAGGTTCAGGGCAAGGAACTCAGCTACAACAATATCAACGACGCCGACGCCGCGCTCGAACTCGTCGCCGAATTCCGCGAGGCCGATCCGACCTGCGTCATCGTCAAGCACGCCAACCCCTGCGGCGTCGCCACGGCAGCCACGATCGCCGAGGCCTATGACGCGGCGCTGAAATGCGACGATGTGTCGGCGTTCGGCGGCATCATCGCGGTCAACCGCCCGCTCGACGGCGCGACGGCCGAGGCGATCAGCGGCATTTTCACCGAGGTGGTCTGCGCCCCCGACGCCGACGCCGACGCGCGCGCGGTGTTCGCGAAGAAAAAGAACCTGCGCCTGCTGCTCACCGGCGAACTGCCCGACCCGGCGCGCGGCGGCATCATGATGAAGACGATCGCCGGCGGCTGGCTGGCGCAGAGCCGCGACAACGGCCACATCACCCGCGCCGACCTGAAAATCGTCACCGACCGCGCCCCGACCGAGGAAGAGCTGAGCGACGCGCTGTTCGCCTGGACGATCGCCAAGCATGTGAAGTCGAACGCGATCGTTTACGCCAAGGGCGGATCGACCGCGGGAATCGGCGCGGGGCAGATGAACCGCCGCGACAGCGCGCGCATCGCCGCGGTCAAGGCGCGCGAGGCGGCCGAGAGCCATGGCTGGGCCGAAGCCCGCACGGTCGGCAGCGCGGTGGCGAGCGACGCCTTTTTCCCCTTCGCCGACGGTCTGCTGGCGGCGGTCGAGGCTGGTGCGACCTGCGTCATCCAGCCGGGCGGCTCGATCCGCGACGACGAGGTCATCGCGGCGGCGAACGTGGCGGGGCTCGCGATGGTGTTCACCGGGATGCGGCATTTTAGGCATTGATGGATGTTCCCCGGCGAAAGCCGGGGCCCATGAGGGCACGGCTGGGCTAGCAATCTGGGCCCCGGCTTTCGCCGGGGAACAGTATCTCGACTTCGCCCCGGCCCGCCGCCATAGGTACGCTCGCGCGAATTCTCGCATCAAAGGACCAGCATGACCGCCACCACCCATCGGCCCGGCCTGATCCATCGCATGTACAACTGGACGATGGAGAAATCGGCGCACCCGCACGCCGAGGCCTGGCTGGCGCTGGTCGCCTTTGTCGAGGCGAGCTTCTTCCCGATCCCGCCGCACCCGCTGCTCGGCCTGATGTGCCTCGCCAACCCGAAAAAGGCGGTGCGTTATGCGGTCATCTGCACCCTCGCCTCGGTCGCGGGCGGCATGTTCGGCTACGCGATCGGCTTCTTCCTCTATGAAAGCGTCGGGCTGTGGCTGCTCGGGGTGCTCGGGCTGACCGACGCCTTCCCGCCCGCCGCCTGTTACCTGCGCGAGTTCGGCGCCGAGATCATCCTGATCAAGGGCGCGACGCCGATCCCGTTCAAGCTGCTGACGATCACCGCCGGCTTCATCCACATGAATTTCTGGACCTTCCTGTGGGCGAGCCTCGCCAGCCGGGCCTTTTCCTTCCTGCTGGTCGGGATATTGTTCCGGCTGTTCGGGGCGCCGATCAAGGCGTTCATCGACAAATATCTGATCTGGGTCACCGGCGCCTTCCTGGTCGCGGTGGTCGCCGGGTTCCTGGCGATCGGCGCGCTGTCGGGCGACGGCAAGACCAAGGAAGCCGACAAATGCAGCGGCGCGACGCTGCAGAGCATGGGGCTGGATCGAAAGTAGGCGCGCCACGGCCCCAACCCCGTTCGTCTCGAGCGAAGTCGAGAGACGCTTGGTTGGCGCATGTCTTCGCGTGTCTCGACTTCGCTCGACACGAACGGGAATAGAAGTGAGTTAGTTTACTCGTTCGCCGCCGTGTGCAGCCAATCCGCGTGGCGCGGCGCTTTCTTGGTCTGGCTCCATTCTTCGAGCATCAGCGGCGCGACACGGCGCAGTTCGGCATATTGCTCGGCGGTGCCGATGTCGCAGGCGAGTTCGACGCGGTGGCCGTTGGGGTCGAAGAAATAGATCGACTTGAAGATGCCGTGATGCGTCGGGCCGAGCACGTCGACGCCCTCGCCCTCGAGATGCGCCTTGGCGGCAACCAGCTCGTCATAGCTGCCGACCTTGAACGCCAGATGCTGCACCCACGCCGGGGTGTTGGTGTCGCGTCCCATGTCGGGCTGGTTGGGCAGCTCGAAAAACGCCAGGATGTTGCCGTTCCCCGCGTCGAGGAAGACATGCATATAGGGATCATATTCGCCCGTCGACGGCACATGATCCTCGGCAAAGGCGGTGGTATAGGTCATGCCGAGCATGCGCTCGTACCAGTCGACCGTCTGCTTCGCGTCCTTGCAGCGATAGGCGGCGTGGTGGACGCCGCCCAATTTGATCGGGCTGGTCATTCGGCGGGCTCCTCGACGGTCAGCGCGCCGCGGCGGATCTGGTCCATTTCCATCGACTTGAACAAGGCGGTGAAATTGCCTTCGCCGAACCCCTCGTCCTTCTTGCGCTGGATGAATTCGAAGAAGACCGGGCCGATCACCGTCTGGCCGAAAATCTGGAGCAGCAGGCGCGGATCGCCGTCCTCGGTCGAGCCGTCGAGGAGGATGCCGCGCGACTGGAGGCCCTCGACCGACTCGCCGTGGCCGGGCAGGCGGCCTTCGAGCATCTCGTAATAGGTCGCGGGCGGTGCCGGTGCGAAGGGGTTGCCGAGCGCCTTCAATTTGTCCCAGGCGGCGTAGAGATCGTCGCAGCTGAACGCGATATGCTGGATGCCCTCGCCATTATAAGCGCGCAGATATTCCTCGATCTGGCCCTTGCCGCCGGCGCCTTCCTCGTTGAGCGGGATGCGGATCTTGCCGTCGGGGGCGGTCATCGCCTTCGACGTCAGCCCGGTATATTCGCCCTTGATGTCGAAATAGCGGATCTCGCGGAAGCCCGCGATGCGCTCGTAGAACGCCGCCCAGTGCGCCATGCGGCCGCCATAGACATTGTGGGTCAGATGATCGATCAGCTGCATGCCCGCGCCGACCGGATGGCGATCGACGCCTTCCTCGTACACGAAGTCGATGTCGTAGATGCTGAGGTCGTCGCCATAGCGGTCGACCAGATAGATGATCGAGCCGCCGATGCCGCGGATCGCGGGCAGGCGCAATTCCATCGGCCCCGGCATCACCTCGACCGGTTCGGCGCCGCGTTCGATCGCCTCGGCATAGGCCTTCGCCGCGTCGCGCACGCGCCAGCCCATGCCGCACGCCGACGGACCATGTTCGGCGGCGAAATAGGCGGCGGGCGATTTGGGCTGGTAATTGGCGATCAGGTTGATGCCGCCCTGGCGCCACAGCTGGACATCCTTCGAGCGGTGGCGCGCGATCAGCGTGAAGCCCATCGCGGCAAACACCGGTTCGAGCACGCCCTTTTTGGGCGCCGAAAATTCGACGAATTCGAAACCGTCGAGGCCGAGCGGATTGTCGAACAGGTCGGCCATGGTCATTCCTCATCTAGTTTCAATTGAAACTATTATGATGGAATACGGCCGCCGAGTCAATCGACATGCCGCATGCCGTGGCTGTGACCCGGCGCACTGACGGGGTGGCCGAATCGGCCTATCTCCCATGCCGGTTCCAGTGTATCTGGGACGAGCGAGACTTGGGTCGCTTGTGGCGCCGGGCTGAACCCCGGCTTATTTGGAGACAGACCATGACCAAGAAACGCGAAACCGAAGTGTCGAAAGCCGGCGCGGTCGAACTGACCGAGGACGCGCTCGACAATGTCCAGGGCGCCAGCGGCGACTTCCACATCAAGTTCGACGGACCGACCGCGGTGGCGAACAAATTTTCGCCCGCAACGAACCTCACCCAGAAGGTCAACATCGCGCCGGTAAAGACCGGCCCCTGACGCACCTGCCGGGCACCCCGAAGGTGGACGACGAGCAAAGCATGGCGCGGCCATCGGCGCTCCGTTTCTGGCTTGCGCTCGGCTGGCTGGCGCTCGTCGCGGGCTGGGCCTGGTGGGAATATAGCCATTTCAGCGGCCTTTATCGCTGGCTCGCCGATTGGCAGATCGCGAAATGGGGCGGGTATGAGCAGGTCTGGACCGCGCTCGTCCCCGCCTTCATCCTCGCCATCCCCGCGTTTCGCGTGCTCCGCGAGCGCGAATTGCTGAACCAGGCCTCGCTGATCGCGGGCGACGATCCGGTGCTGATCCTGCACCGCGTGCGCACCGGCATGTTGGTGTGCGGCGTCATCCTCGCGCTCGTCGCGGGCGGTTCCTATCTATACTCGCAGACGCTCCCCGACCCGTCGGACCCGCCGGCGACGGTCGATCTCGCCGCGCTCGGCGGCGCGGCACCGCCGACAGGCTCGGCGATCTTTGCGCGCGCCGTCCCCGACACCGACCGCGCGCTGCAGATGGACGAGGCGTTCCGCTCGCGCTCGGCCGATATCGACCACCAGACCCTCTATGTGCCCGTCGTCGCCGAAGGGGCCGCGAAGGGCGCGCCGGTGCGTTTCTTCATCGACCGCGCGAGCTATGCCTTCGCCGACAGCGGCGAGGCGCCGCGCACCAACATCTTCCTCGCCGATCATATGCAGGGGGTGCTGGTCGAGAACGGCCTGACCGCCGACGTCGTCGCGGCGTTCGAAAAGCAGGGCGTGGCGACCACGTCGCCGCATTATCTGATGACCACCAATTCGGTCGGCGGGCGGCAAACCTATTATATCGTGACGGCGCTCGGCGGGTTCATCGCGGTCATCCTGTTCCTGCTGGCGGCGATCCAGAGCGTGTCGATCGCCAGAGCGCGGCGGCGGACCGCCTAGGCGGTCTCGCGCTCCAGCGCCTCGCTCGCCTCGACCCAGCGCGCTTCGGCGGCTTGCTGCGCGGCGACGATCTTGCCGCGGCGCTGCGACAATTCGCTCATCGTCAGCCCCTTATATTCGTTCGCCGCGCCTGCGGGATCGAACATCGCGCGGTCGATCGCGGTCAGCACGACCTCATATTTCGCCAGATCGGCCTCGGCGTCCGACACCGCCTTCTTGATCTTCGCCGCCGCTTCGCGCGCGGCAGCCGCCGCCTTGCGGTCTTCCTTGCGGTCGGCCTTCGACGCGCCGCGCTCCTTCTCGGACGATTTGCCGAGAATGAAGGCGACATAATCGTCCATGCTGCCGTCGAAATCGCGCGCGGTGCCATTGTCGACGAGCACCAGCCGGTCGGCGGTGAGTTCGAGCATGTGGCGGTCGTGGCTGACGAGGATCACCGCGCCGTCGAAGCCGTTGAGCGCCTGCACCAGCGCCTCGCGCGCATCGACGTCGAGGTGGTTGGTCGGTTCGTCGAGGATCAGCATGTGCGGCGCGTCGCGCGTGATCAGCGCCAGCGCCAGCCGCGCGCGCTCGCCGCCCGACAGCTTCGCCACCTGCGTCGTCGCCTTGTTGCCCGAGAAACCGAAGCGACCGAGCTGCGCGCGCACCGCGCCCTGCGTCTTGCCCTCCATCACCCGCGTCATATGTTCGAGCGGGGTGTCGCCGCCGTCGAGTTCCTCGACCTGATATTGGGTGAAATAGCCGACGCGCATCTTGCCTGTCGCCGCCATTTCGCCGTCCATCGGCGTCAGCTGCGCCGCGAGCAGCCGCGCCAGCGTCGTCTTGCCATTGCCGTTGCGGCCGAGCAGCGCGATGCGGTCGTCGGGGTCGATGCGCAGGTTGAGCCGCTGCAGGATCGGCTTGCCCGGGGTGTAGCCGACGCTCGCGAGGTCGAGCGTGATCAGCGGCGGGCGCAGTTCGTCGGGGCTGGGGAAATCGAACGTCAGGCTCGGATCTTCGGACAGCGCCGCGATCGGCTGCATCCGCGCGAGCTGCTTGGCCCGCGACTGCGCCTGTTTCGCGGTCGAGGCGCGGGCGCTGTTGCGTGCGACATAATCCTGCAGCTTGGCGCGCTGCGCGTCCTGCGCCGCCTTCGCCGCGGCAAGCTGCGCCGCGCGTTCGGCGCGCTGGCGCTCGAAATCGTCGTAACCGCCCGGATAGAGCGTCACCTTGCCGCCCTCGAGATGCAGGATATGGTCGACGACATTGTTGAGCAGGTCGCGTTCGTGGCTGATCACGACAAGCTGGCCCGGATAGGATTTGAGGAAGGATTCGAGCCACATCGTCGCTTCGAGGTCGAGGTGGTTCGACGGTTCGTCGAGCAGCAGCAAATCGGGGTTCGAAAAGAGCAAAGCGGCGAGCGCGACGCGCATCTTCCACCCGCCCGAGAAGCTGTCGAGCGGCTGACCCTGCATCGCCTCGTCGAACCCCAGCCCGATCAGGATGCGCGCGGCGCGCGCCGGCGCGGTGTAGGCGTCGATCGCGATCAGCCGCTCGTGGATGTCACCGAGCCGGTCGGGGTCGGTCACCGTCTCCGATGCTTCGAGCAATTCGGCGCGCTCGGTGTCGGCGGCGAGCACCGTGTCGAACGGCGTCGCGGTGCCGCTCGGCGCTTCCTGCGCGATATAGCCGAGCCGCGTCTTGCGCGGCATTTCGATGCCGCCCTCGTCGGCCTCGAGCTGGCCGATCATCACCTTCATCAGCGTCGACTTGCCGGCGCCGTTGCGCCCGATCAGCCCGGTCCGGCTCTTGCCGGGCAGGCTCGCGGTCGCGCGGTCGAGAATGGCACGCCCGCCAAGGCGCACGGTGAGGCTACTGATCGTCAACATGGGCGCGCGCGTAGCATGTTGCGGCGCACAACCCAAGGGGCGGGGTGGCTTTCCGCGCGGGCCTGCGGCAAAAGCGCGGCATGACCGACCTCGCCCCGTTCCACATCGCCTTCCCGGTCGACGACCTCGACGCCGCGCGCCATTTCTATGGGCGGATTCTCGGTTGTCCCGAGGGGCGCAGCGACCCCGACTGGATCGACTTCAACCTCTATGGACATCAGATCGTCGCGCACCGCGTCGATGCGAAGCGCGCGGGCGTCGCGGGGCATAATCCGGTCGATGGCCACGCGGTGCCGGTGCCGCATTTCGGCGTCGTCCTGCCCCCCGCCGAATGGCGCGCGCTAGCGGACCGACTTCAAGCCCACCGCGTCGCCTTCGTGATCGAACCGCACACACGGTTCGCGGGCCAGCCCGGCGAGCAGTCGACGATGTTCTTCCATGATCCCGCCGGAAATGCGCTGGAATTCAAGGCGTTTGCCGACCTTGGCCAGCTCTTCGCCAAATAGCGTGCCTCACCGATAGGGCGGGTGATGCAGCCCTTTGGGGCTCTGCGTGAAAATCTCCGGCCCGGTTTCGGTGATGCCGATCGAATGTTCAAACTGCGCCGACAGCGACCGGTCGCGGGTCACCGCGGTCCAGTCGTCGTCGAGGATCTTCACCCCCGGTTTGCCGATATTGATCATCGGCTCGATCGTGAAGATCATGCCCGGGCGCAGTTCGGGGCCGGTGCCGGGGCGGCCGTAATGATGCACATCGGGTTCGTCGTGATAGACGAGGCCGACGCCATGGCCGACGAAGTCGCGCACCACCGAATAGCGATGTTTTTCGGCATGGCGTTGGATCGCATCGCCGATGTCGCCGAGCCGGTTACCGGGAACCGCCGCCGCGACGCCGAGCATCAGACACTCATAGGTCACGTCGACCAGCCGCTTCGCCTTCAGCGGCACATCGCCGACGAGGAACATGCGGCTGGTGTCGCCGTGCCAGCCATCGACGACCGCGGTCAGGTCGATGTTCAATATATCGCCTTCGCTCAGAATCTTATCGCCGGGAATGCCGTGGCACACGACATGATTCACCGAGATGCAGCTGGCGTGCCGATAGCCCTGATAACCGATGTTGATCGGCACCGCGCCCGCAGCGACGATCGCGTCGCGCGCGAAATCATCGAGGTCGCCCGTGCTGACTCCCGGTTTGACGAGCGGCACCAGCGCGTCGAGCGTCTCCGCCGCGATCCGCCCCGCGCGGCGCATGCCGGCGAAGGCATCGGGGCCGTGCAGCTTGATGGCGCCGGTGCGCGTGCGCGGCGTGGTGGCGGTGACGTCGAGATAGGTGGTCATGGGTGCAAAATAGGTCCTTTGGGCCGCATTTTCCAGCGATCGCGACCCGCAGCACGGTCTCTCGCCGCTGCCGGACACAAAAAAACCCGCCGGAAGGCGGGTCTTGTTGGTTGCGGGAGTAGGATTTGAACCTACGACCTTCAGGTTATGAGCCTGACGAGCTACCGGGCTGCTCCATCCCGCGCCACCAATATGCGGCTCATGCGCCGCAAAACAGCAAAAGGCCGGCATCGCTGCCGGCCTTTGAACTTGTGAATGGGTTTTTCCGTTTTTCGACCATACGCCGGCTGCAATGCCTGGCGACGTCCTACTCTTCCAGGGCTTGAGCCATAGTACCATCGGCGCTGTCAGGTTTCACGTCCGAGTTCGAGATGGGATCGGGTGGGTCACTGACGCCATGGTCACCAAGCAATGAAGCCGGCGTAGGTCAAAAAGGGTTTCAATCGATGCCCGTGCAATATGGACTGTTTTACAATCATCCACGTCGCGGACAATCCTACAGGACTGTCGTTGATGGTGGGACTCTTAAGTGCGAATAGAGCAATTAGTATCGGTTAGCTCCACACGTTACCGCGCTTCTACATCCGATCTATCAACGTGGTGGTCTTCCACGGCTCTATGAAATCTTATCTTGAGGGAGGCTTCCCGCTTAGATGCTTTCAGCGGTTATCCCGTCCATACATAGCTACCCTGCTGCGCTCCTGGCGGAACGACAGGTACACCAGAGGTATGTTCAACCCGGTCCTCTCGTACTAGGGTCAACTCCTCTCAAATTTCGACGCCCACGGCAGATAGGGACCAAACTGTCTCACGACGTTCTGAACCCAGCTCACGTACCACTTTAATTGGCGAACAGCCAAACCCTTGGGACCTGCTCCAGCCCCAGGATGTGATGAGCCGACATCGAGGTGCCAAACGATTCCGTCGATATGAGCTCTTGGGAATCATCAGCCTGTTATCCCCGGCGTACCTTTTATCCGTTGAGCGATGGCCCTTCCACTCGGGACCACCGGATCACTATGACCGACTTTCGTCTCTGCTCGACTCGTCAGTCTCGCAGTCAGGCAGGCTTATGCCATTGCACTCTAACAGACGGTTTCCAACCGTCCTGAGCCTACCATCGCGCGCCTCCGTTACTCTTTAGGAGGCGACCGCCCCAGTCAAAC
>NZ_JBYTDC010000001.1:1243798-1314226 GCF_058790875.1 Sphingopyxis sp. EU05-FHT14B03
TGGCTATGGATTCGCGAGCGCGCTCGTTCAGTCGGAGCAGCTCGATCCCTTTCGCGTCCGCCAGGCGTTCGGGCTGCTTCTGCTCCTGAATGGGCTGCTGGCGGCGATCCAGTTCTTCGGCGCCCCGCTCGCCGCGGCCTATTATGGTCAGCCGATCGTCGCCGACCTGTTGCGCGTCCAGGCGCTGATCTTCCTCGCGACCCCGTTCATCGCGCTGCCCGAGGTGATGATGAGCCGCGCGCTCGATTTCCGGAAACAGGCGTTCGTCAATCTCGCCGCCGCGCTGGTCGGCGCCGGCACCGCGCTCGGCTGCGCGCTGTCGGGCTATGGCGTGTGGACCCTGGTCTATGCGCCGATCGCGCTGTTCTGGACCCGCGCGATCGGGCTGACCGCCGCGGCGCGGCTTCTGGTGTGGCCGAGTTTCGACTTTCGCGGCTGCGGGCAGATCATCGCCTTCGGCTCGGCGGTGCTCGCGTCGCACTTCTTCTGGCTGGTCCAGACGCAGGCCGACATCTTCATCGCCGGCCGCCGATTCGATCCGCATGCGCTGGGGCTTTATGCCGAGGCGCTGTTCCTCGCGCAGATCTTCGTCTCGAAGTTCGTGCCGCCGCTCAACGAGGTCGCCTTTCCCGCCTATGCGCGAATCCAGGGCGACAAGAGCGCGGTGCGCTGGAACTTCCTGAAAGCCGTGCGGCTGCTGATGCTCGTGCTCGCCCCCGCCTATGCGGGACTCGCAGTCACCGCCGCGCCGCTGGTCGAAACGGTGTTCGGGCTGAAATGGCTCGGCATGGTGCCCTATGTCCAGATTCTCGCGCTCGCGCTGCTGGTGATGACGGTGCAGATTCTCTTCGCGCCGGTGACCAACGCGCTCGGCCGTCCGGGGATCGCGATGAAGGCGTCGCTGTGCGGCGCGATTCTCTTTCCGGTCGCCTTTCTTGTCGGCGCGCAGTTCGGGCTGATCGGGCTCGCCTGGGCGTGGCTCGTCGCGATGCCGCTGCTGCTGATCGTCACCGCGCGGCTGTCGGCGCCGGTGATCGGGGTGACGCTGGCCGACATCGGCCGCGCGGTGCTGCCGGGTCTCGCGCCCGCGCTGGTGATGGCGGTCGCGGTCGGGCTGATCGAGCGCGCGCTGCCCGCGGGCATGGCCGCACCGCTGCGACTCGCGATTCTCGTCGGGGCGGGCGGGCTGATCTATCCCGCCCTGCTATGGCTGCTGGAGAAAGAGGCGATCGCCGAGATCCGACGCCTCATATTGCGCCGCCCGGCGGTCGCGACTCAGGACGCGATATAGTCCCTCATCGCCGCCGCCTCGGCCTCGATCCGGTCGATGCGATATTTGACGAGGTCGCCGATCGACACGAATCCGACGAGTCGGCCGCCGTCGACCACCGGCAGGTGGCGAATGCGCTTCTGCGTCATCTGCGACAGCGCGCCCATCACCGCGGTGTTCGATTCGCAGGTCACCGGCGATTTGGTCATCACCTCGTCGAGCGTGCGGTCGAGCGCGTCGGTGCCATAAGAGGAAAGCAGGCGAACCAGATCGCGTTCGGAAAAAATGCCGACGATCGCGTCATTTTCCATCACCGGCACCGCGCCGATTCGATTTTGCGCGAGCAGATCGACCACCGCACGCACATTGTCTTCCTTGCGCGCCGAAATCACCGCGCCGGTCCTTCCGTGGAGAATCGCTCCGATCGTCATGCCTTGCCGCTCCCCATGTCGCTCTGTCAGGAAAACGATCTATCATGATTCGCACGCAGGGTGAAACATCCTGCCGCAAGCCATTGCCGCTTGGCCTTGCCGCCGCGCTGGTCCATGGATGCGGCCATGGTCAAACCCTCGCCGCTCGACAATCGCGATACCTCGGCTATCGCCTGGGGGCGCTATCGCCGGCTGATGCTCGGCATGGCGCTGGTCTCGACCCTCGCGGTGATTTGTGCGCTGCTCTACCTGCACGCCACGCTGCCGCACGGGCTGACCATCCACATGATCATCGCCACCACCGCGGGCGTCGGCCTGTCGGTGATGCTCGGCGCGGCGCTGATGGGGCTGGTGTTCCTGTCGAGCGGCAGCGGGCATGACGAGGCGATCGAGGACCCGTTCGAAAATGATCCGGAAATGAAGAATGACAAACCCTGACCGCGACCCGATCCTGCGCGTCGTCCCCGCGCCCGCCGACATCAACAGCAACGGCCATATCTTCGGCGGCTGGGTGCTCAGCCAGATGGACATCGCCGGCGGCATCGTCGCGGCGCGAATCGCCCAGGGACCGACCGCGACCGTCGCGATCGAGGCGATGGAATTCATCGCGCCGATCCTGCTGCGCGACATCATCTCGGTCTACGCGCATCTCGAACGGCGCGGTCGCACGTCGATGGGCATCCGAATCGAAGTGATCGCGTCGCGCGGCCGCGGCGAGGAGCAGGTGAAAGTCACCGAAGGCCTGTTCACTTTTGTGGCGCTCGACGAGAATCACCGGCCGCGCGCGTTGCCGCCAGCCTAAGGCTCCTCGGGCTCTTCCCAATCATCCTGGTTGTCGGCGCCGATTCGCGCCACTTCGCGCACGCGATAGTCGATCGTCCGTTTCCCGTCGGCGGGAACCGTCACCGACCAGATCCGCTTGCCGTCGCGCACCCGTGTCGCACGGCTGATCTTGTCGACGACATAGTCGAGGTCGTTCTCGAAGCTGATCTCAACCGGTTCGTCACTCTCGCCGAAATTCTCGACCGTGATGCGGTACCGCGTCCAGTCGTCGCCCGAATCGATCGTGTCCTGGTCGGTATCGACATCGCTGTCGTCCTGGTCGGGCAGTTGCAGGTCGATCAGTTCGCCGACCGCCTTGTCCTTCACATTCGTCTCGGCGACCAGCATCGGTTCGCCGAGACGGCGCTGGAACAGCGCGACCTGTCCGCCGGGCATCGGTTCGGCGAGCGGCCCGCCCTTCTTGTTGTCGATGCGCAGCACCGGGTCGGTGTAATCGTCGAAATTGTCGCCCCGGACCGCAAAGACATGGAGCATCTGCGCCGCGACCCCGGGCTTTTCGAGGAAGGCGATCTGCTTGCGGCTTTGCGCACCGAGCGTCGTCGGCTGCGGCACGCGATATAATTTATAGTCGCCGATATCCTCGCGCGGCGCGATTCGCGATCCGGTGACGACGATCTCGCCGCAGCCATCGTCCTCGCCGCCGCACCCACCCCCGCCGCCGCCATAGAAAAAGCCGACCGAATATTCGGGCCGGTACGCCGGCAGGTCCTGCGGCCCGAACAGGCGCGGATTATAGGAACCCCCGCCGGTGCTGCCCCGCGGCCAGCAACTGAACCAGACCTCGATATTGTCGGGGTTCCACGGATCCTTCTCCGCTTCCTCCTGCCGCCGTTGCTCCTCTTCCCAGTCCTTCTCGTCGTCGGCGACCGGGGCCTGGCGGAAAAAGGCGATGCGCCCCGCGATCACCGCCATGTCGGCGCCGATGAAGCTCGTCGAATCGCCGCTCGCGACGGTCAGCCAGGCGAAGAGATCGACCGATTCGGCATCGGCACCGATCTCGCCGACATAGTTCGACTGCCAGTCGAAATTATTGGCGAGATAGGTGAGCTCGAGCTTGGTCCGCCCGCCCGGCTGATCGCCGAGCGTCATCGACAGCGTCGGCACCGGGTTCAGCCCCGCCGGCACCGCGTCATAGAGCAAGGTTTCGGAGAGGCCGCTGCATTGCACCGCCTCGAACCCGCCCTTGCGTTCGACGATCAGTTCCTCGGGACCCGAACGGATGCGCACCCGCTCGAAACGCGCCTTGCCGGTCGCACGGTCGGTGGTGCGCAGCAGCACCTGCTGGCCGGTCAGCGCGTCGAGCAGGCCGCGCTGCGACAGCAGGCGCCGGTCGTAATTTTTCTCGCGCGGTTTGCCGCCGCCACGCAACAGCGCCGATTCGGGAAGGATGCTGCTCGACACCCCTTCGAATCGCACCGTCACCGGTCCCGGCGGCAGGTCGACGGTGCGTGTCTCGCGAATCAGCGCGAAGCCGCCGAGCGGTTCTTCCTCGTCGGGCGATGGCAGCCGCGAGTCGGTATCGCGGTTCGGGTCGCGATAGAGGCTGATCGCGACATGGTCGGGCTTCGGCGAGGCGACGACCGGCGGATCGGCGGCACGCGCGGGCGCGGCCGCGAGCACCGCGGCGGCCATCAGCAGCAAGGCGAACGCCCCGCCCCGCATCGCTCAGTTCAGCGAGTCATACTGGACGGTCAGTTCGGTGCGGCCGTTGGCGGGCACCGTCACCAGCCATTTGCGGCTTTCCAGCATCTGGTCCTTTTCGGCGGCGATGCTCTCGAACGGCACCCGGGTGTCGTTGGCATAGCTGTTGAGCCCGTTCTGGGTGAACTCGACCGTCACCGGCTGCGACCGCGCGTTGGTGAAGATATAGCGCATATGGGTGCGCCAATAATTGCGCTTCACGTCGGTCTCGGTGACCGTGACGACACCATTCTTGCGCACACGGGTCGTGCTGCTGCGCGTCCAGTCCTCCTCGGTCAGCTTCTCGCGCTTTTCGAGGATCGGCTGATATTTGACGTCGAAGGCCTTGCCGGTGGCGAGCGACAGCGTCGATCCCGCGGTGGTGTGGCCGATATAGCTCTCGCCGACGAACTGCGCCGCGCCGCGCGCATCCTTGACGTAAAGCCGCACCGACCCGGCCGGCATCGCGTCGCCGACCCCGCCCTTGCCGGTCGAGAAGCGATAGGTCGACAGCGCGCTCTGCGCCTCGTCGATCGTCGTGAAACGATCGGCCGAGGCGGCATAGCCGCGCGTCGCGGGCACCGCCATCGCATCGAGGAAGGCGATCTGTTTCTGCTGCGCGCTCGCGATCGTCGTGCGGTCGGCCATCGGATAGGCGTACATGTCGGCGAGCGCTTCGGCCTTCGCGCTCTCGGTCCCGGCGCTGGTCAGCGCCGCGGGTTCGCCATCATTGCCGCTGCGCGACCCGCGTCGGACCCCGATCTGCTCGCTCGCGACGAGCAGCAATTTGGCGTTGGCGAATCCGGTGCCGCTGTTGTTCTTCAGCGTCACCCAGCCCTGCAGATCCATCGCCTTCGCCGCCTCGTCGTAGAGCGCGACATAATCGGCGCGCCAGCTCAGCCCTTCGGACAGATAGCGCAGGGTCAGCGGGCGGGCGCCCGCGCTCTTGCTGTCGACCGTCACCGACAGCGTCGGGCGCGCACGCAAATTGGTCGGGATGCCGTCGAAGATCACCCGCACCGGCAGATTGTCGTCGCGCAAGATCTCGATGCGTCCGCCGACGTCGAGCACCACCCCGCCGTTGACCGCGAGCACCTTGGCGCGCTCGCGCAGTTCGGCGCCGGTCGCGGGGTTGGTGCGGATCAGCGTGATCTCCTGCCCCACCGCCTTTTGCATCATCGCCGTGGGCGAGAGCAGGTCGAAATCGAAATTCTGCTCGACGATCTCCAGCCCGGTGCCGACGAGGCTCACCGTCTCGGGCCGGATGCGGCTCGACACATCGGGAAATTCGAGCTTCGCTTCGCCCGCGGGCAGATTCGTCTGCCGCGTATCGGTGACCAGCGCGAGTTCGCCGCTATAGATGGTCACCGCGACATCGCCCTGCCCGCCGGTGCTCACCACCTGCTGCGCCGCCGCGGGGCCCGCCATCGCAAGGCCAGCCATCAGCAGACCCCACGTCCTCGACCCACAAGTCCTCGACCCACAAGCCATTGCGACCTCTCCCCCTGTATCTCTGTCGTCAGCGCATCTTCTGCCGGAACGTCTGGACCACGCTGTCGTTCGCGGGCACCCGCACCCGCCACACCCAGCTCGACCCACGCCGTTCCCATGTCGTGGGTTCGGGGTCGATCGCGAAGGGAATCAGGATTTCGAGCTCGGCGTCGAAGGGCCGCGCATTGGTCAGCGTCACCTGCCAGTCCTGATATTCGCCCTTTGGCCCGCGACCGGTGATGACGCTATTATATTGCACCGCCGGGCTGAGCCCGAGTTCATAGTCGACGCGTTCGCCCTTCGCCTTGTCGCCGATCCGCGCCTCGCCGACGAGCAATCGCCGGCCCGCGACCGTCTCGAACACCGAAGCCGCGCCGGCGGGCAAGGCCAGCCCGAGGCCGTCCGACTCGCGATTCTGCACGCGCAGCATCATCGTCAGCGGCTGCACGCGCCCGGCCATCCAGTCATAGAGGATGGTGGTATAGAGCTGCTCGACCGCGACCTTATCCTTGATCAGCAGCGCGACCTGCTTCTGCGACTTCGCCGACACGTCGACGCGGAACGGGATGCGATAGAATTTGAGGTCGCCCAGATCCTCGGCGGGCGGCGGCGGGGGTGGCGGCGGTGCGGGGGGAGGCGGCGGGGGTGGCGCCATGACGGGCATCGCGGTCCGCGCATAGCCGGCGCGATTCGCGGTCACCATCACCTCTTCGGCATAATCGGCCGTCGGCTCGATGATCGGCGGCAGCTCCCAAAAGGGGTGCGTGCTCGTGATATCCATCGGCCAGCATTTGAGCTGCAGCGCCCCCGGCGGGGTGCGCGGCAGCGGCGCGCGATAGCCTTTGTTGAGCCGGCCGGCGATGACGTTCAATTGCGCGTTCGGGAAACTCGTCACCCCGCCGTTGGCGACGGTGATCCAGCCGGTGATCCCCAGCGCCTTGCCGTCGCCGGCGCGGTCGACGACATAGTTCGCCGCCCAGTCGAAGCCTTCGGACAGATAGACGAGCTGCAAAGTCACCGTTCGCGCCCGCGCGCTTTCGACGAGGATCGACAGCGTCGGTTTCGCCGACAGATCCTTGGGCACGCGGCCATAGAGCATGCGCTCGGGCAGCCCCGCACAGCCGAGCGCCTCGAAGCCCGCATCGGTCTGCAGAATCACCCCGCCGGTCGGCCCCGCCTGGATGATCGCCTGCTGCTCGCGGACCTTGCCGGTCTTGCGGTCGGTGCGGCGCAGCGTGACGCTGCGCTTGAGATACGCATCGACCAGCCCGGCGGGCGACAGCAACCGCGCATCGCGATTCTTCTCGCGCACCCCGTCGGGCATGCCCGACACGACGGCGGTTTCGGGCAGCAATCCCTCGGACACCCCCTCGAAGCGCAGCACCGACGACCCGGCGGGCAGCGTCACGATGCGCGTCTCGGTGACCAAAGCGAAACCCTGCGGCCAGTTGGGGTTGATCGGACCGCCGCCGCGTTGGGGGGCGCGATAGACGGTGACCGCGACATCCTTCAGCTGCGACGACACGACGACGGGCGCATCGGGCCGCACCGGCGGCGCGGGCAGGCTCGCCCCCTGCTGCGCCGCCAGCGGCGTCGCGACCAGCGCGGCCAGCAAGGCCGGGATCAGGCGCATCACGCGCACGGCCCGGTCCTCAGTAGCGCGAGTCGAAGGTGGCGGTGACTTCGGTCTTGCCGTTCGCGGGCACCGGCACCGCCCATTCGACGCGGTCGGCCGAGACGCGATTGCTCTTCAGACTTTCGTCGGTGATGCGGACGTCGCCCCACAGCCCCGATTGCGCGAGGTCGACGGTGACCGGTCCCGGCCGCGCATTGGTGACGACATATTTCATCTTGGTCACCCAGCGCGAATCGCTCTTGCGGGTGCGCGACACCACCGTCGACTGGATCTTGACGTCGAACGCGTCGCCGGTGCGCAGGGTCATCGACGATCCCATCGGGGTGTGGCCGATCTGGTTCTCGCCGATGAACTGCGGGTCGCCGCGCGCGTCGCGCATATAGACGCGGATCGTTCCCGCGGGCAGCTGGTCGCCGAGCCCGCCCTTCGCCGAGGTCGAGAATCGCAACACGCTCGCCGCGCTCACCGGCTCGGTGCTGCTGCCCAGCCAGCCGTTGACATATTCATAGGTCGAGCGCGCCGGGGCGCCCTTCACGTCGAGGAAGCTAACCTGCTTCTGCTGCGCATTGGCGATCGTCGTGCGTTCGGCGAGCGGATAGAGATAATAGTCGCCGAGCCGTTCGCGCGTGCTCGTCTCGGTCCCCGCCTCGTCGAGCACGCCGGTGAGCTGTGAAAAACCGCCGCCGCCGCCCGGGCTGCCCGCCACCAGCAGCGTGCGCGCATTGGTAAAGGTCGTGCCGGTCGAATTGGTCAGCGTCACCCACCCCTGCATGTCCATCGCGCCCTTGGCGGCGTCGAACAAGGCGACATAGTCGGCGGTCCAGCCGAGGTTGGGGGTGAGGTAGGACAGCCGCGCGGGCACCGTGCCCGCATTCTCGGCCTGCACCGTCACCGACAGCGTCGGGCGGGCGCGCAAATTGGGGGGCAGCCGGTCGAACACCGCCCGCACCGGCAGGCCGTCGTCGCGCAGCACCTCGATCCGCTCGCCGATCTGCAGCACGATGCCGCCGTTCGCCGCGAGCACCTTGGCGCGTTCGCTGCGTTCGGCGCCGGTGGCGGGATTGGTGCGCACCAGCGTGATCTGCTGGCCGACCGCCTTGTCCATCAACTTGTCGGGGGTGAGCAGGTCGAAGTCGAAATTCTGCTCGACGATCGCCAGCCCGCCGCCCGACAGCGTCACCGTCTCGGGCCGGATGCGCGCCGACACGTCGGGAAATTCGATGCGGTTGCGCCCGGCGGCGACCGCAAGCTGGCGGTCGTCCTGCACCAGCGACTGGCCATTGTTATAGATGGTGACCGCGACATCGCCCTGCGCCGTGGCGCCCGGGTCCTGTTGCGCCGCGGCGGGAAGCGAAAGCCATGGAGCGACGGCGGCTCCCAACAGGCAAGTCTTTGCCAAAGCGCGCATAATCGCTCTCCCCCATATGGTTGTCGGGGCAGAGGCTATGTCAGTTCGTGGCGATTGGCCAGCGCCAAATAGGGGCGCTTGGCACACGCAAAACAGCGTAGCCCCGAGCCTGTCGAAGAGCGCCTCGCGGAGAAGCGCCTTTCGACAGGCTCGGGGCTACGGTTTGGGCGCAATGGCTGCGCTGGTTACTCTGCCGCTTCGACGTCCGAGCTGCGCGCCGCGAGCGTGCGGCGCTTGCGCGGCTTCGGCGCGGCTTCGGCGGCCTCGGCCTCGTCGGCTTCGGGAGCCGGAGCGGGGCGGCCGATCGCGGGCGGCAGCACGGCGCTGTCGATCCCGGCGCCACCCTCGTCCTCGTCGCGCGGGCGGCGCGGGCTGCGGCGCGGGGCGCGCGCGGGCTTGGCTTCCGCCACCACGGCGTCCTCGTCGCGGGCTTCGACTTCGACGCGCTCGCGCTCAGGACGTTCCGGCCGTTCGGAACGCTCGGCGCGCTCGCGCACCGGCTGGCGGTTGCCGCGATTGTCGTCATTCTCGTCACGACGGTTGCCGCGATTCTGGTTGCGGTCGCCACGGTCGTTGCGCTCGCCACGGTCGTTGCGATCATTCCGGTCGCCGCGCTCGCGGTTGTCGCGCTCGCCGCGATTGTCCTCGCGCTCGCCGTCGCTGTCGCCCTGGCCCTCGTCGAGGTCGGTGTCGTCATGCGCGTCGAAATCCTCGACGCCGCGCACTTCGCGATGGCGGTCGTTGCGATCGGGCTGGCCGCCGTTCTTTTCTTCCTGGCGGGCGCGGAAATCGCTGTGCACGCGGAAATAATGATCGGCGAACTGCAGATAATATTCGGTCTGCACCCGGTCGCCCGAAAGCTGGGCGTCGCGGGCGAGATTCTTGAATTTCTCGATCATCTGCGCTGCGTTGCCGCGCGCACGGCTGTCGATGCGATTGGCCTGGTCGGTACCACCACGGCCGCCACCCGATTGCGGGCGATTGTTGTTGTTATTGTTGTTGTTACGGCCGCGACGGCGACCGTTTTGCCGGTTGTTCATGTTCAACTGAGACATCCTGTCGAAAAGCTCTAAGCTATGCCAACCCCTTTTGGCCGA
This sequence comes from Sphingopyxis sp. EU05-FHT14B03, assembly GCF_058790875.1. Lineage (NCBI taxonomy): Bacteria > Pseudomonadati > Pseudomonadota > Alphaproteobacteria > Sphingomonadales > Sphingopyxidaceae > Sphingopyxis > Sphingopyxis sp. EU05-FHT14B03. The sequence continues at coordinate 1,253,655 of NZ_JBYTDC010000001.1, forward strand.
CCGCGCATCTTGCGCGTCGTGCCCGCGCTCCCTTGCGCGGCTCTTCCGTGTTACCGCTTGCGCGAGACACCTTGTCCCGCACCAGCATCGTAAATGGGAAGCAGACCCGCCGGACCAGTATCGGTGCGCCGCACCGCCAAAGGGACCCTGATCAGGCCTGTACGCCGCCCCTACCTCGCTTTGGGCACGAAACCAAGCGATTTCTTGGTCGCGCCTCAGCGCGCCAGGGTCAAGATGAGGGCGCGGTCGCGGCCACCGAGGTCCTGGCGGCAAGCGACTGCGAAACCGGCCGCTTCGGCCAGCTTCCCTACGGAGATATGCTGGGTCGCCCCGATTTCAAGGACCGCAAGACCGCCCGGCGCCAGCAGCCGTGGCAGGTCGGGGATGATGCGGCGATAGTCGCCCAGCCCGTCGGCACCCGCGAACAGCGCTTCGGCGGGTTCATGCTCGGCGACATCGGGCATCAGCTTTTCGCCGTCGGCGATATAGGGCGGGTTGCAGAGGATCAGGTCGAACGGGCCATCGACGCCCGCACCCCAGTCGCCCGACCGGAAGGCCGTGCGATCGGCCATGCCCAGCTCCTCGGCATTGTCGCGCGCAAAAGCGAGCGCAAATTCGGACGCATCGACGCCCAGCCCGGTCGCGTGCGGGAACTCGCTCAGCACGGCAAGCAGCAGCGTCCCCGGCCCGGTCCCCAGATCGAGAATCCGCGCGGGTGCGCTCGCCCCGAAATGCGCGACCGCGGCCTCGATCAACGTCTCGCTATCGGGACGCGGGATCAGCACGCCGGGGCCGACCTCGATGCGGATCGTCCAGAAATCGCGATAGCCAAGGATATAGGCGATCGGTTCATGCGCCATCCGCCGCGCGATCAGATGGGCATAAAGTTCGGGGACTTCGTAACGCGCGGGATCGAGCAGCAGCGCGGACCGCTCCACCCCCAGCGCCTGCGCCATCAGCAGTTCGGCATCGAGCCGCGGCGTGTCGCTGATGCCCGTGAGCAGGTTCGTCGCGGTGCGCAGCGACTCCGCGACGCCCGCGAAGGTCGGCGTCTCAGTCACCCAGCCCCGCCAGCCGCTGTGCCTGATCCTCGGCGATCAGCGCGTCGACCAGTTCGTCCATCGCACCTTCCAAAATCTCGGGCAGGCGATGGAGCGTCAGGTTGATGCGGTGATCGGTCACCCGGCCCTGCGGGAAATTATAGGTGCGGATGCGCTCCGACCGGTCGCCCGAGCCGACCATCGACTTGCGCGCCGACGCCTCGGCACTGTGGATCTTCTCGCGCTCGAGATCGTAGAGCCGCGCGCGCAGCACCTGCATCGCCTTGGCGCGGTTCTTGTGCTGGCTGCGCTGGTCCTGCTGGATCACCACGAGCCCCGAGGGAATATGCGTGATGCGGATCGCCGAATCGGTCGTGTTGACATGCTGCCCGCCGGCACCCGACGCACGATAGATATCGACCTTCAGGTCGCTGTCGGCGATCGCGACATCGACCTCTTCGGCCTCGGGCAAAACCGCGACGGTCGCGGCGCTGGTGTGAATGCGCCCGCCGCTTTCGGTCACCGGCACGCGTTGGACGCGGTGGACGCCGCTCTCGAATTTCAGCTTCGCGAACACCCCCTGCCCCGAAACGCTGGCGACGACTTCCTTATAACCGCCGACCTCGGTCTCGTTCGCCGAGATGACCTCGACCTTCCAGCCCTGCCCGTCGGCGTAACGGCTGTACATGCGCAGCAGGTCGCCCGCGAACAAAGCCGCCTCGTCGCCGCCGGTCCCGGCGCGGATTTCAAGCATCGCCGCGCGCTCATCGGCGACGTCCTTGGGCAGCAGCTTGATCGCAAGGTCATGCTCGGCGGCGGGCAAGGCCTCTTCGACCGCCGCGAGTTCCTCGGCCGCCATCGCCTTCATCTCGGGATCGGTCAGCATCTCGCCGAGCGACTCCCGTTCGCCGCGCAGCCGCACCACTTCGCGCGCCGCGCCGGCGACGGGTTCGAGCTCGGCAAACTCCTTCGACGCCGCGACGAAATCGGCGGGCGCCATGTCCCCCGTCGCCATGCGCGCCTGCAAGGCGGCGTGGCGTTCGATGATGGCGTCGATCTGGCGGGCGGAAACGGAGGTCATGAATTCACCCCAACCCCGTCATCCCCGCGAAGGCGGGGATCCAGTGTTCCGACATTGCATGTCCAGCCAGCGTCCAAGCTGGATCCCCGCCTTCGCGGGAATGACGAAACAGGGTCCATCAAACGTTGTCCAGCGCCCGGACCAGCGCCTCGACCGCCTTTGCCCGGTCGCCGTCGCCGCGCACATTGACATGCGGCGCGTCGTCGCGCGTGCCGACCGACACCAATGCGTGCGCCGGAATCTTGGCGGCCTTGTCGAAACGCTTGCGCGGCGACCCGGTCGCGACGATCTCGGCCGAGAAACCGCCATTGCGCAGCGCGGTGAGCGCCTGCATCGCGAGCGCCAGCCGCGCATCATCCTCGACCGCGATCACCGCATCGAGCCGGTTGTCGATGACATCGTCCGCCACCAACATCGCCAGCCGCTCGATCCCCGCGGCCCAACCAACCGCCGGCGTCGGCGGTCCGCCGAGCGCCTCGATCAGCCCGTCGTAGCGCCCGCCGCCGAGCACGGTGCCCTGCGCGCCTAAGCGGTCGGTGACGAATTCGAACGCGGTGTGGCGATAATAGTCGAGGCCGCGCACCAGCCGCGCATTGCGCTCCCACGCGACCCCCGCGGCGTCGAGCCCCGCAGTCACGGCACCGAAGAAATCCTGCGCTTCGCTCGTCAAAAACGCGTCGATATCGGGCGCGCTGTCGGCGATCGGGCGGTCCTTCGGATCCTTGCTGTCGAGGATACGCATCGGATTCTTGTCGAGCCGGGCAAGGCTGTCTTCGGACAGCTCGCCGCGATGCGCCTCGAAATGATCGACCAGCGCTGTCCGCCAGGCATCACGGCTTTCCGCATCGCCCAGCGTGTTAAGCGTCAGCGTCACGCCTTCCGAAATCCCCAATTCCTTGAGCAACTGGTCCGCAAACACCAGCAGCTCGGCGTCGGCGAGCGGGCTGTCGCTGCCGAGCACTTCGGCATCGAGCTGGTGGAACTGGCGATAACGCCCCTTTTGCGGGCGCTCGTAGCGGAACAGCGGCCCGTGCGTCGCGACCTTGAGCGGCGCATACTGCTGCCAGCCGTTGGTGACATAAGCGCGCGCGATGCCGGCGGTGAATTCGGGGCGCAGCGTGATCGACTCGCCGCCGCGATCGTCGAACGAATACATTTCCTTCGACACGACGTCGGTGGTCTCGCCAAGCGAGCGCGCGAACACCGCGGTCGGCTCGATCACCGGCACCTCGATCCGCTTATAGCCATAGAGCCGCCGCACGCGATCGAAGGTGTCGACGACATGCTGAAACCGGTCGGCGAAATCGCCGAGCATGTCCTGCGTGCCGCGCACCGGCTGCGGCGTGGCGATCTTGGCGGATTTGTCCTTGCTCATGGGCGCGGCGTCTAATCTTTTTTGGTCGAAAGGCAAAGGGGACTCCCCTCTCCCCTTGAGGGAGAGGGTTGCAAAGACTTGGCAGCTTGCTGCCTAGTCGAAGCTGGGTGAGGGGTTGCGGTCGCGAGCGACCGCGCGAGCTTCGCTCGCACCCCCTCATCCAACTCCGGCTAGTTCGCTCCGCTCACAAGCCTCCATATCCTTCTCCCTCTAGGGGAGAAGGAATGTGCCGGTCTGGACCTCGCCATCTTTTCGCGGCAAAACGCGGCACCATGAAAAAACACCTGTTCGTCGCAGCCGCCCTGATCGCCCTCACCGCTCCCGCCGCCCATGCCCAGGACGGCAACAGCCGTCCGCAACCGGTGGTGCAGCCGCTTACCATCCCGCTGCCCGCCGACCGCCCCTATCCGGGGACGATGTTGCTCAAGGTCGACGCGACCGACCATGCGCGCGGAATCTTCCATGTCCGCCAGACGATCCCGGTTCCGAAAGCCGGCAAAGTCACCCTGCTCTATCCGCAATGGCTGCCCGGCAAGCATGCGCCGCGCGGCGCGATCGCCGAGGTCGCGGGGTTCAAGCCCACCGCGGGCGGCAAACCGCTCGTCTGGACGCGCCAGCCGACCGACGTCTACGCCTTCGACATCGACGTGCCGCAGGGCGTGAAGAGCATCGACATCGCCTTCGACTTCCTCTCGCCCACCCGCACCAGCGAGGGCCGCGTCGTCGTCACCCCGGCGATGATGAACCTGCAATGGGAACAGGTCAGCCTCTATCCCGCCGGCTATTTCACCCGCCAGATCCCGGTGCAGCTCGAGGTCAGCCTGCCCGAAGGCTGGACCGGCGCCGCCGCGCTCGACGGGTTGCAGGTCTCGAAGAACCGCTACAGCTTCGGCGTCACCAGCTATGAAAATCTGGTCGACAGCCCGATGTTCGCGGGGCGTTATTTTCGCCAATGGGCGCTCGGCAACGGCGTGACGCTCAACGTCGTCGCCGACGAGGAAAAATATCTGGGCGCCAGCCCCGACCATATCGCGCGCCACGCGGCCTTGGTGTCGGAGGCGGTCGCGCTGTTCGGCACCCGCCATTTCGACCGTTATGACTTCCTGCTCGCGCTCAGCGACGAACTCGGCGGCATCGGGCTCGAACATCACCGGTCGAGCGAGAACAGCCGCAACCCCGATTATTTCACCAAATGGGACGAGAATGACAGCGAGCGCGGGCTGCTCCCGCACGAACTGGTCCACAGCTGGAACGGCAAATACCGCCGCCCCGACAAGCTGTGGACCCCCGATTACCGCACGCCGATGCAGGACAATCTGCTCTGGGTCTATGAAGGTCAGACGAGCTATTGGGACCTCGTCCTCGCCGGGCGGTCGGGCATGCAGTCGAAGGAGATGATCCTCGCCGAATGGGCGACCAACGCCGGTTTCTACAGCACCCAGGCGGGCCGCGCCTGGCGCTCGGTCGAAGATACGACGCTCGACCCGATCATCGCGGGGCGCAAGGCGCGCGCCTTCCCCAGCGCGACGCGGACCGAGGATTATTACAACGAAGGCGGGCTGATGTGGCTCGAGGCCGACATGCTGATCCGCACCGCCACGAACAATGCCAAAAGCCTCGACGATTTCGCGCGCGGCTTTTTTGGCGGGCGCGAGGGCGACTGGGGACAGTCGACCTATGATTTCGACGATGTCGTCGCGGCGCTGAACGCGGTCCACCCTTATGACTGGGCGAAATTCCTGCGCGACCGGATGCAGACCCCCGGCCGCCCGGCGCCGACCGCGGGGATCGAAGCGGCGGGCTATCGCCTCGTCTGGCGCGACGCGCCGAACGTCTATGACCGCGACCGCATGGCGCAGGCGAAGAATACCGATCTCACCCACAGCCTCGGCCTGATCATCGACAAGGACGGCGTCGCGGGCAGCATCGCATGGGACGGCCCCGCCTTTCGCGCCGATATCGTCAATGGGACAAAAATCCTCGCGGTCGACGGCGTCACCTACAACCGCGAGCGCATCGAATCGGCGATCCGCGCCGCGACCGACGGCAAGACTCCGGTGAAACTGCTCGTCGAGCGCGGCGGCCGCTATCGCACGGTCGAGATCGATTACCGCGGCGGGCTGCGCTGGCCGCATCTCGAAAAGGTGGGGACGGGGCCGGACTGGTTCGATCAGGTGCTGGCGGCGAAACGGGCGCTTTAAGATCCTCCCTGTGGCGAAGCGATGGGGAGGTGGCAGCCCGCAGGGCTGACGGAGGGGCCGACGCCGTCAGGCGGCGGTGCGGCGCCGCGGCCCCTCCACCCTTCGCTTCGCGAACGGTCCCCCTCCCCATCGCTTCGCGACGGGGAGGATCGGGCGACGCGCCCCCTCTCCCGCCTTCCCTCCCCCGCCCCCAGGGTCTAAGGCGCCCCGCGAATCAAAAACCGAAAAGGACATCTCCCATGCGCATCGACCTGATCCCGGCCGGCGACAGCCCGCCCGACAGCCTGAACGTGCTGATCGAAGTGCCGATCGGCGGCGAGCCGGTGAAATATGAGTTCGACAAGGCATCGGGCGCATTGTTCGTCGACCGCTTCCTGCACACCCCGATGCGCTATCCCGCCAATTACGGCTTCGTCCCCCACACGCTGGGCGAAGACGGCGACCCGCTCGACGCGCTGGTCGTCGCGCGCTCGCCGATCGTCGCGGGCGCGGTGGTCAAGTGCCGCCCGATCGGCGTGCTGTTGATGGAAGACGATGCCGGCGGCGACGAGAAACTGCTCTGCGTGCCCGTCAACAAGACCTTTCCCTATTATGCCGACGTCGCGAGCTACACCGACATGCCGCCGATCGTGCTCCAGCAGATCGAGCATTTCTTCACCCACTATAAGGACCTCGAACCCGGCAAATGGGCCAAGCTCAACGGCTGGGGCGATGTCGACGAGGCCAAGCGCATCATCGTCGAGTGCATCGAACGCGCTAAGACGACGGGGTACTGAAACACCCCGTCATTGCGAGGAGCGAAGCGACGCGGCAATCCAGAGTAGGCGGCAACCGCCCTGGATTGCTTCGCTTCGCTCGCAATGACGCAGTCTATTGCGGCGGAGCTCCGCCCCCATCCGCCAACACCCGCACATCGGTGCGCGGATAGGGAATCCTTATCCCCGCTTCCTTGAAGCGGTCCCAGATCCCCAGAAACACCTCGCCCTGGATATTGCCCAGCCCCGCCTCGGGGTCCGAAATCCAGTAGCGCAGCTCATGCTCGACCGCGCGTTCGCCGAACGCCGTGATCCACACCACCGGTTCGGGGTCGGCCAAAATGCGCGGGTTCGCCTTCGCGGTCTCGACCATGATCGCCTGCGCCGCGCGCAGGTCGCAGTCATAGGCGACCGGCACGCGCATCCGCACCCGCACGTCGCGGCTCGAATAGCTCCAGTTCTCGACCGGCATCGTCATCAAAAGTTCGTTCGGGATCAGATGCTTCTTGCCGTCGCGGGTGACGACGCTGACCGCGCGGACCCCGATCTTGGCGACCCGCCCGACATTCGGCACGCCGTTCAGCGTCGCCGAACTCCCCATGCTCGCGCCGTCGCCGACGACGATCACATCGCCCGGCTTGATCGAGCGGTCCATCAGCAGGATGATTCCCGCGATCAGATTGCCGACCGTCTTTTGCAGCCCGAAGCCGATCGCGAGGCCCGCGGCGCCCGAAAAGACCGCAAGCGCGGTCAGGTCGATGCCGAGCAGGTCGATGCCGAACAGCAGCGCAAAGACGAACAGCGCGATCGCGATCAGCTTCTCGGTCAAGATACGCTGGGTCGCGTCGATATGGGTGTTGCGGCGCAGCACCCATTTGATCGCGCGCATCGCGAGCTTGACCGCGACATAGAGCAAAATCACGACGACGATCGTCGAGAACAGCCCATAGAGCGACAACCGGTACGACCCGACGTCGATGCCGATCACGCGCATCGCGTCGACCGTGCGGCCGATACCGCCCTGCACGTCGGCGGCGATACTCATGCCGCCATCGCCGCGAAACCGCGTTCGAGGTCGGCGATCAGGTCGGCGGGGTCCTCCAGCCCGATCGACAGGCGGAGCAGCGGATCGGGATCGGTCCACACCGTCGCGGTGCGGATGTCGGCCGGGTTGCTCGGCACCACCAGGCTTTCATAGCCGCCCCAGCTGAAACCGATGCCGAAATGCGACAGCGCCTCGATGAAGCGTGTCCGCCCCGCCTCGTCACTGCCTTTCAGCGTGAAGCCGAACAGCCCGCTCGCGCCGGTAAAATCGCGCGACCAGATCGTATGCCCCGGATCGCCCGCCAGCACCGGATGCAGCACCCGCCCGACGTCCGCGCGCGCCGCCAGCCATTCGGCGACCGCCAGCGCGCTCGCCTGATGCCGCGCCATCCGCACGTCGAGCGTGCGCAGCCCGCGCAGCATCAGCGCGCAATCGTCGGGCGAGACCGCCTGGCCAAGCTGGTACGCCGCGCTGCGTAGCCGCGGCCAAACCGCCTTCGTCGCGGTCAGCGATCCCATCATCGCGTCGCTATGCCCGCCGACATATTTGGTCAGGCTCATCATCGTCACGTCGACGCCGTGCGCCAGCGCGGGGAACAGCAGCGGCGTCGCCCAGGTGTTGTCGAGCATCGTCAGCACCCCGCGCGCGCGCGCGACCGCGACGATCGCCGGAATATCCTGCACCTCGAAGGTCAGGCTGCCCGGCGATTCGAGGAAGATCAGCTTCGTCTCGGGCCGGATCACGTCGGCGATCCCCGCCCCCACCAGCGGGTCATAATAGGTCGTATCGACGCCATAGCGTTTGAGTAGCCCGTTGCAGAAAGCGCGCGTCGGTTCATAGGCGCTGTCGACCATCAACAGATGATCGCCCGGCGCGAGCAAGGCCAGCATGCCCGCCGAATTGGCCGCGACCCCCGAGGGATAAAGCAGGGTGCCCTCGGCGCCCGGCTCCATTTCGGTCAGCGCATCGGCGAGCGCCCACACCGTCGGCGTCCCGCGCCGGCCGTAATAGAGCTTGTCATGCGTCGCATGCCCGCGCGCCTTCAGGTCGGCGATGCTGTCGTAAAGGATCGTCGAGGCGCGCCACACCGGCGGATTGACGACGCCGCCGCCCAGCCGCGGGTCGCCGGTCCATTCGGGCCGCCGCCCGCCCTGCACCAGTTTCGTCGCGGGGCGGAGGCTGTCGTCGTCGCTCTTGCTCATGCCTCCCTGTTAGCGGAGCGCCGGACAAAATCCAGCACCCCGCCAAGACGGGTTCAAGCCGCGCCGGTCGCCTTCGGCGTCGCCGGGTCGGCGCCCCATTCGGTCCAGCTGCCGTCGTACACCGCGACATCGTCCTTGCCGAGCAGGTGCGCGCCGAAGGCCACGACGGTCGCGGTCATGCCGCTGCCGCAGGTGGTAACCAGCGGCTTGTCGAGGTCGATCCCGGCGGCATCGAACGCCGCCTTCAGCGCATCGTCGCGCTTCCAGGTGCCGTCGGCGTTGAACAGCTCGCCGAACGGCAGGCTGCGCGAACCCGGGATATGACCCGGCGCGACGCCCGCGCGGGGATCGCGTTCCTCGCCGGTGAAGCGCGCGCCCGAGCGCGCGTCGACGACCTGTTCGGCGCCGCTGTCGACATTCGCCAGAACTTCGTCCTTGGTGCGCACCGCCTTGGCGTCGCGCCACACGGTGAAGTGGCGGTGGCGCAGCGTCTGCTTGCCCATTTCGAGCGGGCGGCCTTCGGCCTTCCACTTGGCAAGGCCGCCGTCGAGCAGCGCGACGTCGTGTGCGCCGAACAATTTGAGCAGCCACCAGCCGCGCGCCGCGCTCTTCAGCGGGCTGTCGTCGTACAGCACGATGCGGCTGCCGTCGCCGAGGCCGAGCGACTGCATGCGGCTCGCGAATTTTTCGGCGGGCGGCGCCATATTGTCGACGTCGCTGTTCGGGTCGGTCAGTTCGGCGAGGTCCATGAACACCGCGCCGGGGATGTGGCCCGCCTCATATTCGGCGCGCGCGTCGCGATCCGCTTCGAGGAATTTCGTCGCATCGACGACCCGCAGGTCCGATGCCCCCAGTTCGCGTTCCAGCCAGTCGGTTGAGACCAAGGCGTCCATGTCATGCTCCTGTTACGACCCGGCGGGGAACCTGTTCCAATCCCTCCGCCAGCCATCCTGCTTTGCTCTTTCCGGGGAAGCACAGCCTATGTCTCCCCCCGCACTTTTTCAAGCACGGTGGCCATCTGCCTCAGCCGATGCTGCGCTGCAACACAAAAGGCGAAACGGCGCCAGAAAGCGCGCCTATTGGCTCCGCCGGATCGCGGTCGAGCGCGAACCGGGCCGGTCTACGGCATAGGAAGCGCGATCGAGTGGCAGCGGCGCGAGCTTGTCGCTGTCGCTGGCCCCCGATTCGCGGCCGAGCACGAAGCTGCCCGCATTCTGGCCAAAGGCGTCGGCGTCGCCGTCCCAATGATAGGTGACGTCGAACGCCATCACCGGCACCAGCATCGGCTTGCCGCCGATCATCAGCGGTTCGACGATATGGCGCGGCAGCATCGCCTCGGTGGTCAGCGCCTCGCCCGCCCCGACCTTCAGGATCATGTCGTCGCGCAGCACGCTGCCGCCCGCCCCGTCGAAGAAGCGCGCGAGCACCGGCTCGGTCATCGCCGACCCCTGGTTGAGCGCGATGCGCACCATCAGCCCGGTCGCGTCGGCCGATCCCTGGTTCATGATATTCAGCGCGAAGGCGACCGCGACATGCTCGGGCGTGAACCGGATCGCCTGCACCTCGAGCGCGATCGCCACCAGCGCGCGACGCTCGGGCGCGGGGCGGGTGACGAGCGGCGACACACGCTGCGCCGCCTCGCCGCCGGAGAGTGTCGGCAGCACCGGCGCCCTGGGCGCGGCAGCGGGGGCGGGGGTCGGAACCGGCGCAGCGCGCGGCGCGGGGGGAGCCAGCGGCGCAGGCGCCGGGCGCGGCGCCTCGGCCGGCGGCGCGCTGCGCTCGACCGGCGCGTCGCTCGCCAGCGCGGGGCGGCGGCGCCAGTACCAGAAACCGGCCGCGCCCGCCGCGACCAATGCGAGCAGCCAGGCCCAGATCGGCGTGCCGCCGCCGTCGGCGGGCGCCGCCGGCGCGGGCGCGATGTCGTCGGCGGGGGCGGCATCGGCGATCGCCGGCGTATCCGAAACGACCGGCGAAAAGCCCGGCGCGGCATCGGTCGCGGCGGGCGGCGAAGACGGAGTCTCGGCGGTCGCATCCCGCGCCGGCGCGGTCGCGGGCGCGGTTTCGGCCGGGGCCGCGCGACGCGTCGGCGCGGGTGCGGCACCGGCTGCCGGCTGCGTCGCCGATTGGGTTGCGGGCTGCGTCGGTGTCACGCGCGGCGGCGTCGGTGTAGGGGCCGGTGCCGGCGTCGGGCGCGGCGCGCCCGGGCCCGAGGGGGCGATGCCATTGTCCGCCGGTCCTTGCACCCCCGGCGCGCGGCCGTCGTCGCCGGGCGGCGGCAGGCGGAAATCGATCGGGCGGCTCGGCGAAGGCGCGGGGGCCGGGGTCTCGCCCTGCTGGGCGATCGCGGGCGCGATAGCGCTCGCCGCCAGCGCGAATGCCAGCACCGCCCGCGCGCTGCCCATGGTCCCGAAATGCCTGTCCGTCATTATACCTGTGCGATCCCGATCGTCTGTTTCGCGCCCGATCCGCTGAATTGGCGCTGAATGACCGCGCCATCGACGGATGACAGCGGCCGCGCGTCCCACTAGAGGGATTTCATGTCCGATTCCACCCCCCCGGCGCTGACGCCCAAGCATCTCGGCCAGTCCAGCGAACTGCCCGCCTCACCCGAGGCCGCGATCCTGGACTATGTCCCCAACCCGCGCGCCGACGAACTTTACCTCGTCCGCTTCGCCGCGCCCGAATTCACCTCGCTGTGCCCGGTGACCGGCCAGCCCGATTTCGCGCATCTGGTGATAGACTATGCCCCCGGCGAAACGATCGTCGAATCAAAGAGCCTCAAGCTCTTTCTTTCCAGCTTTCGCAACCACTCCGGTTTCCACGAGGATTGCACCGTCGGCATCGGCCGCCGCCTGTTCGACGAGATGGCGCCGCGCTGGCTGCGCATCGGTGGATACTGGTATCCGCGCGGCGGCATTCCGATCGATGTCTTCTGGCAATCGGGCGCGCCGCCCGCAGGCCTGTGGCTCCCCGATCAGGGCGTCGCGCCCTATCGCGGGCGGGGCTGAGCGATCATTCTATCGAAATGGTCGGAAATTCATCTTCCCGTCACAGTTTGTTGACATTAGTGTCAACGTTATGACCGCAGCCTCGCTCCCGCACGATCACGCCATCGCCGTCGGCGCCGACCAGATCGATTTCATGGGGCATGTCAACAACGCCCATTATCTCAGCTGGGTGCAGGACGCCGTGCTGGCGCACTGGCGCCATATCGCGCCGCCCGACGCGGTCGCGGCACATCTGTGGGTCGCGCTGAAGCACGAGATCACCTATCGCCGCCCCGCCTTCCTCGACGACCAGGTCATCGCGACCGTGATCCTCGAAAAAGTGCAGGGCGCGCGCGCCTTCTACGACACGATCATCAAGCGCGGCGAGGACGTGCTGGCCGAGGTCAAATCGAGCTGGTGCTGCATCGACGCCGAAACATTGCGCCCCGCGCGCCTCGCGAGCGAGGTCGTCGCGAAATTCTTTCCGGCGGAAAAGGTCTGACGCGCCCGGCTTAGAGGGTGCCGCTTTCGATCATCGCGTCGACCAGCGTTTCTAGGAAGGTGCAGCTCTCGCTGATGTCCTGAACCTGCTTGATCATGTCGGGATCTTCGGGATTCTTGGTGATCCGCGCGAACTTGTCGATCTGGGCATCGAAGTCGGTCTTGATCTGCGCCTCGTCGTCGTCGGCGAGTACGGTCGCGATAGCCAGAAACTTGGTGCCCGATGCGACCATCTTCGGGTCCGCGTCGTCGCCCTTGGTGCCGAGTCCCGCCATGATCCCGAAAAAGGCCATGCACTGGATGCTGTTGTCGTAAAGCTCGCGCTCGTCGGCATCGATCGTCATCGCGGTGGCGGTGGTGGTGGGCGCGGCGGCGGCAAGCAGCAGCGCCGCGGCAAGGATCGGATATTTCATGACTTCCCCCGAATATCGACCCGGAACCGCCTTGGCATGGCGGCGCGGCTTCGCAAAGCTTTAAGTGGCGGCCACCCCGCAGGCCCTGATCGCATCGCGAGCGGCCTCAGCGACCGGATCATGGCCTTCGGCCCAAGCAAGTAGGCTCGCAGCCAGCGTCGGGTCGGCGAGTTCTTCGGCGGCATTCATCACCGCTATATTGCTCTCGTCACGATCGAGTTCGCGGCGAACGAGGGGCAGGGCAACAGCCGGATCGCGCCTCGCCAATCCGCAAAGCGCTTCGCCGCGCACGACCGGGTCCACATCCTCTGCACCCATCCGCAAAGCCGCCCGAATCCTCACATCATCGCGGTCGCTGAGCGCTAACAGCGTGGCCGCCCAGTCCCTGTTCGATACGTCAGCGTCGCCCATCAAGGCGATCAATCGGTCAAGATTGGCCTCGCCCTCGGGGCCGTCGAGCGGAACATCCGCATCGACGAATGACGCCAGGAACGGCGATTTCGGCAAATAGTCGCTCACGCCGCCTCGAACCGGATCGGCAGCCGCTTCAGCCCGCCGACGAACACCGACTGCACCCGTGCCGGATCGCCCGCGAGCTCGAGCTTTTTGATCCGCGGCAACAGTTCCTCCATCATGATCCGCATCTCCATGCGGGCGAGGTGCTGGCCGAGGCACACATGCGCGCCGAAGCCGAAGGCAAGCTGCTGGTTCTTCGGCCGGTCGGGGTCGAAGGCGAACGGGTCGCCGAACACCGCCTCGTCGCGGTTGGCCGAGACATAGTTGAGCATCAGCCAGTCGCCCGCGCGCACCTGCTGCCCGCCGATCTCGACATCTTCCTTGGCGCTGCGCATGAAATGCTGCACCGGGGTCGACCAGCGGATCGCCTCCTCGATCAACCCCGCCTTGTCGCTGTCAGCGGCGCGGAAGCGTTCGAACAGCGCCGGGTTCTTCGCCAGTTCCATGATCGCGCCGGCGGTCGAGGCGCTCGTCGTATCATGGCCCGCGGTCGCGATGATCATATAATAGCCCGCCAGCTCGCGATCGGGGATCTGGCCGCCGTCGATCGTCGCATTGGCGATGACCGTCGCGATGTCCTCGCGCGGATTGGCGCGGCGGTCGGCGGTCAGCGCGCCGAAATATTGCTCGAAATCGGCGATCACATAATGGAGCATCGCGATCGCCTGTTCGGCGCTGGTGATCGCCTCGCGGCTGCGGTTGAGCTCGGGGTCGGTCGATCCGAACAATTGCTGGGTCAGCATCAGCATGCGCGGCTCGTCCTCGGGCGGCACACCCAATATGTCCATGACGACGCGCAGCGGATAATGCGCCGCGACGTCGCGCGCGAAATCGCATTCGGGCCCGGCGGCGAGCATCGTATCGACCGTCTCGCGGGCCAGGCCGCGGATACGCTCTTCGACGATCTTCAGATTCTTGGGCATGAACCAGCTCTGGGTGAGCAGGCGGTATTTCATGTGATCGGGGGCGTCCATCTGGACCAGCGAGCGGATCAGGTGCCCGTCGCCCCCCGGGGTCGCGGCGCGTGCGATCGCCTCGCCGTCGCGGTTGGTCAGCACCGTCGGGCGGATGCCGTTCGCAAAACGCTGCGGGTCCTTGCTGATCGCCATGATGTCGGCGTGGCGGGTGACGAGCCAGAAGGGGTCGACCTCTGCGGTCTCGGCGACCGCGAGCGGCGCATGGGCGCGCGCCCAGCCGAGCTTTTCATGAAGCCCGTCCCATTCCCCATAAGCGACGGGGTCGACGACGGCGGCGGCTACCTCTCCAGGCAATATAGGTTTTGTCATGCAACCAAAGCTGCCCCATCTCGTGTCATCTGTCGAGAGCCATGCTACGCCCGCCGAAAGCGACGCGGGAGTCCGCGAGGCATCGGCGTAGCCGGTGCGGCAAAATCAAGACCGGGGATCGCCATCATGAAAACATCGCACCGTCATCTGCTTGTCGCCGCCGTCTCGTCGCTCGGCCTCGCCGCCTGCGCCGCCCAGCCGGGAATCGCGCCGGTCGCCGCCGCGCCCGCCGCGACACCGCCCGCCTTCACCGGCGCGCCGCTCGCCGCCGACATCCCGAGCCAGCTGCCGCGCAGCGCGCGGCCCCTGCACTACGACATCAGCGTCACCCCCGACGCCAAAGCGCTGACCTTCACCGGCGCGGCGACGATCGACCTCGAACTCTACGAAAGCGCCAATGGTATCGTGATGAACGCGCTCGACCTCGATGTCGTCGATGCCAGCCTGACCCGCGCCGACGGGACCGGCGAGCCGATCCCGCTGATCGCGTCGACCGATACCGAGGCGCAGACGGTAACCTTCATCGCGCCCGTCCCGCTCGACGCCGGCACCTACCGCCTCATCACGCATTACAAGGGCATCATCGGCACCCAGGCGAACGGGCTGTTCGCGCTCGATTATCCCGACAAGGTCAGCGGCGCCGAGGTGCGCGGGCTGTTCACCCAGTTCGAGGCGCCCGACGCGCGGCGCTTCGTCCCCAGCTTCGACGAACCGAGCTATAAGGCGACCTTCACCCTGTCGGCGATCGTTCCGCAGGCCGACCTCGCGGTGAGCAACATGCCCGCGACGAGCGAAACCCCGCTGGCGGGCGGACTCAAGAAGGTGACCTTCGCCACCTCGCCCAAAATGTCCTCCTATCTGCTGTTCTTCGCGACCGGCGATTTCGAGCGGCTCGCGGCAAAGAGCGAAAGCGGCGCCGAAGTCGGCATCGTCTCGCCCAAGGGGTCGGGCGAACAGGCGCGCTTCGCGCTCGACAGCCTCGGCCCGCTGCTCACTTACTACAGCGACTATTTCGGCCAGCCCTATCCTCTCCCCAAGCTCGACAATGTCGCCGGCCCCGGCCAGTCGCAGTTTTTCGGCGCGATGGAAAATTGGGGCGCGATCTTCACCTTCGAACGCATCCTGCTCGACGATCCGACGATCACCAGCGAAGCGACGCGGCAGCAAATCTATTCGACGCAGGCGCATGAGGTCGCGCACCAATGGTTCGGCGACCTCGTCACCATGGCCTGGTGGGACGATTTGTGGCTCAACGAAGGCTTCGCGAGCTGGATGGAGACCAAGGCGAGCGACCATTTCCACCCCGACTGGCAACCGTTGCTCGACCGCGTCGACGGCCGCGAGCGCGCGATGGGGCTCGACGCCTTCGCGACGACGCACCCGGTGGTCCAGAAAATCCGCACCGTCGAGGACACCAACCAGGCGTTCGATGCGATCGCCTACCAAAAGGGCGAAGCCGTCATCACCATGCTCGAATCCTATGCCGGCGAGGATGTGTGGCGCGACGGGCTGCGCACCTATATGGCGCAGCACAAATATGCGAACACGCGCACCGACGATTTGTGGAACGCGGTCGAGGTCGCGGGCGCCAAGGGCCTCACCGCGATCGCGCATGATTTCACCAACCAGCCGGGAATCCCGCTGCTGCGCGTCGGCGGTATGACCTGCGCCGGCGACCGGACGACGGTCCAGCTGACCCAGGGCGAATTTTCGCGCGACCGCAAGGACGGTATCGAGGCCGAGGGCCGCCGCTGGCAGGTGCCGGTGCTCGCCCGCGCGGGGGAAGGCGCGGTCGCGCGGCAGGTGATCGCGGGCGGCGCGGGGACGCTGACGCTGCCCGGCTGCGGCGCGGTGCTGATCAACGCCGGACAGGCGGGCTATTACCGCACCCTCTATTCGCCCGCCGCGCTCGCCGCGCTGCGCGGCCGCTTTGCGTCGCTCGCACCGATCGACCAGCTTGGGCTGCTCGGCGACAATTTCGCGCTCGCGAACGCGGGCTATCAGCCGATGGGCGCCGCGCTCGACCTGCTCGCCGCCACCCCGCAGGGCGCGAGCCAGAAGGTGATCGGCGACGTCGCCGGCCGCTACCAGACGCTCTATACGATGTTCGACGATCAGCCCGCGGTCCAGAAACGCATCGCCGTCCTGGCCGGCGCGGTGCTCGACCCGTCGATGCGGCGGCTCGGCTTCGAACCGCGCGCCGGCGAACCCGCGCTCGACAGCGTGCTGCGCTCGGACCTGCTCGCCGCGCTCGGCGCGATGGGCGATGCCAGGGTGCTCGCCGAGGCCCGGCGCCGCTTCGCGCTGCTCGACGGCAACCCTGCCGCGCTCGACGGCCCGCTCAAGGCGCGCTGGCTCGGCATCGTCGCGACCAACGCGACCGACGCCGACTGGACCCGGTTGCGCGCGCTCGCCAAGGCGTCGAAATCGGCGGTCGAACGCAGCACCTTCTACACCTTGCTCGGCTCGGCCAAGGATGCGGCGCTCGCCCGCCGCGCGCTCGATCTCGCGCTGACCGCCGAACCCGGCGAGACCGTCAGCGCGTCGATCATCGGCGCGGTCGCCGCCAACCATCCCGAATCGGCGGTCGATTTCGTCCAGGCGAATCAGGCGGCGGTCGACCGGCTGATCGACGCGTCGGCGCGCGCGCGTTTCCTCGCTGGACTCGCCGCGGCGTCACACGACCCCGCGATGATCGCCAGGCTTCAGGGAATCGCGGCGGACCTGCCCGCCGACGTCCGCAAACCCTATGACAAGGTGATCGCGACGCTGACCGAACGCAGCGTCAGCCGCCCGCGCATCAAGGGCGAAATCGCCAGCTGGCTCAAGGGCAAATAGGGATAAGTTCCACCCGTCATTCCCGCCTTTACGGGAGCGACGGGTGCTTACTCGGCCAGCTGCGGCGCGCCCGCGGGCATCGCGCTCTTCCACTCGGCGCGCGCCTTGCGGATCATCGCTTTGAGCGCGTCGGCGCTCCGCGTCCATGCCGCGGCACAATCGGCGCTCCATGCACCGCCCGCCGCGGCCCCCAGCTCGGTCACCGTCATGTCGATGAACGCGTCATATTCGGCGATCGGCAAGGCACCATAGCTGCGGTGGGTGAACACCAGCTCGGCGACGAGCGGCCACACCCACGCTTCGCCCGACGCGACCCCGAACATCATCTGCAGCGTCTCGTCGGTCATCCGCCGCGACGCCGCGTCGACCGAGATGAAATCGGCGCGCCGCTCGGGAAAAGCGGCAAAGAAGCGGTCGAACAGCGCGATGCGGATATCGATGCCGGCGTCGGCGACGGCGATCAGGCTCGCCTCCATCGCCGCGGCATCGGTCCGGCTCATTTGAACAGGCTGCCCAAAATGCCGCGCATCAACTGGCCGCCGAATTTGCCCGCGACCTGCCGTCCGATATTGGTCGCCGCCGACCGCGCCGCCGATTCGACCATCTTCTCGGCGAAGCTCGGCTTCGCGGCCTCGCGCGCCGCGACCTTCTCCTGCTGCAGCCGCACCTTCTCCTCGGCGACCTTGCGCTTCGCCTCTTCCTTGGCGGCGATCGCAGCCTGTTTGTCGGCCTCGTCCTGCGCCTTGGCTTCGATCGCGGCGGCCTGCGCCTGGTCGGCCTTGGCGGCGAGCAGTTCCTCGGCGCTCTCGCGGTTGACCGCCGTGTCGTATTTGCCCTCGACCGGCGAGATCGACTTGATGATCGCGCGCTCCTTGGCGTCGAGCGGGCCGGCACGCGAGCAGGGCGGCTTGATCAGCGTGCGCTCGACCGGCGACGGCGCGCCGTCGGCCATCAACAGCGAGACGAGCGCCTCGCCGACCTTCAGTTCGGTGATCTCGCGCGCGACGTCGACCTTGGGATTGGGGCGGAAGGTGTCGGCGGCGGCCTTCACCGCCTTCTGGTCGCGCGGAGTGAAGGCGCGCAGCGCGTGCTGGACGCGATTGCCGAGCTGGCCCGCGACATCCTCGGGAACGTCGATCGGGTTCTGGGTGACGAAATAGACGCCGACGCCCTTGGAACGGATCAGCCGGACCACCTGTTCGATCTTTTCGGCGAGCGCCGGCGGCGCATCGTCGAACAGCAGATGCGCCTCGTCGAAGAAGAAGACGAGCTTCGGCTTGTCGGGGTCGCCGATCTCGGGCAGCGTCTCGAACATCTCGCTGAGTAGCCAGAGCAGGAAGGTCGCATAGAGCTTGGGGCTCGCCATCAACTTGTCGGCGGCGAGGATGTTGACGTAGCCGCGTCCGTTTTCGTCGGTGCGGATCATGTCCTGGATGTCGAGCGCGGGCTCGCCGAAGAAGTTCGCGCCGCCCTGGCTTTCGAGCGTCAGCAACTGCCGCTGGATCGTGCCCACGGTGGCCTTCGACACATTGCCATATTTGACGGTCAGCTCGTCGGCATTCTGCGCGCACCAGGCCAGCATCGCCTGCAAGTCGCCCAAATCGAGCAGCAGCAGATTCTGTTCGTCGGCGACCCGGAAGGCGATCGCGAGTACCCCCTCCTGCACCTCGTTCAGCCCCATCAACCGCGCGAGCAACAGCGGTCCCATTTCAGAAATCGTCGTGCGCACCGGGTGCCCCTGTTCGCCGAACAGGTCCCAGAAGATCACCGGATTGTCGCGATACGCCCATTCGCTGTCGCCGATCTCGGCGGCGCGCGCGGCGAAAATCTCGTGCATCTTCGACGTCGGGCTGCCCGCCATCGCCAGGCCGGCGAGGTCGCCCTTCACATCGGCGACGAACACCGGAACGCCGACCGCCGAAAACCCCTCGGCCAGCCCCTGCAGCGTCACCGTCTTGCCGGTGCCGGTCGCCCCGGCGATCAGCCCGTGCCGGTTGGCGCGCTTGAGCACCAGCGACTGGCGCGGCCCGTCGGGGGCGCCGCCGCCGCCGAGGCCGATATAGATTTCACTCGCCGTGCTGCCGTCGCTCACTCGCTGTCCTCCGCTATCCGAACCTGCCTGCTGGTCTAGAACGCGGGGCGTGGACAGGCAATCGGCAACCGCGCTGCTGTCATCGGCCGGAGAGGACGATCGGCAGCTGTGGCCCTGCCCGTCTCGCGACGTTTCAGGCGGCGGGGCGGTCGAGCAGCATGGCGACCGACCAGCCCGAATTGTTCAGCTCGGTCCGTTCGCCGCCACGGTCCTGCCGGAAACAATGGACGAGCCGTCGTCCCTTGAGTTCGTCATCGCCCTCCTCCCACGGCTGCGCCTTCCTTTCGGCGAAGAGCGCCAACAGACGACGTCGTTGTCCGTCCGTCAGGGACGCGGCAACCTCTTGGGCGTTTATCATGGTCATGGGCCTCGTGCTGGCGAAGCGAGCGGGTCGACGGTTTGGGAAGAGATCGGCCCGTTCGCCGCCGGACATATGTCCGACGGGCGGTTTGTTTGCGCCTGCCGTCAAGCTACCATGACCGGAGACAACAAGCCACCTCCTTGTTTTTACGATATTATTCGTCAGTTGAGCGGGAGGCGCACGGGAACGGTGTCACACCGACCATCTCGCAGCGCCCGTGCGGACCGGAATATCTGGTGGCGCACGCGTGCTTCGATGGCCGGAAATCGTGGAAGCGGCCCGAAGCATCCCTTTCGCGTGGAAAGCTGTCACCCGCTTCCCACCCCGGAACCGCCATCACGCCCGCCAACGCTCGTCCAGCCGGCGTCACGCTACCGCGATCGCCTCGATCTCGATGCGAAAGCCGAAGTGCAGCGGCCCGGTCGGTACCACGCTGCGCGCCGGCCGGTTCGTGCCGAAGACGCGTGCGTAAATTGCATCGACCTCGCCCCAGTCGTCGATATCGCTGAGATAGAGGGTGGTCTTGACCACCTGCGCCAGCCCGGCGCCCGCATCCGCGAGCACGGTTTCCAGGTTGTGCAAGGCCTGCTCGACCTGCGCCGCGAACGGCGCGGACGCCAGCGCGGTGTCGCGTCCGGGCAACAGCGGCAGCTGCCCCGACACGAAGATGAAACCACCCGCGATGACGAAGGGCGAATAATGCGGTCCGCCCGCCGTTCGCCCCGCATCCTGATTCGCCTTGCTTGCCGTCATTCGATCCTCTCCCACGCTGGTGGGAGAGGACTATCACGTCCGGCGGCGGCGGCCCATCATCCCATCACAAAGGCGTTGAGCTTGTTGCCGTCGAGATCGCGAAAATAGCCCGCGTAGAAACCCTCGCCGCGCGGTCCCGGGGGGCCTTCGCAGGTGCCGCCGTTGGCGATCGCGATGTCATAGAGCCGATGCACCTGCTCCTGGTCTTTCGCCTCGAGCGCGACCATCACACCGTTGCCGACGCTCGCGGCATTGCCGTCGAACGGCTTGGTCAGTCCGATCCCCGCACCGCCGCCGGGCTTGCCCCACGCGATGAAGGTCTCGAACTCCATCATCCGCGGCGTCTCCAGTTCCGCCGCGATCGCGTCATAAAACACCGCCGCCTTCGCAAGGTCGTGGGTGCCGAGCGTCACATATCCGATCATCATTCTTCTCCCGACTCGTTGAAGGAACATAATAGGAACATTATCCGGCGCGCGCAAAGAAAAACGAGCGCCGGACCGATGAGGTCGCAACGCCCGCTTTCAAGCCTCTTCCCCTTCGGCGAAGGGGAGAAGATTATTTTTTCAGCCGCAGCGCGACATCCCCCGAAGGACCGCCGCGGCGGAGGATTTCCACCAGCACCGCATCGCGGCCCGCCGCCTTGGTGTCGGCTACGACCTTGGCCAGCGCATCGCTGGTCAGCACCGCGGTGCGCGCGGTGCCCGCGCTCAGGATCACGTCGCCGCGGCGAAGCCCCTTGCGCCCGGCATCGCTGTTCGCCGAGACCGACCCGATCACCAGCCCCTTGGTGCCGGCGTCGACGCCCACCGCGCGCGCGATGTCGGCGGTCAGCGGCAGCACCGCAAGGCCCAGTTCGGTCTGGAGCGCGGTGTCGGCGGCACCCGTCGGATCGTCCGGCGTCGCCTGTTCGTCCTCGGGATCGAAGGTGCTCGGGGCCTGATCCGCCGCGGCCGGCCGCGTGCCGACCACCGCGTTCAGCGTCATCGTCTTGCCGTCGCGGATCACCTCGAGCGGGATGCGCGTGCCGGGTTTGACCCGCGCGACGATGTACGACAGCGTCTGCTGCGGCGAGACCTCTTTGCCATTGACCTTGGTCACCACGTCGCCGCGCTTCAGCCCGGCCTTTTCGCCCGCCTCGCCCGGTTCGATGCGCCCGATGCGCTCGCCGCGGTCCTTGGGCAGGCCCAGCGCCGCCGCCATATCCTCGTCGACCGGGGTGATCCCGATGCCGAGGTAGCCGCGTTCGACCGCCTGGCCGGCCTTCAGCGCGTCGATCACCGGAATCGCGGCGTCGGCGGGGATCGCGAAATTGACGCCGATATTGGCGCCGACCGGCGAGATCAGCATGTTGTTGATGCCGACGACATTGCCCTGCAGATCGAACAAGGGCCCGCCCGAATTGCCGCGGTTGATCGCGGTATCGGTCTGGATATAGCGGTCATAGGCGCCGCCCTGCCCCAGGTTGCGCTGCACCGCCGAGATGATGCCCGCGGTCACCGTCGAGCCGAGCCCGAGCGGGTTGCCGATGGCGACCACCCAGTCGCCGACGCGCGCGTCGCTGCCGGTGGCGAATTTGACGAAGGGCAGGCCCGTCGCGTCGATCTTGAGCAAGGCGAGGTCCGACGCGACGTCGCGGCCGACGATCTTCGCCTTATATTCCTTGCTGTTGGTCAGCGTGACCGTAACCTCGTTCACCGCCTCGCCGCGCGGACCGCCCGAGATGACGTGGTTGTTGGTGACGATATAGCCGTCGGTCGAGATCAGGAAGCCCGATCCGCCGCCCTGCTGTTCCTGGGTGATCGGCTCGCGGGTGCCCGCGAACGGATTGAGCCGGACGCCGAGGGTGACCTCCTGCTTGGTCGCGATATTGACCACCGCGGGCTGCAATTGCTCGACCAGGTCGGCGAAGCTTTCGGGGGCGCCCGACCGCGGCACGACCTTGGCGATTTCGCTCGATTCATTCTGCGCGACCTGCGCGCCGACGGGGGACTGGGTGACCAGCGCCAGCGCCGTGCCACCCGCCAGCAAAGCCGAAGTGATGCCGTAAACATAACGCACGATCGAAATTCCTTCTCTTACGAAAACTCTCTTACCCCGGCGACGGTGGTCTGCTGCCCCTTGGCTGAACGGTGATTGAACATGAACGGCGCTTTACCGTCCCGTTCATCCGCCGTCCGGCTCAGGGTTCAGTTACCCCGAAACCGGCGCAGATATTCATTGTCGGGCGACAGGATGATCGACGTCCCGCCCTGGTTGTTTTCGCCCAGGAAGGTCGAACGATAGCTCTGCATCGCGCGGTAGAAATCATAGAATTCGGGATCCTTGCCAAAGCTTTCGGCATAGATGCGCGCCGCTTCGCCATCGGCGCTGCCGCGGATGATCTGCGCTTCCTTCTGCCCTTCGGCGCGGATCGAGATCGCCTCCTGCTGGCGCGCGGTGCGCATGCGGTTGTACGCCGCCTCGAGCGTCGCGCCCTCGGGCAGGTCGGCGCGCTTGATCCGCACGTCGATGATCTCGGCGCCATATTTCTGCGCCTCGCGGTTCAGCGCGACCTGGATATTGTCCATCACCGCGCCGCGTTCGGGCGACAGCAAGGTCGCAAAGGTCCGCTTGCCAAGTTCGTTGCGCAGCGAAGAGCCGAGGATCGTTGCAAGCTGTGCCTGCAATTTATCCTCGGTGCGGATCGCGGTGTACATACGCACCGGGTTGGTGATGCGGAAGCGCGCGAAGGCGTCGACCTGCAGCCTTTGCTGGTCGGTCGAGAGCACCTGCTGGCGCTCCATGTTCACGCCGAGGATGCGCTTGTCGATATACTGGATGCCGTCGGTGAACGGCACGCGCAGGACGAGACCGGCGCCCGAGCGTCCGAAATCCTCGTTCGGCTTGTACCGGTTCACCGTGCGCTCGATCTCGCCGAAGCGCAGGATCAGCGCCTGCTTGTCTTCGGGCACGATCGCCAGCGACTGCGACAGGATGAGGAGCAGGACGATGATGGCGATCAGCGGCCGCATCGGGCGTTGGAACAGGCTGTCGAACATCACTGGGCTCCCTTCGTCGCGGGCGTGGGCGCGGCAGGGGCCGTCCGTTTCTGTACCTCGTTGAGCGGCAGATAGGGGGTCACCCCGCGCGGCTCGACGATCGTCTTGTCGACGTTCGACAGAACAGCCTCCATCGTTTCATAATAGAGGCGCTGGCGCGTGACCTGCGGCGACAGCTTGTACTGTTCATAGATCTTGTCGAAGGCCGAGGTGTCGCCGCGGGCGCGTTCGAGCACCTGCTGCTGATAGGCGCGCGCGAGGTTGATCGCCGATTCGCGTTCCTGCCGCGCTGCGGTGACCTCCTTGAACGCCTCATCGACCTGGCTCGGCGGGTCGACCTGGCGGATCGCGATGCCCTGAATCAGCACGCCCGACCGATACTGGTTGAGCAAATCCTGCATCCGCTGCTGCACCTGCGACTCGATCTCGACGCGCCCCGGGCCGATCGCCTGGACGAGGTCGAAATTGGCGACCGTCGCGCGCATCGCGCTTTCGGCAACTTCGCGGATCGTGCCGTCGGGATCGGCGAGCTGGAAAAAATACAGCTCGGGGTCGCGCACCGACCAGCGGACCTCATAGGCGAGGTCGACGATGCTCTGGTCGCGGGTCAGCACGAAATTCTCGTCGGTCGCGTTGGGCGAACCGATCGCCATGGTGCGAATGGCGCGGACGTCCTCCAGCTTGATGCGTTCGATCGGCGCCGGCCAGGTGAGTTTGACGCCCGGACCGACGGTCCGCGAATAGCTGCCGAGCCGGGTGACGACGCCCTCTTTTTCGGGCGGCACGATGTGGAACGACGAAAAGATCGCCCAGATCGCGACGACGCCAAGCACGCCCCATTTCCACAGCTTCGCCGAATCGCCGAAGTTGATGTTGCCGCCGCCGCCATTGCCGTCACCGCCACCGCCACCGCCAAAGCTGCCGCGCCCCTTGCGCAGCAGCTCGTCGAGCGCCGAGGGGCCGCGCGGCTTGCGCGCGCGGTTGATATCGACCGGGTCGGGGCTGACCCACGGGTTGCGCGGCCCCGGCTTCTTGTCGCCGCCACCGCCGCTTCCCTTGCCGTCGTCGCCGCCCTTGGGCCCCCACGGGCTGTTCGCCATCGCGGCGATCTGGTGGAAAAATTGCCGCAGACCCCCGGGGGCGCGGCGTCCCATACCGTCACTATTGTCGTTGCTCATGGGGCTTTTATAGGGGGCGCGGGCGCGATTAACAGGGGGTGCGCGCGAAAATGGCTGGCAATCATGTCCGCCATGCCTATCTGCCACCGACATGACCGACACCGCTCCGCTCGCCAGCATCGCCACCGACCTGACCGGGGGGCGCACCTCGGGACTCAAATTCCTCGACGAGGAGGGCACGCTCGCGATCGTCCTCGACGTCACCGGCCTCGACGTGGACGAACGCAAACCGCTCGAGGACAAGCTGCGCGCCGGCCTGCTCGCGCGCCCCGGCGTCACCAGCGTCCGCGTCGCGATGACCGCCGAGCGCAAGGGACTGACCATCATCGCGGTCGGCAGCGGCAAGGGCGGGGTCGGCAAATCGACCCTCGCCGCCAATCTCGCGGTCGCGCTCCGCCGATTGGGCGTCAAGGTCGGCCTCGTCGATGCCGACATCTATGGCCCGTCGCAGCCGCGCCTGATGGACAGCGAGGGCGTCAAGCCCGAAGCGCGCGGACCCAAGCTGATCCCCGTTCCCAACGCCTATGGCGTGCCGATGCTGTCGACCGGACAGATCGCCGCGCCGGGGCAGGCGATCGCCTGGCGCGGTCCGATGGCGGGCAAGGCGCTCGAACAGCTCGTCGACGCGAGCTGGGGAGACATCGACACGCTGATCGTCGACCTGCCGCCGGGCACCGGCGACGTCCAGCTGACGATGATCCAGAAACACAAGCCCGCGGGCGCGGTGATCATCTCGACCCCGCAGGACCTCGCGCTGATGGACGCGACGCGCGCGATCGCCTTCTTCGAACAGGCCGACGTGCCGCTGATCGGGCTGGTCGAGAATATGGCGGGTTACGCCTGCCCGCATTGCGGCGAAGTCAGCGACCCGTTCGGCAGCGGCGGCGCCGAGGCGGCGGCAAAGACGATGGGGCTCGACTTCCTCGGCCGCGTACCGCTGTCGATGGGCATCCGCCTCGCCAGCGACGGCGGGGTGCCGCCGGCGGCCGGAACCGACAAGCTCGGCGAGCCGTTCCACGCGATAGCGGCGAAGGTCGCCGAATGGCTCGACCAGCGAAAGGGCAAATGATGGCGATCAACGACGAAGGCGAAATCCGCGAACTTCTGGGCCAGCCGCGCCGCATCGCGGTCGTCGGCGCCTCGCCCAACCCGGCACGCGATTCGAACCACGTTCTCGCCTTCCTCGTCGCGCAGGGCCATGACGTGATCGCGGTGAATCCCGGCCATGCGGGCAAGACGATCCACGGCGCCCCCGTCGTCGCCACCCTCGCCGACGTCGAACCCCCGGCCGAACTGGTCGACATCTTCCGCAACAGCGCCGACGCTGGCGCCGCGGTCGACGAGGCGATCGTCCATGGCGCGAAAGCGGTGTGGATGCAGCTCGGCGTGATCGACGAAGCCGCGGCGCGGCGCGCCGACACCGCCGGGCTGATGGTCGTGATGGACCGCTGCCCCAAGATCGAGATCCCGCGCCTCGGGCTGCTGAAATGAGGGTCGCCGCGCTGCTGCTCGCCGCATCCGCCCTCGCCGGCTGCGCCGCCACCCCCGCTTCGACCGATCCGCAGGAGCAGTTTTTCGCCGCGCTCACCGCGCGCTGCGGCCAGGCCTATGCCGGCAAGATCGAGACGAACGAGGCCGCCGACGCCGATATGCAGGGCAAGGCGATGGTCATGCACATCCGCCGCTGCACCCCCGACCGCATCGAAATCCCCTTCCATATCGCCGGCCTGGGTCCGGACGGCGGCTGGGACCGCTCGCGCACCTGGATCGTCAGCCGCACCGGAAACGGCCTGCGCCTGAAACACGACCATCGCCACGCCGACGGTTCGAAGGACGAAGTCACGCTATACGGCGGCGACACCGCCACCCCCGGCACCGCGAGCCGGCAGGAGTTTCCGGTCGACGCCGAATCGATCGCGATGTTCGAAGCGACAGGCCGCAGCGTCTCGACGACCAACATCTGGGCGATGGAGACCACCCCGCTCGGCTTCGCCTATGAACTGAAGCGCGCGAACCGCCACTTCCGCGTCGGCTTTTCATGGGACCGCCCGGTGAGTCCGCCGCCGCCGGCGCCGTGGGGCTGGTGAGCTGAAGCATTCCTCCTTGTCGCGAAGCGATGGGGAGGGGGACCACCGAAGGTGGTGGAGGGGCCGCGGCGCCGCACCGCCGCCTGACGGCGTCGGCCCCTCCGTCAGCGCGCCGCGCTGCCACCTCCCCATGCCCACCGGGCACAGGGAGGATAGACGGAAACCAAAAGCCTTTGCCTCCCAGACTCGCGCCGCTTATCAGCATCCCCGATGGCGGGCATTCGCGACAGTATCGACACAAAGAAACGGCGCCTGCCGCACGTCAGCCGCCGGTCGCTGCTCGTCGGCGCGACCGCTGCGGGCGGCCTCGCGCTCGCATGGAGCGTCTGGCCGCGCGATTACGCCCCCAACCTGACCGCCGCCGAGGGCGAGCATATCTTCAACGCCTTTCTCAAGATCGGCGACGACGGGCATGTCAGCGTCATCGTCCCGCAATGCGAGATGGGACAGGGCGTCACCACCCTGCTGCCGCAGATCATCGCCGACGAACTCGGCGCCGACTGGCGCACGATCGCAGTCGAAACCGCGCCGATCAGCCCGCTCTATACCAATACGCTGCTGGTCGACGAGGACAGCGCGACCTTCACCCCGCGCGCGCTCGTACCCGACATGGTCGCCGACGTGCGCAGCTGGGCGCGGCGCGAATGGGCGGTGCGCCACGCGGTGATGCTCACCGCCAACAGCTCGTCGGTACGAATGTTCGAAGGGCCGTGCCGCGACGCTGCGGCGCAGGCGCGCGCGCTGCTGATGATGGCGGCGGCGCGGCGCTGGGATGCGAACTGGGAGGAATGCGACACCGCGAACGGCTTCGTCACGCTGGGCACGAAGAAATTGCGTTTCGCCGAGGTCGCCGCCGCCGCGGCGCTGCTCGAACCGCCCGCCACCCCCGTCTATCGCTCGGCCAGCGCCGATCCGCTCTATGGCAAGGAGGTCATCCGCCTCGACCTGCCCGCCAAGGTCGACGGCTCGGCCAATTATGCCGGCGATATCCGCCTGCCCGACATGGTCTTCGCGTCGATCCGCCAAGGGCCGCTCGGCGCGACGCGGCTCAAGAGCATCGACCGCAAGGCGGGGCTCGCCTCGCCCGGCATGCTCTATGTCGTCGAGCATGAACGCTGGCTCGCTGCGGTCGCACGCAACTGGTGGGCGGCGAACCGCGCGCTCGACGCCTTCGCCCCGGTCTTCGAAACCGCCGGCACGCCGATCTCGTCTACACGCATCGACAAGGCGCTCGCCGCCGCGATCAAGGCCGACCGCCACCGCATCGTCGACAAGGGCGACGTGTCGGCGGCGATGGAGGGCCGCACCAGCATCGGCGCGACCTATATGGTCGCCCCCGCGCTCCACGCCCCGATCGAGACGCGTACCGCAACCGCGGCGCCCGACCGGGACCGGCTGCGCGTCTGGGTCGCGACACAGGCTCCCGCCCAGTGCCGCGCCGCGATCGCCGCTGCCACCGGCCTTGCCGAAAGCGACGTTACCCTTTTCCCGATGATGGCGGGCGGCTCGTTCGACGCCTGCCTCGATCACAGTGTCGCGGTACAGGCGGCGATCATCGCGCGGCAGGTCAAGCGCCCGGTCCAGCTCGCCTGGTCGCGCGCCGAGGAGATCATGCGCGACATTCCCCGCCCCCCGGCGCGCGCGCGCATGGTCGCGACGCTGAACGCCGCGGGCGGCATCGACGCGCTCGTCGCGCGCATCGCGGTCCCCTCGACCACCCACGAGTTTCGCGACCGGCTGTTTTCGAACACATCGCCCGACGTCGCGCAGCGTGCCGCCGCCGGCGCCTCGGATGCCGTTGCGGTCGAGGGTGCGGCCAGCGGCTATGCCATCCCGCACCTCGCGGTCGACCATTGCCCCGCCGACATCGGCCTGCCGACCGGGCGCTGGCGCGGCAATGCCGACAGCTACACCGCCTTCTTCACCGAATGTTTCATCGACGAAATGGCGGCAAAGGCCGAACTCGACGCGCTGTCGTACCGGATGGCGATGCTCGGCGAGCAGCCGTTGCTCGCGCGCTGCCTGCTCACCGCGACGAGCATCGGCGGCTGGGAGGGCATGCTTTCGGGCACCGCGCAGGGCCTCGCCTGCCATAGCATGCGCGGCAGCCATATCGCGCTGATGGCGACCGCGCGGCCGAGCGAAAAGGGGCTGCAGGTCGAACAGCTCGTCGCGGTCGTCGACGCCGGCCGCCTCGTCAATCCGGCGATCGCGCGGCAACAGATCGAGGGCGGGCTGATCTTCGGCCTCGCCGCCGCGGTCGGCGCGACCACCGATTATGAGGGCGGGGTCGCGACCGCGCGCAAGCTCGGCCAGCTCGGCCTGCCGCGCCTGTCGCAGTCGCCCGAGATCATCGTCGAATTCGTCGAGAGCGACCGCGACCCCGGCGGGCTCGGCGAGATCGGCGTCCCCGTCGTCGCCCCCGCGATCGCCAACGCGCTCTACGCCGCGACCGGGCGCCGCGTCCGGCGGATACCGCTGTCCGCGCTGCCGCTATGACCGCGCCGACCGATCATCCGCCGGTCGTGCCGCCGCGCCTCGGCGTGCTGCTGGTCAACCTCGGCACCCCCGACGCCCCCGACGCGCCGTCGGTGCGCCGCTATCTCGCCGAATTCCTCTCCGACCGCCGCGTCGTCGAGATTCCGCAGCTCCTCTGGCAGCCGATCCTGCGCGGCCTCATCCTCACCACCCGGCCCAAAAAATCGGCGCATGCCTATCAACAGGTGTGGACCGACGAAGGCTCGCCGCTCGCCGCGATCACCCGGCGGCAGACACGCGCGCTGCAAGCCGCGCTCGGTGCGGACGTGCTGGTCGAACATGCGATGCGCTACGGCAACCCCGCGATTGCCGCGACGCTCGATGCGATGCTCGCCGCGGGGTGCCGCCGCATCCTGATCGCGCCGCTCTATCCGCAATATTGCGCCGCGACGACCGCGACCGTCGTCGATGCGGTGAACAGCCATCTCGCGACCCTGCGCTGGCAGCCGGCGTTGCGCGTCCTGCCGCCCTATCCCGACGATCCGCTCTATATCGGCGCGCTCAAAACCACGCTCGAGGCCGGCCTCGCCGCGCTCGATTTCGCCCCCGACGTCCTGCTCGCCAGCTTCCACGGCATGCCCGAACGCACGCTGCACCTCGGCGACCCCTATCATTGCCAGTGCCGCAAGACCGCTCGCCTGTTGTCCGAAGCGCTCGGCCGCCCGGTCGAGACCGCCTTCCAGTCACGCTTCGGCCGCGCCAAATGGCTCGAACCCGCGACCGACACCGTGCTCACCCGCCTCGGCCGCGAAGGCAAAAGCGTCGCGATCTTCGCCCCCGGCTTTGCCGCCGACTGCCTCGAAACGCTCGAAGAGCTGGCGATCCGCGGCAAGGAACAGTTCGAAAGCGCAGGCGGCACCCGTTTCGCGTACATCCCCTGCCTCAATGACGGCGCCGCGGGCCTCGCGATGCTCGAAAGCCTCGTCCGCCGCGAACTCGCCGGATGGCTTTGATTTTCTATCGCTTACCTCCTGTTTAGGTCCTTCGTTTAGACCGAAGCTCGGCGCGGCAGAGTCAGAGGCCGCCGCGCGCAATGGAGTGCGCAATGAGTCAGGTCCAATCGGCCCTATTGATGCTGGTGGCGGCAACGCTCCTCTTCGCTGCGATCGTCTACTTCGTCTGGCGCCGCAGCCGGCCCGTCCCCGAACCGCGCGCGCCGAAAACGCCCCGCGAACCCCGCGCGCCGCGCGAACCGGGCGAAAGCCGCCTGCCGCGCCTGCCGCGCCGCGACCGCGAAGTCGAAGCCCCGATCGAAATGTCCGCCGCCCGCCTCGCCCGGATCAGCGCCCGGCCGCCGTTCGAACGGCTGACCGAAGCCGAGGCCGAGGCCGAATATAGAACCGCCCCCGCCGCCGAGGCTCCCGCGCTCGTCGCCGACCGCCCTGACCCCGAAGCGCCCGAACCCGCACCGCCCAGCGAAGCCGACCGCGCCATGGTCGGCCAGATGCTTGAATCGATGGTCGCGCAGGTCGAGCATGAAGCCGATCTGGTCGAACGCGGCGGCAGCGAACCGGTCGCGGTCCGCATCGTACCGCAGATCCCGCCGCGCATGGACGAAATCGCGACGAGCTGGCTCGGCGGCCGCCCGCGGCTCGAACCCGGCATGGCCTGGCCCGAAATCCGCGAGGTCCGCGGCGAGTTCATCGCGCAGATCGCCTGCGCCGACCTGCCCGCCGACATCTGGGACGGCCTCGGCCCGCGCCGCGGCAGCCTCGCGTTCTTCATCCACCCGCGCGACGGCGACGTCGCGGTGGTCCATGTCCATGCCGCAGGCGACCCGGTCGACCCGCCGCACCCCTTCGATCCCGGCGGCAGCTTCTTCGCGCCGAACGGCGGGCTGCGCTTCGGCGACCTGATGCCCTTCACCCGCCACGCCTTTCCCGAATGGCCGGTCGACCTCGTCGCCGTCCGCCCCGGCGACGACGATCCGCGCGCGGACGAAGACGAAGAGGGCGGCGACGAGGAGAGCGTCGGCACGCGCCTCTATCGCAGCGGCTACGACCTTGCCGACCCCGCCTTCCATCCCTTCGACTGGGACAGCATGACCGCGATGGTCGAAATCCTCGCGATGCGCATCGAACGCTTCTGGAAAGACGTCGACGGCCCCTCGCCGATCGACACCCAGCTCGCCAGCGTCGAGCGCCGCCTCGCCAAGCATGACGCGGGCGACAAGGACCCGCTCGGCCGCGAAGGCCTCGTCAATATGCAGGCTTCGCTGCAGGACCTGCACGATGCCGCCGCGGCGGCGCGCGCGGCGAACTATGTCGCGCGCATCCGAGCCGAAGAGATCATCGGCATCGTCCGCGACAGCGCCCCGAAGATGGACTTTTCGGCGAACGACGCCGCCGCCGTCATGGACGCGCTGCACGCGATCCGCTGGACCAAGGTGAACCGCAAGCCCGACCCCGACGGTCGTCCGGGCGCCGAGCGGATCGAAAGCCTGGAGATCCCGCTCACCACCCATCATCCCGACGCACCGCTGTGGGTCCACGACTATCTGACCATCTGGTTCGACCATGCCAAACACGCCTATGCCGCAAACCCCGACACGCTGTCCGATGCCGCGCGCACGGTCTTCGAACCCTGGGCGCGGGATCTCGCGGCGCGCGAGATGCCCAGCATCGGCCACATCCCCTTCCGCTATGTCCACGACTATGACGACGAAACCCACGCGACGCTGCTCGAACTGCCATCGAGCGGGTTGATGAGCTGGATATTCGGCGACGTCGACCATCTGGTGCTGACGCTGCGCAAGGCCGATCTCGCCGCCGGGCGCTGGGACCGGCCGCTGGTTCAGGTCAGCAACTGAAAATGCTGTCCGCTTGACGTAACGGTCAACTTGCGAGCCTCTTCGACGCGCCCTAGTCAGGGTGAAACACACTCTGTGGGAGAGACTTATGTCACGCGTAGCGATCGTCACCGGGGGCAGCCGCGGTATCGGTGAGGCGATCAGCCTCAAGCTCAAAGAACAGGGCGTCACCGTCGTCGCCAACTATGGGGGCGATGACGCAAAAGCGCGCGAGTTCAGCGGCCGCACCGGCATCGCGGCGCGCAAATGGGACGTCGGCGATCATCAGGCGTGCCTCGACAATTGCGCGGCGATCACCGCCGAATTCGGCCCCGTCGACATCGTCGTCAACAATGCCGGCATCACCCGCGACGGCACCCTCGCGCGGATGAGCTACGACGACTGGCACGATGTCATGCGCGTCAATCTCGGCGGCTGTTTCAACATGGCAAAGGCGACCTTTGGCGGCATGGTCGAACGCGGCTGGGGCCGCATCGTTAACATCGGCTCGATCAACGGCCAGGCGGGCCAGTACGGGCAGGTCAATTATGCCGCCGCGAAATCGGGCATCCACGGTTTCACCAAGGCGCTCGCGCAGGAAGGCGCGAAGAAGGGCGTCACCGTCAACGCGATCGCGCCGGGCTATATCGACACCGACATGGTCGCCGCGGTCCCCGCCCCGGTGCTCGAAAAGATCGTCGCCAAGATCCCCGTCGGCCGCCTCGGCCAGGCCGACGAAATCGCGCGCGGCGTCGCCTTCCTGTGCAGCGAGGATGCGGGCTTCGTCACCGGGTCGACAATGTCGATCAACGGCGGGCAGCATATGTATTGACGGTGCCAGGCGCGTAACAAGGCGGTCGCGCAGCGAACGTCGCGTTAGGCGCCGGTGCCGCGCAGCGGCAGCCACCGGCACGGCCAGCGGGGCGGACGGCCCCGTCAGGCCGGCCGAACCCGTCTGACGTCATGGCGGCGGCTTTGCCGTCGCCGCTCGCCCTTCATCAAATGGAAAAAGCCGTTTGTGTCGAGCGAAGTCGAGGCACGCGAAGGTTGGCGCGGACGTGTCTCGACTTCGCTCGACACAAACGGGAAGAGAGGGCGGTTCCGAAGACCGCCCCCATCCCCGTCCCCTACTCCACCGTCACCCCGACCACCCGCCAGGCCCCGCCCTCGCGCACCAGCGACAGCGTCTCGATCGCCCCCGCCTTGTTCGCATAATCGGTGCGGAACTTGACCATCTGATAGCCATAGGGCGGCGCGGGCACCTCCTGCTCGCTGAGCAGCACCCGCGACCGGACCGCACCGAGCGGCCCCTGCACCTGCTGCGCCACCCGGGCCCAAGTCTCGGCGGTGTTGAGCGCCTTGAACGCCTGCCCGGTCGCCTCCCAGCTGCCATTCCAGTCGCCCTTCTCGACCAGCGCGAGCCAGTCGCGCGCCGCGCCGACCGCGGCGCTTTCGGCGGGGGCGGTGGACGGCGCCGCGGCGGGCGCACCGGCGGTGCCGGTCATCGACGAAATGGCGAACAGGGCAAGACCAAGCGACATGAGAAGACCTCCGATGATCCAGCCGAGCGGCCGCACCATGCGGGGCGCCTCGGCTGATGTCGCAACCTCCTCGACCCCGGCGGCGCCCGCACCCCCGAAAGCCTTGTCCCCAAGCGTTTTGGGATCTTCATGCTCGATGTCGCGCAGTTGCCGCGCCGCCTCGCGGCTGCTCGAAACCGCCATCTTGCGCCGCGCGTCGCGCAGCCGTTCGTTGATCGTGTGGACCGAAAGCCCGAGGTGGCTTGCCATCGATTTCGCGTCATAGCCGCTGACCAGCAGGCGCAGCGTCTCCTTTTCCTTTTCGGTGAGGGTCTGAATAGCTGCGGTCATCGGTTGGCCTGCACCCTTTCATCGTCGCCCCCGCGAAGGCGGGGGCCGGTGGCTGCATAGTGCAACACCGATAGCGGCCCCCGCCTTCGCGGGGGCGACGAGTTTGCTATCGGATGTTAGGCCCCGCCCGAATCGCGGTCACCCCCAAATAAATCGTACCCCCCGCCGCGAGCAGGCGATAAGCCATGGCCATGGCGGCGCCCTACCACCCCCCGGTCAAACGCTCGGTGACGATCGCCGGCCACCCGACCTCGATCAGCCTCGAACCCGTCTTCTGGGACGCGCTCGAAGCCGAAGCCGCGCGCCAGGCGCTCCCGATCAACGCGCTGGTCGCGCGGATCGACGTCGAGCGGATGGAGGCGGAGGACCCGCCGAACCTGACGTCGGCGATAAGGCAATGGTTGTGGCGGGAGTGTAATTAATCCTCCCTGTGGCGAAGCCATGGGGAGGGGGACCGCTCGCGAAGCGAGTGGTGGAGGGGCCGGCAACGTCGGCGCCAAAGCCCCTCCGTCAACGGCTCCGCCGCTGCCACCTCCCCATCGCTACGCGACAGGGAGGATCAGGCGGTGATCGCCCCCGCCACTGCTTTCCCGAACGCCGCGCCCTTGTCCTCCGCGAAGTGCAGGAACAGCGACGGCTCGATCAGTTCCAGTTCCATGATGTGCAGCACCCCCGCCGCGTCGCCGACCATATCGACGCGCGCATAGACTGGCGGTGCGGGGGCCGCAGCGAGCGCCGCGGCGGCTAGCGCCTGTGCTTCGTCGTTCGCCTCCCACGCCGTCTCGCGCCCGCCGAACTGTTCCTGCACGCGAAAGTCGCCCGCCGCCGGACGCTTGACGATCGCATGGCTGAACGCACCGTCGAAGAAAAACAGCGAAAACTCGCCGTCGCTCAGTATTCCCGGCATCATCGGCTGCACCAGCCGCCTTTGCCCCAGCGCATCGGCGGGCACGCCCGCGCCGCCCGCGACCCGGTGCGTGCCGTCGGCGCCGCCCGAGACCGCGGGTTTCACCACCACCTCACCGGCACCAAGCCGCGCCCGCGCCTCGGCCAGCCCGGCCTCATCGAGCGCCGCGACCTCGACGGTCGGCACCACCGCGACGCCCTTCGCGGCGAGTTCGGACAGATACGCCTTGTCGCTGTTCCAGCGCAGCACCGCGACCGGATTGAACACCGGCAGGCCCTCGGCCTCCAGCCGGTCGAGCAGCTTGTACCAGCCCGCCACATCGCGCTGATAGCCCCAGGCGAAGAGCGGCAGGATCAGGTCGAAGCCCGACAAATCGCCCGGATCGCCCCACACCCGCTGCTCGACCGCGAGTCCCGCGCCCGCCAGCGCCGCCGCCTTGCGCGCGAAGGCGGGCTGCCATTTCTCATAATAGTCGGGCGCGGGCACGAGGATCGCGACGCGGGGCTGGTAAGGCATGAACTACTTTACCTTGTCAAAACCCGTCATTGCGAGGAGCGAAGCGACGCGGCAATCCAGTAGGCGAAACCGCGCTGGATTGCTTCGCTCCGCTCGCAATGACGAGGTGATGGCACGCGACCTTTACCGCCCCAGCAGCCCGCGCGCCTGCCCGGCGATATGCGACAGCATCGCGCCATTGGGGTTCGGGATCGTCCGCGCGCGGTCGACCGTGGCACGGAACTGCGCGACGCGCGGCGCCTGCTCGGTCAGCCAGCCGGTGACCGCGGCATCGAGGTCACCCGCAGGCAGCCCCGCGAGGAAGGCCAGCCGCATCTGCTGGAAATCGCGCGCGAGGCTGTTGACCAGCAAGCGCTCCCACGGATCGGCGGGGCTCATATGCGCCGCCAGCGTCTGCGCCCAGTCGAGCCCCAGCGCCTCGCCCAAATGGGTGAAGGCATGCGTCACCGCGACCTCGTCGTCGCCGCGCCGCGCGGCGAGGTCGACGATGCCGATCGCGCCGTCGGTCTTGAACAGTCGCACCACCGACAAGGCCAGCGCCTCGGGCGCCCCAGCATCGAGCAATTGCTGGCTCAGCATGTCCCACTGGCGCCGGACCGACGGGCTGAGCAGCCCGTCGACGCGCGCCATCAGGCGGTCGACCCCGGGTTCGAGCCGCGCGACCGTCGGCCCCGGCTGCGCGTTGTTCGCCGACACGCGGAGCAGATCGGCCATTTGCGACGCCATCGCCGAGGCGGCCTGGGTGAACAGCGACAGGCGGATCGCCTCGTCGATCTTCGCGCTGTCGAGCGAAGCCCACAGGTCGTGCATGTCGAGCAGGCGCTCGACCGCGACGAAGGCGGCGGCGACGTCGCCGAGCGAGCAGCCTTCCTCCTCGACCAGTTCGAACGGATGGACGACGCCCATGCGGTTGATGATGCGGTTCGCCAGCTTGGTCGCGATGATCTCGCGGCGCAGCTGGTGATCGGCGATCGCACCGGCGAAATCGCGCTGCATTTCCTCGGGGAAGGCCGCCGCAAGGTCGCTGCCGAGCGCCGGATCGTCGGGCAGGTCGCTGTTCTCGATCGCGTCCTGCAGCGCCAACTTCGACGTCGACAGCAGCACCGCGAGTTCGGGCCGCGTCAGCCCGCGCCCTTCGGCGGCGCGGCGCAGCAGCTCGTCGTTCGCCGCCAGCCCCTCGACCTTGCGGTCGAGCCGGCCCGATGCCTCGAACGTCTCCATGATCCGCACCAGCGACGGCACCGCCGCCGACCCGCCCTTTTCGGCGATCGACAGCGCCAGCGCCTGCAAGCGATTGTCCTCGAGCACCAGCGCCGAGACATTGTCGGTCATCCGCACCAGCAACGCGTCGCGGTCGTCCTGCGCCAATCGTCCTTCGGCCATCTCGCGGTTCAGCGCGATCTTGATATTGACCTCGTTATCCGAGCAGTCGACGCCCGCGCTGTTGTCGATGAAGTCGGTGTTGATCCGCCCGCCATGCGCAGAGAAAGCGATGCGCGCCGCCTGCGTGACGCCCAGGTTCGCGCCCTCGCCCACCGCGCGAACGCGCAGATCCTCGGCATCGACGCGCAGCGCGTCGTTGGCGGGGTCGCCGACCTCGGCATTATTCTGCGCCGCCGCCTTCACATAGGTGCCGATGCCGCCGAACCACAGCAGATCGGCCGGCGCCTTGAGGATCGCCGAGATCAAAGCGCCCGGTTCGATCGGACCCGGCTCGATGCCAAGCGCATAACCAACTTCCGGCGAGACATCGATGATCTTCTGGCTGCGCGGGTAGACTCCGCCGCCATGGCTGATCAGCTTCTTGTCATAATCTTCCCAGCTCGACCGCGGCAGCGCGAACATCCGCTCGCGCTCCTTCCAGCTTTTCGCCGGATCGGGGGTCGGGTCGAGGAAGATATGGCGATGGTCGAACGCCGCGACGAGCTGGATCGCCTTCGACAGCAGCATGCCGTTGCCGAACACGTCGCCCGACATGTCGCCGCAGCCGACGACTCTGATGCTGTCGGTCTGCACGTCGACGCCCATTTCGGCGAAGTGGCGCTGGACCGAAACCCACGCGCCCTTGGCGGTGATCCCCATCGCCTTGTGGTCATAGCCCTTCGACCCGCCGCTCGCGAAGGCATCGCCAAGCCAGAAGTCGCGCTCCATCGCCAGCCCGTTGGCGACGTCGGAGAAGGTCGCGGTGCCCTTGTCGGCGGCGACGACGAAATAGGGGTCCTCGCCGTCATGGATGACGACACCGTCCGGGTGGATCACCTTGCCCGCCACCAGATTGTCGGTGATCGACAGCAGCGAGCGGATGAAGATGCGATAGCATTCGGTCCCCTCGGCGAACCAGGCATCGCGGTCGAGCGCCGCGTCGGGCAGCGCCTTGGGATAGAAGCCGCCCTTCGCGCCGGTCGGCACGATCACGGCGTTCTTGACGCGCTGCGCCTTCATCAGCCCGAGGATTTCGGTGCGGAAGTCGTCGCGGCGGTCGGACCAGCGCAGCCCGCCGCGCGCCACCGGGCCGGCGCGCAGATGGGTGCCCTCGACGCGCGGGCTATACACCCACACCTCGCGCCAGGGCAGCGGCTTGGGCAGCCCGGGAACCAGGCTCGAATCGATCTTGAACGCCAGCGCCTCGGCCGCCGCGGGCGCAAAGGCGTTGGTGCGCAGCGTCGCGCCGATCACCGCATGGAACAGGCGCAGGATGCGGTCGTCGTCGATCGACTTGATCGCGGCGAAGCCGGCCTGGATTTCCTTGTCGAGATAGTCGGCGCGCGCATCGTCGCGCTTCGCCGGATCGTGGAGCGCGCAGAAGCGCTCGACCAGCGCCCCGGTCAGGTCGGGGGCGTGGCGCAGCGCCGCGACCACCGTGTCCATGCCGTAACTCGACCCGCCCTGGCGCATGTAGCGGAACCAGGCACGCAGCCATATGATCGCCTGCGGATCGGTCTGCGTCACCAGCACCAGCTCGTTGAACGCGTCATTTTCCGCATTACCGTCCAGCACCGCCGCGATCGCCTTTTCGATCACCTCGGTATGCGCAATCAGCGCCAGCTCGTCGACCGACGCCGGCAGCTTCAGCGTGAAATCATGGATCACGACGGGGATCTCGTCGTCGCGCTCGGTGCCGGGAATGCGGCTCGCGCCCAGCGTCGTCGGAATCTCCTCGAGCACCTCGAAGCCGAAATGTTCGAGCGCCGGCACGACGTCGGACAGCGCCAGCGGACCGACCGCGCTATAGACTTTCAGCCGCAGCTTGTCGTCACCGTCGAGGCTCTTGCGCGCCAGCCGCACGCTGCGCGGATTCTCGGCGTCGAGGTCGCGCAGCCGCAGGATGTCGCGCGACGCTTCCTCGGGATCATAGAGGTTGCGGTAATTGGGCGGGAAGAGCGGCGCGAAGCGCGACGCCAGCGCCGCGGCGCGGCCGGGATCGCCGCGCTTGGCGAGCGCCGCCTCGACCTCGGGTTGCCAGCCGCGCACCATCTGTTCGAGCTGGGCGTTGAGCGCCTCGGCATCGGGCACCACCCCGCCGCTGCGCAGGTCGAGCGTGTAGCGCAGCAGCGCCGCGCCGCCATCCTCGAGCACCATCGTCCAGCCGATGACGCCGGCCTTGGCCTCGCGCACCAGCAGCGATTCGACCGCCAGCCGGCGCCCGGTCGACACTTCGTCGCGCGGCAGCCAGACAAAGACGAACAGATGCCGCCCCAGCGCGCTGCGCACCATCACCAGCTTCGGCCGCGGCCGGTCGGTGATCGACATCGAGGTCAGGACCAGGTCTTCGAGCGACTGGGCGTCGAACGCGATCAGCAGGTCGTGCGGCAGCGCGGTCAGCGCATGCGCCAGCGCCTTGCCGGCGTGGCCGGTCGGGTCGAAACCGAATTTCGCCATCAGCGCGTCGAGCTGCGCGCGCAGCACCGGCACCTTGTCGGGCCGCGCCGACAGCGCCGCGCTCGTCCACAGCCCGGCGTGGATCGACAATTTTTCGACCGTCTTGCCCTTCATCTCGGGCACGATCACCAGGTCGAGCAGCACGCGGCGGTGGACCGCCGACAGGCGGTTCGACTTGATCAGCAGCGGCGACGCGCCGCCGGCATCGAACCAGGCGAAGGCGGCTTCGAGCGCGGTCGGCGACAGCAGCTGGCTGGTGCCGCTCGCACTGACCCCCAGCGGCTGTTCGACCGCGCCGTCGCGGGTGCGCCATTCATGGCCGAGCTGGGTCATCGCCCCGCCCTCGAACCAGCGCAGCAGTTCGGCGGCCTCGCCGTCGGCGCGCATCGCGGCGTCGGCGAGCATCGCGGCGCGCATCGCCTTCCAGTCGGCGACCGCGGCGCGGACATCGGCCAGCGCGGCTTCGAGGCCGTCGAGCAGGCGGCGGCGGGCGCGGGCGTCGCCGCGCTCCAGTTCCATATAGATCACCGATTCGCGGTTCGCGCAGCCCGGGGTCGCGCTATCGGCACCGGTCAGCCCGCCCTTGGCGTCGCGTGTCGCGGCGACCACCGGATGCAGGATGCGGTGGATCACCAGCCCTTGCGCGCCGACGATCTGCGACACCGAATCGACCAGGAAGGGCATGTCGTCATTGACCACCGCGAGCCGCATCCGCCGGTCGGTGCCGTCGGCGACCATCGGTTCGAGCAGCAGCGACGGGACACCCGGCGCGCGGTCGAGCGAGGCGCGCGCGGCAAATTCGCCCGCCGCCTTCAGCGCCGCGGAGTCGAGGTCGTCGCCCTCGCCGGGCAGCGCGCTGCCGTGCAGCGCGGCCTGATAGGCCTTGGCGATCTTCGCAGGAACAGGAGCGGCCGCCGCGGCCTCATGCTCGGCTTCGGCGGTTTCGGCAATATTCTGGGGCATAGGTTACAGCATCCCGACTGAGGCGGGCCTGTGCCGGGGGGTGGCTGGCCCGTTCGCTGCGTCCCCATATGCGCCCGAGTGACGCGCGGCTCAACCCCCCGCGACGGCTCCGCGCAAATATATTTCAATTTTCGGATTGTCTGTTGCGCGGACCAAAAGATCCTCCCTGTGCCCGAAGGGCATGGGGGACCGTTCGCGAAGCGAATGGTGGAGGGGCCAGCGACCTCGGCGTCATCGCCCCTCCGTCAACCCTGCGGGCTGCCACCTCCCCATGCCCTTCGGACACAGGGAGGAATTGGAGTCACGGCGTGATCACCACCGCCTTGCGCGCCAGCTTCGCCAGCACCGCCTCGTCGTCGGCCGCCTTGGCGACGATCCCTATGTGCCCTCCCGGCATCGCGCGCGCGATCAGCACGACGAATTCGGCGTCGCCGGCATCATGTTCCAGGATCACCGCCGGATGCGCGCTGCGCAGCGTGTCGAGCGCGACGTCGGGCTTCGCTTCGGCAACCCCCGCCGGCTTGCGCTTCGCGCGCTCGTCCCTGACCAGCCCTTTCAGGCCGCCCGGATAATGGTCGAGATAGACCGCGAGTTCGCCCCGGCCAACGCCCTCTTCACGGGCATGGCCCAGCACGCAGGCATATTCGGCGATGCGTGTCTTGTCGTAGGTCGCCCCGAACACCAGCTTGACCAGCGGCGTCATCGGCGCGCGATCCTGCGCCTTCAGCCCGGCATCGTCGAGCAGTTCGGCAAACTCCTGCGGCTCGGCCTCGGCGGCGAGCGCAAAATCCCACGCCTGTCCGACCGCCTGATACAGCGCGCTGCGGCTGCGGCTGTCGGCGGCGAGCGCCTTTTCGGCGGTGGCGCGCGCCAGCGCCAGCCAGTCGGCGAGCCCCGCGTCGTCATCCAGTGCATCCGCGACCACGGCAGGCTCCTCGACCGCCGGCAACGGCAGCGCCGCCTCGGCCTCGCGGAGCGCGCCGAATCCCGGCGCGGGCTCATCGTCGATATGTTCGCTGTCGGGGCCGTCGGCCCACACCGGCACCGGGGCGGTCAGCGGCGGCGCGCTGCGCAGCGCCTGTTCGACCGACAGCTGCAATTCCTCTTCCTGGTCGGCGGGGGCCGCCTCTTTCCAGTTGATCACGCCCATGATGAAATCGATCGTGTCGTCGTCGGACGAAAAGGGCAGCAAGATGCCGCGGTACATGATCGTTGTGCCGCGATCGTTGACGAACTCGGCCTCGAAGCCGATCGGCGCGCGGTTGGCGATGATCTGCAGATAATGGTCGGTCAGCCGCGACAGCAAAGAGCGGCCGGGGACCTCCTTGATATATTGCACATCCTCGTCGATCTGCGACTCGGCGCGCAGCTTGTCGCCAAGGAACGACAGCCCCGGATTGTCGACCCCGGCGGTAAAATCGAGCAGCACCGCATAGGGACCGAAATCGTCGATATTGTCGAGATCGAGGTCCTCGACCGACGGATAAGCGCGGTCGGCGAGCAGCGACGCCCAATAATTATAGGCGCGCACCTGCATCCGCCGTTCGTCGACCCCGACGGAGGGTGGCGAATCGATCGCCCCGTCATCCTGGCCGTGGCTGCCCGAAAGCAGTCCGCGCATGCTGTCCATCATTCATCCCCACTGCCAAATATAGGTAAAGGTGATGCACCAGGACTGGTAAAGGCGGCGTAAACGATGGCGGCGGGGCGCGTTGAACACGACGCGTACGGGAACGGATCAATCCAACGTCACCCCGGGCTTGACCCGGGGCCTGCCTTGCCTTTCGATGCGACGATGGAACGCTATCCCTGCGTCTATATCCTCGCGCGGTCGTCGCACGGCACCCTCTACACCGGCGTCACCTCCAATCTCGTCCAGCGCATCCATCAGCAT
Organism: Sphingopyxis sp. EU05-FHT14B03; assembly: GCF_058790875.1. Taxonomy (NCBI): domain Bacteria; kingdom Pseudomonadati; phylum Pseudomonadota; class Alphaproteobacteria; order Sphingomonadales; family Sphingopyxidaceae; genus Sphingopyxis; species Sphingopyxis sp. EU05-FHT14B03. The sequence continues at coordinate 1,295,763 of NZ_JBYTDC010000001.1, forward strand.
CGCACCGAGACCTTTGATGGCTACACGAAGGAATATGGGATCAAGCGGCTCGTCTGGTTCGAACGCCATGAGACCATGGACAGTGCGATCCTGCGCGAGAAGCGGATCAAGCGGTGGGTGCGGCCGTGGAAATATGATCTGATCAACGCGATGAACCCGAGCTGGCGCGACCTCGCCGAGGATTTCGGGTTCGAGCCCTTACCGCTGGCGCCAAGGAAAGCGGGTCCCGGGTCAAGCCCGGGATGACGAATGGCGGCCAACGACCGATTGCCTTCAGTCTAAACTCGCGAAGTGTCGGCGAATGATATCGCTGGGATCGCGATCTAGCGAACCCCCTTGTAAAACCACACCGTTGTCGAGAACAACTACCGGGCCATGGCCGACAAGAAAGCCTGACAAGTCAGACATGTCTTGTGACTTCACCCATTCCCTGCCTTGATAACGAAAAGCCCATCCACCCGGGATTTGTTCTATCGCATCCTCAAATACAGCCAGAGGTAAACCGACGCGCTTTTCCATATCAATTAGAAAGGCGTCGAATATCTTCCTTGCAGCCCACCCGTCCATAATAAATGTTCTCCAAGCGCCTCGGCCAATTGGATTGTTGTTATCCGCTTCCTACCCTATTCGGCCATTCGCTACCAAGGCGGATAAGATAGCCGCCAATGGGCGAGGACAGACATCCCTCCCCGTCACCCCGGGCTTGACCCGGGGCCTGCCTTGTCTTTGAACCGGCAGCGAAAGAAGGAAGGCGGGTCCCGGGTCGAGCCCGGGATGACGAATGACGGCTAACGACCGGTTGCGGACATTTTGCGTTTGGTTCAAAATCGCATGCGGAGAATGCGATGCCCAATGTGGAAGTTTACGAGAAGGACGAATTGACCCCTCTCTTTGAAGGCGATTTCATGTTCCTGCCTCGCCTTGGCGAAACCATTTCAAAGGATATGGGCGGATATTTCAACTACTACGATGTGGTTGAGGTTTGGCATCGCGAAGAAGGTGAGACCGGTACTTTTCGTGCCTGCGTCCGCGTAAAAATTGATGACTGAGGAATGACAGTTCCTCACCCCTACCCCGCCAGTTCGCTCAGCCACTGCGCCACCATCCGCCGCCCCGCCGCCACCGCCCCCGGCCCGCAGCGCGCATGCTCCGTCCGCATCGACTCCGCCGAACTGCCGACCTCGGCCAGCGCCTCGGGCCATTGCTCGACCCAATGTTCGAAGCGCGGGTCGAGCCCCATTTCGGCGTGGAACTGCAGCGCCAATATGTTCGGTCCGCGCCGGAACGCCTGGTGCGGATAGGCCGCGCTCGACGCCAGCAATTCGACATCCTCGGGCAGGTCGAAGGTGTCGCCGTGCCAGTGCAACACCGGCACCTCGGCGAGCTGGCCGAGCGGGGATGCCGCGTCGAGAATGGTCAGCGCATCGAAGCCCACCTCCTTCGCCGGCCCCGGATAGACCGGCGCACCCATCGCCGCCGCGATCATCTGCGCCCCGAAACAGACCCCCAGCGTCGGCCGCCCCGCCTCCAGCCGCCGCGCGAGCCGCCGCAGCTGGCACGCGATCCATGGATGCTCGGCCTGCTCATAGACCCCCATCGGCCCGCCCATCATGATCAGCAGGTCGGGTTCGTTCAGGTCGAGCTGCCCGAAACCCGGATCGCTAACGTCGATCCGGTCGAGCGCATAGCCCGCCGCCTCGATCGGGTCGCGAAACCCCGCGATTCCCTCATGCGGGACATGGCGGATGATGAGGCCGGTCTTGGTCATGGGCTTGAACTGACTCGACAAATCTGGCGACGAACGGAGCGTTTGCCGCGCCGTTTCGAACGACTCGCATCTAGCCAGAATCGCCGGCCGCTGTCACTCTACCAAAGCAGTAGAGATACTGTCGCGGCCCGTAGCTGAGCTTTGGCTCCCTCGGCTACGGGCCGCCGCTTGGTCGGCCTGTCGGCCATCAACAACGTCATTGCGAGCGCAGCGAAGCAATGCCGAACCGGTCAGGCGGCAGTCGCGACGACCTGCTTCACCCGCACCGCCTTATACCCCAGCGCCAGTACCGCGATCAGCAGCACCGCCTGCGCGATCAGGAACGGCGGTTCGTTGCCGTTCGGCGCCAGCGCGTTGAGTGCGGGCACTTTCAGGAAGCTCTGCACGACCAGCACGAACAGGTTGAGCCACAGCGCGATCGTCGCGGTCACCGCATAGATGGTCCGCGCGGCCCCCGCGAGCTTGCGGCCGTACCAGGCCCGGAAGCTTGCGACGAGGATCAGCGTCGAGAGGATGCCGACCCCGAGCGCGGGGGTGAAGCTCGCGATCGGGAACAGGAAGCCCGTCAGGCTGGTGAGCAACGTCGTCCACAGGAAGACGCCGGTGGTGCGGGGCAGGATGCGTCCGCGCGCGAAGGCGGGGAGCGCGACCAGCCCGGTGAGGATGCCGACGACGCTGATCGCGACATGGACCAGCGTGAACTGCGATAGGGTGAGACCGAGGATCATGGCACATCTCCTTCGAACAGGCGGGGCGCGGGTCCAATCCCGCGCCCCGCTGCGTATCAGCTGTTGATGAAATCGAGCAGGTCGGCGTTGAACCGGTCCTGGTGGGTGAGCGTCAGGCCATGGTCGGCGCCTTCATAGACCTTGAGCACCGCCTGTTTGACGATCTGGACGGTCGACAGCGCCGCGGCGCCGATCGGCACGATCTGGTCGTCGTCGCCGTGGAGGACGAGGGTCGGCTTGTCGAAGCGCTTCAGATCCTCGTGGAAGTCGCTCTCCGAAAAGGCGCGGATGCTGTCGAGCAGGCCCTTCAGGCCGCCGTTCAGGCCCTGTCGCACGAAATCGTCGCGCACCGCTTCGCTGACCACGGCGCCTTCGCGGTTATAACCGTAGAAGGGCAAAGTCAGGTCCTTGAAGAATTGCGGACGGTTGTCGAACGTGCCCTTGCGGATGCCGTCGAACACCTCGAGCGGCAGCCCGCCCGGATTGGCTTCGGTCTTGAGCATCAGCGGCGGGACCGCGCCGATCAACGCGACCTTGGCGACCCGATCCGTGCCATGGCGGCCGATATAGCGGGTGACTTCGCCGCCGCCGGTCGAGTGGCCGACGAGGATCACGTCGTTGAGGTCCAGCTGTTCGATCAGCTCGCCGAGGTCGTCGGCATATTGGTCCATGGTGTTATTCTCCCAGACCTGGTCCGAGCGGCCATGGCTGCGGCGGTCGTGGGCGATTGTGCGAAAGCCCTGGCCCGCAAAAAACACCATCTGCGCGTCCCAGGCGTCGGCGCTCAGCGGCCAGCCGTGCGAGAAGACGATCGGCTGCCCGTCGCGCGGACCCCAGTCCTTGTAGAAGATGTGCGTGCCGTCCTGTGTGGTGATCGTGGTCATGTCGTGGTTCCTTTCACTTGGGTGGGGCGGAACCCTCCGTCCCTGTGCCACCCATCTACGCGCCTTCCCCCTTGCGCGGGATTGGCGGAAACGACATTATGCGGGCCGAATACGACAAACCGGAGTCACGTCATGCGGCACCTTCGCCAACATCCGCAGAATCTCCCCCCAAAATTGCCGGAAGTCGGCCTGATGCTCTACCCCGACTGCCAGATGGGCATGGTCAGCGGCATCACCGACCTCTTCCACGTCGCCGGCCGCTTCGCCGCCGAGCATGACCGCGCGCCCATCCGCGTCAGCCACTGGCGCCTCCGGGACGGCGGAGGCTTCGCCCGCTGCTTCGACAGCCACCCAGACGAACCCGCGCGCAACGCACCGACGATATTGATCGCGCCGGGCAGCCTTCACAAATTGCTCGAAGCCGAAGAGGCGGTTCCCTACGCCCGCTGGCTGCTCGATCGCCACGCGCAGGGCACGACGCTCGCTTCGACCTGCGGCGGCGCCTTCGCGCTCGCCGCGACCGGGCTGCTCGCCGGGCGGCCTGCCACGACACACTGGTTCTTCGCCGACGAATTCCGCGCCCGCTTCCCCGACGTGCGTCTGGAATCGGATCACATGGTGATCGACGACGGCGACATCATCACCGCGGGCGGGCTGATGGCGTGGACCGACCTCGGGCTGCGCGTCGTCGAGCGCCTGCTCGGCCCGACGGTGATGATGGAGACCGCGCGCTTCTTCCTGATCGACCCCGGCGGCCGCGAGCAGAAGAATTACGCGAGCTTCGCCCCGCGCCTCACCCACGGCGACGAAGCGATATTGAAAGCGCAGCACTGGCTCCAGGCGAAGGAGGGCCGCATGGCGGGGGTCGCCGAACTCGCCGCCGAGGCGGGGCTGGAGGAACGCACCTTCCAGCGCCGATTCAAGGCCGCGACGGGCATGACCCCGATCGAATATTCGCAGCATCTGCGCGTCGGCAAGGCGCGCGAACTGCTCGAATTCACGCGCCGCACCGTCGACCAGATCGCCTGGGCGGTGGGTTACGAGGACGCCGCGGCGTTCCGCAAACTCTTCCACCGCATCACCGGCCTGTCGCCGAACGACTACCGCCAGCGATTCTCGACCGAATCGCTGGCGAGCGTCGCCTGAGATTCTCCCTGCGGCGAAGCCACAGGGAGGATTTCTGTCCTCAGAAATTGAACTTGGCGCTCACCCCATAGGACGGGCTGCGCCCCGGAAAGCGCACCGCGGTGTTGGCGTTGGTCGCCGCCGACTGCCAATAATAGGTGTCGGTGATATTCTTGCCCCAGATCGACACCTCCCACTGGCCATCCTGCTCATAGAGCGCGAGGCTGGCGTTCAGGATGCCATAGCCCTTGATCTGCAGCGGCGCGAAATCCTCGATCGTGCTGCCGGTCTTCGACTGGTAGCGCCCGTTGAGGATCGCCCGCACGCCGAGTTTGTCGTTCACCGGCGTGTCATAGGTGATCGTCGCGGCGCCCGAGAATTTCGGGCTGTAGGGGAAGGCGAAGCCGTCGAAATCGAACGGCGCGCCCGCGGCGTTGATCCCGACATAACCCTGCAATTCGGTCTTGAGCCAGGTGCCCGCGAGCGTCACGTTGAGCGCATCGGTCGCCTGGATGCTGACGTCGCCGTCGATGCCATAGGCGCGCGACTTGGGGATATTGTCGAGGCGGAGCAGCGTCGTGTAGATCGGATCGGCGAAATAGACCGCGAGCTGCTTGTCGCGATAATCATAATAGAAGGCCGCGACATTGAGGTTCACCTTGCGGTCGGCGAGCGCCAGCTTGGTGCCGACTTCATAGGCGGTCAGTTCCTCCTGCTTCGCCGGGCGGTTCTGCGTCGCGATGTTCGCGGCGTTGACCGGGGTCGATCCCGATTTGTAACCGCGGCTGACCGAAGCATAGGCGAGTATGTCGTTCGTCGGCTCCCACGTCAGCGCCCCGCGCCAGGCGACATTGTCTTCCTTGAGGTTCGAGGTGACGAGGCCGAACGTGCCGGTGTCGACGTCATAGGTGTTGCACTGATTGGCCGTGATCGGCGCGGTGAAGGCACCGTATACCTGGAAAAAGAAGGCGCGGTTGAACAGGTTGACGTTGGGCAGCATCGACCCGTTGAGGTCGCGCGAGCAGCCCTGATATTCCTGCCGGTCCTCGGTGTAGCGCGCGCCGGTGGTCAGTTTCAGCGTGTCCGACAATTCCCAGTCGGCGCTGGCGAACAGGCTGATGGTCTCGGTGTCGAAATCGGCGACGTCGCGATAGGTGCGGAACGCGGTGGCGACATCGGCGGCGGTGAAACCCTGACTGTTGAACGGGGTGTTCAAGAGGCCAAGCTGGACGATCAGCGCGCGGATCGCGCCGACATTGGCATTCTGCCCCAGCAAGGTCTGGTTGGTGTCGCTGACGACATCCTTGGCATAATAGCCGCCGACGACCCATTCGGCGGGGCCGGTCGATCCCTGGAAGCGCAATTCCTGCGAAAAGCTCTCGATCTTGCCCTGCGCCCGCTGGATCAGGATTTCATAGGGCGCGCCGCTCCAGTCATAGGTCGCGTCGCGGTTGACCTTGTTATAGCCGGTCAGCGAGATGAAGCTCAAATCGCTCGTCAGGTCGAACTGGATGAGGCCGCGCAAGCCCAGGAAATCGCTGTCTTCCTGCAACGGCCCGTCGATCCCGGTGCCGCGCCCGATATTGGGGCCGCGCTGCGACAACGGCGCCCAGTCGGCGCTGTTCGAATCCCATTTGGGACCGTTGGCGGCGATATAGGCGGGCAGTCCCGGCGCGTTGAACAGGCTGAACAGCGTGCCGTTGGCGGGATCGGTGTTCGGGGTGAACCCCACCGCCTGCCCCGCGAGCGTGTCCGACTTGTTGATCCAGAAATTGCCGCCGAGTTCGATCTTCATCCCCTCGACCGGCTCGGCGGTCAGCGTCAGGCGGCCGCCATAACGGTGCACCTCGCCCAGGCTCTCGTCGCGCGAAATGCTGTGCTGCCAGCCGTCCCAGCTGTCCTCGGTGCGAAAGGCGGCGCGGATCGCGATATCCTGCCCCAGCGGGATGTTGAGATGGCCTTCGCTGTTGAGCGTCTTTTCGCTGCCGAGATCGACCGCGACCCCGCCCGAGAACTCCCCGAACTTCGGCTTGGCGGTGATGAAATTGACCAGCCCGCCGGTGGTGTTGCGGCCATAGAGCGTGCCCTGCGGACCCTTGAGCACTTCGACGCGCTCGAGGTCATAGACCGGCCCGCTGTTCATGAACGGATAGGCGAGCGCAACCTCGTCCTGATAGGTGCCGACGGTCGAGGTCGCCGACAGGTTGATCGTGTTGAAGCCGATCCCGCGCAGCGTATAGATCGGAATGCCCTGATAGCCGCGCGAGACGTTGAGGCTGGGCACCACCGCCTGCAGATCCTCGGTCGAGGTGACGCGCAGATTTTCGAGCGTATCGCCCGAAAAAGCCTGGATCGCGAGGCCGACGTCGTTGATGCTTTCGGCGCGGCGCTGCGCCGTCACGACGATCGCGCCGTCGTCGGCCGCCTCGGTCTCCGCCGCCGGCGGCGCATTTTGCGCCAGCACCGGCTGGCTCGCCATCATCGCCGCCCATGCCACGCCGGCCAGACCCATTGCACGCACCGCACCCGCCATCTTCTCTCTCCCTGATGAAGCTTATTATCAGTGATGATAATTATCAATCGTGATAGATTATGCAACCGGCAATTGCATTTTGCGGACAATGATGGTCTGTCGGCGGCAAGGAGCGATGATGGCCACCCGAAGTGAAAAGGCGGAAAGCCGCACGCGCGGCTCGATCCGCGACGCCCTGCTAGACGCGGCGAGCGCGCTGATGCGCGAACAGGACAAGATCGATATCGGCATCGTCGAGATCGCGGCGCGCGCCGGGGTCAACCACGGCATGATCCGCTATTATTTCGGCGACAAGGAAGGCATGCTCGCGGCGCTGCTCGACCGCGACGTGATCCGCGCGATCCGCCAGCTCGACGCCTTGTTCCGCCTGCCCGTCACCCCGACGGCCCGGATGCGCATCCATCTCGAGGGCATTCTCGATACCTATTACCGCATCCCGTACCTCAACCGCCTGATCCAATATATGGTCCGCGACGCCGAACCCGAGCGGGTGCGGCACATCGGCGACGAACTTCTGTCGAAGATCGCGGGCGCGCAGGCGCGGATGATCGAGGAGGGCATCGCGGCGGGCGAGTTCAATCCCGTCGATCCCAAGCTCTTCTACTTCAACACGATCGGCGCCGCGGACGGCCTCTATTCGAATCGCCTGACGCTGCAGGTCGTGTTCAAGGGCAAGCCGCACGCCGACGACGACCTCCATGCACGCTATCGCGAACACACGGTCGAGACATTGCTCGCCGGCCTCGTCAAAAATTATCAGGCTTGATAATTAAGCGCCGCACGCGCATAGCCGGGTCATGAATCTCGAACCCGACGACGACCAACGCCTGCTCCGCGACGCACTCACGCGCTTCCTGGCGCAGCAATTGCCGTTCGAAAAGCGCCGCACGATGCGCGATTCGACCGCGCAGCTCGCGCTGTGGCGCGCCGCCGACGCGGCGATCGGCATCGGCGCGGCGGCGCTGCCCGACAGCATCGGCGGCTTCGGCGGCGGGCGCGTCGCGGCGATGATCGTCGCCGAGGAACTTGGCGCCGCGCTCGCGATCACCCCCTATATCGACTGTCACATTCTCACCGCCCAATTGCTGCTCGCGCTCGGCGAGAGTGCGCGCGCCGCCGCCATCGCGCGCGGCGAGGCGCTGATCGTCACCGCGATCGAGGAACCCGCGACGCGCGGCGACATCGGCGCGATCGCGGCGCGGGCGACCCCCGCCGACGACGGCTGGACGCTGGCCGGGCGCAAGATCGCAGTCGCCTTCGCGGCCGAGGCCGACCATGTCGTCGTGCCCGCCCGCGACGCCGAGGATGATTTGCGCCTGTTCCTCGTGCCGGCCGCATCGCTTGCCGGCCGGCTCCATGCCTATTGGACGATCGACGACATGCCCGCCGCCGACCTCGATCTCGATGGATTGTGGGTCGACAGCGCCGCCGAAATCGGGCGCGGGCAGGATGGCGAAGCCGCGCTGCAGGCCGCCGTCGACGCCGCCATCGCCGCGCTCGCCGCCGAGGCGGCCGGACTCGCGCGCGTGCTGCTCGACGACACCCTGCTTTACGCCAAGCAGCGCAAGCAGTTCGGCGCGACGCTGTCGAGCTTTCAGGCACTCCAGCACCGCATGGTCGACATGCTGGTGCTGCGCGAGGCGATTTCCGCCGCCGCGATGCTCGCCGCGCTTAAGCCCGGCGACGCGCAGGCGACCGCCGCCGCCAAGGCGACGATCGGCGACGCGCTGCGCAAGATCGGGCAGGAAGCGGTCCAACTCCACGGCGCGATGGGCATGACCGAGGAACTGCGCGTCGGCCATTATTTCAAACGCGCCACCGCGATCGAACAGCGGCTGGGCACGAGCGACCTGCATGTTGGGCGTTATGCGGCGGGGATGGCCGCAGCCTCATAAGCCTCGTCATTGCGAGCGCAGCGAAGCAATCCAGAGCGGTTTACGCGGGCTCTGGATTGCCGCGTCGCTTCGGCTTCTCGCAATAACGAAGGCTCACAACCCCAGCACCGCCTTCGCCAATATATTCCGCTGGATTTCGTTCGACCCGGCATAGATCGACCCGGCGCGCTCGTTGAAATAACGCAGCGGCGCCACCGCCTGCCACGCCGCACCGGTCACATGGCCGTCCCCGGGCACGACATGCGCCGGCACCGCGGCGCCCGGCATGCCCGCGTGCGGCTGGAACGCCAGCCCCGCCGGCCCCGCCGCCTCGCAGGCGAGTTCGGTGATATGCTGCGCCAGCTCGGTCGACAGGATCTTGAGCATCGACGCCATGACGCCGACGCTTTCGCCCTGCCCCGCCCCCGACAGCAGTTTGAGCTCGATCATCTCCAATATGTCGACCCGGATGCGCGCCTTGGCGAGCTTGTGCGCGAACACCGCATCGCCCTCCATCGTCCCCTGCGCCTGCTTCGCCAGCGCATCGACGCGCATCGCCAGTGCCGGGGCATGCGCCGATCCGCCGCGTTCGAATTCGAGCAGATATTTGGCGACGCTCCAACCGCGATCGACTTCGCCGATGACATTCGCCCGCGCCGAGCGCGCGTCGTCGAAAAACACTTCGGCCTGGATCTGCTCGCCCGAGATCATCGTCAGCGGACGCACCGTCACCCCCGGCTGGTCCATCGGCACGAGCAGGAAGGTGATCCCCTGCTGCGGCCGCTCATGCTTCGACGTGCGCACGAGGCAGAAGATCCAGTTCGCCTCGCTCGCATGCGTCGTCCAGATCTTCGACCCGTTGAGCACGAAATCATCGCCATCCGCCACCGCGCTCATCTGCAGCGAGGCGAGATCGGACCCCGCCCCCGGTTCCGAATAGCCCTGACAGAAAAACACCTCGCCGGTCAGGATGCGCGGCAGGAACCAGTCCTTCTGCTCCGCCGTGCCGAACGCGGCGATGACATGCGCCACCATATGGATGCCCATCGGCGAAACCGACGGCGCCGCGGCGCGCGCGCGTTCGCGAGCGTAGAGATAAAATTGCGCCGGGGTCCAGTCGCGCCCGCCATGTTCGGGCAGCCAGTGCGGCGCCGCCAGCCCCTCGGCGTGCAACCGCGCCTGCCAGTCCATCGACACATGATGGTCGGGATAGACGCTCGTCGCGCCCTCTGCCCCCGCGCGCAGTTCGGGGGTCAGCGCACGCGCCAGCAGTTCGCGCATCCCGGCCGCGAAAACCTCTTCGTCGGCGCTCCAGTTCAGGTCCATCGTCTCATCCGTTGCATATAGTTATCACATCTGATAACAATTTTTCCGACGGGGTCAATCGCGACCGGGGGATAAGCATGAACCGCATGACCAATATGGCGCCCGGCATGGCGATCGACTTCACCAAACCGGCGGGCGAAGCCGCGCTGCTCGCCCCCGATTCGCTGCAATGGCGTATCTTCAAAAATCCGGTCGCGATGGCGGTCGGCGGGGTCGCGGCGGTGCTGCTCGAATTCGCCGACGCGCGCATCCGCTCGGGGGTGTGGGACCATTCTATCTACAAGGTCGATCCGATCGGCCGCTCGCAGCGCACCGGCATGGCGGCGATGGTCGGCGTCTATGGCCCCGCCAGCGCCGCGCGCCGCGTGATCGGCGGGGTCAACCGCATGCACGCGAAGGTGTCGGGCGAAACCCCGAAGGGCGAAGCTTACGCCGCGCTCGACCCCGAACTGCTGAACTGGGTCTATGCCACCGCCCAATATGGCTTCCTCACCGCCTATCACCGTTTCGTGCGCCCGCTGACCGCCGCCGAACAGGCGCGCTTCTGGGCCGACGGCCAGCCCGTCGCCGAGCTGTACGGCGTGACCTATACCCCCAGGTCCGAAGCCGAATTCCTCGCGATGATGGAAGAATTACTGCCGCGCTTCGAACCGCATCCGATCAACAGCGAATTCCTCGACATCATCCGTTCGGGCCGCGCCGCGCCGTCGGTTCCGCGCTTCCTGCACAAGGCGCTGGCGCGCGCCGCGGTGTCGCTGCTCCCGCCCGTGGTACGCGAACGACTAGCCCTCGGCCCCGAACATGACCTCGGCACCCGCGACCGGATCATGGTCAAGGCGATGGGCAAGCTCGCCGACCGGCGCAAGGACCCGGGCTCGCCCGCATGGCAGGCCGCCTTGCGCCTCGGCCTTCCGGGCGATACCGCCTGGCGGTGAACCCATTCGGATAATGGGTCGTCATTGCGAGCGAAGCGAAGCAATCCAGAGCGGGTTACGCACGCTCTGGATTGCCGCGTCGCTTCGCTCCTCGCAATGACGAAGCCTTTAGGGCAATGATCCACGCGATGAATCAGAGACCGCAGCTTTTCACCGCCCCCGACGGCGTCCGCATCGCCGCCGACGTCGCGGGCTCCGGACCGCTCGTCCTGTTTGTCCACGGCTTTCCCGAACTGCGCCAGTCGTGGCACCGGCTCGCCCCGGCGGTCGCCGCCGCTGGTTATCGCACCGCCGCGATCGACGTCCGCGGCTATGGCGACAGCGACCGCCCCGAAGCGATCGATGCCTATCGTATGGAGGCGATCGTCGCCGATCTCGTCGCGGTCGCCGATGCCCTGTCCCCCGACGCGCCGGCGACGCTGGTCGGCCACGACTGGGGCGCCTCGATCGTCTGGAACGCCATCATGGCGCGCCCCGACCGCTTCGGCGCCGTCGCCGCATTGTCGATCCCCTGGCTCGGCCGCGCCGCCGCGCCGTTCGACGCGATGTTCAAACGCCGCTTCACCGACAAGGGGCGCTTTTTCTACCAGGCCTATTTCCAGGAGCCCGGCGTCGCCGAGACCGAGCTCGAGGCCGATCCGGCGCGTTTCCTCCACGCCTTCTATCACAGCATTTCGGGCGACGCCGCGCCCGGCGACTGGCCGAACGACAAACCGCACGGCGCCCAACTGCTCGACGGGCTACGCTTCCCCGACGCGCTCCCGGCATGGCTCGACCCCGGATATTTCGCGCATGCCTCCGCGACCTTCGCGCGCACCGGCTTCGCGGGAGCGCTGGGTCGCTATCGCAACCATGGCCGCGACTTCGACTGGGCGGGCCGCTTCGACCCCGTCATCCGCCGCCCCGCGCTGTTCATCGGCGGCAGCAGCGACCCCGCACTCGTGCTCGGCACCGCCGACCCGATCCCGCTGATGCGCGACGTCGTCCCCGATCTCGAGGCGCATATGTTCGAAGGTTGCGGTCACTGGACGCAGGCCGAACGCGCCGCCGAGGTCGAGGCCTTGCTCATTCCCTGGCTCCGGCGCACCGTCCCCGCCTGACCTGCTCACGCTCGTCCGAGCGCTCAGATGCTCCGCCCCGCCGCGGCCCAATAGGGGTCGCGCAACAGCCTTTTGCGGATCTTCCCCGTCTCCTCGCGCGGCAGTGCGTCGGTGAGCTCGATATGCCTGGGCACCTTGTACGACGCGATGCGGTCGCGCAGCGCGGCGCCGATGCCTTCCGCCGTCAGCACCGCGCCTGCGGCGGGCTCGACCACCGCGAGCAACGCCTCGCCATTGATTGCGTCGGGGATACCGAACACCGCGCAGTCGGCGACCCCCTCGACCGTCTGCAGCGCCGCCTCGATCTCGGCGGGGTAGATGTTGACGCCGCCCGAGATCACCAGGTCGCGCTTGCGGTCGCACAGGAACAGCCGCCCGTCGGCATCGAGATAGCCCAAATCGCCCGACGCGAGATAGCCGCCCCGGTCGAGCGCGGCGCGGTCGGCCTCGCGCCCCAGATAGGTGAAGTCGGGATAGCCGGCGTTGCGCGACTGCACCTCGCCGACCTCACCCGTCGGCACCGGCTCGCCCGCATCGTCGACGATGCGGATTTCCACTCCCGGGATCGCCTTGCCCACCGTCCCCGGATGCGCCGACCACTCGGCGCTCGCCACATGGGTGATCGGCCCCGCTTCGGTCGATCCATAATATTCCTCGATCACCGGGCCCAGCCAGTCGATCATCCGCGCCTTGACGTCGGGCCCGCACGGCCCGCCCGCGTGCAGCACGAATTGCAGCGACGACAGGTCGTGCGCGCCGCGCTGCTCGTCGGTCAGCGCGAGCAACCGGCTGAACATCGCGGGGACCGCATAAAGATGGGTAATGCCATAAGTCTCGATGTCGGCGAGCAGCCGCAGCGGGTCGAAGCGCGGCGGCAGCAAGAGCAGGTCGGCGAGCGCGGCGGCGCGGTGCGCGAACAGGTTCGGCGCGGTGTGATAAAGCGGCGCGGGCACCATCACCCGCGCCCCCGGCCCGATGCCATAGATCAGCGACCGCATCGCCTCGCTCGCCGCGACCTGTTCGGGCTTCGGCGGCTGGCGCTTCACCCCCTTGGGATGGCCGCTGGTGCCCGAGGTGTAGATCAGCGATTCGGCGGCGGGCGGCGACGCCAGTGTCCAGGGCTCGGCCGCCGCGAGCGCCGCGTCCCAATCCGCGCCCACCACGGCGGGAGGGGTCAGCCGATAGGCGGCGGCAATCGCCGGCGGCACCGGCACCACGATCGCCGGGCAGGGCAGCGCATCGGCGACACGCGCGAGCAGGTCGGCATGCGCGACCAGCAGCCGCGCGACGCAATCCGCGACGACATACAGGATTTCCTCGGCCGAAAAATGCCAGTTCACCGGAACGCAATAAGCACCGAGCCGCCGGCACGCGAGGCTCGCCTCGATAAAGGCGATGTCGTTGCGCAGCAGGATGGCGACGCAATCGCCCGCCCCCACCCCGCGCGCGGCGAGCGCTCCCGCGGCGCGGTCGATGCGCGTGGCGAGTGTCACGCCGTCGATAGCCCGGTCGTCGGTGATGATCTGCAAAGGCCCGCTCCCACAAACAATCGCGCGCCGTATCGGTGATACGGCGCGCGACCATGGAACAAGCGGGTTCAGTCCACAATAGTTCGTATACTAATTATATTCAAAAGCCGAACGCCACCCCGACCCGCCCGCCGGTCGATCCCTTGACCGTCGACCCGGCGATGCCGCCGCTGACATAGACGCGCGGGGCAAGCCGGACGACCGCGGCGCCCGAGAAGCCCTGTTCGCCGCGATAGGTGGCGAGGTTGAACGAGACCGAGACGTCGCTGTCGGGGACGATCATCGTGCCCCCCATCGCCATCGCGGTCGCGATGCCGCCGTTCGCCTGCACCGCATGGCGTTCGAGCACCAGCGTGCGCTGGTCGAGCGCCGCGGTCTGCTGTTCGAGCAGGTTGACCCGGTTCGGCAGCCCGCCGAGCGTCGCGATGTCGAGCGCCGAGGTGCCGAGATTGCCCGCCGCATCGGTGGTCAGCAGCCTGAGCGTGCCGCTCTGCGCCGCATTGCTCGCCGCCGACCCGACGCCCGAGAGCGTATAGGTGCTCGCCGAATTGCCGAGCGCGACCTGCCCCGCGCGGCTCGCGACCGCGCCATTGCCGATCGCCACCGACCCGTCGCCGGTCGCGCTGCTGGCATTGCCCAGCGCCACCGCCCCGGTGCCGATCGCGCTGTTGTTGGCGCCGAGCGCGACCGCGCCGGTCCCGGTCGCGATGTTCGGATCGCCGATCGCCACCGCGCCATTGCCCGATGCGACATTGCCCGCGCCGATCGCCACCGCCTGGCCGTTGATCGCGCGGGCATTGGCGCCCATCGCAACCGACTGGTTGCCGCTGGCGACCGAACCCGGTCCGACCGCGATCGCGTCGACCCCCGTTGCCTGCGGCCCCGGTCCGGTGCTGTTGGCGCGGAAATAGGCGCCGTTGGCGAGCGCGGTGTTCGCGGTGCTCTGCGCTGCCGCGGCTTCCGATCGCGCCGTCGTCGCGGTCAGCTGCGCCGCCGCCGCTTCGGTGCGCGCGGTGGTGGCGGTCGCCTGCGCTACCCCGGCATTGGCGAAGGCGGCGTCGGCGCGGTCCTGCGCCGTCGCGGCATTGGCGCGCGCCGTGTCGGCCTGCGCCTGCGCCGCCGCCGCCTCGGTCCGCGCGGTATCCGCGGTCGCCTGCGCCGTCGCCACTGCGACACCATTCGCCTGCCCCGCCGCGAGCGCCTGATCGGCGGTCGCCTGCGCCGCATCGGCGTTGGCGAAGGCGGCGTCGGCGCGGGTCTGCGCCGCCGCGGCTTCGAGCCGCGCGGTATCGGCCGTACCCTGTGCCGCCGCCGCTTCGAGCCGCGCCGTATTCGCCGTCCCCTGCGCCGTCGCGGCGTTGACCAGCGCAGTGTTCGCGGTGCCCTGCGCCGCGATCGCCGCATTTTGCGCGGTGGCGGCATTGGCGAGCGCGGTGTTCGCGGTGCCCTGCGCGGCGTTCGCGCTCGATTGGGCGGTCGCCGCATTGGCGAGAGCGCTGTTGGCCGTGCCCTGTGCAGCATCCGCCGACCCCTGTGCCGTGGCGGCGTTGGCGAGCGCGGTATCGGCGGTGCTCTGCGCCGCCGCCGCCGAAACCGCGTTGGCCGCATTGCCGGCCAGCGCAGCATCTGCCGTCGTCTGTGCCGTCGCCGCATTGGCGAGCGCACTATTGGCGGTGCCTTGCGCGGCTGCCGCGTTGGCCACCGCTGTATTGGCGGTCGTTTGCGCGCTGGCGGCCGCGGTCTGCGCCGCTGCGGCATTGGCAATGGCGGTATCCGCCGTCCCCTGCGCCGTCGCGGCATTGGCGAGCGCGGTATCGGCCGTCGCCTGCGCCGCATTCAGCTGGTCGAGATTGACCGCGTCGGTGCCGGCGGTGCCCGCCGCGACATTGGTGATCGCGCGCTCCGCCCCGGTCGTGCCGACCGAGACGCTATTCTCGCGATTGGCGATCGAGCCCGAACCGAGCGCGACGCTGCCGATCGCTTGCGCCTTGGCGTCGCCGCCCAGCGCGTAGCTGTTGGCGGCCGAGGCGACGGCGAAATCGCCGATCGCGACGCTGTTCGTCCCGCTCGCGTCGGCGCGCCGTCCGATCGCGGTCGAGAATTGCCCGCTCGCGGTACTGAGCTGGCCGATCGCGGTGCTGAAACCGCCGGTCGATTCGGCCCCGGCGCCGAGCGCGACGCTGCCGCCCAGCGTCGCTTTCGCTTCGTCGCCGATCGCGACGTTGCCGGTCGACGACGCCTCGGCCTGATCGCCCAGCGCGATCGCGCTCTCGCCATTGGCGACGCTGAGGTTGCCGAGCGCAATCGCGCCCGTGCCCGTCGCACTATTGTCGGCACCGATCGCGACCGCGCCGGTGCCGGTCGCGGTGTTCGGATCGCCGATCGCCACCGCGCCGTCGCCCGAGGCGATATTGCCCGTTCCGACCGAGGTCGCCTTGCCGTCCTTGGCGATCGCTCCGGCACCGATCGCCGTCGCTCCGTCGCTGAGCGCCTGCGCCGCGGCGCCGCTGCTGTTGAAGGCGACATAGGGATTGGCGCCGGCTGCCACACCCGCCAGGCCCGCGTTGAGCTGGCCCAGGTTGACCGCATCGGTCGCCGCGGTGCCAGCGCCGACATTGGCGATGATCCGTTCGTTCCCCGCCGCGCCCACCGACACCGTGTTGGCGCGGTCGGCGACCGAGAAGCTGCCCAGCGCCACGCTGTTCAGCGCGGTGGCCTGGGCATCGCTGCCCAAGGCGGTCGACAAATCGGTGCTCGCCAGGCTGTCGCGGCCCAGTGCCGTGCTTTGGAACCCCTGGGCGCGGGCGAAGGTGCCCGTGGCGGTCGCGCCCTCCGCGCTGGCTTGGGAGATGAAGCCGGTTGCCGTGGCGTCCATCGCCAATGCCGTGCTGCCGGCTCCGGTTGCGGTCGATTGCAGGCCGGTCGCGTGCGCGAAGTCGCCGGTGGCGGTGCTGCGTCCGCCTGCTGCCTCGGTGAAACTGCCCGTTGCCGTCGAAAAGACGCCGCTGGCCAGCGAACCGACGCCGGTGGCGCTACTGTTGTCGCCATTGGCCTGCGCGCCGACGCCTGTCGCGGTGCTGTTGAGCCCGGTCGCACGGCTGAGATTGCCCGTCGTCGTCGACCCGATCCCGCTGGCGATGCTGTCGCGGCCCGTCGCGGTGGCGCGCTCGGCGGTCGCCTGCGCAAAGGTGCCGGTGGCGGTCGCGCCGACCCCCGACGCGACGCTGACGAAGCCGGTGGCGGTGGCATCCATCATCGTTGCCTGGCTGCCCGCACCGCTCGCCGTCGATTGCAGCGCCGTCGCGTGCGCAAAATCGCCGGTCGCGGTGCTGCGGCCTCCCGAAGCCTCGGTAAAGCTGCCCGTCGCGGTCGAAAATGCTCCGCTGGCCAGCGCGCCCGAACCCGTGGCGCTGCTGCTCTCCGCCGTCGCCTGCGCGCCGATGCCGGTCGCGGTGCTGTTCAGGCCGGTCGCGCGGCTGAGGTTGCCCGTCGTCGTCGACCCCACCCCGCTCGCGATGCTGTCGCGCCCGGTCGCTGTGCTGCGCTCGCCGCTCGCCTCGGCAAAAGTACCCGTCGCGGTCGCGCCGATCCCCGTCGCGCGGGCCCCCCAGCCGAGCGCAACCGCATCCATGGCGGCGGCGCGGCTGAGGGCGCCGATCGCGATGGCATGGACGGCGGTCGCGCGGCTGTCGGGGCCGATCGCGATCGTGTCGGCCGCCGTCGCCTGCGACAGCCCGCCGATCGCGACATTGCCGTCGGACGAAGCCGCCGCCTGGTCGCCCATCGCGATCGCCGAATTGCCCGTCGCGGTGCTCAGATTGCCGAGCGCGATCGCGGCGGTGCCGGTCGCCGTATTGTCCGCGCCGATCGCGACCGCGCCGGTGCCGGTGGCCGTGTTCGGATCGCCGATCGCCACCGCGCCGTCGCCCGATGCCGTATTTTCGAAACCGATCGAGGTCGCCTTGCCGTCCTTGGCGATGGCGCCCGACCCGATCGCGGTCGATCCGTTGGCCTGCGCCTGCGCCCCGCCGCCCGCCGCGAAGCTGTCGTCGCCCGTCGCCTGCGCCGCCGGCCCCGAGCTGTTCACCCCGACGTAGGGATTATTGCCCGCGACGACCCCCGCGATGGCCGCGTCGAGCTGCGCCAGATTGACCCCATCGGTCGCGGCGGTCCCGGCGGCAAGGTTGGTCAGCTGGCGTTCGCCGCCCACCGTGCCGACCGACACGCTGTTGGTCCGGTCGGCGAGCGAACCGCGACCGAGCGCGACGCTGTTGACGCCGGTCGCATTCGCAAAGACGCCCACCGCCGTCGCGTCGTCGGCGCTGGCGACCGAATAGGCGCCCAGCGCGCTCGATTCCTCGGCGGTCGCCTGTGCGCCCGTCCCGATGGCGGTCGCGTTGAGATTGCCGGTGGCGCGCGCGCTGGTGCCGAGGGCGGTGCCCTGATTGCCAGCCCCCGCGCCGCTGCCGACCGCCACCGCGTTCAAAAAGGCGAGCGAATCATAGCCCGTCGCCACCGAGTTGAAGCCCGACAGCGCATTGGCGCCGACCGACGTCGATTGCTGCCGCGTCTTGGTGTTGAACCCGATCGCGGTGGCATTTTCGCCCTCCGCCGACGCGATGGCGCCCAGCGACGTGGCATTTTCCGAGATCGCCTGCGCGC